>JAXDJH010000008.1:0-209892 GCA_034663635.1 Actinomycetota bacterium | reverse complement strand
CGGCCCCCTCTCGGGGGCCGTTTTGTTGAAAGTCGATTAGGCAGTCGGCTCCGGAGCGAGGCCGAGCTGCTGCATCATCTTCGTGTCGTCGGTCAGGCCCCAGTGCTCGGCGGCCTGATCGCCCACCATCCGAAGGATGTCGATGCCCTCGATGTCGATCTTCTTGCCAGTCGCCGGCATACCCATGAACTCACCTGTGTTGGTTCCGGTCATCCTGAGGCGCCAGCACACCTTGTTGTCGTCCACGAGGATGTCTTCCATCTCCATGCGCATGTCCGGAAAAGCGGCAAAGACCATCCCGAAGAACTGCTTCGGGACCTCGCGACCGGTCCCCTCGATGCCGGGGACGGTCTCGTGCTCAACGAAATCGGGCGTGAGAAGACGATCGAACGCGTCGACGTTCTTAGCGTTCATCTCCTCCAGCCACTCTTTTGCCAACTGCCTGTAGTCGTGATCGGACACGCGGCACCTCCCTGGGCCTCGGTCTTGCGGAATGAACCTCCAGCACACTCCTCCGATTGGCAGTGGGTCAATGGGCTACGGCTGATGCCTTTGGCGACCGTGGGGGTCGAGGCCGCTAACCGCTGCCCGTTCCCTGGGGTTCTGTCGCCCCCGACGCGGAAGTAGGGCTTCCCAAAGCGGGAACCCCTGTCGGGTGCGTAGGGTCTAAGGACCATGAAACGGATAGCCGTTCTGATAGCCGGCGCCCTGCTCGCCGCTTGCGGTTCCCCCGACACCAGCTCCAGCCCGTTGGCGGCAGGACCGAGCTCGACACCACCTTCTGAGTCAGATCTCTACGAGGGTCAAGGAACCGTCCTCGACGACGGCGAGAAGGGCCCCCGAGCTCTGCCTCGGCACGATCATGACCTCGTTGCCTCCCCAGTGCGGAGGTATCCCGATCGAGAACTGGGATTGGGGGGACGTCGACGACGAGGAGACCGCGGCCGGGGTGACGTGGGGTGAATACCGCGTGGTCGGCAGCTACGACGGAAGCACTTTCGTCGTCACCAAGGTCGAATCACCCCACTCCGGCTCCGCGGAAGATGATCCGATCGATACGCCCTGCCCCGAGCCCGCTGGCGGATGGGATTCACCCGACCCGTCCAAGGAATCCATGTCGGACTTCCAGACAACCTCGCGAGCGGCTGAGAGGGAGTCGGATTTCTCTGGGATCTGGATCGATTACATCGGGGAGCCCGAAGAAGGCACCGACGTCGCGCCATTCATAGCGAACATCGCCTTCACCGGAGACATCGCACGTCACGAAACCGAAGCGCGCCTGACTTGGGGAGGGCCTCTCTGCATGATCGAGCTCTCTCGGACCCACGCCGAACTGAGGCGCATACAGGACGAGATGGATGAGTTCGAGGGCATCGAGATGCTCTGGTCCGACGTCGACGTCACGCGAGGGATCGTCGAAGTGGGCGTGATCGTGGCAACACATGAGCTGCGGGACGAGCTCGCCGACCGTTACGGCGCAGGAACCGTGGTCCTGTACCCCGCGCTGATACCAGTAGAGGAGTAGCGGCTCCGTCCAAGGCTCGACAGATCGACCTTCACGGCGATCAGCGCTCTCTTTAGCCCCCGGCCTCGATGCTGTCCAAAGTCTCCTGGGGAGCGGCCGCCGGCGCCACGCTCATGTCTTCTGAGTGACGTGATCCTGCCCCTCAAGCTTCGCCCGCCGCTCCGCTTCGAACTGTGTGTAGGCGAGTCTCTTGCGGAGCGTGAACTCGCGACTCTCTTGCTTCGGCCCGAAGAACTTTTGCAACCATCCGTTGAAGCCCTGGAGATCTGTCCAGGAAGTCAGTGACACGAGAGTGGTTCCGTCGCCGTTCGGCAAAAACTCCCATCGCTCACCGCCGGTAAGGACGCGACCCTGCGCTTCCATGCAGTGGTGTGAAAGTGTTTGTTCGATGACGGTGGGACGTTCAGCCTGCGTAATCTCCCAATCGCTGTAGCACTGGTTGCGGTTGTGGACGATCGTTTGGCGGTACTTGAACCCGCGTCGCACAGGGCCCTCCACGAGGGGCTTGAGCGTCTGCCACGAGTCGGGCTTTTCGACTGGCTTCTCGAGGTTCCCAGCGACGACGTCGAACGGGACCGCAGGGGGTGTTTGGACGTCGATGGTTGCTTTGTAGTAGTGCCGCAATGGCTTCTTAGGCATCCTTCTTATCTTCCCTTCTGGATCTCAAAGCATTCCCTAGTCCCAGACCTCCAATAATTCCCTCCTAGCTGCCGACTTTCGCCTTCGAGGTTCGCCGTCTAGGTCGCAGTAGCAGCGACTCATACCCCTCGTGCGTCTAAGGGATATGTGGCGGAGGCTCGGCCTCGTGGCGTTGCTAGTCGCGCTTGCGTATGTTCCCGCGCGGACGACGCATGACCCGAAGAGATGGGTACTGATCTCGCACCTTCCTACGACCACCTTCTTGACCCTGCAAGGAGGCAACTCCGCCTTCACCTATCCGAAGGGTCACGTCGACATGACTTTCCGTCTCCGACTCAAGAACGTCTCGTTCCATGCGGCCGAGCCGAGCTGCGAAGCCTGGGGTGATTCGCGTCGACTGAACATCGAGTACGACCCGCCGACCTTCGGCCCCCGGACGATCGGGTGGGCGGAAGGCTCTGCCCGATTACCCAAGGACTGGGGATACGACATCCTTGAGGACATCGAGATCATCTGCGAGTGAATACTTTCAAGCCCTGACCCGATCGATCGTCGAGCTGGTGGCTTGGTTCGCTTAAGCTGGATGTGATGAGCACCAACTACGACCCAGCGAACGCGCGGACTGTGGACGGGCGACTGGATGCAGCCGCTTTCGACGCGCTCTTCGAGCACGCGCCTGTCGGGCTGGCCCTTCTCGACTCCGACAAGCGTTACGTGCGCATCAACGGCCCACTCGCGGGGATGAACGGTGTGCCTGCTTCGGACCACATCGGCCGCACGCCGTCAGAAGTTATCCCTCATGGAGGTGGCGTGGTGGAGAGTGTTCTCGACCACGTTCTGGCTTCGAAGGTCCCGATGCGCGACGTGGAGTTGAACGCGACCATTCCGGCGAACCCCAGCGAGCCCGCCTCCTTCAAGCTCAGCTTGATCCCGCTGATCGAAGACGGGCTGGCGATTGGCATCCTCGGCGTGGTCGAGGGCCCCCCCTCTACCTAAGACTCGATTCGATCCTGGCACGGCGAGCGCCGCCACCCGTAGGCAAGCGTCGGTCCCGCTTCATAGCGTCGAGCTCGTGACGGTCACCGACGTCGCGCCATACATCGAAGGCAGCCGACGGACTCAGGAATGGTTCAGACGGAGAGCAGGCCTCTAGGCTCTTCACGTCAAGGTCGTAGCTCGCCCGAAGCTCCACCCGTCGCGACCGACCGCCGACGGAGGCCCCTTGCTATGCTTCCCGCCGGCTGACGGATAGGGGACGGCGGCGGTGGGCACTTCACAGGTCGACTTCGGCGAGCGCGCGCGTGGACTCTCGCCCCCCTGGACCGTTTGGGCGGTCGTGGTTCTTCTCTTCATCCTCGAAGTGGCGCAAACCTGGATCGTGCTGCCGCTTCCTGGCTCCAACTCGGACGTTTGGGTCAACGAGGTGCTCAGAGATCTGCCCCGGGTCGCGCAATTGGGCCTTGTCGCGATCGCCTTGCTCCGCGGTGGACGGATCGGGTGGGGGCTCGTGCTGAGCTTGCAGCTGCTCACCGTGGTCTACGCCGTGCGCTACGTCCTCGACCTTCCCTCGACGAGCCCTCTCTTTTCGTTCGTTCACATCGGTGACCTCAACTTCGCATTCGGCTGGCTGCCTCTCATCGTCGGTGTGGCGAACCTGATCCTGTTGCTTCTTCCCCCAACGAGACGTTGGACGTCCGGACAGATCGCCTGGCCGGTCGCAGCGTGAGAGCACGGGTCACGGGGATGCGTCAACTCACGGTTGCGGTTTTGGTTCTGGGTCTCGTTGGCAGCGCGTGTGGTTCGACCGACGCACCGGTGGCCGCGCAACAGGCAGCGGCCTCACCCACTCCCGAGCCCTACTTCACACCCACGATCGAGGTCCCGGAGACGACATTTGAGTCCAAGACCTTCTGCGATCGCGCGCGGGAGTGGGCATACGCGTTCGGTTTCTTCATCCGGGCAGCTGACCGTGGGGTCATCGAAACCACTTTGCAAAGGCGGTACCAAGACGTCGTCGTTGCCGCTCAGGGGATGCGAGATTTGGCTCCGAGAAGCCAAGAGGTCGTGTTCGAGCGGTACTTCTCAGATTTTCGGAGGTTCTATCGGATCTGGGGCCGAGCCGATGACATCGACAAGGTCCCACTTCGGAAAGACGACTTTCACGACGTTGGGCAAGAGGCGCTCACGTATGTCATTGGAAAGTGTGATGGCATCGCCGGGCGCCTCCGAAGAGCGGCATCGACGGTGGATAAGCAACTGGAAAAACAGGACAGCTCGGGATGAGGAAGAGCGTCGCAGCTTGGGGGATGTTGATGGCGTTGCTGGGATCGGCTTGCGGTGGCGGCGCCGAGCAAACCGCTGCGGCCCCTTCTGGGGAGTCCAGCCAATCCGAGTCCCCGGAGCCTTACTTCACTCCGAACATCGTGGTTCCGAAGACGAAGGGACTTGCGAAATCATTCGGCTTCTGCGATCAAGCCAAAGCGTGGGCGCTCCTGGCTGGAGCTACCTCGCGCGCATCTCAGGGGAGCCCTCCCGAGATCTTCGGTGCCGAGGCTGAGCAGTTCGTTCATGCCACTCAAGGCTTGCGTGATGGCGTGCCCGACGCGCAAGAGCCGTTGTTCACCCGGCTGTTCGAACAGAACCTGGCCCTGCAGCGTGCCTACGAGGAAGTCGGTTACGACCCCGCCAAGGCAGATGCTGCAGCTAAGAGATTGGGTCGCAAGGTGTCGGCTACCACGAGGGATGCATTGTCCTTCCTCGGCGAGAGATGCGACGTGACAGAGCAGGACTTTGCTAAGGGAGCCCAGATGTTCGAAGAAGGGAAGATCTGATGGAAATCATCTTGCGACGCTAGCTCCTCCGAGTCCGGTCCCCCTGGGCGGGCTGTTCGCGACGTCACCTCAAGCTACTGCTGAGGTGCGGGATCGACGAGCAACCTTGCTCCCAATGTCCTGCGCCACTCGTCGCGGGCGAACGCCTTCAAGCTCGTGGCGAAGGAGCGCACAACATTCTCATCGACGTCGCGCGCCCCAACGGCAACGATGCTGCCGTCCATGAGGAAGTGCATCTCAAGGATCTCGCCTTCGTGCGTGACAGCGGCCTCTTGGGCGTTGCCCGCAAGATTCGGGATCTCCCGTTCGTAGCGGTCGACGTAGAAAGGCGCCCCAACATTGATGAAAAGCGTCGGCCCCTTGTCGGGAAGGTTGACCGCCTCGTCCCGGGTGGCACCCGCGAGTTCCTCGGGAGCCCAGCTAACGCTGTAGCTCGCTGGTGGACCCGGCCGCTCCGTTGCGACGCGGAGCGTCCAACCGTCGGGAAGATTGCTGGGCAGCACGTAGACGATGTCGCCCGCCGCCTCGTTCGTGCTTTCGGAACCGCAGCCGGACAGTGATACCGATATGAGTAGTGTGCAGATCATCCACCGGTGTCTTGACCCCACGATGTCAGGTTACCGACGAATCTCCTGCCGCGATGTGCTGTGATCGCGGCCCCGGCTGTGTGCGACGATTGGGAGATGGCGGATCGCCCCTTTGACTGGCAGCGTTTCCCCGCGCCCGTTCTTGGCCTCCTCGCGCTGCAGGTCATCGCCCTGGTCTGGGACGTGCTCGATGGCTGGCCCAGCCCGAGCCTCATCCTGTCGCCGCTACTCGTCTACGGCATCGTCCGGCAGGCCGGGTGGGCTTCAGTCCTGCTTTGGATACTCGCCGTCCTGGTGCTGATCCTGGATGCGCTGTGGGTCATCTCATCGATGTCGGAGGCCGACACGAGCACCCGCGTCGCGTACTTCTGCGGCATCGCGTATTCGATCGTGGTAATCGGGCTCCTCACCCGCCCTGTGACGCAGATCTACTTCCGTTCGCGTGATCTGCCCCGATCCCACCCAGCCGTGGAGACGCGCTAGCCACGGATCGATTCGCCTTGCCGCACGGGGACGCATGCCCGATTCCCCGAGAAGAACCGCGCTGAGCTCCTCTACGCCGCACGGCATTGCAGCCGTAGGACCTGTGTCGTGCCGAGTACCTAGCGAGGGAATGCCGACGGTGGCGAGCCGCGTCGAGTCGGGCCCGTGGCTTGGAGCCGCAACCCCTCGTGGTCGCCGGATGGACGTTGGATCGTGTTCGAGAAGAGCCTTAACGGCGGCGAGACCAAGCTGATGAAACTTCGAGTGAGCGACGGTCGATTGGTCGAGCTGATCGGCAACCGCATCTACGGGAACAATCCGGACTGGTAAAGGCTCTTCACCCGGCTTGTGTCTACTAGCTCGGGACGAACCCAAGTGGACGTGCTTCTATCCCGGTCGCTACACCTCTGACTCGCAGGCCGCGGCCCGAAATGCCTAGGCTCCGGCTCCGATGTTGCCTTCGGTTTGTTGCTCCACGGTCTGGATCAGAGGCGACGAGCAGACTGGACAGAACGCGGTCGCGTCGGCCGCGATCTCGACCGCTTTCTGGCACTTGAAGCAGAACGCTTCTATCGTCATGGACCCACCCTTCATTCGCCGGAGACCAAGCGTAGCCGTCACATTGCCGCCGGAAGGCGGGGGTTAGAACCCCCCGCCCCCGGAGCCGTCGTCCCCACTTCCGTCCGCCGGTCGTGGACTACACGCCGCTTGTAACTCGCAGTATGGGGTGAAGTCAAATCAAATCGGGCGATTTTGCCCGCCTTTATGGAGAATGTGGGTCGACGGATAGCGTGGGGGTTGGCTGGGCAACATCAAAGGGAGCATCAGAAGTGGATCTAGGCAAACGCCTGCGCCGTCTGCGCGTCGAACGTGACCTCTCCCAGGCCCAGATCGCCGAGCCGGACTACACCTCCTCCTACGTTTCAACGATCGAGGCGGGCAAACGCCAACCGTCCGACAAGGCCCTCGCTCACTTCGCGGCCAAGCTCGGAGTCGATGTCGACGAGCTGAGGACGGGCCGCTCCGCGGGACTCGAAGCGCAGCTCGAGGCCGAGTTCGCGGAGGCGCGGCGTCTCCTCTCGAGCGATGTTGCAGCGGGGGAGAAGGCGTTCACAGCTCTTGCACGCAACGCGCGCAGATGGGATCTCGACTACTTCGAGGGCAAGGCTATTTACGGTCTCGGCCTCGTCGCTGAGGCGAGCAACGACTTCGCTTCGGCCCTCGCTCATCATGAGAAGGCTGAAGGGATCCTCGAGGCCGATGGTCTCGGCGCCGGAACGGACGCGCTCTCAGGTCGGGCTCGCTGTCTCCAGGCGATGCAGGAGGTGAACTACGCGGTGCATCTCCTCGAGAAGCGACTGGATGTGTTCCGCCATCAGGGCTTCCAGGACCCAAGTGCCGAACTGCGCATATTCACGTCGCTTGTGGCCGCATATTTCCAGGCAGGTTTGTCCCGCAAGGCAGCCGAAGCCGCGCAACGAGCAGAGGCTCTTGGAGGCGACTCAACCGACCCCGAGCGTCTCGCCAATATGCACATCAACGCGGCCCGGGTTCTTCTCGAGCAGCGCAAGTGGCGCGCGGCCCAGCGTCATTACGTGCTCGCTGAAGACCTTTACCGCCGGCTTGACTACCGCGCCGACCTCGGACGCGTTTCACTAGCCCGCGGTTTCGGTCTCCGCATGGAAGGCAAGTTGGAACAGGCCCGCGCCGCGGTCGACCAAGCGCGCGGGATATTCCTCGAGACGGGGAACGCGAGCAACGAGGCGCGCGCTCTCGTGCAGCTCGGTTGGATCGAACGTGCGCTGGGCGAGGTCGACTCGGCCGAACTCCAATTACGTCGGGCCCTCAAGCTGCTCACCGAGGGCGAGCAGGTCGTCAAGGGCATGGCCCAACGAGAACTCGCGCTGTGTCACGCCGCGAAGGACCGGCCGAAAGCGGTCCGGGAGATGCGCAAGGCCATCGCGATCCTCGAGGAGGCGGAGCAGGTCAACGAGCTGGCTGTGACCTACCGCGCCTTGGGTGATCTCCTCTCGGAAGATGTGGACCTCGCCCCGGCCTGCAACGCCTACCGCACGGCTGCCCTGACCTACGAAGGCTGGGTCGCCTAACTGTCCCGAACGTGGAGCGTGGGATCGTTGTCGTTCGGATTCAGATAGCGAGGTTCTCGAGGTCGGCGAGGGCTTCCCGATAGACGCGGAACGCCTCGTCCGGCCTGCCCATCGCGCGGAGCGCATCCCCGAGATATGCCGCCGTTGTGGCGGCTTGGTTGGGGGACTTCGCTTCCCGGTGCATGGCCAGTGCCTTCCGGAGCATCCTTTCTGCTCTCTTGGGATCGCCGAGTTCCATGTAACACAACCCCTTCTCCCTAAATGCCCAAGCGTTGTCCAGTGATGTTTCCTTGCCGAGGATCCGGATCACTTCGTCGAGATGTTGGATGGCGGCATCCGGGCGTTCGCGCAGTCGCTCTATCCTGGCCAGGAGGTTGAGCGTGGTCACGGTGTCTACCGTGCTGGGCGACGTCATTACTTCAGCGAGGACGGCCCGGGCCTGACGCTCTCCTTCGTCCAAGTTGCCCGTTTCGACGGCCGCCGTCGCCTGAGAGATCGCCGCCTTCGTCGCGGAGTCGCGCCAGCCGATCTGTTTGAAGAGGTCTTCGGCACGAGCGAGGCAGCGCATCGCCTCGTCGCGATGGTTCTCCTCGAGCAGGATCTGGGCTCGGTTGATGTTCATGCAAGCGACGTGCTCTGGGTCTTGAACACGCGTCTCCAGATCGTGAGCTCGATCCGCCATCAGAGCAGCCTTGTCCCTGAATCCAGCTTCGAAGTAAGGCCCGATCAGATACGAGTAGGTCTGGAGCAGAGCCGTTGGATCGGGCGCTCCGCCCTCATCAAGGTCGACGAGGTGTCGCTCGAGTATGTGGATGGCGAGGTTGATTTCGCCGCTCATGAAATGCGTCCACGCCCGTCCGGTCACTAGGGAAGTGCGCGCCTCGGGAGGCTCTTCCTTCAGGAGTTCCTCAGCTTGCACGAACAGGTCGCGAGCTTTCGTCCACAGTCCGGCCTGCTTCGCGATGAGTCCCAGCCCTTCAAGAGCTGCCGCGTGCGATCGGTTGAGGTTCTCTCTCTTGGCTCTCTTGCTCAATAGCTCTAACTCGTCCGTGACAACGTCTGCTTCGCCTGAGTGGATCCGGGCGATCGCCCTGTCGATCTCGAGTTGGATCCTCAGATCGATGTCGGGATCCTTGCCGGTGAGCAGTTGCTCGCTCGGGACCTCGAGGCGTTCGGCGATGTGGTCGAGGACTTCGCCCGACGGCGAGCGCCGGCCTTTCTCGAGATGGCTTATGTACGCGGCGCTGTAGCGACCAGCCGCGAGGTCTTCCTGGGACATCCCGCGCGCCAACCTCAGCCGACGGATCCGGCTCCCCACCGCCCTGACATCGATCGTCGTCCTCATGTCCGTTAAGGGTAACGATATCTGACTTGTCAGAATCTGTAACTATCTGATAAGTGATGGTATAGATTGAAGGAGGTGAAAGATGCGCAAGCGCCTGACCGCGATCGTGATTGGTCTCTTCATGGCCCTCTCGATCGCCCCCGCAGCCCACGCCGATATCCCATGTGTTCTGGATCTCGGCCGTTGGTGCGGCTAGGGAGCAGATGAGCGCGTCGCCCCACCTGGTTCTCGGGTCCGATACCGAAGGCGCCGCCGGGTGGGGCGCCGTGCAACTCGTTGGGCACGCCGATTTGGAGCTGGTGGGGACCGGCGGACGCGTGATGAAGGGATCGCCCTCGATGGACGCGCCCAGGGTCTTGATAGTCGACGACGACGAGAACTTCAGGCAATTGATTCGGATGCACCTCGAACGGGCCGGCTTTTGGGTCGTGGGGGAGGCGCCCAATGGGGCCCAAGGGGTCTCGGATGCCTTCAGGCTCAATCCCGACGTGATGACGCTCGATCACCACATGCCGCATCTGACCGGCGAACGCGCCCTCGAGCACATCCGCGAGATCCGACCCAAGACGATCGTCGTCGTTGTGTCGGGGACGGTGGAGGAACCGCCCGCCTGGGCCGACACGTTCCTGCCGAAGGAGCGCGTCGCCGAGCTTCCCGCGTTGCTCACGAGGATGTTGACCGCACGCGATGAGGAATCGCAAGAGACCTAAGCGAGAGAGGTGTTTGCGGGAAGTACGTAGGGACTCTCCGGACTATAAGCATCGACGGCCTTGTTACCGGTGACGTAGACCCCTCTAATGGTTTTAGCGTTCTCGCCAGAGTTCGCAACGATTCCCCTTTGGGGCGGGGACATTGTTAGGTAAGCCGACGTAGGCACGCCTTTCTGGTCTTTCGACCGTACGCTCATCATCAGGCTGTGGTGGTCGCGCTCTCGACCTCGCCAGGGATCCGTTCCCTCGCTGGAGGTCATATCAATGGGAGGCAAGACATGAGCGCAAGCACAGCCGCTATTCACCAACCGACCCGGTTGTCGGTTGACTACCCTGACCGCGATCTGAACCGGCTAACCACTTTCTTTCGTTTGTTCGTCGCGATCCCGATCTTGATCGTCCTGAGCAGCGTTGCCGGCGGAGCCTGGGAGTGGAGCTACGACAATGGGAAAGAGGCCGCGGCAGCCGCGGGAGGTCTGCTGTTCTTCGGGCCGCTCCTCATGATCTTGTTCCGCCAGAAGTACCCGCGCTGGTGGTTCGACTTCAATCTGCAACTCGTGCGGTTCTCCACCAGGGTCTCGTCCTATCTGGCGCTGATGTCGGACAACTACCCATCCACCGATGAGGAGCAATCGGTCCACCTGGATTTCGACTACCCCAACGTGAAAGAGGACCTCAATCGCTGGCTTCCGTTGGTGAAATGGTTCCTCGCCATTCCCCACTTCATCGTTCTCTTTATCCTCGGCATCGCGTCGGTGTTTGCAGTCATCTTCGCTTGGTTCGCCATCCTGTTTACCGGTAGGTATCCACGCGGCCTTTTTGACTTCGTCGAGGGCGTCATGCGATGGGGTCTTCGAGTGCAGGCCTACTCGTTGCTACTCGTCACGGATCAGTACCCGCCGTTCAGGCTCGCAGCATGACCACCAAGATGAGAGCGATCGTCCAAGATAGATATGGATCGGCCGATGTCCTAGAACTACGAGACATCGACAAGCCCGAGATTGGCGACGGCGAGGTTCTGGTACGGGTGCGGGCTGCCGGCGTCGACCGAGGCGTTTGGCATCTGATGACAGGCCTGCCGTACTTCTTACGCCTAATCATTCCGGACCTCGGCCGTAAAGCGCCGAAGAACCCCGTTCGCGGTAGCGATGTAGCCGGCGTGGTGGAAGCCGTCGGGAAGGACGTCAGGAGGTTCAAGCCTGGCGACGAGGTGTTTGGGATCGGTTCTGGCTCCTACGCCGAGTTCGTTCGCGTATCCGAGGACAAGTTGGCACCCAAGCCGGCGAACCTGACATTCGAGCAGGCGTCGGTGGTTCCCATCTCCGGCTTGACCGCGCTGCAAGCCGTGCGCGACAGCGGGAAGGTTCAGCCGGGACAGAAGGTGCTCATCATCGGTGCGTCGGGAGGCGTGGGAACGTTCGCCGTCCAGATCGCCAAGACTTTCGGTGCGGATGTGACCGGCGTATGCAGTACTACGAAGGTCGACCTGGTTCGGTCGCTTGGTGCTGACCACATCATCGACTACACCAAAGAAGACTTCGCCACAAAGGCACATCACTACGACGTGATCCTGGACACCGGAGGTCACTCGTCGTTGTCACACCTGAGGCGGGCTCTCGCTCCGAAGGGGACGCTCGTCATTGTGGGAGCTGAGACCGATGGGAAGTGGTTCGGCGGGTTTGATCGAAGCATCCGAGCGATGCTCTGGTCGCCTTTCCTTGGTCAGAAGTTGATCGCGTTCGTGAACTCAGAGAACGCCGAAGACCTGGTCGCCATTAAGGAGCTAATCGAAGCGGGCGAGGTCACGCCGACGGTCGACAGGACTTTCTCCCTTAATGAAACACCAAAGGCCATCAGCTATCTCACGGAAGGACACGCTCGAGGAAAAGTGGCGGTAACTGTGAGCACGTGAACGAGGAAGAAACAACATGAGCGCTATTCATACGACGGAAAGGAAGTTGGGTGGACACTCAAAGGACTGCACGGATCTTCGGCTGGCTGTTCATAGCTACCTTCGTTACCAGCATCGGAGCAAAGTTTCTCTTCGTGAATGGACTGGGCGGTAGCTTCAGCGAGCTGCGCTTCGTCCCGAGCACCGTTTCCGAGACCAAGGTGTACCTAGGCGCGATTCTCGAGTTCCTGCTGATCGTTACCAATATCGGAACCGCGGTCGTCCTCTATCCGATCGTTAAGCGGCATAGCGAAGGCCTCGCGGTCGGATACGTCGCCGCGCGGATAATGGAGTCCGCGTTCATCATGGTCGGGCTCATGAGCATCATTTCCATGGTGTCCATCAGCCAAGCTTTGGTCGGAGCTACAGGAGCCCAGGCCACCGCGCTCGCCGTCCAGGGTGATTCCCTCGCATCCACATATAACTGGGCATTCCTGTTCGGTCCGGGCCTAGTGGTCGGGTTTGGCAACGGCTTGATACTGGGCTACCTCATGTATCGCTCGGGTCTTCTGCCTCGGCGCATGGCCATGTTGGGGTTGGTCGGCGGGCCGATGTTGATCGTTTCCTTCGGACTCATCTTGTTCGGCGTGTACGAGAACGGGTCTGGCCCCTCGTCCTTGATGGCGCTGCCGGAGATCGCTTGGGAAGGGTCACTCGGCATCTACGCGGCATGGAAGGGTTTCAGGAAGCCGCCCATCACGACGGTCGACATCCGCGAAGGCGTACCCGGGGTCGAACCGAACTTGGCTACCGCATAGCCAAACAGCGCCGTTCGAGGGCGCTGTTTGAGAGACAGTTCTGAGAGGGCGCCTCTGGTCAAAACCAGGGGCGTCCTCGCGTGTGACGCTCAACGTACGAATCGAACCGGGTCGTCCACTAGACGCTTGCAACGACTGGCACAACTATCTTCATGAGACGCCGTCCGACCTATGTACCTCACTGGCGATGGAGCTCAGATGGTGTGGGCAGGCGAAGTGACTACCTTCTGTCTAGTCAGCGACGCCCTCAAACGCAACGCCAGCAACGGACTGCCCATAGAGAAATGACGTCCAGTCGCCCCCTCAGATGTCGATGTTCTAGGTAGTGCGGCCTAGGCGAGGCTGCCCGGACACGAAGGAGAGTGATGAAGCTCCAAGAGATGATCGCTGCGCCCGGCGTTCTGCCAACCGATCCAGGCGTTGATCGTGTCTTGGTGGTCGATGACGACACCGCCTACCGGATGTCGTTGGTCCGGACGTTGCGCAAGCAGGGTTACGACTGCGGAAATGCTATGAGCACCCACGAGGCGCGGGAAGAGTTGCGCCACGGTTCCTACGGGTTGGTGGTCACCGATCTGCATATGTTCACAGAGGACGGGATCGAGCTGGTCCGTCACGTTGCCGACAGTTATCCGGACACCTATTCGATGGTCGTTAGCGGCTTCGCCACCGGCGAGGACGTCGACCGGATCACTCGAGCGGGGGCGTTTGCTCTCCTGACGAAACCGATCGATGCGGAAAGATTCGCTACAACCGTCGAGTCTGCCTTCGAGCATCGCAAGGAAACCGTCGCCCTACGACGCCATCGATCCGGCTAGCAGCCACCACCCCGATCGACGCGAGCGGCGTCTCGAAAATAGCCGTTTACCGACTGATCAAGATGACTCGTCTTGAGCTAGCGACTCTGCTCGAGCTCGGAGCCAGAGGTGACTCCGCTACTTAGATCGACCGCCAACCGATAGCCACTCGGATCATCGACGACCTCCTGGAGGTCGGCCCCAGTCGCGTCGACGCAGATGTTGCCCGCGTTCGAAGCCCCTCTTGGGAAGACGATGTCCTGTTCGCCGCCCGTCAGGCTGGCACTCTCAAATCTCAACCCTCCTAGCGTCAAGCAAGCGGTCCCGTCGGACGCGTTCAGCTCGACGATTCCGTTCACCATGTCGCCGCTGGCGGGGCCGTCTTTAGAAACGATGTCGTCGGCCGGCGCCTCCACCGAAACGCCAAAGCGAGCGAAGCCCTCGGCCCCCTCCGCGCCACCGCAAGCAACGAACGCGATCGCGCAGACCGCGAGAGCGAGCGTTCTCATGATCGCCGCCGTGCTGCCTCGCGCATCTCATCGGTGAACTCGTTCGGCCCGATCCCTTCGCGGTTGTAACGCGCACGGTCGTCGGCAGTGAGCATGCCCGACGGTTTCTCGCACAACCACGGAGGCTCACCGAACAGCTCATCGGGATCGATGATGATGGGGGAGTTCTTCATCATCTCGGAGTAGACGAACTTCTTGTATCGATCCTGATAGTCGTGGCAGGTATCGACAGTCCGAAACGCGACGAACCCGGAGATCGCCAAGACGATCAGGGCGAGAACAGCGACGAAGCGCTTCACGACCTCATCCTCCCGCATCCAGAAAGTCCCCGGACCTCGGGTCCGATTGAAGGCAGGAGTAGCCTTGTTCCAACGGATTCGTCACCGCTCTTCCGACCCGTCGATCCCCTTTTTAGAGCGTGAGGTCCAACATGCGACGACAGCTAGCGGACCCGATGCGAACCCTGCGTATCGCCGGCGCAACGCTGGCTCTCACCCTCGGAGTTGCTTGCGGCCCGTTTAGCCCTGATCCCGCCTTCGAGTCGACGTCGATGACCGAGGTCGTGGTATTCGGCGGTGATTGTTCCCAGCATCGATGCGTATCGGTCACCGCGCCGGTGGTCGGTACGCAAGAGGGAGAAGGTTCCTGCGCCCTGTTCGGACCTGGTGACCCCGACAAGCAGGAACCACTGGTCGAGAGCGGGCCGCTGGAGATGTCGCCGGGTGAAGACACCTTGTGGCGCGACGCGGAGTTGCCCGACGATGCCCCGCCAACCGCCGATCTGAACGCGGTCTGCACCCCGATGGCCGAAGGATGAAGGTCGTCATCGCCGGAGGGACCGGTGCACTCGGTCGCCGCATCGCTGCGGATCTTTCCCAAGCGGACAACGAGATAGTGGTCCTTACCCGGTCACCGCGTGACGGTTTCCCTTTCAGGCAAGTGACCTGGGACGGTAGGTCTGTCGGCCCTTGGGCGAGCGAGCTGGACGATGCTGTTGTCATCAATCTCGCCGGCGAGCTCGTCGACAAACGGCCCACCCCGCGCAATATCGAGTTGCTCAAGAGCTCCCGTGTAGCAGCAACGCGCGCGCTGGTTGAGGCATCTCAAGGCCGCCCCCGCCCGGTTCCTTTCTGGTTGCAGGCGAGCACAACCGCGATCTACGGAGATGCAGGAGACGCCGTGATAACCGAAGACTCACCGATCCCTGACGGACCCCCTCAGATGCCGGGCGTAGCGCGTCCTTGGGAGGAGGCAGCTAAGGACGCGAACGCATCAAGACAGGTCATCTTTCGTATGAGTTTGGTGTTGGACCGGGCACGCCGGTGCTCGACAGGCTTTCGAAGGTTGTCCGCCTTGGGCTCGGGGGTCGGATCTCCAGCGGTCGTCAATGGGTGAGCTGGATCCACGTGAGAGACCAGCTGAAAGCGGTCCGCTTCGTCATCGATACAGAGCTTGAGGGCATCCTCAACGTCACCAGTCCACATCCCGTGCAGAACGCGACGCTGATGGGCGAGCTGCGTCGGCACCTCCACCGCCCTTGGTCTCCACCTGCGCCCGCGGCGGCCGTTCGTCTGGGCGCTCTGGTCATGCGATCGGACCCTGCCCTCGCGCTAACCGGTCGTAGATGTATCCCGAAGCGGTTGCTCGATGCGGGATTCGGATTCGAGTTCCCTGAGTTGGGACCGACCCTCGACGATCTATTGGGGGAGCCGGCCTGAAGCACCCGTGCGGATTCGATCATCTTGCCGGTCGGTCACGCACAAGCCACGATCTCGCGAGCACGCGGCCACTTCTCAGCATGGTCGCTGAAGATCAGATAGGCGGAATCGGTGTCCTGGGGATCGAGCCATAGCTCCATGAAGTTGGTTCGATAGCCACTGTTCTTCGCACTCGGTGGTGGCTCTGCATCGCGGTCGAACCTCGCCGTGAACTCGTCCCCGATGGCTCCTTCGGGATCTCTGATGAACTGATGGCTCTCCGACGCATCCGACGCGTCGTGTCCCGGCGGCCAACCGACGTGCATCATCACTGCGGTTTGCCATCCACAATGCTCCGGACCCGTGATCGCGTTGATGATGTTCGTCTTCTCGGATACAGGCTCGCCGTCAGGCCCGTACCAACGACTCCCCGGGTATTCCTCGAACTCGTAGTTGCTCTCGAGGGTCGCGTGGATCGTTCCATCGGGGTTCAGACGAACCAGTCGTTTCGGACCGTCGCCCGCTGCTTCGAGCTCATCGATCGTAGAGACTTCGTGCAAGAGGGCCTTTTCATCCTCGGACTCCAAAACGGGAAAGCGGATGCTGCCGTCCGACCGGACGGTGCCGACCAAGGCGCCGTCCATCACGGTGCCGTACACCTCGGGTGCGTAAGCGAAGACTGGTGATCGATTGAGGAAGAGCAGCACTTGCCCAAGCGACCGCAGCTCTCGATCGATGTCGCCGATCGGCGTGTCGGGCCCGAAGGAAAGCCCGACTAGTGGTTCGTCCCCGACCGAACCGGAGACGGTCGATACCACCGATACCTTCACGTGGACTGTTCTCCAGAGGGCCCGCGGATCGTCGAATCCGGTTTCGATGCCTCCGGGTGCATCGTTTCCTTCGATACGGAAACCACTGCCCGGCGAGACGTCGATGATGTCGGCGACGATGACGGCGTCCGTCAGGGGAGCCGCCGGTTCGTCGCCCATCTTGTAGACGACGTTGCCGAGGAGATCGTCGAGTGAATCGAACGGACGGGAACCCGAATCCGCCGCGCCGAGAGACGAGAGGGCCTTCGAGGGCTCCACGGTCTCCGCGTATTCTGGAAGGCATCCATCGGCGACGCTCTCGTGCTCGCAGGCCACACCGCCGACCGTCTTGACAGAGCACGCAGCGGATGCAAGCAGGGTGGACGCGATCACAACGGATAACGCTTTCGTCCGATCCACGTCGATATGACTCTAGAAGACCTTCTGCGGTTCCCTTGAAGGTCGCAGGTCGCAGGGCGCAGGGCGGACCAAACGTCAAGACGCCCCCGGGAGGAACCCAGAGGCGTCTGTTAGTCCGGTCCATCCGTCTCGGATAAAGGTTGGGAGGCGGTGGCCGACCTGTTCACTATCGCGCTGTTTGAACGTCGCGCATAGGCCTCGGATAACCATCTTTATTGTCCAAGGGGCGGGCCAAGGGTGCGGCCATCTGTGCAGGCCGTCGCCATCAGCATCAGAACGAGCAGCACTAGGCATTTGGAACTCATTTCGAAGGACAGCCCGGACCGATCGGGTTTCCCCTGTCGCCTTTGAACGGCCTGTCGAAGATGACCCGGCCACTCATGAACACCCGGCGGTCGAGCGACTTGCAGAACTGCGGCTCTCTCAGAACGATGCGGCCCACGCGTCGGTGGAGCGTTCCCACCACGCATGCCGGGTCGCAATCGTTGAACCTGAACACCCCTCGACCGATCGCGTGACGAGCCGACCACTCGCCCCATTCGAGTCGGAAGGACCGGAACCCGGCGTCGGCGCACGCGAGGATCATCAGCTTCGGCTCCGACCGTGCGTGGAAGCAATCGTTGACCACACCGACGCGATGTTCAGCGGGCTTCGTGCGAGTCTGGCTCTGGCCCAGGAGAGCAGCCCACGTTCGCCGGCCCAGCACGCCGTCCACCTGCAAGCTATTCGCCTCTTGGAACCTCCGAACGACTTGGTCTGTCTGCGGCCCGAAGGACAGGTCGATCGTGAGCCGGATGCCATCTGGACCGTTCGTTCGGAACCACTTGTTCAAGGACCATTGGGCGAGCCCGACATCAGTCCCCGTAAGAGCCGTGCGAGATCGTCGGCTTGATCGCCCCGCAACATGTCATGAAAGCCCCGACCCAGATCCGGCGTTCTCTCGCCGCGACGATGGCGTCCCGTTCGAGTTGAGCGCCTCGTTCGAAGCTGCGCGTTACGGCGGCCGTCTTGGGGCCGAATATGCCGTCCTCAGTTAGCAGAGTGACGGGTGGGGAGTCGTCCGCGAGGGTGAGCTGATTGAGCATCTTCTGCCACAACACGACTGCCCCGCCAGAGTCTCCCGGTCGGAGCTTGACTCCGGCATGCGCTGGAGACGCTCCTAAGAGAGCGAGTGCGCAGATAAGAACAAGAGCCCGCCCGGGCACCTTCACGATCCTATAGACGAGGCGAATGGCCGATCGGTTGCCTCCGCTTATGATCGCCGGCAAGAACGCGCAAAGGGGTAAGTCCGGTCGAAAGCCGGCGCTGTCCCGCAACTGTAGGTCCGTTGAGCTAACGGACGAGCCAGAAAACCCGATGCGACGTTGAGGCTCTGAGGACCCTTCGAGGCAGAGGGTGAGCCGGATGGCAGCTAGTCGCTCTTCCGGGCCCCGCTTCGTCGGGGCTCTCTTTGTGCCCGGCGCGGACCGGGGGAAGGAGCGACGAATGACCCGTCGTTCGTTGATCGCGATGCTCGTCGTGGCATCGACAGTCGTCTCAGTGTCACCGGTTGACGCAGCTGTCCCGATCGGAAGAAGAGCCCGGCTCGGCGCGCGCTTCATGATCGCCAACCAGAGCCCGGATGGTTCGTTCCAGGCGCTGTCTGCGATCGGCTCGACCGCCGATGCGGTTGTCTCATTGGTTGCAACCCGCCGAGGCCCGGCATCAATAGCGCGCGGCGTTGCCTACCTCGAGGCCAATGAGACAGAGATCGACACGACCGGCGAGCTTGCGAAGGTCGTCCTAGCGGTGAGCGCGACAGGATCGGATCCGAGGTCTTTCGCCGACCGCGATCTGGTCGGCGAGATAGAGGCGACTGCTCAACTCGACGGCCGCTACGGCGCGCAGACCTCGGTGCTGGGGCACGCTCTCGCGATGCTCGCCCTTGAGAGCGCTGCTGCGCCGGCGACATTGCCACTGGCTACGAATTGGTTGGTTGCCGCGCAATGCACCGGAGGAGGCTGGCAATACCTCGAGCCTTCCAGTCCGGCCGAGGATGAAGATTGCTCGTTGGGGCCCGTTGACATCGACGTCGCGAACACGGATACGACCGCCGCGGCGGTGCAGGCATTGGAGGGGCTCCCGGCTCCCGTGGAAGCCAACAACGATCCATTCGCGTTCTTCGACCGCGCCCTCGACCAAGCTCACGGTGGCTGGGGATACGGCTTCGGGATCGGCACTCAGACGAACGCGAACTCGACGGGGATGGTTCTCCAAGCCTACGCGGCAGCAGAAGTCGCACCCCCCGCGAGCGCTGTCAAGGCGTTGATCCGTCTGCAAGGACCGCTCTGTGGCCCGAAGGCCGGCGGGTTCTTCTACACCTGGGGCGACGAGGACGGCGATGGCAAGGACGAGCGCATCCAACCTGACGATCTCGCGGCGACCATCGCCGCGGTGCCGGGTCTGTTGATGGCCGAGCTTCCGCAGGCACCCTCGGAAGTGATCCGTCCCGCGCCAAAAGCACCCGCCTGCTGAGGCCCAGCGCTTAGTTGGAACGTCGGGTCGAGCGGGGGACGTTCTCGTGCCGGCTGATACCCGTTGGGATATCGACACATGATATCCAGTCGGGTATCATGATTCCCATGGACTCATGGGCAGGCAACCTCATCCGGCTCGCCCGCAACGAGGCCGGGCTCTCCCAGCGCGAGCTGGCTCGACAGGCCGGCACATCTCAGGCCACGATCTCGGCCTACGAGGCGGGGCGGAAGTCGCCGACCCTCGACACGCTGGCCCGCATCGTGCGGGCCGCGGGCCTTGATCTGCGTATCAACCTCGAGGCATCGGACGATCACGACATGGTCGTGCGCGCCTACGAACGGAGCCTGCCCAAGACGGTGGTAGCGCGCCACCGTGCGGCCCAACGCCGGCATATCGAGCGCGCCCGGGCCGAGCGCGGGTTGACCCGAACCCGTGGCTGACTTCGACCTCAAACGCATCCTCTTCGCGCTGCTCGATCACGGCGTCGACTTCGTCGTGATCGGAGCGGAGGCGGCGATCCTGCAGGGAGCGCCTCTCGATGCCACCCTCGATGTGGACGTGGCCGCGTCCCACAGCGAGCGGAACCTTCGGAAGCTCGCGGCCGCACTGCGCGAGCTGGCCGCGGAGCTGCGCGTCCCAGATCCCGAGGAGCATGTCGCGATTCCACTTGACGCGCCGATGCTGAAGCAGATGTCGGTGCTCACTTTGATGACGCGCTTCGGCCCTCTCGACATCCTCTTCGACCCGGCCGGGGCACCGCCCTACACGGAGATGCGAAAGTCAGCGAGCGAGATCAATGCGTTCGGTGTCCTGGTGCGAGTCGCGAGCTTGGCCGACATCGTCTCGATGAAGCGCGCCGCGGGCCGCGAGAAGGATGCGGCCCATCTCATCAAGATCCTCGTCTACATGCGAGAGTTCGAGAGGTAATCCGTTGGCGGGGTGTGCAGTACCCAAAGCCAAGCGTGAAGTCGACGTAGGCTCTCTGGATGGGGTGGCGACTGTCGTGGACCGGAGTCGTGCGCGTCTGGGCATCTATCACGGCACTTGTTTTTCTTGCCGGTTCGACGGGCTCCGTGAGAGCAGCGACCGTGGTCCAGTTCGATCCCGCGCGAGGATCGCCCGGGACACCCATCGTGGGTTCGACCATAGGCGCGGGCATGTCCGGTTTCGAGGATGCCCAGGTCCCGATCCTGCTGGCTCCCACCCAACGTATTGCTGACCACGCCATGGACCCGAGTGACCCCAGGCTGAGCGCCTTCGGCCGGATGAGCGCAGACGCGGGCGATATCGGCCACTTCATCGGAACGGTTCCCAACATCGAACCCGGCAACTATGTCGCCGTCGCCTACTGCCGCGAGTGCATCCCGGGTGGCTCCATGTTCACGGTCGGGGAGTTCCGAGTTGAGGGATCACCCTTACCGAGAACCGGCCGCCGATCGTCGGTTTGGCTCCTGCTGGGAATGCTGCTGGTGGTTCTCGGATCGGCGGCCGTCGTCGGAAATATGGCCCCCAGAGGAACACCAGCGACTCCGGACTCGTCTTATTCGAGATTAATCAAAGCCAAAACGAGGGAGACGAATGAAGCGCGGGTTGGTGACGATCCTGTTGTTGGCGGTGGCGATGACCGCATGCAACGGCAATGATCCGGCCCCGCGGCTCAGCCAGCAACCCTCCAACGCCCCCGTTTGGACCTCCCCCGACACGTACGAGTTCGACCTCAAGTCTTCCTGCGGAGAACGGAACCTGATCGGCCGCTTCCATATCGTCGTGGAGAACGGTCGACTGAACAGCGTTAAAGGGTTGGGCGGATCGGACAAGAGCTTGGTGGAGTTTCTGCTTGAGTCCCATGACATCCCAACTCTCGAAGAGCTCCTTGCCGAGGCTGATGAAGCCCGGCGTACGGAAGCCGACGTGGTCGAGGTCAGCCTCGACCCATCCGACGGACACCCCACCCAGATCGACATCGACTACAACCGCAACGCCATCGATGACGAGGCTTGCTACTCGATAACCCACTACAACGAAGACCCGAGTGCGTAACGATCGATGCCGTCAGTGGTGCCTCGGTAGGAGGGGGCGGAGGCTGCCCGTGATTACTTGTCGATCCAGAACCCGACCGCGCCGTAGTCGTGCACGACCGCCGGCGTCGCATACCAGCCTCCAACTCCTCGTGTGCCGCCATACGCGCCTGAGCTGAAGATGATCCCGCCCGGCCCGCCGACTCCCGGTGGCGCGGCAGCGACGTCTCCGTCGGCGGCTGGGCAACCTGGCATGAATGCAGTTTCTTCTGGGACGCGTTGGTTCTTCCCGTAATAGAGGCACTCTCCATAGGCGGTGCCTCCGGACGGCTCACCTATCGTCCACAGACCCACCATGCCGAAATCGACATGGTCGAGTTTGGAGAACCCACCCGCGGAATAGATCGTGTGGGTGTTGGTCTCGTCCACGGTCGGCTCGAGGGTCACTATCTCGGAGTCCACGTGATCCGTCGGAACGATGCTCTGGGATCCGGCTATCCCTTTGAGCTTGAAGGTGATGTTGACGGGCGCTTGATCCGCGATGACGTAGAGCTTCCACGTACCGGTGAGCTTCTTGCCGACGTTGAAAGCGGCGATGAACATGAAGTCGCTCTGTGACTTGCAGCCCGGTCGCGAGCACGCACCTATCGTCACGCCATTGATAACGGGACGATAGCCCTCCTGCTCGTACTCGCCGAGTCTGCGCATCATGAAGCCGTAGACCCGCCCGCCCCCGTCGATATTTACGCGGACATCATCGAGCGGTACAGGCTGAGGGAGGCTGACCGTTGCGGCTTTGGTCGTGGACGTTGTGAACGTCGTCTCGCCGACGAGCTCATGCACGACCAGCTCCGGGCTCCGAGCTGATGAGCTCCCAGGCGCCAACGACGCGACGAGACAAAGAACTACGGCCACCGTCTTCGCCCGCTTGCCCATACCTAAGAGTTCGCTGGTGGAGGAACCATCCCTCTGAGGGCCTTACACAGTAAGGATGCCGTGATTCTGATGCGTCGAGGTTGCTTGCTCAGGGCACGACCTCGAACCGACCGGCGTAAACAACCGTTCGCTCTTCTACCGGCGTCACCCCAGCCTTGATCGCATCCTTGCGCAACTCATAGGTTCCGGGCCACAGCGAAAGGGGCACCTCCCAATCCCATGAGGCCCTCCCTTGGAAACCGATGGAATCGAAGCTTGCGTCGCCCGACGGCCAAACGGTGGTCATGCGTTCCTCTTGGAGCCATCCCGACGTCCACGCGATCAGCTCTGACCGATCGCCCGTGACATTTCGGAGCTCGCCTTCGATTCCCCACACCTGGTTGGGCGGTGGGTCGAAGGTCACCCGTACGACATCCCCCGGACGAGCGTTGTCGGGGTTGACCGTCAGCGCGGACTTAGCTCCGGACGCGCCCGAGGGATCGGTGATCGGCCCCCCTGTGCCCGAGTCAGTCGTGCCCATCGCAACGAGCAGGACCAGGATCGCCGCCGACGAAAGGAGCGCCGCCTTCATGACTCCTTAGAAGCTATCCCGTTCTCTTTGGTTCCCCAGGGTCAACCCGCCGCGAAGTCTCCCGGGGCTAGAGCGGCGTGACGAATCGTTCCACGACCTTGACGACGTCTTCCGGGGTGAATTCGAGGGTGGCATCGCCGACCGCGAGCTCCGCTATTCGGATGCTCGGCGTGTCCGCCGGGAAGGAGGACGTCCAAGTCCAAACTCCGGTCTCCTCGGCGATGGCGCGAACGGCTTCCTCGAATCGATCCTTCGTTGTTCTCATGTGCAGATGCATGGATGGCGTCTGTGGCGTGCCGGGCACCACCTCTACGTCCGGGATGTCCCGCAGAGCGGTGGCGATTGCGAGGGCATGCCCGTAGTAACGCGGCATCAGCGGTAGCCGCTTTCTCATCGCTCCAAGCGCGGAAGCCGCGAGCGGCCACAACGACCAGAGCGTGCCGCCGTGCCGGTGACGCCATACCCGTGCTTCGGCGATCACATCTTCTTCGCCCGCCAGACAGCAGCCGCTGAGGCCCCCGAGACCTTTGTAGAACGAGACGTAGACGGTGTCGAACAAGGCAGCCAACTCGTGCAGGTCTTTGCCGTAATAAGGGGTGCACTCCCACAGGCGCGCTCCATCGACGTGAACCGCGGCCCCGCGCTCCCGGAAGAGCGCCACTTGCCGCTCGAGGTCCGTCCATTCGGGCAGCTGCCCGCCGATCTCGCGTTGCGGCAACTCGAACAGGAAGGCGCCCAATGGCTCGACGACAGATTCGAGGTCATCCATCGTCAACAACTCGGTGCGTTCGCCCGTCGGTACGGCCACTAGCCCGTGCAAACGTTGGTAGGCGTTGTCTTCGTGCAATTGGAGATGCGAGGTTGGGTGGCAGCCGAACGTATTCAGGTTGCGCCGGTCGCAATGGATGCGAAGGGCGATCTGTTGCGCCATGGTGCCGCTCGGCATGAAGGCGGCCGCCGGTTTCCCGAGCAACCCGGCGACCTCCGTCTCGAGCGTCGTTACCGCCCCGCCGTCGCCATATACATCGGCAACATCCTCAGTGACGAACTCTTCTAGGAAGGCCGAGGGTTTCCGGATCCCGTGCAGGTTGAGCGCACGATCACAGCGGGCACGGAGGTCCTTGAGGTCTGGATCCATTCGCCCATTGTCGCGGCATTGCTAGTCCCTCTGACAGGCTGCCTCGAAGGAATCCAGTCTCTAGGGGCGAATCACACGAGGCCCAATACAAGCGGACAGGGACTCTCTTAACGTGAAGAAGCTCGTGACGCTCGGCGTCCTCCTAGCCACCCTCGCAGCTATGGCCGTTGTGGCCGTACCTGCTTACGCGGCCCTTCCGTCGGACACCCTTCGTTCCATCGGGCCATCGAGCGCGTCTTCTTACTCTCCGGGCGACCAGCTCTCAATCCCATTCGAGCTGGCAGAGCCAGAGGCGATCGACGTCATCCAACTCAATTACACAAGCGACTTCGGCGATGAACGGCACTTCCGCATCACTCGGGACGGCGACCAGCCGATCGAGGAAGGTCTTGAAAAGGCTGTAACGGGGACGTGGTGGCCAGGTCAATATCAGATCGAGAGCATCTATCTCGAGCATTCGGGGCCGGAATGGGACTACATCGCGTATAGCCGAAACGGCAATGTCTATCGGCTCGGATCGGAGGGAACGCCGGAGCATCACGACATCGACCTCAGCGCGGCGGACTTCACGATCGTCAACGACGAAGTCGACATCGTCGCGCCGGTTTTAGACTCCGTGGAAGTCGTCTCGGGATCGCCTCATCGATTTCGGGATCCCGTTCTCGTCGAATGGGCGGCCCACGATGATTCTGGGATCGACTACATCTCTTTCGAGTTCGTTGACCCCCAAGGTAGATCGCACTATGCCTACGACCGTCCGAGCGAGGAGCATCTTTCCGACCCGTCCGCTTCAGGCGTGGCGCGTGGGGGGATCCATCTGAGATGGGCAAGTGGCAGATCCACGTTGAGGTCTGTCTGGATCAACTCGGGTGGCGGAGACAACGTCATTCAGGCGTACTACCAAGATGACGGATCGATCGGCACGAGTCATGAGGGAGCGATCCATCCGGCAACGCACGATTTCGACTTCTCGGCACGAAGCATCGACGTCGACAATGCTGAATGGGATATCGATGAACCGGTTGTCAAGAGCCTGACGCGTGTAACCCCCGAGACCCTGTATCCGGGAGAGCAGTTCTCGGTTGCATACGAGGTGGAGGATGCTCACAGCATCGTGTACGTCACTTTGAACTACGACACTCCCGGTACAGGATCTCAGATCGGGCTCGGTGGCTCTGCCTCGAAGAAGTCCGACACTCTGACCGAATTGGTGCCGGATGAACTTGGCGACTATCAAGCATCGTTCTTCGCCGCGTACGACGAGGCCTATAACGAAGCCTGGTTGATCGACTCCGATTTCGCAGATGAATACGACCCTGCTGATCGCATCCGGGATTTCTCGGACCTCGATTTCACCGTTGCTCCATGGCCTCACGTCTTCGAGGACAAGCTGGATCGAGCGACGCTCTCATTCGCGTTCGCTCAAGGGAGGTTCAGGATCGAGATGGACGGTCAATCGACGGTCCTTACAGGTCTCGAGGTGCACGACGGCATTGGGGCCGCCAAGGTCGTTCGGTACGACGACGGTGTTACGTCACTTGCGGGGGCATTCGACCCGACCAGCGGAGCTTTTGCCGCGAGGCTGACGGCATTTGGACAGACAGAGACTCTCGTCTCTCCTGGCTCAACGCTCTAAGGCTTCTCGCTCGGGACGCCACGACACCCGCTCTCACGGCGGCCTGCTTTGCCTTACTCGCGCCGGTGTCACGTAAAGTCGATCGATCGATAGAGGAGTCATGTCGACGGTTTCGATCAGAGTGGCTGCGGAAACAGATTTCGATCCAGCGCGCCGCGTCCTTAGGGCCGCTTATGCAGGGTACGAATCGTCTTTTCCCGAGGCTAATTGGGTCCCGTACTTGAAGGACATCCTGGACCTAGAAGGACGAGCCGACGCCTCCGAGCTGCTCGTAGCCGAGATGGATGGGGAGATCGTTGGCTGCGTCAGCTACTTCCCTCCGGGTTCGAAGGCGTCGTATCCATCCGACGCTTTCTCCGAGCGCTGGCCCAGTGACTGGGCTGCTTTCCGATTGCTTTCCGTCGATCCTCAGATCGGGGGCCGTGGGATCGGACGTCAGTTGACGGAGGCGTGCATAGAGCGGGCCCGACAGGGCGGTTCGCCGGCTCTCGGTTTGCACACGACTGCTCCGATGGCTATCGCGCGCGGGATGTACGAGCGGATGGGTTTCAAGCGAGCCCCTCAATACGACTTCCGCCCCGGCCCAACGGTTCTCGTAGAAGCTTACCGATTGTCGTTGTGAGGAGATGCTGACGTGGGGATGATCGTTCTTGGTGGGTTCTCCGTTCTCATGGCTATCGCTGGTGGGATCGTGGTGAGTTCTCCGATGTGGGCGGATGTGCCCGACGATGAGCTTGTTGGAACCCTTGCCGGCGGCGTCGTACTCATGGCGTGCGCGGCCTGGAGCTTTATCCGTTTGATGCGGCGCAAAGACGAGAAACCGCTGGCACGCGTCGGCCCGGTCTGGATACTGGGCGCCGCTCTAGGCGGGATTCCGATAGCGCTGTCGTCCGAGAGTCTTTTTACGAAGATCTGGACCTTCGCTCTCTGCGTCGTCGTGGGAGTGCTCGCGGTGATAGCGCTGCTCGGCGATCGAGGCTCCCGGGCCGGTGACCCGGCTAATCCAGAGGCACCAGACTCATCGGTTGTCTAGCGAGTCAGCGCTGCCCTAACAGCCGTTCGATCTCCGCCATTATCTGGTCGCGGTTTGAGCCTTTTTCGAGGAATCCGTCTGCTTCGACCGCCCCAGACACGTGATCGGGCGAGAGCCCAGAGAAGATCAATACCTTGCTCGACGGGGAAGAATCCCGGATCTCATGCAGGGCCTCGATTCCCGATTTGCCCGGCATCATGAGATCGAGGATCACGAGGTCAGGTTGAAGTTCTGTCGCAAGTTGAACGGCCTGCTCCCCATCCTCCGCCTCTCCCGCGACCTCGAAGCGACCGTCCGCCTGGATCATCCGTCTAAGTAGTTTCCTCAGGGCGGGCACATCGTCTGCGATAAGGATGCGCGGCTTGCCCCCAGAGGTGTTCGCGTCCGACTTGCCGTCGTCGATATTCACCTCGTGAATGCCTCCCCAGGCTGATTGCCGATGGTACGCCCAGGGGAGAGGGCCTCATTAGCAGGTCAAGCTCACCGATTGCATTTGTCTATATAGATGTGAACTTCACCTGATCAGGAGATAGATACCTATCCCTGCGAGGCCGAGGCCAAGGATGAACGTACCGACGTGGAGCAGTCCGTCGCGTTGTCTTTCCGCCAGTGTGTAGTGATCGACGCTGACCACTCCCATAAGTCCCAAGCCGATTGCGGTGAATCCTGCTCCGAACGTTCCTGTGCCCTTGAGGGTGAAGAAGAGTCCGAGTGCAATCACAACTACAAGCGCAAGGAGAACGCCTCGATAGCGCGTGGGAAGAGTGGGGCCCTGCGATGACTGACGCATCTCGTAAAGACTAAGTTGCGCTAGCGGGCCGGCGAGCCCAATTAATAGAGCCTGTACATGCCGGTGTCGGGCGCTCGCTCGGTGCAGGGGTGCGCGCTCGTGCAACCTTCGGCAACGCCATCGGAAACCTTCACTCGCATGTCCACGTGCCGGCCGCTCAACTCAGGAAGATCGAAGCTGAAAGTCGCTTTCATCGAGTGATGGTTGGGCTTCTTCAACGGGACGGGTTCGTAAGAGTTCCCTGACTCCTTCCCCGAAAGGAAGATCACGAGGTCCCGGCCCCCCTGGAACTTGAGGCAGCGAACCTTCCCGACGAGATCGATGCCGTTGTCTCCTCTGCCGTCGAAGAGCCACTTCATGGTCGTCAATCCCGGCTCGAAGTAGCTACACGACCAGCCGTCGTCGGTTCCGACTTTGATGGTGGCGATCTGGCCGCCCCTGTCGGTGAACTCGACCCTGCGGACATCGATGGGACTGGTCATGTCGTCTGGATCGCTGAATGTTGCTGCTTGAGCAAGCGGACCGAGTACCAAAAGGGTCGCGGTTGCGACGCAGACCAGCAGCTTCATAGGTCTCTCTTCTTCTAGGAGGCAGGCTCCCCAACGTAAACCGTCTGCACCCACGACCGTTCACGGCCTTGTGCGTCGATGACGGTGGCCGTGACGTTGTACGTCCCCCCGGTTTGGTACGTGTGACTGACCTCGCCGCCCGCGCGTTCCACGCTTCCGTCTCCGAAGTCCCACTCGATGCCTGGAACGAGTGCGGCGTCGTCCTTGGCCGAGTTCGTCACTCCGACGAAGCGAACCGTGTGGCTGTGGGAGTAGCGCTCGACGGGGAAGAACTGAACGCCGGGCTTGGTCCAGGCGACCGGATCCTGCATCCCGATCATCGGGTGAGCCGGAGCGATGTCAAAGCCGAGCGCTTTCCCGACGAGCATCGAAGCCTGGACGGTCTCGTCGGCGAGAGCGAGGCTCGAGTTGTAGATCAGATGGTCGCCGTCGTTGGGGAACGTCGTGAATGTCGCGTCCTCCGGCGGGAAGTAATAGCCGAGCTGGTCCTGAGCCATCCCGATGAGTCGAACCTGTTGCGCTCCGATCGCGTCACGGATCGCCGCGGATACCTCCGGGAAGGCTTCGCCCGGCTCACTGACATACGCAACGTCTCCGATGCGGAACGCGGTCACCCACGTCCCGAACGCCGTGCCGTACAGGTACGGCGGTTCGATCGAGCGGTCGATCGGACACGCGAGATCGGTACATGGTCCATCTACTGCGTTCGCCATCACGAGCGCCAGGAGGAGCGGGTTATCCCCCGGGACCACGATGTATTGCTCGGCGGCTCCGAGCGTCGGCGACGTAACCGGAGCCGCGGACTCGAGGGCGTGCATCACCGCGTTGGTGACGTGGTGGGCAACGTAGTAAGCGTGTTCGTAGCCGTCGACCTGGACGATCGACTCCTGCCGGCCGAGCGTCCCCATCGCGAGGACGACCGTCGGATCGAAGTCGCTGTTGCCTTCGTCTTGGCCGTTGTCGTCTAGCGCATCTTCGAGCTCGACGCGAGCGAAGCCGATGTGGTCGGCGCTGACCTCGTCGTACTTCGGATCGGCTCCGTTGACGATGTCCGCGTGGATCGGGACGTTGGCGTACATGGCGATCGTCTTGCCGTTGCCGGGATCGCGTGCCCAGAGGATCGGCAGGTCTCCGTCGACGGTCCAACCGTCGTAGATGTCGGTTTGCATGACGTTGGAACCATCGATGGCGCCGACATCGGCGTTCGCGGTCCAAAGCGTGGCCGGACGAGCGGACTCGAATGCCTCCTTGATCGAGGCGATCGCGTTGTCGTGGACCATCTTCAGGTAGGTCTCGTCGACGGGGCCCCAGATGCCCATGATGGTGGGGGCCGCGTGCGAGTGGGTCGAAGAGATGATCACGTTGGCCTGGGTGGCGTCCGGGTAGCCGTGGCCATTGAGCCAAGTCGCGACCTGCTGGCGCGCGTCGGTGATCCCGTAGGGGCCTTCCTGGTAGCCCGCGAACCAGCCTTGCGAGTCGACGATCGCAAAGGCGACCGCGGTGTCGTCATTGGCCACCGTGAAGGCGCGAGCCTGCAGAGGGTCATGCACGGCCATTGTCGGGTGGGCGAGGTTCTCGAAGCCACCTAGATATTGAGGCGCGGCGGGATTGATGTCGACGACGGCCGATCCCACCTGGAAGATCGGTAGGTCTTCCTCCTGGGCGGCCACATTCGGAACTCCGATGAAGGCGGATGCCATCACCGCCGCCAGGGCCAAAGCGACGACTGTGCGTGACTTGTTCATGTGGTGGTCCTCCTGGGCGCGGCGAGGGCGACCTCGCGGGATGGGTGTGGGTTCGCCCCTTTTGGGGGCATTCCTCCCCGAGGACCCCTGAAGAAGGGGTCCGGGCCGGCTAAGTCAGCGGCGCCCGGATAGGGCGATTGCCGCCCCTGCTGCGATCAGAGCCAAACCCATGACGGTCAGCTCTTGGGCCGTCGCCTCTCGTCCCATCACCGATCTCATGGCTCGCGATGACATCGCTGAGAGAGCCGACCGATCCGATAGGAGCGATCCGAAGGATGCGAAAGATCCGACCGAGAAGGCCGAAGCGAACGATCCGACCGAGCCGATGGACAGGGCCGAGCCCACGGATCCGATGGACAGGATGGAGCCCTGGGAGGCGATCGAGAGGAGGGAGTCCTCCGAGCCGATGGACAGGTCGCTCAGTCGCCTAGCTCCCAGCTGATGTTTCCCTCGTCATCGTCCTGGGTCACGTTCACGGTCCGTGAGGTGCCTTGATCGTCCTCGGCGGTGCAGGTGAAGTTGTTGTCCTTCTCGATCTTCACGTCATCCGGGCACGTCACGGTGATCCCTGTGAGGTCGAGTTGGTTCTCGATCCCGTTCTTGACCTCGGTCTCGAGCTTGTCGGTGTTGAGGTTGCTGCTGCCGAAAGAGAAGGAGCAGGCCGAGAGAAAGGCGGCGGCGACCAGGCAAAACATACGAGTTCGTAACAAGGCTTCAGAACCTCCTGTTGGCTTCCGATGATTATCGTTGAACCGAGCGCGGGTTCCAGTAACTCGCGCCAAGAAACTGGGAGTTGGGCAGAATCGGATGGAAGAGGACAAAGACCCCAACGAGCTCGTAGCGGAGCTTTACGGCTGGATGCTTGAGTTGAAAGCGGCCGTCCAGGACCGTCGCGCCCGGGGAAACGCCATAAATGCGGCCCTCCTGGCACTCAAGGACAAGTCCTTCGTTGAGGCGCTCGAGCTCGGAAAGCGCTCCTTCTTGGACCAGATCGAACGAGAAGCCCCGCGGGTCCTCTTGGTCGACGACTCAGATGACGTCCGCATGCTGACCCAGCTCATGCTCGAGCCAAGCGGGTTCGCGGTGGTCGGCGAGGCAGCCGATGGGGATGAGGCGGTCGAGGCCACGGCGGCGCAACGTCCGGACGCGATCGTCATGGACCTTGCGATGCCCCGCGTCGACGGCATAACCGCCATCCGAAAGATCAAGGAACAGTGGCCCGACGTGAAGATCGTCGTGTACACGGCTTTCGCCAAGCTCTTTGCCGATGAGCTCAAGGACGAGAACGTGGATGGCCTCGTGGAGAAGGCCGCGCCTACAGAGAACCTCGTAGAGGCTCTTCAATCCGTCGTCGACTGATCTCCAAACATCTCTAAGCTCGCCCATGTGGAGCGCGCTAGGGGAGACGAAAGAGACTCCTTAACTCTTGAGTTCGGCATCTACACGCGTTGGATGGCCGACGCCATCGCCGACCTCGGTCTCGACGACCCCTTGCCGGTCGCCTGCCGAGGGACCGGCAACCCCGCTCTTTTCGAACATCTCGTCCGAGGATTCGATCCAGCGCCCGGAGCGCGCGTCCTCGATCTCGGCTGTGGGATGGGCGGGCCCGGGGAATGGCTCCGCCGAACCCGCGACGTTCAAGTGATCGGCGTGGATGTCATGGAGGAGCAGGTCCGCGTCGCCGGCTCGTTGTTCCCCGACGTCTCCGCCTGCGTGGGAAGCATCTCGGCTCTTCCACTCACATCGAAGTCGTTCGAGGGAGCGTGGGTCGTGGGCGTGTTGGAGATGGTTCATGACAAGGGATCGGTAATCGACGAGCTACGACGCGTACTTGTGACCGGTTCGGTCGCCGTCGTTTTCGTTCACGTCAGTGTTACAGACGAGATCAAAGACCCGCCGGCCTCGGACGAGTTCGTGAGGTCCGAGACGCTCGACGAGATCTTCTCCGAGAGGGCCTTCGAGATCCTCGATGCGGGGCCGGTGCCCGACTTGCCTCCGGCTCCGGACGAGTGGGGAGATGCGGTCAAGAGAGTGCGGGCCCATGTGGCGGCTCGCCACGCCGGCGACTCGAGACATGTAGCGGTGGGGGCCGAGCTCGATCGTTTCAGCAGAGTCCTACGAGAAGGGTCCATCCAACCGTGGCGCTACGTGGTTCGCCTAACAGGTGAAATCCCTTCCGGGAGATAACCTTCCCTGATGAGATCGGGCAAACCCGCCGCAAGACGTGTAGTGCTCGGAGGCCTTGCGGCCGCTGGGATCGTGGTCGCGCATGGCTTCGGTTATGCGCTCGCCGATCGCGACCCCCACGCTCGCCTAGAGCACCTTGCGTCGACAGGACACGAGCACTGGTCGTTCGTGGTCGTCGGCGCCATCGCCCTCCTGGTGGGAGGCCTCGCCCTCTATCTGTCGGGACTCGTGAGCGAACGGAAACAGCTGCACCCTCCTTCAGTCACCGGTGTGTTTTGGCGGTTAGTGGCCCTTCAGATGTCGGGCTTCATCGCGCTGGAGGTGTCGGAACGTTTGGCATCCGGCGGGGTGGCGCAGATCTTTAACGATCCAGCGGTGCTGACAGGACTGCTTCTGCAGATCTTGTTCGCTGCGCTCGGGGCCGCCCTGCTTGCACTCCTCACCTCCAGCGTTGTCGCAGTCCTGCGTCGCATACGAGCGCGCAGTCGCCGCGGAGCCACCCGACTTCCAGTTTCCATCCCATCCGGACGAAGCCCGCTGTACGAAGTCGCGACGGGCGCCGGGAGCGTCAGAGGTCCGCCGGTCCCCGCGTAAGAACTTCAAAACGGGCACCACCGGCAAGCGTTCGCTTGCCGGCACCGCGGATGGACCTATATGTCGAAAACATTCAAAAGCGCCTTACACGCGGCGCTGGCGATTGCATGTTTCGGGATCCTCGCGTTCCCACAGGCAGCGTCGGCACACGCGATAGTTGAAGAGACCCAACCCGGGATCGACGAGATCGTTCCCGAGTCACCCGAACGCGTTCTGATCCGCTTCAACGAGCCGGTTGAGGTTGCGTTTGGCGCTATCCGCGTCTTCGACACGAATGGCGATCGCGTCGATGTGGGGTCCGCCGACCACGTCGAAGGTCGCGCCGACGAGGTCCAAGTAGCGCTTAAGCCCAACCTTCCGAAGGGGACATACACGGTCGCCTGGCGCGTAGTTTCGGCGGACGGTCACGCGATCACCGAGGCGTTCGTGTTCCACGTCAAAGAGCGAGGAGCACGCGCACCTCAGCTCCCGCCGTTCTTCGACAGCGGAAGACCCTTTGAATCAGCTCTATTCGGGCTGGCCCGATGGCTGAACTTCAGCGCGCTGATCGTTCTGGCGGGTGGAGGGATCTTCGCCTTCAACGTGTGGCGGAAGAGCCCGATCGGGTCGGACGAAGCCGAGCAGCGCTTCGCCGCGCGATGGACGACGATCGCAAGAGGAGCCTGGATCGCCGCAGCGATAGCCACTGTCGCGGGCTTCGTGCTCCAGGGCTCTGTCGCGGGCGGCTACTCGCTCGGGGGAGCCCTATCTCCGACAGTTCTCGGAGAGGTCGCGTCAACGCGCTACGGCAAGGTCGCGATCGCCAAGATCGTGCTTCTGGGACTTCTCGCGCTGTGGTGGTTCCTGATCGGGGATCGCACAATGCGCTCGGACACTGCGAGCGTTGGTGCGGCCGGCACACGGCGACGACTTCCGCTGTGGGCGGCAGTGTCGGGAGGTGCGATCTTGATCGCGCTTATCTCGACGCCCGGATTGGCCGGCCACGCAGGGACCACCTCGCCGATCGCCGTCAACATCGCAACGGATACGGCACATGTCGGCGCGGCAGCGGCCTGGATCGGCGGTTTGGTGCTGCTCGTGTTTGCGGCATTTCCGGCGGTGAGGACGGTCGGTGACGAGGAGCCAGCCGCAAGGCTGGGCTCTGTTGTAACGAGGTTCTCAGACCTCGCGGTGATCTCGATCGTCGTGTTGGTGGTTAGTGGGGTCTACCGCGGTTGGGTCGAGGTAGGCGCACTAAGAGCCTTAACGGCAGCCACCTATGGGTGGGTACTTCTCGCAAAGGTCGCCGTGTTCATCCCGGCCCTCGTGCTTGGCGTGATCAACAACCGCACGTTGAAGCCGAGGATCGAGGCGGCCGTCGCTCCAGGAGCAACAGGTGCGCTGGAGAAGCTTCGACGTCTCGTCGGCGCTGAGGTCGCGCTGGGCGCAGTCGTGCTCGTATTAACGGCAGTACTTGTAAGTCTTGCGCCGGCTCGCACGGAAGCGGGCGTTTCAGGTCCCTTCACGACTCAGGTCGCACTCAACGAGGACAAGCTCGACATCATCGTCACGCCGAACAAGGTTGGCGAGAACGAGGTCCATCTGACGGCGACCACCGCAACGGGATCTCCAACCGTCATCAAGCAGATGACCGTCCTTTTCAGGAAGCCGGACCAAGGGATCGGTCCGATCGTCGCCGACGGCAAGAAGCTGGCAGCCGGCCACTACGTGGTTCAGGGGAACCAACTTTCCGTGCCTGGGCGATGGGAGATCGAAGTAGTAGCTCGGATCAACCGCTTCGATGAGGAGCGGGCAACTTTCGTAGTCGAAGTGAACGGATAAAGGAGATTGTGTTGAAAAAGAGATTGTTTGCAGCAGGGGCGGCCGCGGTGATCAGCCTCGCGGTGGCCGCGCCGGCGTTCGCGCACGTGACGATCCAGCCGAACGAAGCCGTCGCGGAATCGTTCTCACGGTTCGTTGTCAGGGTTCCAAATGAAAGAGATGACGCAAGCACGGTTAAGGTCGAGGTTCAGTTCCCGCCGATGGCGTTCGTCAGCTTCATGGACGTTGAAGGCTGGACTAGAGACGTGAAGATGCAGAAGCTCGACGAGCCTCTCGAGGCTTTCGGAGAATCGTTGAAGGAGGCGGTAGGCACAGTGACGTGGACGGGCGGCGAAGCCCAGCCTGGTGAGTTCATCGAGTTCCCCTTCTCGGCGGCCATGCCGGCGGGAGAGGAGCCTCTTGAATTCAAGGCGATCCAGACTTATTCCAGTGGCGAAGTCGTTCGCTGGACGGGACCCGAGGACGCCGACACTCCGGCGCCGCTTCTATCCCTCGTCGAGCTCGGCGAGCTGGGCAAGGGCCATGGCGAACTCGGCACGGTTCACGAGATCACTCACGAGCTCGAAGAGACGATCGGTCGCGTCGATGATCTCCAGGATCAGCTCGCGGCTCAGCCCGACCAAACCGATACGGGATCGAATACCGCGACCACCGTTCCTGAGGATGATGGCGACTCCGATTCGCTTCCTCTGATCCTCGGGGGAGCTGGAGCTCTGCTCGGCTTGATAGCACTCGGCGTTTCACTGAGTAAGCGCAGCGCCTGATGCTTGGAGGAGCGGCCCTCGCCGCCGGCATGCCGGCTTCATTCACGCCCGTTTTCGCCCATGCGGTGGGGCCGGGTAGCGGAGTGGAGCTGGAGCTGTTGCTGGTGGCGGGGGTCGTCCTCGTCTATGGGCTCTTAGTTAGATCGCGCGGCGAGGTGACGCGTGCGGGCTGGATCGTTCCCATCGTCGCCGGCCTAGTGCTCGGCGTTGCGTCGTTCGCTCTGCCGCAGCTAACGGGAGGCTCGAGCTCTACCAACGCGACGATCCAGATAGCTTCCCCCGGTGAGGGCGCCAGCCTCCCTGCGGGTCCGATCCAGGTCTCGGTGACCGTTAAGGGACAGGATGTGGCGGGGTCCGCGAACGAAGCCGGATCGCACATCCACATCTACATCGACGGCAAGCTGGATCAGATGCCTTACAAAACATCGACCGAAGTCACGCTGAAGCCGGGAGAGCACGAGATAACGGCGGAGCTTGTAGACCCTAACCATGCGGCTTACTCGCCACCCGTTCGCGACACAGTCACCGTCACCGTCGAGTAGCGGGAACCATCACCACCAGCCGTGCTTCCGGGCCCAGACGAACATCGCGGCCATCACCCCAAACAAGATCCCTAGGAGCACGATCAGGTGCGGCACGTCGGTCTGGTAGTTCACGATGATGTTCATTCCGTAGAGGGATGCCACCGCAGTGACCGGGAGAGCCAGCGCAGTGATCAACGCGAGCCTCTCCATCGCGATGTTCATCCTCGTGGCGGTCAGGTGCTCGTAATAGTCGACCAATCCTTGCTGGAACTCCTTCTCCCCGTCGCACAAGGTGCGTACGTGAGCGAATCGGGCGGCAAGTGCGTCGAAAACCGTTCCGTCTTGTCCCGCGCGCGTTCGCAGGAACTCGGCAGCGGAGACGCACGCTTCCCGGTTCTGGGCCGCCCGATTGCCGATCGTTACCAGGTCATGGCGGACGCTGAATAGCTCGTCGAGGAAAGCCTCTGGGTTTCCCGTCTGGCCGGCGCGAAGTCGTCGATCGAGCACCCCGGCTTTTCCCGCTGATACCCGGATGAGGTGTTCGAGGGATTCGCAGATCCGCCCGATGATGCCGCCCGCGAGCTCGGAGGGCGATGCCGGTCGCGCCTTTCCGTCTCTGATCGCGCCGATCTCAGCCTGAGCTGTTGCGAGAGCTTTGGCGAGATCCACCCCCTCTGTGAGGGGGCCATGCACCGTGATCAGGTGGTCGGCGCCGATGCACATGTCGAGTTCAAGGAGGTGACCCTCCTCATCGAGGTCGTGGATCACGATCTCGACCCCGCCCGGATAGTGGTCGACCTTGGGCACCATCGTCCGGCCCACCAGGTCCGCGGCCACGTCGTCGGTCAGCGGGAATCGTTCCTTCAATCCTGCGATCTCCGCCTCGTCCGGGGCGTCCACATCCACCCACGTGAAGCCGTCCAAGGGCGCCTCGGACCCCGTGGCCTTGACGAGCCCCGCCTGCGAAACCAACCATTCCTCCACGGTGCATTTATAGCCGCATCGCTACTACTCGCATAGTAGACAGGGGAACCTGCGCGCCACTAGTGTCGTAGTAGCTGAAGCAACCGTTGTGAGAGGGGATAGGTGTCTAAAGGAAGCGACACGCACAGCAGGTCCAACCCGCTTTGGATGAAGGCGCCACTCCTGCTTCTTCGCTTCCCGGGTTTGTTCGTGTCGGTGGCGACGGGTGCTCTCTTGCTCGCCCTCGCGACCGCCTCCTATCCGCTGTTCATCTCTGCAGCCGAGAGCGATGCTCTGGCCGACTCCGTTAGAGGCGCGTCGCGTTTCGGCGTCGGCATCACCGTTACGCAGGGCGACAGTTACATCCTCGACAAGCACGACCCCAGGGTCTTTTTTGACAGGGGACCGAGAGTCGGTGAAGTGGGAGATCCCACCTGGGTCGCGCGCAGTGAGATCCTCGAGCGTCACCTCGATGACATCGAGAATCTGGGAGACCCGGTGATGACGATCCTGGGTCCGACCGTCACGGTCACGAAGACGGGCCATGCCGCGCCACTTCAAGTTCGGTTGTTGTCGAAGACAGGTTGGCCCGAACACGTCGTTCAGATCGAAGGCGACCCCGAAGGCGAGGGCATCTGGATGGCCGACACCATCGCGGACACTTTAGGCGCGCGCGTAGGCGACGACGTCGTCTTCAGCTCTCAGGGAGTCGAGCGATCCGTGAAGGTCGCCGGCATCTACCGGGCACTGGTCAAATCCGCGTACGCAACGCCTTACTGGGGATCGTTGATTCAACAGATCTACCCACAGCTTCTGGGCGATCCGGAACCTCCTCCGTTCGCGCTGGCGTCTCCGGAAACTCTTGCAGACGTAGCTCCTGCGCTCGGGTACGGGGATGCGCGCTTCAGTTGGGAGTATCCGATCAGAACGCGCGAGCCGTTGACCCTCCCGGTTGCGCGAGAGCTGGAGAAGCGCTTCGCGGTTTTCCAGTCCGACTTCGGGGATGCAGACTCGCGGCTGGGCCGGGCCTTCTTCTGCACGTCTTTCTGCGTGAACTCCGCAGGGGTGGGGCAATTCAACTCTCTCCTTTCGAGCATCGTTCCGCACGTCGACGAGCAGATCTCCGCGATCAAGGCTCCGGTCGATCTCCTTTCGACCGCTGGGACGATCGTCGCCCTCACGGTGATCGCGTCGGCCGGAGTGTTCGTGATCGCCCGCCGGCGGACGGAGGCGGCGCTGCTATTCGCTCGCGGCACCAGCGCGGCCGCAGTCGGCTTCAAGACGGCGATCGAGTCGCTGCTTCCCGTGGCCCTCGGGACGGCGGCCGGTTTCGGGCTCGCTTATCTGATCGTGGCGACTTTGGGACCCGACGGCGCGATAGATGTCGAAGCGCGAGATGCCGGGCTCAGATCTGCAGGCTTCGGAATCCCGGTGGCTGTGGCTCTGATCAGCATCGTTGCGACCATCTCCTTCCTTCGACAGTCCGAGACCGCTTCGTCGAGGTTGCGTGGCCTCGTGTCCCTTCCATGGGAGATAGGGGTGCTCGCCATAGCCGGTTTCTGTCTCCGTAGCCTGCTGAACGGACGGGCTATCGTCCAGGAAGCGGGCAGCGTGTCCCGACCCAGCGCGTATCTGCTGCTTTTTCCGATCTTCTTCATTGGTGGTTTCGCCGGCCTCGCGGCCCGCGCGATGCAACCGCCACTCAAACGCCTTGTGAAGGGGAGCAGAGGTTTCGGCGACTCTGCCTATCTCACCCTGCACCGATTGGCCGGAGCGAGAAGGTTGGCGGTCGTCCTGGTGACAGCCTGCGCTCTCGCCCTCGGCATCCTGGTCTACGCACAAACGGTTGTGAGTTCGCTGGAGACAACCGTGAATGCGAAATCACTCTTGTTCGTTGGGAGTGACGTCCAGGCACAGATCCGCTACGACCAACCAGCTCCCGCCGACGTCGATTTCCCCCTCACGAAGGTGACGAAGCTTCCATCGGCCGGGCTCCTGCCGGGCCGCGATTCACCCGTAGACGTCCTGGCCATCGATCCCAGTAGCTTCGCCGGCGCTGCGTACTGGAGCGATTCGTTCGCGTCCAAGTCCCTGGACGATCTAGCCGAACGCCTCGGAGACAGCGGTGGGGATCGCGTCCCTGTGGTCATCGCCGGATGGCCAGACGACGCGGTCGACTCCTTGCAGATAGGTCACGTGACGATCCCGGTTGAGGTAGTGGACCTCGCCCGCGAGTTCCCTGGTGCAACCCTCGAGGATCCGCTGGTAGCGATCGACGTAACGGCGATCGAACGATTCAATGAAGAGGCCGGCTTCCCCGATGTGTTGAAAGACACGTCGAACGGAACGGAGCTTTGGATCAAGGGGCCCACTAGACCCATCTTGGATTCGCTCGCGGCCTCCGAAACGACGATCTTCCAGACGCTTACCGCCCTGGAGGTGCGGACGATCCCCTCCATCGTCACGGTCACCCGCACTTTCGGATATCTCAAGTCTCTCGGATTCGGTGCCGGGCTGCTCGCCATCGTCGCTCTCGTCATGTACCTGCAAGCGCGGCAGCGCAACCGCATCGTCTCCTTCGCGTTGTCTCGCCGTATGGGCTTAAGTAACTCCAAACACCGGTTCTCTTTGGTATTCGAACTCGGCGGCATGCTGCTTGCGGCGTTCGCGGTGGCAACCGCTCTCGCGCTGCTGGCGGCGCGATTGATCCTGGAGGAGATCGAACCTTTGAAAAGGATCCCTCCGAACTCGTTGTTCGAGATTCCCGTCGAACTCTTGATCGGATGTGGAGCGCTGCTGGCGATCGTTGCTATCGCGGGCGGGATCGTGACGAACCGAACCGCGGAGCGTGCGAATTTCGCAGAGGTGATGCGCCTTGCAGCATGAGTCCCAATTCGCGGTTTCTTGCCGTCAGCTCGTGAAGACCTACTGGACCGACTCGGGCAGGGTCCGCGCGCTGGAAGGCATAGACATCGATCTTCCCTGGGCTGCAGTGAGCGCCCTGGTGGGCCCATCGGGAAGTGGGAAATCTTCGCTTCTTCGCCTCCTGGCGGGGATGGATCGCCCCACCACCGGAACCGTCGTCGTGGATGGGGTGGACCTGACGGCGCTTTCGTCCCGAAGACTTCGCCGAATCAGGGACGGCGTTGTGGGCTACATCTTTCAACGCCCTTCCGACAACTTCGTCAGCTACCTGACTGTGGTGGAGCACCTGAGGCTTGCATCGGGCCGCTCACCTCATCCGAACGCGCCCGAAGCCGACGAGATCCTCGAGAAGCTGGAGATCGCGCACAGGAGAGATCATCTTCCCCACGAGCTGTCGGGTGGAGAACAACAGCGGGCCGCTTTCGCACAGGTCATGATGACCGGCCCCCGCGTCGTCGTGGCCGACGAACCAACTGCCGAGTTGGACTCGGCCTCGGGAGAAGCGTTGCTCGAGGTCGTCCGAGACCTGACTCGAGCCGGAACGGCATTCGTCATCGCGACTCACGACCCGAAGGTCTCGCGCATGGCCGATACATCCATCGAGATCGATCACGGGCTTCTCAAGGGAGCTCACGCGCACGACACGAAGATCCACGCTTCCCAGACGCGCGACGTCGTCGCTGCCGCGCGGGGGAGCGCTCTTTACATGCGCCCCTCCGCAGTGCGCTCGTCCGTCCCAGAGGTTTCGCCGACGCAGTTCGCTGAACGTTCACGCATCCAGCTCTTGCAGCTGGATGGCGTGACGAAGACGTACACGCGTGGTTCCGAGATCGTGCATGCAGTCGAGGACGTTTCTCTAGACCTCCCCTCGGCTCATCTCCTCGGCCTCATGGGCCGATCGGGGTCGGGCAAGACCACTCTGCTCAACCTCCTGGCCGGGTGGGAGAGCCCCGACGGCGGATCGATCTCGTGGGCGGGCAAAGAGATGGAGCACACGGATAACTTGCCCTGGAGCGATGTAGCGGTGGTCCCTCAGAAGCTCGGCCTCATCGAAGAGCTCTCGGTTCGAAAGAACATCGAGTACCCCGCTCGGCTGGACGGGAGACTTGACGAGATGGGGGAGCGAGTCGACGAGCTTCTCGCCGAGCTGGGGCTCGAGGAGTTGCAAGACCGAGTCCCCCTCGAGACATCGGTGGGCCAGCAGCAACGAACGGCTCTCGCCCGCGCTCTGCTTCTGAGACCCAGGCTCTTGCTCGCCGACGAGCCGAGCGGTCACCAGGACGCTCTTTGGGCGAGAGGGGTGTTCCGTGTTCTACGCGCAGCTGCCGAAGAGGGGACCTGTTGTCTGGTCGCAACCCACAACGAAGAGATCGCGTCCTACTTCGATGCGATCTTCCACATGGCCGATGGTCATCTCGTAGACGAGGTGCGACCTAGGGAGTCGGGCACGCTATCTCGCCCCTGAGGGCTCGGTTCAGGGGCTCTCGGGATCGAGATCCAGCGCGCACGAGTTGATGCAGTACCGCTTGCCGCTCTCGCCGGGCCCATCGTCGAAGACGTGGCCCAGATGCCCTCCGCAGTTCTTGCAGGTCACCTCGACCCGATGCATCCCATAGCTCGTGTCGTCGTGGAGCTCGACGTTCTCGGAGACGGCTGGATCGGTGAAGCTGGGCCATCCGGAACCCGAGTGGAACTTGTCGTTGGAGCGGAACAACTCGGCCCCGCAGCCGGCACAGCGATAGAGGCCGGGGTCCTCGGTGTCGACATATTTGCCTGTGAAGGGACGCTCGGTGCCCTTCTCTCGAAGGATCGCGTATTGCTCGGGTGTGAGTTTCTCTTTCCAGACCTGGTCTGGCGTCGCCGTTGTATCGCTCATGGGCTCCTCTTTCTCCGTAGGAGGAGAAGTCTAGGAGCAGGGAGGCTTTAGGTGGTTACGAACGGCCGATTAGTTCGGGGTGCAGCTGACCGGACTTGCGGGCTTGTCTCCGCTCCGCTACCTGGGCTTTGAGCCACTCGACGGTCTTTTCGTCAACGGATTCGTAGGCGTCCTTGTCGACTTCTTTGGGGGCAGCGGTTTCGCGGGCATACATCTCAGGACCTCCTCACGAGCTTGCTCTCTCTTGTATGTAGAACTTCGGCGTCCACGCTTAGCGGGTGTGTACGCAAAAGTGCGGAAATTCCTGGGGGAGGAGCGCCCCCAGGGGGCGGAGAACCCCTAGGCATGGCCTCCCTGAGAGCTCTAGCCGTCGCCATCCTGGCCTGCTGTGTGGCCGGCTTGCCGACCGCCGGCCGGGCTGAAACGGGGGCCGGGCCCCGACCCACCTACTCCGAGTTCACCTACGAGAGGGTCTGGGTCGAGATGAGGGACGGGGTCGAGCTGGCCGCGGATATCTACCGCCCGGTGACTCCCAAGGGCGTCGACGTCCCGGTGATCCTGAGCCTAACGCCCTATCACTCGCTCTACAAGGCTCTAGATCCGGTAGAGACCAACCTGCCGGCCGGCGACGCGGCCCTGTTCGTGCCCAAGGGATACGCATACGTGCTCGCCGACGTCCGTGGGACCTACAACTCCGGAGGGTGTTGGGATTACGGCGGCATCAACGAGCGCCACGACGGCTACGACCTGGTCGAATGGTTCGGGACTCGCGACTGGTCGAACGGAAAGGTCGCGATGACCGGTGCTTCGTATGACGGCACCACTGCCAATGCAGCGGCCGTTGAGCGCCCGCCGCACCTAGCGACGATCATCCCGATCTCGGCGATCAGCCGGTGGTGGGGCTACGCGTACCAACAAGGAACGCGCTCCACGTACTCGGGCGAGTCCGCGGACGCGGATCCACCCTCTGACACTCCTACAGACTTCATGTTTGCGTACGGCTTCCTCCCACCGCCCGACCCGACCAGCTACACCCACGCGGAGCAGATCGCGATGCGCTGGAATCCGTGTGACCGCGTCGACAAGTTCATGCGGGGATACAGCACTGATCCCGTCTACGACGACTTCTGGAAAGAGCGCGATTACCTGCGACTTGCCGATCGCGTGGAAGTCCCGGTGCTCGTGACTCACGGACTGCTCGACTTCAACGTCAAGACGTGGGAAGGCACCGCGTGGTTCCAGGCGCTGAAGACCGAGAAGGTGATGGTCCTCGGACAGTGGCCGCACGCTTCGCCGCGAGGGAGATGGGCACAATGGGATGCCTTCCTCGAGCGATGGCTGGATCGCTGGCTCTACGGCGTGCACAACGGCGTGGAGGACGAGCCCGCGGTGTACGTCCAGTCGAGCGACAAAGAATGGCACGAACAAGAAACCTGGGGCCCGGACGACAAGCTCCACCTCTCTTTCGACGGTCCCAAAGAGTTCAAATACTCAGACGACGGGACGCTTACTGAATCCGAGATCCTGCGCGGACCAGCGAGTTCCCGCTGGGTTGCCGTCGAGGTCAAGAACTCGAGTGGGCTTCGGATCGAGGGCCGGCCGGTGCTCCATCTATCAGCCGCCTCCGATTCCCCTAGCACGCACTTCATAGCGGTTTTGTGCGACGTCGGGTCGGCGGGAGGATGCTCGGTCATCTCGCGGGCTTTCATGAACGCTCGTTACAGGGACTCATGGGAGAAACCCAGCGATCTGAATGACGGCGAGCGGTACACGTTCGATCTCGAATTTATCGACAAGGATTACATCGTGACGAAGGACCACCACCTCGAGCTGCGCATCGCTTCATCGAGCAACACCTGGGTCGCGCCGGACACGACCCGGGCGCAGAACATGCTCTTCCTATCGCGCTCGTGGCTGGAGCTACCGGTCGCAGACTGAACGGTCTTCGACCTCTCTAGTAGCCTCGCGGTCATGCCTGATGATCTCGTCGCAGTCACCGCTATAGGTAACGACCGTCCCGGGATAGTCGCCGGCGTGACAAAGGTCCTCTACGAGCTGGGCTGCAATCTCGAAGACGTTTCTTCCACGATCTTGCGCGGCCACTTCTCGATGATGCTGACCGTGCGTGCGCCCGCCGGTGTGGACGCGGCGACGCTGGAAGAGCGTCTTGGTGAAGTGGCTCGCGAGCTGAGCCTCGTGATCACAGCGCGTCCCGTCCAGGAGGCTGCACTAGAGGTAGAGCCCGCGACCCATGTCGTTTCGGTCTACGGAGCGGATCAACCGGGCATCGTGTTCAAGGTCGCCTCGGCTCTCGCCGAGCGCGGTGTGAATATCACGGCACTGAGCTCGCGCGTTCTCGGAGGCGAGCGTCCCGTCTACGCGCTCCTACTTGAGGTCGTCGCGGGGGATGAAGACGTGGCCCAAGACCTAGCCGGGATAAAGGACGAGCTCGGGGTCGATGTCACCGTTCATCCATTCGAGTCAGACGTTCTGTAAACGGTGGCGGTTCGCCAGGTGGTCCAACTCCCAGCACGGGTCCTTAAAGAACTCGCTCGATCCGCGGGAACAGCCCCCGATGCAGATCTCGCCCAAGACTTACTCGACACCATGCGGGCCTCGCCGGCCTGCGTGGGGATCGCTGCTCCGCAGATCGGTATCGGCGTCCGAGCGTTCGCGCTCGACGTGAGCGCTCATCCAAAGGCGACCAAGTCACACGGAACCATCGTGATGTTCGACCCGGTCATCGTGTCCTCTCGTGGTCGCGAGGTAGGGCGTGAAGGGTGCATGAGCGTTCCCGACTGGACGGCAAACGTTGCCCGCGCAACGGAGATCGTGGTTCAGGGCCTCGCCCCCGATGGCTCAGAGCTCGTCGTCGCAACGGAAGGGTTCGAGGCGCGCGCCTTTCAGCACGAGATCGATCATCTCGACGGGATGCTGATCCTCGACAGAGTGAGTTCACTCGAGAACGACGTTTTCCGCCGGCGTGTCTACAAGTGAGAAAAGCTGAAACTAGCTCTCTACGCCGGGCGACACCGTCGGCTTGACGGAAGGTCGGCGGCGAGACCTGGTCACGCGATCACGGCCCGCCCGTTTGGATTCATAGAGAGCCTCGTCGGCCGCCGCTATCAACTTCTCGGGGTCCGAGGCGTGGGCTGGAAAAGTCGCCACGCCCGCCGACGCGGTGACCGCTACCGGCAGCTCGGCCTCACTGATCGATTTCCGCAAGCGCTCGGCTACGACGAGAGACTCCTTAGACGAGCACGAGGGCAGGATGATGGCGAATTCCTCGCCTCCGTATCGAGCCGGAACGTCGAAATCGCGGCAGATCTTCGAAAGCTGTAGGGCCGTGGCCTTGAGAACCTCATCGCCCGTCTGGTGCCCGTGCGTGTCGTTGATGTTCTTGAAGTGGTCGATGTCGATCATGACTAGGGTCACCTGCTCGCCGTTGCGACCGGCGCGCGACACCTCTCGGTCCAACAGACTCTGGAACGTTCGCCGGTTCGCGATGGACGTCAATGCGTCCGTGTCGGCCATCTTCTGCACCTGTTGCAGAAGCCACGCGTTGCGGAGCGCGAGCCCCGCGTGAGAAGCGAACTGCTGCACCATCGCGACGACGCGACGTTCGATGCGCGGGCCACTCTTCGCAGCATGTTCGATCACAAGGACGCCAAGAGGCTGACCCTCGGCGAACAGAGGCATGACCACAACGTTGCGCGCGAACGGAAGCAGAGTCGAGAGCTGTGGGTCCCCGTCGGGGTCCAGCTGCTTCACGAGCACGGGATCGTGAGATTCCCAGGCGCGTTCCATGACTGCGTCGACGTGGGGTTTTGCTTCCGGCGCGTCGCTCGGACCGCGGAATGCCATCAGGTTGGGGGTGCCTCCGTCGGGGGCCGCGAGAACAGCCCCGCGTTTGAAGCCGAACTCGTTCCCCACCGCATCCAACAAGACCCGGGCGATCTCATCTGGATCAGAGACGTTCTCGAGTCGCTGAGCGGTGTCGTTCATGGCTTCCAAGTCGACCTTCCGGCGCCTCAGCTCCCGCTCATTGATCGATGAGAAGGATGCCGTCCCGAGGGCAACGACCCAGAACGCGACTACGGCGAACACCATGGACTCGTTGATCGATCCCTCAGCGGCGGCCTTTTCTGTCGGATCGAGGATGTCGGCCGCTTGCGCATAGAACGCCACGAAGAAGAGAAGCGAGTGCCACAGCGCGATCTTCAGTCCCGTCCTGTACGACGCGAGCAGGGTGACGCCGATGATGTGGAGGTAAACGAGGAAGCGGAGGGGACTCTCGCTTCCGCCAGTCGCATAAGTCACCCACGCGAGATAGATACCGTCAACGAGAAGCATGCCCCCCACTACCGCGAGCCCGCGACCTCGACCTGCCCGCCGTAATCCTTCAGCGGTCGCGGACAGCAAGAGATAAGCGGCGGTGAAGAGGGTTAGATCGGCAAGCGATGCTCCGATGACGCTGGACGCGAACAAGCCCGAGGCCAGCACGACAACGGCGAAGCCGACGCGCAGGGCTTGCAGGTAGCCCATCCGCTCAGCGAGCGAAACCAGCTCACTCGATTGAGTGCGGGCTCCCGAAGAGGAGGAGCCTGCCGAACTCACTGGAAGCTCAGCAACTCCTGCTCAGCGTCGATCGGTGCGAGAACCAGCTTGGCGTCCTTTCGGTCGATGCGTCCTTGGACCATCAAGAATGCAACGACCATAAGGCCAAGCGCCAGTGGGAAAGCAAGCTTCTCCGCCGCCTCGGTAGCGGCTTGGGCGAGCTGGGCCAGAAGTGGAGTGCTCGACGAGCTGGATGCGGTCGAGCTTGAAGCAGCAGAGGCCTCACGATCCAGCGGCTGGGTTGCGTGCTTGGAGTCGAGTCTGTCGACCTGGACGGCCTTGAATGCGCCCTGGGCAGTCGCCGAGGTGTGGGAATGAGCGGGCGATCCACCGATGGAGTGCCGGACGTCGGTGCGACCACCGTGCGGGCCATTGCCCTTGGTCTTGGGGCCGCCGTTGAATCCCCCAAGTGGGTTTCCGACGGGGGAGCCTTCCGCTGCACCCTGGGTCACCTTGTCGATCTGGTTCTTGGCTCCGCCCGCGGCTCCGCCGGTCGCCTCATCGGCATGGTCGACTGCGTTGTTCACAGCGTTGTTGACCTTGTCCACGATGCCGGGGTCTCCGCCACTGGGGTTGGTGACTGTGTCGACTATCTCGTCGACGATCCCGCCCGAGCCGGAGCCCGAACCACCCGGATTATCAGGAGTGGTGCCGCCGGTTGCGCCGTTGACGATCCCATCGATCGCTCCGGTCGCGCCGGTACCCGAACCTGCGGAGGAATCGCCTCCGCTAGGGCTGGTGACTGGGTCGAGCACCCCTGGAACCTGGGCGAGGGCCGCGGGAGCGATCCACGCGAACGCGCCCATGACGATCACTATCAGCGCGATCAGGGTGCTGCGGGGGGCCGGTCCTGGTCTCATCCTGAGGCTCCTTCTGGGGGGTGGAGGGGTCTCTTTTCCAGGTATCGGCAGTGCACATGCCTAGCTTTAACTAGAATTGGCATAGTTATCCAATTTGCATGTATGCAGCCGTGTGCATACTATGCAGCCCCATGGGCTATCAAGCTTCGGTTTTGGGTGCATCCGGATACACCGGGGGAGAGATCCTTCGGATCCTGGCCGGTCACACGGGCCTTCAGGCCGTGGCTTTCGCTCGCTCCGGCCCCGGCGGGGATCTCGCCGACGTGCATCCTCATTTAGCCGCGGTCGAAGCGACCGCGTTTGGGCCCCCGGAAGAGGTGGCTGCGAGCGAGGTCGACGTCTGCTTTTCTTGCCTCCCGTCCGGCGCCCTCGACCCGGCTTCGGTGGGCGCCCGAGTCCTGATCGATCTCTCCGATGACCACCGGGCGGAGCCGGACTGGGTCTACGGATTGACCGAGTTCGCGCGGCCCTCGATTCCTTCGGCATCCCGAATCGCAAACCCAGGCTGTTATCCGACCGCGACTCTCCTGGCCCTGGTTCCTTTCGTTAAAGCAGGCGCCGTGACCGGGCCCGTGATCGTCGACGCGATCTCGGGGGTTTCGGGGGCCGGACGCAAAGCCGTCGATACCTATCTGGCGGCGAACCTGGACGGCGGGGTTGAGGCCTATGGCACAGTCGAACATCGCCATGTTGGCGAGATCGAACGAGGCCTTGCCAATCTTGGCGGAGCCGAGCTGAGCGTGTCCTTCACCCCTCATCTCGCTCCGATGGCGCGCGGGTTGCTGGTGACGGCTCGTGCACACCTTCAGAAGGACCTCTCGGACGAGGACGCGCTCGAGATCCTGAGCTCTTGTTACGCGAACGAACCCTTCGTTCACGCCACCTCTCGGTGGCCTGCGACGAAGGCGGTGCGGGGCAGTAACGGGGCGCAGGTCTCGGCCCATGTCGATCGCCGCAACGGCTGGCTCATCTGTTCGGCCACGATCGACAACCTGGGTAAGGGAGCGGCCGGCCAAGCGGTTCAGAACGCGAATCTGGCTCTTGGCCTCGAAGAAACGGCGGCGCTTACGCCTTTGGGCGTGTGGCCGTGAACTGGCCATCGGGTTTCCGTAGCGCGGGCGTCGCAGCGGGCATCAAGAGCGCGGGGCTCGACCTCGGACTTCTCGTCGCGGATGAGCCCGTTGCGTGGACGGGAGTGTTCACTCGCAACGCCGCCGCCGCCGCCCCGGTGCAATGGTGCCGGGCGCAACTGGGGTCTCCGATCCGAGCGCTCGTCGTTAACAGCGGGAACGCGAACGCGGCCACGGGGGCGCAAGGGCACGCGGCCGTCATAGAAGCGGCGGAGACGACCGCCGGCATCTTGGGCTGTCTCTCATCCGAGATCCTGGTGTCGTCAACGGGACCCATCGGATTTCGCCTGCCGATCGAGCGCATCGTGTCGGCCCTTCCCCTTGCCGCTGAAGGTCTGTCCGACGATCCAAGTGCTTTTTCCACGTCGATCATGACGACGGACACACATCCAAAGATCGCGTCGGCGCGAGCGGGGGACGCGACAGTCGTCGGGGTTGCCAAGGGGGCCGCGATGCTGGCGCCGAACATGGCCACCATGCTCGCGTTCCTCGTGACCGATGCGAACGTGAGTCAGGAGCTCCTCGAGGGCAGTCTCAGGGATTCGGTGGACACGAGCTTCAACCTGATCTCGGTGGATGCATGCGAGAGCACGAATGACTCCGTCATCCTCATGTCGTCGGGTCTCGTTTCCTCGGACGCGAGCGCCTTCGGGCCAGCGGTCGCATCGGTATGCCGGGAACTCGCCGAGCAGATAGTCCGCGACGCGGAAGGCGCGTCGAAGTTCGTTCGGGTCGAAGTGAGCGGCGCCATCAGCGATCCTGAGAGCGCGGACCTAGGTCGCGCAGTTGCCGCCTCGGCCCTCTGGCGCAGCGCCATTCATGGGTCGGACCCGAATTGGGGGCGGGTCCTCTCCGCGCTCGGAGCCGCAGATCGTTCGCTGCGCCTTGACGAGGTCGAGATCGCGATCGGACAAGAAGTCGTGTTCTCCAAAGGCGAGCCGACGGGGGCACTCGAGAACGCAGCCAAGGTGATGGTGGAGGACGAGTTCACGGTCTATTGCCGCGTAGGCGATGGTCCCGGCAAGGCAGTCGTCTTAACCTCCGATCTTTCGCCCGAGTACGTCCTGTTGAACGCGGAGGGAACGAGTTGACTCAAGCGAGCGACGCCTTGACCAAGGCTGCGGTCCTCACAGAGACACTTCCTTATATCCGCACGTATCACGGCCACACGGTGGTCGTAAAAGTGGGCGGAGAAGCGCTCGACGATCCACAACTCGCTCGAGTCGTCGCCGAAGACATGGCGCTGCTCGCTCTCGTCGGGATACGGCTGATTGTCGTTCACGGAGGGGGGCCGCAAGTAAGTGCTGCGATGCAGCAGGCGGGCATCGAGCCGCGCTTCGTCGCAGGGTTGCGAGTGACCGACGACGCGTCGATGGAGGTTGTCAGCCGGGTGCTGGTCGGCTCCATGAACACCGCCCTCGTCGGCCGGCTGCGTCAGGCCGGCCTCTCGGCGGTCGGACTATCAGGACTGGATGCCGGGCTGATCGAGGCCGTACCCACGGCGGGCCCAGAGGGGGAAGACCTCGGTCGGGTGGGCCGCGTGGAGATAGTTCGCCCCGATCTGCTCACGACTTTGCTGCGCGAGTCGTACACCCCCGTTATCGCATCGATCGCTCCATCGGCGGATGGCGTGTCCCTCAACATCAACGCAGACACGGTGGCGGGTGCCGTTGCGAGTGCGGTCGGTGCGGCGAAGCTGGTCTATCTGACCAACGTCGAAGGTCTTTACCGTGATCTCGGCGATGAGGGCTCGCTCGTATCAGAGATGAAGAGCGACGAGCTGGCCTCGATGCTGGATTCACTCTCGGCGGGCATGCGACCTAAAGCGGCTTCTGCTGTCGACGCACTGCAGGGCGGTGTCGCGAAGGTCCACATCCTGGACGGGCGCGTGCCGCACGCCCTACTCCTCGAGATATTCACAGAGGACGGGATCGGAACGCAGGTGCTGCCATGAGCCTCATGCAGACCTATCGCCGGCAGCCGGTCGCTTTCGTCGAGGGTCGCGGAGCGTTGCTCTTCGACTCTTCGGGACGCGAGTACATCGATCTACTCGGTGGCATCGCAGTGGCTTCGGTCGGGCACGCGCACCCAAAGATCGCGGCTGCGATAGCGGAGCAGTCGGCGAAGCTGATCCACACGTCCAACCTTTTCGAGAACCCGATCCAGGCGGCGCTGGCCGACAAGCTCGCGGAGCTGTCGGGTGGAATGTCGTCGTTTTTCTGCAATTCGGGGGCCGAGGCGATCGAGTGCGCGCTGAAGCTCGCTCGTAAGTGGGGGAGCGTGAACAAATCGCCCGACGCGATCGAGATCGTTGCGACCGAGGGCTCCTTCCACGGTCGCACGTTCGGCGCTCTCGCTGCGACCGGTCAGCCCGCGAAGCAGGAACCGTTCGCTCCGATGCTTACGGGGTTTCGTCACGTCGCGTTCGGTGACATCGACGCGCTAAGCGGGGTCGTCGGCGACAAGACGGCGGCGGTTCTCCTAGAGCCGATACAAGGCGAGAGCGGCGTCGTGGTGCCACCGGATGGGTATCTGGCGGAGGCCCGGGAGCTCTGCGATCGCCATGGTGCGCTCCTTATCCTCGACGAGGTCCAGACCGGCATGGGTCGAACGGGAAAATGGTTCTGCTACGAACACAGTGGTGTGGCACCCGATGTGGTGTGCCTTGCGAAGGCCCTCGCCGGCGGTCTCCCGATCGGCGCGTGTCTCGCGGCCCCGTCGGTAGCTGAGACCTTCGTCCCCGGCGACCACGGCTCGACCTTCGGTGGGGGACACGTTCAGTCGGCGGCCGCGCTTGCGGTGATCGATGTGATCGAGAGCGAAGGGTTGTGCGATCGGGCGGCGTTCCTCGGGGAGCGGATGGCGAAGGCCCTTGGAGCGCTGTTCGACGGTTGCGAGGTAAGGGGGGCCGGGCTGCTGATCGGCGTCGACCTCGGCGCACCTCTTGCCGAACGCTTGCGGGCCGAAGCGCTTCAGCGCGGAGTGATCATCAACGACCCCACTCCTAGCGTGATCAGGTTCGCGCCTCCGCTCGTGATCGAGGAGACCGAGATCGACCGCGCCCTGGACGTTTTGCAGGAGGTGTGGGATGAGATCAAGCCGGCGTAGAGACCTCCTTCGCATCCTTCATGCGGGTCATGCCTCGAGCCAGAGCGAGATCGCGGACGAGCTGCGGGCGGCGGGCCACGATGTAACCCAGGCGACCGTGTCCAGGGACCTGCGCGCCGTAGGCGCGGTCAAGGTGAAATTGAATGGGGGATTCACCTACCGCTTGCCGGAAGAGATCCCTCACTCGGCCACCGGGGATCTGATGTCTCGCAACCTCGTGACTACCTTGCAGGACTTCGCGGTGGACGTCAGCCCGGCGGCGAGCATCGTCGTGGTGACTACGGCCCCCGGCCACGCGAGCGCAGTCGCTCGAGCGATCGATCTCGCCGGCGTGTCCCAGGTAGTCGGGACGATCGCCGGAGACGACACCATCTTTGTTGCAACGCCATCGAACGACGACGCCGAGCTCCTTGCGAACGCCTGGGGCGATCTGGATAAACAAGATGTGGAGGTCACGGGATGAAGAAGGTTGTACTTGCTTACTCGGGGGGTCTGGACACCTCCGTCGCCGTCGCTTGGCTGCGCGAGCAGGGTTACGACGTGGTTGCAGTGGCGGTGGATGTCGGGCAGCCGGGTGATCTACATGAGGCGATCGTCCGAGCCGAACAGCTCGGAGCGGTGGACGCGCGGCTGGTAGACGCACGCGAGCGCTACGCGAGCTCATTCGTTCTTCCCGCGCTCCAGGCGAACGCTCTTTACCAAGGGCGCTACCCGCTCGTGTCGGCGTTGTCCCGTCCACTGATCTCGGAAATCCTCATCGAGGTCGCCAAAGAGACCGGCGCCACCGCTGTCGCACACGGCTGTACGGGAAAGGGCAACGACCAGGTCCGCTTCGAGGTCTCGTTGTCGGCCCTCGCACCCGAGATCGAGGTCCTCGCGCCGGTACGCGATTGGGGGATGAACCGCGACGAGACGATCTCATATGCGCAGGAACGAGATCTGCCGGTGGTGACGACACGTAAGTCGCCTTACTCGATCGACGAGAACCTCTGGGGACGCAGCATCGAATGCGGCGTCCTGGAGGATCCTTGGAACAGTCCGCCGGAAGACATCTACGAACTGACGTCTTCACCGGGGGACGCGCCGGAGCCGGTCGATGTCGAGATCGGCTTCGACAAGGGGATCCCGGTGTCCATCGATGGCGAGGCCCTCGGCCTTTTGAACGCGGTCGAGTCGTTGGGCAAGATCGCGGGGTCCTACGGCTTCGGGCGCATCGACATGATCGAAGACCGCCTCGTCGGCATCAAATCCCGTGAGGTCTACGAAGCCCCTGCGGCTCTCGCCTTGATTGCCGCCCATCAGGATCTCGAGAACATGACCCTCGAGCGCTCCGTCGCTCGGGAGAAGCGTCGTCTCGAGGCCACTTGGACCCAGCTCGTCTACGAAGGACTTTGGTTCTCACCCCTGCGCACTGCGATCGATCGGTTCATCGAGTCGACCTCTGAGGCGGTCACTGGAGATGTGCGGGTTCGATTCGCCGGAGGCTCGTGTCTTCCCGTCGGCCGTCGATCTCCGAACGCGCTCTACGACCATGGGCTCGCGACCTACGACCACGAGGATTCGTTCCGGCACTCGGATGCCGAGGGTTTCATCCGACTGTGGGGGCTCCCGGCGGTGCAGTGGTCGAAAGTTCAGGGTTCCTCCGGGACACAAGGTGTCTGACGACAAGATGTTGTGGGGGGGCCGCTTCGAACGCGGCCCCCATCCCGACATGGTCGCGTTCACGCGGTCGACCGATGTCGACTTGGCCCTGCTCCCACACGACATCGCCGCGACGAAGGCGCACGCTCTCGCTCTCCTCGACGCAGGACTGCTTTCGGCTGACGAACAAAAGAGCATCGACGGTGCTTGCGACGATCTCCTGGCTCGGTGGGAGCGAGGCGAGCTCGTTCCATCCAGCATCGACGAGGACGTTCATTCGATGGTCGAGCGACTTCTCACCGAAGCGCTGGGTGAGACCGGCAAACGTATCCACGCGGGGCGGAGCCGCAACGATCTTGTGGCTACCGACTTCCGACTGTGGTGCCGGGATGCAAGCGCGGCCGCCATCGACGAGCTCCGCCGGCTGATCGAGGACATCGCCTCCTTCGCCGACGGGCAGGCCGAAACCGTGATGCCCGGCTACACGCATCTCCAACGCGCTCAGCCGGTTTCGATGGGTTTCCACATGCTCGCCCATGGGTTCTCGCTGCTGCGGGATGCACAACGTTTCGTCAACGCTCACCGCTCGGCGAACGTGAGTGTGCTGGGGGCCGGAGCGATGGCGGGCAACACCTTGGGTATCGATCCCGAGATAGCGCGGGATGAGCTGGGGTTCTCATCCGTCTTCGATAACGCCATGGACGCGGTGTCCGATCGAGATTTTGCAGCAGACCTCTTATACGCGTGCTCGACCACAGCCGTGCACCTTTCTCGCCTGGCTGAGGAGATCGTGCTGTGGACGTCGTCGGAATTCGGCTTCGCTCGCTTGGGCGATGACTGGTCGACGGGCTCCAGCATGATGCCGCAGAAGCGGAATCCCGACGCGGCGGAGTTGATAAGGGGCCGCAGCGCAGCGACCATCGGCGATCTGACCGGGCTGCTGGTTCTCTTGAAGGGCCTTCCGCTCGCGTACGACCGCGACCTGCAAGAGGACAAGGGCTTCGCGTTCGGAGCACTGGCGCGGACGCTCGAATCGATCAGGGCTACGCGGGGGGTACTCGGCGCCTTGCGCTTCGACAAGGACCGCATGGCCGAAGCCGCCGGCGCGTCCGCTACCTGGGCTACCGATGTCGCCGAGGAGATGGTCCGCCGCGGAACGCCGTTCAGAGAAGCGCACGAGCGCGCGGGTCAACTCGTCCGGCGCTACGAGAGCGGGGAGGACATCGTGGAGGAGGCCTTCGGATTCCCCGAATCCTCGCAACTCGATGCACTCAAACGTCGCAGTTCGTGGGGCGGGCCCGCGCCGGAACGGGTGCGTGAGCAAGCCGCGTCCCTCAGGAAGGGGACGGCTTCGCTCGGAGCCTAGGGCTCTATCTCGAAGCGACTGAAGTTCCGGTTGTGCGCGAACTCTGTCTCGATGTTGCCCAACTGATCGATCCCGCGTGACCAGGCCGTGTAGTAACTCACGGGTTCGCCTCGGGTGCTCGGCTGAAGTTGGTCGCGCAGCGAGTAAACGACCGTCTGCTCTCCGGGAAGCCGGATCCAAGCCTTGTCGTTGCACGGCCCCCGTTTGAAAGACCGGCTGCCTTGCCGGTACCAGGCGCAGTCGCCCGACTTGAGTTTCTTACGCAGAGCGATGTGAACGTCCTTGATGCCAGAGTCCGCGTCGTCGGCGAACACCAGGATGTCCGTTAGGTCTCGCGCCCTGTAGGTACGGTCGTGGAGCGGCTGGTGGAACGCCGTCACCGGCGGCTCGCTGTCGGATCCCGGCGTTTCGTCGTCGGCGATCCTTATCGTGAACGTCGACGGGTCCGTGAGCGTGGCTCCCACCGGGGACGACAAGGTCAACGAGAACGTCTCGTCCCCTTCGGAAAGGTCGTCGTCGATAGCGTTGACGGTGATCGTCTTGCGACGTTGGCTGGCCGCGAAATCGAGCGTGCCAGATGCAGCCTCGTAATCGGCTCCCGCCTCCGCGGTGCCGTCGACGGTCGTCCACGAGGCCGAGACGGGAACGGAAGGGTCGCCCGATCGAACGATGATCACGTCGAGGGCGATCCGGTTCTCGAAGACGTGATCGTCTCCGAGGATGAAGCCGATCCTCGGCGCGCCGTCGTCGTCGACGATGAACACCGAAGCCTCGTTGGGGAAGCCGAACGATGATCCTCCCGTGGGGTTCTCCAGATGCGCATCGAATCGTTCGACGGGTTCCTCGATGGAATCGTCCAAGACGGGTATCAGCGTGTCGTTGTCTTGGATGGGTTCGACGAAACGAACGGTCTTTCGGGTCTCGGTGTAGTCCTCGCCGGCAGCAGCGTCCGCCGCGGATGTGGTGACATCGACACTCGCATCGGTGAGCCCGTGACAACAACGTTGCAACTGCAGATCGGCGAACTCGGCGTTCTCGTACGCGACATAACGGCCGGTCCTCGGAAAGAAGTTGATGACGTCGTGGCTCGCAGCGGCCCCCACCGGAGAGAGCCCGGTAAGCGACGCAAGCAATGCAGCCACCAACGCGATCATTCTCCGCATGGCCCTCATCCTCGTTCACGCCGCGCCTTCCCGTCGACATCTGGCAGGCGTATCGTGAAGCGCGACGAGGGCCCCAAGGGAGGGGCTACCACACCAACGAGGGGGACTTGATTTGAAGAGATTCCTAGCGGGGTTTGCCGCGCTCGGGCTGCTTGTATCGGCCGGAGTGGCATCCGCGGCAACTGCTACACGGTCTAACAATGTGGCGAGCGATAGCGGCGCAGCGAGGCCGGCCAGCCACGGCGGCGAGGGGGGCCACCTTCCGGCCAAGGAAGAGAACATAAAACTTCTCTCGCGCCTCCAATTGGCTACGACGCCTGATGCGATCACCGACGTGGACGAATTCAAGGGCTACGCCTATCTGGGCACCGACTACGCGGCCTGCCCGACCGATCAGGGCGGAGAGGGCACCGGGACCGGCGTTCATGTGGTGGACGTGCGCAATCCTCGGGTTCCGAAGGAAGTCGGCTTCATCGAGACGGCGGCTCGGAACGGAGAAGGCATCCACGCGTTCAAGGTGAAGACGCCCAAGTTCTCAGGCGACATCTTGCTCATCTCGAACGAGAGCTGCGTGGCCGAGGATCCCCACGGCGGCATCACGATCGTCGACGTCTCGAATCCCAAGAACCCCAAGGTTCTTGCCTCCGAGGTCGGCGACCTCGACCCGAACGATCCAACCCTCGAGCCGTACGCCGAACCGAACGACGTTCACAGCGTCATGGGTTGGGACGCGGGCGATAGGGCTTACGCGGTGATGACCGATAACTTCGAATCCGGTTGCCTTGACGTCGACATCATGGACATCACGAACCCGAGGGCTCCGAAGCTCATCACCGAGACGGGTCTGTGCGACGAGACTTTCGCCGCACCGATCGGTCCGGGCAGCGCCAACGGCGACGAGTACCTGCACCACGACATGTGGGTGAAGAAGATCGCAGGACACTGGCACGTCATGCTGTCGTACTGGGACATCGGTTGGGTCGACCTCAACGTCGACAACCCGAAGAGACCCAAGGTGCTTCGCGACAGTGAGTACACGGCCGACGACCCGATGGTTCCGGGGTTCACTCCCGAGGGCAATGGTCACCAGGGCTCGTGGAGCTCGAGCAACAAGTTCTTCATCGGGACGGACGAGGACTTCGCTCCATTCCGGATCCGCACGGTTTCCATCACTACCGGACCGAACGCGGGGAACTTCCCCGGAGCGGCCGTCGGTGGCGGGGCGCCACCCAACTCGCTTGCGGACGGCGTCCTGAATGGGCCGACCGTCTACGGCGGTTACGGGTGTCCTGCCGACATCTATCCAGGAGCACATCCCGTGCCCAAGCGAGCCGATTACACGTTCACCCTCGCCGAGGGTGAAGAGGCGATCCTCGTGATGCAACGCGGCCCGAACGGCGACCCGTTCGAGCCCAACGAAGTAGGTGGCTGCTTCCCCGGCGAGAAGGCAAACGAAGCGTTCAAGGCCGGATGGGATGCAGTCCTGTTGGCGGATCGCCACCACGGTGATGCTGAGTCGGACACGCCCTACTGCGGTTCGGGCGGCTATCCATCCGACCCTCCCATCGTCACTGCCTGCACCACGCACACCGCGTTGCACACGATCTTCAACACGACGCCTTCGTACGAGGTGCCTTACGACAACGACAACAACGATGAGCCCCAGATCGGGGCCCAGGGCGAGAAGGTCAGCACTACCGGCGAGTACGACGGCTGGGGTTATGCGCACCTGTTCGACGCGAAGACCCTTCAGTCGATCGACACCTACGCGCCTACCGAGACGATCTCGGAGGAGTTCGGTTCCGGCTTCGGGACTCTTTCGTCCCACGAGGTCGAGACCGACAAACGCAAAGGCGTGAACCTCGCGTACTTCTCGTGGTACGCAGCCGGAGCGCGAGTAGTGAAGTTCGGCTCGAGCGGCTTGGAAGAGGTCGGTGCGTACATCCACCCGGATGGGAACGACTTCTGGGGCATCGACACGATCAAGCAAGGAGACAGGCGGCCGATCCTGCTGCTCTCGGATCGCCACTACGGCCTCTACGTCCTTCAGTACACCGGACCGGAATAGAGACCCGACGAACTGAAAAGGCCCCCGGGAAACCGGGGGCCTTTCTATTCTTTGACTACTACGAAGGCGGTGGTGGGGGAGGCGTCGTCGGCTTGAGCGAGTCCGGGTCTCCCATCGACTTAAGCGCGGCAGACTGAAGCGCGAGAGGGTCCGCCGACTCGGCCTGTGCTGCACCGACTGTGACCTTGATGGCCTTGTCTTCCTGAAGGATGTTCTGGCTGATACGACGCGCAGCGATGCGCGCTCCGTTCAAAGAGGTGTTCGGCATGACGATCGCGAACTCGCCACCGTCGATCAGGTAGCAGGTGTCGACCGCACGGATCAGGTTCGCGATCTTGCGAACGAGCTGGCTGTCGAAGTACCCGCCGAGGTGGATGACGACGAGACTGAGGGGAAGTCCGGTGTGGGTTGAGAAGCCGAGAGCTTCGGACAGATAACGCTCGAAGCCATCCCGCGTCTCTAGCCCGGTGAGGGGGTCGACGGGAGATTCGGGCTGTTGGGCGCCTTCCTCCGTGCGGATCGTGTGAGTCATCGCAGATGTGATCACGCGACTGAGGGCAGTTGCGGTGGCTACCTGCTCTTCGCCGAAAACGCCGGGACCCGCAGAGACAAGCTTCATGACTCCCACGGTCTGGCTCGCTAGGAAGACCGGAACACAGATCATCGAAGGAACCTCGCTGATGACGGCCCGGCCGCTGGCATAGCTGGTGGCCGAAGGATCGTTGGCCATGTCGAGCACCTTGCCGAGCTCGGCGTCGCAGCTACCCGTGGTTGCGACCCAGACGAGATCGGTGCCCTCGGCGAGCTCGAGAGCTGCACCATCGGCGCCGGTCAACTGCTGGCCGCATTCGAGAAGCATGCGCAGGGCGGCGGGCAGGTCGACATCGGAGTCGGCGATGCGTTCCTGAACGGCAGCGATAGATCCGAGATGGGTCCCGCTGGGTAGATTGTCTTTCAACGCGCCCCGTAATGCCTCCATACCGCTTGTATCGGCTCTTAGGGGGCCGAGCGGCATACGTAGTCCCAGCAGCGGCGATTCGCCCCATCCGCCTGGAGACCTTACCTAGCACCATAAGCCTCTCATAAAAGGCCCGGTTGACCCCGGGTCTCCCCGCCTGTGTAGAATGCCCAAGCTGTTGTCGAGAAGGAGGCTCTTTCCTTGCAGACTCTATCCAGGGTGAACCGTCAGGCGTAGCTAACGCTGCCGCCGGATGTGTCCGCCCGCCCTCCGAGTTTCGGACGGCGGGGTTTTTTTGCCCGGAGAACGTTGTTTGAAGTCTGTAAGGGAAGTGCAACTCGCTTCTCGATCGAACCTTGGAAACTCCATAGCGAGCGCGAGCATCAATGCCAAGATATTAAGAGCGTACGGTGGATGCCTTGGCGCTAGGAGCCGACGAAGGACGCGGTAGGCTGCGAAAAGCCTCGGGTAGGTGCCAAACAACCTTTGATCCGAGGATGTCCGAATGGGGAAACCCACCAGTGGTCATGCGCTGGTACCCAGGTCTGAATACATAGGGCCTGTGGAGGGAACCGGGTGAACTGAAACATCTAAGTAACCCGAGGAAGAGAAATCAAATAGAGAGTCCCTTAGTAGCGGCGAGCGAACCGGGATCAGCCCAAACCTTTGTGGTGTTAAAGCCTTGCAGCGTTGCCACAGAGGGGTCGTGGGACCTTTCTGATCGAGTGCAAGATCGATCAAGGAGTTACAAAGTCAGCAGTTAGCCGAACATTCTGGAAAGTCCGGCCAAAGAAGGTAATAGCCCTGTAGGCGAAAACTGACTGACCTCCTGAAAGTGTTCCCAAGTAGCACGGAGCCCGAGAAATTCCGTGTGAATTTGCGAGGCCCACCTCGTAAGGCTAATTACTACCTAGCGACCGATAGTGAACCAGTACCGTGAGGGAAAGGTGAAAAGTACCCCGGGAGGGGAGTGAAATAGCACCTGAACCCGTGCGCTTACAAACAGTCGGAGCACTGCTTGCAGTGTGACGGCGTGCCTTTTGAAGAATGAGCCGGCGAGTTACCGATGTGTGGCGAGGTTAAGGAGAGATCCGTAGCCGTAGCGAAAGCGAGTCTGAATAGGGCGCTTTAGTCGCATGTCGTAGACCCGAAGCCTGGTGATCTATCCATGGGCAGGGTGAAGCGGAAGTAAAACTCCGTGGAGGCCCGAACCCACCAGGGTTGAAAACCTGGGGGATGACCTGTGGATAGGGGTGAAAGGCCAATCAAACCAGGTGATAGCTGGTTCTCCCCGAAATGCATTTAGGTGCAGCGTCACGCGTTCAGTACAGGTGGTAGAGCACTGGACGGGCTAGGGGCCCAACAAGGTTACCGAACCCGACCAAACTCCGAATGCTTGTACTCCAGAGCGTGGCAGTGAGACTGCGGGGGATAAGCTCCGTAGTCGAGAGGGAAACAGCCCAGATCGCCAGCTAAGGCCCCTAAATCTTCACTAAGTGGAAAAGGATGTGAAGTTGCTCAGACAGCCAGGAGGTTGGCTTAGAAGCAGCCACCCTTTAAAGAGTGCGTAACAGCTCACTGGTCGAGTGATTTTGCGCCGATAATGTAGCGGGGCTAAGTGAAGTGCCGAAGCTGCGGGATTCCTTTTGGGATCGGTAGGGGAGCGTTGTAACAGCTGTGAAGGTGTGCCGTAAGGCATGCTGGAGCGGTTACAAGTGCGAATGCCGGCATGAGTAGCGAGATCGAAGCGAGAAACTTCGACGCCGTAAGTCCAAGGTTTCCTGGGGAAGGCTAATCCGCCCAGGGTAAGTCGGGACCTAAGCCGAGGCCGAGAGGCGTAGGCGATGGACAACTGGTTGATATTCCAGTACCACCACACACGCGCCCACACCAATACACCTTGCTAAGGAAAGCCCTTCGGGGCCTACCGACCCAGATGTGGAGGTGAGCAATGGGGTGACGGAGGAGGGTAGTCAGACCCACGCGTTGGTTGACGTGGGGTAAGCAGGTAGGGGGACTTCCTAGGAAAATCCGGGAGGTCATTAACCCTGAGATGCGATGCCGACCCGATTGAGGGGAAGCTGATGAGCCCATGCTCCCGAGAAAAGCCTCTAGCCAGTTTGTGTGGTGCCCGTACCCCAAACCGACGCAGGTGGACAGGTAGAGCATACCGAGGCGATCGAGAGAACTCTGGTTAAGGAACTCGGCAAATTGGACGCGTAACTTCGGGATAAGCGTCGCTTCTGTTGGTGTAGGCCTTCGCGGCCGAGGCTGATGGAAGTCGCAGAAACCAGGCCCAAGCGACTGTTTACTAAAAACACAGGTGCGTGCTAAGTCGAAAGACGCCGTATACGCACTGACGCCTGCCCGGTGCTGGAAGGTTAAGGGGAAGGGTTAGTTGGACTTCGGTCCAACGAAGCTCTGAACCTAAGCCCCAGTAAACGGCGGCGGTAACTATAACCGTCCTAAGGTAGGAAACCCCTTGGCAGGCAAGGGGTGCTGCCCCTCCCAACGGTGACGTTGGTGAGTGCAGCTGGCTGTATGCGGGAAAACCCGGATGCATCCATTCGGTACTCGTCATCCGTTTTTGTCACACGTACTCAATACGTTGTGACTATGGATGTCAGTAAAAATCCGAATGGTGGGTGGTCTGACAAGGGCCATGCCGGAAAATCCGCAGGAAACCGTGAAGCAACGGGATCCTCAGAGACCATACGCCAGCCATCTCAGAACGATCGAGATGAAGAGATGGTCCGGACCCTGCGGCGACGTGGGGAGGTCGGCAGAAATGACCGACCCGCCACTCGAGAAGTCGTGCACTCGAAATGGTTATTAAGTAACAGCTCCAGCGAAATTCCTTGTCGGGTAGAACGGAATCTGCCCCTCGAGAGAGCGATCTCTCGAGAAACACCGGCTAATAACGGGGAAACCCTCGTCGACAACGACAGGGCAATCCCGTGGGAAGTCGAGAGTCACCGACTCTTTGACCCCGTAACGACTGAGGCGAAAGCCGAGATGGAGTTCCTGCCGCAAGGCAAATTTATGGATTCCATAAGACGCCGGCCCTCTGACAGTCGCATAGACATCCCGTCGTACATCTCCGGCTACGTGGACGGAGAAGGTTGCTTCTGTGTCTCTTTGAGACCGCAACCTCGGATCCGCGTTGGATGGGAGGTACGTCCGAGCTTCTCCGTGAGCCAAAACGGAGACCGTGCGGAGCTGATCCGATTGCTGCCGGAAGTATTCGGTGGAGGAACGATCAGACCCGACCGTTCGGACAGAACTCTGAAGTTCGAGATCAGGTCTTTAGACCTACTTCTGAGAAGTGTGATCCCGTTCTTCGAGATGTACCCGCTTCTCTCGTCTAAGCGCAATGACTTCGAGCTCTTTCGAAGTGTGTGCGTGAAGATGAGCGAAGGGATGCACCTTGAACCCGAAGGGCTCATAACTGTGGCCGATCTGGCTCAGCGAATGAACTCAGGGATCAGGAAATACGCATTGGATGTCGTTATTGCGAGTGTGCGGAGGTGAATGGATAGTCTGCGCCGCTGGAAACAGCGGATCAAACGTGAAGTTCCGACCTGCACGAATGGCGTAACGACTTGGGCACTGTCTCAACCAGAGACTCGGCGAAATTGCAGTACGAGTAAAGATGCTCGTTACCCGCGGAAGGACGGAAAGACCCTAGGACCTTTACTACAGCTTGATATTGAAGTTTGGGACAGGTTGCGTAGGATAGGCGGGAGGCTTTGAAGCGGGGACTCTGGTTCTCGTGGAGCCACCCTTGAAATACCGCCCTGCTTGTTCTGGGCTTCTAACCCGGGTCCGTTATCCGGATCGGGGACATTGTCAGGTGGGTAGTTTCACTGGGGCGGTGACCTCCTAAACTGTAACGGAGGTGTTCAAAGGTTCCCTCACTCTGGTCGGCCATCAGAGGTTGAGTGCAATCGCACAAGGGAGCTTGACTGCGAGACTGACAAGTCGAGCAGGTACGAAAGTAGGAGATAGTGATCCGGCGGCTCCTCGTGGTAGGGCCGTCGCTCATCGGCTAAAAGGTACCCTAGGGATAACAGGCTGATCGTTCCCAAGAGTCCATATCGACGGAACGGTTTGGCACCTCAATTTGGGGTGTGAGCAGCGGAAACGTTGTTCAAAGCATCGGCTTATAACGGCGAAACCTTCCCCATGCGCGCTAGAAACACCAGGAACGCATGGAAAGGCAATGCCGTGGGAAGTCCGCACATCAGGTAGACCAATCGCAGTTACCGGTGCGTGACCCCGTAACGACTTGTTAGGTCAATCCGATCCAACAGACGGCGATCAATGACTTCGGTCAAATCTATGGTCGCCGTAACACGCCGACCCCTCGCCTTTGGTCAGGCAGGGAGAAGACATAGTCTGCGCCACTGGAAACAGTGGACACACGTGCGATGTCGGCTCGTCGCATCCTGGGGCTGGAGCAGGTCCCAAGGGTTGGGCTGTTCGCCCATTAAAGCGGCACGCGAGCTGGGTTTAGAACGTCGTGAGACAGTTCGGTCCCTATCCTCCGCGGGCGTAAGAGACTTGAGGAGAGCTGTCCCTAGTACGAGAGGACCGGGACGGACGCATCTCTAGTGTGGCAGTTGTCGTGCCAACGGCATGCTGCTTAGCTACATGCGGACCGGATAAGCGCTGAAAGCATCTAAGTGCGAAGCCGACTCCAAGATGAGGTCTCTCACCGGGTTAACCGGGTAAGGCCCCTTGCTAGACGACAAGGTTGATAGGCCGGAGCTGTAAGTGCAGCAATGCATTCAGGCGACCGGTACTAATAGGCCGAGGGCTTGGTTTTGCTCGCGCTCGCTCTGGAGCTTCCAGGGTCAATTGACAATTGAATATTTAGGTTTCCGGTGGTTTTGGCGAAGGGGAAACACCTGGTCCCATTCCGAACCCAGAAGTTAAGCCCTTCAGCGCCGATGGTACTGCCAGGGAGACTTGGTGGGAGAGTAGGACGCCGCCGGGATTACTTGAAAGGGCCGCCCGAAAGGGCGGCCTTTTCGCGTCCGGACAACTTTCGAGCCGGACGCGACGTCAGATAAGACATGAGGATCCTGATCGCGTTGATCGTGGCGGTCACCGGCTTGTGGCTCTCACCGGAACCACCACCAACGACCGTCGAAGAGGTGCCCGCACCGAGGTTCGCCTCGATCGACGACGCGCTGCGCTTCATCTCTCGAAAGGTCGACGTTCCAGTAGGCCTTCCGCCCCTGCCGGACAACGCGAAGCTCCAGTCCGACAACCCGGTGATCGTTTCTCGCACTCGCGGGGTGACGACCGGATACCTGTATCTGACGATCGGCCCCCGTCGTCCCCTGATCCTCAGCTACGGCGTGTCGGGCTTCGATGGATGTGGTGGTGACGACGCCCGGGAGGTCGACGTGAACGGGCAACTCGGGCTCCTGGCGACATCACCGGGCCACCGGTGGTCCAGCATCATCTGGCCGGCGAATCGCGAAACGCTCGAGGGGCGCTACGGGCTATCGGGCGGTATCGGCCCGGACCGAGCACTTGCTTGGGCGCGGGCGATGGACCGTGCAGTCACAGCCCCAGATCGGCCGGCCACCGGCTGCTAGAGCAGGGGCGCCCCAGCGCCACGGCGAACCTTGTGGAGGTGTCCCGCGAAAGAAAGACCCCGTCCTCCGCGACGCTCGGCCTTCGCGCTCGCTTGGCCGCCGCCGCAGCCGCCGGCCTCGTGGCGCTGATCCCTTCGACGGTCGTCACGCATGCTCAGGCGCCACCGGTCCGGTTCCCCGCCACAGAAGCCGATTACTTGCCTCAGATCGAGAACCTCCGCTACTCCGCCCTCACCCCCGCCGGGAAAGAGACCGGGAAGGCCACATGGCGGGTCGTCAAGGACACTGGGAACTGCTGCGAGAACTATCTGCTCGCGACCCCTCAGGGTCGACTCCTCGACTTCGGCGGGACCTATGCGCGTTTCACCGACGACGCGGGACTCAAGTGGAAGGAAGTCCGTCCCATCGAGCCCCTCGTCAGCGGCGAGGGTGGGATCTCCTACGCCCCCAACGGAGACATCGTGGGGATGACCTGGGATCCGTATTCCGGGGATCACATCGTGACGTTCAAGTACGAGGCCGCAGACAAGACCTGGTACTCGAGCGAAACGAAACTGCATACGCCGTTCTACGACCGCCCTTGGCATGGTGTGATCGAAGGACCATTCGATGTCGGGGGTCAGATCTACCCCTACATCTCCGTGATCATGTCGAACTACCTCGTGGGCCGAGAGCTGTACATGGTCAGTACCGACGGGCTCAACTACTTCATCCCGAACGCTCGCTGGATCGAGCGCCGTCTCGGCGTCGTCCAGAAGCTCGAAATGAAGGACGATCCTTGGGTCGACTACGGACAACCTCAGGTCGAGTCGGGCCTAACACCGCTTCCCGGCGGGGGAGCGCTGGCAGCGGACTACGTCGCCTTGAGCCTCGGCCAGGCCGAAACGCGCGCCTATCTGAAGCCGCCTCGGTTCAAGTGGTCGGACCACGAGATGCCGCAGCAGTCTGGCCGGATCCTCGCCGACTCGCGCCAGCGTCTGCACCTCGTGGACGCACCGATCGGGGCTAAGAGTCTGACCTTCAAGACCTCCACCGATGGCGGACAGCAGTGGGACTCGGTCAAAGTTCCGCTTCTGAAGGGCTTCGTTGTCGAAGACATGGACTTCAAAGTGAACGCGGCCCTGGGCATAAGCGCGGTCGCCATCCACGCGCACCACGTCAAGAAGAACGTGGATCAGGACTTCGTCTATCGATTCGATATCAAAAAGCCCTCACCGAGACTCGAGCGAATCTTCAAGGTGGGGGCGGGAGATAAGAGCGTTAGCAGCGGAGTTGGTGCGGACCTACGATTCGACTTTGCGACCATCGCCATCCTGCCGGACGGCACGATCGCGACTTCCTTCGTCGACTCGACCCATCTCCAGCCCAGCGTCGCGATCCTGATCGACGAGCCGGGTCGCTAGCCAGGTCGGCGGGACCGGCATAGCCATTGGGGCGGGAGCAGCCTTGTCGAAAAGGGAAGCCGTCTTCACCGAGGCGGTCGCTTCCGAGTAGTGACGAAGATCTGTTTCATACGGACAACTCCGCCCAATCCAGAGAGACCGTGTTCGTGGCAAGCGCCGGTGACACTCCGGCGGAATGATTGGCCGTCTCGACCGCGGCGATGAGAGCTTGACGGCGACGCCGGCGAAGCATCTCTTCCTTCAGCTTCCGAACTGTTTCGAGCTCTGCCATCAAGTACGTCATCCTGATCCCCTCCCAGGGTCATGACTGCTTTCCTCCAAACGGTATGTCGGCGGCGCTCCGAGTGATGTTCATAGCGAGAAGTGATGGATAGGCGCGTAGCCCAGCTGGTAGCCGAAAGGCTAGTCCTCCAACGTTGAGCTCTACGCGAAACGGATGAAAGCGGTCGCGCGTGCGAACGGACGAACCGGACGTTGGACGCGAAGCGTCAGGAATCAGCGGACTTCGAAGATGCTGACGTTGCGGTTCAGATCGAAAGCTGTCTCGACATTTCCGACGACATCGGTGCCTCGCGACCAGGCCTTATAGAAGCGAACCGGAGCCCTCCTGCCCGTACTCCGCTCGAGCCGCTCCGGGAGCGGATAGGCCAGGAGGTCTCGCCCCGGGAAGCGCATCCAGTGCTGCTCCTCGCAACCGGCCGGCACGAACTTACGGGCCTTCTTGTCGAGCCACATGCACTTGCCCGACCTGAGCTTCTTCATGAAGGCGATGGCGATCCTCTTCATCCCCGAACCGTCCGCGTCGTCGGCGAAGACGAGCACGTCCTGGAGGTCGCCGGATCGATAGGTCCGATCGTTGAGGGGCTGGTGGAATGCGGTGAACGGGGAACTCGTATCGGAGGCCGGACACTCATCGTCGTGGATCGTGACCTCGGTCGCGGACGGATCTGCGAGCTCGAGCCCCTGAGGATCCGACAGGCTCAGGGTGAGCGATTCATCACATTCCTCCATGGTGTCATCGTGCTGAGCGATGGTGACGCTCTTGACCCGTTCGCCTTCACCCCACTCGACGGTGCCGGTCGCCTCGTCGTAGTCATCGCCCGCGGTGGCGGTGCCGTCGCTAGTCGTGAACGTGACGCTCCCAGGCGTTGCCGCAGCCCCCGAGCGGATCAGCACGAGCTCGAAGCTGGCCCGATTCTCGAAGGTCTGCAGGGTTGGGGTCGAGAGCGAAACTCGGGCCGGTCCGTCGTCATCGACGATCGTCAGGACTCCGGCCGATGGATACGCGATCGACGCGCCGCCATTGACCTCGCTCAGACCGATGCCGACGGTTTCCAGGCCCTCTTGGACCGAGTCTGCGATCGTCGACACTTGCGCCCTGCCCGAGTCCACGGGTTCGTCGAACCGGATCGTGCCCGAGATCTCGTTGTAGTCCACTCCAGGCTCCGCGCTGCCCGAGGAGGAGCTCACGCGCACGCTTGCGTCGGCGAAGCTGTGGCAACAGCGCTTCACATCGACGACGCCCGCTTTGCCCTCGACCGCTATGAAGTTCGGCCGGCCGAGGTAAACGATGTCGTGCAGACCCGCCGCGGTGGCTGGGGTCACTAGCCCGACTGCGGCGATCGACAGGGCAAGGACCACCCGCAGTGGACGCATCACGACCCACTCTACGAGACCCCGCCACCTACAATGGCGTCGTGCAACGGCGCGCGAAAGCCCTCATGATCACCTCGTTCGTTCTGCTTGTCGCGCTCACCCCGACCTCATCCATCGCGGCACGCTCCAAAGTGAGCGCGACGGCGGACGACACGTGGTCCCCCGACTTCACACACATAACCGAAGGCAACGTGATCGTCTGGAAGAACCCCGACAGCCGGTTCCACGACCTCACGTCGTACGGCCGCAACTGGTCGTTGGAGCACGGTCTCCCTCCCGGCGAGTCGGTGTCCAAGAGGTTCCGACACAGGGGCGTCTACAAGTTCAGATGCCGCATCCATTCGGCCATCGACAACGGCACCTGCGACGGCATGTGCGGCGTGATCCACGTCACACGGTGAGTAAACGACCCGACAGGAACTCGTCTCGTGGGCCGAACCGGCCCCACCGCTCCGTTCCGAAACGCGAGCCGAAAGAGCGGGCTTCGCCGTACGAGCCAATCCACCTCTCGGACGACGTCGTGCGCGATCTGAAAGCGACCGCTAGGCCGGGGAAAGGCGACATCCTGGTCAAGGTCTTCGCGGACGCGGTAGCAGCGTTCGTCGCAGAGGACTTCGACGAGGCGATTCGGCTTGGAGACCAGGCAAAACACATCGCGCTCCGGTCGATTCCCGTGCGCGAGTTCCTGGGACTTGCTTACTACAGAGCGGGGCGGTGGAGCGAGGCTGCAACCGAGCTCGCCGCGTTCCGTCGCATCTCGGGCTCCACCGACCAGAACCCGGTGCTCGGCGACACTTATAGGGCGACCGGAAAGCCCGAAAAGGCGATCGACCTCGCTGATGAGATCGACGAAGGATCGGCGGATCCAGCCATTTACTACGAGGGTCAGATCGTCGCTGCGGGTGCATTGCGCGATATGAAGCGCGTGGACGACGCGATAGAGAGATTGCAGAGACTCGATCTGAATCCGGAGGTCGCACAAGAGCACCACTTACGGGCCTGGTACGTGCTTGCGGATCTCCTAGAGGCGCGCGGTCGCTTCACTCAGGCGCGGGAGCTGTTCGAGGCGGTCGCGTCGGCCGACGACGATTCGACCGATGCCTCCGAGAGAGCCCAGAAGCTGCGGTCCGGTAGCTGAACTAAGCGGGTTCGTTCTTGTCCAGATACCGCATGTATCCGGCGGTGTTCATCGAGTAAGAAGTCGTCTGTTCCAGCCGGGCGATGCTGTCTTCATCGAGCGTCCTCTCGAACTCCGACCGCGCTCGCTCCCGAACCGCCTTCGCGGCCCCCTCCAGATCGAGACCCTGCGCGCGAGCCTCACGAACCCATTCCGCCCATCGCCGGAGCGACTCGATCGCACTATCCGAGAGTTCGTCGATCGAACCATCCGCCGGCCCGTAATGCGTTGGCCAGAAGGCCGCCGGCCGCAATGCCCGAAGCCGTTGGATCGAAGAGACCGCCTGCTCAAGGTTGAACTCGGGAGGAGGAGTTGCCGGCCGGATGGCGCCGACTCCTTGAAGCTTCACCCCGAGTGCATCCCCGGTGAAAGCGATGTTCGTCGCATCGTCGACGAACGAGTGATGGTGACCGGCATGCCCCGGGGTATCGACGGCGCGCAACGTTCGCCCTCCGAGGTCGATAACGTCACCGTCGGACAGACTCCGGATGCGGTCCTCGGGGAGTGGATCGATGCCTCCCCACATCTCGTCCATGCGATCGCCATAGATCCTCGTCGCGCTCTTCCACAACTTCGAAGGGTCCACGAGATGGGGGGCCCCTACGTGGTGGACCGCGACCGTCGCTTCGGGATGGAGCGCTGCCAAGGTTCCGGCTGCACCCGCGTGATCGAGGTGGATGTGTGTGACGACGATCCAGTCGATGCGCTCGACCCCTGCCTGCTCCAGACCTGCTACGACGGCAGCGAGGCTCGTCTTAGGTCCGGTTTCGAGAAGAGCGGTCTGATCGCGGCCCTGGACGACGTAAGCAGCGGTGACTCCGTCGTAGCCGTGCATTCGTGTATCGATGACTCTGGGTTCGTCCATGCTTCCTCTTCGTATCGGGCCCGCCGGGGCCCGGTTAGCGTGCGGGCATGATAGCGGCGCCCACGAAGGGATCCACACGACGACCGGCCGTGCTGATCGTCAACCCAAACGCGGGGCGCCTGAGCGAGACGAGTCGGAATCAGGTCGTTGAGGCGTTCCGGGCAAGATGGCGCGCGGAGGTCCTTGTCACCAGCGCTCGGAACACCGGCATCGAGATCGCACAAGAGGTCGCCGAATCGGGCGATCACCTGATCGTCGCGTTCGGCGGAGACGGGCACGTCAACGAGGTGGCGAACGGCGTCGCCGGCACGGAGTCCCGGCTCGGCATCATCCCTGGGGGAACCATGAACGTGTTCGCTCGCGCGCTCGGCATCCCCGGGGACCCGTTCAAAGCCATCAAGCATCTGGAGCAGGTCGCCGATCGTCCGCCTCGAGCGACGCCCCTGGGGAAGGTCGACGATCGCTATTTCACCTTCTCGGCGGGGTGCGGCTTCGATGCCGAGGCTGCAGAGCGCGTAGAACGTTACGTGCCTGCCAAGCGGCGTTTCGGAGAGTTCTTCTTCTATTGGAGCGCGTTCCGGGTTCTGACGGGCTCGTACAGGCACCGCAAGCCGACGATGACGCTCAGCGGGCCCTTCGGCTCGGAGCGTGTCGCCATGGCGATCGCATGCAATGCCGGGCCTTACGCATACCTCTTCGGACGCCCGCTCAACATCGCACCGGAGGTGCGCCTCGATGGCGGTCTTGACGTGTTCGCTTTGAGGTCGATGCGTATCGAGGCGTTTCCTCAATACGCCTGGCGATCGGTGAGCGGCGATCTCGTCGACCATGACGATGTTTTGTACGAATCCGATCTCGACACCTTCGAGCTCGTTTCCGACAAACCGTTCAGCCGGCATGTCGACGGTGAGCCCCTCACCCCCGCACACCGCGCGCGGTTCTCCCTCGTCAGGGACGCGTTGAAAGTCCAGGCTTGAGCGTCCTGCTGGTTCGAGCCAACGGGCCCATCGGCGAGCACCTCGTTACGAGGCTTGTCGAGCAGGATGACGAAGTGCGCGTCGTCGAGCCTGCCGCTGAGATCGTTCCGGAGTGGGAGGTCCTCGGAGCGCGTGTCGCGCGCGGGGATGACACCGACGCCGATCTTCTGGAGAGGGCAGCTCAGAACGTCCGCACCTTGGTGCTGATCGACGACCAAGCTGGTTCCGCGCTTGAGGTGATCGAACCGGTGCTCGAGGCATGTCGAGCGGCGGGCGTTGGACGCATCGTGGTGTTCGCCCGACGCACGAACGATGACGTGAACCGCCTCGTTGAGGCCAGCGACCTCGAGCACGTGCTCATGCACTTGCCGCGGAAGAAGGGGCTGTTCGGGGGCCCGAAGATCTCGCCGGCCGCGATAGCCGAGGCGATAGACGCAGCGGACGATCTCGCGGGACAAGCCAAACTCAGCTTGGATCTCGGAGAGCCGTCTTCTTGGGCGGCTCTCGGACTGGACTCGCCGGTCTAGACGGCTTCGGCCACTCCGAGGTAGGCCTCGTTGATCTCGGCTCGGTCCAGCGTCTCGCCGGCCGCCTTGCTCTTCGAGTAGATGAGCGTGCCCTTCTCCATCACGAAGACGCGATCAGCGATGTCGAGGACGCCTGCGTTCTGCTCGACCAGGAAGACGGTGGTCCCATCCTGATTGATTCGCTTCGCGACCTCGAAGACCGTGAGAGTGAGCTTGGGCGACAGGCCCAGGGACGCCTCGTCGATCAGAAGGAGTTTCGGACGAGCCATCAAGCCTCGAGCGATCGCGAGCATCTGCTGCTCGCCACCCGAAAGCGTCCCGGCCATCTGGGTCCATCTCTCGCGGAGACGGGGGAAGTACTCGACGGCCTGCTCAACGATCTCGCGTGTGTGCTTGCGGTCGCGCTTGTAGGCCCAAGCTCCGAGCCGCAGGTTCTGAGCGACGGTCAGCTGGGGAAACACGCGACGACCTTCGGGAACGAGCACCACGCCCTCGGCAACGAGCTTGCGAGGGTCCGTGTTGTGCATCTTCCCTTTGGAGTCGGGTCCGGCGATCTGCTTACCGTTGAAGGTGATCGATCCGGCTGAAGGCTTGAGCAGACCGGCGAGCGTGAGAATGGTCGTCGTCTTGCCGGCACCGTTAAGGCCGAGCAACACGGCGGTCTCGCCCTCTTCCACGTTGAATGAGATTCCACCGAGAACGGGGAGGGACCCGTAGCCTGCCTTGAGATCACTTACCTCAAGAAGCGACACCGGCACCCTCCTCCTGTTCCTCTTGCTCGACCTCGCCGCCGAGGTAGGCCGCGATGACTTCGGGGTGACTCCGAACCTCCTGCGGCTTCCCTTCAGTGAGGACCTTGCCGAAGTTCAAAACGTAGACGTAGTCGCATACGCCGACGACCAACGGCACGTGGTGCTCGATCATCAGCACCGTGAGGTTCAGCATCTGGCGAAGGCGCAGCAAGCGTTCTCCGAACTCGTGGGCTTCATCTGGCCCCATGCCCGATGAAGGCTCGTCGAGCAACAGAAGGTCCGGGTCCGTGGCCAGCACGGTCCCGACCTCGATGAGCTTCAGGGTTCCGTAGGGGAGCCCGTCCAACTGCGAGTCGGCCAAGTGTGCGAGACCGATGAAGTCGAGGACTTCCAGCGCGTTCGCCTTCAACTTGCGCTCTTCGGCGAATGAGCGGGGCGCGCCGAGCAAGGCTCCGATAGCGCCGTATCCGATCCTGGGGTGTTGGGCAACCATGAAGTTCTCGAGCACCGACAATCCCCGAATCAGTCCGATGTTCTGGAACGTCCGTCCGATGCCCAATGCCGTGCGCCGGTGCGTTGGAAGTAAAGAGATGTCCCGTCCCCGGAAAGAGATGCTGCCGGTGTTGGGCGCGTACGCGCCCATGATGCAGTTGAAGAGAGTGGTCTTGCCCGCACCGTTCGGGCCGATGAGACCGACGATCTCCCATTCGGGGACGTTCACGTTGACGTCGTCAAGCGCTACCAGGCCCCCGAAACGGATGCCAGTGTTCTTAACTTCGAGGACGGCTCCCATCTAAGAGTCCTCTCTGCCCGAGACCCCGGCGGGCTCTTCAGGCTGGCCTGCGAGGTTCGGCTCCTCGTCGTTGCGGATCTCTTCGGACGAAGCGTCGGTTGCCGCTTCCGCCTCACCCTTGTGAAGGCCGAGTTTCGACAGGACCGTTTTCTTCGGAGAGTGGGCATCGCCATGACCACCGTCTGGATGCATGGAGAAGCGTTTACCACCGAGCCATCGAGTGATCGGGGATAACTGTTCGGCGATCCCACCGGGGAACCGGATGATCGTGAGGATGGCGAGGGCGGCCCCGATGACCGGCGTGAACTCCGCCGGGTTGCGGTTGAGGGTGCCGCTGACGAACTTATCGAGAGGCCCGATGAGCTCGATCAAGAATGGGAAGAGGGCGAAGAACGCCGAGCCGATCACAACGCCGGTGCGGTTGCCGAGCCCTCCGACCACGACCATGAGGACCCACAGAAGGGCGTTCGCGAAGTTGAAGTCGTTCGACACCACGTTGGTGGCTCTGAAGGCGAGCAGCCCACCGGCGAGACCCGCGAACATCCCCGAAAGGATGAACGCCATGCATTTGTAGGCGGTGACGTTGATGCCGTAGGACGCTGCCACCGGCTCGGAATGTTTGATCGACAGAACGGCGCGTCCAACCTTGCTCTTGATCATCCGCCAGTCGACGAAGATCACCAGCGCCAAGAAGATGAAGCAGAGGAATGCGAAAGCGCGGTCTGTGGTGAATCCCTCCGGACGAGGAGCAGGCATGCCTGCGCCACCGCGAGTAAGGAATGGGATCTCGAAGATCGAGCGCTCGGCCATGAAGCCGTACGAGAGCGTGATCAGGGCCAGGTAAAGGCCTTTGATTCGGAGTGCGACAAGGCCGAGCAATCCGGCGGCTGCTCCACCGCTGAGGATCGCGAAGACGAGCCCGGCGGAAAACGCGCCCAACGAACACTTCTCAGCCGAGCACCCCGCTTTCTCGGTGACGTAGTACGCGGACACGAACGCAGCGATTCCGACGAATGCGTGATGTCCGAGCGAAACCTGGCCGAGGTAGCCGAGAACGATGTTCAGGGACAAACCGATGATGGCGAAGATCACCGCGAGGGAGATCCGGTCCGCCCAATACTGCGGAACGATAGCGGTGGCCCAGATGACCCCACCGAAGATCGCAACGAGAACCAGAAGTCGAGCGGCCCACCCCTTCGCTGTCGGAGACCACCGTGACTGGGCCACGGGGAGGGGGGACGTCACGGCCTCCGCTGTTGCGGCCACCTAAGCCTCCTTCCCGAGGAGACCTTGCGGTCTCGCGAGAAGCACGATCAGGAGCGCAAGCGTCAACGCGACGTCCGGAGCTCCCTTGATGATGTCTTGAAGTAGGCGGTCGCCCAACGTGTAGTGGTTCGCCGCCCAGTTGGACAGACTCTGTACGAGCCCAACCGTCAACCCACCCACGAACGCCCCCGGCAAGCTCGTCATGCCTCCGATGACCGCGGCGGTGAACGCAGGGATGAGTATCCCGGTGGTCATAGCGCCGGGCGTCAGAGCGCCGGTCAGGGGAACGTACAGGATCCCCGCGAGGGCGCCGAGGAAAGCGGCGGAAGCCCAGATGAAGCGCGACATCCGCTCGACGCCGATGCCGACCACCCGCGTCGCGAAGGGGTCCTGCGACGTCGCAAGAACTGCAAGCCCGAGGTCTGTACGAGAGAAGAAGTAGCCCAGTCCTATCGCCAGGCCGGCGAGAACGAGAACGATCAGGAACCGCTGAGGCTCGAGCGTGAAGCTGAGGATCTCGAACCCCTTCTTCCCGAACAGAGAATCGACCATCGGGGGCAGGATCTTGGGCTCCGGTCGGAAGACGAGGAGCTCCATCGCGATCGCGAACAGGGCGGTCGCGATCGTCGCGACGAGAACGGTGATGCGAGGCGCGTTAAGCAACGGCCGAACGACTATCCGTTCGAAGCCGATCCCGATGATCGTCACGGCGGCGAGAGCGATCAGGGCGCAGGCCCAGTAGGGAAGCCCGACTTTCCACTGCTGGACCATCAAGAAGACGGCGAAGGCTCCGAGCGTCCCGAACTCGCCCTGAAGGAAGTTGAAGACGCGGGAGCCCTTGTAGACGAGCACCAGACCGATCGCCACGAGGCCATAGACGGCGCCCTGTGAGAGACCGATGACGACGTATGAATTCGGTCCAGTCGGATCGCCCGCGCCCATGAAAAGGATCGCGGCGATGAGCGCAACGAGCGCTCCAGTGACAATCGCTGTTCTCATCTCGGCGACGCTACCTCAGCAATCCGAGCCCCCACGGGTGGGGACGACCAATGTGACTAGAAAAACGCCTTAGTTAGAAGTCGCTGACGAAAGACTGGATCGTGTGCCAGCGATTGTCGACCGAACACTGAGCTTCGTTGACGTGGACCTGATCAGCGCCGAAGTGGTCATCGGGCGTGAACGAGTTCGGCGGCAGGATGCCGGTCTTGAGGTTCCGCGCGCGTTCGAGGAAATAGACGAACCGTTCTCGAGTCAGGTCTTTCCCCGGGAGCGCGAGCATGCTGGCAAGCCCCTTTGACGATGCATAGCCCAGCCAAACGAAGTCGTCACCGTCGCGCTTCTGCGGGTTGTTGTCCGGATAGATCGCGTGAACCGCCTGCCGATACTCGGGGTCGTACTTGTCCGAGTCCACCCAGGCTGGGAACGGCGCGAAGAACTTCGACTTATCCAGAGTGCCGTTGCGACACCCGACGGTCGCGACGGTATCGAACGTCATCGTGATTCCGATCCCGACCCATTGAGGCGTGTACTGCTGCGTCTTGGCCGCCTGTAGAACCTGAAGGAACCAAACGGGCGAGGTGAGAACGAAAACGTTCTCGATCCCGGCCGTCTTCATCTCCTGGACGACGGTCTGAGCCTCGGTCGAACCGGCTTGTTTCGGCACCGCCCGGTCGTACGCGACTGGTGCTCCCTTGTCCTGCATCGCGCCGATGAATGCTTGGTGGGCGTCCTCGAAGTTCGGAGTCTCGAAGCGCAGCATGCCGCTCTTCTCGTCTGCGCCGCCGAGCTTGTTGATGATGTAGTCGGCGAGCATCGGAGCCTGGTCGGCGTACGTCATCGTTGTGGCGAAGTAGTTGGGCAGTCCATCGAGCCCGTTGGTCGTGACGCCGGCCGAAAGGTAGGGGACCCCGACCGACGCTGCGTATCGAGCGCATGCCTGGATCTGGTCCGTTCCGGCTAGACCCGACAGAAGGAAGACCTTGTCCTTCTCGACCATCTCCTTGCAGACGGCTACAGCCTGGGAGGGGTTGTAGTTGTCGTTCTTGAGGATCGCTTCGACCCTTCGCCCGTTGACGCTTTCTTTGTTGTGCTCGAGCCACTTCCAGTAGATATCCGCGCCCTTCTGGGCCGAGTCCGACGGAACGGGGGCGGCCCCGGTTAGCGGCGCGTGACTCCCGATCTTGATCAGGTCGTTCGTGACTCCCGTCGCATCTCCACCGGAGGGCTCGGGACCGGACGGCGCAGGAGACTCGGAACCGGAAGGTTGATTGGACCCGGTTCCACTTCCCGTGGGCGTGTTACTCGAACCGGTGGTGCCGGAGCCTGTGGTGGTGCTCGATCCTGTGGTGCCGGAGCCGGTCGTGCCCGTAGCGCCCGTGAGGTCGCCGCCGGTCGTTCCGGCGAGATCATCGACGGTGCCGATCACTTCGCCCGAGGAGTCGACGACCTCGCCTTGGGCATTAACCGTTGCTCCTTCAGGCAGTCCGCCCGCCAATGGGGGGGCCACGCCCGGCTTCTGTCCACATCCGGCAGCAACGAACAGGAACACCAAGGTGAGCGACAAAATGCGCGAGCGATTCACGCCTATCCCTTCTTCCTGAAGTTGAGCTTGCCGAAGACCGAACCAGTTTTCTGTCCGACCCAGCTGAAAGCATTTCCGATCGGAGCGAACATCGCGCCGAGCCCACTGCCGGTTCCTGCACCGGCGGGTACCGAACTTCCGCGTCGTTCGTGATTGATCTTCTGGATCTGGGCGAGTACGCCATCAGGGCGAACGCCGGTCGCGCTCTCGATCACGACGGATCGAACGAGGGACCAGGCGATGAGCCCGACAAGGATCGCGAGCCAGACGTAGCCGGGCATCCCCTGCGTTGTGGCGTCGGCCCCAGCCGCGAGCTCGCCGGGAGCCTCGGGTGCAGGGCTGGGTTCGGCACCAGCGCCGCTGTCGGCCGGTGCTCCACCATCATCCGCCGCGGACGATCCGAAGTCGCTCGGAGACGTGTTGATGGTCGTCCCGCTCGACCCGAAATCGGTTCCCGATGAAGTGGTGGTGGTGCCAGGGTCCGTTGGAGTCGTGGGCGTGGACGGCGGCGGCAGAGTCTCGTCGGACTCGCCGGGCACGTACTTCAGCTCCGTAGTTACTCCCTCGAGGTCGCCCGATTCGAACTTCGGGCCCGCCATGACCACGCGCCAATTGTCGGCAGTGTCTGAGTCGCCGGGCTTGAAGCCCTCGGGAGGCTTGGGGAACAACATGATCGCCGTGGTGGTGGCGATGTTTTTGACCCAGTCCTGCGCGATGGGCGTCAGGTCGAACGTCCAGACGTGCTCGACGACACCGTCCTTGGTGGTGACTTCTTCGCGCTTAGCTATGGGGGCGGTCTTGCTGCAGGTGTAACGAGGCGTCTCCTTGTACTGGCGCGCCTCGCCGTCTCCGAAGTACTGGTTGACGATGCAGGCCTGAAGCTCTTTGCCGTCGATATTGATCGGATCCGTTGATTCGCAGTAGTTCGGGTCCGTGTCCTCGTCGCTCGCCTTGTCGTAACAACCGGTCTTGGCTTCCAGGAAGGTCACTTTGAAGCTCTGAACCTTGGAGCCGATCGGAACGAGGGACAGATCGAAGCCGACTGCCGAGACCTTGTTTGGGGTCTCGTAGTCGCCATCGGTGACTTCAACGGGAAGACGGCCGTCCGCGCAGCCTTGCTCCGGCGCGCCCAAGCTGCTCGGCAGGCCGGGACAGAAGGGGTTCGGAGTTTCGATCGTGTACGTATTGCCCGCGGGGTCTTTCTGCTCGACCGTCTGAGCGTCTTCCCAGTACCACGCGGTTGAAGACAACGGGGGGTTAGCGGTTGCGGCGAGCGCGACGGCACCCATCAGACCGAAGACGATCACGACGAGTCCGAGAACGGACAGCGGTTTAGTCGCCCTGTGGCGAAACACCGATGCTTCCTCCCTGATTCAAAAAGCCGCCCAATGCAGGTAATTCGACCGAAGGCCCGAATTGTCCTTCCAGTGCGAGAGGGTAACACCGACCCAATTTCTGGGTTCGTGAGTTTGCTAAGGTGCTGGAGATGAAGCGACTCAAGTCATTTTGGCAGTCGCTGGCGGGGGACGCCGATCGCCGGGTCAAGCTCGGCAGGGTCCTCGGCTTCGCGTTCATAACTGCCGGATTCATACTCATAGGGAAGGCCTGGGACGGCGCGGCCAGCATCAACTTCGCCCAGGGCCAGATCCCCTACCTGCTTTCGGGCGGTTTCATGGGTCTAGCCCTCGTTTTCACGGGCTCGACCCTCCTGTTCCTGGCCACGGTCAGGGCCGAGCGGGAAGTGATGTCGGGCAAGATCGACGAGATGATCCGCCTGCTCGGGCGCAACCTCAACCGCCTTTCGATCTCGGCCAACGGCTCGGGAGGAAGCAAGGAGCAGGTAGTCGCAGGTGGATCGACCTATCACCGCCCCGACTGCAAGGTCCTCCAGGGCAAGGAGAACCTCTCCACCGTGACCGTCGATCAGGCCGAGGCCGAGGGCCTCGAGCCCTGCAGGGTCTGCGACCCACCGCGGTCACCGTCCGTTCCGGACAGGACCGAAGTCCTCTCCAACTAGAGGTCTTTCAGCGGTCTGAAAACCAAGCCGGTCAACGCCTTCGGCCAGAAATAGCTCGCCTTCTGGGGCATCCGCTCGCCCGAACGCGCCACGTCGACGACATCCGACGCCCGCATCGCTTTGAGCAAGACGCCGAAAGTGAACCCCCCTTTGGTGACGAGATTTACGACCTCGGCCGGATCCTTTGAGAAAGACAGCTCAGGTTCATCGTCGAGGGCCGCCGGGAGAACCACCTCGTGGAGCGCGACGACGTCGAGCGAACGCCAAGCCGGATGCTTGTCGCCTGTGACCGCCCTCACCTGGTCGTCGGAGATCTCGACAAAGAAAGTGCGGTCGGCAGTGACGATAGCCATCGGGTGATCCGCGGCCGACGAGGCCAAACGCTCCTGCGTTTCGTCAGGATCGATCTCTTTGCCGCCGAAGCGCTCCTCGATCCTGGCGACGATCTCATCGACGGGCGTCGCGGTCTTGACGGCCCGGTTGTAGGGAAGAACCACGAGGCCTTCGGAGTCGGCGTCGACACAGAACGTCATGATCGCGTCGTGCTCGCCGGGCTCGCCCGCGGCTTGCAGCTCGCGATGGAACTCGAGAGCAGTCTCGTATCGATGGTGCCCGTCGGCGATCACGAGCGGGCCGGGTTCGAGGGCCGACGAAAGCATCTCGACCTCAGCCGAAGCCGTGACCGGCCAGAACCGGTGCAGGATCCCGTCGCCGTCTTGGAACCTGTAGACCGGCGGCCGGTTCTCGAGCGAATCGAAGAACGGAGCGAGTTCGCCCCGGCCCCGGTAGATCGCATAGATAGGAGAAAAGTTGACCGGGCAGGCGCGCATCAGCGAGAGCCGGTCTTTCTTTGGACCAGGCATCGTCTGTTCGTGGGGAAGGACTCCCGACCGGGCCCCGAATTCCTCTAGCTGGAGTGCTCCGATGACTCCCGTGACGCGACGTCGGTCCCCGTCCTCCGCGGTGAAGTCCTGACGGTACACATAGAGGCTTGGGTCGTCCCGAGATAGCACGCTTTCGTCGATCCACTCACGGAATCGTTTGCAGACCTGCGCGTAGTCCTCGTTCGGTAGCTCGAGTCTTATCGCATTGTGAGGATGACGGTCGTAGAGCGCGGCCTGAAGATCGGTCGAGATCACGTCGTACGGTGGGCACACGAGATCCGCCGCTTCGGAAGCGGAGGAATAACGGAACCCCCTGAAGGGCCGGAGGTTGGGCATGGCCGGGATGATAGGCGAGTCTTTCGACGGACTCGTCTGCGATATGGACGGCGTTCTCTATCGAGGATCCGATCCGATCCCCGGCGCGGCCGGCGCGATCGCGCGGCTACGGGAACGCGGGGTTCGTGTGCTCTTCTGCACTAACAACTCACACTTCACGGTGACGCAATACGTCGAACGACTGGCGAGGTTCGGTATCGCATCTTCGGCCGACGACATCCTCACGTCGGGCATCGTCGCGGCGGACGTCCTTCGGGAGCGCGGGTTCCAGGGTAAGACCGCGCTCGTGGTCGGAGGCGAGGGAGTCCGCGAGGCGCTCGGCTCCGTGTGCATCAGCGTGAAGGACGATCCGGAGGTGACGGCGGCCGATGTGGTGGTCGTCGGCTGGGATCCCGAGTTCACTTACCCGGCGATGCGGCGGGCGGCGGATGCCGTGCGCAAAGGCGCTGCGTTCGTTGCCACGAATTCGGACGCGACTTTTCCGGCCCGGGACGGACTTTGGCCGGGAGCTGGGGCGATCCTGGCTTCGATCCAGACCGCGAGCGGTCGCGTCGCCGAGGTGGTCGGCAAACCGAATCCGCCGATGACGGAGGCGACTGCCCGGCGGCTCGAAGGGTGTGAGCGCATCGCCGTCCTCGGGGATCGCCCCGATACCGACCTCGCGATGGGGGTCGCCCGCGGGTGGTCGACGATCCTGGTCCTTAGCGGGGTCACTGCGGCGGCCGACGTCGATCGTTTGGATCAGAAACCGGATCATGTGATCGCTTCTTTGGCGGAGCTCGTCTGAGCTAGGGCCTGTACTCGCGAACCCAAAGCGGTTCGGGTTGATGTGGTCGTCCTCCAAGAAGGAAGATCGCGATCGCACCGAAGACGAATCCCCCGACATGCGCCATCCACGCGATGGCAGTGTTTCCGCCGACTCCCGCGAGGTCCGGCGCGCCTATCAGGAACTGATAGAGGAACCAGAGACCGAGCACTACGAACGCGGACATCTGGATCACGGTGAAGATGATGAAGATCGGCACCAACACGTTCACGCGAGCTCGCGGGTAAAGGACTATGTACGCGCCCATCACTGCAGCAACCGCTCCCGACGCGCCGACCGACGGCACGTACCTGCCGATCCCATTGCACGCGTCGGCTGTCGCGTTGAGGCAAGCCGCGATCTGGCCGACCGCGAGTGTTGGACTCAATAGCGTGAATGCGATGTGCGCCATCCCGGATGCGATGGCTCCGAGGACGTAGAAAAGGATGAACTTGAACTTGCCCAAGTAGTCCTCGATGTTGTTGCCGAAGACCCACAGGAACAGCATGTTCCCGGCGATGTGCAAGAAACCCGCGTGGAAGAAACTCGAGTTGATTATCAGCATCAGGAACTGCCCAAGGGAGGGCGCAGCGTCTCCTCCCGTCTCTTGGAAAAGGGCGACGGGGCATGAGTGGTCTAGCTGGCACGGAACCGGAGCGTGTTGGTAGAAGTAGAAGGTCGCATCCTTCGATCCTCCGAAGCCTGGTTCGACGAATAGGAAGACGAGGATGTTGATCGCGATGATCGCAACCGTCAGGACGGGGAACTTCTTGGTGGGATTCGCGTCCGATATCGGGATAAGCGAAATCACTTTCGGAGTATAGGTTTCGAGGGTTCCGAAACGATCGGAGGATCGAGTGCTAGACGAATTGAAGAGGGTCGCGCTGTTCACGTCCGGAGTCGCCGAGCTGACTCGCAATCGAGCCGAGCAGATCGTCAAGGATCTGGTTGGCAGCGGAGACGTGAGAAGAGATAAGGCATCGTCGGCGGTTCGGGATCTCCTCAGCGTCAGCAAGCAGAGCAGACAGGAGTTGCTGCGGATGATCCGCACCGAGATCTCCAACCAGATCATGAGCCTGGGAGTGGCCTCGGCCCGTGACATCGAACGGCTCGAGCGAAGGGTTGCTCGACTCGAGGCCTCGGCAGGTCGGTCGCCGGGCAAGAAAACAACTGCGAGGAAGTCGACTGCAAAGAAGACGACCTCCCGGAAGACGACGTCCACACGAACCGCCACTAAACCGGCCGGATCGACCGACTCCACGTCATAATCGAACCGTGGAAGACAACGAGAGACTCCTCGCGGCCCAGTCCGAATTGGACGTGGCCGAGGATGCCGACGACGAACGCCGATTGAAGGTGCTCGAAGACCTCCACGGTGCCCTCGAGGCCGAACTCGAGCGTCCGGAATTCGCGCCCCAACAGACCTAGCTCAAGCTTCCTATGAGCAAGCCGATCAGGCTCGACGCCGAGCTCGTTCGGCGCGGACTTTCACGGTCCAGATCGGCCGCGAAGCAAGCGATCGAGCGCGGAGAGGTTGAGGTCAAGGGACTTCCTGCCACCAGCGCGGCGGCCCAGGTGCACCCGAACGATCCGATCGCCCTCGTGCGGGCCGACGAGAGCTTCGTGTCTCGGGGCGGCGAGAAACTCGACGGCGCGCTTGCTCGACTGGATGTCCCGGTCGAGGGCCGCGACTGGCTGGACGCCGGAGCTTCGACGGGCGGATTCACCGACCGGCTTCTCAGAGGGGGAGCGTCGCATGTGATCGCGCTCGACGTGGGCTACGGCCAGCTCGCCTGGGCCTTGCGCCAGGACGAGCGCGTCATGGTCTTCGAGCGCACCAACGCGCGCGATCTCGCGCCGGGGGCTCTTCCTTTTGTGCCCGAGGGGGTGACCGCCGATCTCTCATTCATCTCACTAACGCTCGTGCTCCCGGCCCTCGTGGCGGTGGCGGAAGCTGGAGCCGACTACGTTCTTCTCGTGAAACCCCAATTCGAAGCAGGGAAGCAAGAGGTTCCGCGCGGAGGGGTGGTCCGTGACCCGGATGTCTGGACCAGAGCGGTTCGAAACGTTGTGGAGTCGGCCGCTTCGCTGGGGCTGGGCCTACAGGGAGCCGTAGCCTCACACCTACCCGGCCCGGCCGGCAACCGCGAGTTCTTCGTTCACCTTCGTCGGGGGGCCGCTTTCGGCGAGGATGCAGACGTGAAGATCGAATCCGCCGTGGATGAGCTCCTATGACCGACATCGCAACCGCCGCGTTCGTCGTGCATGACGGGAAGACGGGGGCCGTTGAGCAGGCGGCAGCGCTCCGCTCACTCCTCGAATCCCACGGCATCAAGATCGAAGATGACTCGCCGGATCTAGTGATCGCGCTGGGCGGAGATGGAACGATGCTTCGAGCAGCGCGACTCGCCCACGCTTCCGACGCTCTGCTTATCGGTATCAACCAAGGAACGTTGGGTTACCTCACCGAAGTCGAGTCCGACCACGGATCCGAAGCCCTCGAACGGATACTCAGTGGCTCATATGAAGTTGAAGAGCGCCTGATGCTCGACTGCACGTGCGGTGAAGGACGTTCGTTCGTTGGGTTGAACGAGGTGCTGGTCGAAAGAGCGGTTCGTCATCGGCTGGTGCGACTTGCCGTGTCGCTGGGGGGTGAGCGCCTCGCCTCGTTCAACGGCGATGGCGTCATCGTGGCCACGCCCACCGGCTCGACCGCATATGCCCTGAGCGCGGGGGGACCAGTCGTCTCGCCCAGGGCGAGCTGCCTCATCCTCGTGCCGGTCAACGCCCACATGATCTTCTCGCGGCCGTTCGTGCTGGCTCCCGATGAAACCGTCGAGATCTCGCTGGAGAACGAGGATCACAGGGCTTCGCTGGTTCTGGATGGCGTCGAGGGATGCGACGTCTGGCCGAACGACGTCGTCACGATCAGGCGGCATGAACGCCCCCTCAGGCTGGTGCGAACCTCCGGCCCGGGCTTCGTCGAGCGTCTGCGGGCCAAGCTGGGATTGCCCGGCTAACGCCTGAGGAGCCGAAAAGTTAGCCCAACGCTGTCAACTTACGGGCATTGCAAGGCGCCTCACTCGTAGGATTCCCCTCGATGCTTCAAGAACTGGTGGTCGAAGGCCTGGGGGTCATCGAGCGAGCCGAGCTCGTCCTCGAAGGCGGCAGCACCGCTCTGACCGGAGAAACGGGGGCCGGCAAGACGCTGTTGGTCGCCGCAGTCGGCCTTTTGATGGGCGGCCCCGGCGACACGTCCATGATCCGTGAAGGCGTTGAGGGGGCGCGGGTCGAGGGCAGCTTCACGCTCCCACCCGGTCATCCCGCGATGGAGATACTCGTCGAACGGGGTTTCATCGACGAAGAGGAGACCGAGGGGCCCACCGAGGTTGTGCTGTCTCGCACTCTTTCTCTCTCCGGAAGCGGGAGGGTGCGAGTGAACGGCAGGATGGCGTCGATCCCAGTACTGGCGGAGATCACGTCCGACCTGATCGAGATGGCCGGACAGCATGAGCACGGCCGCATCGGCACGCCGGCGTCACAGCGGAAGCTCCTCGATGCATTCGCGGGCGAAGACGCGCGTCGAACTGCGAGCGAGGTCAAGCAAGCGGTCCGGGCCGCGAATGCTGCCCACAAGACGGTGGAGACGCTCACTGCAACGGAGGCCGATCGGGATCGCGAGATCGCACGTTTGGAAGAGGAGATCGCCGAGATCGAGCGCGCCGGTTTGCAGCCGGGCGAAACTGAACGACTGACCGCGGAGGCGCAGAGACTCGAGAACGCAGAATCGATCGCTGAGGGACTCAACGAGGCAACCGATGCGCTGACCGCGGACGATGGGGCCGTAGATCTCGTTAAGAAGGCCGAAGCGGCCGTTCGCGGGATCGTGGAAGGCGATGAGTCTCTGGCCGCGCAACTCACCCGACTCGAGTCCGCAGGCCATGAGTTGACCGACGTCGCCCTCGAACTGTCGAACCGGCTCGTGACGCCCGATTCGGAGACGCTTGCCGACGTTCGCGATCGCCTAGGGGCGATCGGGCGCCTGCGGCGGAAGTACGGCGACGACGAGACGCAGATCCTTGCGCATCTGGAGCGCTCGAAGGAGCAGTTCTCCGAGCTGACGGAAGCCACTTCGACTGTCGAAGAAGCCGAGCAAGAGCGCGAAGCGCAAAGCGAGGCCGCCCGAGAGGGTTCGACGAAGCTCTCCGACCTTCGGAAGAAGGCTGCAGCGAAGATGGAATCGGAGATTACGAAACTCTTCAAAGAGCTCGCGCTGGAGGGAACCAAGTTCTCGGTCGCGTTGACGCCTGTAGAGGTCGGAGAGGGTGGAGCCGAGACCGTCGATTTCCAGATCGCGGCCCCCGGCGAGTCGGCAAAGCCGATCGGGAAGGTCGCTTCGGGCGGCGAGCTCTCTCGCATCGCTCTTGCATTGCACCTCGTGACATCTTCAGCGGAAGCGCAGACGCTGATCTTCGACGAGGTGGACTCTGGAGTCGGAGGCGAAGCGGCACGCGCTGTCGGCCAGAGTCTCGCGCAGCTTGCTCGTTCATCCGGAGCCCAGGTGCTTGTCGTCACCCATCTTCCGCAAGTCGCGGCTTTCGCCACTTCCCATTTCCGAATCGTCAAGGAGACGACCGGCAATCGCACTCGAGCGAAGGTAGCGGTCGTCGAAGGCGAGGAACGCGTGGAGGAGCTCTCCCGCATGCTCTCAGGATTGCCCGAGAGCGAAAGGGCGCGCGAACACGCGCAGGAGCTGCTGGATCTGGCTGCCTCCTCGAGCTTCTAAGGTCACCGGATGCTCAAACGACTGCGCCGAAGGCGTTTGCAACATCACGCTGCGCCGGGCCTGATAACCGGCAAGGCAAGGGTCGATAAGCGAACGAAGGACCTCGTGGTGAGGTTGCAACCGGGGGAGATCGCCGTCATCGATCACGAGGACATCGATCGCGTGTCGGCGGAGAGTCTTGTTCAACGCAAGGTCAAAGCTGTGGTGAACGCGTCCCGTTCATCGACCGGGCGGTACCCGAACCTCGGCCCCCTTCTTCTGTGTACCGCCGGGCTTCACGTCGTGGACGAAGCGGGGTCCGGCGTGATGGACATCCCGGAGGGCGAACGCATCGTCATCGACGGAGATCATGTTTATCGGGAGAACGGCGTCGGTCGCGTCGAGGTGGGCCGAGGGAAGGTCCTGACTCTCGAAGGCGCGGAGAGAACTCTCGATGAAGCAAAGACCTCGATCTCGGCCGAGCTTGAGCGATTCGCCGAGAACACGATCGAGTACATCAAGGACGAACGCGACGTTCTGTTAGAAGCGGCGCGGCTCCCGGATGTGGACACTGATTTCCACGGCCGGCATGTGCTCATCGTCGTGCGCGGCTACGACTACAAGGAAGATCTCGCCGCCCTTCATTCGTACATAAGAGAGGTGCGTCCCGTACTCGTGGGAGTGGACGGGGGAGCCGACGCGATCATCGAGGCCGGTCTGAAGCCGCACATGATCATCGGAGACATGGACTCCGTGACGACGGAGGCCCTCTTGTCCGGCGCTGAGCTGGTCGTCCACGCATATTCCGGAGGTCTCGCGCCGGGCCTCGAGCGGATCCAGGCTCTTGGGCTCCCGGCCAAGATCTTCGAAGGGACCGGAACGTCCGAAGACATCGCGATGTTGCTCGCGTTCGAACGAGCGGCCGAACTCATCGTCGCGGTGGGCACTCACGCGAACCTCGTCGAATTCCTCGACAAAGGCCGCAAGGGGATGGCGTCCACATTCCTGGTGCGGCTGAGGGTGGGCCCCATTCTCGTGGACGCCAAGGGAGTGGGCCGGCTCTATAAAGGCCGCGTTAGAAGGTCCGACCTGATGCTGTTCATCTTTGCGGCCTTGATAACGATGGGGATCGCACTGTCGGTAGCGGATGCCTGGCGGCTGGACCTCAGCATCTTCTGGCAGCAGATAAAAGACTGGGTCTTCTCGGTCCGGGAGGCCCTCTTCCATTGATCGACTTCCGCTACCACCTGATCTCTTTGATAGCGGTCTTCCTAGCCCTTGGGCTTGGGATCCTGATGGGATCTGTTGTCCTTGACGAGCAACTCGTCAATCGGTTGAACGACCGTGTCAATGGTCTGTCCACGAGTCTGGACGAGCGCCGAGCGGAGGTGGAAGACCTTCGTACGACCATGGATACGTTCCAGGATTACGCGCAGGCGACTCAAGCCCAGTTGATATCTGGCGAGCTCGCCGGCGATCAGATCGTTGCGATCACTTTCGAGGGAACCGACGGGTCGGTGGTCGACGCGATCTCCGATTCGATCGACACGGCGGGAGGCACCGTCGTTTCTAGGCTGACCTTGACCGATCGCTTCGCACTTAGGGACCAGGCCGAGCGCGACCAGCTCGCGTTGATATTGCGTTCGACGTCAGGCACCGCCGCCGAGCTTCGAGATGAGGCGGGGACGGATCTCGGGCTCAGGGCCGCGGCCGCGGCTTCTCAGAGGGATCTTCCGCGCGGTTCCTTTTCGCCGGACGAGCGCCTGGAGGGTCTGATCGATGAGTTGCAGGAGGCGGGCTTCCTCGGGCTCAGTCGGACCACGCCGAACCAAACGGTCCCGCCGGGAGCTTCGTTCGTCATCGTCGGCGGGGGAGCGGACCCACTCCCATGGAAAGCGACCAGTCTGGCGGTTGCTCTTGGCAACTCCATCGCCGACCTCGGGGTGACGGTGACCGCGGCAGAGCCGTCGAATAGCGTCTGGCAGTTCGTCGATGCGTTCCGTTCTGACGGCAAGGCCAGCGCCCAGGTGTCGACGGTCGATCATGCCGACACCGTGCCCGGACGCGTCGCGCTCGTTCTCGCCTTGAAGGCAGCGCTCAACGGTCAGACCGGCCACTATGGAGCGGACTCGGGCGCGTCGAGCGTGTTGCCGGAGCCATCACCGAGCGGTTGAGCGAGCGTCCTTCGCTCGCGCGCGGGGCAGCGATCGTCACGATCGCGACTGCGGTGTCTCGCGTCACGGGATTCGTTCGAGTGGTCGTCGTCGCTGCGGCCATGGGGACCACGTATCTCGCGAACGTCTATCAGACCGCCAACACGGCTCCCAACGTCATCTTCGAACTTGTCGCGGCGGGAGTGCTCACCTCCGTATTCGTGCCCACATTCGTGGACTACATAGTTCGGGGCGAGAAGGAGGAGGGCTGGGAGGCAGCGAATGCCCTCGCCTCGGTCGCGCTCGTGGCGCTCGTCGGCCTCGCCATGGTGCTCGGCCTCGCCGCTCCGCTCGTGATGCGCGCCCTGACCGTGGGCATCGCCGACAAGGCGCTACGGGCCCAAGAGATCGCTCTTGGCGCGACCTTCTTGCGTCTGTTTGCGCCTCAAGTCGTTTTTTACGGCGCGGGCATGATCATGACGGGGGCCCTGCACGCGAACCGCCGGTTTGCTCTGCCGGCGATCGCCCCGATCTTCAACAATCTCGTCGTCATCGGCGTCTACCTGACTTACGCCGGGATGCGCGGATCGCGTCCGCCGGGGGTCGGAGGGATAACGCCCGCGGAGACCTGGGTCCTGGGAGCCGGTACGACCTTTGGCGTCGTCGCCATGACGGTCTGTTTGATCCCCGAACTGAGGAAGCTCGGTTGGCGCTACCGGTTCCGGTTCGATCCCAAGCATCCGGCGGTTCGCAAGGGAGCGCGAGTCGGGGTGTGGGCACTCGGCTACGCGGGCGGTTATCAGGCCGGGTTGATCGTCGTTCTGTTGCTCGCCAACAAAGTTCGAGGGGGAGTGGCCGCCTATCAGTGGGCCTTCACGTTCTTCTACCTGCCCCACGCCCTGTTCGCGGTTCCCATATTCCATGTGCTGTTCACCGCGATGGCCGAGCATGCGGCGAAAGGTGAGGATGAGGGCTTCCTCGCCCGGTTGCGCGACGGATTGTCGATCCTCTCTTTCGTGCTACTTCCGATAGCGGCCTTCCTGATCGTGGCGGCTCAGCCGCTGACCCGACTGACCCTTCAATACGGAGTGATGAGTGGAACCGATGCCGAGTTGGTTGCGCGCGTCCTCGAAGCCTTCGCAATCGGGTTGCCCACTTATTCGGCCTTCCTGATCTACACGCGCGCGTTCTACGCGGTGAGTGACGCGAAAACGCCGGCCCTCGTTAACGCGGGAGCGGTCGCCGTCGCCTCCGGGGCAGGGGCGATCCTGTTCCTCGCGGGGCCCAAGGAGTCATCCGTCGAAGGCCTTGCCCTCGGACATTCGATCGGGTTCTTCGTCGGCACGGTCGTGATCGCGCGTCTATTCACCCGTCGATTCGGAGCGACCGGCGGAACGAAGCTCGCGGCAACCCTGGTGAGAACGGTCGGGATGTCCTCGTTGGCCCTCGCAGCGATGACGGTCGCCCAACTCGTCCTTCCCGAAGGATCGAAGCCCGCCTACCTCGTGAATCTCGTGGGCACGGCCGCTGTGGGGGCAGGCGTGTACCTCGCGGGGATGCGGTTGGTCCGGGCTCCTGAACTGACTCGCGTAGCGAGCGGACTGAGACGAGTGTTCCGGTGAGCACGCGGGTACTTCAGGTGTTGGGCCGATCCGCTGGAGGGATCGCTCGTCACGTTGCTCAGATCACCGAAGCCCTCGACGGTCAAAATGGCCTCGCCATCGATATCGCGTGCCCTCCCGGACTCCCGATCGCCATGCCCGGCAAGACGATGGATCTGGAGATCCCGGACGGCCCAACGGGCGGACACATCGCCGCGATAAGGCGTCTGCGCGAGATGCAAGAGGCCGGCTCGTACGACGTCGTTCACGCGCACGGCCTGCGCGCTGGGATCGACTCCGGCCTCGCTCATAGGGGACGGGCTCGTCGTCTCGTGACGGTTCACAACTTGATCCATCCCGCCATCGCCGGTCCTAAGGCGATCATCTATTCGAGGGCCGAACCGCTTGTCGTTCGTCTCTCCGATCGCGCTCTAGCCGTTAGCGCGGAGATCGCGCGGCGGCTGGGTCACGGTAAGCTCGCTCTCGAGCGGAAGGTCGAAGTTCTGTACCTGGGAGTAGGAGAGGCGCCGGCGGTAACGCGTGGCACCGATCAGATACGGGCCGAGTTACAGGTTGGTGAAAGCCGGTCGCTGATCGTCTCGGTGTCGCGGCTCGCGCCTCAGAAGGCCCTCCACGTGATGCTCGATGCGATCGCGCGAGCCCCCGAGATGGTTCTTGCTCTCTTGGGTGAAGGCCCGCTGGAGCAAGAATTGCGGGCACAAGCCGGCAAGCTCGGGGTCTCCGACAGGGTCCACTTCCTCGGCTTCCGACCCGACGTCGCCGATTACGTCGCCGCGGCGGACATCTTCTGCCTCTCGTCGGTGTGGGAGGGCGTTCCTCTGGCCGCACAGGAGGCGATCCTTCTGGGAACCCCGGTCGTTGCGACGCGAGTTGGAGGGATGCCGGAGCTCATCGAAGATGGGGTCTCCGGACTTCTCGTGTCTCCCGGCGATGCAGACGGCCTCGCCGCAGCCTTGCGAAAGGTGGCCGGTGACCACGCGCTTCGGGAGCAACTCGCTCGCTCGGCTCGGGAACGCCTGCATACGACGTTCTCTACGGAACGGATGCTGGCCCGGTTGAACGATCTCTATCGAGGGGGCCCGGGTGCGGTTTAGAGCGGCGCTGTTGGTAGTGATCGCAGCAGGGCTGACCTGCATCCCTTCGGTGAGCGCGCAAGCACAGAGTTGCGGCCGCGCCGTGATCTTCACGACGCCGGGAATCACGTGGACCGACGTGGCCGAGCTTCGTCCTCCGAACCTTCTGAAGACCGCGGCTGAGGGTTCCATCGGGTCGCTGGCGGTTCGCACCAACAGCTCGCGCACCACCTACGCGTCGGGCTACGCGACAATCGGCGCTGGAGCGCGAGTCGACGTCCCACAATCCGCGGCGCAACCGGAAGTCCAAGTGGTCGACGGCCGGGAAGAGAACGTTGCGATCCCCGATGTCGACCGCATCCGGGAGCTCCTCGTCGCGCAGGGCTACAGCACGGTGCGACCGGGAGCGCTCGCCACTGCGTTGTTCGAGGGCTTCAACGACCCAGCGAAGAACACACCGATCCTCGGTCCGGGGGTCGTGGCGGTCGGGAACTCCGACCCGGGTCTTCCTCCCGCGACGCCCGAAGGATTCGGTCGCTATGCGCTCCTCGCTTCGATGAATGAGGAGGGTTGGTTCTATGGGACTCAGAGGGTCGGCTCGCATCTACTCGAACCGGATCCCAACGCACCGTTCGGCGTTAGGAGCAACCCTCAGATCCTCCAACACGAGGTCTTCGAGGCGATGTTCGATGCATCTCTCAACTGCGGAGTCATCGTCATCGATCCCGGCGATCTGATCAGAGCCGATAGAGCCGCCGCCATCGCCGGACAGCGCGATGCGGGGGCCTGGCGCGAGGCCGTCCTCGCAGCGGATGACCTACTCGGATTCGTTCGCGAGAGATTGACCCCGGCCGACCTCCTTCTTGTCGTTTCGCCCACCTCGCCCGCGGTCGATGAAGACGTTCACTTCGGGATCGCGATAGCAACCGGGCCGACATTCGAAGAGGGAGGGGTGCTCGAATCCGCATCGACGCGCCGAACCGGGCTCGTGACTCTTCCGGACATCGCTCCCACCGTCCTCGGCTTCTACGACGTCGAGCGACCATCTCGCATGCTTGGTCGTTCATTGTTCACAGCAACAACCACGACGGACGACAGGATCGCTGCAGCCGTCGCTCTCGACGATGAGTCGGTCTTTATCGACCGTGTTAGGACGCCCGTGTCGACGGTCTTCGTACTAGTGCAGGTCCTGCTGTACGCGCTCACCGTGTGGGTGCTCGCCCGGCGCGAGAGGCGGACCCCCGTCGGCCGGCCGGCCCGCCGGTGGTTGGAGATATGTGGTCTGGCGCTGGCCGCGTTCCCGCTCGCGACATTCGTCGCGGGATTCGTCCCCGGCGACCGCTTGGGAGCGGCGCTCTATTCGATCCTTCTGATCGGTGTGGATGCCGCGTTGGTCGGAACGGCGGTCGCGATCTTTAGAGATCCTCTCGAGAGATTGTTTGCGATAGCGGCCTCGACGCTCGGTGTGTTGTTGGTCGACCTCGTCGTCGGAGCCCCTCTACAGCTCAACACCGTCTTCAGCTATTCGCCGATAGTGGCCGGACGTTTCGCCGGGATCGGGAACCTGGCCTTCGCGATCCTTGCGGCAGCGAGCGTCCTCACTGGGGCCTTGATGGTCCATCGTTTCGGACGATCGCGGAGAGTGCTCGGCCTCGTCGCTCTCTTATTCGCGGTGACGGTGGTGGTCGATGGGGCGCCACCGTTCGGAAGTGACGTCGGAGGTGCCATCGCGCTCGTACCCGGGCTCGGCATCTCGTGGCTTCTGCTTTCGGGCAGAAGGCCGAACCTGAGGCTCGTCGCGCTAGCCGGCCTCTCCGCGCTGATCGTGCTCGGGGCGCTGCTGGCTTTCGACCTCTCGCGCCCGGAAGACCAGCAGACCCATCTCGCGAGGCTTTTCCAAGATGTTCGAGATCAAGGGTTCCAGGTCTTCGCAGACACGATCACGCGCAAGGTGCGAACCAACCTGCGGGTGGCACGCTCCACGATCTGGACGTTCGTCGTGCCTCCCGCGCTGGCGCTTATGGCGTGGCTGCTTCTCCTTCCACGAGGACGATGGGAGCGACTCAGCCGCGAGCATCCGCCTATCGCAGCCGGTCTGATAGGCGGGGCGGTGCTCGCGGTTCTCGGTTTCGCGGTGAACGATTCCGGGATCGTGATCCCGGCCATGATGATCAGCTACATGGTGCCGGTAGCCCTCCTTGCACAGCTCTCGGCATCGGTCGCGCATGAGGACGCCGAGACGTGACATCGGATCAGGCGATGACGGCTCTCAGCGCCGGCCTCGTCGGCTACGCGGTTGCGGCGGGCCTCGCTCGGCTCAGGCTCGCGGCCCCCCCGAAAGCGTTGATGCGCGTGAACTATCGAGGGGCTGAGGTACCTGCGATCCTCGGGGGCCCGCTGGTTATCGGGAGCCTGACGGGCCTTTGTTCGTTAGCGCTCGCCGGTGCGCTCGGCTGGGATCCCGCGCGTCTCGGCCGCGTTGGGTTCGCGACGGCGATCGTCATCGCGATCATGGGGATCGCCGGATCGTGGGACGACCGGCGAGGCGACGAACGGCCACGCGGGTTCGCCGGTCACCTCGGAGCGGCGCGTTCGGCCAGGCTGACCGGCGGCCTCGTGAAGCTGGGGGCCGGGACGATCGCCGGCGGCATCGTGGGCTTGATGCTTCGGGACGACCTTCTGGATGCGATCGCAACGGCTCTGATCGTTGCGCTTGCTGCCAACCTCGTGAATCTCTTCGACAGAGCTCCCGGCCGAGCCGGGAAGGTCGCTATTGCGGCGTTCGCTCCACTCATCGCACTGGCGCCTGCCTCCTGGGCGATAGCCGCCGCCGGGTCGGCCGGCGCGCTCATCGGGGTGATGCCCCTGGATCTGAGAGAGCGAGCGATGCTCGGAGATGCTGGGGCGAATCCCGTGGGAGCAGCGCTCGGCCTCGGGCTTGCTCTGTCTATGTCCGGCGTCGCGCTGGTTGCGACCGCTCTCGTCCTGCTCGCATTGAACGTGTTGTCCGAATTCGTGTCGTTCTCGAAGGTCATCGAACGCACCGGGTGGCTGCACTCGTTGGATCAACTAGGCCGAAAGTGAACGGGAAATAAACCGGGAGCGTGGGGCGCGCGTGCTAACGTGGGATGACTTCCCCCGAGTTCTTTCGGGGCTTCGCCGTTCCCGGTTTTCAGGGGCCCTGCGGTTCTGGGGGGCAGTCACCTAGGCGACCGACTCACCACAGGAGGATGGGTGGCGAAGCACGTATTCGTGACGGGTGGCGTGGTTTCGAGCCTCGGCAAGGGGCTCACGGCAGCATCTCTCGGTCGGCTCCTCAAAGCTCGTGGCTTGCGAGTCATGATGCAGAAGCTCGACCCGTACATCAACGTAGACCCAGGAACGATGAACCCGTTCCAGCACGGTGAGGTCTTCGTTACCGAGGATGGCGGCGAGACGGATCTCGATCTCGGCCACTACGAGCGCTTCATCGACGAGAACCTCTTCCGCGCCTCTAACGTCACCACCGGTGCGATCTATTCCAACGTCATCGCCAAGGAACGCCGGGGCGAGTTCTTGGGCGACACCGTCCAGGTGATCCCGCACATCACGAACGCGATCAAGGAACGGATCCTGTCGCTGGCGGATGACTCGGGGGCAGATATCTTGATCACCGAGATCGGCGGAACCGTCGGTGACATCGAGTCGCTTCCGTTCCTCGAAGCCATCCGCCAGCTCAAGCAAGAGTTGGGTCGGGATGACACGTTCTATATCCACGTGACGCTCGTTCCCTACATGGGGCCTGCGGAAGAGTTGAAGACGAAGCCCACACAACACTCCGTCCGCGAGCTGCGCAGCATCGGCATCCATCCCGACGCGATCGTCTGCCGATCCGACCGTCCACTTGGAGCCGGACTCAAGCGGAAGATCTCGCTTCTGTGTGATGTGCACACCGACGCGATCATCTCGGCGGTGGACTCCCCGAATATCTACGAGATCCCACTCGTGTTGAGCGATGAAGGCCTCGACAGGATCGCGATGGAGCACCTTCGACTCGAGGACAAGGTCGAACCCGAGCTGGGGCAATGGCGCGAGCTCGTGCGCAGGATCGAGTCCTCGTCGGGCACCGTTCGCATCGCCCTTATCGGGAAATACGTGACCCTCCCGGACGCGTACCTGTCTGTCGTCGAGAGCCTCAAACACGCCGCCTACTCGCACGGGACCCATATGGATGTGCGCTGGGTTGCTTCCGACGACCTGGAGACGGGCAACCTCGACGAAGTGCTCGGCGACGTCCAGGGGATCCTGGTGCCGGGCGGCTTCGGGGTCCGGGGCATCGAGGGCAAGATCAAGGCGATCCGCTATGCCAGAGAGAACGGCATCCCGTTCCTCGGCCTTTGCCTCGGCCTTCAGTGCGCGGTGATCGAATTCGCTCGCCACGTGGCGGGACTCGAAGGCGCCAACTCATCCGAGTTCGATGCGACCACGCCTTATCCCGTCGTGGACATCCTCGCCGGCCAGGACCTCGACCGCTTGGGCGGGACGATGCGGCTCGGGGCCTATCCGTGCAAGTTGAAGTCAGGCTCGAAGGCGGCGAAGGCCTACGACACAGAGCTCGTTTACGAGCGTCACCGTCATCGTTACGAGGTGAACCCCAGGCTCCGTCGCAAGCTCACCGATGCAGGTCTCGTCTGCTCCGGGGAATCGCCCGACGGCACTCTCGTCGAGATGATCGAACTCGCAGACCACCCGTGGTTCGTAGCGACCCAAGCCCATCCCGAGTTCAAGAGCCGCCCCGACCGCCCGCATCCACTGTTCGCGGCGTTCGTGGGAGCGGCGATCGACCTAGGGGCCGAGCCGGAGATCCGGATGGAGAACCCGTCGGAGGTTTCCTCCTGACGCTGTGCTCCAGTAGGTAGAGTCCGCCCTATGAGGGTCGGTGTTCCGCGCGAGCTCAAGGACAACGAGTACCGGGTCGCCATCACGCCCGCGGGCGTTCACGAGCTGATCACCAACGGCCACTCCGTGATGATCGAGAAGGACGCCGGGATCGGCTCGAGCATCTCTAACGAGGAATTCGAGAGGGCCGGAGCAAAGATCGTGCCCGACGCGGACACTGTTTTCGCCGATTCCGAGATGGTTCTCAAGGTCAAGGAGCCGGTGCCGGAGGAGTTTCACAGGCTGCGCGACGGCCTGATCCTTTTCACTTACCTCCACCTGGCCGCGAGCGAGGCCGTCACCAATGCGCTCATCGAATCCAAGACGGCGGGAGTCGCCTACGAAACCGTCGAGCTGCCCGACCGCTCATTGCCCCTGCTCGCCCCGATGAGCGAGGTTGCCGGGCGCATGGCTCCGCAGGTCGGAGCGAAGACGCTCGAACGAGAGCACGGGGGGCGTGGCGTTCTGCTCGGGGGGGTCTCCGGAGTCCGGCCCGCGAAAGTCGTGGTGATCGGCGCGGGCATGTCGGGGATGAACGCGGCCTGGATCGCCCAAGGCATGGAGGCCGAGGTCGTGATCCTCGACAAGAACATCAACAAGTTGCGCGACGTCGACCGGATCCACCAGGGCAAGATCCTGACGTTGATGTCGAACCGGCTGGTCGTCGAAGAACTCGTGACCCAGGCGGATCTCGTCATAGGAGCTGTGCTCGTTCCGGGCGCTCTCGCACCGAAGCTCGTGAGCGAAGAGACGGTCGCGGACATGAAGCCCGGTTCGGTCATCGTGGATATCTCGATCGACCAAGGTGGGTGTTTCGCTACTTCGAAGATGACCACACACTCCGATCCGACCTACATCGTTCACGATGTGGTCCATTACTGCGTCGGCAACATGCCCGGCGCGGTTCCACACACATCCACTTACGCATTGACGAACGCGACGCTGCCCTACGTGGTGGAACTCGCAGATCTCGGGTTGGAGGAGGCGGTCCGTCGGGACGCGCCGCTCGCTCTTGGCGTTAACACGCTCAAAGGACATGTCACCTACGAGCCCGTCGCGGAGGCTCACGGACTCGATTACACGCCTCTCGACAAACTGATTTGAGTCCCGCAGCCGCGCCGGCCGGGGGCCGCGGGGCTCGCTGGTTCGACGAGTTTCTCGCGTACGTGGAGTTCGAGCGCGGGCTTTCCGCGAACAGCGTTGCCGCCTACCGCAGGGACCTCGCTGTATGGCGGAGGTTCTGCGCCGGCCGCGGCATCGACCCGTTGCGCATAACCGAGGACGACCTAACCGATTACCTCGCGGCCTTGCGCGATGGCACATTGAGGAAACCTGCTTACAGCTCAAACTCCGTGGCACGCATGCTCGTGTCCGTTCGGGCCTTCTACAAGTTCCTGGTGCGCGAAGGGAAACTGAAGGTCGATCCCACTGCAAAGATCGGCTCCCCGAAGAAGGCGCGCGCCCTGCCGAAGGCGATCTCGGTCGAGGATGTGGAGGCCCTGCTGGCCCATCCCGGGTCCGACCCTTTGGGCCGCCGGGATCGAGCGATCCTCGAGACTCTTTACGGCGCGGGACTGCGCATCTCGGAGCTGGTGGGGCTCGATGTCGATGATGTCGATCTGGAAGCCGGCCATGTCCTCGTGCGGTCCGGCAAGGGAAGCAAGAGCCGGCTCGTTCCGCTTGGGCGGATAGCTCGAAAGGCGACCGGCGATTACCTCTCCGCGGTCAGACCAGAGCTGGCGAAGCGAGCCAAGCAAAGCAGTTCGAGGGGCGCGTTGTTCCTGAACGCACGGGGCGGTCGTTTGAGTCGCCAGGGCTGCTGGAAGATCCTGAAGGCCCACGCCGCGGGGGCCGGGCTCGGCGCACGCGTAACACCGCATACCCTTAGGCATTCGTTCGCCACGCACATGCTGGATGCAGGGGCGGACATCAGGGTCGTTCAGGAGCTTCTCGGACATGCAAGCCTGGCGACCACGCAGGTGTACACGCTGGTGAGCGACAGCAAGTTGCGGGAGGTCTATTACTCCTCCCACCCACGCGCCCGGCGCTGACCGACCGACGAGGGGGACCGATGGATCAGCAGGTACTGGACCACGCACGAGCACATCTGGAGGCCGAGAAAGAAACGCTCGGTCGTCAGCTGGCCGAGCACGGAGTCGAGGCCGGCGGTGACGGGCTCGAGGTCGACACGACCGAGGGGTTCGCCGATTCGGCTCAGGTCACGGCCGAACGCAGCCAGCTCATCTCGATGGTCCAACAACTACTGGCTCGGCAACGCGACGCGATCGACGCGCTGGGCAAACTCGAGGCCGGCACGTACGGGAAGTGCGAGAACTGCGGCAAGGACATTCCTCTCGAGCGCCTCCAGGCGATCCCGGCGACCCGCCTATGCATGGAGTGCAAGCAACTAGCCGAATGAACGCTCGGGCTGTGCTGTTGATAGTGCTCGACTCCGTCGGGATCGGGGATGCCCCTGATGCGAGGGAGTTCGGGGATGAAGGCTCGGCGACACTTCCTCACGTAGCCGAGGCGGTCGGGGGATTGTCGTTGCCAAACCTCGAGAAACTAGGCCTCGGCCACGTCGCGTCCATCGAGGGAGTGACGGCCATCGCAAGCCCCGAGGGAGGCTTCGGCCGACTCACCGAGACTTCCGCCGGTAAGGACACGACGACTGGTCATTGGGAGCTCTCCGGAGTGGTCCTGACCAAGCCATTCCCCACCTATCCAGACGGATTTCCGCCCGAGGTGATCGAAGCGTTCGAGAAGGCGGTTGGCCGGGAGGTTCTGGGGAACGTGGCCGCTTCGGGCACCGAGATCATCGAGCGGTTGGGGGCCGAGCACGTTCGAACCGGCAAGCCCATCGTGTACACGTCCGGCGACAGCGTGTTCCAGATAGCAGCGCACGTCGACGTCATCCCGCTCGCCGAGCTCTACCGGATGTGCGAGATAGCGCGAGAGATCATGCGCGGTGAGCACGAGGTCGGCCGCGTCATCGCGAGACCGTTCGAGGGCGAGGAAGGGAACTTCCAGCGCACGCCCGACCGTCATGACTTCTCTGTTGTTCCACCGCAGAAGACGGTTCTAGATGAGATATCGGAAGCCGGGCTCGAAGTGCGCGGGGTGGGGAAGATCAAGGACATCTTCGCCGGACAAGGCGTAACGGCTTCTCACCCGACGCGCTCGAACGCGGATGGGATCGAGGCGTGCAAGGAAGAGATCCAGGCGATCGGAAGGGGACTGGTGTTCGCGAACCTCGTGGACTTCGATCAGGCCTATGGACACCGCAACGATCCGGATGGCTATGCCGGGGCCTTGATCGAGTTCGATGCGGCCCTGCCTTCGATCCAGGCTTCGTTGGGGGCCGACGATGTGCTGATCATCACCGCGGACCACGGCAACGATCCGACGACACCTTCAACCGATCACTCGCGCGAACGCGTGCCGCTCTTGGTCTGGAGCCCGTCTCTCGGTGGGGTCGATCTGGGAACGCGGGGATCGTTCTCTGATTGCGGCAAGACCGTCGCCGAACTTCTAGGGGTCGCCACGTCGGTGCCGGGGGAGTCGTTCGCCGGCCTCCTGGTCGCTGGATAACCGGCGCTATCTGCTCGCCGCAAGGCGATCGGCGGCCCCTCCGATTATCGGAACGTTGTAGCCGAGGTCGTGTTCGCCGATGTGGGCCACGATGCACGTCACGTTGTCGCGACTGCCCGCGCGCATAGCCAGCTGAAGGATCGGAAAGGCACATCTCTGCGGGTCGTCGATCCTCAGCGCTTCAACCAGTTCGGCGGGGGAGACCGCGTCGGAGACACCGTCCGAACATATGAGGAGCCGGTCGTTCGCACGGAGGCCGAGGATTCCGAGGGCAGGCTCCACGGGCTCGCCTCTGAGGACCTGGGTTACGACAGATCGTCGAGGATGAGATCTGGCCTCGTCGGGCGTCAGGCGACCTGCATCCACGAGCTGCTGCACCAGAGTGTCGTCCCGCGTCAGCTGAGTGAGGGAGCCGTCCCGCAGTAGATAGGCGCGCGAATCCCCTATGTGGAAGAGGGCTACCCGATCGTCCGAGAACAGCACGGCCGTGAGGGTTGTGCCCATCCCCTCCGTCTCCGGATGCTCCGCGCCGTAGCGAGCGATGGCTTCGTTCGCCCGAGCCGCCGCCTGCCCAAGTTCAACGAGAGGGTCGAACGGACCCTTGAGCTCGTCGAGGCCGGCAAGTTCCGCGATCACGAGCGACGAGGCGACCTCCCCGGCGGCGTGTCCGCCCATCCCATCGGCAAGCGCCAGCAACCTCGGGCCGGCGAACACGGAGTCTTCGTTGTTGTCGCGGTCATATCCGCGGTGGGTCGAGGCCGAATATCGGAGATGAAGTCTCATCGCTGGGATGTTTACCCCTTCGCTGAGGACGCGCACCTCTTATTCGGATCAATAGAGCCGAAGCCACTTGTCGAGGAAGACCAAACCCTGGGCCCCCACCCACGCGGCGGGAGGCATCGCGAGCACCCAAACACCTGCTTTCGGCCGGGTGGTCCGTGCTCGGGGGGCGAGGATCAGGCCCAAAGCCAGGGCGGTGGCCGCGCTTAGCTCAAGGGGGACGGCCATCTTCCAAGCGACCACCTCTCGGACGGCGATTAGGTAGAAGGCTTCAGCAGCGAGGCATGACCCGAGCAGAGCGAGCGCGGGGGAGGAGTACCGCCGATCCTCGATGGAAGCCCGGCCCAGCCACCCGATCCGCTTCCCAGAACCGATCCCACGACCGCCCACGAGACGAGTGGAGGGCGGAGTAGTCCCAATCCGTGCACTCCGTGGAGGAGCCTGACGCTCAGGTAGTAGGTGAAACTCGCTGCGACGAGCGCGAGGGCTCCGGCAGCCGCTCCCGTGCGCCGACTGGTGGACGACGACCCCACCAGCGCGGACGCCAGGAGCCAGGGGACCCCGAGATTGGACACCCAACCCAGCGGGCCGCCGATCAGGTCTCCGGCCCTGGCAAAAAGGCCGAGTCCAACACCCGCCACGAGTGCCTTCGCCCGCCAGGCCCATGCTCTCGGCTCGTGCGCTTCCCCGTCTCCGGCGTCTCCTTGCACGCCATTGACGATGGGGGGTGTTCGTCAGAACGAGGTGAAGACGACGTGAGGATCGAGCAACATACGTCGCTGTAATTAACCGCTACCTCTTTACTGCGCTGTCTAGTTCCTCTAGCCTGCGACCCCTTGGCGATTTGTCGACAAGTTTCTAAAGCAACACTTTCCGAGCCAAGCCGACCCTAAGGAGGGCCTATGCAGGAGGAGCAGGCGGGGGGCGTCGATCTCCGGAGCCCTCCGGACGAACTCGAACGAGCCGCGGAAGCGGGCTCGGGAGGGGACCCGGGTCTCGTCCCAGACGATGGCGGCCCGCACAGCGCGCGGATCATCGCTCTCGCCAACCAGAAAGGCGGGGTCGGTAAGACGACCACCGCGATCAGCCTGGGAGCCGCGCTCGCCGAGCTCGGCTACGAGATCCTCCTCGTGGACTTCGATCCTCAGGGAGGCTGTGCGCTCGGGTTGGGGATAGAGCCGGGCGGACTCGATCTATCGGTCTACAACGCCTTGCTCGACAGGTCCTGCGAGGTGGAAGAGGTCGTGGTCAAGACCGCGGTGCCTCACCTGGACCTGCTGCCCTCGAACATCGACCTCGCCGCCGCCGAGTTGATGCTGGTCAACGAGGTAGCTCGAGAGCAGAGCCTGATGCGGGTCCTCGCACCTCTAAGGGTGAAGTACGACTTTATCCTTATAGATTGCCCCCCGTCGTTGGGGCTGCTCACGATCAACGGCCTCACCGCGGCGGACGGGGTGATCGTCCCGCTGGAGTGCGAGTACTACGCGCTCAGAGGTATGGCGCTCCTGATGGATTCGATCGACAGGATCCGGGAGCGGCTGAATCCCCGTCTGACCGTCGACGGCATCGTCGCCACCATGTTCGACAACCGCACGCTCCATGCCCGTGAAGTCCTCGAGCGGGTCAAGGAGGCGTTCGGATCGAAGCTGTTCGACACCACTATCCGCAAGACCATCCGCTTCGCGGAGGCGCCGGTGGCGGGGGAGTCGATCCTGACTTACGCCCCGAGTTCGACCGGTGCCCAGTCCTACCGCGCCCTAGCCAAGGAGGTGATCAGCCGTGTCCCCACGCGCCAGTCTGCCGGGCGCTGACGAGCTGTTCCGCAAGACCGGCCCAGACAGGGCGGTCGCCCAAGCTCGTCCCGAACCGGTGGAGAGACAAGACAACAAGTCGACAAAGCTACAAGTTGCTACGTCGTCTAGTCCACCCGTACAGACCGCCTCGCAGGGCCTGGGCAAGAGCCCCAAGCACGGCGAGAAGATCACCTTCTACTGCACCGCCGAGGACCTGATGGACCTCGAGCGTGCTCGCCTGAAGCTTCGGTCCGAGCACGGCCTAGCCGCCGATCGAGGCAAGATCGTTCGAGCAGCTCTCGCTTACGTGCTCGAGGACTTCGATGCCCGAGCCGACGACTCGATCCTTCTGCGCCGGCTTAACGACTGATCCGACCAAGGCACTTGGGGCCCGAGCATCGCTCGGGCCCTTTGCGCGTCCGGGAGCGGGGAGTGAACCCTCAAGGTTGACTTGAGGGTCATAGCAGTTCGAGCATCCCTGGAGCTCTTTGGCCACCGATCGGGTTCACAAGAGCACCCGGCCCTGAAGCTCTGGACGGAGCGACTTCAGGACGGAGTAGCGCGACCATGACCGGACTTCTGGGGTCGCAGAGGACGCTTCGAATGGCCCCGCACGTACGGTTCCAAAGGAGAATCGACTCACTCAGGGAAGGGTGGCGAACGGGCCCACAAGAATTGACAAGGACCCTTGTCATGTAAGTGATATGTAGACAAGGTGATTTAGGGACTTCGCTTGAAAGCGCAGGCAGGCGACCTGTGGGGCGTGCCGCGAGCTATCGATAAATCGACAAGGCAACAAGATGATAAGGAGCCGAGTCGACCTATCGACTGCCCAGCTGCCGGAGAAGCGAGAGAGACTTAGACCGTGCTCCCGTGCGCGATCTCGGTGCTGACGACAGGGCCCGATGGAGTCGCCTCTCGCTGTTGCACCGAGGCTTCGATCGTGACCTGAACGGCAACCGCCGGACGCACATGGCGGGACCGAGGAGCGGGGTGGGGGAGCTCGGCAAGGCCGAGTGCTTCGAGCAGCTTCCAGATCCGTTCGTTCGTCATGGCGGCAACATAAGGCTATAGCTAACCGTTAATCAAGAGAATGTTCTGAGAACGCGAAAACTTTTTCGCGGGGGGCCTCGTGGGTTTTGGGATTCGATTCCCTTGGCGGATTTATCGAGGACTTTAGGGACCGGGTTGAGCCGGTGGTCGGCCGGGCGATCCTCCTCCTGGCCCGCTACGCCAAGAAAGCGCCAAGCGATTTCCTGGGGGCCTAGCGTTCCCTCCGGAGGACACGCCCGCCTCCTGGACATCGAGTGAACCCAACCCCCTTGCCGGCACGAATGTGGGAGCCGGTTCTGGTCGGGTGTGAGCAGCCCTAGCGACGGCGGAGCCGGCGGTCGGGCTGGCCTTGTCCGGTGGCCGTGCCGGGCTCCCTGAGAGGGGAGGGGACTTGGCGATTTGGGGATTTGTCGACAAGGGGATTTGCCGATAAGTCGTCGGGCGCTAGGCGCTAATTCAGGCCTGTCAGGTTCAGGACAGTGCTTCGGACGAAGTCTGTTACGGGGCTGAAGATCGCTCCTCGGCCCAGGAAGATGAGGCCGAACAGGATCAGCATCCCCCAGCGGTCGAGGAAGAAGATGATCTTCTGCTTGCCGGGTGGCAGGAAGATCGTGAGCAGTCTCGAGCCGTCCAGAGGGGGGATGGGGATCAGGTTGAAGACGGCCAGCAGGACGTTGATCTCCACAAAGACGAGCAGGAAGCGGAGGACGGCGAGGGTCTCGATCGATCCATATGCGGCTCTGAAGGCGAGCGCGCCGGCCACGGCCAGGAGGATGTTCATGGTGGGGCCGGCCAGGGCCACGAGGGCCGCGCCGAACCGTTGAGAGGAGAGGGCCTGGGGCCTGAACTCCACGGGCTTGCCCCAGCCGAAGCCGGCCACGAAGATCAGGATCGTGCCCATGGGATCCAGGTGCTTGATGGGGTTCAGGGTGAGCCGTCCCATCGCCCGGGGGAGCCGGTCGCCTTGTAGGTCTGCGGCCAGCGCGTGGGCGTATTCGTGCAGGGCTATCGAGAGCAGCAACGAGATAGCCAGGAGAATGAAGGCAAGGGGATCATCGGTGAACAGCTGGAGGGGGCTCGTCATTGGGCCGGTATTGTAGGCGGCCCAGCTCGGGCTGTGTGAAAGGAGCTAACCCTGAACCAGAGCTTTACTGATAGGAAGCGGGTATTCAGCGGGATCCAGCCCACCGGGGATGCTCACATCGGCAACTATCTAGGCGCTTTGCGGAGATGGGTTGCCTTCCAGGAGACCCACGACTCCTTCTATTGCATCGTCGATCTGCACGCCCTGACGATGCCGTGGGACCCGGCCGCACTGCGCCACCAGACCCTCGCCAAGGGAGCCGAGCTCCTGGCCTGCGGAGTCGACCCCGAGCGTTCCGTTCTGTTCGTTCAGTCCCACGTCGATGAGCACACCGAGCTGGCCTGGGTTCTCGCCTGCGTCGCCCGGATGGGGGAACTCCGCCGAATGGTCCAGTTCAAGGAGAAGTCCAAGGGCGAGAACGAGTCGGTCTCGGTTGGGCTGTTCACCTACCCGGTGCTCCAGGCCGCCGACGTCCTCCTCTACAAGGCCCACGGGGTCCCGGTCGGGGAGGACCAGCGCCAGCACGTCGAGCTGATGAGGGATATCGGCGGCCGATTCAACTCGCTCTACGGGGAGACGTTCGTCCTGCCCGAGCCTCTGATCCCAGAGGTTGGGGCCCGGATCATGGCGCTCGACGATCCCACCCAGAAGATGAGCAAGTCCGCCGCCCGCCCCGCCGCGAGCGTCCAGCTCATCGATCAGCCTGAGGCGATCATGAAGAAGGTCAAGTCGGCGGTCACGGACTCGGGGCGTGAGGTGACGTCGGCCCCCGACAAGCCGGCCCTGGCGAATCTGCTGACCATCTATTCGTTGATAGCGGGGGAGTCGGTGGCCGAGCTGGAGTCGAGGTTCGAGGGGAAGGGCTACGGGGACTTCAAGTCCGCGCTTGGCGAGGCGATCGTGGATGCGCTTGCCCCGATCCGGACCCGTTACGAGGAATTGATGGCCGACCCCGCAGAGGTGGAGAGGGCGCTCAAGCGAGGGGCGGGTCGCGCCGCCGAAGTGGCTGCCGAAACCATGGCCGAGGTCAGGGACCGCTCGGGCCTGCTGCCCCGCTCGTGAGGCGCAGCTCGTGAGCTTCGGGAAAGACGGGCCGCGGCGACGGGCTGGGGATACGCTCGACCGGCCGGGGGGTCGGGCCATCGAGGATATAGATATGTCGACAAATAGACAGAATAGGAAGCGGGACCGGATATGTCGCTAGAGGTCAAGCTCGAGGCCTTCGAGGGGCCGATCGAGCTCCTGCTCCACCTCATAACCCGGCAGCGCGTGTCGATCTACGACGTCTCGCTCTCGACGATCACCGAGGAGTACCTCGCCGCGGTGGACGGGATCGAGGAGCTGGACCTCGAGGCCGCCACGGGGTTCCTCGTGATCGCGGCAACTCTGCTGGAGCTGAAATCTCTGAGGCTGCTCCCCGAGCGCAATCACGATGCGACCGATCCCACTTTGCTCGAGGAGCGGGATGCGCTCCTCGCCAAGCTCGTCGAGGTCTCCACCTTCAGGGAAGCGGGGGCCTGGCTCGGCAGCAGGCTCAGCGCAGGGGAAGGTTTCGTCGGCCGGGCCGTAACGCTCGAAGATCCGTACGCAGCCCTCACGCCCGACCCCGTAGACCGTCTCCGGGTCCAAGATCTGGCCGTGGCGGCCGCCCGGGTGCTCGCGGAGCGGCCGATCAAGGAGATCGACATCTCTCACGTCACCCCGATCCGTGCTTCGGTGCGCGACGCGATCGCCGAACTCGCCGGGGCGCTTCAGCGGGATGGGGCGGGCACGTTCGCCGGGCTCTGCCTGGGCGTCGGGTCGAGGATCGAGGTTGTCGTCCGATTCCTGGCGCTGCTCGAGCTGTTCAAGGCGGGGGCCGTCGAGCTCGGCCAGGCCGGACGCTTCGGAGACATCACCGCCGAGTGGACGGGAGATGTCCAGCTGGAGGTCCTTCTGGACGAGGTCGACGAGTACGGCGTGCCCCGGGAGGTCGCATAGAGATGAGCCACGACAGGAAGATCATCGAGTCGATCCTGCTTCTCGCCGAGGAGCCCGTGCCGGCCGGCGTCATGGGGGAAGTGCTGGAGCGCCCGACCGCAGAGGTGGAAGACGAGCTTCGGAACCTGGCGACGTCCTACCTCGAGGAGGACCGGGGTTTCGTGTTGCGTGAGGTGGCGGGGGGCTGGCGGCTCTACACGAGTCCCGATTCGGGCCCCTGGCTCGAGCGCTTCGTCCTAGGGCACCGCACGGCCCGGCTTTCGCCCGCGGCTCTCGAGGTCCTCGCGATAGTCGCCTACAAGCAGCCGATCTCCAGAACTCAGATCAGCGAGATCCGTGGGGTGGACTCCGATCGCGTGGTCAAAACCCTGCTCGGACGAGACCTCGTGGAGGAGAGCGGCCACGGCGAGGGACCTGGATCCCCGATCATGCTCCGGATCACCGACCATCTCCTCGAGCGGCTCGGGCTCAACTCGCTCGCCGAGTTGCCTGCGCTCGCCGGCTTCATGCCCGACACCGAAGCGGTCGAGGACATGGAGGCCAAGCTTTCTCCGGGCGTGTGACTCCCGACCAAGAAGGCGAACGGCTCCAGAAGGTCCTGGCTCACGTCGGGGTCGGGTCTCGCCGGGCAGTGGAGGAGATGATCTCGGCCGGCCGGATCCAGGTGAACGGAGCCGTCGCGCGTCTCGGGCAGCGGGTGGACCCATCTAAGGATGTAGTAAAGGTTGATGGTTCTGCCGTGCCTCTTAAAGAGGATCTGATCCACATCCTGCTGAACAAGCCGGTGGGAGTCGTCAGCACGGCATCCGACCCTCAAGGCCGGGAGACGGTGCTATCTCTCATCGATATCGACGCCCGGGTGTGGCCGGTCGGGCGTCTCGATATCGATACCGAGGGGGCGATCCTGCTCTGCAACGATGGCGAGCTCACGATGCGTATGACCCACCCTCGCTACGGCGTGTCGAAGACCTATCTGGCGGAGGTCAAGGGGAGCGTGGCACCGGCCACGGCCAGGACCCTCGCACGAGGCGTTGAGCTCGACGACGGCGTCACGGCCCCGGCTCGAGTCCAGGTGCTCGAGCGCACCCACGCCCGGAGCCTCGTCGAACTGACCCTTACGGAGGGCCGGAACCGCCAGGTGAGGCGAATGTTCGAGGCGGTCGAGCACCCGGTCGTGAGTCTCGCCCGCACCGGTCTAGGCCCTCTCAATCTCGGGCGCTTGAAGCCCGGCACCTATCGGAAGCTCGGGCCGGCCGAAGTGCGGGAGCTTTACCGAGCCGCCGGGCTGTAGACAAGTGGATAGGTGGATGAGCTCAGTGAGTACACATGTCGACAAATAGACGAGTGCATACCGGGTCCCACCTGGGCTTTGGCTCGAACACAGCCATAGATAAGTCATCTTGTAGACAAATAGCCGAGTCCACAAGGGCACCGCGATGAAGGTGAGAGCGCTGCGCGGAGCAACTACGGTCCCGGCGAACAGCGCGGAGGCGATCGTGAAGGCCACGGGCGAACTGCTGGGCGAGATGCTCGCCCGGAACTCGGTGGAGCCCGCCGACGTGATCAGCATCGTGTTCACTTCCACTGCCGATCTCGACGCCGAGTTCCCTGCCGCTGCAGCGCGGGGGATAGGGCTGGATCAGGTCCCCCTGCTCTGCGCGACCGAGATCCCCGTCCCGGGCTCGCTCGAGGCCTGCGTCAGGGTGCTGCTCCACCTCTACACACCTCGGGACTACGCTAGCCTCCGCCACGTCTACCTGAACGGGGCGACCGCCCTTCGTTCGGACCTGGCGGGCGAACCCTAACCTTCAAGGAGAACTTTAGATGTACGCCATCCTCGGAACCGGCCTGATCGGCGGCTCGATCGCGCTCGGTCTTCGCCGGGAGGATGCCGGCGCGCACATCGTGGGGTTCGACCTGGCTCCGGGCGTCGCAGCGCGGGGTGTCGAGCGTGGCGCGCTGAGCAGCTCGGCACCATCCGCGGCCGAGGCCGTGGCTCAGGCGGAGGTCGTGGTGATAGCGACGCCGGCTGGCGCCGTTGCCGATATCTGCAAGGAGATAGCGCCGCACTTAAAGCCGGGGGCCGTCGTGACGGACGTTGCCAGCGCTAAGTCCTCGATCGTCGAGGCGGCGGAGGCGCTCCTCGACGGTTCGTTCGTCGGGGGCCATCCGATGGCAGGGTCAGAGCGCCACGGCATCGACGCCGCCCACCCTGATCTCTTCGAGGATGCGTGGTGGATATTGACTCCGAGCGGCGCCACGGGCTCGGAGGCCTACTCGAAGATCGCCGCTCTTGCGTCTGGGCTCGGGGCCAAACCAGTGGCCCTCGACCCTGCAGCGCACGACGCCCTCGTCGCGAGGCTGAGCCATATCCCGCAACTGACCGCCAGCGCCCTCGTCGATGCCGCCGTATCGGCCGGGGATCGGGAGGCGCTTCTAGGGCTCGCCGCAGGCGGGTTTCGCGACGTCACACGGATAGCCGCCAGCGACCCGAAGATGTGGGTTTCCATCCTGCGCTCCAACCGAGCCGCGGTTATGGAGGCGCTCGAGGGGTTCGCCAAGCGGCTGGACTCCCTCGGCGACTTGATCGCGGGGGAGCGCTGGGACGAACTCGAGCGGTGGCTCGCGGGCGCACGGCGGGCCCGGATCGAGATGTTCGTGCGGCCCGACCTCTCGGGCGAGCCGGTCTTGCTGACCATGCCCGTTCTCGACCGCCCGGGCGTTCTCGCGGAAGTAACTACCGCCGCCGGACGGATCGGGGCGAACATCGAAGACCTGCGGATAGTGCATTCGACCGAGGGGGGCCGCGGCCGGCTGGAGATTGTCATCGCCGGGCGGGGCGCCGCAGACGCCCTTGCCCAGGTCCTCAACGGGCTCGGCTACGCCGTGGAACGCGGCGGAGTCGATTGATACACAACTAGATAATTAGACAAGTCGATAAGTAGATAATGGGGCGATAGCGGCCCCGTGACCACGGGAATGACGATGGCTGCAAGGAAGACGCGAACAACCAGGCGTCCTTTGCGCGGCTCGGTGCAGGTTCCCGGGGACAAGTCCATCTCGCACCGGGCTCTCCTGATCGCGACCCTCGCCCGAGGCACGAGCACGATCGAGGGCCTGAACCTTGGGGCCGACGTTCGCTCGACCGCCTCCGCGGTCGAGGCGTGGGGAGCCGAGTTGACTCTGGATGAGACTAACGCTGTAGCAAAGGTCGAGGGTTTTGGCTGGGCCGGCTTAAGCGAGCCGGCCGAGATGATCGACTGCGGCAACTCGGGCACGACGATGCGTATCGGTCTGGGGGTCGCGGCCGGCCTGCCCGGGCTTACCGTGCTCGGCGGCGACGGGTCGTTGAGCCGGCGCCCGATGCTCAGGGTTGTCGCGCCCCTCCGACAGATGGGAGCGCGGATAGACGGACGGGCGCACGGGGATCTCGCTCCCTTATCCGTCCGCGGCGGAGATCTGGCGGGGATAGACATCGAACTTCCCGTCGCCAGCGCTCAGGTGAAGACGGCACTGCTCCTGGCCGGGCTTCGGGCCACGGGAGTGACCGAGGTGATGGAGCCGGCGCCCAGTCGCGACCACACCGAGCGGATGCTGCGCGCGGCAGGGGTGGATGTCGACGCCGGCGCCACCTCGGTTTCCGTCAAGGGCGGTCAGGAGCCGAAGGCGTTCGAACTATCGGTTCCCGGCGACCCGTCCTCGGCCCTCTACCTACTTGCGGCAGCCCTTCTGGTTCCCGATTCGGAGCTCACGGTTACCGGAGTGGGCATCAACCCGACGAGAACCGCCGCGTTCGAGGTCCTTCGGCGCATGGGCGCGGAGATCGAGATCGAATCCACCGGCATCGAGATGGGGGAGCCGATCGGATCCATCTCGGTATCCACGTCTCAGCTATCTGCCACCCAGGTGGGTGGAGCCGAGGTTCCGGCTTTGATCGACGACATCCCGATCCTGGCGGTGATCGCGTCACAGGCCGAAGGCGAGACCGTCTTCCGGGACGCGGCCGAACTCAGGGTGAAGGAATCGGACCGGATCGCGTCTCTCGCGCGCGGGTTGACGGCGTTGGGGGTCTCGGTCGAGGAACTTCCGGATGGGCTGGTCGTGAGAGGCCCCGTCAGGCTCGCAGGGGGAGGCATCGATCCCGCCGGCGACCACCGGATCGCTCTCTCTTTCGCCGTCGCCGGACTCATCGCCGACGAGCACGTTCGAGTCGGAGGTTGGAGCTGCGTCGACGTCTCCTTCCCCGAGTTCTTGGACGTCCTCGGGCGGGCCAGGGGGGCGAAATGACCGCCGTAGCGATCGACGGCCCGGCTGGGGCAGGTAAGAGCACCGTCGCGCGAGCCGTAGCGAGCAGGCTCGGCTACTCGTACCTCGACACCGGAGCGTTGTACCGGGCGGTGGCCCTTGCGGCGATCGAGCGGGGGATCGACCCCGAGGACGGCCGGGCTTTGGCCGACGTCACGACCGAGCTCGACGTCGCGCTGTCCGAGGGCATCGTGACTCTCGACGGCAAGGATGTGACCGAGCGCGTGCGCGACCCAGACGTGACCCAGATCGTGTCGACCGTGTCCGCCCATCCACTCGTTCGACGCGCCCTTCTAGAGCGCCAGCGCGCGCTCGCAGCCACCGGCGATGTGGTGATGGAGGGGCGAGACATCGGCTCCACCGTTCTGCCCGACGCCGACGTGAAGATCTATCTCACTGCGTCGCCCGACGAGCGCGCTCTTCGCCGCGCTGAGCAAGAAGGCCTGGCAACCGACGAAGCGTCACTCGCCGTGCTGAAGGAGTCCATAGCCGAGAGGGATGAAGCCGACGCGACTAGAGACGTCTCGCCTCTGATCCGTGCGTCCGGCGCGGAGCTCTTGGACACATCGGATCTTTCGATCGATGAGGTGGTGGACCGGATCGTCGAGGCGGTGCAGCGGGCCGAGGCGGGGTCCGCGAGCGAGTCCCAAGGGGTGGAGCGATGAGCGCTCGTCCGTTGGTGGCCATCGTGGGTCGACCCAACGTCGGCAAGTCATCGCTGGTCAACCGCGTCCTCGGTCGGCGCGAGGCCATCGTCGAGGCAACGCCGGGCGTGACGAGGGATCGACGAGGCTTCATCGCCGATTGGGGCGGTCGGGAGTTCGAGATCATGGACACCGGCGGTTTGGAGCCGGGGGCCGAGGGGCTCGATGCCAGGGTCGTGGATCAAGCCCATCTCGCCATGGAGGCTGCAGACGTGATCGTCCTCGTGGTCGACAACGTGAGCGGTCCGCTCGAGGACGACCATCTGGTTGCACAAGAGCTGCGGGGCTCGTCCAAGCCGGTGCTCGTCGTGGCGAACAAGGTCGACGACCCGCGTGACGAGCCCGCCGCATCGGCCTTTCATCGCCTGGGCTTGGGCGAACCCATCCCGCTGAGCGCTCTCCACGGACGAGGATCGGGCGATTTCCTAGATGAGCTCGTTCGTCGTCTGCCTAAAGGGGAGGTCGAGCCCGACGACACGTGGGCTTCGGTGGCGATCGTCGGGCGCCCGAACGTGGGCAAGTCCTCGATCCTCAATGCATTGCTTGGAACCGAGCGCTCGATCGTCGACTCCGTTCCTGGCACCACCCGAGATCCCGTCGATTCGATCATCGAGCTGGAGGACGGCAGGAAGCTGCGGATCGTGGACACCGCGGGGATGAGGCGCGAGGTCTTAGTTAAAGAAAGCCTCGAGTACTACAGCCTCGTTCGGTCGCGTACGGCTCTCGGGCGCGCCGACGTCGCCTTGCTCGTCACCGATGCCGAGGAAGGCATCACCTCGCACGACCAGCGGATCGCGGAACAGATCGTCGAGAGCGGGCGCGCGTGCGTAATCGTCCGCAACAAGTGGGATCTGCTCGCGGACGAAGACGAGGTCGATAGGAAGCGGCGGGAGGACGCGGCAGCCCGGCGGTTGAGGTTCCTCCCCTGGGCGATCTCGATCCGGACGTCTGCGAAGTCCGGCAGGGGACTGCCGAAGGTTGTTCCGGCGGTCCTCGATGCGGTCGAGGCACACCGGACCCGCCTTTCGACCTCGGCGGTGAACGTCGTTCTAGAAGAGGCCCAAGAGGAGCGTCCGCATCCCCGCAGCGCTGGCCGCGCCATCCGGATCCTGTACGGGCTTCAAGCGGCAGTTGGCCCGCCTCGCTTCGTGCTGTTCTCGAACGGGCGGATCGAGGAGGCCTACCTGCGTTACCTCGAGAAACGGGTTCGAAAGCGGGAACCGTTCGAGGGATCGCCGCTGAAGTTCGATGTGAGGATCAAGACTAGACATAAAGTTGAGACTTAGATAAGGTCGGGATCTAGCGTTTTCCCGCGCTCGGACCGAACGACCGGCAGCGCTGGGAGTCCACTTAGCACCTAGTCCCTTTAGTGATTTATCGATTTGTCTCTTTGTCGCGTTGTCTCCTTCATCGACCCCTGGGGTGTCTCACCCGTCCGACTTATGATTCGGGCCCTCGCGTGGGAGTAGCGCGCGGCGGGACGTGGCGCAGCTTGGTTAGCGCACTGGTCTGGGGGACCAGGGGTCGCCGGTTCGAATCCGGCCGTCCCGACTAGAGCGATAGAGCGACCGAATGGCACAGCAAGTCCCCGATGGAGGGGAGCCGGGCGAGCGGGAAGGTTCGAGTGGAACTCGAGGGCGATGCTCAGCTCAGTGCGGATGCTCAGCTCAGTGCGGATGCTCAGCTCAAAGAGGCTCAGCCGCCGGCGAGCGACCGGATCCTCACCATCCCGAACGTCCTTTCGGTCCTTCGGCTCTGCTCCGTGCCGGTCTTCGTGTGGCTGTTCCTCACCGACCACCGCAATGCGGCGGTCATCCTCTACGGCATAGCCGCGTGGAGCGACTTCTTCGACGGCCTGATCGCCCGGCGCTTCGATCAGGTCTCCGAGCTCGGCAAGCTGCTCGACCCCCTGGCCGACCGGGTCTTCATCGTCGCCCTGGCGATCGCCCTGGTTGGACGAGGAACCCTTCCGTGGTGGCTCGCGCTGACGATCATCGGTCGGGACGCCTTGCTCCTCGTCGTGTTCCCGTACCTCGAACGGCGGAAAGTGCGGATAGCCGTCAATTTCACCGGCAAGACCGCAACCGCTGCCCTGCTGTTCGGCCTGACCTGGCTGGCGCTCTCGGAGACGACTCTTCCGGGGAATGGGATAGGCGAGTTCGTGGGTATCTCATTCACTATCTTCGGCGCCATCCTCTACTGGGTGGCGGCCGCGATGTACGCCAAGGAGGCGTCGGTGAAGTTACGAGCGGTTGACCGCGAATCGGATGACGGAGCGCGCCCGTGACTCCGAATCAGATCCAGGCCGTCATCATGGCCGGAGGCGAAGGGTCGCGCCTTCGTCCCCTTACGAGCAACATGCCCAAGCCGATGCTTCCAGTCGCGAACCGTCCGTTGATGGAGCACATCATCGTCCTGCTGCGCGAGCACGGCATCACCGACGTGGTGGCGACCGTGCAGTTCCTGTCGTCTGTCATCCGTAATTACTTCGGCGACGGTTCCGACCTCGGTGTGTCGCTCTCGTACGCGACCGAGGAAGTTCCTTTGGGAACGGCGGGGTCCGTGCTCGGGGCCCGCGACCTTCTCTCGGGGACGTTCATGGTCGTCTCTGGTGATGCGCTGACCGATCTCGACCTCGACGAGGTTCTCGCGTTTCACCGTGCCAAAGGGGCCGCGGCGACCCTGGTCCTCAAGCACATGCAGGATCCACTCGAGTTCGGCATCGTCATGACCGGCGACGACGGCAAGGTCGAGCGCTTCCTGGAGAAACCAAGCTGGGGCCAGGTCTTCTCGGACACGATCAACACCGGGATCTACGTGCTCGAGCCCGAAGTGCTCGACCTCATCCCGATCGACCAGCCCTACGACTTCTCGTCGGAGCTGTTCCCCGCGATGCTCGACAAGGGCCTGCCCGTCTATGGCTTCATCACCGACTCCTACTGGACCGACGTCGGCAATACCGAGGCTTACCTCCAGGCCCAATACGACGTGCTTGAAGGGCGCGTGAGGGTCGAACCGGCAGGGTTCGAACTCCGGCCCGGCGTCTGGGTTGGCGAGGACGTCGAGGTCCATCCGAGCGCACGTATCGAAGGACCCGCGATCATCGGTGACAACTCGCGCGTAGGTGCCGGCGCCCGCATCGGCGCTCGGGTGGTTATCGGCGCGAATGCGATCGTCGCCGACGATGCCGACCTCACCAACTGCATCGTGATGGATCGCGGGCATGTCGGCGCTTACGCGCGCGTGCGCGGTGGGATCATCGGGCGAGGCGCGTCGATCGAGCGCGGCGCGACTGTCGAGGAAGGCGCGGTGCTCGGCGACGAGGTGGTCGTGGGCGCAGAGGCATTGATCAAGCCGCGAGTGAAGGTTTACCCATCCCGCACGGTGGAAGCCGGAGCGATAGTCACCCAGAGCGTTGTGAAGGAACGACGCGCCTCGCGCAGCCTCTTCGGATCGCGTGGCGTGTCGGGATTGATGAACGTCGGCATCGGGCCTCAGATCGCGGTTCGTTTGGGGATGGCCTATGGGTCGATCCTGAAGCGGGGGAGCGTGGTTGTGACGGGCCGCGATGCGAGCCGCGCGGCCCGAACCATGAAGCGAGCGATCATCGCCGGACTGAACTCCAGCGGCGTGACGGTTCACGACCTCGAGCTCGTGCCCATGCCCCTCACGAGATTCACGGTGGGGACGGAACAGGCTTCCGGCGGCATCAGCGTGCGAACCTCACCTAGAGATCCAGAGATCGTGGAGATCCGGCTGTTCGACGGCGACGGCGCCGACCTCGTGCAGGCGGCCCAGCGCAAGATAGAACGGGTCTTCTTCCGAGAGGACTACCGGCGGGCATCGCCGTCCAAGTTGGGCGAGCTCGAGTTCCCCCCGAGAGCCCTCGAGCAATACACCGCGGGGTTGCTGAGAGCGCTCGACATCGAGGCCATCCGGACGTTCGCTCCGAAGGTGGTTGTCGACTACGCGTTCGGCCCGGCTTCGCTTGTCGGCCCATCGCTGCTGGGCCGACTCGGTTGTGACGTCTTGGCGGTCAACGCGTTCACCGACGAGCACAGACCTGTACTCGTCGCCGAAGACCTCGAGCGCTTGTTGAGGGATCTCTCGGATCACGTGAGGAAGTCCGGCTCGGACCTGGGGGTCCTTCTGGAGCCGGGCGGCGAGGTCGCTCACCTCGTCGACGACCAGGGTCGCCGGATCGACGGCCAAAGCGCTCTCCTCGCTTTCCTGAGGCATGAGGCGAGCCGAGGAGCCAGCGCGGTGGCCGTCCCGGTCTCGTCCTCGAAGGTGTGCGAGGAGGTCATCGGGTCGGTCTCCAGCGATACGACGCTCCACTGGACCCCAGTCGCTCCCGCCGCGTTGATGGCGTGGGCCTCCCGGAAGGGTGTTGGTTTCGCCGGGGACGCCGACGGGATGCTGATCTTCCCGAGCTTCATGCCGGCCCCCGACGGACTCATGACGTTCGGAAAGGCGCTCGAGCTCGTCGCCGTCCGCAAAGAGGCTCTTTCGAGCATCGTTAACGAGCTACCTGAGGTCCACATCGCACGGCGCGAGGTCCGGACCTCGTGGGAGCGGAAGGGCGCGGTGATGCGGCACGTGGCCTCGGTCGCCAGCTCGATGAGCGGAGCCACTGCCGATCTCGTGCTACTCGACGGGGTCAAGGTCGTGGAGGAGGGGAACTGGACCCTCGTGATCCCGTATCCCGACGAGCCGATGTGCGGGATCTGGGCCGAAGCAAGCGATCCGGCGACCGCCGAAGAACTCGCGGAGCGGATGGCTCGTATCGTTGCCGAGGCCGCGGGGTCGCAGACGGGCCAGCAAGGTGGCTCCGACGACGACGGGCCGCGGCCGTAAGCGACTTATCGACAAATAGATACATCGACTAGATAGATCGTCTGGATCGAAAGGAGCGCAAGTTGCCGGAAACCCCCGAGGACCGCCGCTATACGAAGGAGCACGAGTGGGCCAAGGCGGACGCGGGCCGGATCCTCGTAGGGATCACCGACTATGCCCAAGACCAGCTGGGTGACGTCGTCTACGTCGGCCTCCCGGAATCCGGGGCCGAAGTGGAGGCGGGCAAGCCGTTGGGCGAGGTCGAGTCCACGAAATCTGTTTCGGACGTCTACAGCCCGGTTTCGGGAACCGTGGTCGAGAGGAATTCGACGCTGGAGCAGAACCCCGAGCTGGTGAACGAGGACCCTTACGAGAGAGGGTGGCTCGTCTCGATCGATGCTCCGGAATCGGCCCTGTCCGGGCTCATGTCGGCTACCGAATACGTCGCACTGATCGAGGCCGGCGGTTGAGAAGATTCGCCGTTGACCAACCCTAAAGCTGTCCTATAGGGTAAGCCGCTATGTATTGCACCAACTGTGGACACCGGAACCCCGAGGGCTCGAACTTCTGCTCCTCGTGTGGGCACGCGCTCGAGACCGACGTCGACGCGTCGACCACCATCACGTTCGCCCCGGCCGAGCTGGAGACCGAACTCGACGAAGAGATACACATCTCGCCCGAGGAGCTCGAAGGTGGCCGCGGCGTGCTGGTCGTCAAACGGGGTCCCAACGCGGGAAGCAAGTTCTTCCTCGATTCGGATGTCACGAAGATCGGCCGCCACCCCGACAGCGAGATCTTCCTCGACGACATCACGGTGTCCCGCCGTCACGCCGAGATCCGCCGGTCGGACGGGTCGTTCTCGGTACACGACGTCGGCAGCCTCAACGGCACCTACGTCAACCGGGAAAGGGTCGAGGAGGCCCAGCTTCACTCGGGGGACGAGATCCAAGTCGGCAAGTTCAAGCTCGTTTTCCTAGGTGGGAGCTAGAGCCATGCCACTTTCACGCTCGCGCGACTACCTGAGCATCGGAGAGGTCCTGGACAGCATCAAGGCCGACTTCCCCGACATCAGCATCTCGAAGATCCGATTCCTGGAGGCGGAGGGCCTCATCGAGCCGGAGCGAACGGGCTCCGGCTATCGCAAGTTCTACGACACCGACGTCGAACGCCTCCGCCACATCCTGTCCCTCCAGCGGGACCACTTCATGCCCCTCAAGGTCATCAAAGAGCGATTGGCCAACGGCGAACTCAACGGCGGCGGACCGATCCCGGCACCGGCCCACCCCCCGATTGCGCCTAGTGGCCAAGCCCCGGCGGGGCAGCCGGCAGTCGCCCAGGCCATGACCGGCGTACAGCTGGACCGAGCCGAGCTGAGGGCCGCGGCGAACCTGACCGAGTCCGAACTCGCAGGGTTGGAGGAGTTCGGGATCATGGAGCGCAACGAGGGTCCCTACGACGAGAACGACCTCGTGGTCGCGAAGGCCGCGCGCAAGTTCTTCGACTACGGGGTCGAGCCTCGCCACCTCCGGATGTACAAGCAGATGGCCGATCGAGAGGTCGGCTTCTTCGAGCAGATCGTTTCACCCGTCGCACGCCGGCGGGATCCAGAGGCTCAGAATCAGGTGGCCCGATCCGTCCAGGAGTTGGCGGGTCTCTCCCGCCAGATGCGCGAGGCTGCTCTACGGTCCAGTCTGAAAGAGTTGCTCTGACCGTAGTCAGCTGATCTCAAAGTAGATAAGTGCATCTATCGACAAATCGATTTTCTTCATGGTTGGCAGTGCTGGGCGCCGCCCTTGTGCTCGTGGGCGGGCCGGCGGGAGCCGCGCGCGCCGCTCCGCCCGACGTCACTTGCAGGGCCTGCATAGTCATCGATTCCGATGGATCGGTCGTGTGGGCAAGGGCCGCACACGAGCGGCGTCCGAACGCGAGCACAACCAAGATGGTGACGGCGCTACTCGTGGACTCCTCGGCCGGCACCAAAGAGGTGGTGACCGTCTCCGCTGCAGCTGCCTCGATAGGAGGTGGAGGCCTGGATCTCGCGGCTGGGGATGTGTTTCAGGTGGGCGACCTCATGTACGCGATGCTCCTGAGCTCGTCGAACGAGGCCGCCGCCGCCCTTGCCGAACACGTCTCCGGCACCCAGGCTGAGTTCGTGACTCGTATGAACCGGCTCGCCGGCCGCCTTGGGGCCCACGACACTCATTTCGCGAACCCTCATGGCCTGGACGCGACGGGGCACTACTCGAGCGCCTGGGATCTCGCCCTGATCGGGAGGGCGGTCCTTGACGACCCCCAGCTCGCCCGGATCGTGGGCACGGCGAGCGCCACCATCTCGACGCCCCGGGGGCCCACGCTGGTGGAAAACCGTAATCCTTTGCTTGAGGGTTATCGCGGCGCCGTCGGAATCAAGACCGGCCAGACCGCGGGGGCCGGAAACGTGCTCGTCGCAGCGGCGCGGCGGGGAGGCAGATTGGTTGTGGTCGTCGCTATGGGATCGGTCGACGCGGCCGCCGACGATCGCGTCCTCCTCGACTACGCATTCGCGAAGCCCGAGCCCGAGCCGGAGCCGGTTGTGGTCGAGCCCACCCTTGAACCGGTTGTCGTCGCGGCCCGCGCCCGAGTGGGCGCTCTCGTGTTCGATCCCGCCGGATCCGCATCGGTCGTCACCTCCCGGTCGCTCGAAGCCGCGGTCGAGGGGGACTACGAGGTCCGTTTCATGCCGTCGGCGGAGATCCTTCTGCCGATCACCGCGGGCGAGAACCTGGGAACGGTCGAGATCTCAGACGCTTCGGGTGTCGTCGCGTCGGTCCCCGCTATAGCGGAAGGACCCGTCGACATCGACGAGACGCCATGGCTTGTGCGCGCCCTAGCAGGCTTGCTGGGCATCGCCGCCCGGATATCGGAGGGGGTGGCCGCGTGACGGTATTCGAGGACGGGACCGTCGAACTGCTCATCTCGAAACGAGACCTCGAGCAAAGGATCGCGGAGCTCGGGCGTGAGATCGCTCGCGACCTCAGCGGCGACCAGCTGCCCGTGCTGATCAGCGTCCTCAAGGGCTCGGCCCTCTTCCTCGCGGACCTGGTCAGGGCGCTGCGCATCGAGCTCGAAGTCGACTTCATGTCCATCTCGAGCTACGCCGCAGGAACGGCTGGATCCGGCGTGGTCAGGATCTTGAAGGACCTCGAATCCGACGTGACCAGCCGGGATGTCTTGATCGTCGAGGACATCGTCGACACCGGGCTAACCCTCAACTACTTGCGCCGGAACCTCTCGCATCGAGAGGTGGGCTCACTCAAAGCAGTGACGCTTCTAGACAAGGCGGTGAGACGCATCGTTCCCGTGGAGCTCGAGTACATCGGCTTCGAGATCCCCGACGTCTTCGTGGTGGGCTACGGATTGGACTTCCAAGGTATCTACAGAAACGTTCCGGAGATCCTCGCGGTGCGCGACATCGCGAGACTCGCGAATGACCCGAACATCCTGGTAGAGGCCCTATTCGGCTCAGATGGGGTCACTCCGCACTAAAAGGGGGTTTCTTCGGCGGGGTGTTATTTTCGTGTCATGAAGGAGCTTTCGCTCGTGGGGGTCCGCGTGGAGCTCCCCTCGAACCAGCCGATAGTCCTTCTGAAGGAAGCGGACGGCGATCGGTACCTTCCTATCTGGATCGGTGCCGTCGAGGCGACTGCCATCGCCTTCGCTCTTCAGGGGATCCAGACTCCGCGCCCGATGACCCACGACCTCATGCGCGACATCCTCGGTGAGACCGCGATCGCGGTCGAGAGGGTCGTCATCTCCGACCTCGTGGATCAAACTTTCTACGCGACGATTCGGATGAGCTCCGACGGCAAGTCGGTGGAGGTCTCCTCACGCCCGAGCGATGCGATCGCTCTGGCGGTGCGCATCAATGCCCCGATCTTCGCAGCCGAGGAAGTTCTGGAGCAGGCGGGGATCGAGCTTCGCGACGACGAGGAGACCGAGGTCGAGAAGTTCCGCGAGTTCCTCGACCAGGTCTCGCCCGAAGACTTCGAGTCGCCGGCCGAGTCGTAACCGGCCCTAACTATTCCCCCAACTGTTTCCCTCAACCCCGGCTTAAGGGTTGTCGTTGACAAGCGCGCGCGGCAGGTCTACTGTTTTCCATCCACGTAACTACGCTTATGTACTTCCAGCTGGAGGGGACATGATCGAGACCGGGTACCGGGGACCGCAGACCTGCAAGATCGTCGATATCACCTACCGTCAGCTCGACTACTGGACGCGTACGGGTCTCGTCACTCCATCGCTTGCAGAGGCCAAAGGGTCCGGCACGCAGCGCCTCTACTCGTTCAACGACCTCCTTCAGCTCAAGGTCATCAAGAGCCTCACCGACGCCGGCGCGAGCCTCCAGAAGATCCGCCAGGCGATCGAGTACGTCCAGAACGACATGTCCGACGACTGGTCCAAGGTCACGATCGTGACCGACGGAACTGGGGTCTACACGTTGACGACCGACCAGGAAGTCATCGATCTCCTTCGGAAAGGTCAGGGTGTCCTCGGAGCCATCGTCGCCGTCGACAAAGTGAAGGAGCAGCTTGCCGGAACATTGCGTGAACTCCGGCCCACGGGGGAAGCCGTGGAGTACGTTTCGTCCAATAACGAGAGGCAAGCCAAGGAGGTTTGACCATCCTGGAGGGAGAGGGCACCACGGCCATCCACCCCTCGCTTCCCCACGAGAACATCGCCTTCGCGCATAACAGCGAGAAGCAGTTTGCGAAACTTCTCGACTTCTACGAGATCGAGTGGGCCTACGAGCCGACAACTTTCGATATCGAGTGGGACCGGAACGGGAACCCCACACAGCGGTTCTCTCCGGACTTCTACCTCGCGACCTTCGATCTCTACATCGAGATCACTACGCTCAATCAGAAGCTTGTGACCAAGAAGAACCGCAAGGTTCGCCGGCTGATGCAGCTGTATCCCGACGTGAAGTGCAAGGTCCTCTACCAGCGCGACTACCTGAACCTGCTGATCAAATACGGGCTCGAGGAGCCGTCGCAGGGATCGCTGCTGGAGGCTCGCCTGGTGGATACCCAGGCGGATGCCAGAGGGCTGTTCGAGTCTCCGCTGGCCGGCTGAGGGGTGGCTCAAGGCTCCGGCACGACCAAGAGCACGGTTCTTCTGGATCGCCACCGGGAACTCGGGGCGAAGCTCACGAACTTCGGCGGCTGGGAGATGCCGCTCCAGTACTCGGGCATCGTCGCCGAGCACAACGCCGTTCGTAACTCGACCGGTGTGTTCGACGTCTCCCATCTCGGCAAGCTGAGCGTCTCGGGGCCGGGTTCCACCGATGCGCTCGAGCGAGCTCTGACCGCGAACATCGGTGCGCTCGAGGCGGGGGCCGCGACCTACGCGCTCGTCCTCAACGAAGACGGGGGAGCGATAGACGATGTTTTCGCTTACCGGATCGCAGACGAGGACTGGCTCGTCGTGCCGAACGCTTCCAATGTCGAAGCGGTCGCGGCCGCGATCAGGGACCAAGGGGCCGAGCCCGTCGATGTGTGGGACCGGTGGACGATCCTCGCCCTTCAGGGACCCGACGCGTTCGACGTCTTCAATTCGATAGCTCCCGGGTCGCCGGCTTTGGAGCTGCCGCTCCACCGCTGGATGACGGTGGACCTGCTCGGCGAGCCGACGATCGTCGCGCGCACCGGCTATACGGGCGAGCGTGGTTTCGAGCTCTACGTCCCCACCTCAGTCTCCGAGAAGGTTTTCGACATGCTGCTGGACTCCGGTACTGCGCCGGTCGGGTTGGGAGCGCGCGACACCTTGAGGCTCGAGATGGGCTACGCCCTCTACGGCCACGAGCTCACTGAAGACATCAACCCGTTGGAGGCGAGCCTCGGATGGACGCTCGCGTGGGACACCCCATTCCGCGGCCGCGAAGCCCTCGCCAAGATCAAGGAAGCGGGGCCGGCCCGAAGGCTGTTCGCTCTGCGCGCAACCGACAGGGGAGTGCCGCGTCAGGACTACCCGGTCTTCGTAGGGGATGCCGAGATCGCGCGGCTCACGAGCGGGAACTTCTCTCCGACGCTCGGCACCGGGATCGGCCTCGCGCTGGGGCCGGCGGAAGCGAAGCCCGAGATCGGCTCGACGGTAGAGATCGAGGCGCGGGGGCGCCGCATCCCCGCGGTTATCGTCAAGCCTCCGTTCATCGAGCACGGCCCCAAGAAGAGCTGAGGAAGCGGAGCTGGAAGTAGATATGTCGACTCATCGACTCATCGACAGGGCATAGAACGTGGACTTCACCCCTCACACCGAACAAGACGATGCGGAGATGCTGGCCGTTATAGGCCTCGGCTCCATAGAGGACCTCTTCGAGCCGATCCCCGAGGCGGTTCGGTTGAACCGTGGCCTCGAGGTTCCCGAGTCGCTATCCGAACCCGACCTGATGCGCCACATGAGCGGTCTTGCGTCGGCATCCACGGGGGCCGAACTCACTTGCTTCGCGGGGGGAGGGGCGTACGACCATCACGTCCCGGCGGCCGTCCGAGCGCTCGGCTCCCGAGCGGAGTTCGCAACGTCCTACACGCCTTACCAGCCGGAGCTTTCCCAGGGCGTTCTCCAGGCCCTCTTCGAGTTTCAGACGCTCGTATGCGAGATCTACGGGATGGATGTGGCAAATGCCTCGCTCTATGACGGTGCGAACTCCGTCGTAGAGGCGGTCAATCTCGCCGTAAGGACGACGAAACGCGAGAAGGTGTTCGTCGCGGCCAGTCTTCACCCTCACTATCGAGAGGTTCTCAAGACCTATACCTCAGGTCTAGGCTTGGATATCCAGACGGTTCCGTTCCGCGCCGATGGGACTGTCGCAGCGCTCGATCTTGAAGGCGCCGCGGCGATCGTCCTCGGCTATCCGAACTTCTTCGGAGTTCTCGAAGACGTCTCCGCGGCAGCGGAAGTGGCTCATGCAGCGGGGGCTCTGTGCATCGTTTCGGCCGACCCGACCGCGATGGGCATCCTTCGTGCTCCGGGCGAGATGGGGGCCGATGTCGTGGTGGGCGAGGGCCAGAGTCTCGGCAACCCTCTCGTCTACGGCGGTCCCTACGTCGGGTTGTTCGCGACGAAGCTCGAGCACGTTCGCCAGGTTCCCGGTCGGATCGCGGGCGAGACTCTCGACGCCGACGGACGAAGGGCTTTCGTGCTGACCTTGCAAGCAAGAGAGCAACACATCCGTCGGGCAAAGGCGACTTCGAACGTCTGCACGAACCAGACCCTCATGGCGATCTTCGCGGCGATCCACCTGAGCTGGCTCGGCCCCCAGGGCCTCGCCCGTCTCGGTGAGGTGTGCACACGCCGGGCCGCGTTCGCGGCGCGCAGGTTGTCCGAGCTCCCCGGATGCAGCGTTGCCTTCGACTCACCTCATTGCAAGGAGTTCGTGCTCCGCACGCCGGTCCCGGGTGGCGAGCTCACCAAGGCGCTGTCTCGCCGTGGGTTCCTCGTGGGTCCGAGCCTCGGCCGCTGGTACCCGGAGCTCGATGACTGCTTATTGGTCGCGGTGACGGAGAAGCGGTCGGAGTCGGACATCGAGAATCTCGCCGTCGCGATCGAGAAGGAGCTGGCGGAACGATGAGCTCGCCTACCCAAGCCAGCGCGGGAAGACCTCTGGAGCGATCGGCCGGGACGAGGCTGGACGAGGACGGTTTTCCGCTCATCTTCGAACTGTCACGACCCGAGCGCCGAGCCTGGTCCCTGCCCGACGCCGCCGTCGATGCGCCGGAGCTCGACGAGCTGATCCCGTCGGCCCACCGGCGGACCGACCCGCCGCGGCTCCCCGAGATCAGCGAGCGCGATCTGGTGAGGCACTACACGCGCTTGTCCCAAAGGAACTGGGCCATCGACGTTGGGGCTTACCCCCTCGGGTCCTGCACCATGAAGTACAACCCCAAAGTGGCCGAGGACGCTGCGGCGTTGCCCGGCTTCTCCGCCCTTCACCCGATGGCCGAGGACGAGCTGACCCAGGGAGCGCTCGAATTACTCGGGACGCTCGAGCGAGCACTGTGCGAGGCGACTGGGATGGCGAGGCTCACGTTCCAGCCGGCCGCCGGCGCGCAAGGGGAGCTGACGGGGCTTCTGATCATGCGGGCGTTCCACGCGGCGCAAGGCGCGCAGCGTCACAAAGTGATCATCCCGGACTCGGCTCACGGAACGAATCCCGCGAGCGTCTCGCTCGCCGGCTATCAAGCAGTTGAGGTTCCGTCGGACGAACGCGGTCTCGTCGATCTCGACGCACTGCGCGCGGCCCTCGACGACGACGTCGCCGGCCTCATGCTGACGAACCCGAACACGTTGGGTCTGTTCGAGCGCGACATCCAGAAGATCGCAGCGTCCTTGCACGAAGTGGGAGGGCTCCTTTATTACGACGGTGCGAACTTCAATTCGATCGTCGGCTGGGTGCGGCCTGGGGACATGGGCTTCGACATCGTTCACATGAATCTGCACAAGACCTTCGCCACGCCACATGGGGGAGGGGGGCCCGGCTCAGGCCCCCTCGCCGTGTCGGAGCGACTCGTCCGCTTCCTCCCGAAGCCGGTGCTCGAGTGGGATTCGGGGGCCGAGCGATGGCGCTGGGATCACGATCGACCGGATTCGATCGGACGGATCCACTCGTTCCACGGCAACTTCGGGATCAACGTGCGCGCTTACGCCTACCTTCGGAGTCTGGGCCCCGAGGGCCTGCGCAGGGTGGCCGAACGGGCGGTCCTCAATGCGAACTACCTGCGAGTTCTCGTGGACGACGCGTTCCCAACCGCTTACCCGGGCACCTGCATGCACGAGTTCGTGTCGACGGCCAAACATCTGAAGAAGTTCGGGGTCCGGGGCACGGACGTCGCGAAGCGCTTGATCGATCTTGGTTACCACCCCCCAACCGTCTACTTCCCGCTGGTCGTCGAAGAGGCCTTGATGGTCGAGCCGACCGAGACCGAGTCGAAGGAGACGATCGACGGCCTGGCGGATGCCCTGAATGCCATCGCCGCCGAGGCCGAATCCGATCCAGACCTTCTGCACGATGCTCCGGTGACGACACCCGTGCGCCGGCCGGACGAGGCTCTGGCCGCGCGATCGCTGAAGGTGCGCTGGTCGTAGAGGAACGGCGCTCGGCACTTCGCCCGTGGGCAACCGCGCTGGCTGTGGCGGTCGTCACGCGGATCGCGTTCGGCATCGTTGCGTATGCGGCCAACTGGTATCTCTCCGGCGATACAACGGGAGCCCCGCAGCGCGGATTCATCGACATCTGGGTCAACTGGGACGCGCTCCGGTTCATCGCGACTGCCCGTTTCGGCTACACCGCGACCGGAGCCCCCGACCACGCGACGGCCTTCTTCCCGCTGTACCCATTGCTGATCCGCGCGGTGTCCGCCATCGGTTTCACGGAGGAGATCGCGGGACTGCTCATCTCGTTCGTCGCGTCGGTAGTTGCATTCGCCTATCTCTTCAAGCTGGCAGAGAAGGAGGCGGGGGAGGGGGCAGGGGGCCGCGCCGTCGTCTACCTCGCGCTTTTCCCTACGGCCGTGTTCCTCATCGCTCCGTATAGCGAGTCGCTCTACCTGGCCGGAGCCATCCCGGCCTTCTATTACGCGCGGACTCGGCGATGGAGCCTCGTCGGCGTGCCCGCTGCCATCGCCATGGGGGCCAGGTTCGCCGGGATCTTCGTCTTGGTTGGGCTCGGAGTGGAGTTCTTGCGCCAACGTGATTTCAGCGCGAAGCGACTAATCGCCGCGGGCTCCTCATTGGTGTTGGGGATCGGGCCATTGATCGCTTATGCGATCTACCTAGCGCAGGTTAAGGGCGACCCCTTCTTCTTCTTCCAGGATCAGAAGGCGGGGTGGGGGAGAGCACTCACGAACCCGGTCACGGCTCTCATGAACACGATCGATCGCTTCGACGATCCGACGCAGTCGACGAGCTTCCTCTTTGCGTATCGCATCGAAGTACTAGCGGCCGCGGTGGGAGTCGCCTGCGTCGTCTGGGCGATCGGGCGAAAGGAGTGGAGCTACGCGGCGTATATGGGCAGCGCTATGGCGGTGTTAATGCTGAGCACCGAATACTTCAGCATCCCGCGCATCCTGCTTACGTACTTTCCCGCGTTCATCTTCCTTGCAGCGGCGACCAAAGAGCGCCCGGGCCTGCACGAGTCTCTGCTCGCGGCCTCCACAGTGACCGCCGCGTTCGGCGTGATCGTGTACACGCACGGCTCTTGGTTCTTTTGAGCCGACCGTCCAAACCGGTTGTCAGACGGGTCCCCGACCAAAGACCGTCGTCTTGTGAACAACGAGGACTAAGAGGGACCCACATTCACGACTAAGTAACTAGACAACGCCTATCCTCAGAGGCGTGAGCAGCGCCCAGGCCGTCGCTGAGACCTCCGCGCCCCGAGCCAAAGGCAGGGATGAGCTCGGCCCCCGCGTCTGGCGCGAGTCGATCGAGATCGTTCTTGCGTTCCGCGTCGCGTTCTTCTTGCTCGCTCTCGCAGCTCTCTGGATGCTTGCCAGCAAGACGACGGGTGCCCCCGGGATCGGCGCATTCGATGCCTGGCGCCGGTGGGACGCGAATCATCTGCTCACACTGGCCGAGCACGGCTACACGGCTCCCGAGAGCGATGCTCACGCCGCCGCGTTCTTCCCCCTATTTCCACTGTGCGTTCGGGCGTTGCTGTTCCTGGGGATCCCGACCGTTCTCGCCGGGATGCTCGTGTCGGCGATCTCGTCGGTGGTCGCCGGGGCTTTCCTTTACCGTTTGGCGGAGGAGGAGTTCGGCCCCGGCACGGGCCGTCGGGCCCTCGTCTATCTCATGGTCTTCCCGACGGCCGTCTTCCTGATCGCTCCATATAGCGAGGCTCTGTTCCTTGCCGGCGCCATCCCGGCCTTCTACTTCGCGCGACGCCAGAGGTGGGAGTGGGTGGGACTGCCCGCGGCGGTCGCCATGGGGGCCAGAGCCGCCGGCATCTTTCTCTTGATCGGTCTGGCGGTCGAGTTCGTGCGACAGAGGGACTTCTCGAAGGTGAAGCTCGCGAACGCGGGCCTGGCCCTGGTGATCGGGTTCCTTCCCCTGCTCGCTTACGGCGCGTTCCTGAATCAAGCGTTCGGCAATCCGTTCCAGTTCATCGTTCATCAGAAGGAGGGCTGGGGGAGGGAGCTCACCAACCCGGTCGACGCTCTGCGCACCACTCTTCGAGGCATCTCGCCCGGCACCGCGACGAACTGGATCCTGGCCTGGCAGGGAGAGGTGATCGCCGCTGCCCTGGGAGTCGCGGCCACCCTCTGGGCGGCGGCGAAGCGCGAATGGGGCTATGCCGCATACATGGGGTCAACGATGGCAGCGCTTCTCACGAGCACCTGGTACTTCAGCATCCCCAGGATGTTGCTCGGCTTGTTCCCGATCGTCCTGTTCCTCGCCGAGGCAACGAAGGACAGGCGATGGTTGCACGAGACGGTGCTGGTCGTGTTCGCTCCGTTGGCGGCGCTGGGGGTCGTGGTCTACACGTCGGGCGCGTGGTTTTACTAAAACGACTTCTAAGATGGTGGCGGCGAGGGACAACCTCGTCATTCAATGAACGGAGTGGGCATGACCGGGATGCGCGTTCGATGGGCGGTGTTCACCGCAGTACTGGCCGCCGCCCTGACGGGCTCGGTGGCTACCCAAGCCCAGATCCCGATCCTCGACGCCCAGCCCAAACAAGCCTGTGAAGACCCCACCGGGGCGATGTCCCTGTTCGCCGAGCGCCTCGGCAAGCACAAGATCGGCTACGGCACCACCGAGAAGAACGCGAGCATCCCCGGCCCGACCATCGAGATGATGGAGGGGGACTGCCTTCAGGTAACTCTCGTGAACGACACGAACGTGAAGCTCAGCATGCATGCGCACGGAGTTGCCTACACGGTCAATAGCGATGGAACCCCCCTTAACAAGGGATGCGTCGCACCGGGCCGCTCGCTGACCTACGTCTTCTCGGCGGTGGGCCCAACGACCCGGACCGACGGAACGATCGACCCCGGGAGCGCCGGCTACTGGCACTACCACGACCACTGCGTGGGGTCTCCGCACGGCACGGGCGGGGTCAAAGCCGGTTTGTTCGGGGCGTTGATCGTTAGACGAGCAGGAGACCCCATTCCCGACCGGCCGCCATTCGTCATCGTGTTCAAGAACATCACCATCAACGGTCTGAAGGCACCTCACACACCGACCTTCACCGCGAACGAAGGCGAGCGCGTCGAATTCGTAGTGATAACCCACGGGGAGTTCTTCCACACGTTCCATCTGCACGGTCATCGCTGGGTGGACAATCGCACCGGCATCCCGACGGGGCTCAGTGACGCGACACGGCTCATAGACAACAAGACTGTCGGGCCGGCCGACTCTTTCGGGTTCCAGGTCATCGCTGGCGAGCACGTGGGACCGGGGGCGTGGATGTACCACTGTCATGTGCAAGGGCACTCGGATGCCGGCATGTCGGGCTTGTTCATCGTGAAGACGCCGGAGGGCGCGATCACGCAAGCGACCCGAGAGGCGATCAAGCGGTTCAAGGAGACGCACAGTGCACATCACCACACGAGTTAGGCGGCACTCCCGTCGGATCACCCTGGCGCTTGCCGGCTGTTTGGCCGCGTCCGTAGCCTCGTTCGCGGTTCCGGCCGTGGCGGCCACTCAAACCGTGAGTATCCGCGACAACAGCTTCACTCCTGAGGAGGTGCACGTAGATCCCGGCGATTCCGTGATCTGGAGTTTCGCCAACGGACGTAACCGTCATCGCGTTCAGTCCGACGAGCGAGGCCAGTTCGACTCCGGCGAGATGACCTCCGGCGACACTTTCACTCACGCTTTCGACAAAGAGGGCTACTACTTCTATTACTGCCGCTATCACGGTGCGCCCCGAGGCGTGGGGATGTCGGGCGTGGTGATCGTGGGCAACCCTCCTCCACCCGATACGGGTGGGGGAGAAAAGGACGAGCGACCTAAGCTTGTGGTGCCCGATGACTTCCCGACCATTCAGAAGGCCGTGGATGCGGCCAAGCCGGGGTCGACCGTTCTGATCAAGCCGGGCACCTACCGCGAAGCGGTAACGGTGCAGACGCCGCGGCTCGTGATCAAGGGTGTCGATCGATTCAGAACGATCCTGAACGGCGACGACGAAAAGGGCAGCGGGATCACGGTCGATGGCGCGAACGACGTGAAGGTGACGAACCTGACGGTTCGAAATTACGCGGGCAACGGCGTCTACTTCGTCAACATGAATGGTTATACGGCGACGAAGATCGACTCGATCAAGAACCGAACGTATGGGATCTACGCGTTCAACTCGTACGACGGAGTCATCAAGAACTCGTGGTCGTACGGAAGCGGAGACGGCGCGTACTACATCGGCCAGTGCCTCGGCTGCTCGGGGTTGATCGAGCATGTAGTTGGGACGTGGAGCTATCTCGGATACTCGGGCACCAACGCGACCGGGGTAGTCATCCGAGACTCCGTGTTCACGCACAATGCGGTAGGAGTCGCTCCGAACACCCTGCCGACCGAAGAGCTTGGGCCGAACCGCGGCACGGTCGTGATCAATAACAAGATCTTCGACAACAACTACGACTCCATACCGGCGGCGGGGTTCTCGGCGAACCCAGTAGGCATCCCTATCGGGGTAGGGGTGTGGCTCCCGGGGGTCGAGAACAACGTCGTCATGTACAACGACATCCGCGACCACAACAGCTACGGCGTTCTCGTCTCGCAATCGGTCGACAGCGACCTGCCGGTCAATAACCAGGTCATGTACAACGTGATCCGGAACTCCGACTTCGACGAGGATGGGTACGGCTACGACCTCGCCTGGGACGGGACGGGGGAGAGCAACTGCTTCAGCTTCAACGACTTCGAAGGTGACACCGGCCCCCCCGACATCGAGACCCTTTACGCGTGCGCCAGCCGCCCGTTCCCCGGTGCTCCGTATCCACCGGTTCAGGCTCACCTGGCGGAGAACGTCCCAAACAGCCAGACGCGGCCTCAAGAGGAGCCGCCCGAACCGACCCGGCCTTCCTGCCAGAAGGGCGCGCCGGGCTGCAACCGCCACTGAAGCGCTACTGAACGCCAGGGATAGGAGAGACCGCTAGGTCGGGGACGGGATCAGCAGCTCATCTGGCGTGATCGAGTCCGAGAGCTCCGGCCTCCCGTCTCCGCCGGTCCTGACTCGGGTGCATGCTCGACCGGTTCCAGCGTCGCGAGAACCGCCGCGACGAGCTGATCGGGCGGGATGCCCTTCTCTATGTAGGCCGTCGCGCCGAGTTTGCGCGTCGGCGCCTCGAGCCGGTCCGCGTCGAAGCCCGACAGGATCACGACCTTGGTTCTGGGGGACGCTTGAATGATCTCGGGAAGGGCCTCGAGCCCATCCTTGCGGGGCATCGAGATGTCCAGAAGCATCACGTCGGGTTGGGCTTTCGTTGCCACCGTCACGGCGTCCTCGCCGTCGGCCGCTTCTCCGATCACCCGGAACCGGCCACTTCCCTCCAGGGCGAGCTTGACGAGGAAACGCATGTCGTCGACGTCGTCGGCCAATACCGCCGTATAGACCGGGGGAGTCAGGAGGCCCACCTCTCCGTGGCCTGCAGGAACAGCGTTTTACGGAGCGCAGCATCTATCGCCGCGCCGAACACGCGCCGTTGCATGAAAGTCCCCCTGGAGTGCCAGCCGATTCGCCTGTTGCCGCTTCCATCTTCTTAGTCGGGACCCCCTCGGGGCCATACGCAAAGAGACGTAAGACGGCGGTAGGGGGTGGACCTTTCCGACCCAGCTCTGGCTAGGTTTACATAAGGTCCATTATGGGATGCTAGAGCTGCTAACTCTCACAACCCCTGACGGCCTCGCCTTTGGCACACGAGTCCTCGCCCCGGCCCCCGGCGACGCGATCGTTCCCAGCGCCGCCGTTCAATCGGTCGCTACCTCGACCCGCGGCGATCCGGTCGTCGCCGCGCCCGCCGTTCAGATCGTGTGAGCCGGCGGAGCCGGAGATAACGTCGTCGCCGGCTCCGCCCCAAACGGCGTCCTGGGGGTAAGCGCACGATGCCGAACCGCTTCCCGTGTCATCGCAGGTGCCAAGAGGGGCATCCCCGACATCTATCCGGTCTTGGCCCGAACCTCCTCGGACGAATTGATAGGGGCTATTGGAGGTTTCGATCCGGTCATCGCCCGCTCCTCCGCAGATCGCGTCCGCCCCGCCTGCCCCGATGATGACGTCGTCGCCCGAGCCCGCGGCGATGATGTCATCCCTAGGGGTGCCCTTGATGCGATCGTCCCCGGCGGTGCCGTGGATCGTCGGAAGGGATCCGAAACACAGCGGGCGGATGCGGCGTTCGATCTCCCCCTCGTCCGGAAGGCGATCGGAAGCCGGCGGGTCGCCCTCGTAGTGCTGTGAGAAGACATTGAAGCGAGCGATTCGACCCGGTCCGAGCTTCCACGGTTCGACGTAGAGATCGATGTGGTCGCGCCCGTACCCCAGGGGTATGCCGGCCACCCTCTCGCCGGCTCGATCGAGGATCTCGGCTCTCGGCCTGTTCGCCCGGGCGTTGTAGTCGACGACGATCGTCCGGTCGTAAGGATCCCGACCCGGATTGGGCTTCATGTCGATCGCGACGATGATCGCGCCGGAGTCGAAGATGGAAGGCTCCCACTCGTCGTAGGTCCTCACTTTGAAGAGGATGCCGAGGCCGGACGGGCCGTAGATGACTTTCTCGAGGTCGAGTGGGCCGCCGTTGTCGCCTCGAGGATCGCGTTCTCGTTCCATGCGACCGGCTACCGCGAGGGGCGGCGAAACGGTGAGAAACATCATCAGGGCAAGGGCGAAGCCCCCTGCCCTACGGATGGACTTCATGTCCATGACAACGTCTCCCAGACCCGAAGAGTTGCTCGTTAGCGCAGGCGTTCGAAGCGGAACTGTTTCAACTCCGCGGTTCCAGCGTCGCCGGGCGCTTTGTTGTGGGCGCGGAACTTCACGCTGACCATTGTCGTTCCCGGCGGCATGACCGCGCTCGGGATCTCCATCGTCGTGAACTCGTCGCCGGGTTGATCCAAACGGGCGTTGAACTCGCCGAGCTGACGACCGTTTGCCTGTTTCGGAGAGATCGTCAATCGGGCCTTGAACCCTGGCGACGCGTCTCGGATCCTCGCTAGAGCCGTCACCGAGTACTCCTGGCCCTCAGCGGCCTCGTAGGTCCTCAGGATGCCCGCATCGCCGTTGGTGGGCGCTGACGGGTCGATCCTGCACACCTGGATCCCGTCGACGACGGTGAGCTCGTAGCCGCCCTGCGGGAAGTCCCTCGGCCCGGCCCCCTCGAACCCGGCCGCTATCCCACCGCCTCCGTCCGAAAAGTCCGTTTCGTCGAAACAGAGCCCGACGGGGCAAGTCGGCAGCGCCGCTGCGACTCCCCTGCGGGCGAAAGGGTCTCCGGCGCCAGCTCGTCTCGCTCGTCTGAGCGATCGTCTGAGTCCTCGTCCGAGTCGCATCGGTTCTTCCTACCCTGTTCAGACCCGGTAAACGTGGGGGCCGAGCTTGTCCGCGTAGGCGATCAGCTTGTCGGCCACGTCCTCCATCACCGGCCCGGCCGGAGGCTCCATATCGGCGGCCTGCTCCTGAGCGGCCCGCCCGAGATGGACGATCCGTTCGTGCAGGACGCGCCATGCCGCGTGCCGGTGCGGCACGTAATAAGTAGTGCGATAGACGTCGAACGTCGGACCGGCGGTGACGTCATGCCTGTTCGCAGCAACCGGAAGGGTCGTCAACATCCGTCCGAGAGGTCGGAGCACGTTGATCATCATCCCCACCGCGACGTCGGCGAGCACGTTCAGCTCCTTCTCCGATTCTTCCGTGTGCAGGAAGAACCGGATGATCAGCTGCAGCAAAGCCTGATAGCTCGCGTTGAAGAGGTCCGCGACCATCCCAGTGCTCTTTACCGAGATCAACAACGCTTCCCGCACGTCGGCCGGGGGCCGCGTGAATGCCGCGACCGCGGGGCGGGGCGGGTCGAAGTCCGGTCGCTCGGCCTTCAGTGCAAGGAGCTCCTCTAGAACGGCGTGGAAGCGGCCGAAGTGAGCGTCGCGCCACTCCCCTCTCGCGCCTTCGCCTTGTTCGACGATCGTGTCCAACGCGACGCAAGCGGATTCGACGTCGGTCACCGGCAACATGTCGGGCCACAGGAAGTACTCCCCCGTCGCTTGCGCTCCCGCGTGACCACAGAAGAGTTCCCTCTCGCCGAGCTTCTTGGCAAGGTGTTTGAACCCGTCCTCGATCCCTCGATAGAGGTGACCGAACGTCGAGTAGGTCTGAGCGTGCGGCACTATCGCGTGCGCGTGACCGAGCGGGACCGAGTCGGCGAGAGCCTCGAAGCCCTCTGCATCCTCCATATCCATGCCCTCCGGCCTTTCGAGGAACAGGAAGTGCCTGAGGGCGCGCTCCGAGAACGGGATCAGGTCGAGATGAAGCCCCGGTGGGTAATAGCCGGGTCGCAAGGGGAAGTTCGGCCGCCTGAAATAAGGGGCGGCTCCCACGGCCGAAAGAAGATTCGAAACCAGCCCCAGGTGCAGCATCTCCTGGGTCGCGACCTCCGATACGACGCGTTCCCAACGCGCCACAGCCTGCTGATCCTCGGGATCGAGCCCGTCGCCCGGCTCCGAACGCATCGTGAAAGCTGCGAAGAGGTACTGACACATGATCCCGTGTTCGAGCTCTGCGGCTTCGGCCAGCAGATAGACGAGTTCGTCGCGACTGCCGATCCTGATGGGAGCCTCAGCCATCCCGATCTGGCTCCTTGGGACCCTTGCCGAAGCGATCGTGAAAGCCCCACTGAGTGACCCGACCCATCGCTTCGATCACGATCCGCTTGCTCATCTTCGACTTGCCTTGGACCCTCTCCACGAACGTGATCGGGATCTCGACGATCTTGCCTCCGGCGCGCGCTACGCGGCGCGTCAATTCGATCTGGAACGAATAACCTTCCGAGTGAAGCTCAGAGAGGCTCGCCTGCTCGAGCACCTCGCGTCGATAGGCGCGAAAGCCACTGGTCGAATCCCTGACGTCGTAGCCGAGCCACATGCGTGCGTAGAGGTTCCCCGCTGCCGATAGTGCCCGTCTCACCTTGCTCCAGTTGCGCACTTGTCCCCCGGGTACGTAGCGCGATCCGATGACGAGGTCCGCGTCCTTCAGCGTCTCCAGCATGCGAGGAACGTCCGCCGGGTCGTGGGAGAGGTCGGCGTCCATCTCGACCACTGCCCAGTAAGGCCGTTCGAGAGCCCAACGGAACCCGTCGACGTACGCCGTGCCCAGACCTTGCTTCCCGGCCCTCTCCATCAGATGGACGCCGTGCGAACTCTCGGTCATCTGCTTCACGAGCTCGGCGGTGCCGTCCGGCGACCCGTCGTCCACGACGAGCAGATCGACCGTGTCACCGGCTGCGTCGAACAGCCGGCGCGCGACTTCGGCTATCGATTCGAATTCGTTGTAGGTCGGCACGATCACCAGCGCTTGGGTCTCATCCACCGGTCGGTCGTGGGCCATCACCGAGTTCCTGAACCTTCCTGATGCCGGTCTCGCCTCGGTCGGCTCGAGATCAATGCGAAGACGGTCATGACGATGCAGAGTAGAGGGAACCAGTCCCCTACTCGCGCGTACAACGTGATCGATTCAGCCAATCGCACGTCGTGCGTCATCGTCGTGGCCGTCCAAAGCTCTGTTTCGTCGACGACTGTTCCATCCGGTTGGACGAACGCGGAGATGCCACTTAACGCCGCGTGCACCACCCAAACGCCGTTCTCCGCGGCCCTGACTTGACTGAACGCTTCATGTTGAGCGGAGGCCCACGTGTTGCCCCAGGTCGATGTGTTGGTGGCGACCACAAGCAGACGCCCACCTCCCGCGATCGGTTTGCGCACGAGGTCGCCGAAATCACCTTCGAAAGACAGCACCGTGGCGACCTTGGCTCCGTCGATGTCGAACACGTTGTGTTCCGAGCCGGCAACGGCATCCCGCGGGACCTGGTCGAGCATCGGTATCCAGTCGAGAAGGCCGCGCCCCGGAACGTATTCGCCGAAAGGAACCAGATGCGTCTTGACGTAAACGTCGGTCACTCCCCTGCCCGGCTCGACTTGGAATGCGACAACTTGATACCGAGCCTCATCCAGGTCGGTGTTTCCTCCGACGATCATCGGAACGCCTACGGCGCTCGCTGCTTGTTCAACCTCACTCTCGGCGGTCGGATCGCGCCGGATGTCGAGCCCCACCGAACTCTCAGGCCACACCACGAGGTCCGGGTGCTCATCGACCAGTCCCTCGGTGAGCTCACGATGGCTTTGGGTGATCGCCAGCTCCTTGTCGAAGAGACTCCCGCTGAAGTTCCGCGGCACGTTTCCTTGGACGATCGAGACACGAAGCGCCTCGCCCGTCGCGTTGTTAGCGGGGATCAGAAGCGGCGCCAGGACCAGAACGGCAGTCGGCGCGAGCCATCGCACCGCGATCTTGAAAAACTCTCGGTGTGCGAAATGCTCCGCGAGGCAGACGTTTATTCCGACCACGACTCCAGCAACGAGCCATCCGCCTCCAAGCGATGCGGGCCGGAGCATCCACGTGAGGTTGTGCTGACTCTGGGCCAGCTGGCCCCAGGTGAAGCCCACAACCGGAACGTGCGCTCTTGCGAACTCGACCGCGACCCAAGCGGTGACCGGCGTCAAGAGGGCGATCCATCTCTTGCCGCGTCCCGACAGAGCGACGCAGGTGCCGAATAGCGCGAGGAAGGCCGACTCCATGACCACGAGGAAAGCCCAAGCCACGTATCCGACGATGGAGACCCAATAGAGCATCGTTGCGAAGAACCCGAGCCCGAAGACGAAGCCGAGTGCCGCTCCCCTGCCGGCGGTGACTCGTTCGCCTGACTTGGCGCGCAGGGCGAGAAGCAACGGAACAAGAGCCACCCAGGCGATCGGTGCGAGGTCTGGCTCGGGAAATGCGAGCGAAAGTAGGACGCCTGAAACCAGGACGACGGGATAAGCGCGTGCCCCCGTCAGCACGGATCTAAGTTATCTAGACGCAGTCACGGCAGAGCATGCGCGTCTCGTCCGCGAGTTGCGAGCGCGCCTTGACGAGGAAGCAGCGCTTACACACGAATTCCTGTTGATCTTTGATCGGGATGACTTTCGTGCGGATCGTCTCGGCGCCGGTGGGCTCTTTCTCGGAGGCCAGGGCCATGATGTCGTCCTCGTCGCTCTCCGAATCGTCACCAGCCGCGCGCCGACCGGCCGCTCGCTGGGCTAGGAGCTCTTCGAGGCTGGCTTCTTCGTCACCCTCTTCGTCGTCCCCGCCGGCCATGGCGAGACCCTCGGCGACGGCGTCCTCGTCGTCGAGATCCTCGAGGTCATCCTCGAGATCCTCGTCTTCCTCGATGCCTTGCGGCTCTTCTTCTTCGGAAGTCTTAGGCGGCACTGCTTTGTGGCCCTCCATGTTGTTGGCTTGTTGTACTCGACGGGTCGAACGGTGCCCAACCCTAAAGGGGCCGAAACCCAAAGTGAAGACTCGGCCCTACTTAGTTCCTTAGTGGCGCGCCAATTGCCGAAGGATCTCGAAGCGGCCTCTGATCAGCCTCTCGATGTCCTCGCCCGATTCGAGCCATTCCTCCCCCAGCTCCCTGGACAGCGCGATGCAGATCGCGGCGGCCACCCTGTGTCGGGTCTGAGGCGAGGACTCACCATCTCTGTGCGCCAAAGCTTCGGCGATACGGCCCGTCCACATGATCGTGGACTCGGCCTCGCGGGCCTTGAGACCCGGTTCGCTGGCCAGCAGCCCCTCCCGGTTGATCGCGAAGCGGCGCTGCGACTCGGCGTCGCGGCTTATCTCCACGAAAGCCTCCTCTACCGCCCTCAAAGGCCCCTCTTCGGCAGGCCGGGCCTCGATACAGGCCAGGAAGCGCTCCCCCGCTTCGTCGGGGGCCGAGAACACGACGGCCTCCTTCGAACCGAAGTAGCGGAAGAAAGTGCTGCGTGAGACATCCGCCGCGGCTGCGATCTCGTCCACCGACGTGGCCGCGAAGCCCTTCTCGGAGAAAAGTCTGACGGCAGCCTCCTGCAGCGCGTTTCGCGTTGCCTCCCTCTTACGCTCCCGCAGCTGCCCGTTCTGCACCCAAAGCCTCCATCAGTCCCAAATGTGACCGTTGCCGGGTTCTGGTCCCTCCGACATCTTGATGATACTCAGTTTCATCTGGAACGGAGTCTCACAAAGGGCGGCGCAAATCGATTTCTTGACTGGAACTCAGATCGCGATAGTGGTCGGCCTCGTTGTGATCGCTTTCGTGGGGGTAGTCATCAACGATCGGATCAAGCGCCGCAAGGGAAATGAGAAACCCCCGTCGCCCCCAGAGGATGACGGTCCGTCGGCCTGACTCGCCAACCGAGTGGCGAAAAAGAAAGACCCGAATGACCGCCGGGGCCGCTCGGTAGCCAAGCTCTCGCCTGGTTATTGGAGCGTTGTCCGTGAAGCCACTCGGGTCTTTCCAAATCAAAGTGTCCCAAGCAACCGCCGTGCAGCCAGGACGCTTCGCGAAGCCGCTGGTTCCGGTTTCAGATCGGCGAACCGATCCGCCCGGTACTCCTCTTCGTTCGCTGGGGTGACTCGGCGAACCGAGCCTCCCCGTCGAGGTCGACGAGGTCCGGATGGACTCCCAGTCGAGTCTTACGATTCGACCTTCGTGTCACCGCTTCCGGGGCGAACCTTCTGCGGATCTTGAGCTCCGGTCCTGGCCCGAGAGTCTGGGCCGGTGCTCGGTCCTTCCGTCAACTGCACTTCGTTCGTTCCCGCACTTCGGCGAACCGACTTGCGGGTTCGGCGTCCTGCTTGCCGTTTGGCTGCTTGGGACTTGCGCAACATACGGACCGCTGTATCCCGTGTCAACGGGTTGAAACCAACAAATGAATGGAACGCGAAACAATCTCCGCCCTCCACATTTCCTCCACAGAGAGTGGACGTAGTTGTCCACGTCCCAGTCGTGTTCGGGCTTGTTGCAGGCGGTCGTCTAATCTTGCTTGATGCGCTCACACCAAGCAGAAATACGTATCCAAGCCAACGGCTCCGGTGGCTTCCTCGACCTGACCGAGCGCGTCCAGCAGGCTGTCGACTCGGCCGAGATCCAGGCGGGCCGGGCCACGGTTTCGGGTGGAGGCTCTGACTGTGCACTTGTCGTCAACGAAAAGGAGACGGGTCTCCTCACGGACGTGAGGGCCGCCATCGAGCGACTGGGGCCGGCCGAGAGTGCCGTGCACGCTGTGGGATCTGGATCGATCGTTCTTCCCGTCGTCGAGGGGAAGCTGAAGCTCGGCACGTGGCAACGCGTTCTGCTGATGGAGCTGAACGGCAGCGCGGATCGCGTGGTCAACGTCCAGGTGATCGGAGAGTAGATGGCTAAGGGGCTGCCCGACTTCGCCAATGATTTCCCGGCCTGGTACGTCGAGGTCGTGAAGCAGGCGGGCCTCGCGGAACATGGCCCTGCCAAAGGGTCGATGATCATCAAGCCCCACGGTTACGCGATCTGGGAGCACATCACGAAAGCTCTCGACGATCGCTTCAAAGCGACGGGGCATGAGAACGTTCAGTTCCCATTGCTCTTCCCCGAAAAGCTCCTTCACAAGGAAGCGGAGCACGTCGAAGGGTTCTCGCCGCAGGTCGCGGTGGTGACCCATGGCGGAGGCGAGCAGCTCGAGGAACCTCTCGTTATCCGGCCCACCTCTGAAGTCGTCATCTGGAACGCGTACTCCGGCTGGATCCAGAGCTACAGGGATCTGCCGCTCCTCTACAACCAGTGGTGCAACGTTCTGCGTTGGGAGAAGCGAACGCGGCTCTTTCTCCGCACCAGCGAGTTCCTTTGGCAAGAGGGCCACACCGCACATGCAACCAAAGACGAGGCGTACGAAGAAGCTCTCCGGATGCAAGAGGTCTACAGGGAGGTCGCGGAGGACGTTCTCGCGATCCCCGTTCTGCCTGGTCGGAAGTCCCCTGCCGAGCGGTTCCCTGGCGCCGACGAAACCTTGACCATCGAGGGGCTCATGCGCGATCGCAAGGCGTTGCAGTGCGGAACATCGCATTTCCTCGGACAGAACTTCGCACGGGCGTACGACGTGACCTTTCTCAATGAGAACGGCGAGCAGGAGCTCGCTTGGGGCACGTCATGGGGCTTCTCCGCCCGGATGGTGGGCGGAACGATCATGACCCACGGCGATGAGCGCGGCCTCAAACTCCCGCCGGCGGTTGCGCCCGTCCAGGTCGTCATCGTTCCGATCTATAGGTCAGATGACGAGCGAAGCCTCGTTCTGTCGGTCGCGATGAAGATGCGCGATTCACTCGCCGGCGACGGCGTCCGCGTCAAGGTCGACGATAGGGACCAGCATCGTCCGGGTTACAAGTTCAGCGAGTGGGAGCTAAAGGGCGTGCCGATCCGGGTCGAGATCGGGCCCAAGGACGTCGCCGCCGACAAGGTCGTGCTCGCGCATCGGATCTCCGGCGAGAAGGAAGACAGATCCGTCGCTTCCGCGATCTCCGACATGGCTGAGATCCTTGCCGATGCCCAGCTTCAGTTGCATAGAGATGCGACTGCGTTCCGCGACGAACACACTCACGAAGCCGGGGACTACGAGGCTCTAAAAGCCGGTATCGGCGATGAGGGTGGTTTCTGGAGAGGCCCCTGGTGCGGCTCGGAGGAATGCGAGACCAAGGTCTCAAACGACACGAGCGCCACGATCCGTTATCTGCCCCTGCAAGTGGAGGATCCGGGAGGCGCCTGCGTCGTATGTGGCCAGCCGGGGGTCGAGACGGCGACCTGGGCGAAGGCGTACTAGTCGGAATACCTCCTGCTTTAGGGGGTTGACGGTAATTGAAATCGTCTAGCTCTGGGAGTGCGGATGTCTGCTAGCCCATCAAACTCTGAGCGCGCATCTACAGATCACGTCATCAATCCGTGGTGGACGCTGGCCGTCCTTTGTCTGAGCCTCGTCATGGTCGTGCTCGGCAACACGGTTCTGAACGTCGCCCTGCCCACTCTCGTTAGGGAGCTGCACGCGACATCGACCGAACTTCAATGGATGGTCGACTCGTATGCGCTCGTGTTCGCCGGCCTTCTTTTGACCGCAGGTGCCCTCGGCGATCGTTTCGGTCGCAAAGGCGCGCTCGTGATCGGTCTCGTGATTTTCGGCGGAGCGTCGTTCGCGTCCACCTTCGCCACCCAAGCTAGTCACATCATCATCACGCGTGCCGTCATGGGACTCGGGGCCGCGTTGGTCATGCCCGCGACTCTCTCGATCCTCACCACCGTGTTCCCGCCTGAGAAGCGCGCCCAGGCCATCGCGATCTGGGCTGGCTTCGCTGGGGCGGGGGCCGCGATCGGCCCTATCGCCGGTGGCTGGCTCCTCGAGCACTTCTATTGGGGCTCGGTCTTCTTCCTTAACGTGCCGGTGGTACTGATCGCGCTGATCGGGGGCCGCCTCCTAGTCCCGACCTCTCGTGATCCCGAGCACGCGACGCTGGATTTCGTCGGCGCGGGTCTGTCGATCGTGGGACTGGGCGCGCTTCTTTACGGGATCATCGAAGCTCCAACCTACGGCTGGACCGATCCCTTGACGCTGTCGGCCTTCGGTGTGGCCATCGCGGTGCTCGGCTACTTCGGATACTGGGAGCTTCACAACCCGAATCCGATGCTCGATCTGAAGTTCTTCCGCAACCCACGGTTCAGCGCGGCCAGCGCCGCGATCTCTCTGAACTTCTTCGCCATGTTCGGGACGTTCTTCCTGTTGACCCAATACCTCCAGGTCGTGCGGGGCTACAGCCCGCTGGGCGCGGGCGTCCGGACCCTTCCGATGGCTTTCACGATGATGATCGCGGCCCCCATGTCGGCCCGCTTCGTCGAACGATTGGGTCCGAAACGCGTGATGTCGACGGGCCTTGCGATCGTTGGCCTTGGTCTTGCCCTCCTGTCGCAAGTGGACGGATCGACCTCCTATTGGGTGTTCGCGGCGTTCCTCGTAGTCGCAGCGATGGGTATGGCGTCGACGATGGCCCCGGCGACAGCGTCGATCATGTCCTCGTTGCCACTCCGGAAAGCCGGAGTGGGCTCGGCCTGGAACGACACGACGAGAGAGCTCGGTGGAGCCCTCGGGGTAGCGGTTCTCGGAAGCATCGCGGGCTCGGCCTATACGTCACGGCTGGCGGACGCGGTGCCCGACGGCTTGCCGCGCGCTGTCGCGAACGTCGCCGAGACCTCGGTGGGGGCCGCCGTTCAGGTGTCTCAAAGCCTCCCCGCCGGCCTCGGCACATCGTTGCAGGCGGCGGCCAAATCGGCTTTCGTCGGCGCGACGTCGGAAGCCATGTTGATCGCCGCGGGCGTTGTCTTCCTAGCTGCGGCCCTCGTAGCTCGATACATGCCGTCGGCCTCGGTGGTGCACGACGCGGCTCCCCAGCGCGTGCCGGAGACCGATGCTGCCGCGGCGCACAGCGAGGCCTAGTTCTCTAGGAGTTACTCGAGGCCGATGCACTCCCGGATCTGCTCGTGACGATCGATCAGACAGTCGGCGTCGCGGAAGTCGCTCTTGTCGTCGTGAACGCCCCGGAAACGTACGGGCAGCATCCCTATCTCCCTAGCCCCGGCGATATCTGTTCGACGGAGGTCGCCCACATGAGCGGCTTCGTAGGGACGTACGCCGAGCCCTGCGAGAGCCTTGGCGAAGATGTCGGTGTCCGGCTTGGGGACGCCAACCTCGTCCGAGAAGCAGAGCACCGGAAGGTGCTGGAGAAGGTCGGCTTTCTCGAGTAGCTCGCGGACCACCTTGCCCGAGGTGAAACCGGTGTCGCAGACCAACCCGAGACCGATCCCGGCCTTCTCGAGGCTCACGAGGGTATCTTTTGCGCCTTCGACCGCGTCCACTCCGGCGTTCATAGAGGCGCGTTCGAACTCTTCAGTTAGTGCAGAGATCTTGTCGTCGTCGTCGATCCCGCGGGCTTCGAGGCAGTAGGCCGCCATGCGGCCGGGGCCGAACGTTTCGATCTGCTTCCATGCCTCGTCGTGATGCTGCCAGGCCTCCTCGAGGAGAGCGCGGCCCTCCTCTTCGGAGATATCCAAGAAACGCAAAAGGGCGCCGAGACGAATCTCCATGGCGCCCTCCCAGTCGTGGTCCCTCAACAAGGTCCCCCAGCAGTCATAGGTAACTGCTCGGATTCCCTCAACTCTTCTCATTGAGCATCACTCCCCTCGAACCCGGTATCGAGCGACGACCGGCTCACTTTACCGCCGCGCTGTGACATGACAAAAGGGCCTTGGGAGACAAGGTTTTCGGGGGCCGGTTCACCGGCGTTGGCGGTCCTTCTTCACCACGAAAGTGCCCGTTGCGGTGGTGCAGAGTTCCGGTTCGTCTAGTAGATCGGCCGCGGAATCCGAGACGTCCGGCCGGGCTTTGGCGTATCGACGAACCTCGAACTTGGTCTCGCGGGATGTGTTTCCCTCCCTGACGATCTCGGCTGTGATCTCGAGGAAGTCACCCGCGAAGATCGGAAGCAGGAACTCGACGGAGGAATATCCGGCCAGCAGACCCTCGTCTCCGTCGTGTGCGATCGCAAGCTCGGTCGCGACGTCACCGAAGAGCTCCAACGATTTCGCGCCCGCGACGAGGTTCCCGCCGTAGTGGGCATCGGCCGCAGACATCCTCAAGCGATGCGAGACCTTCATCAACTAAGCCTTTCGTTGAGCCGCTGTTTTGTTTGCAACCGTGTAGGCAAGATAGGACGCAACTTCGGAGGGCCGGGTTCCGCGTCCGAAGATCCTGTCGTAGCCGAGCTCGGCCGCCTGCTCGGGTGAGAATCGCGGCCCCCCTCCTACGAGCACGAGCCGATCCCTCTCCCCCGCTGCCTCGAGAGCCTCGCGTACTTCTCGAAGGTGGAGGAGATGGGCGTCCCGCTGGGTCACTACTTGCGAAACGAGGACAGCGTCGGCCTTTTCCTTCTTCACGGTCTCGACGATCTGGTCCGGCGAGACCTGAGAGCCCAAGTTGTGGACGCTCATCTCGGGGAAATACTCGAGGCCGTGGTCCCCGGCGAACCCTTTCATCGAAAGGATCGCGTCGAGGCCCACCGTGTGCGCGTCGGTACCCGTGCATGCTCCGACGATGACCAATCGGCGCTTGAGGCCCTCACGGATGGCGCGGTTGACCTCTTGGTAGCTCATCTCAGGGAAGTCCCGCTCCGGCACGACGAGCTCGTCGGGGTCGACGCTGTGGGTCGTCGATCCGTAGACGACGAAGAACGTGAAGTCCGGGCCCATGGCTTTCATGTGCACCACCTGAGGCTTCTCGAAGCCCATCTTCTTGGCGAGATCCAACGCCGCTTGCCTCGTGCGTTCGGACTCGGCCATCGGCAGCGTGAACGAGAGCTGGATCATCCCGTCGTCGGTCGCGTCGCCATAGGGCCGGATGAGAGCCATCAGGCGCCCACTCGTTCCGATAGCAGATCGAAGATCGGATTCACGTAGCCCTCCGCCTTGCGCACCACTCCGCTGAGCCCACGTCCTCCGTCGCGCGTCCTCACGGTGTCGGCGAACATCCCGGCTTCGATCGCGGCGAACATCCCGATCTCGGAGACCTTGCGAAGCATCTGCCTGCATTCTTCGAGGACTTGCGCCGCGCGTCTGGAGACATCGCCACCTCGCTCGAAGCGGATCTCGCCTGCAAGGGTCCCGGCCCCCCCGAACACGTAGCGCGCGTTCTCGAGCGCCAGATCTCGATCCGAGAGGAACGGCGTGTGAACGCCCTCCGTCATCATGCCGAGCAGGATGATGTCCTGGCCCGTCAACGCTCCGACGAGGTTGAACATCCCGTCGTAAAGGAACCCTTGGAAGACGTTGCCGGTCATGTGCTTCGTCGGAGGCATGTACTTCAGCGGGTGGTTGGGGAAGCATTCCCGGATCAACTGAGCATGAGCGATCTCGAGCGCGATCTGATCGGGCACGTCAGGGTCGATCTCGAAGGCGTGACCGAGGCCCATCTGCTCCGTCGGAAGGCCCGCCGACAGGGCGAGCCGCTCGTTCAGGAACTGGGATGCGAGCACTGTGTGCGCGGCATCGACTGCATCTGCAGTCGTGAGGTAGTTGTCCTCGCCCGTATTGATGATGATCCCGGCGAGCGAGTGGATCATCCGCGAGAAGTGCTGATCCACGAACGTTCGCTGCATGTTGATGTCGCGGAAGATGATTCCGTACATGCAGTCGTTGAGCATCATGTCCAACCGTTCCATCGCCGCCATGGACGCGATCTCCGGCATGCACAAGCCGCTCGCGTAGTTGGTCAGTCGGACATAGCGGCCGAGCTCGCGGCCAACTTCGTCGAGGGCGGCCCGCATCAACCTGAAGTTCTCCTGCGTCGCGAACGTTCCGGCGAAGCCGTCCTTCGTAGCTCCGTAGGGGACGTAGTCGATAAGCGACTGCCCGGTCGAGCGGATCACGGCGACGACGTCGCACCCTTCGCGGGCGGCGGCTTGGGCCTGTGGGATGTCCTCGTAGATGTTGCCGGTTGCCACGATCTCGTAGAACCAGGGCTTCGCGGCCTCGCCCACGTCGGCGATCAGACTCGCCCGCTCGGTCTTGGCGTTCGCGATGCGGTCGACCGCCGACGTGGCCTCTCGCTTCGCTCGCTCGAGGGCGATTTCCAGGTCGACGCCTTCCGGCCACTCCGGCACACGCTCGCCGTTCGCGATGCGGTCGGCCTCGGACTGGATGTCGCCGCATCCTGTCTCGACGGTGTGAAGGAACGGGATGAGGGCGCCGCGCTCGAGCCCGACGGCGTCGCGGATCGCATCGACGACTTTGTTCGGTATAGGGACGCCTTCCGCGCCTTCTCCCTCAGCTCCGCCCACGACCCCATCTACGCCGACCAGGCGCAGCGACGCACGTTCGATCGAGATCGTTGTGTGGGTCCTGGCGAGCTCTTCTATGGGGGCCGCTATCTCCGCTGCGAGCTCACGGCAGTCGGCCACGACCTCCGCGTCGATATCCAAGCGCCCGATCGGCCGCTCGAAACGCGCCGGCTTGCTCATGCTGTCTCCGCATCATTGAGAGGCCACACTCGCTCGCCCTGTACCCAGGTGCCGAGGACCTCGGTCTTCAACAATTCATCCGGATCGATCTCGATCGGGTCGCGATCTAACAGAGCGAACTCGGCCCAGCCGCCTTCCGCGATCAAGCCCCGCGGCCCTTCTGCAGCGGCGAGGTTGGCGACTCCGACCGTCATGATCTGGAGGGCGAGCTCGGCGTCCATCGACTCGGCCGGCAAGTGGTGTTGCCGGAGTGACGCCATCTGGAGGAATGGATCGAGGGGTGTGACGGTCGAATCGGATCCGCCGCCGAGCTGCAACCCGGCGGCCTCCATCGTCTTGAAACGGTTCATGAGGCGGGCGCGATCCCATCCGATGCGTTGCGCATATAGAGCGTCGTCCCCACCCCAGTACCTGTCGAAGGCAGGCTGGACGCTCGGCCTCAATCCCAACAAGGCGGCGGCCTCGATGTGGTCATCGCTCGCGCATTCGAAGTGCTCGATGCGGTGACCAAGGAGTCTCACCTCGACGACGCCTTCGGCCCCCCCTCCGAGGTCCTCCGCTACGCGCGTCCATCCGCGGATCGCCTGATCGATCGCGGCATCGCCGATGGCGTGCACTCCCACTTGCATCCCCTTGGCCTGGGCGGCCTTGAAGAACTCGAAGACCTCATCGTCTGTCCTGTAAGAGATGCCGTTCGGCGGAGATCCGGCGGGAGGCGGAGTGATGAACGGGTCGCGCATCCAGGCTGTGTGGGAGCCGAACGAGCCGTCGAGGAACCAGTCGCCACCGATCCGGCGGAAGCCCATCTCGTAAACGCGCTCGACGTCGTTCGTGCCGAGATACACGGGAACGTTCAGCGCGACGCCATCGATGGTCTCGAGGAATCGCTCGGCCGAATCCCAGCCGCGCCACTCGACGACGAACATCTCGTGCGCCTCGGCTACGCCCTTTGAGTAAGCGATGTCTACCGCTTTGAGCACTGCATCCTTCTGCTGTTGGGCCGTCAGGCTGGCATCGAACCAGCGCCACGCTTCAGACGCAGCTTTCTCGCGGAGATATCCCGTCGGCTTGCCGTCGTCATCGACGTCGACACCCTCGAGCCCATCCAGCTTCAGCTTGTCGAGCAGCCCGGTGGACACGATGCACGAGTGCAGATCGGCGCGAGCGAGCAGCGCCGGGCGATCGTTGACCTCGCGATCGAGCTCGTGGCGAGTGATTGGAGCATCGAGCGGCTCTTCGAAGTTGCCGCCGAAGAGGATCTCGCCCGAGCCTGCCCTGTTCCTGAACGCGGCGAGGATCGCTTCGGTGGAGTGATTCCCGCGGAAGTCCATGCCCGAGGCGTAGAGGCCCGTCGCCGGAAGGTGCACGTGGCCATCGCGCAACGCGGGGATGAGCGTCCCTCCGTCGAGATCGACCGAGCGGTCGGCCTGGGGCGGCTCGCCCGGCCCAAGACCCTCGATGACGTTGTCACGGGTGAAGACCCAATCGACGCTCTCTCCGGGAACTCCCGTGCGTATACGTCCGCCGAAGAACACGGTAGTCGTCATGCCCCGAACCTCTCCAGCAGACGCGGCTCACTTCTCACTAGATCTAAAGCCAGCTTCGCGTGTCCCGGGACGAATCCATTGCCGATGGTCATCTCGCACGATTTCCCGGCGCCTTCGGCGATCAGGGCCGCCGCGCTGAACGATGTGGCCATCGAGAAGAACAGAACTCGCCCATCGTCGGCGCACGCCATGATCGCCCCACCCTCGCAGCCGGGCACGTTCGCGCACACAACCACGAGATCGGCGAGAGAGCCCTCGAACGAGCGCGCCACCGCGTCCATCACCGCAACTGCATCGGTGCAATCCACTGCGAGAGCCTCGGCCCCGGCATCCTTCGCGGCGGCCGTCGTTTCCTCCGGCCAGCAGAGGCCGAGGACGCGACCGGAATCTCCCACCGAGCGCGCTGCCTGCGCCGATGCGAGCATCCCGGACTTTCCCCCGGCGCCGACGATCGCGACTTTCATCCCAGGCTTTGCGAGCCGCGCGATCCAAGCGGGCGCTCCGCACACGTCGAGGACTCCGAGAGACACCTCGTCGGGGAGGTCGTCCGGTAGTGGCGCATAGATGCCGGAGCCGAACAGGATGGCTCGACCTCGAACCTTGACCTTCTCGGAGTCCGGATCGAGCTCCACGACCTCGTCGAGTCGCAACGGAGTGAGAGCGAGGGACACGAGCGTCGCGACTCGGGTGCCGACAGCTGGTTCAGCACGGTGCGCGCCCAGTTCCGCAACCGTCCCGACGAGCATCCCGCCCGAACCGGTCACGGGGTTCTGCATCTTCCCGCGTTCGGCCACGATCTTCCTGATGGCATCCGCCATCGCCGCGCTGTCCGCGCCGTGCTCGTTGCGCAATTGATGCCACGACGCGGAGTCGATGTTGAGGTACTCGACGTCGATCGCGACCTCATCTGGAGCCAGGGGCGCGTTGGGATCCAAGACGCGGGCTTGCTGAGGCAGGGAGCCGCGCGGCTCTAAGGATCGGTGCGTTCCGAATCGCTCCAAGGCTGACCCCCTACGCGGTCGCGGCGTGGTTCGCGGCGTTCACTGCGTGGTCGGCCCAGTATCTCTGACCCTCGGGAGGCAGGGTGTAGATGGGGTCGTAGTAGGGATAGTGGCGGTTGAGGGCCTCCGGATCGTCGTACTCGATGCCGGTTCGGTAGTTCTTGGTCCAGTAGGAGATGCCGTTCGTCCGGTCATAGGACTCGACCTGATGGACCCAGCGCTTCCCGACGAACGGGACGTCACAGACGATGCGTGGCGTCGCGAATCCGGGCAGGTACCCCATGATCGCGTGCTGCAGCAGCTGCGCTTCGTTGACCGACAGCCGCCAGTGCTCGGAGTTCGGGATCATGTCGCACATGTAGAAGTAGTAAGGCATGACCTTCGCCTTATCGAGCAGAGTGAACGAGAGGTCTAGCAGCGCCTTCGGAGAGTCATTAACTCCGCGCAGAAGCACTCCCTGGTTGCGAACGTCCCTGAATCCCATCGCGTGAAGCTTCTTGACGGCTTCCGCGACGATCGGTGTGAGGGAGTTGGCGTGATTCACGTGGGTATGGACGGCGAGGTCGACGTCGTACTCGATGGCCTTCGTAGCGATCCTCTCGAGCCCGGCGAGAACGTCGTCCTGGAGGAAATGCTGCGGGATCCCCATCAGACCTTTGGTGGCGAGCCTGATGTCTTTGATGTTCGGGATCTCGATGATCGCGGAGACGAACTCCTCGAGGTGCGCGATCGGTAGGTTCGCGATGTCGCCACCGGATACGACGACATCTCTGACCGTCGGCGTCGCTTTGAGGTACTCGATGATCGCCTGGTACCGCTCCCGCTGCTTCAGCTCGAAACGATGCTTGATGACCTGCGGGACGTTGTTGCCGACGAGATCCATCCGGGTGCAATGCCCACAGTACTGAGGACAGGTCGACAGGAGCTCGGCGAGCACCTTCGTCGGATATCTGTGGGTGAGTCCTTCGACGGCCCACATGTCGGCCTCGTGGAGCGAGTCCCTCTGCGAGAACGGATGTGACGGCCAGGTCGGCTCGCGCTCGGCGAAGGCCGGGATCATGTAGCGCCGGATCGGATCCGCCCACAGATCGGCGGAGTCCATCGTGTTCAGCATCTGTGGCGGGACGAGCAGCGACATCGTGGATCGCTCGGCCATGTCTCGACGGATCGACTCGAGCAGATCTGGGGGGAGCAATTCGCCGAACACGGCTTGGAGTTGGTCGAGGTTCTTGACGGTGTGGAGCCGTTGCCACTTAGCGCTCCGCCACTGCTCTTCGGTGACGTCCCCATAGCCCGGGAGCCGGGTCCAGTCCGGCTCGACGAACTCTCGCTCGGACGGGTACGGGTAAGGCTGGGGCGAGGCGTGGGCCTTCAGGGCGCGAGTCGTCGAGGTCTCGGGAGCTGCGTGAATGACCATCGAGCCCTCCTCTCGGTTTCCAGACTGGTAATCGGCAGTCTAACGGAATATCATTAGGCAATCTAGCCATTACACGGAAGGATATTCGGGATGGACCGGAAGGACCGAAAGATCCTTGCTTTGCTCGAGCAAGACGCCCGACTTAGCTACGCCGACATCGGCGAGCGGGTGAGCCTGGCGGCGTCTTCGGTCCACGACCGGGTCAGAAAACTCGAGAAACTTGGGGTCATCACCGGCTACCGGGCCGAGGTCGACCATGGGCTGGCCGGCCTCCCGATCACGGCGGTGGTCAGCCTGGCACTCCGGCCCTCATCGCCCAGCGAGGTCCCGAAGCTCGTGGCCGAATTCCCCCTGGTCGAGACGTGCTGGTCGATAGCGGGCGACAACTCCTATGCCCTACTCGTGCGTGCGCCCGATACGAAGGCCCTGGAGGACCTCCTGGACGCCCTGAGGGCCAAGCTGGAGGTCGTGACGCGCTCGACGATCGTCCTATCGACGCCATTCCAGCGCCGCCCGATGGTCGAAGCCGTAGAGCCGGAGTCGCTCGAAGAGCCCTAGTCCCGCTTGCTCTGTTGCCCCCATTCCGTTAGTATCGAACATACGTTCGCTATCGGGATCCGCGCTCCCATCCGACGGAAGGAGAGCGCATGCCCGACACCATGATCGAGGGGGCCCAGGCCCCTTTGGAGCACATCGAACGCGAGCTCACCGAGCTCTCGGCCCACATCCATGCAGCGACTTGTCGCTTCCTGGTCTTGATCGCTGAGTTCGATCGACGTCGAGGCTGGGCCGAATGGGACTGCAGGTCCTGCGCCCACTGGCTCAGCTGGAAGTGCGGCCTGAGCCTCACCGCCGCTCGCGAGCATGTCCGAGTGGCGAAAGCTCTAGAGCGACTCCCGCTGATCCGTGACGCCTTCGCATGCGGAGAATTGAGCTTCTCGAAAGTGCGCGCCATCGTTCGGGTCGCCTCCCCTGAGATGCAGGACACGCTTCTTCATCTCGCCAGGTACTCGACGGCCTATCAACTCGAACGGCTAAGTAGGGCTTATCGAAAGGTACAGAACGCCGAGGAGCTTCGGAGAACGAACGTCAGGCGGGCCCGGCGTTACGTCAACTTTCGGCAGGATGACGACGGTTCCTTCTTGCTCACTGCCCGCCTCTCCCCTGAAGACGGTGCCGTCGTTCTCGCAGCTCTAAGCAAAGCGCGCGACGCAGCCCCTACGCCGTTCCAAGTGGAATCTGAGATCGACGCCGCCAATGACCACGTCGAGAGGGACCGCGACTCGGACGAGGGAAACGACTCCGCGGAGTCGTTTCCAGAAGTAGCCGCCGCACGAGACGCAGACGCGCTCGTACTAATGGCATCCGGATTCCTCTCCTTTGAGGCGGACGGCGCCCCTGCCACCAACCACCACGAGTTGATCGTTCACGTCGATCTTGCCGCGATCGCAGGTGACCGCTGTGAGCTCGAAGACGGCACCGCCATCGCTCCTGAAACGGCCCGCCGGCTCGGCTGCGAGGCGGCCATCAGATCCGTGATCGAGTCGGAGGGCGAGGTTCTTAACGTCGGGCGGCGGATGAGAGGGCCGACCAGGGCCATGCGAAAGGGGATGGAGGCGAGGGACAGAGGTTGTCGCTTCCCCGGCTGCGACCAGATCCGCCATGTACAGCCTCACCATGTGCACCACTGGACCCGTGGCGGCGAGACCAGACTCTCGAATCTAGTTAGCCTCTGTCGGTTTCACCACTGGCTCGTGCACGAGGGCGGCTACACATTGACGATGCGTAATGGAGAACCGGAATTCAGAGATCGATCGGGTGACCTGGTGGTCCCCGTGCCGCCCCCATTAGCGCTCACCAGCCCTATTTCAACGCGCAATACCGAGGCCGGCCTGCATATCGATCCCGAAGCTTGCTCTTCGCGCTGGGAAGGCGACCGGATGCCTTACGAGGAGTGCGTCGATGCACTTGTTCGGGACGACCCTCTCTTCAGCATGGGAGACTCCGCCGGTGCTGGATCGCAGCTTGTTGATGGCATCGGCTACGGAATTGGCCCGGAGGATCCGCTCGGGTGAGGTGACCTCGCGGGCCGTGGTTCGGGCTCACATCGATCACATCAAGACCGTCAATCCGACCCTGAACGCCGTGGTCGAAGACAGATTCGACGACGCGCTGAAAGAGGCCGACGCGGCCGACGAGCGCATCGCAGCCGGCGAACACGATCTCCCTCCCCTATTGGGCGTCCCGTGCACCATCAAGGAGTTCTTTGCGGTGCCGGGCATGAAGCAGACGTCCGGGCTCGTGTCGCACAAGAACCACGTCGCGACGGAGGAAGCCACGACGGTGACGCGTCTCCGCAGCGCGGGCGCTATCCCGATGGGCACCACCAACGTGTCGGAGCTCGGCATGTGGATGGAGTCCTCCAACAAGGTCTACGGCCGCACGAACAACGCGTACGACTCGAGTCGGATCGCAGGTGGAAGCTCGGGAGGAGAGGGCGCGATCGTCGGGGCCGGCGGGTCGCCGTTCGGTCTGGGATCCGACATCGGTGGATCCATCCGGATGCCGGCGTTCTTCAACGGTGTGTTCGGCCACAAGCCGACGGGAGGGATGGTCCCGGGCACCGGGCAGGTCCCGTTGTCCGAGAACGACGCTCTGCGTTACCTGTGCACGGGGCCGATCGCTCGGCGGGCCGAGGATCTCATGCCGCTCTTGAGGATCCTTGCCGGACCCGACGGCATCGACTCGGGTTCTCGGGAGTTCGAGCTCGGGGATCCCGATTCGGTCGATCTCTCCTCGGTGACGGTGCTCGATGTGCGTGGAAACGGATTCCTGCGCGTCAGTTCGGCACTCAAGGAATCGCAAGGTCGAGTCGCGGACGCGCTGGCGGCCAAGGGGGCCGTGGTGCGCAGGCTTCGGATAGATGCTTTGAAGCGATCGCTCGAGATCTGGTCGGCCCTCATGCAAACCGCGGCGGACACGACCTTCTCAGAGTTGCTTGGAGATGGAAGCAAGATCCCCGCGGGCCGAGAGCTCCTCAAGTGGGGCGTCGGCAAGTCGGATCACACGTTCCCGGCCATCGCTCTCGCGCTCCTCGAGAAGGGCGTTGACCTGATGCCCAATCGCACTGCGCGTTTCGTGAAGATGGGTCACGAGTTGCGCGACGAGCTGGCCGAGACGATCGGGCCGAACGGCGTTCTTCTCTATCCGCCGTACACGATGGTGGCTCCGCGCCACAACGTTCCGTTGTTCCCTCCGATCAACTGGATCTACACCGCGATCTTCAACGTGGCCGAGTTGCCGGTCACTCAGGTACCGCTGGGCCTGACGGAGAAGGGACTTCCGCTCGGCATCCAGGTCGCCGCCGCCCCCGGCAACGATCACCTGACGATCGCTGTTGCCCAAGTGTTGGAAGAAACCTTCGGCGGGTGGGTCCCTCCTCAGCGGTTCTTCGGTTCGTCTCAACCCAGGAGTGTCGAAGTCCGCGAGCTTGCGTGACACCTGCGGTCAAATAGCAGGATGACTACACACTTCGACGTGGCCGTGGTCGGCGCGGGCTTGTCCGGCTTAACCGCGGCCCGCACTCTGCAGGCTGCCGGGCATTCCGTGATCGTGCTCGAGGCCCGCGATCGCGTTGGGGGCCGGACTTACACGCAGCGGATCGGCGACGACCACTACGACTTGGGCGGGCAGTGGCTCGGGCCCACTCAAACGCGGATGGAGAAACTCGCCAAGGAGTTCGGCCTCGTCACGTTCACTACCTACGACGAGGGCAAAAAGACCCTCGATGTGTCCGGCAAGATCAGCACCTACTCGGGCACCATCCCGAAGCTGTCTCCTCTGAAGCTCGTTTCGCTGCAGAGGACGATCAAGAAGGTCGACAAGCTCGCCAAGTCCCTGGATGGAGTCGCACCGTGGGACCACCCGAAGGCCGAAGAGTGGGATGGGACGACGCTCGAGACGTGGAAGCGCGACAGCACCCGTTACTCCGCGGTGCGAGGGATCTTCGACGTCGCTATCCGCACGATCTTCGGCACCGACCCGTCCGAGCTCTCGTTCCTCTACTTCCTGCACTACGTCAACCAGGGTGGCGGGTTGATGCGACTTGTCGAAACGACCAACGGTGCTCAGGAGACTCGCTTCGTCACCGGGGCTCAACAGATCTCGAACCGCATGGCCGCCGAACTCGGAGCGTCGGTTCTGACGATCGCTCCCGTTCGCGAGATCGCTCAGGACGGAACCGGGGTCGAAGTCAGGACTGAAACGCGCCAGTGGAAAGCGAGCTTCGTCATAGTCGCGGTTCCACCGATGATGGCGGGACGAATCTCCTTTCGCCCGGGCCTGCCCGCCGCACGCGACGAGTTGATGCAGCGGTTCCCGATGGGAGCCACGATCAAGACCCACCTCGTCTACGACAGACCGTTCTGGCGCGATGAAGGCCACTCCGGCGAGGTCGTCGCCACCGAAGGACCGGTAAGCGCCCTATTCGACAATTCTCCGCACGAGTCAGAACGAGGTGCACTGCTCGCGTTCAGCGTGGGCTCCCCTGCTCGGACACTGGGCGCGGCCGCTCCAGAGGTGCGGCGGGCGATGGTCATCGACAGGCTCGAGCGCTGGTTTGGCCCCCGCGCCGCGAAGCCACTCGAGTACATGGAGAAGGACTGGTCGGCGGATCCCTGGAGCCGGGGGTGCCCGACCGGAATCCTGCCTCCGGGTGTGATCTCGATCCTGGGCCCGGCCCTCAGGCCCCCCGTCGGGCGGATCCACTGGGCCGGGACCGAGACGGCCAGGGAGTGGACCGGGTATATGGAAGGCGCCATCGAGGCCGGCCAGCGATCCGCCGCGGAAGTGCTTGCCCGGCTGACCTAGGCTCGACGGATGGAAGCATCCGTCGCGAGGCGAACGTGGGAGTTGTTCGAGCCATACCACGCGACCGTTTACTTCGCTTCCGAGGGCAAGGAGATCTACTCCGACGCGGGCCTCAAGGGCGGATGGATGTCTTACTTCGCCTCGCGGTCTGCAGCGCTCGGTCCGGTTCCGGCCGAAGTCGTGATCGCGACGTTCTACAACTTCCATCCGAACATGGTGAGACGCGCTATCCCCGATGCATGGGAGTTCGCGTCGCCGGAAGCCGTTCTCGAGGCGCGTCTCAAGGTCGCCGATTCTTCGCTAAGACGTCTGCTCGGCGATGCGGTGAGGTCGAAGGACATGACGAGGGCGACCGAACTCGCACGCGAGGCCGTAAGCCGCTGCAACGTCACCGGGAGACCGCTGTTCGCGGCTCATCTTGCACTCGAGCCTCCGGTGGAGCCGCATCTCGAGTTGTGGCACTGGACCACTTGCTTGCGCGAGCACCGCGGCGACGGCCACGTGGCGTGTTTGGTAGCGGAAGACATCGACGGTTGCCAAGCCCACGTTCTGATGGCGGCGGCGGGTGTTGTTCCCGCCGACATGCAGCGATCGTTCCGGGGGTGGACCGAGGAGGAGTGGAACGACGCGGCCGCACGCTTGCAGGAACGCGAGTATCTGAACGAGGACGGCGAACTTTCTCGCAAGGGGGCCGAGCTGCGTGCCCGGATCGAGAAACGGACCGACGAACTCGCGTTGCCTCCGTGGGCTGCTCTCGGCGAGGCCAAGACGGAAGAGTTCGGACGATTGATGCGCAGTCTCGTGGCGAGGATCGTCGAGGATGAAGGCCTGCCGTATCCGAATCCGATGGGACTAACGCCGCTCACGCTCGAGCTCGATCTCACCGACTAGACGTCTCAGAGGTCGAGCTCGTACACGACCCAACTCTCGCGGCGCCCACCGTTGCGTTCGTAGAAGCGCTGCGCCCGAACGTTGTCCTGCGCCGTCTCCCAGGTCAAGGTCGGAGACCCTCGCTCGCGCGCTCCGTCGGCGCAAGATTCGAGCAGATTCTTCGCCACGGCGGAGCCGCGCCATCGCTGCACCACAAACAAGTCATTCATGATCGCGGCGGGTCCGACGGTGAGAGTGTTCCAAGTGAAGTACACCGTTGCGAATCCCACGAGATCCTGTCCGCTCTGTGCGACGTACTGCACTCCGTCGGTCCCGTCGTAGAGGCGCTGGATCAGAGCGATCAGTTCGTCATGGGCTGGCTCAGGCTGCTCGTAGAAGCCCACGACGTAATCCAGCATCAGTTGGATCAATTGATGCTCGTCCCCCGGAGCCGATCTCCGCACCTCGAAAGGAGCGACCTCGAAGTCGGTCACCGGCCGGTATCGTCCGGAGCCGCCTCCGGCCGTACCCATGGAGGTTTCAGCTGAGCTGCTCGGACAGTCCGAGGATGATGCCCTCGGGGCCACGCAGGAAGCAGAGCCGGTAAAAGTCCTCGTACTGCGCGATCTCGCCGACGAGTTCGGCACCGTGGCTGCGTAGGCGGGCAACGACATCGTCGAGGTCGTCGACCAGGAACATGATGCGGCGTATGCCCAGCGCGTTGGACGGCGCATTGGCCGGCTCGGCTCTGACCGCCGGCGGCGTGTGGAACTTCGACAGCTCAACCCCGCCGTGGCCGTCGGGGGTCCGCATCATGGCGATGTCGGCTCGGACGTCGGTAAGCCCGACGACGCTGCCCACCCAAGGCCCCTCGACCGTCGTCTCGCCTTCCAGCTCCAAACCGAGTTCGGTGAAGAACGCTTTGGCCGCCTCGAGGTCGTCGACAACGATGAGAACGTTGTCCATCCGCTGAATCGTCATATCCGCGGTTACGCGCCTGTGAGCTTGCGTCCGATAACCATGCGCTGGATCTGGTTGGTGCCTTCGACTATCTGGAGGCCCTTGGCCTCGCGCATGAAGCGTTCGACCGGGTACTCGGTGATGTAGCCGTACCCGCCGTGAAGTTGAACGGCGTCGGTCGTAACGCGCATCGCCGTATCGGAGCAGAAGAGCTTGGCCTCGGCCGCCTGCACTGCATAGTCCTCGCCTGCGTCACGCAAGGCTGCTGCGTGCCGGTAGAGCCGGCGCCCCGCCTCGATCTGAGTCGCCATGTCGGCGATCATGAACTGGACGCCCTGGTTGTGGTTGACGGGGCGGCCGAACTGCTCGCGTTCCGAAGTGAACTTGATCGTTTCATCCAACGCGGCTTGTGCCAGTCCAATGGAACAGGCCGCGATGCCGAGCCGGCCGCTGTCGAGAGACGCTAGGGCGATGCGGAAACCCTGGCCCTCGTCCCCCACTCTCCTGGACGCCGGAACGTAGGCGTCGTCCAACTGCAGCATCCAGGTCGGAGACGACCGCCACCCCATCTTGTCTTCCTTCTTCGACCCGATGAAGCCATCGGTGTTGTGCTCGACGATGAAGGCAGTCACGCCACGCGACCCGGTCTCCCCCGTTCTCGCCATCACGAGAACGGCGTCCGCTTCGTTGCCGCGGGTGCAGAAGACCTTGGAGCCCGACAACTTGTAGCCGTCATCGACGGCAGCTGCTTTCGTCGAAAGTGCGACGGCGTCGGAGCCCGAGTGAGGTTCGGAGAGCGAGTAGGCGCCGAACCACTCGCCGCTGCAGAGCCTCGCGAGTACGTCCTTCTTCAACGCATCGTCACCGAAAGTGTTCACCGCGAAAGCGCACAGAGTGTGAACCGACAGTCCGATCGCCAGAGCGAGGTAGGTCCGCGCAAGTTCCTCGATCACGAGAAGGTAAGTCGAGTAGGGCTGGCCCCCTCCACCGAACTCCTCCGGGTACGGGATGCCGGCTAGATCCAGGTCGGCCAGTTGCTTGTACAGGGGGGCCGGATCCTCCGAGCGCGCCTCGTACTCTGTCGATGCGGGCCCGGCTACCTCGTCGGCGAACTCCCTTACCATCTGCGCTAGAGCGCGCTGTTCATCGTCGAGGAGCCGCAAGTCAGCGGGCATGTGCGGGAGGATAGCAGCGGAGATGAAGCGCTCATGAGGATCGAAGACCGCAGCGGCGAGCAGGTTTCCGAGACGACGATCACCGTCGACAACGAAGAGATCATCGATCTACTTCAAGGCTTGGCCGATGTCGTGGAGGGCAAACGCGAGCATCTTCACTTCAGTCAGCTAGGTGGCCCGCAGCTCGTCGTGCGACTCGGTGAGCCGGACGAAGCCGAGCCTCTCGATCGTCAGATGGACTGGTGGGTCGGACCGCTCATCCTTTTCGGCACGATCTTCGTGATCATCGGATTCGTCACCACCCTCCGCTGGGCGATCGGCCTCGCGACGTGAAGACGATATGAGGGTGGCATGAACGACTCGGGTCTCGGCGCAAGGGGCATCAGAGGCATGGGCCTTGGAGGCAAGGGTCTCGGTGAGCGATCCGATGCGATGGAGAGGCTCGCCGCCACCTCCGCGCCCGGAGCCGAACCGCTCGATCTCCTTGTGGTCGGCGGTGGCATAACTGGAGCCGGGATAGCGCTCGACGCGGCGTCGCGCGGGGCGAGGGTAGGCCTCGTCGAACGATTCGATTTCGCTTCCGGGACGTCCAGCAAGTCTTCGAAACTCGTGCACGGGGGCCTTCGGTATCTGGAGCAGCGTGAATTCGGCTTGATGCGGGAAGCCGCCACCGAGCGTGATCTCCTCCGGCGTCTCGCGCCGCATCTCGTGGAACCGATCCCCTTCGTCCTTCCGGTCTCTCACCGCTCCGCTCGGGCCAAATTCGGTGTCGGACTGTGGGCCTACGACGCACTCGCGAGCTTCCGGAACATGAAGGTCCACAAGCATGTCGACGGCCCGGAGGCAGAGGCGCTCGTACCGGTGCTGCCTAAAGGCAAAGTACGGGGCGGCTACGTCTTCTACGACTGCAAGACCGACGACGTGCGTCTGGTCATGGAGAACCTCGTCCAAGCAACACGCTATGGGGCCACATCCGTGAACCATTGCGCAGTCCGTGATCTTCAAGGCTCAGCTTCTGGGTGCTCGGCGACCGTCGAGGACACGACTACGGGGAACCTCTTCGAGGTACGAGCAAAGCGCGTGATGGTGGCGGCGGGCGTTTGGGCCGACGCGGTCGAGCAGCTCGCTAACCCGGAGTCCCATCCGCGGCTGCGTCCGTCGAAGGGGATCCATCTCGTCTTCGGCCGCGACGCGCTGCCGATGCTGTCGTCGGCCGCTTTCATCCCCGATGCGGAGCGGAAAAGGATGCTGTTTGTGATCCCTTGGCTCGAAAGCATCCTTGTCGGCACAACCGACCACGCCTACACGGGAAGCTTGGATCACCCCACGGTGGACGAAGCGGACCGGACTTACGTGCTCGACTCTCTCAACGCGATCTTCGGGTTAGGCCTCACCGACGATGACGTGACAGGCGCGTATGCCGGCCTGAGGCCGCTGATCGCAGGGAAAAGGGATCAGACCGCGGACCTGTCACGGAAGCACTCCGTCTACGAGATCGTGCCGAGCATCAGCGGGATCACCGGCGGGAAGATGACTACCTACCGAAGGATGGCTCGCGACGCGGTCGATCACATCGCGGAATCGCTTGGCCTCACCTCTCGGTGTCGCACGAAGTGGATAAAACTCGGTTCGGGAAACGCGGAGGCGCTCCGCCCGGCGGTCGAACGGATGGCTCGTCGCCTCGAGCTCTCCCCCGAGTCGACCGCGCACCTCGTGCGTTGCTACGGAGATCGTGCTCTCGATGTCTTGGAGCTCGCTGCGGAGCAAGAACTCGCCCAACTGATGGTGCCGGGTCACCCCCCGATCGCGGCGGAAGCGATCTACAACGCTCGGGCCGAGATGACGGTTCACCTCAACGACCTGCTCGCACGTCGAACGAGACTTGCACTCACCGACGCGGGCGCCGGGATCGAGCCGGGGTCCGTTGCAGCCGAAACGATGGGTACCGAGCTCGGCTGGTCGAGCGTGGAAACCAAACGCCAGGTCGCAGCGCATCGGAGCGAAGTCGAGCGCGAGAGAGGGCTCAGCCTCGGAGAGAAGTCGCGGCCGTCCGGCAAGGCCGAGTCGCGGACCGGATGATCCGGCTTCATCCGAACGCAGAGCGGACGGTCAGGTCGTTCGACGGATCTCTCCTCGCGGCGCAGGAGTTCGGCCCCGACGACGGAGTCGATGGCCGTCCCCTGCTCGTAGTCCCTGCGATCGGAGCGAATCTCGCTGCTTGGAGGGGGGCGCTGGTGGACGTCGTCCGAGAGCGTCGAGTGGTCACCTGGGACCTGCGCGGTCTGCTCGAGTCTTCTCCTCCAAAGACCGCGCGGTTCGACAATGGAGCCCACGCAGAGGATGGGATCGCAGTCGCCGACTCGTTCCACCTAGAGGATTTCCATCTAGCCTCGTGGAGTAACGGAAGCCGCATAGCGTTAGAGATCGCCGCCAGATATCCAGAGAGAGTCAGATCGCTCACCCTCGTATCGGGGGGCTACGGCCATCCGATGGGCCGCCTCGCACGCTTCGAGCTCTCATCCATCCTTCCGATCGGCGCGAACGTCCTAAAACACTTCGCTCGCTACCTCGAAGTGCCGCTCAGAGGTTTCGTATCTCGTCCTGAGATCGCAGGGATCGTCAGACAGTCAGGTTTCATCGGTGTGGATGCCGACATCGATGCCCTCGTTGAGCTGCTCCAGGGACTCGCTTCCTGCGATCTGAAGACGCTTATGAGGATCTTCGACGAGGTCGTTGGTGACTCGGGCCGGGACCTGTTGCCGGAGATGCAAGCGCCCACTCTGCTCGTGGTGGGCAAACGCGACACGTTCACACCTCTGCGGATGATGGAGGAGATGCTTGAGACGATCCCAGATGCCCGCCTCGAGATCTACGAACGGGCCACTCATTACCTGCCGATCGAGTACCCGGCTCGACTGTCGGATGATCTGCGCGGGTTCCTGACGGGCGTAGACGGACGTTAAGAATTGCGCTCGAGGAAGTCTCGGATGAGCGTTGTCGCCTCTTCCGGATGGGTCACGTTCGAAGCGTGGGTCCCTCCGTCGATGACATGAACCCCTTCGCAGTTGGGGAGGCCCTCACAAAGCCGCTCGGCTTTGTCGATTGGGATCGCTGCATCTTGTGACCCGTGGATCACGATCGCGGGAGCGTGGATCTCGCTTAGCCGATCGTGGATGTCCTCGCGTTCGACCAACGCGTGGAAAGGCTCCGACACGAGTCGTGGGTCCCGAGCGAGCCACTTGTCGATCCACGGCTGGGCTTCGGGGCCGTCGCCGATGATGATCTGGGCGACGGAGCGCGCGACGGGCTCGGTGGGACCGTTGGTCCTCCAGTCCTCGAACAGGGACTCGTAGAGAGGTACCGCGTTGGGCTCCTCGGGTCCCGCTTGCGTGTCGATGAGGATCAAGCCCGCGACCCGATCCGGTTTCAAGATCGAAGCCCGGAGGGAGACGAAACCGCCTTGCGACATCCCCGCCAGGAACGCGCGCTCGATCCCGAGGTGGTCGAGCAGCTCCAAAAGATCTTCCGCGGAATCCCAATAGGTGAAGGGCCCATCTGACTCCGTCTCGCCATGCCCGCGCTCGTCCCACGAGATGCAGCGGAACGCATCCGTGAGCGCGTCGATCTGCGGCGCGAACATCGAGCGATCCATCAAGAAACCGTGGCTGAACACCAGGGCGGTCTCGCCGCTCCCTGTGTCGTCGAACGCGACCTTCGCCCCGTTGATCTCTGCTAACGGCATGTCACACCTTCAGTTGGAGGACGTCCTTGAGGACCTCGAACGTCGCCGGCGTGTAGCCGAGCAGCTCACCGTCGGCCTCGATGCGCATCGGCCGATCCGTTTCGATCGAGACTTTCACGCGCTTCGCCTCCTCGATATCGGGATGAGGAAGGTGGGTTCCCTTGTAGATCTTCTGCATCATGGCGATGGCTTCCCTTTTCCGGGCGTGCTCGATCTGAACGTCGAGGAGACCGTCGGTGGGCGCGGCCTTGGGGGCGATCTTCATTCCACCCCCGAAGAACTGCCCATTTGCCACCACGAGGTTGTTCATGGGGCCTTCGTAGACGCGATCGACGAGGTCGACCTTCACTTGCGCCATCCGGTGTTTCCGCATCACCATCCAGAAGGCCACGAGATAGACCGTCGGCCCCAGCCACCGAGGCAGTCGCTGGGCACGCTCAACGACGTCCGCGCCGATGCCGACCTCGGCGATGTTCGCGAAGTAACCGGTCGTCGACTTGCCGTCGACCATGCGCGTGACCTTGCCGATGTCGATCGGGAAGTAATTGGGTCCGGTCAGAAGGGCGACGGCGCCCGCGGGCGAGGACGGGATGCCGAACGTCTTAATGAAATCGGAACCTGTGCCTGCGGCAACCACTCCCATCACCGCGGCCGGATTGACGGGTTTGTCGTCGGCGATCATGCCGTTGACGACCTCATGGACGGTCCCATCCCCGCCCATCGCGACGAGGAAGGTGCGGCCTGCATCGAGGGCCTCTCGAGCCAGCTCCGCTGCGTGCCCCTGATGCTCGGTCCGGCTGATCCGGTAGGTGAGGCCGAGGCGCTTCAACTCGGCCTCGACTTCCGGCAGGGCTTTAGCGACTCCCCCGCGCCCCGATCGCGTGTTGCAGATCAAGTCGATCTCGCCGAAAGGGGAAGCCGTGACACTCACAGACCCAGCGCTCCTGGATTCATGATCCCATTGGGATCGATCGCCGATTTGACCGCCGCGAGTATCTCCAACCATCCGCCGAGCTCCTGGTCGAGCCACTTGGCTTTACGACGGCCGATCCCGTGATGATGGCTGATCGTTCCACCGGCTTCAAGGCACGTGTTCATCCCTGTGCCCCACCACCTCTCGAGTGCATCGAACGCCGCATCGTCATCCGCGCAGGCCGATGCGATTGTGAAATAGAGGCAGGCGCCATCCGGATAGATGTGCGAGAGATGGCAGCCGACGACGTCGGCCACCATGCCCAGCGCTTCTTTCATCGAGTGATAGAGATCGCGCAGAACCGTCCATGACCCCGCGACCTCGAGCGTGTCGACCAGAGCGTGGGGGCCGAGGATCCCCTCCCCTGCCATCAGCTTCGTGTACTCATCTACCGCATCGTTTCGATGAGCCCACCAATGCGCGACGAGCGCGTCGTTGCCTGTCCGCCCGCCGGAGAGATCGACGGCACGCTTCGCGCGCGATTCCGCCCCCTCTCCTTCGAACGACATCAAAAGAAGTGACGAGATCTCCTCTTCGGGGTGATTGCGAAGGAAGATGGTCGCATCCTCCTTGTCGTAAAGCCGGACGAGAGCCGGTTTGAGTTGAGATTGAGCAAGAGCGCGAGCGGCCGCAACGCCGTCGGCCATGTGATCGAACCGAACACATCGATCGGCGCGCTCGACCGGCAGGGGTGAGACCCTCAGTGTCGCTTCGGTCACGATCCCGAGAGTCCCCTCGGAACCGATCATCAGAGAAGCCACATCGGGGCCGGCCGCGCGCCTCGGGACCGGCTTCGAACGCACGATGCGGCCCCCCGGCAGCACTGCTTCGAGTCCCGCGACCATCGACTCGATGCCTCCATAAGCGGACGACAACTGACCGCTGGCTCTTGTTGCGATCCAGCCACCGACCGTTGAGATCTCGACCGATTGCGGCTCGTGGCCGAGTGTGAAGCCCCACGAAGTGAGTGCTTCGATCAAGTCGGGACCCATGACTCCTGTTTGGGTTCGAACGAGGCGGCTCTTCTCATCGAAATCGAGGATCTCGTTGAGGGCCCGCAGCTCGATGACCACAGCTCCTCCGCCGACGATCGACTCGACCACAGCCGAGCCGCCGCCGTAAGGAACGACGGGAGTCTTCGTCGCGTCCGCCCATTTCAGGACATCCGCGACTTGCTCGGTGTTGTGAGGTCTAACGATGCACAGTGGCAGCGCGTACTTGCGTCCCGCGCGTCTGGCGAGCAGCGCAGAAGCCGATCGATCGGATGCATGTCGATGGAGGTCCGCGGGGTGTGAGCCGACGCGATGTGGACCCAGGAGTTCGGCGAGTTCCGCGACGACGTTGACCACTTCTAGAGAGACGTGTTCTCGACGATCGTCGCGATGCCTTGGCCGACCCCGATGCACATCGTGGCGAGTCCGTAGCGCGAGCCCCTGCGCCGCATCTCGTGAACGAGGGTCGTCAGGATGCGTGCACCCGAACAACCTAGGGGGTGTCCCAGGGCGATCGCCCCCCCGTTGACGTTGACCTTCGATCGGTCGAGGCCGAGTTCCTTGATGCAGGCCAGCGACTGTGCGGCGAAAGCCTCGTTGAGTTCGACGAGATCGATCTCATCGAGGGTGAGTCCGGCGCGCTTGAGCGCTTTGCGGGTCGCATGGACCGGCCCGATGCCCATGCGCTTGGGCTCCACGCCGGCGACGGCCGAGGTCACCACGCGGGCCATGGGCTGCCACCCATGCTCGCGGCTGGCGGCGTCCGAGGCAAGAAGGATCGCCGACGCGCCATCGTTCAGCCCCGAGGAGTTCCCCGCCGTCACCGTCCCGTCTGAGACGAAGGCAGGCTTGAGCTTCGCGAGCTTCTCCAACGAAGAATCGGGGCGCGGTGGCTCGTCGCGTTCAAGCTTGATGTGATCGCCTTTCGGGCCGGCGACGTCGACCGGAACGAGCTCGTCGTCGAACCTGCCCTCGTCCCGCGCCGCGATCGCAAGCCTGTGGCTTTCGAGAGCAAAGGCATCTTGCTCCTCGCGTGCGATCCCGTGGTCGGCGGCGACGATCTCGGCCGTCTCACCCATCGCGTGCGTCCCGTACATCTCCTTCATCGCCGGATTGACGAACCGCCAGCCGATCGCGGTGTCATACGTCTCCAGATTGCGATCGAACGCCTTGGCCGCCTTGCCCATCACGAAAGGAGCTCGACTCATCGACTCGGATCCCCCGGCAATGATGATCTCTGCCTCCTCGGCCCGGATCTCGCGATAGCCGCCGTTGACCGCCTCGAGGCCCGACCCGCACAAACGATTGACGGTTGCTCCGGGTACGGATACCGGAAGCCCGGCCAGGAGCGCCGCCATGCGAGCGACGTTGCGATTGTCTTCGCCGGCCTGGTTAGCGGCTCCCCATACGACGTCATCGATGCTCTCGCCGACTACCTCGTTCCGAGCGACGAGCTCTCGGATGACGTGGGCAGCGAGATCATCCGGCCGCACGCTCGACAAGGCTCCGCTGAAGCGGCCCATAGGCGTCCTGATCGCGTCGATCACGAATACGTCCCTCATTGCGGGCATCCTCGCATCACTCCCGGCCGGCTCGCCATCCGTCGACCAGTGGCAGTAAGTCGGTTAGGGACGCGATGACCGCGTCTGGGGTGACGTCGAAGTGCGGCACCGTCTCTCTAGGTCTGTGGACCGTCCGGAGTCCGGCCCTTTTCGCTCCGAAGATGTCATCCCACAACCGGTCCCCGACGAAGGCGGCGGAGCCGGGATCGTCGATGTCGATGCGTTCGAGGATCGCTTTGAAGGCCTCGGGATGCGGCTTCGTGAGCTCCATCTCGCTCGTGTACAGCACGCCATCCAAGAGGTCGGCCAGGCCATCGCGCTCGAGCAGCGAATCGTGGAAAGAGCCCGGCCACAGCGTGTTCGAGAGCAGCCCCAACTTCAGACCTCTGTCCTTCAACGCGCGCAGGACGCCCACTGCGTCGGGATCGTGATTGACGTGGGGGGCGTAGCTGGCGAGGTGAGACGCCTCCACTTCGGCGAGTTTCTCGGCCACTTCGAGCCCGAGTTCTTCCGCCGCTCGAGCGAAGAGGTCCGAGAGACGGGCGCTGCTGTGCTCCTCCGCGGAGATGCGCCACAGTTCGGTCTCCGTTGCGATGAGGCGCTCGACGAGTTCTTCCTCCCGCTCGGGCAAGAGCTTGCGCGCCGCCTCCGCCCAGATGTCGGCGCGGCCCAGCAACGGTTCCAGCGGTTCGGTCAGCGTGCCGCCCCAGTCGAATATGACAGCGCGCAACGATGGGCCGGTCATAACTCCCCGCTCATAGGTCAAGCGACGTGTAGGCGATCACGCCCCTCTGAAGAGATTCGATCGTGTCCCTCACCCGGGTTGCGAGGTCGGCATTGGGGGCGATCTCCTCGATCTGGCGCAGTAGGTCGATCAATTGCTTCATGGACCTGACGAAATCCCCGGGCGCGTCGTCTTCGTCGAGGACCTTGTCGAGGTCCATCCCCTTCGCCCACTTGTGAGCTTTCGAGGCGAACCCCGGGTCCGGTTCCCGTGTGAGGTCCAGACCGGCCGATTCCTCCTGGCGTTTGATCGTTCTCCAGAGCTTCATGAGATCCCGATGCACCTGGGACGAGTTGGCAGTCGGAAGCTCGGTCACTTCAGGAACCTCCGGCCCCCGAGTTTCGTAGACGAGAGAGGACAGAACGGCGGCGATCTCGGGTGCGTCGAGCTCATCGAAGAGCCCGGCTTCGACGGCCTCAACGACAAGAAGGTCGGACTCGTTGTAAACCCTCGTGAGCGTTTCGCCCTTCGGCGTCAACAACCAATTGTCGACGTAGTCGAGATCCTCGAGCACCTTGAGAACCTTTCCGAATCGCCGCGCGAGGGTCCCGGTGCGACGCGACACACGTCGTTCGATCCCCGAGATGTCTCGCTTGAGGCGACTCGCCCTCTCCGCGTAATGGAGATGCCGCTTCAGCTCGGGACAGGAGTGGCAAGGGTGCGCGTCGATCTCGGCTCGGAGTTGGATCGCCTCGGAACCGTCCTCCGACCCGTGCACGTCTTGGGCCCGCTCTCTCTTTCGACCCGTCGCTTGGAGACCGGCGAGCTCGCGGCTCATCTGACGTCGCATCTTCAAGTCACGCGTGTCGCCGACCCTCCGGAGCTTGCCGATCAGAACGGGTGGCTCGGTGAAATCCGCGGGCACGAACCGAACCAGAGACTTGTCCTGGCCGAGAGCAAGGACGCGCGGCCTCCTTTCCGACCGCTTCTGGCTCACCTCGATGACCGCGTAACGGCCGCGGCGCTTTCCTCGCGGAAGCTCGAAAACGTCTCCCGGGTGGAGTCTCGCTATCGCGTCGATGACCTCTTGTCCCGATCGTCGTTGCGGGCGATAGCGCGTCCCCTCCACCTCGCGGAGACGCAATAGAAGTTCGTGATAGTCCTCGAAGTCTCCGAGATGACATTTCATTCGCTCGCGGTAACTGGCGAGGTAGGCCTCGTTCCGCTCGACCTCCGTTTCCATCCGCACGACCTCGCGGTCTGCCTGGAACTGGGCGAACGACGAGTTGACCAGGTGTTCGGCCTCATGCCGCTCGTAATTGCGCACGAGGTTGACCGTCATGTTGTACGAGGGCCGGAACGACGACTGGAGAGGGTACGTGCGGGTCGAAGCGAGTCTGGTGATCGCGTCGAACTCGATGAATCGTTGCATCAGAACGACACTGTGGCCCACCTCGTCCTTACCGCGCCGCCCCGCTCGCCCTGAGAGCTGCGTGTATTGACCCGGAGTCATCTGTTCGTGTTTCTCGCCGGTGAACTTCATGAGGCTTTCGATGACAACTGTTCTGGCGGGCATGTTGATGCCAAGAGCGAGCGTTTCCGTCGCGAACACCACCTTGACGAGACCGCGCGCGAACAGCTCTTCGACCGTTTCTTTGAAGGCCGGGATCATCCCCGCGTGGTGCGCGGCGATCCCTCGACGGAGCCCTTCGATCCAGCCGTCGTAGCCGAGCACATCGAGCTCGTTGGGCGGTATCTCCGCGACCCGTAGATCGGCGTACTCGAGGATCCTCTGAGCTTCATCTGGGGTGGTGAGTCGCAATCCATCGCGGATGCACTGCTTAACGGCTTCGTCGCAGCCCTTGCGAGAGAAGATGAAGTAGATGGCTGGAAGCATCCCCTCCGAACCCAGTCGCTCGACCACGTCCGACCGGAACGGGATGCGTGGTCTGGGCGGTGGTCTTCGTCCACCTCTTTGCGGACGAGCCGATCCACCCCTTCTCCTCCGGTCGAGCTCGCGGCCCCGAGGGTTCGGGGTCACCGTCTCATCGGGATGCACGACGAACATCGGGATGAGCTCGTCCCCGGCGAAGTACCAGTGCCTGATCTCGACCGGCCGCGTCTCTTCGATGATCACCTCGGTTCGACCGCGCAGTGTCTGCAACCACTCGCCGAATTCCTCCGAGTTGGACACCGTCGCCGACAGAGACACGATGTGAACGTCGACGGGCAGGTGGATGAGGATCTCCTCCCACACGGCCCCGCGGTAGAGGTCCTGCAGGTAATGGACTTCGTCCAGCACCACGTAACGCAGTCCCATCAGAGTCGAGGAATCCTCGTAGATCATGTTGCGCAGGACCTCGGTAGTCATGACGACGATCGGCGCATCGCCGTTGATGGAGTTGTCGCCCGTCAATAACCCGACCTTGCTGGAACCATGCAGCGCGCTGAAGTCGCCGAACTTCTGGTTCGAGAGAGCTTTGATGGGTGTCGTGTAGAAGGTCTTGCCGCCGCCGTTCAGCGCGAGCCACGCCGCGAACTCTCCGACGACGGTCTTTCCGGCCCCCGTGGGGGCGGCAACCAGAACCGAGGAGCCGTCTTCCAGCGCGATGCAGGCTCGTCGCTGGAAGTCATCGAAGGTGAACCCGTACGAATCCTCGAACCGTTGCCATCCTGCCGGGCGGTCGGGATCCAGATCAGTCGTTGCCGCCACCCTTCTTGGACGGCGACGGGCTCACTTCCGGTGTGGGTTGGGCCGTGGGGGTGCCGCTCGCCGGGGAACGTATCCCCGAGCTGCCGAGGTCGGCGGCAGATCGTTCCTCGTCGAGTGCGTTGACCCCGGTGTCCCACAAGGCAGTTGCGGCGGTCACCTCACCCAGAGTCGTCGTTATGAGTTTCGTCGCGTCCTCCGCCGGCAGATCGCCCGCGAGTTTCAACGTCTGAGCCGCGTTCAGGTACGACGCGATGGACTGGAGGAATATCTCGTTTGCGATCTCACCCCCGGCAGGTGGGCTCACGGCCGCCATCTGGGTCTGAGCATCTTGGAGAAACTTGACCCAGCCGTCGGCGCTGTCGGCCACCGTCTTCGGATCCGCTACTGCCGCCGCGGACATGTCGGTTGCGGGCTCGGTGATCGTCTGAAGGACCGCTTTGATCGACCCGGTGTAGGAATCGAGGCTTTGTTTGAGGGCGTCGGCCTCGCGGGAATTGGACCTCACGGAACTGAAGATCCAGGCCGCCACGATCAGAAGGATGATGCCGCCGATCGAAGCGATGCTCAATCCGGCCGTCGTCTTGTACCAGGGAGGCTTGCGTACAGCGGCCGCGGGCCGAGGCATCGCCGCAGGACGTCTGCGTGCCTGGCTTCCCCTGCTCTGAGACTTCTTCTTGCCCTTGATCGCCACGGCGGCAGATGCTACCCCGACTGGGCTTTTGAGCGACCGCGTTTTCGCAGGACGAGGCGCAAAAGCAAGATCGTTCCCTCGTAGAGCAGGTACAGAGGGACGGCGAGCACCAAGAGCGTGTAGGGGTCCTGCGACGGCGTTACGACGGCGGCCAGGAAGACAATGGCGACGATTGCGGCCCTCCGGTGCTCCCGTAGCTGATCGACGGTGACCGCCCCGGCGAGGCCCAGGAAGAAGAGAAGGAGCGGGAGTTCGAAAGTCACCCCGAAGCCCAGGAACATCAAGCCGATGAAGTTCAGATACGTGTCGGCCTTGAAGAACGGGACCAGCTTCCCCTGACCGACTCCGATCAAGAACTTGAGGCCCGGCGTCAAGGTGAGATACGCGAAGGTGATCCCGACCGAGAAGAGCACGAAGGAGCTCAGCACGAACGGGACCGCGTATTTCTTTTCCTTCGAGCTGAGGCCCGGCGTGACGAAGGCCCAGATCTGGTAAAGCCACACGGGGGCCGAGAACACGATGCCGGCGATAGCGGTCATCTTGAGCCTCACCAGGAACGGCTCGATGGGGCCGTTGACGATCAGGTTGCAGCCCTGGGGGCCGAGTTGATCGGAGTTCAACGAGCACAGCGGCTCCAGGAGGAACGCCAGGATCGGCTTGAAGAAGAAGAAGGCCACCACCGAGATCACGACGAAAGCCGCCGCCGAAACGATCAATCGGGAGCGCAGCTCCCCGAGATGCTCGAGGATCGTCATGGCGTTCGCCCGGCTGCGCTTCTCGCGCAGGCGCCTGAAAAGCTTCCTCTTTTTCCGAAGGTCGGAGGGGTCGCCCATCAGCGCTCTCCCGAGTCGGGATCGTCGGGATCAGGGTCTGGGGCGAGGGCGGGGGCCGGCTCGGGAGTCTCGGGCTTATCGGCGACCGGCTCGTCCGCGTCGGGTTCGTCGGCAACGTTCATATCGAGGCCCTCTTCGAACTCAGCTCGGACCTCGTTGGCCATCCGTCGCATCTCGTTCAGCCAGCGGCCTACCGTTCGAGCTATCTCCGGCAGCCTCTGGGGTCCGAAGACGATGAGAGCCACTACGCCCACGACGACGATCTCAAGCGGAGACAGCGACGGCATGCGCCGCAGTCTATTTAGAGGGTGAGCTTGTGAAACCTCTGATCGGTGTGACCGGCTGGGAACAGCGGCTAGGAGCGCGGCCCCATCAGGCGGTCGTACCAGTCGTCGTTCTCGAGGGCCTCGTGGAATGCCAGCAGGTCGTCGTAGGTGAATGCCGGCCCGTCGTGGGTCTCCAGTGCCTCGGCAGGCACGTGGACGAGCATCGGCATCACGCCGCCCGACAGGAGCAGCCGGACGATCCGGTCGTCTGCGGGCTTCTCGACGTAGTCGCCGCAGTCGGGGCAAGAGAATCCGTAGCTGTTGGTGAGGTTGACCCCGCCGATCCGAAGAAGGATGTCTTCGGCGGTGAGATCGACTTCTCCGCAGCCGGGGCAGGTGGCCTTGATGGTGGTCATGATTTCTTATCGGCTGGTCCGGGGCGGGGTTTAGACCCAACTTCTACGTAGTTCAGGTCGTCTCTGCCATCTTTATAGGGCGCCCCGCAGGACCGATAATGAGCGGTATGCCGATATTCCCGCGCGGCCGAGATAAAGACCTCCCCCAGACCCCCGACAAGACCAAGCTCGCTCTGGAGGCGGCCCTTCGGGTATCCGAGATCGGCTCCTCAGGGGCGGCCCTTCCGGAGGCCGTCCAAGGGATGGTTACGTCCGCTATCGAGCTTCTGGGGGCAGGACAGGGCTCGATCATGCTCCTGGAGGAGGACGGACAGACCCTGACGCTCGTCGCTTCCTACGGCCTTCCTACGGAGGTGCCTGTGGGCTACTCGGTAAGGGTCGGAGAGTCTGTCGCCGGTCGAGTGCTGGCAACCGGAAAGCCGCTCCTTCTCGGAGATATCGACAAAGAAGCATTCGTGAACTTCGTTCCGAAAGAGCGCCCGATCTCGTCTTCGATCGTCGTTCCGCTGAGGGTTCAGGGCCGTGGCATCGGCGTGCTCAACCTGGCCATAACGAGTGCACAGGTCGTCTTCGACCAAGAAGACCTCCGGGTCGCCCAGATGTTCGCCGACCAAGCGGCGGGAGTCATCTATAGGGCGCGCTTGCACGAGCAGGCCGAGCACAGGAGCTCGGACCTCATGGCCCTCGTGGAATCGAGCCGAGGCCTCCTTGGTCCACTGGATGTCGAATCGCTGCTCCAAGCCGTTCTCGATGGCGGCGCTCGCCTTTCAGGGTCCAACGAGGGATTCGCGTGTCTGTTCGACGCGGAGTCGGGTTCCATCAGCCGCGGCATCTTCCGCGGCATGCAGAAGGATGTGATCGGCAAGCTGCTTCAGGACGAGAACGTGAAGACGGCGATCGACCGCGTCGACGTTTCGGTTTTCGACGACCCCGCCCACGGCGCATTGGTTGCAGTGGGACTCAGAACCACGCGGGGAACGAAGGGCGTCATGGTTCTGGAGGCCGAGCGCGAAGTCGTCGAGGAAAGACGCCACCTATTCCGCGCGTTCGGGCAGCAGTGCGATACAGCTCTTGGCTCGGCCGAGCTCTACTCCGAGGTGGAGCGTAAGGAGACCGAACTCTCCTCGATCATCCACGGAGTGCCGAACCCGATCATCTTGATAGATGCGCGCGGCAAGATCGTCGCCATCAACCCAGCCTGCGAGCAGGTCTTCTCGATCTCGGGCATGTTCACTGCAGGATCGCCCGCGATAGGAACGATCGGTCACCCCGAGGTGGAGAGGCTCCTATCGGCCGACGGCGACCTACAGGGTGAAGTGATCGCCGGCAATCCACCTAAGACCTACAAGGTTCGGGTGACGGATGTTCACGTCCCCGGCGCGCCCATGGGTCGCGTTCTGATCATGGACGACGTCACGGCTGAACGTGAGATCGTTCAAACGCAACGCGACTTCGTGGCGATGATCGGACACGAGCTCCGGACTCCGCTGACGATCATCAAAGGATTCGCCAGGACCCTCCTCCGCCGAGTTGAAACCGCCAGTCCGGAGGACGCGCGAGAGGCCCTGAAGACGATCGACGTGAGGGCCGGGCAGCTCGAGAGACTCATCGAGGACCTCCTCTACGTGTCGAAGATCGAGTCCCGCGAGGCTTCGCTGAGGATCGAACAGGTCAAGGTTCGGGATCTCGTCCAGCGCGTGTCGGAAGAGATAATCGGCGAATACCCCGAGCGCGAGGTCGTTCTCGAGATCTCCAGCAAGATGACGTGGCCTTGCGACGAACAGAAAGTCGAGCTCGTTATCAGGCACTTGGTCGACAACGCGCTTAAGTATTCGGAATCGCCAAGTGCCGTGGTCGTCAGGGCTAACGACGATGATGACGAGCTGCGGGTCGATGTCCTCGACAAGGGCATCGGCATCGTTTCCAGTGACATCACGCACATCTTCGAGAGGTTCAAGCAGGTCGACGCCTCCTCCACTCGCGAACATGGCGGAACCGGCGTCGGTCTCTACCTGTGCGCTCAGCTGGTGCGTGTTCACAACGGGCGCATCTGGGTTGATTCGACCTGGGGCAAGGGCTCCACGTTCTCCTTCTCACTCCCCCGCCGAGCCATCACCAGCGACGTCGTTCGCATCCGCAACAAGCAAGCCGCGGCCGAGAGTTAGGCGGGCGGTACTACGTAATCTTGGTAGTGCCCTAAACCGCGCCCGGTCTGCGGACCGACATAGTGGTCGTCATGGGAGGAAAACCGGTCGAAGGGGGCTTCGACAAGCTTGCGCATGCGTTCCTTGGAGCGCTGTCGCATGAACTCAGGACCCCACTAACCAGCCTTCTCGGATACGCGGTCACGTTGAAGCGAATCGAGGAGACGAGCGCTCACATCTCGCCGACAGAGAAGGCGGGGATGCTCGACGCGATGGTTCGCAAGGCCACCGAGCTTGACGCCCTCATCGGAGACCTTCTGGATCTCGACCGGATGTCCATCGGTGTCACCCAGGCGATCAGGAAACCCGTCGAACTGCGCGGACTGATCCTCAGAGTTGCCGAACGTCTCGAGTCGAGCCGTGACCGGATCCGTGTGGATTCCATGTCATGCGTCATCCCACTCGACCCGTCAAAGATCGAAAGGATCCTCGAGGTCTTTCTGAAGAATGCGTTTCGATACGCCCCCGAGGGTTCCCACGTCGCCGTGTCAACACGTCTTCAAGACGGCGGGGTCACGATCTGCGTCGAAGACGAAGGGCCCGGGATCCCAGAGGAACTCCGGCTCGATCTCTTCGAGCCGTTCCGTCAGGCTCCCGGAGCGTGGTCGCACTCCCCCGGCGTCGGCATCGGGCTATCGCTCGCTCAAAAGTTCGCCGAACTTCACGGCGGGCGCGTGTGGGCCGAAGAGCGCGCCCAGGGGGGAACCGCATTCTTCGTGTTCCTACCGTCCGAAGGCGCTCAGCACTCAGCGGCATAGAGCACTCAGCGGCTTAAGGCGCTCCGAGAGGTCGCCCGCGTTCCGTTCGATGGGGTTGTGATCCAACGGTTGAGCGCATCCAGCGTTGCTCGAGCTATCGCATCGCGGGCGTTCCGTCTCACGATGGCAGAGCCCGCCATATGAGAGTCGCCGACGTCCACCACGACAACTGCCATCTGCGACTCGCCGGCTTCGTGGATGGCGACGTCGACTAACCCAACTTGCTCCGTAGTCAACCTTGCGAGAGCGCGGATCGTGGCCTCCACGATGGATCGGTCCTCAGTCGGGGCGCGTCCATCACCGAGGAAGATCTTGGGGCCGAGCTGCAGGCTCACCTTGGCCTGGTAGTCGATAGCGCCCCGCTCAGCCGAAGCGCCGGTGAGCCTGACCCTAGGAGGTAGGGACTCGGGCGGCTTGGCAGCAGCTATCCCCCCGCCACCCTGACGAACCGTGTGCCCCAGTTGCTCGATGATCTTTTCGAGTCCCTCGAACGCGCGTCCGGCTTGAGCTATGAGATTCCTTCGTCGCACGTCTGACACGCGTTCCCAGTCTTCGAAGACGCCTTTGAACGAGTCGCGGATGAGGTGAGCCTCGCTTCGCACCGCCTCGATCCCCTCTTCCAAACGGATCGACGCGAAGAGTGGCTCTATCGCTTCGCCCAGCCGGTCGAGCTCGGTCTTGAGGAGCCATGCGTGACACCAGTCGGCCCGGCCCGCCGGTTCGAGTGCCAGAGCAACAACTCTGAGGCCCGGACTTATCTGACGAAGGACGTTCGCTGTTTCCGCTCCCCCGAGACGCGGCATCACCTCGTCGAGCAAGACGACGTCGGGCCGTTTCGATGCGACCAGCGGGATGGCTTCGATGCCGTCCTCGGCCTCTCCCACAACCTGAAGGTCGAGAGCTCCACACAAAGCGCGAAGTGCGCGGCGGATATCGGCCTCGTCGTCGACGATCACGACGGACCTTGTCGTGCGCTCTGTGATGTCTGGGCCCTTCCTCATCTTTTCCGGGTGCAACTTCTCGTTCGCCGCCCCAATCCTGAATCAGGTTAGAGCCGCCATGGGCGGCGCATCCGGCAATCTGCGGGAACTGCTTAGGGGGTCGCGTCAGCGATGGCGCTCGGCCAAGGTTGCTGCGAGCCTGCGGGCCGCTGCGACGGCGGAGGCGGGCTCGACGTTCCTGGCATCCGAGCCCAGACCGACCAAGACGCCCGCGGCCCAGATATCCCCTGATGAATGGAGCTCGATCCTTCTCCACCCATCCTGGGTCGGCTCTGCAGACGCGGTCGGGTAGTACTCCTCGAACCAGCGAGCTTCGGGCGAGATCTCGAGTTTCAGAAGCTTCTGATCCGCGCTCGGGCGAAATGCATCGCGGTATGCATCGGGATCGAAGTCGGCCGGAGGCGGAGCTGCCGGGTCTCCGAGTTCCGCAGACTTGATCCTGTCGGCTCGAAAGATGCGCTCCTCCTCGCGGAGATGGTCGAAGCCGATCACGTACCAGTGTCCGCGCGCTCCGATCAACGACCACGGGTCAAGCGTGCGTTCCGTCACCTCTAGTCGAGAGGCCGAGTAGTACTCGATGTTCACCCGGCGACCTTCCTCAAGGGCTTTTCTAAGGATGTCTAGGTGCTCGGCTCCCTCGAGCTCTACGGCAAGGTCTCCGCCTTCGGCTCGAACCCCCAACGCGCGCGCAAGCTTCTCGAGAGCGCTCTTTAGGGATCCGGCTTCGGCCATCTCCGGAAGCTCTGCGAGGGCGCGACCGCCGGCATAGAGCGCAAGACCTTCGGCCGGCGTCAACCGCAGCGGGCTGCCGAAGTAGTCGGCCATCCGGACGTAAACGCGATCGCCCTGCAAGTCGACGTCGATCAGGTCACCCGGTCCGTAACCGGGGAGCCCGCACATGAAGACGAGGTTCAGGTCCTGGAGAAGATCCTGCTCGTCCATGTCGAACTTGCGCGCCAGCTCACCGACGCTTACTCCGGGGTGACGGATCGCGTAAGGCAGAACCAGAAGGATCCGTCCCAGGCGACGACCGAGCCGGCCCCCACTCTCCGCCGTCATCACTCGTCTCCCAGGTAGGGCTCGAGGTGGGCCAGAAGGGATGCGCGCGCGTGCGCCGGGCTGACTATCTCCACGGCACCGCCGAAGCCGATGATGAACGAGAGGAGGGCCTCAACGTTCGAGAAGCTGATCTCGACTTCGAGCGAGCCTTCTGGACCGTCCTTCGACGGGAGATCCGCAAGGTTCTGCTCAGCCCACCACCTCATCGCAGCGTCGAACCTCAAGGTCGCGGTCTCTATCTCCTCTCCCCCGACCTCCCATGGCTCGATACTCGTTCTCGCCAGAGCGTCGAAGTCTTTCGGAACTTCGTAGCGTCCGGCCGATGGTTCGAGCGGAGAAACAATGCGCTCGAGCCGGAACGACCGAACCTCGTTCTTGTTCACGTCGTTGCCGACGAGGTACCAATGCCCGCGACTGTGAGTGAGCGAGTACGGCTCTATCTTTCGGGTCGAAGTCTCGCCTCTCCCGGAGGTGTAGGTGAATGTGACGGGCGTTCGAGCCTGCACCGCGCTGAAGGCCGCTCCGAGAAGAGGCTCCTGGACCATGTTGGCTTTGACGGCGACGCGCGGGCGGGGCGCGGTTTCAGACGAGGCGAAGATCGAAAGCTTTTGAACCCCGGCCTGCGCTTCGTCACCAGCGACCATCGCAGCGTCTGCAACCAGTCGAAGGGCCGCGAGCTCATCGGGCTCGAGGTCCAACTCCGGCATGTAGTACTTCTCCTTCGGAATGATGTAACCGTCGCCCTCGTCCTCGAATGCGCCGAGCTTCACCGTCTCGATGGGGATGCCCATCTCCCGAAGGTCCTTCTTGTCACGCTCGAACGAACGCCGGAAGGCTTCTTGCGTCGGCGAGTCGTAACCCGAGATGCTCGTCCGGATCTCCTCCGCGGTAAGCGGACGGCGCGTGTCGAGGAGGGCCGCGATGAGATTGATCAGCCGCTCTATCCGCCTCATCGAGCGACTCTAACCAGCGAGTCCGGCGGCGATGCTGCCGGCCGCAGCCGCAGCGAGGAATAGCTCCGGGGCCTGTGACATGGGACGGCCCATCGATGATGGATCGAGGTCGCGCTCGGTCAGAAGAGCCAGCCCCGGAGCCCCGTCGGCCTCGACAACTTCGTGTCGCTCGTCGATGCCCGATGTCGATAACTGTTCGCGCACGAGAGTCATCTGGTCCTTCGGGAGTACCGGTAAGACGACGATCGCACGCTCTCGGGCTGCGATCGTCAGGGCTGTGATGGTGTGATGGCTCACGCCTTCATGTCTAGGCCGGGGGTCGTCGAATCCGATACGAAGAGCGGCGATAGCCCTGCCCCCCAAAGCTGTGGTTGCGTCCAGTAACTGCCCCTGCTCGAGGGCGGTGTGGCCGAGCCGCGTCTCGGTGCCGACGACTCCGGGACCCATCCCTGTAACGATGACATCGACCTCCGCCGCATGCTTCAAAACCGCGAGTCCACTAAATACGTTGACGGACTCGAACTCTCCCCCGAAGGCGTGTCCTGCGGTACAGGTCGCGTCCAAGAGCTCGGCCGCTTTGAGCGAGCGAACAAGATCGCTCAGGGGAAGTGGGAGAGCCGCTCCGTCGGTCATGAGGTATCCGATACGCGCCTCGGGCTTTGCCGCCTTGACGCCCGCCACTATCCCGGCAAGCTGACTGTGCAGGCTGCACGCGACTACGGGCACGCCGCCGATCGATACGACGTCCTTCAGGCGCTGATGGTCGGAGCTCTCGGGGGCCTCGGCGGCGGAGACGTTCATCTGCCACGGCGTGTAGCGCATCTTGACGATGTGGCCCGCGGTTTCGCTGGTCACGTTGTTGTTGTCGCTCCAGAGGATGAAACCGAGGCCGCCGGTACCGAGATCGAGCTCGACGCCGGTGGTATTGACCACCACTTGCGAGTCCTTACCGATGGGGCCCAGCATCCGCGGGTAGCCAACGGCCTCGATCTTGGTCTCTCCAAGGTCGACCACGACCTTGATCAGGTCGAAGTGCTCCTCCAGCACCTCGATCACGCGACCTTCTCGGAAGATCGCCAACCTAGAGAGACGCGATGAGCTTCGCGACCCGCTCGTCGTGCGAGCGGAACGGGTCCTTGCACAGGACCGTGCGTTGGGCCTGGTCGTTGAGTTTCAGATGGACCCAGTCGACTGTGAAGTCGCGTCGCTTCCTCTTTGCCGCGCGGATGAATTCTCCGCGAAGCTTCGCCCGGGTCGTTTGGGGCGGCTCTTGGGTCGCCTTCTCGATGTCCTCCTCGAGACACATCCGTTCGGCCCGGCCGCGACGCTCGAGGATGTAATAGAGGCCGCGCTTCCGATTGACGTCGTGATAGGCGAGGTCCATAAGTGCGATACGAGGGTGGGCGAGAGACATGTTCCCGTGCTTCGCGCGGTAAGCCTCGATGAGATTCCTCTTCGCGATCCAGTCGACCTGGGTAACGAGTTTCTCCTGATCGTTCTCGAGACAGTCGAGCGCGTGCTCCCACATGTGCGCGATCTCCTTGAGGACGTGATCGTCTCTCGCGTCAACCCAGCGCAGCGCCTTCTCGAGGTACTCCTTCTGCATGTCGAGAGCGCTGGCCTCCCGGCCGTTCGCTAGTCGTACGCGCCGCCGACAACTCGTGTCGTGGGATATCTCGCGGATCGCCCGGATCGGGTTCTCGAGCGTCATGTCGCGGATCTGAACCCCCTCTTCCAACATACGGAGCAAGAGGGCCGTGCTTCCGACCTTCAGGTAGGAGGTCCATTCGTTCATGTTGGAGTCGCCGACGATGACGTGGAGGCGGCGGTACTTCTCCGCATCAGCGTGGGGCTCGTCGCGCGTGTTGATGATCGGCCTCGACCGGGTAGTGGCCGACGACACGCCTTCCCAAATGTGCTCGGCCCGTTGGCTGATGCAGAACAGCGCACCTCTCGCCGTCTGGAGCACCTTGCCCGCGCCGGCGAAGATCTGGCGCGTCACGAAGAACGGGATCATGACTTCGGCGAGACGACCGAACTCGCCGTAGCGCGACACAAGGTAGTTCTCGTGGCTCCCATACGAGTTGCCGGCGGAGTCGGTGTTGTTCTTGAAGAGATAGATGTCGCCGGAGATCCCTTCCTCGCGTAGTCGGGCCTCGGCCGCCTTCAGGAGGCCTTCGAGGATCCGCTCCCCCGCCTTGTCGTGAACGACGAGGTCGTAGACGCTGTCGCATTCGGGAGTGGCGTACTCGGGATGGGAGCCGACGTCGAGGTACAGCCGGGCGCCGTTCTCCAGGAACACGTTGGACGATCGACCCCACGACACGACCCGGCGGAACAGGTAGCGGGCGACCTCGTCGGGCGACAAGCGCCGCTGCCCCTTGAAGGTACACGTGACGCCATACTCGTTCTCGGTCCCGAAGATGCGCCTTTCCACCCAACAAGGATAGAACTGCGCGACCCAGACACAAGCACTATCTAGGAGGCCCATGTGACCTATCAGCTGCGGGAGTACACCGTGAAGCCTGGGGAGATGGACGAGTTCATCGCGGAATGGCGCGAACTGGTGCTCCCGTTACGGCGAAAGTTCGGGTGGGAGGTCGTGGGTCCGTGGATCTCACGGGACGAGAATCGCTTCGTTTGGATCGTAGGCACGGAGGGAGACGGCGAAACGAAAGACAAGGAGTACTACGAGTCGCCCGAGCGAGCGGCGATCGATCCCGATCCCGCGCGGCATCTGAGCGAGGTGCGCAAGATGTGGATGGAGAACGTGCGTTCCTAACGAGCCTTCTTCAGCTCGTCGAGCGTTAGACGACGAAACTTGCGTCGTGCACGTGTGCGATCAAGGACCGCGACTTCAAGTTGCTCGGAGGGGGTAGTGCGGCCCTCGACCTCTTCGAGAGCTTGGGTTCCGAGTTTGATCCCCTTGTTGAGAGTCAGTTTCTTGTCGACGAACTTGTCCTTGAGGTAGGTGCCGAGAGCGTCCGCTTGCCCGCCCATCGCTACCCAACCATCGCGGTCGGTCACCGAGCCGTCGTAAAGGATGTGGAATAGCTCGTTGGTCTCAGACGTATCCCCGACCGCTGCGACGAGCACCTCACACTCGTAGGGCTTCATCTCGGAGGTGAAGATGTTGCCGAGGCTCTGCGAGTACGCGTTGGCCAGACCCTTCGCGGTTACGTCCTCACGTGAGTACGAGTAACCCTTCATGTCGACGAGCCGGATACCGCCGATCCTGAGCTGCTCGAACTCGTTGAACTTGCCAACGCCTGCGAACGCGATCTTGTCGTAGATCTCGGAGATCTTGTGGAGCGTCGCCGAAGGGTTCTCCGCGATGAAGAGGATTCCGTTCACGTACTCCAGCGCGATGACCGACTTCCCGCGTGCGATGCCTTTGCGCGCGTAATCGGCCTTGTCCTTCATGAGCTGCTCGGGCGAGACGTAGTAAGGGACCGGACTCATCTCAGCTCTCCTCGCCCGGCCGGCGCACGTCCACTGTGTGAGTGGGCGGATGGATCATCTGTTCGCTGCGCTCGCTCATGAGCTCTTGGAAAAGGCCGGCGATCTCATCCTCCGAGATCTCCACGAGGCCATCGGCGCTGATGGCCGCGATCGTCGGATAGATCCCGCGCATCACGTCGGGGCCGCCCGTGCCCACGTCTTCGTCCGCCGCATCGAAGAGAGCTTCGATCGCGATCTTGACCGCCTCATCGCGGCTCAGGTCCACCTTGAAGCGTTTCTTGAGGCTGCTTCGTGCGTCCTTACCGCCGGAGCCTGTCGCGTGATAGTCGTCCTCTTCGTAGCGGCCGCCCGTGACGTCGTACTTGAAGATGCGTCCGCCCCCGCGACCTTCGTCGAAGCCTGCGAAGAGAGGGATGACCACGAGGCCCTGCATCGCCGCGGGCAGGTTTGCCCTGATCATCTGCGAGAGCTTGTTCGCTTTTCCCTCGAGGCTAAGGCGCTCGCCTTCGACCTTCTCGTAGTGCTCGAGCTCCGTCTGTAGCAAACGCACCATCTCCACCGCTGGCCCCGCCGTGCCGGAGATCGCCACGGCGCTCATGTCGTCGGCGGCGAAGACTTTCTCGATCGAGCGGTGAGAGATCTGAAAGCCCTCGGTCGCCCTGCGGTCGCCCGCGACGATGACGCCGTCTTTGTAGTTGATCGCAAGGACGGTGGTCCCTTCGGGGGCGTGGATCTGATTCTCGAGCTTCGGGTTCGGCAACATCTCAGGGGAAGTGACCTTGAGGAGTTCCGAGAACGAGGAGCCGGGGCCGTGCACGGGGACCCTCAGCAGGTCTCCGAAAGTGGAGTCATCCATGAGCGTGAAGATATTCGATGGCGCGCCGGATGAGGCGCGGGTCATCCTTAGCCTTGCCCAGCCCCCGATTGCAGCCGAAACAGAGCACTCCTCGGATGGCCCTGGTGTCGTGGCAGTGATCGACGTGTTCGGCTTGGGGGGCCGCGTTGCCCCTATTTCGCGGGAACTCGTCAGGGTCCTTGTTCTGACCACAATCCGCACACCTCAAGTGTCTCCTTCCCGGGTGCGCGGTTCCCGTTGGTTAGTGAGGAGCGTGGCTCCTCTGTCTTCGCCAAATCGTGTAGCCGACGACCATCAGAACGACGGACATCCACATCGGTCGACCCTGCATCATTAGGCTGGACGGAATCATCAGCTCTCCGCCCTTCTGGATATATGCCCTAACGAAATCCTCGGAATTGACCTCGAGGACTTCGTCGATCTCGTCTAGGAGATCGTCGAGTTCTTCGTCTTTTTTCTCGGTTGTTTCGGCCTTCGTGGGTTCCGCGGTCTCTTCGTCTTTCCGCGGCTTCCCTTTTCGAGTCTGGTCTGCCATCACGTCACCTCTTAGATCGAGTTGGACCTAAATGATACGGCCGGAATGAGACGGAAAAGCGCCTAACCGGAGAGGTTTGCCAGGAGGGTCTGCACGTCGGGCGAGGCGTCCAGCAGGCTCTGGACGTGCACCTTCGTGCCCCTCAGCGGGTCCATCGTCGGAACCTTGCGAAGCGGCTCGTCGCCGGTGTCGAAGATCAGGGCATCCCACGACGCGGCGACGATCTCGGGAGAGAAACGGCGCAGACACTCGCCCCGGAAATAGGCCCTCGTGTCCTCCGGCGGATGATCGACCGCGAACGCGATCTCGGCCGGGTCGACGATCGTTTCGATCTTTCCGGAGTTGACGAGCTTCCAGTAGAGACCCTTCTCGGGACGGACGTCGTGGTACTGGAGATCGATCAACTTCAGCTTGGAGTTGTCCCAGGAGAGGCCGTCCCGGGAACGGTAGGCCTCCATCAACGACAACTTGGCGGGCCAGTCGAGATGGGCGGACAAGCTCAGAGGGTCCTCTTCCAGGCGACCCAGGACCCATTCCCACCGTTCGAGCACGTCGTCGGTGACCGGGTCGGTCTCGTTGTCTTGCGCGTATTTCTTGGCGAGTCGCAGGTACTCCCACTGAAGCTCGACTGCAGTCATCGTTCTGCCGTCGTCGAGTTCCATAGTCGCTTTGCACGAGGGATCGTGGGAGATGCGCCGGATCGAACGCACGGGCTCCGCGAGCGAGAAGTCGTCTGTGATGAAGTCGTCCTCGATCATGCGGAGAACTACGGCCGTTGTGCCGACCTTTAGAAAGGTCGATAGCTCGGCCATATTCGCGTCGCCCACGATCACGTGCAGTCTCCGATACCTCTCGGCATCGGCGTGCGGCTCATCGCGCGTATTGATGATGGGTCGCTTGAAGGTCGTTTCCAGTCCCACCTCGACCTCGAAGAAGTCGGCGCGCTGAGAGATCTGGAACTCGACTCCGTCGTTGCCGTTCTCTCCGCCTACTTTGCCGGCGCCCGTGAACACCTGACGAGAAACGAAGAACGGCATGAGGTGTTGCACGAGTGATGGGAACGGCGTCTGCCTATCGACGAGATAGTTCTCGTGGGTCCCATAGGAGTTGCCCTTGCCGTCGGAGTTGTTCTTGTAGATGAAGACCTTCTCCCCCTCGGACACGATCGCCTGGGCCGCCCGGATCGAGTCGGCCAGGATCCGCTCCCCCGCCTTGTCCCAGATCACGAGATCCCGCGCGTTCGAGCATTCGGGACTCGAGTACTCGGGATGGGCATGGTCGACGTAGTAGCGAGACCCATTCGGCAAGATCACGTTCACGAGGCCCGAGTCGTCCTCGGCGATCAGATCCGCCTGGGCCCGCTCGAAGCCCCGGGCATCCCTCATCGGGTTCTCTTCTTCGTAGTCCCACTTCACCCGTTTGAAGGCCGGCTTCGCGTAGGCGTTGATCAGCAAAGAAGAAGTGAGGATCGGGTTGAACTCGGACGCGCCGCGCACGGAGATCCCGTACTCGGTCTCGATCCCACAGATCTTCGGTATGGCCATGGCCGAAATCTACGCCCGTGGGGGCGTATATGAGGGAATTAGAGGTACTGCCCTGTTTGGACGCCTTCCACTTGGCGGCTTCCCTCGGCGGTTTCCTTCGAGTTCCCCACCAAGGTGCGGATGTAGACGATCCGCTCGCCCTTCTTCCCGGAGATCTTGGCCCAGTCGTCCGGGTTGGTCGTGTTCGGCAGATCCTCGTTTTCCTTGTACTCCTGATGGATGGCCCGGATCATGTCGTCGATGTTGATCCCCTTAGGCTCGCCCTCGATGGCGCGCTTGACCGCCTGCTTCTTCGCGCGGCGCACGATGTTCTCGATCATCGCTCCGGAGGAGAAGTCTTTGAAGTAGAGGATCTCTTTGTCGCCATTCGCGTAAGTGACCTCGAGGAACTTGTTGTCCTCGTCGACCGAATACATCTTTTCGACCGTCTCGACGATCATCTCTTTGACCGCAGCATCCGCCGAGCCGTGTTTTTCGATCTCCGTCGCGGCGATCGGGATCCGGGTGGTCAGGTATTTGGCGAAGATGTCGACGGCGGCTTTTTCGGTAGGCCGCTCGACCTTGATCTTCACATCCAGACGCCCGGGACGCAGGATCGCGGGGTCGATCAGGTCCTCGCGGTTGGAGGCACCGACGACGATGACGTTCTTCAAGCTTTCGACGCCGTCGATCTCGGCCAGCAACTGAGGAACGATCGTGGACTCGATGTCGCTCGAGATCCCCGAGCCGCGCGTCCGGAACAGCGAATCCATCTCATCGAAGAACACGATGACGGGAACGCCTTCGTCCGATTTCTCTTTCGCACGCTGGAAGATCAAGCGGATCTGGCGCTCGGTCTCGCCCACGTACTTGTTAAGGAGCTCCGGACCCTTGATGTTCAAGAAGTACGACCGCCGTCCTTCGGTGCCCATCCTCTCTGCGGTCTTCTTCGCAAGAGAGTTGGCGACTGCCTTGGCGACGAGAGTCTTTCCGCATCCAGGGGGGCCGTAAAGAAGGATCCCCTTGGGCGGGTCGAGTTCGTGCTCACGGAACAGGTCGGCGTGCAAGAACGGCAGCTCAACCGCATCGCGGATCTCTTCGAGCTGTTCGTCCAGCCCCCCGATGTCCTCGTAGGAGATGTCCGGCACCTCTTCGAGGATCAGCTCCTCGACCTCCGGCTTCGGAAGCTTCTCGAGTACGTGGCCCGATTTCACGTCCAGAAGCAAGCTGTCGCCGGCCCTCAGGATCTTCCTGTCAATGATGTCTGCCAGCTCGACGACGCGCTCCTCGTCCGTCCTCATCTGCACGAGGGCACGCTTACCGTCCTCGAGGATCTCTTTCAAGGTGACGACTTCTCCCTGGATCTCGAAGTCGCATATGGCGATAACACTCATCGCCTCGTTGAGCATGACCTCCTGCCCGCGCTGGATCGACTTGAGCTCGATCTCCGGAGAGACATTCACGCGCAGCTTCCGGCCGTTCGTGAAGATGTCGGCCGTGGAGTCCTCTTCATAAGGTTGTAGGAAGACGCCGTACCCGGAGGGTGGCTGGGACAGCTGTTCGACCTGCTCGCGGAGCGCCTGGATCTGGTCGCGGGCTTCTCGCAACAGACCGTCATTGCGTTCGAGCTTCGTGGATGCCTTGGTGAGATTCGCGCTGGCTTCGGAAAGGCGCTTCTCGAGAAGGTGGATCTGACGCGGAGCCGCATCAAGTTTGCGGCGAGTCAGAGCCAGCTCGTCTTCGAGCAGTTTTACCTGACCCTGTAGCTCCTGGACCTCCCGGTCGTACTGGGAGATTCGCCGTTCGAGCTCGCTCTCGGAGATCTCGACCACCTCCTGGGAGGAAGATTACTCCCGGTAATTCCCAACGTCCCGCTTTTCGAGAAGTTGTCGTGAGGCTAACTTGCCAGCTTCCGGCCCACGACTATGAACCCGGTATGTCCCACCATCCGGTGATCCGGGCGAACCGATTGACCTTCGATGTTCCAGGTTCTCAGCAGGCCCTCGAACGCATCGATGAGCGAGAAGCCTCCCGACCTCATGGCCTCGACCGTTTGGGAGACTTGCGGGATCGTAGGCAGATAGCAACATAGGAGCCCACCGGCTGCCAGCGATGCCGTCGCCGTCCCGATCGCGTGCCATGGTTCGGGCATATCGAGGACCATCCGATCGGCGCCTTTCTCGGGGATCCCGTCGAAGATGTCCCCCACGCGCAGCTCGAGATTCTCTGGCTTGCCGCCGGACCCTTCGTACCAAGCGGCCACGTTCTCGGATCCGCGCTCATGATGGTCGTCGCGGACCTCATACGAGATGACCCGGCCCGAGTCACCCACGGCGCGAGCCAACGCGAGCGTCAAAGCCCCAGACCCGGTGCCGGCTTCGATGACGAACGCCCCCGCAAAGATGTCGGCGTAGACGAGGATCAAGCCAACGTCCTTCGGATAGACGATCTGCGCCCCGCGCTTCATCTTCATCACGTAGTCGCTGAGGGTGGGCCGGAAGACGAGAAGCTCCGCGCCGCCGGTGGTCCGGACGGTCCTTCCCTCGGGCCCGCCGATCATCTCGTCGTGTTCCACGGACCCGTTATGTGAGTGGAACTGTTTGCCGGTCGCGAGCGTGATGAGGTAACGCCTTTCCTTCGCGTCGATCAAAAGGACGCGCTCGCCCGCCTCAAGGGAGCGTTCGTCGTTCAACGCCTGCCCCTTCTTCGGATCCGAGGGGGTGGTATCTCCCCCGACTTGCGTCCGAGGGCGAGAGCCTTGTTCCTGCAGAAGCTGCAGCGCGGCTCGCCTTCGGCGACCGCGACGGTGACTGCCCCGCACTCCACGCAGGGGACCAGCTCGACGTCATCCGACGCGTCCTGAAACCGCTCTGAGGCCTTCTTCAGGAAACCGAAGTACATCTGGCTCTTGGTTCCGGGGGACGACTCCTCGATGAGAGTCATCGCCTCCTTGTACTTGTGCTGGGTGTTGCCTTCGACCATGGGGCACTCCTCGACTATGTAGTCGATCCCCCGAAGGAGTGCGAAGGCCGCCGATTCACGCTCCGCAACCCGAACGAGCGGCTTTACCTTCTTCACCATCACCACGCGCGATGTGTCGCCCGCTCCGAAGAGCCGCTCCTGGAGAACGGGAGCCTGACGCGCGAGCATGTCGGTGTTCCAGTGAAGGACGTTGCCGAAGAGTGTGGCGACTTCGTCATCGAGGTTGTGACCGGTGACGAGGATGTCGAAGCCTTCTTCCAACGCGGCCCGATTGAACTCGTAGCGCTTGTTCAAGCCACACCCGGAACATGGCACTCGAGCCGTGAGCTTCGAAAGTTCGGGCACCGTATAGCCGTGCTCTTCTTCGAGCGAGCGGACGATGAGCTTCGCGTTTCGACGATCGGCGAACTCGACCGCAGCTTCCTTGGAGCGAGTGGAGTAGCCGCCGATGCCGAGGTCCAGGTAGAAGCCGGTCGCGTCGTACCCGAGGTCCAAGAGGATGTCCCACACCGCGAGCGAGTCCTTGCCTCCCGAAACCGCCACGAGGAGCCTGTCGTCCGGCTCGAACATCCGGAACTCGTGGATGGTCTTGGCCACCTGGTTCTTGATGTGCTCGGTGAAGTGCTCGCCGCAGAAAGCCGCGTTGTGCCTCCGGACATCGACCACGGCGTGTGCCCTACAGACTTTGCACTTCATGTCGCCCCTCCCGACAACACGGGCCGCACCTCAAGCTCGTCGGCTTGATCGAGCGCCTCGTCGCGGGTCAAGAGGGTCGCGTCGCGGATCACCAGGACGGCCTCCGAAACGATGCCCAGCTCGTCGAGCATGGCCCTGACGGTTTTCGGACCGTTCACCTCAACGACCCGGTCGGGGTTACGCAGTTTGACCTTCACGAGCCAAAGCGTAGCCCCGCGGGGGCCGCGGAGAGCTATTCCTAGCTACTGGGGCTGGGACTCGGTTTCGCGAACGTGAAGGGACGCACGTCGAGCTCGACGGTGACGGTCTTGGAGTCGCCCGACGGAGTGTAGAGATCAAGCGTCACTTGGTCCCCCGGGCTCTTCTGAGACAGGAAGTCCGCCAGTTGCTGGTCCGTCGTCACCTCGGTCCCGTCGATCGAAGTGACGACTGTGCCGTCCTCGATGCTCGCTCCCTCAGCCGGGCTTCCGGGGATGACTTGAACGATCAGGACTCCGCGCAGGTCGCTCGGGTATCCGAGCTGTTCGTCGAGCACCTGGGTCAGCGTCTGCATCGAGATGCCGAGCCACGACTGCCTCTCTGCCGGCTTGCTTAGGAACTCCCTAACGACCGGCATGGCGCCGTCGATGGCGATGGCGAAGCCGACGTTCTCGGCCGAGCCCGCGACCGCGGTGTTGATCCCGACCAGGCCTCCGTTTGTGTCGATCAGCGCCCCGCCGGAGTTGCCGGGGTTGATCGCAGCGTCGGTCTGGAGCATCCCGACGAGCCGCTCGACCGCGCCGTCGGAAGATTGGGCCGAGATCGTCCGCCCATTCCCGGACACGATCCCCTTCGTAACCGTCGGGCCGCCGAGACCTAGGGGAAAGCCGATCGCCACGACGTCATCGCCAAGTTTCAGGTTGTCGGAGTGACCGATGGGGATCGCGTGGAGATCCGTTGCATCGACCTTGATGACCGCGAGATCTCTGCCTGGGTCGGCGCCGATCACCCGGCCGTCCATCGGCTCGTGATCGTCGTTGAAGAGAACGCGAACTTCGACCGCACCGGCGATCACATGGTTGTTGGTGAGGATGATCCCCTCCGGATCGATCACCACGCCCGAACCCTCGCCGCGGCCCTCGAGCCCGCCAGACTGGAACGCGTGGACCTTGACATTGACGACGGAAGGAAGAGCGTCTTCGACGATGGTGCTCAGCTCCGAATGCGGAGCGGGTGTCGCGTCTTGAGAAAGGTCGACTTCCGAAAAGTCGGTTGATTGTTCGGAAGAGGCCGCTTGTTCCGACACGCCGGGGAGGTCCCGAACGGAGCAAGCGCCGAGGCAAAGCAGGACAAGGATGAGCAGAGTGAATGTTTTTCGCATGGGAAGAGGATAGAGACCGAGGATGAGACCGAGATGAAACGAAGCTCAACGGGAGATAAGAGAGCCGGCTCCTGCGGAACGTCCTAAGGGGAAGCTTGGACGAACCTCAGTAACCGGCCTAATAAGTCTGAAACACCCCAGGTCGGCGGTCAAGGGGTGGCTTGCGGAGGCCCCGACCGCCCTTCAGGCCGCCTCTTCGGCGGGAACCTCGACCGCCTCGAAAGCGAGCTCTCCGCCCTTGATGCCGCCTAGGGCGAAAACGATGACGTAGCTCCCGGCCGGCAGATCGATCGGCTCGTGGATCTCGTCGATCACGCTCGTGGGCGCCTGGAGCCCCCACATCAGCTGAAGCCTCTCGGGCGACTCGTACATGACCTCCTTGGTCTCCGGCCGCACCAGGTACCACCGCTCGGCGTAGTAACCGGCAGGTGCCAGCCACTCCCGAGTCAGCTTGAACGGCAGTGACTGACCCGACCTCACCGAGATGCCGGAGCTGCCGTAGATGACCCGGGCTGGCCGAACGGAGCTATCCATTACTTTCCGCTGGGGTCCATTCACATCCGCTGTGGGCATGGGCGAAGGATACCTAGTGCGGGGTTAGACCACCTGGAGCCCGACGATCTTCGGCGCCCCATCGATCGCCTGCCAAGTCGAGAGAATCGTCGTGGTCGAACCCGCCCCCGAATATTCGATGCGGACGTCGAATCCCTCGTCTGCCGCTTCGACCGTGGTCACTTGCGAGGCTTCGAGCGGGTCGGGCATCGACTTCATAACCTCGCCGGCCGCCGAATACGCGCTCTTGTCGAGATAACTTCCGGCGGTCTTGAGGTCACCCGACACCGTTGCAACAGCGTGCGCCTCCGCCGCCTGCCTGACGCTTGCGTCGTCCACGTTCGCCTCCTTCGTCGTCGTTGGGCTAGATCGAAACTGCCCGATGGAGGATATCGACGTAGACGGAAGGGTCATCGTGGTGGATCACAGGGAAGCCTTTGCCGTGAGGTCCCTCCCAGGACATGTCCACACCGGGATTGTGGAAATCGGTCCCATCGGCCAAGAACAGGTGAGGGCTTCCTTTCACGTCGTCAGATTCGGCGACTCTTACCTGTTGCATCACCCTCGATCGAGCTCGACCTTCGTCGAACGCCTCTGCGAGCAGCTTCGCATCCACGTCACTGCAGGCGCGCGCAACCTCGAGGATCACGTGACGCATCGAGATGGTCTTACTTTCACCGAAGAAAGCGATGCGCAATGCTCTATCGAGCTCCTCCGCCGCCCTGGCCCCTTGATCCTTCGCCGCCTCCACCGCCTCCAGCGCGGGCAGAGTGGTTACGGGCCACGTGCTATCGGGGCCTTGCCAGATCTGCCATTTGGCTCCCGGATCCGCGCCCCCGGCGACGGGGATCTCCGCATCCAGGATCGCTCGCGGCGTCGGTCGCTCGTTAAATATCTCCAGGGCGAAGGCGCGTGGCTCGAAGACAACTTCGTCCTTGAGTCCCAGGTCGGCGCGGGCTTCGTGGAGGCGGTAGACGGAAAGGTGGGCCCACGGGCAGCCGATGTCGGCGTAAATGACGATTGTTCCCGCGGCCGCTTCGATCATCGCCTCTGTCAATACCCCGTCCCCCGGGGCCAAACCCAGGACGTAACCCGTCTGGGCGGTCGTAGTGTCGGCCTCCGTGTGTCTCTTCTGCGACATCGTCGCCGGCTCAGTTGAAGCGGAGATCGTCTTCAGCGACGACATCACGCTTGCATTTCTCGACATCCGCCCCGTCTTTCCCGGACACACGCTGCTCGTACCGAAGGAACATCACGACACCTTGGCCGACCTTCCGGACGCGCTCATCGAACCTCTCTTCACGAGGGCCCGACTTCTGTCGAGGGTCGTTCCGGAGGCCGTCGAGGCAGTGGGATCGTTCGTCGCGATGAACAACGTCGTCAGCCAGAGCGTCCCGCACCTTCACATCCACGTTGTTCCCCGTCGCCCGAAGGATGGCCTCAGGGGCTTCTTCTGGCCGCGGCAGAAGTACCGAAGCGGAGAGATGGCTGATGTCGCTCAGGCGATCCGCGACCGACTTGCAAGCGAAAGCGCGACTTGATCGAAAACCAGCAGATCGTGTCCCGGGATGGCCTCCGTTTGGAAGCCGCCTTGGCCACGCCCGACCAACCGAAAGCGGTCCTCGTCCTGTGTCACCCCCATCCACAGATGGGCGGGACGATGAACGCTCCTCTACTAGTTGCGGTTCAGGACGGGCTTGTCGAACTGGGCTGGGCGGTTCTTCGCTTCAACTTCCGCGGGGTTGGAGGCTCCGAAGGTGAGTTCGGGCTCGGTGACGACGAGGTGGCCGACGCACTCGGCGCGATCGACCTTGTTCGGTCCCGCTTCCCTCAACTGCCGATCGCTCTGGCCGGCTGGTCGTTCGGTGCAGCTGTTGCGCTGCGCACCTTGCCGCAAGTCCCTGACGCCATCGCGTGCGTCGCGATAGCTCCCGCCGTAGAGCCCAAGGACGGGATCACCTCGGGCGCGCCTTCTCCAGAAACCGTGAAAGGCGCCACGCGGATGCTTCTTGTCTGTGGGGCTAACGACGACAAGGTAGCTCCGGAGGCTTGCCGGAAGTGGGCCGAAGCCGCGGGGGCGACGTATGTCGAGGTCAAAGGAGCGAACCATTTCTTCTGGGCGCGCTACGAAACCCTGACAAAGATCGTCGTCGATTTCCTGGAAGAAGCGATCGGTGACAAGGAGGAAGCGACATGAAGATCGGTGTGGATTTGTCTCAACACCAGCTCACTTGGGACCAGCTCCTCGACAGGGTGAGGTTCGCGGAGGAGGCAGGCTTCGACGGCGCGTGGGTCTTCGATCACTTCAAGGCGCTGTACGGCGATCCCACGGGACCATGTCTCGAAGGCTGGACGTTGTTGGCCGCACTCGCCGCGGTGACGGATCGGATCCGATTGGGCACGCTGGTCACCGGGATCACGTACAGGCATCCCTCTCTGCTTGCGGCAGAAGCCGTAACCGTCGATCACATTTCCGGAGGGCGGCTTGAACTCGCGGTGGGGGCCGCGTGGTTCCAGCAGGAGCACGAAGAGCTTGGCTTCGACTTTCCGCCGACCGGAGAGCGCGTCAACAGGCTCGACGAAGCCATCCAGGTCATGCGTCTCCTGATGACTCGGGACGATGCGAGCTTCGACGGCCGCTACTACCGGTTGAACCATGCGATGTATCGACCACGGCCCGTACAGGACCCCCATCCACCCATCTGGATCGGGGCCTCAGGCGAGCGCAAGATGCTGCCGCTCGTCGGCCGGTCGGCAGACGCGTGGCACACGTTCGGGCACGCGTCCGACATCGAAAGGAAGTGGTCCATCGTGCAACGGAGCGCGCGGGAGGCAGGGCGCGATCCGAGTTCCATAGCGAGATCGACCAATCTGTCCATATCCGAGCCCTGGGACGAGGTGGAATCTCGAGCCAAGGAGCTGGTCGAGATCGGGCTCGACTACGTGATCGTGAGCTGGCCTGCCGATGGCCGCGAACGGGTCGAAGAATTCTTGGAGAAAGTCGGCCCGGTACTGACCTCGAGTTAGGGGGCGTCGGGAGCGAGCTGCTCGAGGAATGCCTCACACCTCGATGCCTCGGCGGATTCCCCTATCGCCGCGGCCGCGAGCCCGAGACCCCGGAGGGACGCCAGGAACCCTCTATTGCCCTCGTGAGCCCAAAAGACATTGCCCCGGCCCCTCCACCCGGCCGACCGGATCCGATCGAGCCCCCGGTGGTACCCGACCCTGAAGTAGGCGTAGGCGGCCACGGGCCGGCCGTCCTCGAGAGCCATCTCACCCAACTTTGCCCACGCGGCCAGGCACTCTGGGTAGTCGGCCGCGACCTCCTCTGCCGAAGCGCTCGTAGCGGCGGAGGCAAGGCGTTCAAGAGATCCATCAGGTTCCTCGACCCGGGTTTCGAGGGGCTCGGTGACGGGAAGTTCTGGCATGGCCAGATGCTAAGCGCCGGGTTCCACTTAGGGGACCAAACCGGGAGGAAACGGGTTCCCGATGGCGTATTGAGCTTTGAGACAACCCAAGGACTCCAATGACCCCCCGCGACACCATCCTCGTAGCCGACGACGACCTCAACTTTCTAGACGTCGTTTCTATGCACCTCGAAGCCGAAGGCTTCGAGGTAGTCACAGCAGCCGATGGCGATGAGGCCCTCAGGACGGCATTCGACGTTCTGCCTGCCCTTGTCCTCCTTGACATGGTTATGCCGCGGATAGACGGCTACGACGTGTGCACGAGATTGTCGAACGATCTGCGAACCGAGCACATCCCCGTGATCGCGATAACCGGGGTCGACTTCCCGGCCGCCAAGGTCACCTCTCTCGAGCGGTGCATCGACGACTTCATCGCAAAGCCCATTGGCCTGGCCGACCTGAGCACTCGCGTTCGACTCGCCCTTACGAGGGCTCGAACCACACGGGCGGTGAGTCCATTGACTCAACTTCCCGGGAACATCCGGATCCAGGAGGAGCTCGTCCGACGCCTCGGAGAAAGCGAATCGATCGGGCTCCTGCACATCGATATCGACAACTTCAAACCGTTCAACGACAACTACGGCTTTCTCCGCGGAGACGAAGCCATCAAACTTCTCGCCAAGATCTCCCGGGAAGCGGTCGAGCGCTACGGGGGAAGCGACGGTTTCTTGGGACACATCGGTGGCGACGACCTGGCTGCGATCGTTCGAGCAGATCTAGCCGCAGCAGTTGGTAACCACATCACCGATCGATGGGACGCGGCAGCAGAAACCCTTTACGACCCTGAAGACGTCAGTCGCGGAATGATCGAGATACTTGATCGGAGAGGTCAACTGCGGAGCTTCCCCCAGATGACCGTGTCGATAGGCGTCGCCTCTAACGAGATCCGCCCACTAGTCAGTCACTGGGAGGCGTCCGAGATCGCCGCCGAGATGAAGTCGGTGGCCAAGGCACATTCGAGCTCTTTCGTCGCCATAGACCGCCGCAAGGAACTGAAACTGGACCCGGTCGGCTCCGACGCCTGACCTCAGGCGGATTCGACCAAGGGCAGCTCGATCGCGAATCGCGAGCCCTCCTGATTGGACGTTTGCACGTCGAGACGACCTCCGAAGGCCTCAGCAACCTGGCGAGCGATGTAGATACCTAATCCCAACCCCCCGACCGTGCGAGTCGAAGACGAGTCGCCCTGATGGAAGGGTTCGCTAAGCGTTGCCTTCAACACGTCTGGATCCATCCCCGGTCCTTGATCGGTGACGACCAACACGGCGAGGTTTCCCTCGGCGCCGGTGGTGACAGTGATCGGTCCTGTTGTGAAGTCCAAGGCATTCTCGATAAGCGACCGGGCGACCTCGGCCAGCTGGCCACGATCACCGCGCACCAGTGCATCGCCCAACTGGAGCTCGACGTCGCGCCCACGTCGCTTGGGGGTGAGCATCTCGAGAGCGTCTTCGACGGCGGACCTCAGAGAGAAGACCGAGGAGTAGGGCTGAACGTCTCCTCGCTGGATACCGGACACCGTCAATATCTGGCGGACCAGCCGATCCAGCTTGTCCGCTTGATCTTCAACCATGCCGATGAGATCGAGCTTGGTCGCTTCGTCGAGTTGATCCCATCTCCTTCGAAGGGTGACCGAACTACCTTTGATGCCCGTGAGCGGCGTCCGCAACTCGTGCGACACGACGTTCATGAATTCTCGCTTCATCCTGTCGAGCTCGAGGAGCGCGGTCGCTCTTTCCTGTTCACGCTTGTAGAGCTCGACTACGTCCTCCAACACCATGGGCGTCACTTCTGGTGCGAGAGCCCCGTGGCCTCGAGCGATCTCCGAGAGGGAAGCCATGAGCTCGTCGGTCCCGGCGCTCTTCAACAAGTATCCAGATGCCCCGGCCCGGATCATCTCCGCGACCGTCTCGTCGTCTCCCTGCCCCGTCAGTGCGACTATGCGGACTGCCGGGCTGGTTTGCTTGATCACGCGTGTCGCCTCGGCCCCCCCGATGCCCGGCATGTTCAAGTCCATGAGGATCAGGTCGGGGTTGAGTTCCAAGCTGAGTTCGATGGCAGCCTCACCAGAGTGACAATCGCCGACGATGTCAAATCCAGGCTTCCGTCCCAGAACGCGACGGAGCATGCGCCGGATCTGGTCATCGTCGTCGACCACCAGAACCCTCATGGTGTCCGGCGTGACCACAGCGACGCTCACCTCCCTACCTCTAGAACCTCCTGGAACGACTCCCCAAGTATCGACCCGATCTTCGACACAAGAGCCTCGCCAGAGAACGGTTTCTGGATGTAGTTGTCTCCCTCTATGGAGATCTGGTGTGCGACGAGGATGTCCTCGGGGTATCCGGACATGAACAGCGTGCGGAGCCCGGGGCGCAGCACTCCTGCTCTGTCGGCGAGCTCCTTCCCCGACATATCGGGCATGACCACATCGGTCAGCAGGAGATCAACTCGAGTCGCCGTGCGAGCGAGCTCCAAAGCATCGTGAGGATCGTCTCCGACGATCACCGTGTGCCCTGCTCTTTCGAGCAGCCTCTTTAGGAACTTTCGGATGGGCTCTTCGTCATCAGCGATGAGGATGGTCGCACCGATCGGTGGCGACGCTTCGAGAACCTTCGTTGGCGATCCCTGAGCGGAGGGGAAATAGATGGTGACCGAGGTCCCTTCTCCGGGACCCGACTTCACCTCGATGTGACCTCGCGATCGTTGAACGATGCCGTAGACAGAGGCGAGCCCGAGGCCGGTCCCGGAGCTACGCCCTTTGGTCGTGAAGAATGGCTCGAAGGCACGACTCAGAACCGCGGGGTCCATGCCTTGCCCGTTATCCGACACGGTTAGGCAGACGTAGTCGCCCGGGCGTAGTTCGTCGATGCTGGTTCGCTCGTCGATCCTGCAGTTGAAGCAGCGGATCTCCAGCGTGCCTCCATCCGGCATCGCGTCGGCGGCGTTCATCGAGAGATTCATCAAGACCTGATCGACCTGAGAGCGATCCGCTTCGATCGCATCGAGGTCGGGCTCCAGGCTGGTGACTATCTCCGTGCTCTCGGAGAGGACTCGACGGATGAGGTGAGCGATCTCGACGACCGAAGCGTTGAGGTCGATGATCTCCGGCTCGACTATCTCCTTGCGAGAAAACGTCAGCAACTGTCGGACGAGATCGGCTCCACGCTCTCCCGCTTTCATGACCTCGGCGAGGTCTGCCCGTCGTGGATCGGACTCCGGCAGATCATCGTGAACGAAACGCGTGTAATTCTGGATGACCGCAAGAAGGTTGTTGAAGTCGTGCGCTATCCCGCCGGCCAGCTGCCCGACCGCCTCCATCTTCTCCGCTTGACGCAGGCTGCTCTCGATCGCTTCTCGTTCCGCGGCAGCCCCCAAGCGCACCTTTTTGAAGCTCATATCCTTAATGTCGAATCCGGAACGCGGCCCCTGAATAGGGCGAATGGGCGGAAAATCTTCTGATGCCAAAGGGCGAAATGTCCGATTCTTCGGCGGGGTAGTAACTAGTCACCTAAGTCGGTCTGAGTGCGGTCGGAGGGACTTGAACCCTCACGTCCTTACGGACACATGGCCCTCAACCATGCCTGTCTACCAATTCCAGCACGACCGCAAGAGGGCGTTACAAAAGGCCCATGCGGCTTTGCCGCAGGGCCTGCCGAAGTATAGCCATCAGCCCTCTGTCAGGAACCAGTCCTGAACGTTCCAGAGCAAGCCGTCATAGGTCGGGTTCGGAGCGATCCCGGTCACCGGAGGATTCCACGCGCCGACGCTCTCGACCTCGGCCACCGGGATGGCGAAGCGGTCCGATCTTGCGCTCCTATCGTCCGGCGCTCCCCCGGCCCGCCGAACCGCGATGTCGAATGGGTCGGTCGCCGCCCACTCTCCGTAGAAGCGATCGGGCTCGACCGTGACGAGCTCTGCCGTGATACCCGCATCCTCGAGTTGAACCTGGATAAGTCGTTGAACGAACTCCGCCAATTCGTCGCCGGTGGGCGCGGAGATCTGCACGGTGCCGGATGACTCGGTCTTCTTCGGAGTGACTTTCGCGAAAGGTCCGCCTGCGTCATGGGTACCTGGACCGGGGTGGATGCCGTTCGCCAGCCGGCCCTCGCTGCGGACGAGATCATCCACGATCGCCTGTCTGTCGAGCGCACGCCCGATCGTGTTGTCGAAACCGGGCAGATCTGCTCCGTCGAGATCGAGGTAGAGCAGATCCCAGCCGAGGGCGCCGGCATGCGCTATCCCGTGCTCATCGAGACGCTGGCCGAGATTGAGAGCGGAAGGGATGGCCGAGACATCGATCTTGCCCCTCTCCAACAAGGCGATCAACATCTCAGTCGATATTGCGAACTGCACTTTGAAACGCTGAAGTCCAGTCGTGTCCGGCCACTCCTCGTTGATGGCGTAGTCGATCTCCAGACCCGGAACTCGGTCGGAGATGACGAATGGCCCTCCGTAGATCTTGCGGGCAACTCCCCCCGGCAGAACGTAAGCCACAGTTGCAAGAGCCGTCGGCCAGTCCGCGACGTCACCCTCGAGGATCAAGGTTCTCGGCCCGGCAGCACGGGCTTTGTCGACCAGAGCGAATCCGGATGGGGGCCGCGCTCGCTTGACGCTCGCGACGACATCACGCGCTGTTATCGCCGTTCCATCGCTCCATCGTCTGTCGACGAGGGTTATGCGGATCCCAGTAGGAGTCGCTGCGAGGCGGTCGACAAGATCGGGCTCGACGCTACCGTCCGGGAGCAGCCGGTAGAGGGACGGATACACAGGTCTCACGAGCTGCCATGTCAGCTCGGACGCGAGCGTCGAGTACGGGTCCAAAGTCGCAGGTTCTCCGTAAACCCCGACAACGACCGACCCATGCGGCTCGGCCGGCGGAGTGGGAGTCGAGCGAGTTCCGTCCGGATGACCCTTTCCCCCATCGCCACCGGTGCATGCGGCCATCACAAGCGCGACCGCGATCAACCCAGCGATCGAGCGAGGCAACTTCACTCCGACGTTGACGCGAGTGAGATGCCCACGGCGTCGAAGCCTCCCATCACGTCGAACACGATCCCTTGGACACGTGGTTGGGCCGCCCAGTGGCTGATGAAGGATCCGATGGGCACGACGGGGACTTGCTCGAGGATCGCCTGTTCGGCCTCCTTGTACAGCTGTATCCGCTTGCCCTCGGAGGGCTCACCGCGAGCCTCGTCGAGGAGCGCATCCACCTTGCTCGACGCGAACCCAGAGTGGTTGTCCGGAGAGGTGGAGGCGAACAAAGAGGAGAGAAACTCATCCGCCGTCGGAACCTCTGCGATCCACCCAAGCCTGTAGACCTCTTGCTTCCCGTCGCGCAACGTCGAGAGGTACTCCTTGAACCCATAGGCCTTGATGCGGGCGCTCAAGCCCGCGGCGTTGAGGTCTTCCTTCACCGACCTGGCAACATCCGCATGAGGTTCACCCCGCGTGTATCCGATAGTCACCGAGCGATCCTTTGTCTTGATCTTCGAAACGAGCCGCTCCGCGAGGGCCGGATCGTGGTCGCAAAGCTCGGTGCAGAGGTTCTCTTCGAATCCCGGCATGCCGATGGGCACGATCCCACGCGGCGGTTGCAGGGTCGAGCTGTAGATAGTCACTATCCGATCTCGATCGATCGCCGCATTGATCGCGCGGCGCAGTCTTATGTCTTTGAGCCCTTCCGACGTCACGTTGAGGCCGAAGTAGTAGCCCGCCAGCAGGGGCTTGAAACCCGCATCGCCGAACTCTTGTTGCGCGTCCTCGATCTGCCCCGCGGGAACCTCTGCGACGTCAAGCTGTCCATCGACGAACTGAAGCCACGATGCCGCGGCGTCGGGGTAGGGCAAGAATCGGATCCCGTCGAGCTCGGGAGTGTCGATGAAGCCGGCGAACGATTTCAGGATCACCGGCTGCCCCGGAGACCAGATCTCAGCCATTTCGAAAGGACCGTTTCCGACCGGCGCCGAAAGGAACGTCTCGGCGTCTTCGACGTTGGCGCGCGACAGGGGAACGAGGGCTGGGTGTGTCAACACCGCGGGGAAGTCCTGATACGGCCGAGACAACCGGATGATCAGGGTGAGATCGTCGGGAGTCGAGACCCCGCGAAGGTGCTTCGCCTTACCAAGCTGGTTGACTTCGATGAAGCCGTCTACGGCCTCCAGGGTGTACGCGACATCGGAAGCGTTCTCTTTCAAGGCGATCCGATCGAACGCATAGGCGAAGTCGTTTGAAGTCAACGATGAGCCGTCGTGGAAACTCATGCCGGCCCGTAGCCGGAACGTGAACGTTCGGCCTCCGTCGGAAACCGCCCAGTCTTCCGCCGCCGCCGGTCGTACCCTTTCTTCGACCGGATCCCAGCGGGTGAGCCCTTCGTATAGCTGGCGGGCCACCAGGACCGACCCGGGATCGCCGATCCTCATCGGATCGAGCGTCGATGGATCCGAGATAGCCACGTTGAGTACCGCGGCGTCTGGATCGAAGACCGCCGACGTGGGGCCGGGCGTCGGCCCGCCGGTTGGTTCGACAACGGATTCGCCTGTGGACTCCGCCCCATCCGGGACTCCGTTCGTGCCGTCCGTGCAGCCCGACAGCGCGACCAGTAGCACGCACGAAGCCGCGAGGGCTCGGGCGCGGCTCAAGGCCATCGGGGTGGTCGCGGGTCCTACTTGAGCCGGTCGGCGAGCAGGATCGTGGTTCCGGCGAACACGACTGCGACGATGACGGTGATGCGGTCGAGGTTCTTCTCCATCACAGTCGAGCCCATCGCTTGGCTCTGCATGCCGCCACCGAACATCTCCGACACTCCTCCGCCACGGCCCGCGTGGAGAAGGATCAGAAGGATCAGCGCGGACGAGGCGATGACGTGGATCACTACGAGGACAGCGGTCACTTGCTTTGCTCCTTGATCTGAGTGAGGCCCATAGGGTAGCCGCTCGTGGCTATCCGGCCGCGAGGTCGACCAGCAGCGGCATGATCTGGGGGCCCATCAGATGGCCCAGGGAACCACCCCGGGAGGCGGTCTCGCCGTAGGTCTCGATCCCGTCGGGCTCCACCGACCCACCGGAGATGAGTAGCGGCACGGGGCCATCGGTGTGCGATTTCCTGGCACAGCTCGTCGAATGATCGGCTGTGACGGCAACGATCGTCCCGACCTGGTCCAACGACGCCAGCAGTTGTTCGAAGAAGACCGAGTCGATCTCCTCGATGCTCGCGATCTTCGCCGCATGGTCGCCGTCGTGGGCCGGAACATCCGGACCCTTGATGTGGATGTAGAGGCCGTCGTATTCGCCGATCGCCTCCAGCGCCAGCTTCGCCCAGGCCGCGTACTGCTCGTCGGCGGGGATCCCGGTCGGAGCCTCGACAACCCCCATTCCCATCAGCCGCGCGATCCCCAGCTCGACCGGCATCTCCACGAAACAGCCCATCCTGAGTCCGAAGCGCTCCTCGAAGGGTTCGAGCTTGGGGACGTGATCGCCGCCGTCGCGCGTGAGGATGAAATTGCCCGGGAGCTTGCCGGCCTTCTCTCGCTTCGCGTTGACGTCCGATGCCGTGAGGACCTCGTGGGCCTTCCGAAGCCATTCGTTCGTGAGCCGCGCTGCCCGCTGAGCGGGTTCGTCATCCTCATGACCCGCTATCGGAGTCACGTTGACCACCTTGTTGTCGAACGTCTCCTTGGCGACGCCGAGGGCTCCTTGCCTCCCGTAGGCAGGGTCGGAGTTCTCCACCTCGGCCGACAACGGGCCCTCGTCGGAGTGGATCACTAGACAGCCGCGGTGCCCGATCGTCGCGCGGAACTCGAACGTGGCGCCGTCAAGCGTGACCTTCTGTTGGACCTCGTCCGCGAGAGCATGGGCCTCCTCCGACGAGAGGTCGCGACCGACTCGTCGATCGAGGATCCGCCAGCCGTCTCCTTCGGGCTCGACCGTTGCGAAGTTCACTCGGTAAGCGAGATCGCCGTCTGTCACCTCGAGGCCGGCGCCGATCGACTCGAGGGGGCCGCGGCCCGTGTGGTGTTCGTGCGGGTCGTAACCGAGTATGGCGAATACGGCGATGTCGGATTCGGGCGCGATCCCTTCGCCGACCGTCGTCACGTAGCCGTTCACCCCGCGCGCGGCGAGCCCATCCAGATTGGGAGTGCGCGCCGCCTCCAACGGCGTCTTGCCGTCGAGAGCGTCGAGTGGATCGTCACCGAGCCCATCGAGGATGACGTAGAGGACCTTTGCCATTGAAGTTCTCCTTATTTGACGGGGGTTGCTTTGATGATCGCCGCGAACTCGGCGGCGTCGAGCGACGCTCCGCCCACGAGTCCCCCATCGATGTCGGGCCGTCCGAAGAGAGCCGCCGCGTTACCCGATTTCACGCTTCCTCCGTAGAGGATCCGAACGGCATCGGCCGCTTCGGAGTTGACCGCGTCGGCAACGATCTTTCGGGCGAAGGAGCAAATCGCCTGAGCGTCGTCGGGAGTCGCGGTCTTTCCCGTCCCGATCGCCCAGATCGGCTCGTATGCGACGACGAGTGACGCGACCTGCTCGGTGCTCAGGCCTTCCAATCCGTTGCGTAGCTGTCCCTCGACCTTTGACTCCGTCTGGCCGGCCTCCCGCTCTTCATCGGTTTCTCCGCAACACATGATCGGGATCATCTTGTGGCGGAACACTGCCTTCACCTTCTTGTTCACGTCCTCGTCCGTCTCTTTGAAGATCTCACGACGCTCCGAGTGACCAACGATCACGTAGCTGCAGCGCAAGGATGCCAACATCGGCGCCGAGATCTCGCCGGTGAATGCGCCGTCATCCTCGTGGTAAACGTTCTGCGCGCCCCATTTGAAGTTGTGCTTCCGATCGTCGATAGTCGTTTGGACCGAGCGGATGGCGGTGAAGGGCGGACATAGCACGACCTCCACCTTGTCTGTCTCGCCGGGGTTCACCTCATGGCCGAGTTGCTGGACGAAGTGGATGGCGTCCAGATGCGTCTTGTTCATCTTCCAGTTGCCGGCGACTATCGGCTTTCTCATGCGGTACTCCCTTTCTTGAGTGCAGCGATCCCTGGAAGCTCTCTTCCTTCGAGCAACTCCAGAGACGCGCCACCTCCCGTCGATAGATGCGAGACCGAATCGGTCATCCCAAGCTGTTTGAGGGCCGCGGCCGAATCGCCGCCACCTACCACGGTGTAGGCACCCCCTTTGGTCGCTGCTGCGACCGCCTCGGCGATGGCCTTGGTGCCGTGACTGAAATCCTCCATCTCGAAGATGCCCATCGGGCCATTCCACAGGATGCTTCGAGCCCCCACGATCACTTCGGTAAAGAGTTGAGCCGTCTTGGGCCCGATGTCGACGCCCATCCGGTCGCCGATCCGATCGAGGTCGACGGTTTCGTGGGGAGCGCCTTCCTTCGGCTCGTCGGCCGCCACGACATCGACCGGGAGGTGGATCTCGACGCCCTTGTGTTCGGCGTCGGCAAGCACGTTACGGACCTCGTCGACCCTGTCCTTCTCAACCAAGGATCTGCCGACTTCGTGATCCCGAGCGACCAGCAGCGTGAACGCCATGGCCCCTCCGATGCAAATGGCATCCACCCGCTCAAGAAGATTGCCGATGACGCTCAGTTTGTCGGACACCTTGGCACCCCCAAGTACCGCGACGAAAGGATGCGCGGGATCGTGAAGCAGTCTTTCGAGCTTCTCGACCTCGTCGGCGAGGAGGTAACCGGCGGCGCTCGGAAGTCGCTGTGGCGGGCCGACGATCGAAGCGTGTGCTCTGTGTGCCGCCCCAAACGCGTCGTTGACGTAGGCCTCGCCGAGCGCCGTGAGGGCCGCGGCGAAATCGGGGTCGTTGGCTTCCTCGCCGGGCTCGAATCGGAGGTTCTCGAGCAGCACGACCCGCTCGTCGGACTCACACGCGTTGGTGGCCTTCTCCCCAACTACTTCCTCGAGGATCTCTACGGGTTCTCCGAGTAGCTCGCTCAGGCGATCGCCGATTGGGGCCAAGCGCAGCTCCTCGACGACCTTTCCTTTAGGTCGTCCGAGGTGCGAACACACCGCGAGTCGCGCCCCCCGGTCGAGTAGAGCCTTCAGGGTAGGAACAGCTGCCGAGATCCGGAGGTCGTCCTCGATCCGTCCGCTCGACAACGGAACATTGAGGTCGCAGCGAACGAGGACGCGCCGGCCGGCGACCTCTAGGTCGTCGAGAAGGGGGATATTTCGGCCGCTGGACACGGCCCTGGAGTGTAGAGGTTAGGCAGCGATGAGGCTTAGGCGCTAGAGCTTGCCGGCGACCAGTTCGGTCAGGTCGACGAGGCGGTTGGAGTAGCCCCACTCGTTGTCGTACCAACCCAAAACCTTGACCATGTTGCCGTTCGCCATCGTTGAGAGGCCATCGATGATGCACGAGTACGGGTTGCCGATGATGTCGGAGCTGACGATCGGGTCTTCGGTGTACTGAAGGATGCCCTTCATCGCGGCCGACTGCGCCGCCTCGCGGTACGCGGCGTTGACCTCGTCCCTCGTCACGTCGGAGCCGAGGAGGGCGACGATGTCCGTGATCGATCCGTCCGGGACCGGCACGCGGAGAGCGAGTCCGTCCAGACGACCCTTTAGCTCGGGCATCGCCAAGGAAGCTGCCTTTGCTGCACCGGTCGAAGTCGGGATGATGTTGATGGCGGCTGCGCGCGAACGACGGAGGTCGTCGCGAGCGAGGTCCAGGGTGTTCTGGTCGTTCGTGTACGCGTGGCAAGTGGTCATGAACCCCTTCTCGATCCCCCAGTTGTCCTGAAGCACCTTTGCAAGAGGGACTACGCAATTCGTCGTGCAAGATGCGTTCGAGATGATGTGGTGATTCGCGGGGTCGTAGTCCTCGTGGTTGACGCCCATGACCACGGTGATGTCCTCGTCTTTAGCGGGGGCCGAGATGATGACCTTCTTAGCTCCCCCGGCGATGTGCTTGGCAGCGTCGTCACGCTTCGTGAAGAACCCCGTCGATTCGATGACGACGTCGACGCCGAGGTCGCCCCACGGCAGGTTCGCGGGATCGCGTTCGGAGAGCAGCTTGATATCGACCCCGTCGACCGTGAAACCGTCGGCGCTGACCTTGACCTCTTTATTGAGGGGGCCGTGGACCGAGTCGTATTTGAGGAGGTGAGCCATCGTCTCGGCGTCACCTAGGTCGTTGAGCGCGACCAGCTCGAGGTCCGAGCCCTTCGCTTTGAGCGCCCTGTAGAAATTGCGTCCGATCCGGCCGAACCCGTTGATGCCTATGCGCGTCGCCATCGACAGCCTCCTATGAGTCTTTGAGTGTGGTTCGGGCCAGTCTAGCTAAGCCAGCTCTGCGAGGACCCGGGCCAGCTTGGCGGGATCGTGCAGGCCCGCAGGGGTCGACACGTCGGCTTCCACTACCTCGAGATCCAGGAACTCGATCCCGGCTCGATCGATGTGGACGCCATCGTGCTCCAGCACCGGAGACTGGACGAGGAGGATGTCGACGCAGTCCGGTCCCGCATGCGCGAGCAAAGCTCCAACATGGTCCGAGACGGAGAAACCCTCCGTCTCGCCTTTCTGGACCCTGTTGTTGCAAACGAAGACACGCTTGGCCTTCGTTTCCTTCAGCGCGCTACGGATCCCGGGCACGAGAAGGGTCGCGAGGAGGCTGGTGAACAACGACCCGGGCCCCAGTACGACCTGATCCGCCTGTCGGATGGCCTGGACGGCCGCCGGATGCGCGGGCGGGTTCGGAGGCTCGAGATAGACGGCTTGGATCGGGGTGGCGGTTTGAGCCACCGCTACTTGACCGCTGATCTCGCCACCTTCAACGCTGGCGCCGAGACGAACCAACGACGTCGTGGCGGGATACACGCGGCCCTCGGCCTTCAGGATCGCTCCGGCGCTTTCCACCGCACGCGCGAAGTCGCCCGTCATCTCGGTGAGAGCAGCGATGATCAGATTCCCAGCGGTGTGCCCGGTGAGTGCGCCCGAGTCGAAACGGTGTTGGAACAGTTCCGTCAACTCCGACTCATCCGCCAGTGCCACAAGGCAGTTTCGGATATCTCCCGGAGGAGGGATCCCCAGCTCGCGCGTTAAGCGACCGGAGGACCCTCCGTCGTCGGCGACCGTCACAACAGCAGCGATCTCGTTCGCGTAGTGGCGTGCCGCGCGAAGGCTGGCCGCCAGGCCATGGCCTCCGCCAATCCCTACAACCCTCGGTCCGGGGCTCAAGGGTCCAAGGGGGCGCGGTTGATGTCGCGATGGATGACCTTGGCTCCGAACCCCTTGTCGCGCACCATCGTGCACAGCTCTTCGGCCAAGACCACGGATCGATGTCGGCCGCCGGTGCATCCGATCGCGATCGTCAGGTAGTGCCGACCCTCGCCCTGATAGCCGGGCAATAGAACGGCAAAGAGGTCGCGGGTACGCGCAAGGAAGTCCTGGGTGACCTCCTTCTCAAGTACGTAGTCGCGCACGGCGGGATCCGTTCCGGTCAGAGGCCTCAGTTCATCGATCCAGTGAGGATTAGGCAGGAACCGGACGTCCAACACGATGTCGGCGTCGAGGGGGATTCCGAACTTGTATCCGAATGAGACGACCGTTGTCTTGAGGATGTCCGAAGGACCGGAACTCTCGAAATACGCGCTCAGTTTCGTGCGCAACTCTCGAACCGACAGATCGGAGGTGTCGATGATGAGGTCGGCTCCATCTCGAAGAGGGCCCATTAGTTCGCGCTCGCGCTGGATCCCGATCGCGACACGATCGTCGACCGCCAACGGGTGCTTGCGACGGGTGGCATCGAAGCGTCTGACCAGCACCTCGTCGGATGCCTCGAAGAACACGAGTCGGTAATTCGACACATCACGCCGAACCTTCTGGAGCTCGCTCACCGCCTCATCGAAGAACGTGCCACCTCGTGCATCGATGACGATCGCGATCTTGGTGATCTCGTGCGATTGCGCTAGGGCGAGGGAGAGCATCTTTCGGATCAGGGCCGGAGGAAGGTTGTCGATCACGAACCACTCGAGATCCTCGAGGGCTTTGGCTGCCTCCGAACGACCCGCTCCGGATAGACCCGTCAGGACGGTTACCTCGACGTGCCGCGTAGCTCTCCGAGAAAGCGGGCTCATGAGGCCTGCGCCCCCATCGGGCGATGTAGCGCCTCATAAACCGAGGCAGCCACGGCCTTGGGCAGCCCGGGGACCGCCTCGAGCTCTTCGGGGCCGGCGTTCCTGATCCGCTTAACTGAGCCGAAATGCTTGAGCAACTTCTTCTTCCTCGTCTCGCCGAGGCCGGGGATCCCGTCTAGAGCAGACTGCGTCATCCGCTTGCCTCTTTTCAAGCGGTGATAAGCGAGGGCGAAGCGGTGGGCTTCATCGCGGATCTGCTGCAAGAGATAAAGAGCCTCTGCCCCTCTTGGGATGATTATCGGCTCGGCCTGCCCGGGGACGAAAACTTCCTCCATCCGCTTCGCGAGGGAGACGACCTTCACGCCTGAGATGGCGAGGCCATCCATCACCTCGACGGCTCGGTTCAACTGACCCTTGCCACCATCGATCACGACGAGGTTCGGGGGGTAGGCAAACTTGGCAGGCCGGCCCTCCTTCCGGGCCGGAGCGTTGGACTCCTCGAGGAAGCGCGCGAAGCGCCGGCGGATCACCTCTCCCATATTCGCGAAATCGTCCTGGCCGGTGGCCCATTTGATCGCGAATCGTCGATAGTCCGATCGCTTGGGGAGCCCGTCTTCGAAGACGACCATCGAACCGACGGCTTCGGTGGGGCCCGTGTTCGAGATGTCGAAGCACTCGATCCGAAGGGGGAACTCCGCCATTCCGAGGTAGTTCTGTAACTCGTTCAATTGTCGCGACCGAGCGGCGAAGTCATTGGCGCGCTTAAGCCTGTGCCGGATGAACGCCTCGCTGGCGTTGTCATTGACGGTCTGCATCAAGGCCCGCTTCTCCCCCCGCTGCGGCACCCGGATGATGACCTTCGTGCCGCGCTCTTGAGACAGCCACTTCTCGAGCAGAGATCTCTCGGTTGGCTCGTGGGGGACGAGGATCTGATTCGGAACACCTTCGCCATCTGAGTACTGGCGCTCGATCAAACCTCGGAGCAGGCCCGACGCATCCAAGTCCTCCACCTTGTCGACGATGAAGCCCTTTCGGCCCGTCACACGGCCTCGACGAACGAAGAAGACTTGGAACGCGGCCTCCAACTCGTCTTCCACAAATCCGATCACGTCTATGTCGTCGGCATCGGTGGTTGCCATCGCCTGGCGTTCGATCGCCTTTCCGACGGCGACGAGTTGATCCCGGAATTTCGCAGCGACCTCGAACTCCTGGCGATCAGAAGCGGACCGCATGGCCTCCTCGAGGCGTTTGAGGACGGGCTTGTGGTTTCCATCGAGGAAATCGCACAGCTCAAGAGCGATGCTCCGATGATCCTCGGCGGAGACCGCTCCAACGCAGGGACCAGCACAACGCTCGATGTCGTAGAGCAAACATGGACGGTTGCGCCGGCGACATCTGTCGAAGACGCCCTGCGAGCAGGTTCGCATCGGGAAGGTTCTCAAGAGAAGGTCCAGGGTGTCGCGGATCGCGTACGCGTGAGCGAAGGGACCGTAGTAGCGGACGCCCTTCTTCTTCTGTCCCCGCATCACCCGGGCTCTCGGGTACTCCTCGTCCAGGGTTATCGCGAGGTATGGGTAGCTCTTGTCGTCCCGGTATCTGACGTTGTAGCGAGGCCTGTGCTGCTTGATCAGGTTGACCTCTAGGTGCAGCGCCTCGACCTCGTTGTCGGTGACTATCCACTCGACCTCACGCGCGGCCTCGACCATCGCCATCGTTCTGGGATGGAGGTCGGTGGCGAAGTAGTTCGACAGGCGACTTCTTAGCGTCTTCGCCTTTCCCACATAGATGATCCGGCCCTCCGCGTCTCGAAAGAGGTAAACGCCCGGTTTGGTAGGGATCGACCCCGGCTCGGGACGCTGGATACGGGTCTTCGGCATGCCTCCATTGTCCCGCGCTCGAGGGGCGCGGCAGGAACCGACTCGGTCCGGGCGAACCTCAATCCCAGCGAATACCCGACCAAACCGACCAACCGAAAGGCCGTTCAAGCATGCTCAAGACCCGAACCGTCCTTGCCACCGCGCTGGCGTGCGTGGCCGCTCTCACGACATCCGCTCTGTCCGTCGGGGCAGCGACGGCTTCCGCCCTTCCTGCCAAGTTCGACCCGGCGATCCTGGCTCCGGGTGCATCGCCTCGCGCGATCGTCGGATTCACACATGACATCGGACCCGGCGTATTCAAGAGACTCGCCGTAGCCGGCATCACCAGCGCCGTTCGGATCGACACCATCGACGCGGTAGGCGTCCTTGGGCCCGTCTCGGCTTACAAGAAGATCGCGACCTGGACCGACGTCAAGTTCGTTGATGACGACTCCAAGATCGTCTTCGACAACTACTCCGCTAAGAAGGACACGCACGTCGACGCGGTCCGTGAGGGCCAGGGCCTGAAGAGCAAGTACACGGGCAAGGGTGTCACCGTCGCCGTCATCGACACAGGAATCTGGTCTGCGCATCCCGACTTGACCGACCGTGTGATCAAGCACGTCAACTTCGAACCCTCGTGGGTGTGGGACCAGATCCAGGACGGTGAGTACACCGATCAGGTCAGCGAAGCCACCGGGAACCCGATCGACACGTTCGGACACGGTACCCACGTCGCCGGGATCGTCGCCGGTACCGGTGCAGCTGCCGGTACGAAGGACCCCGACATGAGCGGGGTGGCGCCCGGCGCTAACCTCGTCGACTTCCAGATCGCTCAGGCCCACCAATCCGGCGCCGACATCGGTTGGGAGGTCAACGCCCTGGTGGCGTACGAGTATCTGATCGAGCATCGCAACGACAAGGACTACGGCCCTCACGGCATCCGCGTCGCATCGAACTCGTGGTCGGTCTACGAGGTCAACTCCGATGCCGAACCGATCTCTCTCATCGTGCAGAAGGCGGCCGACAAGGACATCGTCAACGTGTTCGCTGCCTCCAACGATGGTTGCTCGAACCCAAAGAAGTCGACTGTCGCCCCTGGACCCAACAGTCTTGAGGACGTCATCACGGTCGCCGCGTCGTGCAAGAGCGACGGTTGCGGGCTCGGGATGATCGCGAGCTTCTCGAGCTGCGGGCCGGAGGTCGACGTCACCGCCCCAGGCGCGGACATCTATTCGACGATGGCTCCCTCCGCAGATGGCGCTTCCGGCGGTCACAATCCCCCCGGCGATCCCAAGAACAAGGCGTATTACGTGGCCTTATCGGGGACGTCGATGGCGACCCCGCACATATCCGGGATCGTGGCGCTGATGCTGGAGGCGAACCCGAAACTGCATTCGGCCCAGATCGAGAAGATCCTCGAGAAGACCGCGGTCGACTACGCCGAGAAGGGCTTCGACGTCCACTTCGGTTTCGGCCAGGTGGATGCTCTCAAGGCCGTGGCCGTAGCTGAGAAGCTCCTCTAGAGCTTTGGCTCAGCGTTCGCCGAAGGCAGCGTCGCGTCTTCATTCGATCTCGCGATGCTGGGACTCGGCACGTCGCTGCCGATGAGGGCCGGAGTTGATAGGAAACCGCCCGGCAGATAAGGGATCGGGTTAACCGGCGTGCCATCGACTCGAACTTCGAAGTGCAGGTGATCCCCGGTGCAGTTGCCGGTGCAGCCGACAAGGCCGATCAGATCGCCACGGGCAACTATTTCGCCGGCGACGACGGCAGTCTGCGATAGGTGCCCATACAGAGTGGTCAAACCGTCGCCGTGATCGATGATGACGGCGTTGCCGTAGTCGAAGTAAGGACCCGCAAGCAGAACGGTTCCTTCACCCGCCGCGACGACAGGGTCGCCCAACTCGCCGTCGATATCGATCCCTGTATGCATGCGTCCATCCCTAGGGCCGAACGGCGACGTGATCGGCCCCACCAGCGGCCACATGAAGCCGGGGGTGTCGAGAGCCGGGCTTGCCGGAAGGTCCAGACTCGCAAGGTCGATCGCCGGAGCCGCGCCGTCCTCATCGGCATACGAGTTCAGCGCGCCGAGCAAGCCATCCATCGCCAGTGTGCTGGCCTGGGTCCCCTCGCACTTCTGGTTGAGGAGCGTCTGACGCGGATCCCGCACATGGGCCTGGCGCTCGTAGTTGTTCGGGAGGTCGTATTTGCAGGGCCACGTCGACTTGACGTTGTCCCACACGAGACCGATGCGGATCCGGTAGAACTCGCTCCCGTCAGGCGAGCGCCACGGGACCGAAGCGTCTTCGATCGCATGGAGGAACTGCGGGAGGTAGTCGAGGGTCTTAACCAGGAGTTCATTGCGTTCGCGCAGCTGGTAGTCGACGAGGTCGGCGAGGCCCCTGATGCCATCGTGAAGTTGCGCGTCGCGTCGAGCTAGAAGCGCAAGGCCCTCCCTTGCCAAACGGTCGTTGTTGGCGAGCACGGCACGGATCTCCTCGGGCTCGTCACCGAGCCCCCTCAGCACATCGTCCGCTGCGCGGATGGCGCGACTGAACTCGTCCTTCGTTGATAGGAACGCGGTCCCCGTCCGCGTGGCGTTCTCGAGGAGTCTTTGCTGCTGGGGCGCGACGTCTGCGAAAGCATCCGAAAGTGTCCCCAACGACTGCAGGATCGTCGCGATGTCTTCGCTTCTATCCCTCAATCCACCGGCAAGGTTCTCAACGAGTCGTCTGGTCGTCTCGGGTGGGATGTCGCGGAGAACGGAGTCCAAAGAATTCAGGAGAGCCTGGAAGTCGACGGGCAGCTTCGTACGGTCACGAGAGATGCGATCGCCGTCTTGCAGCGTGGGCCCGTCGCTGGACAGTGGAGTCAGGTTCACGAACTGCTCGCCGACCGCGCTCTTGCTCTGAACGGTCGCCACGACATCGGCGGGGATGCGGTCGGTCCAATCGGATTCGATCTCCAAGACGATGTCCACACCGTCTTCGTTGAGGCTGAGATCGCCCACTTGACCGACCAGAACCCCTCGGTAGGTCACTTCCTGATTGGTGAAAACGCCGCCGGTGGAAGCGAAGTCCGCGGTCACTTTGTAAGGCGCGGCGAGTCCGCCTCCGCCGACGATAGTGAAGATGACCCATCCCAGCGTCAGCACGAAGAGCAACCCCACCGCGACCATGTTGATCTTCAGGCGCCGGTCGAGCCTCATGAGCCCTCCCCCGGAACGTCGCCCTTCTCGCCCTTCGTGTGACAACTGGCGAGCGCTTCACAAAGGACCGCCTCTACCTGGATGTAATCGCCCTTGCCCTTGCCGCCGGGGCCGCCTCCCATGCTTTGTGGGAACAACTCGAGGAAGGTTCGGAGCTGCGAGATGTCGTTGCGAAGCGCGCCTTGAGCACCTGCAAGGCCGGCGAGGATCGGGCGCAGCGCCTTGAACTGCCGGTCGATCGCCGACTCGTGCTGCGCCAGGAATCTGGAGCTGACCGTTCCAAAGCGGCGGAGGGACGAGAACAACCGGCCGAGTTGATCTCCCTGCTCGGCCAGTAGTGCGTTCGCTTCGTCCAAAGAGTCCAGGAAAGAATCGAGGGTCTCTTTGTTGGACGCGATAGTGCCGCTCGCCGAAGCAAGGGCATCGATGGCGGCTCCCACATCGACGCGCCTGTTGGCGAGAACGCTGGTGAATCGCTCCAACTCGTCGAGCGTCTGGCCGAAGCGCCGGCCTCTGTCCTCGAGGATCAGCGCCTGGGCGTGGGTGAAGCGGTTGAGGTCTTCCAGACCGCCCCCACCGACGAAGGTCGACAGGTCAGAGAGGAACGTCTCGACGTCGACCCTCCTGTCGGTCATCTCGATCGGGACCTCTACCTGGCGATCCCCGACGAACGGCGGACCTTCGCCGGACGGGAGGAGTTGCACGAACTGCTCACCGAGCAGCGAGGTCTGTCGCACTACCGCGCCGAGACCATCGGCCGACACTCGGGTGCCGGGATCGAGCGACATAGAGACCTTGGCCATCATGTGCCCATCGCGGGTCACGAGATCGATCCCGTCGATCCGGCCGACTTCCACGTCGTTGACCTGAACCTGTCCCCCGCTCACAAGGTCGCCGACATCTTCGAAGTACGCGATGACATCTGCGTCGTTGGCTCCCGGCCCACCGCACGCGGAGACCAGTGCGGCGAACACAACGAGGAGGCAACTGAAGCGCATCCGCGTCACCGGGATCCACCCCCGATGTCCTGGGTGATGTAGCGCGCCAGGTACTCCATCAACTGGTCCTGACCGACCCTTGCTGCGAGGTCCTGGATCGCGGCTGAGGCATCCGGACTGACCGAGGGGATCGCGTCCAGATTCGTGCAGAGAGGGATCAGTTGTCTGATTAGGAACTCAAGGTCGTCGTCGTAGACGTCGGGCAGATACGAGAGGAGGGTCTCGAGGATGTCGTCGACCGTCGCCTGGGGCAGGATGATGATGATGGTCTGTGCAACCGCCCTGATGCGCTCGCAGGTCACCGTGTCGCGCGAGTCGATCCGGTAGTTGTACTTGGCGTTCTCGGTGCCCGGAGGAGCCTGACGTCCCGAGTACGCGTAACGCCCCTTGCCGTTCCCATCGACTTCTCCGAGAGCTTGCGAGATGACGTTCGCCCAGCGAGCGCCCTCGGTCAGCTGCTTCTCATG
>JAXDJH010000007.1:0-173440 GCA_034663635.1 Actinomycetota bacterium | reverse complement strand
GTACGGGGGCCGCGCACTCCACGTACGCTGCGGCCCCATGAGCCACTTCGACGAACAGGGGCGTCCGGAGCCTCCCGACGCGGCCGACGAGACGGCCGCCCTCCTTGGCTTCCTGAACTTCCAGCGTGCGACTTTCGAGTGGAAGATCTCCGGACTGGATGCAACCGGGCTCGGAGCGACGATTGCCGCATCCACGATGACGTTGGGCGGGATGCTCAAGCACTTGGCCGTCGTCGAGGACTATTGGTTCTCTCAGTGGCTGCACGGGCGAGATGCAGTGTCGCCGTGGGACACGGTTGACTGGGACGCCGACCGCGACTGGGAATGGCACTCGGCTGCCAACGACACGCCCGAGCAACTCCGAACTCTTTGGCAGGACGCGGTGACTCGCTCGAACTCACTCATTCCGGACGCGCTGGCTGACGGTGGCATGGACCTGATGGCTCAGCGAAAAGGACCCGACGGGAGGTCACCCAATCTGAGGTGGATCGTGTGCCACATGATCGAGGAGTACGCGAGGCACAACGGTCACGCCGACCTTCTACGAGAGTCGATCGATGGACAGACAGGTGAGTAAGGCCGACCTTTCTGCAAATAGGTGCGCTATGCGCACTTGGATGCAGACAGTTCGTTGTGCAACTAACCAGATAGGAGGCACGACCATGGCGCAGCGCATCCCTCCCACTACGGCCGCTGACCGGGACGAACGGACGGAAGAGCTCCTGGCCACGATGCGGAGGCCCGACGGGACGGACCTCAATATCTTCGCAACGTTCGCTCATCACCCCAGGCTCTTGAAGCGATGGTCGGCCTTCGGCGGAACGTTGCTCTTCAATGGTCGGCTACCCCACCGTGACCGGGAGCTATTGATCCTGCGAACCGCCTGGCACTGCAAGGCCGAGTACGAATGGGGTCAACACGTTCTCATCGGGCGCGCACTGGGCCTGACCGATGACGAGATCGACCGAATCAGCGACGACGAGGTCTCCTCCGAGTGGGGGCCGCTGGACAGTGCCCTGCTGCACGCCGCCGACGAGCTACACACGCAGTCCGCGATCTCCGACTCGACCTGGGCGGTGCTGGCCGAGGGCTACGACTACCAGCAACTCATCGAGGTTTGCATGGTCGTCGGGCAGTACCACATGGTGGCGTTCACTCTGAACTCGCTCGGGGTAGAGCTCGAAACGGATCCGGGATTGGCTCGATTCCCCGGATCCTGAGGGTTCGCTAACCGATCTTTGCGCTCTGACCCCCATCGACGGGCAGCAGGGCCCCGGTGATAAAGGCGGCCTCATCTGACGCGAGAAACAAAGCGGCATTCGCGACGTCCCACGCAGTGCCTTGCTTGTTTCCGAGAGGAACCATCTGGGCTCGAAGGGTGGCGAGGTCTTCGCGCGACACATTCAGCACTTCCGCAACCGCGTCCACCGCCATGGGCGTATCGATGAACCCGGGCATGAGGCCGTTAACCCGGATCCCGTGCTTGGCGTTCGTGATCGCGAGTTGATGTACTAGCGCGTTCACTCCGGCCTTCGAGATCTTGTATGCGGTGATGTGACCGGCCGCGGCGATGGCAGCGATCGAGGACACGCAGACGATCGACCCGCTTTGCTGTTTCCGCATTACCGGGACCACGTGCTTGCACACCAACCACATAGCCTTGAGGTTCACGTCCATGATGCGATCCCACGCTTCCTCGGCCAGACGCGTGGGTGAACTGTCTCCCATCCCGACGCCAACGTTGTTGTGAAGGATGTCGATCCGGCCGAACTTGGCGACGGCCTCCTCGGCGATGCTCGCCGGCCCTCCTTCGACGGCGACATCGGCGATGAACACTTCGGCGCTGCCACCGGCATCCACCACCATTGCCTGGGTCTCTTTCACCGAAGCGTCGTCCCGGTCGACTAAAAGCAGACGCGCCCCTTCCTGAGCGAACCGAATCGCGGTCGCTCGTCCGTTCCCGATGGTGGCTCCCGGCGTCTGGCCGGCGCCAACCACGACCGCGGTCTTGCCGGTAAGACGCCCGTGGCTCAAGGCTGACATCGTCTCGCAGAATACTTAGCCGGACGAACGAAAAATAGCCTCGTGCTTCCATGGCGACCTCGCCTTCCGATACGTAGGCTCTGACGATGGCAGAGCCCACCGGAATAGTGGCATTCGACCTTGATGGGACGCTCTTACCGGACACGACGGTGTGCCTGCACCTCGCTCCTTGGGTGGGCCACGATGGCATGGCGGAACTGGAGCGCCAATATGCCGAAGGTCGGATCACCAATGCCGAGGTAGCCGAACGGGATGCGATTTTCTATAAGGGACGTCGACGGCACGATGTGTGTCGGCAATTGGAAAACCTCGAATTCATCGATGGTCTCCCGGAAACGATCAAGTGGCTCAAGGGACGCTCCCTGGTGCCCGTGATAGCGACCATCACGTGGAGACTTGCTGCGGAGTTCGTACGGGATCGCTTTGGCTTCGCAGCAGCCTCTGGGTGTGAGATAGAGCAAACGGATGACGGCATCATCCAGGGCGTCGTATCCCGTCACTTCGACGCCGCTAACAAAGTGGGTTTCGTCCAAGACATCGCAGCGGGCCTTGGGCTGAGCCTTCAAAACGTGGTTGCCATCGGTGATTCGACGTCGGACATCCCGCTCTTTCGGGCAGCAGGCTTAGCGATAGCGCTCAACGCGTCGGACAACGCTCGGGAAGTTGCAGATCTCGAATTCGAGACCCGGGATCTGAGAGACCTGATACCCGCGATCGACCGATACTTCTCTACCGCGCCCCTGTCATGAGCGAGTGATGAACACTTCGGCGCTGCCGAGCAGTCATCAACTCTCCTTTGTCGACGGCTGGGCGTGATCACAAGTCGCGAGCCGCGGCACGGCCCGCGGCCCGGCCGCCGAAGAGACAACCTCCGAGGAAGGTGCCCTCGAGAGCGTTATAGCCGTGAACGCCGCCCCCGCCGAAACCCGCGACCTCCCCTGCCGCAAACAAACCGGGGATCGGCGCTCCGTCCCTACCGAGCACACGTGAGTCGAGATCCGTCTGGATGCCCCCTAGGGTCTTGCGGGTCAGGATGTGCAACTTCACCCCGATCAGAGGCCCGGCATCCGGATCCAGGATCGCGTGCGGCTTCGCGGTGCGGCTCAAGCGATCGCCGAGGAACCGCCGAGAGTTCCGGATGCCCTGCACCTGAGCGTCCTTGCTATACGGGTTCGTGATCTGTAGATCTCGCGCTTCGATCTGGGACCTGAGCGTGGCGACGTCGAGGGCCTGCTCGTCGGTCAGGCCGTTCATCTTTGCAACCAAACCGTCGAGATCATCCGCGACCACGAAGTCCGCTCCACGCGTCTTGAAGGCCTCGACGGGAGGAGGCGCACCTCTACCGAGCAGCCGCGCGCTCAAGAATGCCTTGCGGTCTCCGCTCGTGATGTCTGGGTTCTGCTCCGAGCCGGATAGCGCGAACTCCTTCTCGATGATCGTCTGAGTAAGGATGAACCACGAGTGATCGAAATCGACGATGTCCGGGGTGGTCCGCAGGTGCTTGAGAGTCCCGAGCGTGTCGTATCCGGGCAAGCAAGGGTTCGGCAGACGCCGGCCCAACGCGTCGAACCACATCGATGAGGGGCCGGGCAAGATGCGGATGCCATGCTTTGGCCATATCGGGTTCCAGTTCTGGACGCCTTCGGTGTAATGCCACATCCTGTCCCGGTTGACGAGCCGTGCCCCGGCGTTTGCTGCAATGTCGAGCATGCGTCCGTCGACGTAGGCCGGGACCCCGGTGATCATCTCCTTCGGCGGGCGCCCGAGTCGATCCGGCCAATAGTCGCGGACGATGTCGTGATCGGCGCCGATCCCACCCGTCGTGACGATGACTGCCTGTGCCGACAACTCGAACTCGCCGACCTTGTCGCGGTTGCTCGCGACGCCGCGGGGTGATTCGTCGTCGGCGAGAACAGTTCCACGCACGCCGGTCGCAGCACCGTTCGTTAGGACGAGTTCGTCGACACGGTGACGGTGATGGAAACTCAGTAGCCCGGCCCCCGCGGCTTGAAGGGCGGACTCGGCGAACGGCCGGACGACCCCGGTGCCGGTTCCCCAAGCGATGTGGAAGCGCGGGACCGAGTTGCCGTGACCGTCGGCTCGCAGATCGCCCCGTTCGGCCCACCCCACCGTCGGCAGCAGGCTGATCCCATGAGACTCGAGCCACTCGCGCTTTTCTCCCGCGGCCCACTCCACGTAGGCGCGGGCCCATTTGATCGCCCAGGAATCCTCGTCGTCGAGCCGATCGAACTGAGCGCTGCCTCGCCAGTCGTTCCAGGCCAACTCGACAGAGTCTTTGATGGCGAATCGGCGCTGCTCCGGCGAGTCGACAAGAAACAATCCGCCGAACGACCAGAAGGCCTGTCCGCCGAGGTTCGCGGCATTCTCTTGATCGACGAGCGCGACCCTCTTACCTCTGGAGGTCAGCTCGTGGGCCGCGACAAGTCCCGCTATGCCGGCGCCCACGACGATGACATCGGCATCGTTCATCGTGCAATTAAAGCAACTCCTCTTGGTCCGCCATTCGAGAGGTGGCTGTCGGAATTCAGATTGGCTAGGGGTTGCAGTCGACCAGCGTGTCCCCGTCCGGCTCGGGTCCCTTGCAAGTGTCGGTGCCGGACCCGCCATTGAGATCGTCCACGCTCCCGTCATTGGGAGGGCCGCTCAGGTTGTCGCGCCCGGCATCACCGCTCAGGATGTCGGTGCCGGTACCGCCGTTCATGAAGTCGGGGCCGGTGCCGCCGTTCAGACGATCGTCTCCTGCACCACCGTTCATGGTGTCGTTGCCCACGCCGGCGCTGCCGGTCAGGGTGTCGTTGTCCTTGCCGCCTTTCAGGAGGTCGTGCCCACCACTGCCGGTCAGGGTGTCTCGGCCACGGCTCCCGGTCAGGATGTCCCTCCCGGGGCCGCCGGTCAGGGTGTCGTTGCCACCGTCGCCTTCGATCGTGTCGTCGAACCCCGAACCGGTAATGGTGTCGTTGCCGCCCTTGCCATTGATCATCTTGCCGGGCTTCGCTCCGCCGCAATCGATCGTGTCGTTTCCGTTGGTTCCGGTCACGGTCGTATTGGTTTGCCTCACGCCCGGGCCAACGACGCAGTCGACTGCGGCCTGGGCGGCGGGCATACCTGAGAGCATGGCCAGGATGCTGACGATGCTGACGAAGATCCCGCTAGAGACTCGATGGTGATGAAGTTGGCGCATGATTCCTCCTCCTGGAGGAGCGCCTCCTTTAGGCACACCTGACCAAACCGTACCCACCACTACCGGTACCAACACCTGCTCAAAAAGGTCAAGGCTGCACGATTCTCGCTCTGAATTACCAGCAGAACCTTGGAGCCGCTACCTCGCTTCTCCGCCGGATGCATTGAGGGCGACCGCGGCGCGGATGAGCGCCTTGAATGCTCGCGCGTCGACCTTCTCCCCCTCGTGGATGTCGATCGCGCGTCTTGTGTTCCCCTCGAGGCTTGAATTGAAGAGCTTGGCCGGGTCCTTCAACGAAGCCCCCTTGGCGAAGGTCAACTTCACGACAGACTTGTACGACTCGCCGGTGCAGATGATCCCGTCGTGCTCCCATGTGGGCGTACCCGGGTTCGTCTTCTTCACCCACTTCACCTCTTCGACGACGTCAGGGTCTGCCTCTTTTATGAGCTTGCGCATCCTGCTCAAGGTCTCCCCGCGCCAGTCCCCGAGCTCGGCAATCCTTTTGTCGATCAGCTGAGATGGGGACTTGCCATCGGCCGAGCCGGACTTTTTCATCTTCTTCTCCTCACCGTCTGGGGTCACCCGTCACGCGTTGGATGGAAAATCGCCCGCCGACAAGGGCGTTGAATGCCGCCGCCACACTTTCCATCCCCCCTCGGTCCTTCGCCAGATATCGCTCGTCACGAATCTTCCGCTGCGATCCTGGCCTGCCACCGTTGCCTTCATATTGACTCGCTGCAGAACCGCTGCGACATCGCGATCCACATCGATCACCTGGTCCTGGATGTCCCATTCGTCAACAACGTAATCCGGAAGCAGATTCAGCCATTGCTCGCGAGGCATGACGGCTTTCCCGGGCTGCACCAGAACAAGTGCATACTCATCGTGAAGGATCTGGCCGGCTGCAGCCACGTCGCGCTCCTTGATCGCCCTGTCCCAAAGAGCTGCTGCCTCTGCTACTTCACGCTCTGCTTCACTCATTTCGCTGCTCCCTCTTCGCATTGCTACCGCAATCGTTGGGTCCATAAGTACCCTCATACCTTGAGTAATTCAGCAAGCTCTGTCGCGTTCTGCTGCGCGTAGTCTCTGTAGCAGTTGTTTAGATCGAGATCAGCGCTGTGCTAACGGATGTTCCCGCAGGTCCCTGCTGAGCGAAAAGCGATGCTTATCAGTACTAGTGAGCCAGGATCTTCAGGCGCTTTTCAGCCTAGCTCGCCCCCCTTCTCGAAAAAGCATCCTTTTCCGCGATGGGAGTCGCCTTCGTTTCGAGAGGCTCGAAACGAGATCAGGAGAGAACGCGCAGGATTGCTTTCACCACTAACTCGGGGCGCTCCTCGGGGACAAAGTGGCCGCTTCCCTTGGCGAGGATCTGAATCCCACCGGGAACGAGTCGCGCGAGATCAGCTTGCTGGCTCGCACGAAGGCGATCGAAAACCTTCGGATCCCATCCTGGAGGCCAGCCTTCGTCGCGAGTAGCGGTAATCACGATCAGAGGCACATCCGGAAGCGACCCAGCTTTACGAACCTCATGGTAGCTCTCGTAGATATCGATCCCCTCAGAATTCTCCGCGGCCATCTCACGATCGAGCTCGATCTGGCGGCGCGTGAGGTGCCTTTCGAACTGGCGCGCTTCGTCCGGATGATTCGATTCGATCAACACGACGCCGGCGACGTCGGCCGGATGTTGAGCCGCATAGAGCTGCACGAAGATTCCACCGAATGAATGGCCGACAAGTACGTAGGGTGGCTCCTCGTTGGCAGTCGCAAGTAGGGAAGAAAGATCGTCGACGACCTCCTGCGCCGAGCGAGGGGTCGGTGCGGAGTCGCTGCTTCCTATGTTTGCGCGATCGTAGACACACATCCTGATCTCAGGAGGTGCCGTCCTCAGTACCTCGTCCCACGCGCGGTGATCCCCAGTCAGTCCAGCTTCGAGCACGACCGTGGGACCCTGCGAACCCCGACACGCCATGAACAGGGATCGGTGACCGATGTCGACCAGAGATGCAGCTGAAGAAATAGCACTCGGTCGAGGTGACGGGGACCGGTCGGTTCCGAGCTCGTCACTGCCGCACGCGCTGGCACCAGCAAGAATCACGAACGACGCCAATAGAGGACGAAGAAGTTTGGCGTTCCGTTTCACGCAGCACAGCGTTACATAGGGGTGGGACGAACTTCAAGGGGGGGCCTTGTACAACAACGGCAAGAACCAATAGCGTCGTGAGACGTTTGGCCGCCCGCGCAGATTCTCGACTGGCAGGTTGACCCCTCCGCTAGCCTCGCTCAAGGCATAGACAAAGCCTATGTCTGGAGAAGTTCCGCAAGCTCACGCGCATTTCGCTGTGCGTAATCTCTGTAGCAGTTGTCTAGTTCGGGATAAGCGCTGTGCTAGATGCCGTTTTCGCTGGTGGCCGCCGAGCGCATCTCGATATTCATCGCGACTAGAAGCATCGAGAATCGACTCACTGGGGGCATCTCTCGGCGGTTTCGCGAATCACCTCCGAGACACCGATCCCGCCTCCAACGCTCTCGATTCCATCGGGACGTCTGGCTGGCGCTGGCGGCGGTGCACAACAGCGAACGTGAGAACGACAACACCTGCACCCGGGAAGATCCACGGTGGGATCAGAACCGATAGCACTGCGCTGACGACGGCGATCCGGCCACTCACAGCCCCCCTTCTCCACACCGCTGCGATGAGTAGCAGAGCTCCGGCCACGGCCACAAACGACGCCCACTGAGCGAGGTCGTGGCCAGACTCATACCCGGGCCGGGCCGGACCCAGTCGGTCTGCTTCTTCAAGGGTCCAATCGGAGGATCCGATCGCATCTACAACACGCACGTTGCCAAGGAGAACCCCGACGAGTCCCACGAGCCACACAACACAACCAGCAAGGATCGAAGGTCGAAATCGATCTGCGCCAAGAACCCACAGCAAGATCACAACGAGTGGAGTGGCGAAAAAGATAGTCGTGCTGCTGCTGAGATGTCCGACCGCATGCCCCGAGACATCATATCGACTCTCGAACAGCGTCTTCTGGACGACAAGGCTGACGAGCAGGAGAGCGGCGATGGGCCACCATCGCCGGAGCAACTGGAGCAACTGGAGCAAGTTTTTCACACGCCCAACATACTTCCGTCGCGACCCAGAGCCACCCGAGGTCGGGCGCGCTACACCTTCAACAGATCAGCGAGCTCTTTCGCGTTGCGCTGTGCGTAGTCGGCGTAGCAGTTGTTCATCAGTACATGGGTTTGTTTCGCCTCGCTCGCCATACCTCGGATCTTCGGGACCCACTCCTCCAGCTCGCCCTTCGAGTAGAGATAGTTGAAGCGTTTGTGTACGTCGCCCGACTCCCATTGATCGGCATTCTTGCCGTGGAAGCGCACGGCAGCTAGATCCGCCGTAGCCGCCGCAATCGGCGGAAGGGAAGAAGTGAAGCCTTGTGGCATGTCTACGCAGACCAGCGGCAGGCCGTGGCCCTCGAGGAACTCGAGCGTCTGATCGCGGCGTTCGTCGTCGAGCCACGTGCGGTTGCGAAATTCGATCATCACTTTTAGTGGCGCGGAGCGCTTCGCGACCTCGAGCACATAGTCCTTATTGCGTTTGCCGAACGGGAACCATTGTGGGAACTGGAACAACAACGCGCCGAGTTTGCCGGCGTCGTGCAACGGAGCAAGAGCCGACAAGAACCGCTCCCACACCTCGTCGATGACCTTCGGCTCGATGTCCTTTAGATAGACATTCTTCTTGTCGGTCTTCGGACGGAGATCCTCGTAGATCGCATCGCGTTTTGTGGGGTGCTGAGTTAGGAGTGAGAACGCCTTGATATTGAAGGTGAAGTCCTTCGGCGTGCGCTCGACCCATAGCTCGGAGTTCTTCTCGCTCGGTGGGAAGTAGTAGGTCGAATCGACCTCCACGATAGGAAAGTGGGCCGCGTAGAACTTCAGACGTTCCTCGGCGGAGTCTGCTCCCTTCGGATACCAGCCCGACTTGAGCAAGGTCGGGTCGGTCCACGAGGCCGAGCCGATCAGGATGTCGCCCACGCCGCCGTCTCGTCGTTCCCGACTTTCACTTCGGATCTCTTAGGCGCGCGGGTCACCTGGAATCCTGCCTCCTCGGCCATCTCCTTGAACCAGATCGCGTCGCGGAGAGCGCAGGCTCGAGGGTCGTTGTTGAAGAAAACGTACGCGTCGGCGTCCGTCCCCCATCGCTCAGCGAGCATCTCGACCCAGGGCTCCATCGTCTTCCTCTTGTAACAGGGATGGGGTCGACCTGTTCCCTCGTGGAATCGGAGGAACGTCCAGTCGGTGGTTCGCCAGGTCGGCGTCCAGGCTCGGGCGAGGCGATCGGCTATGCAGTTGGCTGCGCCATGTTTCTCGAGCACCGCCCGGCAATCGTCGGTGAACCAACTGTCGTGACGGAACTCCACGGCCACCCTCTTCCCATCGGGAATCAAAGAGAGCGTTTCATCCAAGGCTCCGAGGTCGGCTCGCAGTGTGGGCGGCAGCTGGATGAGCACAGGGCCGAGTTTCGGGCCAAGGCCTGCGGCGTGCTTGAAGAATCGTTCGACAGGCTCGGCAGGATCCTTCAGCTTCTTGATGTGAGTCAGGAAGCGACTCATCTTCGCGGCAAAGATGAAGTCGTCGGGGGTCCGCTCGCGCCACTTGGCGAAGGTTTCGTAGGGCGGGAGCCGGTAGAACGAGTTGTTGAGCTCGACTATCTGAAACCTCTCGGAGTAGAACTCCAGCCAACGCGACTGCGCAACGCCTTGTGGGTAGTAGGTGTTGCGCCAGTGCCGGTACTGCCAACCTGAAGTACCGAGGTAGATCAACTACTTGGACTTGCCGGCCAGTGCCCTCTGAAGTTGCGTCTTGTTCATTTTCGAACGACCCTCAACCCCGCGCCACTTCGCCTCGTTGTAGAGCTGTTCCTTCGTCCGGCCTTTGGGACGGTTGGTGCCGGAACGCTGGCCGCCCCTCTTGCCCGACGACGCATCGCGGGTCGACGACTTGCTCGACGTCTTAGCCTCACCGGAGCGGGCACGTTCCTTATTCACCGTCGCGGCGGCTATGCGTTTGGCAGTCTTGGTGGACTTGCCTTGATCCTTGGCGCTGTCCTTGATGTGCTCGTACTGCCGCTCGCGTTTGTTGCTCCACGATTTCTGGGGCATCGAACGCCTCCTTTGTCCGAGGTTGGTGTTGGGTTTACTTACCCAATCTCGGGCCCATCTAAGTCGGGAAGGCCTTCGAACGTGGTGGAAGCCTCCGCGTATAGACGCCGCGGGATGCGGCCCGCACCATAGGCAAGTCGACCCGCTTGGACAGCCAGCCTCATCGCTTCTGCCATGAGTGCCGGTTTCTCCGCGCGGGTCACTGCGCTGGCGAGTAATACCGCGTCGCAACCAAGCTCCATCGCCAGCGCTGCATCCGACGCGGTTCCCACGCCGGCGTCGAGGATTACGGGCACTTCCGTCTGCTCGGCGATCATCCTGATGTTGTACGGATTGCGGATCCCCATACCGCTCCCGATCGGGGAACCGAGCGGCATCACCGCCGCGCATCCCAGCCGTTCCAGACGGCGAGCCAGGATCGGATCATCGTTGGTGTACGCAAGTACCACGAAGCCGTCATCGATGAGGGTTTCTGCGGCGGTCAGCAACTCAACGGGGTCGGGCAACAGAGTCTTGTCGTCGCCGATCACCTCGAGCTTGATCCAGTTCGTTTCGAAGGCGTCGCGAGCGAGATTCGCAGTCGTTACAGCATCACGCGCCGTGAAGCATCCAGCAGTATTGGGCAAGAGTCGACAGCCGACCCTGTCGAGAACCTCGAGGATCGAGCCTCTGGCTTGAGGGTCGACGCGCCGCAGGGCGACGGTGGCCATCTCGGCCCCCGAAGCGACGAGAGCATGTTCGAGTGCTTCCAGACTCGACGCTCCCCCGGTCCCAAGGATCAAGCGAGAAGAGAAGGACTCGCCCGCGAGTACGAGAGAATCGTCCATCAGCCCCCACCTACCGCGCTGAGGATCTCTACGTTGTCGCCGTCCCTCAAGTGAGTGGTAGACCATTCGCTCTTGGGCACCACCTCGCCGTTGATGGCGACCGCGGTTCCACGTTCGGAACGTCCTTGCTCCTCTACGAGTCCCGAGACGGAGACGTCGCCTGCAACATCTTTGCCATCGCCGTTGACCGAGATCCTCACGACGCGACCTCGAGTTTGTTGAAGCGCGCAGGTGAGAACGGCGCGATCAGGGTTGAGGTTTCTCCCGTGAACAGCAGTCGAGCGATCTCGTCGGCGGTGACGGGAGTGAGGAGGATGCCGTTCCGATAGTGCCCCGTTGCGACCGTCAATCCATCGATGATGGTGCGGCCGAGGATCGGAGCGTTATCGGGAGTGCCCGGTCTGAACCCGACCAGAGTCTCGGTCAATTCGAGCTCGACGATCCCTGGGACAAGCTCGTACGCGTATCTCAGCAGATCGTGAACGCCCTCCGCGGTTACGCGGTCGTCGTAGCCGCGCTCCTCCACCGTCGCACCGACCACCACTCGCCCGTCGCCCCGGGCCACTAGGTAGACATCGAGTCCACGCACGTTGTGTTCGAGCAACGGATCGTTCGCCGGGCCACGGAGATGCAGGAGCTGTCCCTTCACGGGGCGAACCGGGGGCCGCGCCTCCACGGGCAGACCGTCGATCTCGCCCGAGTGGCTTCCCGCCGCGAGAACGACCGAGGTCGAAGAGATCGCTCCACCATCCTCGGTCGTGATTCCCTCGACGCGATCGTCGACCACATCAACGCGAGTCACCCGCCGGCGATCGAAGGTCACGCCGGACCGCTCACATGCCGCGAACAGAGCGCCGACCAGCGCGCGGTTGTCCACTTGGTGATCGCCCGTCGCGAAGATGCCCCCTCGGATCGTGGGGGCTAAGGCCGGCTCTAGGGCGCGGCATTCGCGCGAGTTGAGTCGCTCCGAATCGAGGCCAAGCCTGTGATGGAACGAGAAGAGTTCGTCAAGGGCCGCGTTGTCATCCACGTCACGAGCTGCGATGACCGTTCCGCAGTCGCGGAATCCGACCGGATGACCCGAGGCCTCTTCGAGCTCGGTGACGAAGCCCCGATAACGCCGGGCGGACTCAAGGTTCAGGCGGAGGAGGGTCTCCTCGCCGTAATGGACTTCGGTGACGGGGGCCAGCAGGCCCGCCGCGGCCCATGACGCTCCCCGGCCGGGATGGGCGTCGGCCACCGTGACGGCCGCACCACCCTGAGCGCAACGCCACGCGATGCCAAGGCCGATAGCTCCCCCGCCGATGATGAGGATGTCTGGTCGCTTGATCTTTTCCTCCCCACGCCGGCGTTATCCGGATCGGGTTTCGGACGAGCCTGACGCCGTCCGCTTAAGGGTCGCGAGCGCCGATCGCTCGCCTCTCAGCCCGATGTGCCCGAGCTCCCCTGCTGAATCCAGTATAGGAGCGCGATCGCGGCCTAATGAGCTCGCTTGTGAGCACGCTTGGACGCGCCGGCGAGCGCGCGGCTCCTGACGAGGAGCGGCTGGATGGGAGGACTGGCCTGGTCCTCGCAATTGGCGCCATCCTCATTGCCCGAGCAATTGTCGAAGCCAGGTCCTCCATCTCCGAAGTCGACGTCGCCGCCGCCGTTGAGGAAATCGTCGCCGTCCCGACCCCTAAGGAGGTCGTCGCCGAAGCCGCCCAGCAGCACCTCGCCGTTCGTGCCTCCCTCGAGAACATCGTTGAAGGCAGAACCCCCAACACCCTCGATGCCTGCGATCTTGTCGGTCCCCTCGCCCGTGGATGTCCCCGTCGCCAGGCTGACGTTCACCGCAGCCGAAGAGAAATCGAAATCGATGATGTCGTAGGAGCCGTCCCCTCCGTCGATATCGTCATTGCCTTGATCGGGGAGGAAGTAATCGTCGCCCCCAAGTCCCCGCATCGTGTCGTTTCCGAGATCCCCATAGAAGGCATTCGCCGAGTTGTCGCCGATCAGCGTGTCGTCAAACGGAGACCCGTAAACGCCTTCGATCGTCGTGAACGTGTCGGAGCCTTGGCCGGAAGTAGTTCCGAGACTCATATCAACGGAGATACCTCCTGTCGTGAACGGAAAGGCCATCACGTCGAGATCGCCTCTGCCCTCGAGGACGTCGTTCCCACCCATCCCCGCGATCACGTTCGACGCGTCGTTGCCTCGAAGCATGTCGTTGAACTCGGAACCGAAGATGAGTTCGATGCCCGTTACCGAGTCGCTGCCTTCGCCCGTCGCCGTGCCTGCCGCCAGATCGACGGTTACGGGAGCGGTTGCCTCGAAGAAGCTGATGGCGTCAAAGCCCGTGGCCCCCGAGATCGCGTCATCGCCCGGGCCCCCCTCCAGCGTGTCATCCCCGACGCTCCCGTTCAGCCGATCGTTGCCGCCTCCGCCGAACAGGCTGTTGCCCACGCCGCTCGTGGTCATCACATCGTCGAACGCCGAACCGAAAACGACCTCCACCCCGAAGACCGAGTCGGTGCCCTGCCCGGTGATCCTGTTTGACTCCATGTTCGCCTGGATGGGTACGGCGGCAACGGAGTAGTCGACGATGTCGAGATCGCCTTCGCGTCCGTCGATCGTGTCGTCGCCCCCCTGCCCCCTCAGCAGATCGTCGCCCGGTCCGGCTTGAAGAGCATCGCTGTCCCCGCCTCCGAGTAAGACGTCATCACCATCGCCGGCATCGACCACGTCCCGGCCTTTTCCACCGCAGATGATGTCGTCTCCACCCACCGCGAGGATCTTGTCGGCGCCACCTTTGGCGTTGATGACATCGTCGCCCTCAGTGCCGTTGAGCACGTTGTCCCCGGAATCGCCGACGATCGTCGCGACGAGCCCAAAGCATTTGGCCGGGCGTCTCGCCGCATGCACGGAGGCGGACGCCCCCAGGGCGATCAGACAGACGGATCCCAAAAGGGCGATCGTACGAACGGCGCGACCCGACAAACGGGACCTCTTCCTGGGGACCTGGGGATTCCATTAACCGCCGCGTGGACTGGGCGGTCAAGGCCTCTAGTCGTGCGGAGTAACCACGCTGATCAGGCGCCGCAGCACCGAGTCCTCTTCGAGCTCGAGGTGCTTGATCAGGTGCACGATCGTGCCCTGCTCGGGCTCGGACGTGAATCGGATCGAGTCGACCATGGCCCGCATAAGGAAGATCCCCCGGCCCCCCTCGGCATCTGGATCGACGTGAGTGTGACCGAAGTCCTCGAGGCTCGAGTAGTCGAAGCCGTAGCCCGTGTCGATAACCCTGATCTCGCATTGCGAGTCGTTGACCTCTACCGAGACTTCATAGGAGTCCTGGGTTCCTGACACGTGCTTGAGCACGTTCGTGCAAGCCTCGGACGTCGCGACCTCGATCTCCTCAACGCTTTCGCGTTGGACTCCGAGGTTCAGCAATGCATCTCGACAGATGTGCCGGACGACTGGCACGGAGGCTTCATCGCGCGGCAAGCTGAGCGAAAAGACGATCTTCACAGGACATTGATGTCCCCAGCCGGGAGTGTCTAAACCAGACCAAGCAAGAAATGACTCGGTCGAACTAGTTCCCCAGCAACGCTCGCTTGAAAGCGCCGAGCGCGGACCCGATGTCGGCGCCCGAAACGTCCCGATGGGTGACCAGCCTCATCACGCTCCCGGGAAACCCGAGCGTGAGGATGCCTTCACTCGCCAGCGCCTTGCTGACCTCCGGCGCGGTGCGGGCGAACGGGGCCAGATTCAGATAGACCATGTTCGTCTCGACCAGCTCGAGCTCCACCGCGGCCGGGTCGAGCTCGAGCAAGCCCTCCGCAAGGGTCCGGGCGTTCGCATGATCGTCTGCAAGCCTTTCGACCCCAGTATCCAGAGCCACGCGAGCGGCCGCCGCGATGACGCCGACCTGCCGCATCCCTCCTCCGAGCCGCTTGCGCAGCCGATGTGATTCTTTGAGAACTTCGGCGTCCCCCACGACCATCGATCCGATCGGGGCCCCAAGCCCTTTGGAGAAACAGAACGTGATGGTGTCGGCGCACTCGCCCCACTCGGCTACTGGGACGCCGGTCGCCGCTTGCGCGTTGAAGATGCGTGCACCGTCGATGTGAACGGCGGCGCCGTGATCGCGTGCGACTTTGGCGACGGCTCGGGCCTCCTCGATCGGAAAGACCCTCCCCCCCGCTGAGTTGTGAGTGTTCTCCATCGCGACGATGGCGGTCCGGGGGTTGTGCTCGGTTCCGGGTCGGATGGCGGCTGCAACCTGCTCGGCGGTGAAGACTCCCCGATCGCCCGGAAGGGGCCGCGCGACAAGGCCTAGATGGGCTGCAACCGAGCCGCCTTCGTAATGGAGAAAGTGGGCCCCGGTTTCGCAGACGACTTCATCGCCTGGCCGGGAGAGCGCTCCGAGACTGACCTGATTGCCCATCGAACCGGTGGGAACGAAAAGGCCCGCTTCCTTGCCGAAGATGTCGGCCGCGCGCTCTTGGAGCGCGTTGACCGTCGGGTCGTCGCCGAAAACGTCATCTCCGACCTCCGCTTCGGCCATCGCTTTGCGCATCTCCGGCGTGGGGCGAGTGACGGTGTCGGATCGAAGGTCTATGTAGTCGGTCATGGCGACAAGGATAAAGGGCCGTCTCAGCCGAAGAAAACGGCCGCCGTTTCGTAGAGGGACGGGTCCAGTGTCTTCAGCTCGCCGACCGCGTCTCCTATCGGGACGCGCTCGATCTTCGTTCCGACGAGAGCGACCATCTTTCCGTAATCCTTTTCCTGAACTGCGTCGATCGCTGCGATCCCGAACCGAGTTGCGAGCACCCGATCGAATGCGGTGGGAGTGCCGCCCCGCTGGATGTGGCCGAGGATGGTGACTCGCGTCTCGAAGCCCGTCCGCTTCTCGATCTCTTTCTCGAGCAGAACGCCGATCCCTCCGAGGCGCACGTGTCCAAAGGCATCGGTGTTGCCTTCCTGTACCGACTCCTCTCCCTCGGCCGGCATGGCGCCCTCCGCGACGACGACGATCGAGAACGTTCGCCCGCGTTGGTGGCGATGCCTGATGTGCTCGCACACCTCGTCGATGTCGAAAGGCCGTTCCGGCACGAGGATGACGTCGGCTCCGCCGGCTATGCCCGAGTAGGTAGCGATCCACCCCGCATGGCGGCCCATGACTTCTAAAACGATCACGCGGTTGTGCGACTCCGCGGTCGTGTGCAGGCGATCGAGCGCGTCGGTGCAGATCTGAACCGCTGTGTTGAAGCCGAACGTGAAGTCGGTGGCGTTCAGGTCGTTGTCGATCGTCTTCGGCACTCCGATGACGTTGACCCCTTCGGCCGTGAGCTTGGCCGCTACGCCCAATGTGTCTTCGCCGCCGACAGCGATGAGACATTCGATCCGTTCCGATGCGAGGTTCTCCTTGACCCTCTCGACGCCGCCCTCTTCCTTGAAAGGGTTGGTCCGAGACGAGCCGAGGATCGTTCCACCGCGAGGCAGGATCCCGGCGGTGTTATCCGGCGTCACTTGGTAGCTATCGTTTTCGAGGACGCCCCTCCAACCGTTACGGAAGCCGACTATCGCGTGGCCGTATTCATTGACTCCCTTGCGAGTGACGGCCCGGATCACTGCATTCAGGCCGGGGCAGTCGCCGCCCCCCGTGAGGATCCCTATCCGTGCCACGAGTGTTCTCCCTCCCTAGCGCTGCCTCAATCATCCGCTGCTTGGCCGAACGTCTCAATCCGGGCATGATGAACGCCGACGAAATGAATATGAGATTCGGACGTATCGGGACTTTACGCGCCTTGGTGCTGGCCTTGCTCGTGCTCGTTGCAGGCACCGTTTCGCCACGGCCCGGACGAGCTCAGGTGACGGACCTCAGCTCGATCCAACAGCGAGCTCAATCTCTCGCCGATGAGGTCACCGAACTCGAGAGAAATCTCGACGGCCTGAACGCGAAGCGTGCTCGGCTCGAACAGGAGATCGCGTCGGCGAGTAGCGCCATCGGACTCCTCGAGCTCGAGCGGCACCACGCCGACCTCGCTTACGACGAGGCTTTCAACCGATACGTAGCCCGTGCCGTCGAGGCCTATAAGAACGGCGGTTCTACCGATCTGGCGCTGCTTCTCTCATCTCAGAACCTTTCGCAGCTGTACACGCTCGCGGAAGCTCAGCAGGCATCAGCGGACGAAGACTCCCAATCGCTGGCGGAGCTGGCCTCTGCGAAGGATGAAGTGACCAGGAATCAAACCGTCATCGATTCGCGTAAGCAGAAGCTGCTTCGGGCTCAGGGCGAAGTGGAGACAGTCGCCAACGAGATCAATATGGCTCTCTCGTCCCGGAAAGCGATCGTCAGGCGACTGACCGCGGAGATCGCGGAGATAGAGCGCGCAGCTCGGGAGGCGGCGGCCCTCGCAGCCCATCCCGGAGTCGCTCTGATGGCGTTGCTTCAGTCGTCGGGGCCATCGGCCGGGATCCCGAAAGGATTCGCGGGCACGGGCGTCGCGTTCGAAGGAGTCGCGTCTTGGTACGGACCGGGTTTCGAGGGCAACCACACCGCGAGTGGCGACGTCTTCGACTCCAGCCTCTACACGGCCGCCTCGAAAGAGCTGCCTCTCGGATCGTGGCTCTACGTGGAGCATGAAGGCCGAGGCGTCGTGGTCCTCGTGAACGACAGAGGTCCCTACGTCGAAGATCGGATCCTCGACCTGTCGGAGGCCGCGGCGCAAGCGATCGGCATCGGCGGGCTCGGCTGGGTCAGGGCAGAGATCCTCATCAAGATCTGAGGCCAAGCTCAGATACAGTCCGCCCCGTGCCCGAGCTAGTCGCTGCGATCGACGCCGGCACGACCGGTATCACCGCGCTCGTGCTCGGCCCCGACACCAAAGTGCGGGGCCGCGCCTATTCGGAGTTCACTCAGCATTACCCAAAGCCGGGCTGGGTGGAGCACGACGCCGCCGAGATCTGGGCAACCACCGAGAAAGTGTTGTGGGAGGCCCTGGCCGACGCACGGACGGGGGCCGTTTCGCTCGCCTCCATCGGCATCACCAACCAAAGGGAAACGACCGTTCTATGGGATCGCTCTTCCGGTGAGCCGGTTGCGCCGGCGATCGTGTGGCAATGCAGACGCTCGGCCGAGATCTGCGAGCGACTGAAAGCGGAGGGACTCGAGCCGGAGATCCGCCGTCGCACCGGACTCGTGCTGGACCCTTACTTCTCGGCCACGAAGATCATCTGGTACCTCGAGAACATCGACGGGCTGCGCAAGAGGGCCGAAGCCGGCGAGATCGCATTCGGGACCATCGATTCCTGGTTGATCTGGAAACTGACGGGCGGGGACGTGCACGCGACGGAGCCGTCGAATGCATCGCGCACGATGCTCTACTCGCTCGAGGAGCAGGCGTGGGATCCGTGGATCCTCGACCGATTCGATATCCCGGCCGCGCTTCTCCCGCAGGTCAAGCCCACGAGCGGACGGTTCGGAACGACGTCGGCCGGTTTCTTGCCCGCCGAGGTTCCTATCTCGGGCGTGGCCGGAGATCAGCAAGCCGCGCTGTTTGGCCAAGCGTGTTTCGAAGACGGAATGGCGAAGAACACCTACGGCACCGGGTCGTTCGTGCTGATGAACACGGGATCGCGAGTGCCGGCCTCGGAGCACGGCTTGTTGTCGACCGCCGCCTGGGACCTTGGCGATGGGCTCCGCTACGCATTGGAAGGAGCGATCTTCATCACGGGGGCCGCGATCCAGTGGTTGCGGGACGGTCTTGGCGTCATCTCTTCAGCATCGGAAACCGGACCGCTGGCCGAGAGCGTTCCCGACACGGGAGGCGCCTATCTCGTTCCGGCATTCGTCGGATTGGGTGCGCCCTATTGGGATCCTTACGCGCGTGGCGCGTTCCTGGGGATCACTCGGGGAACGTCCAAGGCTCATCTCGCGAGAGCGGCGGTCGAAGCGATGGCGTACCAAACCCGCGACGTCGTGGATGCGATGACCGCAGACGCGGGGGTTCCCCTCGCGGAGCTGAGGGTGGACGGCGGAGCGAGCGTGATGGACGTCCTGTGTCAGTTCCAGGCCGATCAACTCGGCGTCCCCGTTCGGAGACCCGCGAATCTGGAAACCACCGCGCTGGGTGCCGCTTACCTCGCGGGGCTCGCCGAAGGCGTGTGGGGCTCTCCCAAGGAGATCTCGGATACGTGGGCCGCCGCAGCGGAGTTCGAGCCGAACAAGTCGCGCGACGAAGCGGATTCTCTATACGAAGGATGGAAGAAAGCGGTGACCCGAACGAGGGACTGGGCCGCCCACTAACCAAAGGTCAGCCCGCGAGGACCTCTTCTTCCAGCTTGATCTCGTCGAGCATGCGGGCCGACTCCGGCAGAGGTTCGGTTGCGGTACGGGATGCGTACTCGTCGACGTATTCCTGGCCGGACAACTGCATGATCTCGTACATCAGTTCGTCGGTCATGGAACGCAGCACGAAACGGTCCCGGCCGCGGTCGGCGAAGCGCGAGAAATCGAGCGGACGACCGATCTTGACGATGACCTTGGGGCGGCCGACCAACCTCGGCATCTTCGCTTCCTTCGGCATGACATCTTCGGTGCCCACGAGTCCTATGGGGATGATCGGCACGTCCGCTGCCAGAGCCAGACGCGCTACCCCGGTGCGGCCGCGATGCAACTTGCCGTTCGGTGACCTCGTGCCCTCGGGGTAGATCCCGAGCAGATCTCCGCCCTTCAGAACCTTGAGCGCCGTGTTCAAAGCGACCTCAGACTTCTCGCCACCTTCACGCTCGATGGGGATCTGTCCGGCCATCTTGAAGAACCATGACGTCTTCCAGGTCTTGAAGTAATCGGCCTTGGCGAGATAGGTGACCTTGCGGAACCTCACGATGAGCGGGATGAAGAACGAATCGAGGAAGGAAACGTGATTGGCCGCGAGGATCGCGGCCCCCTTCTTGGGGATGTTCTCGATACCCTCGACCTTGATCCCGTAAAGGGCGCGCAGAAGAGGCTTGAGAATCGCCTTGAAAACCCAATACATCACCGGAACAAACCACTCCCCTGCGCTGGAATCAGCGCCCTACCCCCGACTGGCTACCGAACCACGATGGTGGAGAATCGTCAACCCTGACCCCTAAGCGTTACAGGCATGGCACCAGAGGGTTACGGACTCGTGAAATATTCGACGTCGACGGGAGGAATCGGTTGCAGGAACTTCAGATCCGAGAGGGGGCCGAGGAATTCGAGCTCGGCTCCGGCCCGACTGGGGCCCTGCTCGTGCACGGATTCACGGGCAGCCCTCGCTCAATGAGGGGGCTGGGCGAGCACCTGGCCGCCGCCGGGCTGTCGGTCCGGGGCGTACGGCTTCCCGGGCACGGCACCACCTGGCAGGACCTCAATTCGAAGAAGGCCGAGGACTGGTCGGGGGCCGTCGACAAAGAATTCGCGAACTTCGCCTCCGGACACGACGAGCTGTTCGTGGTCGCTCTGTCTTTCGGCGGAGCGCTTGCGTTGGACCTCGCCGCCCGAAACCCCGGCAAGATCGCCGGGCTCGTCTTGCTCGCTCCCTTCGTCCTGACCAAGGATCCGCTCCGATTCCTCGCGCCGGTGATGCCGAAGCTGATCAAGTCGCTTCCGGGGGTCGGCAACGACATCTGTCTCGAGGGCCAGGACGAGCTCTGCTACGACAAGCTCCCGACGGTGGCGGCAGCTCACATGCTCAAGTACTGCAAGAACGTGAGAGCGGAACTTCCTAAAGTGACCGCTCCCTTGCTCGTGATGCATAGCCGCAACGACCACACCTCTCCACCCGCAAGTTCGCAATTCATCAACGACAACGTCGGCTCCACGGACAAGGAGCTCGTCTGGCTCGACCGCAGTTACCACGTGATCACGATGGATCACGATCGCGACGACGTCTTCCGTCGCACGCAAGAGTTCATCCAGAAACGTTCTACGGGTGGGCTCACCTGATGCCCTCGGAAACCGTCACGCTCGAAGGCCACATCATCGACTCGCTCTCGCTGCCGAGCGTCCTCGACGAGATCATCAATAATTCCGCCACGTTCGAGATCGTCGAGCTGAAGCTAGGGGTCAAACACGAAGACCCCTCGTTCGCCCGGATCAAGGTCACCTCCGCAACCGAAGACGAGCTGATGAGGCTGATCGATCGGCTGCAGCAACTGGGGGCGAACCCCGAAACGGTCGAGGACGCGCAGGTGACGGAGGCGGATGTGGACGGAGCATTCCCGGCCGGCTTCTATTCCACAACCAACCTCGACACGCAGGTGCGCATCGACGGGCACTGGATCGACGTTCAGCGTCCGGAGATGGACTGCGGCATCTTCATCGAGGGGGAGCGAGCCCGCACCATCCCGATGGGCGATGTGTCGAAGGGGATGCAGATCGTCATGGGAGGACTCGGCATCCGCGTCACCCCACCCGAGCGTCCGCAGGGCGACGCGCGCCAGGCGTTCGAGTTCATGTCATCGGACGTCTCGAGTGAGAAGCCCAAGGCGTTGTTGGTCGAGCAGGTCGCCGGCCAGATGCGCGGAGTCAAGGAGGCGGGTAAGCGGATCCTTTGGGTCGCGGGGCCGGCGATCGTGCACACGGGCTCCGGGCCGGATCTGTGCGCCCTGATCCGGGCGGGCTACGTCGATGCGCTCTTCGCCGGCAACGGCGTTGCAGCACACGACATCGAGTCGCACATGTTCGGGACTTCGCTCGGCGTCTATCTCGAGCACGGGATCCCGGCAGAGCATGGGCACGAGCACCACATCCGCGCCATCAACGAGCTCCGTCGCCACGGAACCTTCAAGGCGGCGATCGAAGCCGATGCGTTCAGCGATGGGATCGTCTACAACCTCGTCACTCGAGGCGCCGACTATCTCTTCGGTGGAAGCGTGCGCGACGACGGTCCCCTGCCGGAAGTGGTCACCGACATGCCGACGGTTCAGCGGAAACTGCGGGACATCATTTGGGGGCCGGACGACGCGGATCTGATCGGCTACTGCATCGTCGTCGGCACGATGCTGCATGGGATCGCTACCGGCAATTGCCTGCCGGCCTCTGTCCCGCTCGTTTGCGTTGACATCAACCAGGCGACGGTTACGAAGTTGATGGACCGCGGCTCGTTCCAATCGATGGGGATCATCACCGACGTTGGCTTGTTCATCCGGCAACTCGCCGAGCATCTCGCGCCGGACGAGATGAGGGATAACGCCGAGAACAAGGCCGCGCGCGAGGCCGGGAGCCGGACCCGACGCTAACCCCCCTCTCGACCCCCGCCGAGTGTTCACGTGGTTGCCTTTAAGGCAATCAGATGAACAGTCGGCTACAGGTTGAGGCGGTCCTTGAGGATGTCGCCCAGAGTTGGGGTCGAGATCTCTTCCAGTTCGTAGGTCGCTCGGACGGCCGGCTTGGTCAGGTCGCAGACGTTGCGAAGGTCGATCGGGGTTGCGATCAAGACGACGTCCGCGTCGGATGAGTTGATCGTCTCGGCGAGATCTCTTCGTTGCTGCTCCGAATAACCCATGGCCGGGAGCAGCGTGCCGATGTGCGGGTACTTCTCGTAGACCCCCTTGATCGAGCCCGTCGCCCAGGGTCGTGGGTCGACGAGGGCCGCGGCCCCCGCCCTGCGGGCCGCGACAACTCCAGCTCCGTAGGTCATCTCGCCGTGGGTCAGCGTCGGTCCGTCCTCGACCACGAGGACCTTCTTGTCTTTGAGCAGATGTTCGTCTTCGACGTTGATGGGCGAACGAGCCTCGACGATCTCGGCCTTCGGATTGACGAAGTTGATGGTCGTGCGCAGCATCTCGACGTCTTCGAGCTTGGCCGAGTCCATCTTGTTGATCACCACGACATCCGCCATGCGAAGATTCGTCTCGCCCGGGTGGTACGAGGTCTCGTGCCCGACCCGCAACGGATCCGCAACGGTGATGTGGACATCGGGCACGTAGAACGGAAGGTCGTTGTTGCCGCCATCCCAGACGACAACGTCGGCTTCTTTCTGTGCCATCTTCAGGATCTCGCCGTAGTCGACGCCCGCGTAAACGATCGAACCCTGATCCAGGTGCGGCTCGTACTCCTCGCGCTCCTCGATCGTGCAGTGCGCGTCGATCAGGTCCTGCAACGTCTCGAACCTCTGAGCGACTTGATCTTCGAGCCGGCCGTAGGGCATCGGGTGACGGATCACTGCAACTTTCTTGCCGGCGTTCTTCAGGACGCGCGACACCGCCCGCGTCGTCTGCGACTTCCCCGCGCCCGTTCGCACCGCCGCGACGGCGACCACCGGCACCTCGGCTTCGATCATCGTCGAGCGGGGGCCGAGCAGCGTGTAATCGGCGCCGGCGGCGAGAGCGCGCGACCCGATGTGCATCACCGCGTTGTGAGAGACGTCCGAGTACGCGAACACGACCTCGTCGACGCGCTCGTCGGCAACGATGCGCTCGAGCTCTTCCTCCAGGTGGATCGGGATCCCGTTCGGATAAAGGGGGCCGGCGATGGAGGCCGGATACGTGCGGCCCTCGATGCCGGGTATCTGGGTGGCGGTGAAGGCAACTACCTCGGATGCCTCGTCGTCCCGATAGCGCACATTGAAGTTGTGGAAATCGCGTCCCGCTGCTCCGACTATCAACACTCGACGACGCTCGCTCATCCAGGCGGCAGCCTACAAGAAGCTGGTTTATCGAACCCCTTCACTTAGGGTTATTGGGTGGCCGAGCGAAGACTGACCAAGCGGGGGTCCAAGAGGAGGCGCCAGCTCCTCGAGGCAGCCGGACGGCTGTTCGCGGAGCAGGGCTATCACGGGGCCGCGGTCGGCGACATCTGCGATGCCCTCGGCGTCGGGAAGGGCGTCTTCTACTGGTACTTCCCTTCCAAGGAGGCGTTGTTCTCCGAGTTGCTGAAGGACTCGCTCCTGCAACTCAGGCGTGGACAGCAAGAGGCGATCGCAGACATCGAGGATCCAGTAGCCCGGATCGAGCAGGGCATCCGCTCCTCCATCGAGTTCTTCAGGGCCCGCCCGGGATTCCTCGCTTTGATCCGGACCGCTGGCCGCTACGACGAGTTCTCTGGTTTCGTCGAGAAGGGCCAAGAGATCATCGCCGCCGACACGGCAATTCACATCAAAGAAGGGATCGCTGCCGGCGAGTTACGCGAAGGAGACCCCGAGCTGATGGCGCATGGCATCCTCGGCGCGATCTTCCATTTCGTCGAGATCTACTTCGGCACCTATCCCGAAGCGTCCGACGATCGACCTCAACTCGCCGATGAGGCGGTCGCGTTCTGTCTGCGAGGGCTGCTGATCTAGCGATGCCGGTGTGGGCACGTCAGATAGCCATCGCCACGGGGGTCTGCTGGACTTTCGTTGGCCTGTTCACGGCGTTCCTGTTGTGGACATCGGACAACTCGTTTGCGGGCTCGATGTCGAGGGCCGCTCTTTACACGGGCGTGATCGTCCTTATCGCCGGCGCGGGATCGATCCCGGGCGGCGCTTCCGTGAATCACGGACTTGGATTCTCCAGTAAACCGATGATCAATCCCCGAACGTCAGACGAGTCGGAGTCAGGCCTGACCTTGCTCGGTCTCGCGTTGGTGCTAACTCCCGAGCTGGTGCTGGTCTCGTTCCTGCTCGGGCGCTAAGACTTGGGCGGGCCGTCGGAGAGGGCCTTCTTTATCCCTCTTATCGCTTGGCGGATGCGTTGTTCGTTCTCGACGAGAGCGAAACGGATGTGGCCGTCACCGCTCGGACCGAAGCCGATGCCCGGCGAGACCGCAACCTTCGCTTCTTTGACGAGGTGTTTGGCGAATTCGAGCGAGCCCATCGGCTTGAACTCTTCTGGGATGGGGGCCCACGCGAACATCGTGGCCGGAGGCCGGTCCATCTGCCAGCCGATGCGCTCTAGTCCGTCGCACAGAACGTCGCGACGCGCCCGGTAGATCTCGCGGATCTCCTTCGGGACGTTGGTGCATTCGTTGAGCGCGATGATCCCGGCGATCTGGATCGGCTGAAAAACCCCGTAGTCGAGGTAGGACTTGAGTTTCGTGAGAGCTTGCACGATCTCGGCGTTACCGACGCAGAACGCGAGGCGCCAGCCCGCCATCGAGTAGCTCTTACTCATCGAGAAGAACTCAACACCGACGTCTTTCGCCCCGGGAACCTGGAGCAGCGACGGGGCGTGGTCCTGACCGAAGTGGAGATCGGCATAAGCGAGGTCATGAACGATCACGACGTCGCGCGCCTTCGCGAACTCCACGAGTTGTTCGAAGAACCCGAGGTCGACCACGGCCGTCGTCGGGTTGTGGGGAAAGGAACAGAGCACGACGCGCGGCTTCGGCTGACAGTTCTCGTAAGCGCGCACGAGATCGGTGAAGAAGTCGCTCTCGAGCGCCAGCGGAACGGACGTCAAGCTCGCTCCCGCAAGGATCATCGAGTAGGTGTGGATCGGGTAGGTGGGCTCGGGCACCAAGACGGTGTCGCCCGGTTCCAAAAGCGTCCACGCGAGGTGGCTCAAGCCCTCCTTGGCACCGATCGTCGCGACGGCTTGCGTGTTGGGGTCGAGCTCAACTCCCCAGTTGCGTTCGTACGCGTCACAGATCGCTGCTCGGAGCTTCGGGATGCCCTTGGAGGCCGAGTAGCGGTGGTTGCGCGCGTTTTCGGCGGCCTCTTTGAGCTTGTCGACCACCGCGTCGGGCGTCGGGATGTCCGGGTTGCCCATCCCGAGATCGATGATGTCCTCGCCGTCGCGGCGCGCCTGAGCCTTCAGATCGTTGACGATCGAGAAGACGTACGGCGGAAAGCGCTCGATGCGACGGAATTCCATCGCATGAGGCTAACGGGTGCGGGAAGGCCGGTTAGGCGGGGCCTTCGGCTCGCACCTTCTCGACCGACTTGAGGGCCTCCCTCAGCTTGCCGATCCAGTCCTTCTCGTTCTCGGCGACGAGTCGGACGCACCAGGCGAGAGCGTGGCTGCGACTCCGGGCCACTCCCGCGTCGACGAGGGTGTCGAGCACCTTCCGTTCCTTCTGGCGGAGTCGTGTCATCACGGGAGCCGCCAGAGTAGTGAAGCCCAGCGAAAGCTCGCCGCAGCGGGTCCCCCACGAGACCTTCTTGCGGAACTTGTGCTGCGCCTCGTCGGCGATCTCCATCCGCTGGCCCCTGGTGTCGGCTCGGAACCGCTCGATCCTGGCCACCCGGGCGGCTTCCAGAGCCTCAGGCGAGGAGTCGCCGTCCAGCTCGACGTCCGGGATCCGACCGATAACGAGGATCTCCTCACGGTCTACCCGAACCTCGGGAGCCTCTTCGAACCAATCGTCGGGCAGGCGCCCGGCGAACCAACCTGCGATCTCTTCGCTCATCGTTTCCCTTTCCGTGCAAGTGTGATTACATTATTACATGAGTACAGACGAGCTGGACGCCTACTCGAGGACGGTTATGGGGGTGGCGGAGCGGCTCGGGCCATCCGTGACCAGCCTCAAGATCACCCACCGCTACCGGAACGGTCGTTCGGCCGACTCGGGTGGGTCGGCCGTCGTCATCACGCCCGACGGCTTCCTCCTGACCTCGGCCCACGTTGTCGCTGGGACCGAGAAGGGAAAGGCCTCGTTCTCGGACGGACGAGAGTTCTCGTTTGAAGTCGTGGGCCGCGATCCCCTCTCGGATCTAGCCGTCATACGAATCTCGGCCGATGGACTCGAGCCGGCCGAGCTCGGCGACGCGGAAACGTTGCGCGTAGGGCAACTGGTCGTCGCACTCGGAAATCCCATGGGCCTCTCCGGCTCGGTAACCGCCGGCGTCGTCAGCGCGCTCGGTCGCTCGTTCCCCACTAGAGAGGGGACGGCCGTTCGCGTCGTGGAGAACGTGATCCAGACCGACGCGGCGTTGAATCCCGGCAACTCGGGTGGCGCGCTTGCCGCCGGGACGGGTCAGGTTGTCGGAGTAAACACAGCGGTCGCCGGCAACGGTCTCGGACTCGCCGTCCCGATCAACGCCATCACTCGTCGCATCATCGGCGCACTCATGACCGAGGGCCGGTTCCGTCGCGCGTTCATCGGCATCGCGGGAGGACATCGCCCGCTACCGCCACGGATCGCCGAGTCGGTCGGCCGCACGCACGGCATCGAAGTGGTCGAGGTTGTCGACGGAAGTCCCGCCCAGGCGGCGGGCCTGCGAAGCGAAGATCTCATCTTGGAGATCGATGGCACTCCGATCCAAGACGCCAGCGACCTGCAACGCCAGATGATCGACACCGCTATCGGCCGCACGGTTGAACTAAAGGTGTTCCGCAACGGAACGGTAGTGACGATAGGCGCCGTGCCGATCGAGCTTTCGACCCGCTAGGTCTCAGTCGTTCGGGTCGTCTAGGTCAGGTGTAGCTCCGTCTAGGCGTTCGAGTCCCTCGAGCACGAGCTCGCCGTCGATGAGCTTTGCGCTCATGCAAACCACTCCCCCATTGCCCACGCCGCGCAACCGAGCGGAACGCTTGTCGTCGTAGTCGAGCGACTCCGCGCACAGCCAGCGGATGGTCCCTCCGTGACTCACGACCACGATCGTTCCTTCCTCGTTCTGGGCAACCGCTTCCTTCAAGGCTTCGAGTGAGCGCTGGCGCACCTGCTGTGGCGACTCACCGCCCGGACGAGTGCTGTAGTGGCGGGCGGGGCCCCAGAGATCGGGCCAGCGTTGCTTGATCTCGTCAACGGGAAGTCCGGTCCACTCGCCCTGATCGATCTCGCGGAACCGAGGATCCTCGATCACACCCAAGCCATGGACGTCGGCGATCGCCTTGGCCGTATCCCTGGCCCGAGAGAGGTCGCTCGAGTAGACAGCGTCGACGTCGAAGTTCTTCAGCTGCTCGGCCGTGTCGAGCGCTTGCAGTTTCCCTTTTTCGGTCAGCGCGATATCGGCTTGACCCTGAGCCCGTTTATTGATGTTCCAGTCAGTCGCTCCGTGCCGAACTAGAAGGACCTGCGTCAATTTGGCTCCTCGGCCATCGCGACCGGAACGCCGAGCGCGAGCAGGAGCCTTTCCCCCGGCCCCCGGAGGTTGTGCTTCTCGGTCAGAGCCCTAACGGCATCGGGGTCGGGAGGCCCCGCCTCGGTCAGTTCCACATCCGCGTCGCGGACGAGTCCGACGACGGTCTTCATGGCATCGAGATAGTCCCGCGACTCCTTGAAAACGAGTCGTTGTTTCAGCGGGAGCTCGTCGAGTCGTTCCATGATCCCGTCGATCGATCCGAAATCCTTCAGAAGCTTCACTGCGCGCACGGGCCCGATGCCGGCGACGCCGGGGAGCCCATCCGAACTGTCGCCGCGCAGCGTTGCGAAATCCGGGTAGAGCCGCGGCGGCACTCCATATTTCGCTTCGACGCCGGCTTCGTCGAAATCCGTCATCAGCCTCACGCCTTTGACGGGGAAAAGCAGCCGGATGTTCGGATCTTTCACGAGGGCGAGCATGTCTCGATCTCCGCTAACGATGTAGACCCTTTGATCGTCGGGAACGTTTTCGACCAACGTCGCGATCGTGTCGTCCGCTTCCAGTCCTTCGACGCTCGCTTGGGCGATGCCGAAGGCGCGAAGCAACTCGTCGAGCAGATCGAATTGCCACGGCAGCTCAGGTGGGTCTTCGGGTCGCTCCGACTTGTAGCCCGCGTAGGCCTCGACCCTGAAGGCGGGTCGCCAATCGGCATCGAGGGCGACGATGAGCTCGTCCGGTTTCCGTTCGGTGATCATCGTGGCGAGCATGTCGAGGAAACCCCGAGCCGCATTCACCGATCGGCCCTGCTTGTCCTTGATGTCCTTGGGCACGGAAAAGAACGCCCTGTATACGAGGCTCGGTCCGTCTAACAGAAGTTGTTTCCGCACGTCGGAAAGCTAACGCCTTGTCAGCGAGCGATCGAAAAGCCTCTGAGCCGCAGCGAATTGAGCACGACCGACACCGACGAGAACGCCATCGCGCCTGCCGCGATCATGGGATTCAGAAGGCCAAGGGCCGCGGCGGGGATCATGACGACGTTGTAGGCGAAGGCCCAGAAGAGGTTCTGTTTGATGTTCGTCAGCGTCCGGCGAGACAGCTCGATCGCCGCCGCTCCGAGGAGCGGGTCGTCCCCCACCAATGTCAGATCGGCCGCCTCGATCGCCACATCTGATCCGGCGCCCATCGCAACGCCCAGGTCAGCCTGCGCAAGCGCCGGAGCATCGTTCACGCCATCGCCCATCATGGCGACGCGATGGCCCTGCGACTGAAGCTCGCGGATCGCCTCGATCTTGTCGCCGGGCAGAAGTCCCGCCCGCACGTCCTCGATCTGCACCGCTATAGATATCGCGTGTGCAGCCGCCTCGTTGTCGCCGGTTAGGAGGATCGTCCGCAAGCCGTTTTCATGGAGGCGTTGGACCGCGGCTCGGGCCGACGGCTTGATCGTGTCGGCGACGGCGATGACTCCGAGCGCCCTGTTCCCGTCTCCCACCCAGACGACCGTCTTTCCCTCGGTCTCGAGTTGAGCGACCTCGAAGGCGAGCCGATCGTCCACCGCGACATCACCCAGAAATGACCTTCGGCCGACGACGACCGGGCCGCCGTCGATCGTGGCGCTCACGCCGAGGCCGGCACTCGATTCGAATGCATCCGGTTCGGCAAGGTCAATACCTTTGTCACGCGCTGCGGTCACGATGGAGCGGGCGACCGGGTGCTCCGATCCGCTCTCGGCCGAGGCGGCCAGTCGAAGAAGTTCTTCCCGCGTCACGTCCGTTGGGATGACGTCCGAGACCGACATCTTTCCACTCGTGATCGTGCCCGTCTTGTCGAGGGCAACGACGTCTACGTCACCCGCGCGCTCGAGAACGTCGCCGCCCTTGATGACGATCCCAAGCTCCGCGCCTCTACCGGTTCCGACCATGATCGCTGCGGGAGTCGCCAGGCCCATCGCGCAAGGGCAAGCGATGATCAAAACGGCGACCGCCGCCAAGAGGGACTGCTCGAGAGGGTGTCCCGTTGCGAGCCAAGCGACCAACGTGCCGATGGCGATGAGGATCACTATGGGCACGAAGATCGACGAGATCCGATCGGCAAGCCGCTCGATCGGCGCCTTGCGCGTCTGCGCGTCCTCCACGAGCTTGGCTATCTGAGCAAGAGCCGTATCGCGTCCGACGCGCGTTGCTTCGATCAAAAGGGTGCCGGACGCGTTGATGGTCCCGGCGAAGACGTCGACTCCCGGCTCTTTGTCCACGGGCATCGACTCGCCCGTGAGCATCGACTCGTCGACCGAGGACGTCCCGGTGCGAACGAAGCCGTCGACCGGGATCTTCTCTCCCGGACGAACCCGGACGAGGTCGCCGACAGCTACGTCCTCGATCGGAACCGAGACTTCCATCAGGTTCCTGACGACCGTCGCTTCCTTGGCCCCCATCTCGAGCAGGGATCGGATCGCACGTGACGCAGTTGCCTTGGAGCGGTGTTCGAAGTATTTCCCAAGCACAAGGAACGTGATGATGACGCCGGCCGTCTCGAAGTAGAGCTCGTCGCCGGCGAAGATCCCGTAGACGGAGTAGCCGTACGCGGCGAGCGTTCCCACCGCGACGAGCGTGTCCATGTTGGCGGCGAAGTGACGGGCGCGCCTGTATGCGCTGACGAGGAAGTCTCGCCCGGCCCAGAACTCGATAACCGTTGCCAGAGCCAGTTGGATGTAGCTCCACGGAGCATCCATGTAGCCGCCCATGCCGAGCACGAGGAGCGGGATGGTCAGGGCGGCTGCGAGAACGAACTTCCGCCATGAGTCGCGCGTGTATTCCTCCTCACGGCTGAGATCGATGCCGTGATCGTGACCACCGTGAGAGTCGTGATCGTCGTGGGCCGAGTGAGCATCAACGCGAGGAGCCAGTCCGTAGCCCGCGCTCTCCACCGCGGCGATCAACGACTCGTCATCGACCTCGCTGACGCGCACCGTCGCTCGTTCAAGCGGGAGATTCACAACCGCCGACTCCACCCCCGGCTGGCCGGCGAGGGTCTTCTCCACTGTTCGGGCGCAGGAGGCGCAGGTCATGCCGGAGATGTCGAACTGACGCTCCTGCAGATCGGCGTCCCGCTCCTGAGTCGACATGGTTCGAGTATACCCCGGGGGGGTATCCAGGTCAGGGGGCGAGGGCCGCTCGGACATCCTCGGCGAAGGACTCGTAGACGCCGGGCTGCCAGGGGTCGGGGAAAGCAGCGATCAGATGAGTGGCCCCGGCCCCCACGAAGCCCCTGAGAGCGTCGGCTACCTCGGTGGGCGAGCCGACGGTATGGCTCTTGGGGTTGCGCCCACCCAACCGGGAGAGCGCGTCGTCGCGGTCGCGACCGAGGGCGATTAACCCACCCCAAGACAGCTCGAAGGGGCGTCCCTCGGCATAGCCCACCGCAAGCGAGGCGTCCTGAGCGAATCGCTCGGCCGTGCCTCCCCATCCGTTCCAACCATCTCCGAGGAGCCCTGCCGTCTCCAAGGCATCGCCCGACCGACCGCCGACCCAGATCGTGGGCCGCGGTTTGGGCTTAGGACTCACCGGCAAGGAGGTGGCCGTCGCGAAGTCGTCCTCGTGAGTGACCTCGTCCTGGGTTAGGAACGAATGTACGACTTCAACCGTCGACCGCAATTGATCCACGCGATCGTCGCCGGACCAGTACGGAAGGTCGAAGGCCTCGTTCTCTTTGCGGCTGGCCTCATCTCCGCTTCCGATGCCGAGGATCACGCGGCCCGGTCCGATCTCCCCCACCGTGGCCGACATCTTGGCGAGGAGAGCCGGATGGCGAAGCGACGATCTCGTTACAAGCGTTCCGATATGGATCCGTTCGGTCGCTTCCGCGAGATACGCGAGCGACGTCCAGGATTCGAGTATCGGTCGTTGTTTGTCGCCCGATAGCGGCCAGAGGTGATCGAACACCCAGATCGAGTCGAGTCCCGCTGCCTCCGCTCGGCGCGCTCCATCCAGGAACCTCTCGGGCGAATCCGTGAACTGCGGCAGCGTGACGCCGAGCAGGATCTTGTCGGTCATGTCGCGTTCACCATCAAATATCGCACGAGGAACTCAGAAACCCCGGCCGTCAGCACCGCGACGTAGAAGAGGCCGGTGGCCGATTGGATGGACTTGATCTTCACGCACCGGCGGACACCCCACACGACGGCACCCGTAAATAGAACGAGCGTCACCCACACGACGAAGAACACGACGGAGAAAGAATCCCCGAAGCCCGGAAGCCCGAGAACCGCGCCTTGGGTCGATGCATTCGACAGTTCGCTGACCGATATGAGGCCCGCCGCCGCCGACGCACCCGTCGCGGCGAGGGCAACGTTGGTCAGCCTGGCTAAGGCCCACGTCTTGAGACCGGGCTGATTGAGGTACCAATGTCCGAGCATCATGCCGTTCCACACTCCGCCCAACAGAAGTGCCCCGGTTATCAGACCCACGGCTGCCATCGCGTCGGGCCATCCTCTGAGAAGCGGAGCTGAGGCGATAAGTGCCCCGACCCCAGCCGCTCCCGCCAAGGCACCGACGACCGCTGCGGGGACATCGCTTCGCGACCACTGGAGTGCGAGATAAAGGAAGACCAGGACGGCCATCGCCGTAACCAGGCTCGGCTGCAATCCCGCGTCCCGAACGTCCGCAACCGCGTGACGATTCGCCAGGAGCGCCAAGACGGAGAAGACGGCGACGATGTATCCGGTGATCCGAAAATGCCCTCTCGTCACGACGCCCCACGATTGCGTCCAGGCGGCACCTGCCACCCAGCCCGCGGTCCACTCGATCAACACGAGGGCAACGACGGCCCCCGCTCCCGTCAAGCCGGCACCTATCTAGTTGGTGGAGAAGCGGCGCTTGATCCAAGACGGCACGAAAGCCGTCGCGATGTCGAGGATCTCTCGCACGATCTGCAGGACGTCCTCGTCACCGTCCCAGTGCTCTCTAACGACGTGATGCGGGACGCGGTTCAGCATCTGATCCAGCGCGAATGCCACGACGGCGATGTCGTCGAGTTGACCGACCCCCGGGATGAAGTCCGGGATTATGTCGATGGGACTGACGAGATAGACACCAAGCATCACGAGCATCGCCTTGCTGCGAGCAGGGACCCGCGGGTCACGCGACAACCGCCAAAGAAGCTTCAACAGGCGCGGCAACAAGAAGAGGTATTCCTTCAGCTCCGTTTGCGGCGCGGTCGGATCGTCGTCGAGGCGGACGAGCTCGGTGCCCTCTTCAGTCATCCTTGATCCTCCAAGAGTTCGTCGAATGCGAGTGCGGCGGCCCCCAAGATGCCCGCGTCTTGTCCCAATGCAGTTACGTCGAGACGGACCGGCCGTCTCCGTTGAGCGGCCAGGGCACGAGCGAGCTCGTCCCGGGCAGGGCCGAGATAAGGCTCGCCCGCCTTGATGATGCCTCCGCCGAGGACGATCGCTTGTGGCTCGAAGACGTTCACGACGTTGGACATACCCAATCCCAGCGACCGCCCCGCCTTGCGAAGAACATTCGCGGCGAGTTCGTCCTGGAGTCCCGCAGCGAGCGCCACGTGGCGAGCCGTGATGTTCTGCGCGGCCCCCGCCATCTTCACGAGCATGGACGCCTCGCCCTTGGCGATCTCGTTCCGTGCCATGCGTGCGATGGCGGTGCCGGACGCGAACTGCTCGAGGCAACCTCGGAGACCGCAAGGACATTCCGGGCCGGATGGATCGATCACGGTGTGGCCGAACTCCGCAGCGGCTCCGTGGGCTCCGCGCAAGAGCCGCCCGTCGACGACGAACCCGCTGCCGATCCCCGTCCCGATGGTTATCAAAGCGAGGTGATCAAGCCCCCTCGCTGCGCCGAAGAGACGTTCTCCCCAAGCCGCGGCATTTGCGTCGTTGTCGACGAGGACGGGGAGATCGAGATGTGATCTGACCGCGTCGGCGATCTTCGGGTCGTCGTAAGCAAGGTTCGGAGATTGGATGACGGAACCGTTCGACCTATCGATGAGTCCCGCGGCGCCGATGCCTATCGCCTCCGCCGGACTCCCCAGCTCGTTGCCTCGGGCCACGAGGTGCTCTGCGACCCGGATGATCCCCTTCGTACCGGAGGATGGATCGGTCGGCTGCTCGAAGCGCTCGACAACGCTTCCATCCGAGGACACGAGCGCGCCTTTGGTGTTGGTCCCACCCACGTCGATCCCGATAGCGATGCCGGCCATAGGCCCAGGATAGTGGTCGTGGGAACCGTCTGGTGTCCGCGTCAGACGGGGCTTGGGCGGAGTCGGGCCAGCCAGATCGCTAAGCCAAGAGCGGCAATACCGGTGAGCCCATCCATGAGGATGAACGTGTGTTGGAGGACATCGAAGTCGGACAGCGATCCATAGCCATAGTGGAGGAAGCTGATCAGACCGCTGATGGAGTAGATGGCGATACACCCAGCGGCCTCAAGCGACTTGCCCTTTCGGTACAGCAGATAACCGGCCGCGCCGAACGCGGTGAAGGCAGTCCAAGCCACTAGAACCTTCATCCGTGTGATCGAAGGGGGATCCCCTTGGGGATACTGGTCGAGCCGGATGTAGTTGTCGGTGTAGTGAACAACGGACGACAAGAACAGCGCGATCAAGACCGTTCGAACGAGCTGTAGGGGCCGATCGAGAGGGCTGCTCATCAGCCGATGTCTATGCGGCGAACCTTCTTGTCGTCCGGGCGTCCGGTGGCGGCGTTCTCGGGCTTGCCTACGATCTCGCTCGCTTCTTCGAGGATCATCCCAGCCGCGACTATCAGCTCGCGTGCGGCGTTGGCGAGGTGCTCGATCACTTCGGGCTTGGTGTTGCGAAGAACGGCGATCCCCGCGCAGATCGGGCAGTAGGCACAGGTTTCGGAGTGCTCGTGCCCGGTGGCGAACAGGTCGCTGTACCTAGCCGCCCTTTCCTCATCCATCGAAGCTCCGTTCGAATGTGATCTCGAGTCGATCGCCTTTGAAGCCGGCCGACGTTATCCGGCGAGAGGCGAGCACGTTCGGAAGCATGATAGTCCGCCTATACGGCCCCACCTTTACGAACAACTCGTCATTCTTGGTGGACAGCTCCAGATCTGCCTTGTTCGTGAACGGCAGATGAAGGGTGAGAACGTGTACGGAGCCGCGCTTCGTGATCGACATCGGCTCGTCGGTGAACAGAACGGCAGCAGGGTCCCGATCCGCGTAGATCTCGTCGCCGAACTCGAGGAGAAGCTCGGCCCCCGAGAGCTCCCGATCGCGCAGATGAGCGCGCAGGATCGGGACGGGATCGAACGATTCCTGGATCGTCGTCATGTGACCTGCTTGGATCTCCTTCCAGCGCGCGAAGTAAGGGTCCGTGACCTCTTCCGGAAGCAAGCGGTTCGCAACGATGCAGTCGACTCTGTAACCGAACAGGTTGAGATACGTGAACGTCCTCTGCGCCTCTGCTATCACCATGCGCTCTGGGTTGACCACGAGGCGAACGCTCGTCGTGGCCGGATCGGTAAGGACGCGGCGCACGCCCTCGAGCTTGTCGTAGAAGCGACGCACGGCCGCGTAGACGTTGTCGTCTGGGAGAGGCAGTGAAGTCAAACGTCGCGCCATCGGTCGCAGCGCACCGACAACACGACGCTCGATCGGATAAACGCGCTCCATGTACCACTGGATGATGTCCGGCAGCGACAACAGACGGAGCGTTTCTCCTGTGGGGGCGCAGTCGACTATCAAGACGTCGTAGGGCCCTTCGTCGTGATGCCGCTTCACGTCGGCAAGTGAGAACAATTCGTCGAGGCCCGGGATCACGGAAAGCTCTTCAGCTTCGACCTCGGCCAACCCCGCCCACTGCAGCACGTTCACCGCGTGGTCCTGGATCTCGCGCCAGTTCTCCTCGAGTCGACGTTGAGGATCGATCTGCTCGGCCCACAGGTTCGTAGCGACCTCTGTCGGATCGGGGCCCAGCTCTGTGCCCAAGGCATCGGCGAGCGAGTGGGCCGGGTCGGTCGACATCACCAGGGTCTTCAGACCCGTGGATGCGATACGAAGGGCAGTGGCGGACGCAACCGTCGTCTTGCCGACGCCGCCTTTACCGGTGAAGAGGACTATGCGCATCAGAGAGACTCGACTCGTTTCTTGAGGTCTTCCAGCGCGCCCTTCACGATCGCCTTCTCAGCTTGACGCTTGAGGAAACCCGGCACCGGGAACCCCGGATCGATCGCCATCTCGTAGCCGACATCCGTCATGTCGTCGAACTCGTCAAGCGTGTATGCCCCCGACAACGCCTTCACGTCGCCGTCGAGCAGGTCCCATGAGAAGTGCTCGGGAGCCCGTGAGTAGTCGTACTCGAGCGTGTAGGCAACCGTCTTTATCTTGGCATCGACCTCGAACCACACCTGTGAAGCACGGCCGTCCTCATCGGTCTCCACGATTTTTACCTTCTTGATGTTGGCGTTCCACTCGGGGTACGCCTCGAAATCCGCCGCGACCTCGAAGATCTCCTCGGCAGTGGCATTGATATCGATCGAATCGCTCACTTTGTCGGCCATCGCTCCCCCTTCAGTCGCATTGATGCGGCCAAGCCCGCTTCGTCGCCCGGAAATAACCCACGTTCGTGCAAAGAGTTCGCCCGACGTAGAGCGACGATACGAGCGGTTGATGCACGTGCCCGAAGTAAGCCCGTCGCGGTTGCACGTCCTCTATATAGCGAAGCAGGTCGGCGCTCCCCTGTTCGCTCTTGCCGGCGAGAGTGTCGTAACAGAGATCGGGCACGGCCGGTGGGATATGAGAGCACAACACATCGCAATCGCCGAGGTCGGAGACCTTCCTCGACATCTCTTCCTCCGTGATCTCCCCCGCCACGTGAAGGGGTGTTGGGAGCGCGCCTCCCACGAAACCGAATCTTTCCCCCTCGATCTCAACGACCGATCCGTCCGCAAGATGAACGCCCGGATTCTGAGCCGCAAAGTTCTGCGCGATCGCCGGATTGTCGACGTTGCCTAGGATCAGATATGTGGGGTCGGGAAGGACCGAGAAGGCGGCGTCGTATTGCTCGATCACCCGCTTGCCGATCTCCGCCCTGATCTCTTCCTCTCGGCCGGCGGAACGCTCCCGCATCACGCGCTGAGCCTCCTTCACGTTCCCCGCGGTCCTGAGATTCACGACCTCCTCCACGGCCTCCACGGAGAAGACCTCCGTGAGGATCCCGCTCATCGAGATGTAGTCGAGAAAGTTGATGAGGTCTCCGAGCAGCAAGAGCGTCGCCCCCTCGGGCACCGCCTTGCGGAGGTCGTCCGAGGCGCCGTGAAGGTCGGATACCACGTAGATCGCCATGCCCGCAGAATACGGTGGTGAAGTGGAGAAGCAGGTTTCGAATGTGTATGTGCACGGCGGGGTGTCGGGACTGGCTAAGGAGACTTTGCCTCCCCTCGCTTACGCCGTGGACGCGGGTCGGAGCAAAGTAACCGCGCTTGATGCGGTCGAAGCCGCCGTCATGGCGATGGAAGACGATCCAGCTCTGAACGCCGGGTTCGGTTCCGTTCTCAACCTCGAGGGCGACTTCGAGTTGGACGCGGGGATCATGGACGGACAGACGGGCCGAGTAGGTGCCGTCGCGAACGTCGATGTTCGTCACCCCGTTTCGCTCGCTCGCAGAGTCATGGAGCAGACGCGTCATGTACTCATCACCGGTCAGGGCGCGATGAAACTCGGGCGTGACATGGAGCCGTTGCGAGAGACCACACAGGAGCAACGTCAGCGGTGGCTCGAAGCAGCTCTGGCGGGGAGGTTGAAGCCCGAATTCTTCGGTACGCCGGAATACGTCGATACCGTGGGGGCGGTCTCACTCGACGCCGAGGGCCGGCTGGCAGCGGCAGCATCAACCGGCGGAGTATTCGGAAAGTTGCCCGGCCGAGTAGGAGATGCCCCGATCGCCGGCGCGGGGCTCTACGCGTCGGGTGAAGTCGCGGTCGTAGGCACCGGAGTCGGCGAACTGTTCATGGAGACGAGCGCATGCCTGCGGGTTGCGCACCTCGTCGAATTGCACGGCGAGGATCCGCAGACGGCATGCGAGTCGATCATCGCGGAGCTCGGCAGCATTCAGCCCGACTCGACGGCGGGACTCCTGGCGCTCGACTCAGACGGACGAGTAGGTGCCGCTTTCCGAGGCGGGTCGTGGGCCGTGGAAGGTCCCCACGAGTTGCCGGGACTCCTCCTGGTGCGGCGCGTCGTCGACTAACGGTCGTTCTTAGTAGAGGCGGTAGCGACCTCGGTCCGGAGCCCGATCGAAGCACGGGTGAGCCGACGTGCATCCCTCGGCAGCTCCGTCCGACACCTCGATGAACACGGCCAGATGACGTCCTTGCAACTCGGAGATGTCGAAGGAAAACGCGAACTTGACGCTGTCGCGCGTTGGCTTGCGACCCTGAACCGCTTCGTAGCGATTGCCGGTGTCCTTACCCCGCAGGAACAGAAGAGGCTTGCCGTCCACGCAGCGAACCTTGCCGATGAGATCGGTGTCACCGTCGGCTCGTCCATCGAACTTCCAGGTGAGAGTGCTGAGATCGGGCTGAAGGTATTCGCAGTCCCACGCGTCGTCCGTCATCAGCTTCAGTACTCCTCCGCCGGACTCGGACGGAAGGAAGATCAGCTCTCGAACGTCGAGCGGTGAAGTCATGTCGTCCGGATCGATGTGCCCTCCAGCTGGAGCCGCTGAGACCGAACCGACCAACAGGGCGACGACCAACCCGGCCACGATCCTGCGTCGAGTGCCTTTCCTCATTTCTATTACCCCTTTGTCTGGCTGAGGCTCGTGGCCATCAGCAAACCCATCAGTAGAGTCAACAACCCCAGCACCAGGTAGAGGAAGACCCTTCCCTTGAGAAGAACCTGCTGGGGCTCGTTCCTAGCTTCTCGATAAGCGTCATGAGCCGTTGTCGCCCAGAGAGCCAACGAAGCGAAACCGAAGATCAGCGCGATCGGCGTGGACCCGGGTTGATCCTTCGAGAAGACGGCGATGACCACCACCAGCAGAGTCCACATACTCACGATCGCTCGTGCGGTTGCTTGACCCCATTGCCCGATGTAGGCATGGCCCGCTCCCGGCATGAACAGAGAGATAAGTGCTGCGGTGTTTGGGTCGCGTTCGATCCGCTCCGGCTTCTCCCGCACGGTCTCGGCGAACGGAGTGTTGCAAACCAGGCAGATGGCAGCGTCGATCGGGTTGACGCTGTCGCAGACCGCACAGGTCCAAGTGATGCCCGCTTCGGTGACCGTGAACGCGCCGCGCGTGCCGAGCGCCGTGGCCGGGATGGCCGCCGTCGTCGTCGATGTCACCGGCAACGCCACGGGGGATGCGGTCTCGGGATCCGGCGCCAAGGCAACATCTGATCCGACCGGAGCGCCGGGCGCGGGAGCGAATGGCACGGGAGGCACGGGCGCGATCTGTACTGGAGCGGGGTCGGGTTCTGGGTCCGGCTCGGGCGCGCGGAAGACGGTGAGGCATTGATTGCACCACTCGGCCCCCGCCGCGTTCAGGGCGCCGCAGTTTGGACAGCGGATCTTTTCAGGCATCCCTGGATGGTACTTAAGCCAGGGCCGCGATCAGCGGTTACTCGTAGCTATGTTCCGGCCCGGGATAGGTCCCCTCGGCGACCTCGCGGGCGTAGGTCTCTGCCGCCCGCTTGATCTCATCGCCGAGATTCGCGTATCGCTTCACGAACTTCGGCGCCTTGCCAGACGTGATGCCAAGGAAGTCGTGGTACACGAGCACCTGTCCATCAGTGTCTGGGCCGGCTCCGATCCCGATAGTCGGGACACTCAGGATCTCGGTGACCTCTTTTGCAAGCATCGATGGAACCGCCTCCAGCACCACCGAAAAAACGCCCGACGCCTCGAGATCTTTCGCGTCCTTGAGGATCCGATGAGCCTGCTCATCGCTTCGTCCCTGGACGCGATAACCACCGATCTGATTCACGGATTGAGGAGTGAGGCCGAGGTGACCCATCACCGGCACACCGGCTTCGGTGAGGCGGTTGACGAGGTCCAGCGCTCTTCCCGCGCCTTCGAGTTTCACCGCATTGGCTCCGGCCTCTTTCAAGAAGCGAGCGGCATTGCGCATGCCCTCATCGGGAGAAGCCTGGTAACTCATGAACGGCATGTCGCCGACTATCAACGCGTTGGTGACCCCGCGCCGCACAGCTGCGGTGTGATGGATCATCTCGTCCATCGTCACGGGAACCGTCGAGTCGTAGCCCAGCATCACCATCCCGAGCGTGTCCCCTACAAGGATGAGGGGGATACCGGCTTCGTCGATGAGCCCGGCGGTGAGGGCGTCGTACGCGGTGAGCATCGCGAACTTCTCACCACGTTGTTTGAAAGCGCGGACATCGCGCACTGTGATCGGCACTGTCGCCTCCCTTTCAGGTAGCCGCAGATTTATGCCTACTTACAAATGGTACCGCTGAAAACGAAGGGGGCCCGCACGAGGCGGGCCCCCGGAGAAAGCTCTTGGGTCTAGCGGGTTTCCTCGCCGGGAGCCTTGGGCTCCGTCTTGCCCTCGCCGAGATAGAGGCTCAACTCGAGATCTCCACCCTCACCGAGGTAGTTCTCAACGCTGATCGAGTAGCCGCCGCAGTCCGGCGTGATGATGCCGACGAGGTTCTCTGAGTTCGAGGTGGTCTCGCCACCATGGTTGCCGGCCGTGTTCGACTGATCCGCTACAGCCGGCGCACCCTGCGTCTCGATGAACGCGCTGAACCCGTGAGACGAAGCCGCAACGCTTCCGTCGTCCGCCCACAGAGCCCAGAGGTCGTAATCGCGACGCTCGGGAAACTTGAGGGTCGCGTAGAGGCCGGCCGTCGCAAGACTCGAATCGACCTGCACGTTGACTATGGACGTCGGCGCGTCTGTCGCTCCGACCTCATCGGCGTTGGGGTCGAGGCTGACTTTCTGAACGAGAGGAGCCTCAGCGGTGTGCATGTCGGAGACGACCACCGTCGGCTGATCCTTGCCGGCGTCGCCGGCAGCGAAGGCCGCGCAAGCTTCTGGCTTGGGCGCACCCTTCGGAGGCTTGCAACCCTTGCCCTTCTTGCAGCCCTTGGCGGGCTTCTCAGGCTTTGCCGGCTTGGCTGGCTTAGCAGGCTTCGCCGGCTTCACGGGACCGCTAAGGGTCGGGACGCTGACGAAAGAAGAGGTGTCACCGTTGGTCTTGATGACGCCGTGTCCGGCGGAGTTGCCGTGCACCCACGTACGCACCTCGAAGCCTGTGAGAGAAGCACCGTTCAGCTCGGCGGGAATCGCGAGCTTGATTTCGGTCGCGTGTGGGGCCCCAGGTGCCGCCTGGAACGTGTCGTTCAACTCTCCCAGCGGAACTTCGGTTTCACCTTGGAGGCCGACGACGGTGATGTCGAGCTTCAGGTCGCCGATGCTTATCCCGGCGGGTGAGCACGGAGCTCCACCGACGGCACACTGCGCGCCTGAGGTCCAGATCGTTCCGGTGATGGGCTTTGCCGCGTCGAGGATGAGGGGCATGCCGTCAGTTGCATCCCAGTAGCGCGTGGCGGTCTCGCGATCGGCAACGGCGTTACTGCCACCGGCCCCCACGGTGCCGGCCTGGCCACCGATCTCGTTACGGATCCCGGCGCCCGTGTAGTTGCACTCGATCGCGTCCTCGGCATCCTCGACACTCAGGTAGTCGAAGTTAGTGTCGGCGGCAGAACAGCCGGTACTGCGAAGGAAGAACTTCGGGCCGGTCGCCGCGGGGTCGTCGGCCCTCGCCGGTACCGCGGCGAGGACGCCGCCTACCAGCATCGAGGCCATCAGAAGGGTGATGAGTCTCTTGCTCATATGAGATCGCTCCAGTCGTTCGGCGCCGGGCTTCGCTGCCCGCGCGCAGCCGCCTAACGCTGGAAGGATTCGGCATATCCGGGCTGGAACCTGCTCCGGGGAGGGGTCTCAGAAAGCACGAAAATGGGGCCGCCCGAAGGCGGCCCCTTGATACTTACAGCGTAAAGAGCGCTACTTCCGGAGGGGCGCTTTGCCGGCCCCCGCCGAAGGCGAGTCCTTGGTGTAGAGGTCCTCGATCACCTCTCCGTAGATCTCGTTTATCTGCTTGCGTTTGACCTTCATGGTCGGAGTGATCTCGTTCTCCTCCTGGAGGAAGTCCCGCTCGAGGATCCGGAACTTCTTCAGGCCCTCCACCTTCGCGAGGCCCTTGTTGAGCTCGTTGATGGCCCCTTCGATCTCTTTCTGCGTCCGCTCGTTGTTGGCGATCGCAGCGATGTCGCCCTCGATGCCCTGCTCTTTGCCCCAGCTCGGAGCCTTTTCCTCGTCGAGGGTGATGAGCGCGGTCAGGAATGGCCTCTTGTCTCCGATCACGACAACCTGAGAGATGAGCGCATGCTTCGTCTTGAGCCGGTTCTCGATCTCCTGGGGCGCGATGTTCTTCCCGCCGGCCGTGATGATGATGTCCTTCTTACGGTCGGTGATCTTCAGGTAGTTGTGCTCGTTGAGGACGCCAACGTCGCCGGAGTGGAGCCATCCGTCCTCGTCGATCGTCTCCTTCGTGGCCTTCTCGTCTTTGTAGTAGCCGGTCATGATGTTTCCGCCTCGCACGAGGATCTCGCCGTCCTCCGCGAGTCGCACCTCGAGTCCCGAGAGCGGAGTGCCGACGCTGCCGATCAGGTTCGCATCGGGCGGATTCCATGACGTCGGACCGTTTCCTTCCGACTGGCCGTATCCCTCCGTGATCTTGATACCGACCGAGTGGAAGAACCAGATGAGCTCCGGCGCTAGAGGAGCGGCGGCCGAAAGCGCCAGCGTGCATTCTTCGAGCCCGAACGCCGCGCGGATCTTGTGCAGTACGAGTTTGTCGAGGGCCGCGTGCTGAACCTTGGTCCCTAGAGGGATCTTCGCGTCGGCCATCTTCTGGCCGCGCGCAACGGCCTCCTGCTCGAGCTCGGTGATCTTCTTGCCCAGCTCGACTGCCTTCTTCGCCAGTTTGGTCTTGCGATCGTTCGGATCGGCCTGCGCCATCTTTGTCGTGACGGCCGCGTAGAACTTCTCCCACACGCGCGGGACACCGAAGAAATAGGTCGGTTTGCACTCTTGGAGGTCGCGCTGCAGAGTCTCGATCGACTCCGCGAACCACGTCTCGGTCCCGTAATAGACCTGAAGCAAGTGACTGATCATCCGCTCCGCGATGTGACTCAGTGGCAAGTACGAAAGAGCGCGGCCGTTGAAGGTTCCGTCCGGGTTACGCATCGAGTTGTCGCCGATCGGGATGGACTGCTCGGAATGCACCGCCGTCCACCAGATGTTCGCGTGAGAAAGCATGACGCCCTTCGGAGGCCCGGTCGTCCCGGACGTGTAGACGAATGTGGCGAGGTCTTCCGGCTTAACGCCTTTTCTCAGTTCTTCGAACTTCGAGTCTTCGACGTCTTTGCCGGTCGCGAGGAACTCGTCCCAACCCATGACGAAATCGGGATCGGCATCGGTGTTGCCGTTGAACACGATGACTTTCTGGAGATTCGGGAGCTCGCCTCGAACCTTAAGGATCTTCTCGAGCTGGTCGGTCGTGTCGACGAACGCCAGCTTCGCCTCGGAGTGCTGAATGATGTAGGCGACCTGATCCGGGGAGTTCGACGTGTAGATGGCGGCGTTGGCTCCGCCCAGCGCCATGCACGCGATGTCAGCGATGTGCCATTCGGGCCGGTTGTTGGAGAGGAGCGCGATCTTGTCGCCGTGGCCGAAACCCTGGGCGATCATCGCCTTGGCAGCTTTCTTCACTCCGTCGCCGTAGTCCCGCCAGGTGATGTCCTTCCAGTTGCCCCCCGTGCGGTGTTTAAGAGCCACCTTGTCGGCGCTCCCGGAGACCCTTTCGAAGAACCTGTCGACGATGGTCTGGGCCATTGCCTCCCCCTTATTGATTCACTTGAGTGGTGAATGCCCCAGCGTCCCCGCGATGGGCTTGCAAAGTCTAGGTGCTGGGGGCTTTCGTGGCCATGGCAGCCCCGATCCGGTCGGGGATCGGCGGGTGCGAGTACAAAAGCCAGACGAGTGGGCGCGGGGGCCGGAGGTCTGCGAGGTTCTTGAATGCGAGACGCCTGAACGCCTTCACCGCAGCGTCGGGGTCGTGGGTGAGTTCGAGCGCTATCTCGTCGGCTCGGCTTTCGAAGCTTCTCGAGACCCCGTTCTGCGCTGGCAACAGGATCAGGGTCGCGAGCGAGACGAAAACCAGAAGCAACGGCAGAGCTCGGACGTCGCCCACTCCCGAGGCACCGGCCCAGGCCCAGATCGCGTCGCGATGCGAAAGCCAAGCCAGTGCAGCGAATCCGGCGAGCAGCCCCACCGTCGCGATGAGCACTCCCTTGAGCACGTGATGCTCGACCTCGTGACCTAACTCGTGCGCGACGACGAATGCGGTCTCATCCTGGTCTCCGGAACTCAGAAGGGTGTCGTAGAGAACCATGCGTTTCGTCCCTCCGAGTCCGGCGACGTACGCGTTCTCGAGATTGGACCGCTTGCTCGCGTCGACGACGTAAACCTCGTTGAGGTCGACTCCGGCTTCGTCCGCAAGTTGTAGAACGCGCGCTCGTGTGGGTCCGTCTTCCAGCGGCGTGAACTTGTTGAAGAGTGGCGCGATCAGCACGGGCCATAACAAGACCAGCACCGCATTCAGGATCGTGAACGCGATCCATCCGAATACCCACCACGAACGAGGCTGCCACCTGATCGCTCCGAAGAACGCGAGGGCCGAGATCGCGGCGATCACTCCCCCGATAACCAACGATCGAACTCCATCGACCATCCACGACGAAAGCGCCTGGTTGGACAGACCCCACGCATGTTGGTTCGCGTAACCGAGGACGTATCTAAGCGGCAGCGCGGAAAGCCAGGTCACAAGACCGACGAAGAGGGCGACGACGATCACCGTCGACAACCAACCGCCCGGGAATCGTTCGGCCCAATCCGCTACACGCGCGACGGGGCCGCGAGCGAGGACGATGAGGATCGCTATCTCCAACAGGAGGCCGAGTGCGAATCCGGCGTACTGGCCGCGTCTGAACGTGCCATGGCGTGCGATCTCGGCATCGGTGAATTGAGCTCCTAGCGAAGGATCGGTGTCTCCGTAACCGGGCGGTTCGGCGCGGACCTCTGCCGGAGCACGCGTTGCAAGCGCCGCCAGCGCTGCCGATGACAGCCCTAGCGCGACGATGACGGCGAGGGCTCGCCCAGTGTCCATGTTTGGAGGATACGGATGGCTTGGAGCTAGCTCGCGCGCTTGCGTTTAGAGCGAGGCACCCAGCCGATGTCCGCTCCGAGTCGGTTCACGGCCACGATGGTGCTCTCGGCCGGGTCGTATTCCCACGACGCGCGCTGCTCCCGACCCTTATTCGTGAACGAGAACGTCACCACCCACGCGTTCTTCTTCGGTCTGCGGACCGCGTCCCAGGTCCCTGCAGCGACGGTGGCCGCATCCACTCGCCGCTCGCGCAGACATCTCGTGATGGATTCCATGAGCGGCTCGCCAGATGGGCCTCCCCTCGATCTCGACAGGGTCGCCTTCTGGGCTCGCGACACCATGCCCGCGCGCTCCCACAGGATCGGTCCGTGGAACCGTTCGACCCACGAGACATCGACCCCCGCTTTGCGGGCGATCGACGCAGGCGCGATCCCTCTGCGGAGGAGGCCCTGTATCTCCTTCGGGGTGAGCTTGCTGGGCGCTCGTTGAGGGGGCCGAGCCTGCGACCCTTCCTGTGGAGCACCGTTCGTCTTCGACTTGTCTTCGGCCGCTGCTTTCTTCTCCTGCGCCTCGACAACCGCGACGGCCCGACGAGTGGCTGCCTTGATCGTCTTGATGAGGGCCTCGTCGACCGCGATCCGGAACTCGCCGGACTTCGCTCCCGCCCTTCGAGCGAGAACGATCTCGGTCCCGTCATCCGAGATCGCGACCGGCTTGAGCACCGTCGTGGAATGACCGTTCGTTCGGGGAACGGCAGCGCCCGTCTTCACCCTTGTTCCACCCTTGGCCCCCATAGACAAGATGGTAGGGAGCCTCGCCCGCTTGGGCCCGGATTTAGCCGGCTTCCGCTTGACCCTCGTCGGCGCTGGAAGAACGTTCGGCAACCGGCTCCGAGAGGCGAGGGCGGAACTTGAGGGTGGGGATCAGGCCCGCGCCCGACAGGGCACGGATGGGAAGTGCCAGGTCTTCGCCGATGTCGACCTCGTCGCCCATCGGGTGCAATAGGGCCGTGACCAGGCAGTCGTCGCAGTGCTCGGTGCGGTACATCTCGCACTCGGTGCAGTCGATCTTCATCTCGGTCCCCTCTCTGACTTGAGCTGTTGAACTCACCCTAGAGAGGGGGTGCGACAGGTTTTTCTTAGCGGAGCAGGGCCAGGAGCTGTTGCGAGCGGGCCGGGGTGGCCTTCAGCTCCTCGACGCGGTCTCGTAACTCCTTGTCGTTGGTGACCACGATGATTGGGCTCGGAGGCAGTTTCTCGATCAGCTCGACGATGTGATCGTCGGCCCTGTTGCGGTCGTCCCCTTTGCCACTGCGATCCGGCTTCGAGTACTCGACCGTTACCGAACCGTGCTTACGCCGTCTGGTCCCAGGAGGGACTTCGCTGCCGTCGAACACGATGGTCGCCGCGACGTTTTTCTTTCGGGCCAGCACCTTGATCTTCTCGACGAGCAGGTCGCGCTGCTTCTCGAGATCGAGATGGGCGAACCCTTGCTCGTGACGCGTCACGTTGTAACCGTCGACCAAAAGGTGAACATCGTCACGGGACAGCCACGCATCAAGCGTCTCCGGGGCGTCGTCCAAGCGACCCTTCGGCGCCTTCAGGATCTTGCGCGGCCCCCGGCTCTTCGATTGCTTCTGGGGAGCGGTGGGCTTGGTCGAGCTAAGGGCCGGCCGTGACTTGAGCTCCCGCGCCGCCTCCTCTGCGACCTTCAAACGAGCTTTGAGTCGTTCCTTCTCGCCCTCGGACTTCTCCTCGGCCCGCTTGACGTTGCGACGCTGACGTTCCGCCTCTTTGCTCGCGGCCGTTGCCTCGGCCCGGGCTTGACCGAGGGAGCGTTCCAGTTCCGCCACCCGCGACCGTGCATCCTTGAGTTCCTGAGCGAGAGAGCGCGCTTTGGTCGCCTCGGCATCAACCGCTTGCGCCTTGTCTTCGCGCGCCGTGCGGGCTTCGTCTTTCGCCTTGCGTGTGGCTTCCTTCTCTCGTTCGATGCGCCTCTCGAAACGCGCGACATCGGCTCCGTCCGAGGTGGGCTCTTTCTTCTTAGGCGACGACGAAGCGGCCTCGACCCATCCTTCCTCGCCGACGAGCGCCGACCGCAAAACTCGCGCTTCTTCCTTCGAGAGAGCCGGCTTGCCTTTGTCGAGCCACTCCAGCATCCGGGCCTTCGTTACTTCATCGTCGAGTTCGGCGAGCAGTTGGGCGCGATGTCGAGCAAGTCCCTTGCCCGTTCCCGCGACTTTCTTGATCGGCTTGAGACGAGCGGGGAGCTCGATCGCGTCGGTCGAACGGACGTATGCCCCGACCGCTCTAAGAAGGGTCTGGGCGACCTCGTCCGGAAGGTCGGGCATCAGATCGTGCCCGCAGCACGTAACCGTTCGAGCTCATTCCCATCGATCCCTAGGGCGCTCAACACCTCTTCGGTGTGCTCGCCCATCCCCGGCGGCGGCAGTCGCATCTCGTTCGGGTTCGAGTCGCCAAGTCGCACCGGAGTCCCGACGTGGGTCCACGCTCCGGCCCCCGGGACATCCGCCTCGAACGCCATCCCCCGAGCTCGTATCTGCTCATCGTCGAGGGCCTCCGCCAGCGAGTTGATCGGACCCACGCAGACATCCAGCTCGCCGAGATGCTCCATCCACTCCGCCCGCGTGCGACTCGAAAAGAGCTCGGAGAGATCGGCGATCACAGCGTCTCTTCGATCGCCTGTCGCGAAAGCGTCGTCCAAGAGATCGGGACGATCGAGGAAGTTACACAGCGCGGCCCAGAACTGCGGCTCGAGAGCACCGACCGACAACCAGCCGTCTGCAGCCGGATAGACGCGGTAACAGGGGTAACGACCGGACAGATGCATGTTCTCGCGCTCCGGTTCATCGCCGGTTGCGACGAACTGCGCGGCATGGATCGACAGCCAGGAGAAAGCGCCGTCCATCATCGATACGTCGCAGAAATCACCGCGGCCCGTGGCCTCCCGGCGATAGAGGGCCGCAAGGATCGCCATGACCGCTGTCATCCCCCCGCCAGCCATGTCTCCGATCTGCACGCCGGGGATCACCGGCCGGCTGCCTTCCTCGCCGTTGATCCCTAGCACGCCCGCATAGCCGATGTAGTTCGCGTCGTGTCCCGCGACCTGTGAGCGTGGGCCGTCCTGGCCGTAGCCGGAGATCGCGCAATAGACGAGCCGCGGGTTGAGATCCGATAACGCGGTCCACCCGAGACCCAAACGTTCGAGGACGCCCGGGCGGAACGACTCGATGACAACGTCCGCATCCTTCGCCAGGTCTCTGAAGATCTGCGCGCCTTCGTCTCGCTTCAGATTCAAAGTCACCGAACGCTTGTTGCGGTTCAGCGCGATATGAGAAGCGGAGAACTCCCCTACTATCGGGGGCGTCCAGCGGATGTAGTCGCCCTTGCCCGGCTCTTCGATCTTTATGACGTCGGCCCCGAGATCCGCAAGGATCAGCGTCGCGTATCCGCCGGGGAGTAGGCGCGTGAGATCGAGAACCTTCAGGCCGTCAAGCGGGCGATCCGCCGAACTCTCGGTCAAGCCTTTTCCTCGGCGGCAATCGCCGAGCCGAGATCCGCGGAGGCGTCCTCTGTGACGATCGAATCCGACGAACCGCACCAGCGGCACACGATCTTCTCGATCGTTGCGTCGAGGATCTCTTCGGATTCGATGGTGTCTTCCCCACCAAGCGAGTAATGGTGAAAAGCCCGGACGCGTTTGGTTTCGATGACATCGAAGCGAGTCTTGTTGCCACACGCTTCGCAGCGGTAGCTCACGACTCTCCCTCGGAACGCAGCGCGAACAACACCGTGTCGTCAGTCAAGGGGCCGAACTCTTTCGCCTGCTCGAGCATCTTTTGGGTCAGCTCCTTCGGTGAGAGCATCGGGCCGAATCGCAGGAGCTCCTCCTCGATCCTGCGGCGCCCGTAGAACTCGCCTGAGTCGGATCGAGCCTCTATCAAGCCGTCGGTGAACACGAGCATCAGATCCTTGGGGCCCAGATCGAAGGTCTCTTGCTGGTACTGCTCCTCTTCGAACGCGCCGAGGATCGCTCCCTGCAATTCGATCGTCTCGATCACTGGGACGTCGTGCCGGTAGATCAAAGGAGGGGGATGACCCGCAATCCCCATCGTGATGCGGCCGCGCATCGGATCGAGGACGCCGTAGACGAGAGTGGCGAAGCGCTCCTCCTCGAGGTCGTGGGCCAAAGCGTTGTTGAGATGGAACAGGACCGATGAGGGGGCCGAGTTGCGAGTAGCGAACGCCCGCAACATGTATTTCGCCATCGACGTTCGCGCCGCGGCTTCGGCGCCTTTTCCGGAGACGTCTCCCACGACGATCGCGAAGCGTCGATCCGGAAGATCGAACACGTCGTAAAAGTCGCCTCCGATGTCCGCCTCGCCGCTGGCCGGGTCGTAGACCGCAGCGACCTCCGAGTTCGGCACCTCGGGTAGCTCCGTTAGGAGCAGACCCTGTTGCAAGCTGCGGGCCATCCGACGCTGACGTTCGTACCGACGGGCGTTGTCGATCGACATCGAGGCCTGACCGGCGAGAACCGAGAGGGCCTCGGCCTCGTCGGGTGCGAGTTGGATGGTCCGCTTGAAGAAGACGACGACCGCTCCGGTGAGCGCCCCGCGCTCTCCCACGACCGGCGCCGCCACCGCGCTCCAGCTTTCGCCGTCCTCGCCCGCGGCAACAACGTCGGGCACGACGATGGTGCGGCCTTGAGAAACGGCGATCCACGGTTCGATCGTGATGTCTATCCGGCTCAGCCCTTCTCCCTCGTCCGGCAGCTTCGCGAGAACGCCCGGCGGAGCAACGAGTGCCCCGGACGTCGAGTCGAGGAAATACAGAGATGCAGCGTCGCCGGAGAGAAGCTGCTCGGCCCCCGAAGCGACGTCTTCGATGACCGCGGTCAACGAGAGCTTGGACGCGACCTCGAGTCCGAACGTGCGCAGGCCGGCAAGGAGATTGAAACGTCTCGAGTTGACGAGAGCCTGTCCGACCTGTCTCGCGATCCCCCGTGCGAGCGCAGAATCCCGACTCGTGAACTCTCGGGGCTTCTTGTATTCAAGAGCGAGAGCGCCGAACTCCTCCCCCCACCGAACGAGCGGAAGACCGATGTAGGCGCGCATCTCACGTTTGAGAACGGCCGCCGGATCTATCCGGGCGTCGTCGAGGGCATCGGGAACGAGCAGTGGGGTGCGCTCCTTGAGCGCCGTCATCAGCAGCGGAAGTCCACCGTCGGCGGTCGCGAAATCCTCCGCGATCCTCAGCAAGCCCTCGTCGAATCCTGAGTGATCCAGGATCTTGAAGCGCCCCGAAGACCCGATGCGCCTGACGACGTAGCAGCGATCGGCCCCCAGGAGCTCGGGGACGAGACGCACGGTCATCTCGAGCGTCTCCTCGACCGACCGGACCTCAGCGAGCACGCCTGCGAGGCCCAATAGAACGTGGGCGACCTCCGAGTCCTCCCGAAGGGACCGGAGCGTCTGTTCGAGTTCCTCGACCCGCTGGCTCTCGCCGATAGATGGGATGGGCGCATCCGCCATGGGCGCGACCTTACAGGTGCTTGCCTAGGCGAACATATGTTCGATACCGTGCGGAGGTGGCTCTCCTACAGCGATCGTTCGAGGAGCTCGGTACGCCCCTGGCCGAGGTGACCTTCTGCGTGGTCGACCTCGAGACCACGGGGGGCTCGCCGGCGGAATGCTCGATCACCGAGGTCGGCGCCTGCAAGGTGCGGATGGGAGAGGTGCAGGGCACGTTCCAGACGCTCGTGGACCCCGGCGAGCCGGTCCCCGCCTTCATCCGGCTTCTTACCGGGATAAGCGACGAGCTCCTGGCCGAGGCTCCCCCGATCGAGGCTGTGCTTCCCTCTTTCCTCGAGTTCATAGGGGGATCCGTCCTGGTGGCCCACAACGCTCGGTTCGACGTCGGCTTCCTGAACGCCGCTCTCGCTAGATGGGGGCACGAGCCGCTCGCTAACCGAGTCTTGGATACCGCCATCCTCGCCCGGAAGGTTCTCGCTGGGGAGGTGCGCAATCACAAACTCGAGACGCTCGCCCGCCACTTCCGCTGCGCTCACCAACCGAACCACCGCGCGTTCCAGGACGTTCTGGCGACGGTCGACGTGCTCCACCACATGATCGAGCGGGCCACCGGGTTCGGGGTGACAACGCTCGAGGACCTGATCGCGATCTCCGGAGCGAAGTTGGATGGCACCTTCAGAAAGATCGGGCTTACCGAGGATCTCCCGCGCGGGATCGGGGTTTACAGGTTCATCGGGCGTGGGGGCAAGACGTTGTACGTCGGCAAAGCCACGGATGTCCGATCGCGGGTTCGGTCCTATTTCTATGCGGATCCTCGGCGAAAGATCAGAGACCTCCTCCGCCAGACCGAAAGCATCGAGACCGAGGTCCACGCGACGATGCTCGAAGCCGAGATCGCGGAAGCCCGTGCGATATCCGCGGAGCTCCCGTCGCACAATCGAGCGGGCAAGCGAGAGGCCACCTGGTACGTCAAGGTCGATACGAAAGGCTGCGGCAAGGTTTCCGCGGCGCGCTCTCCGCGCGACGACGGAGCCGTCTATCTCGGCCCGTTCGCATCGTTGCGGACCGTTCGAGGAATGATCGACACGCTGCGCGACTCGGCCCCCATCCACAGGTGCTCCACTCCCTCGAACTGCAAAGGCTGCGCGTTCTCGGAGATGGGCCGCTGCATCGGCTCCAACGTCGATCAGCACCGGGACGAGATCGGCAACATCGCGCGAGCTTTGAATGGCGACCCAGCGGGCCTCTTCGACCGGATCGAGGAAAGGATGCATTCGCTCGCGGGTCAGGAGCGCTACGAAGAAGCCGCCGACCTGCGCGCCCGAGCCGAAACCCTCGCGGGCGCTCTTGCTTCGCATGCAGAGATGCAGGCCCTCGTGCGAGCAAGTGGTGTGCTCGTCGCCATCGGTGACCGCGCTCTTTTGATCGAAAACGGCAAGCTCGCGTGGGCAGGCTCCACCGAGGACGCGCCGCCTCTAGCTCCGAAGGCGTGTCCCGGCTACTTGGATGCCGACACGAAGCGGGAAGCCTCCCTGGTGTCCTCATGGCTGCGGCGTACCCGGGAGTCCGTCAGGTTGCTGCGGGTCGATGCCCCTTGGCTCAGACCGATCGGATCGAGACCGATCGCGCGCTTCGCCATCAAGGAGCCGGTTAAGCGCTAGCCGTTCGAGGCGGCGATCAGACCCTCAAGAGCGCGGGCTGCTCCGCCCGAGTCGATCGAATCCTTAGCGAGGGCGACTCCGGCCGCCATGTCCGAGGCTCGGTCGGCGGCGAGGAAGCCCGCCGCCGCGTTCAGGACCACGATGTCGCGGCCTGCGCCTTGCTCGCCAGAGAAAACTCGTCGGATCGCCGCGGCATTCTCTTCGGGCGTGCCTCCCGCGACGGCCTCGAGCGGCGCCGACGCGATGCCCAGCTCGGCGGGATCGATCGTCCATTCCTTGATCTCGTCGCCCTTCAGCTCCACGACGCGCGACGGACCCGAGAGGGAGAGTTCGTCGAGACCTCTGTCGCCCTGGAACGCGACGACATGGGCGCTTCCGAGGTGCCCGAGGGCGTCGACCATCTTGTGAAGCATCCGCTCGTCTGAAATGCCGAGTGCCTGATGCCTCGCTCCGGCGGGGTTCGTAAGGGGGCCGAGGAAGTTGAAGATGGTCGCGATGCCGAGCTCACGACGGGTTCCGCCCGCGTGGCGCATCGCGGGATGGAAAACCGGAGCGAAGCAGAAGCCGATCCCCGCCGTTTCGATGCAGGTCTCGACCGCGTGTGGGGGAAGGTCGATCTTCACTCCCATCGCCTCGAGGACATCTGCCGAACCGCAGCGCGACGAGGCGGCTCTATTGCCGTGCTTGGCAACCTTTACGCCCGCCCCGGCGCATACGAAAGCGGCTGCAGTTGAGACGTTGAACGTGCCGGCCCTATCGCCGCCGGTCCCACATGTGTCGAGAACCTCTCCTGCGACGTTCACGTGCTCTCCAAAGGAACGCATCGTTCGAACGAGTCCCGCGATCTCGTCGGTCGTCTCGCCTTTGGCGCGCAACGCGACGATGAAGCCCGCGATCTGAGCCGGGGTCGCGGCCCCCTCCATGATCTCGGTCATCGCCGCCGACGCCTCGTGCTCCGAGAGATCCTTTCCGGAAAGCAAGGACGTGAGCGTGTGACCCCACGAGAAATCGTCGGTCATCGCATCGTCTCCGCTTCGAGCAAACGAGCGAACGCCAGTGCGTACGCGACTGCACCGTCTACGAGCTCGTCGAGATGGATGAGTTCGCGGGCCGTGTGAGCAAGAGTGATGTCGCCGGGACCGCACACGATCGTCTCGGCCCCCGATGCGGACAAGAAGCGTGCATCGGAAGCTCCCCGGAAACCCATGAGCTCAGCTTCCTTCGACCGTGTTTCCGTCACGGCCTCAGCCATCGCACGAACCACTACAGCGTCAGGCGACATCTCGAATGGGGCTCCGTAGAACTGGAGCTCAACGGTTGCATCTAGATCCGGGTAACGCTTGCGCGCGAGCTCAACGGCGGCCTGGACCGATTCCGTCACGCTCTCTTCGGTCTCGGGCGGGACCGAACGACGGTCGACCTCGACGACACAGGATGCAGCGATGATGTTCACCTTCTCGCCGCCGTGGATCGTCCCGACGTTGATGCTGGGCCCCCCGAGCACTGGATGCACGACATCTGGGACCGTCTCTCTTAGATGTGAGATCACTTCAGCCATGTGCTCGATCGCGTTCACCCCTCGTTCGGGGGCCGAGCCATGTCCGGCAACGCCGTGGGTAACCACGCGGAACCAGCACGCTCCGCGTTGTGCGTGCACCACGCGAAGAGATGTCGGCTCTCCCACGATCGCGACATCCGGCTTGATGATCCCCTCCTCGACGAGGAAGGCCGCTCCTTTGAAGCCCATGGCCTCTTCGTCGGCGACTAGAGCGAGCTCGAGGTTCCCCTTCGGGGAGAACCCAGCCGACTTGAGCGCGGCCACCGCCTCGATCGACGCAGCGACGGGTCCTTTCGCATCGGAGGTTCCCCGTCCGTGCATGACGCCGTCCTGGATCGTGGCGGCATACGGCTCGTGGGCCCACAGGGTGGGATCGCCGGCCGGAACGACGTCGATATGCGAGCAATAGCAAAGCGTCTGTCCGCCCTGACCGGCCCATCGGGCGACGACGCTGGGTCTCCCCGGCTCGGCTTCGTGCTCCGCTGTCGGCAGCGATAGCTCCTCGCACCAACCCCGAACCACTTTCGCCGCTTGCGCTTCCCTGCCTGGGGGATTCTCCGACTCGGCCTGCACGAGTTCTTGAAGGCGCCCGACCAAACGATCGCGGTCGACGAACTGCCGGATTTCCCGCTCTGACAGGGTCATGCTCTGAGACACTGTTCCAGATGACTCGTTACCAGCTCATCCTGCTCGTGGTCCTGGTGGTGTGGCCGTTTCTGATCTTCGGTCTCCTCTTCCTGATGGGTCGTCTGGAGACCTACGTCCAGCGACTCGATGCGTCCACGCCGGAAGAGGCCGGGCTCGAGCCGGTCACCGGCGAGTCCCAGGAGCGGGAGGTTCAGATCGTCTTCGGCGGCCAGGTTGTCGGCGAGCCCGAGAAGCGGCATGCCGACGATGCTATAGGCGCTCACTCAGAGGGCAGCTAGACACTCGATCTCGACGCGTGCGCCTTTGGGCAGCCCGACGACCGCAACGGTCGCCCGTGCGGGGGGGTCGGAGCTGAAGAAGCTCCCATAGGCCTCGTTCACTTCGACGAAATCGTTCATGTCCGTCAGGAAGATCGTGGTCTTCACGATCCGATCCAAGTTGGTTCCCGCAGCGGCCAGCACCGCCCTCAGGTTCTCCATGCACCTCCGAGCTTGCTCACCCACGCCATCGCCCACCAATTCGCCGGTTGCGGGGTCCAAAGCCACCTGGCCGGAGCAGAAGACGAAATCGCCGAACGACACGGCCTGGGAGTATGGGCCGATCGCCTGGGGCGCCTCGGATGTCGAAATGACGGTTTTTGTCACATCTGCCTCCTCTTTACGGGGCCGGGTAATGCGTTCAACATGGACAACCTAGGCGAAGCCAGGGGGAGCTAAGTGCGCACGGAACAGGACCCGGACCGGCTACTACGGTCGTTTCTGGGGATAAGTCTCGACATAACGCGGGATCTAGACATCGGTCTGATCCTTGCGGGCATCGTCGAGCGCGCCATGGAGGTCACCGAGGCGGCCTTCGGGGCGGCGGTCACCCTGTCGAACGAAGGGCAGTTCGAGAACTTCCTGCACCGCGGCCTCACGCCGGAGCAAGTGGCGCTCCTCCCCCACCTTCCCGAAGGTAAAGGTCTTCTGGGCTACGTCCTCGAGACGCGCGAGCCCGTTCGTATCCCGAAGATCTCGGAGCACGCCCGGTCGGTCGGCTTCCCCAGCGAGCACGTGAACATGGAGGCGATGCTCGGCCTTCCGATCGAGCATCGAGGCGAACTAATCGGGGCTCTATATCTAGCGAAACCTCCGGGCGAGCCAGAGTTCACAGAAGAGGACGAGGAATTCACCATAGCGATAGCTGCGATGGCCGCCGTCGCCATCGACAACGCTCGGCTCTTCTCCGCGGAGGCCAGTCGAGCCGAACGCGCCGCCCTGCTGCGCAACATCGCTTCAAAAGTGCGACGGAGCCTGGACGTTCAAGAGGTTCTCGACGCAACCGTCGACGAGCTCGGTCGCGCTGCCGGCGTCGATAGATGTCTGATCCGCCTGGTGTCCGAGGATTCGACGGACCCTGCACTTGGAGCGATCGCAGCGCAATGGGCGTCCCCAGCGATGGACCCAATCACTGAAGAATCGGGCTACAGCTTCCCTGTGTCGTACCTGGCCATGAGGACGCGATCCACACAGTGGACCCCCGACCTCTCCGAAGACGACCGCCTGCTTCGCATGGCACGGGCGGACCGCGACACGATCACCGATTCCAGGGGCGTTCTGTCGACCCCGCTCGAGTGGGGCGATCAGCTCCTTGGGGTCGTAACGCTCGGCAGCATCCTGCCGCGCGACTGGAGCATCTCGGATCGCGCCCTTGTAGAGGCAGTAGGTCGTGAGGTCGCGATCGCGATCCATCACGCGAAGCTCTACGAGGAAGCCGTCGCTACGGCCGCCCGGCTCAAAGAGCTCGACGAGATGCGCAGCGACTTCATCTCGATGGTCTCTCACGAACTGCGATCGCCCATGACGGTGGTCGCGGGGATCGCCGACATCCTCGCCAAGCGGCGACACAAGCTGTCGGACGAACGTCAGAACGAGCTCATCGGAACCCTGGGTCGCGAAGCCCGACGGCTCACGCGACTCGTCTCGGAGGTTCTCGATCTCGAGGCGATCGACCAGGGTCAGATGGAGTTGCATCCCTCCGACACGGATCTCGCGACGCTCGGGACCGAGTCGATCGCAGATGCAGGAGAAGCGGATCGAACGAAGCTGATAGTCGAGCCCGGAAACGCAGTGGTGTTCGGCGACTACGACAAGATCAAGCAGGTGCTACTGAACCTGATATCCAATGCGGCGAAATTCTCAGGCGACAACAGCCCCATCACCGTCTCCATCAACCCGTCTAAGGACTTCGTTGAGATCTCGGTCTCCGATGTAGGGCCGGGGATCCCCGAGGACTATCAGTCGCGGCTCTTCCAGAGGTTCAGCAGGGTGGTCGCAACAGGTCAGAGGAAACCGGGCTCGGGGCTGGGCCTCTACCTCGCGCGCATCATCGTCGAAGCCCACAACGGAACGATCTGGTGCGACAGCGTGCTCGACGTCGGTACGACCTTCACGTTCAAGCTTCCGCGCAATTCGGTGCCCGAAAAAGCTAACTAAGCGGATCCCCCACAGGCGGAGTAGCGCTCCAGTCGAACGTTCCGGCATCACCGTCGACATCGAGACCGAGCGGCGCCGCGGCAGGGCTCCCCGGCTCGATGTACCAGAGTCCAGCGACCTCGTCGTTGTCCGCTCGCACGAAAAGAACGCCCGTGCCCGATGGACCCCAATCGGGAGCCGCGTCGGTCAAACCGTCGTCGGGACTCAGTCTGCGCACGGGTCGTCCTTGCGAATCGAGCAAGGTGAGCACCTCGTCTTTGATAGCGGCGATGAACGTCCCGGCGGGCGAACAGGCCGGCGACGAAACCGGAGGTGAACGGAGCTTCCTGGGAAGAGCGCCAAACAGCTCCTCGAGGCCGAATCGGGCATACGACAAGATGGTTCGGCTCCCGCACACCTCGACGTCTTGCACCTTCGCCGTGGAACCTGAACCGCCGGAGTCGCCGATGACGTTCGATCCGGTGTCGTTGAAGATCACGAACTCGGAATCGGACGACCACGGCAGCAGCTCGATCGGGTTCGAACCGTTCTTCTGAGTCATGACGCCGACTAGGCCGCTCTTGAGATCGGCCACATAGATGTTTCTGTCGTCTCGAAGTACGAACGCAAGACTCCGTCCATCTGGGGACAACGAGAAATCGGCGGCGGGCCGGTCGACGAGAAGAGCTCCAGCTTTCCCGGGCGGACCGCCGAAGAGTTGACCTGAGAACTTTCCCGAGCCATCGCGCACGATTCCCAACACACAATCCGAAGTCGGCGACCAGGTCCACCTGGACAAACCCAAACCAAGAAGGGGTCCAGAGAAGTCGCCCTGAAAGTCATGGACGGATTCGCCTCCCGACGCGAGATACCGGCCGCTCGGGCTCCACTGGATAGGGCCTTCGGCTTGGAGATGGTCGATCGCCCTGCCGTCCAGGTCGCTGATCTCGGCCCGGTCACCAGACAACGCCGCCACCGCTCCGCCACCATCTACTGCGGGAGCGGGGTGCAGACAGTGACGCGGATAAAGGTCGACGAGTTCGGTCAAAGGCGCCTGCGGTGTTGCCGACGGCTCGGCTTCCGGGGTGGGCGCCTGCGAGGGTTCCGGGCTGGGCTCTCGGGTTGGAGCGGGCGACGAGGTCGCCTGCGTTGCGTCATCGGAGTCCAGGGCGGGCTGCGCCAGCACGAACGCGACGCCGGCTACGAACACCAGGGCGAGTGCGGCACGAAGGGCGGGAGGCACGAAGCCATAGTCCACGGTCGAGCCGCTCTTGAGAAGGCCCGAGCGACAGACTGAAGTGGTTTGCTATCGACGTGGGTTCCGGGGATAGGCACACCGCCGGGGTGACAACCGCGTTGATCATCAGCTACGTCGGCCAACGTGGGGGTCCCGGCGCGGTCAAAGAAGTGATCGCCCGTTCCGGAGTGACCCACACCGAGGCCGAGCTGGTCGATGAAACCCACTGGTCGAGCTACGACGAAAAGATCGCTCTCTTCGAAGCAGCTGCGACGGTCCTAGAGGACTCGTCGGTTGCCCTTCACATCGGAGAGACGGTCCTGACCCAGCGCGTTGGAGGTCCGCTGAGGATCCTCTTGCGAGCGGTCGGTTCTCCGGGTCAGGTGCTGCGGAATATCGCCGCAACCGCTCCGAAATTTTCGACCGTTTGCACGATGACCGCTCCGGATGTCGGGAAGAACAATGCCACCGTCACCTATCAACTGCACGACGGGTTTGCCCCAAGCGAGATGGACTGCGACTACAACATGGGGCTCATGTCACAGGTGTCCGTGCTATTCGGATTGCCTGCGGCAACCGTCGAGCATCCGGAGTGTCAGGTTCGTGGCGCGAGTCAGTGCGTTTACCAGGTCAAGTGGTCCAACGCTTCTCGCATCCCGGGGCGAAGGCTCGCGGCGCGAGTCGCGTCGCTCGAAGACCAGCTCTCTACCGTCACCGACAGGAGCGAGGCGCTGCAAACGACAGTCGCAGATCTCGTGTCTCAGGACGATGTCGACACGGTCCTAGCGCGCATAGCAGCCCGCGCGGCGACCGCCGTGCGCGCGCACGGCTTCGTTCTGGTGGTTCGAACGGTCGAAGGAGATGAGCCACGCGTTCACTTCGAGGGAATGTCCCAGCACGACGCGACGGCTCTCGCCCATCGCCTGCTTGAGGAAACGGCGGCGAACGAGGATTCGATGATCGTCGCCGAGGTCGTTTCGGCCCGGCGTTATTACGGACGGCTCGCTGCGCTCAACCCGGACCGGCAGACCTTCTTCCCCGAAGAAACCAAGCTGCTCGCGACCTACGCGCGGCACGCGGCAGTGGCTCTCGACGCGGCAACGTCTCTCGAAGAGGCTCGCAATCGCGAGCAGACGGCAAAGATCCTCCTCGACCTCGCTCACTCGCTGGCGACTGCAACCGATCGAGACGAGGTTGCCTTACGGCTGGCGGAGTCCGTGCCTCCAGTCGTTCAAGCGGAAAGGACTGTCGTCTACCTCTACGACCGCGCGACGAACACTCTTGCGGCAAGGGCATCGAGCGGCTATCCGTCCGAGGTCGCGGACACGATCAAGGGACTCGTGTTCGGCCCCGAGGACACCCCTCTGTTCGGCGGAATCAGCAAGACCTTCGAGCCGCGCTACATCCGGACCGCGACCGAGAAGGACCCCCTGATCCGGAAGTACATGGAGGCTTACGGCGCGGCCGAGACGATCGTGGTTCCCATCCATATCGGGACGCAATTGATCGGGTTGGTCACCGCCACCCGCACGGAGGAGAGGGATCCACCCGAGGTCGATGCCACTCTCACGGACCGCTTGAGCGGACTCGCCGATGAGGCCGCTGTGGCATTCGAGCGCGTGCGTCTCATCGAACAGGAGCGGGAAGTCATCCAGCGGCTGCGTGAGGCGGACAGGTTCAAGGTCGAGTTCCTCTCGATAGTGAGTCACGAATTGAGAACTCCGCTGGCAGCGATCATCGGGATGGCTCGAACGATCCTCGAACGCGGCGACGAGCTCGAGGACGCCATGAAAGATGACTTCGTGGCGAGCATCGTTCGCCGGGGCGAGCAGTTGGAACGTCTCGTCAATGACCTGTTGCACTCATCCCGAGATATCGAGTTGTCTCTTGCCCCCACCGATCTCTCCGACATCGTCGACACGGCGGTGGCCGAAACCTTGAGGCTTCACCCAGAAGCCGATATCCGCTCAACGACAAACAGCCGGACACCCGTGGTCGCAGATGGAGGCCGAGTTCGCCAGATCATCGACAACCTCCTGATCAACGCGATCCGTTACGCGCCGGGAAGCCCGATCGAAGTCCTAGCCGAACTGGATGGGGACATCGCCCGCCTGAGCGTTTCCGACAAGGGACCCGGTATCTCGCCGGAGCTGATCGAAAAAGCTTTCGAGCCGTATTTCCAGGGAGCCGGAGCGACCCCCGGGGCAAAGGCGGGCGTGGGCCTCGGCCTCTACATAAGCCGACGCATCGCGGAGGCCCACGGAGGAACGATCGGTATGACGAGTCCTCCGGGCGAAGGAACGACGGTCACGCTCGAGCTGCCGGCGAACCCGACGATCTGAGCGGGAAGAAAAGAGGGCCCCCCGCCTTTCGGCGGAGGACCCATGTTTCCGGAGCCGGCCTGTAAGCCGGATCCTGTCGTGACCCGCTTGCGCGGGCCCGGGTGACCATCCATCTGGGACGAGCGTTGCCGCTCGCCTCTTGCGACCTACCCGGAGGTGTCCCCTAGGGGACGGACGGGCCGCCCATACCTCCTGCTCGGTCTTGCTCCGGACGGGGTTTACCTAGCCGCACCGATCGCCCGGCACGCTGGTGAGCTCTTACCTCACCGTTTCACCCTTACCTCCACAGCCCGTGGGGCGACCCTGAGGCCGTACCTCGAACCGTCTTCCGGAGGCGGTTTCCTTTCTGTTGCACTTGCCGCGGCTCGCACCGCCTGGAACTTTCTCCAGCGTCCTGCCCTATGGAGTCCGGACTTTCCTCGACCCCGCTGCCCCTAAAGGCCGCGGAGCCGCGGTCACCCGGCCGGCTCCGTATACGCGAACGATTATCCCACCGCAGATGTTCCGACGACAGAGGCGGCCTTTGGCGCGGGCTCGAACGTGGGGGCCGAGATCTCCAAACGCATCCTGCGCGCAGCCCTATCGAGAGCGCCGAGCAAGGGACGGCCGAGGACCACGATCATGGCGGCGTTCCCGACCGCTCTCAAGACATCCCATCCGAGGGATGTAGCGACGTAGAACCCGAGGTAGTGGCGGAGGTTCTCGGCCGCTCCAGCGTCGGGCGACCATCCCAGTTCCGAAGTTCCGGCCGCAAAGGGCCAGAACCACAGATTCATGATCGCTCCGAAGACGAAACCAGAGACGAACCCGAACAACGCGAGCGTCCCCACTCGGACCCTCCAGTCGCCCGATCTCGGCATAAGACCCGCCCCGAGACCGACCCAACCCACCGCGATCATCTGGAATGGAAGCCACGGCCCGATCCCGCCCACGAACAGACCCGACGCGAGGGTGCCGATCGCACCCAGAACGAAACCGAACCCGGGGCCGAACGCGTTGCCGGCAACCAACACGACGATAAACATGGCCGAGAAGCCTGCGATGAAACCCGGCAACCGCAATGCGACCATCGCCGCGCCGAGGACTCCGATCAGTGCGACTGTTTTGGGGCCGAGTCCCCCTCGTCCTAGCTCGACGAACAGAAGACCTCCAAGACAAACGCCGAGCCCCAACAGGATGAGGGGCGCGTCGCTCGCATGAGCTTCGCCGTCCCCCACCGCGGCCGGGAGCACGAACGGCCAGAAGAAAGCAACCAGCCCGAAGACGTTGGCTGCGATGAGGAAACCGGAGCGAAGCGGGGAAGACCTCATGCGGGCAATGCCGCCGCGACGCTCTCTGGCGTAAGCCAGCGCGGCCCGAACACGCGCGCGGTCTGCGGTGCGAAAACTGCCGAATCCCCAATCGCGGTCGACGGCTCGTCATCCGCGATCACTTCGCCCCCGGCGATCATCACCACCCGCTGAGCGATCTCCGCCGCGAATTCGACATCGTGCGTCGCCACGACAACGCTTCGTCCCAGGGCCGCATGATGTTGCAGCAGCGAACGGAGCTGCAGCTTGCGTTCGTGATCCAGACCCCTCGTCGGCTCGTCGAGCAACAACACTTCAGCGCCCGTCGCGAGGATCGCCGCCACCGCAACGAGGAGGCGTTGACCCGAGGACAGATCGCGCGGGTGGTAAGCGCTCAAGTCCAGGATCCCGGCGGCAGCCAGCACCTCGTCGAGATCGTCGGCCGCACCCGTTTGGTCCAGCGTCAGACGAACCTCGTCCGCGACCGTGTCCTTGAACAGCACAGCTTCTGGCGTTTGGGGGCAGTAGGCGACATCTCGCCCGGGTATTGGCGCGCGCCCGGCGATCCGCACGGTTCCGTCGCGCAGTTCGTGGAGGCCGGCAAATGACCTGAGCAACGTCGTCTTCCCCGCGCCGTTGCGTCCCATGAGCGCCGTGATCTCGCCCCGATGGAGATCGAGAGAGATCCCCTTCAGCACATCTCGTCCTTCGTATCCGGCGAAGATCTCTCTCGCCTCGAAAACCCGCTCGAGTTGCTGAGTTTGGGAGTCGTTCCGGTCATCCGGTCTGACGTCGACCATCCGCCGCGCGTCGCGCACGGTGAGAGGGATCGGCGACCAACCAAGAAGACGACCTAGGCGGGCGACCGGAGGTCCGGAGCCGAGAGCCTGAAGGATGTCCGAGGGTGATCCGGCCCTGACCTCTCCCCCGCCGAAACAACCGATCGCCGAGTCGACGAATCCCGCCACCCGTTCGAAGCGGTGCTCCGCGACCAAGACGGTGACTCCTAGATCGTGAACGAGCCTCTGCAGCGCTGCGAGGACGTCCTCGGCCCCCTGCGGATCCAGTTGACTCGTCGGTTCGTCGAGAACGAGCACCTTCGCACCCGGCGTTAGGGCGGCTGCGATCGCCACGCGTTGACGTTCCCCGCCCGACAGCGTCCGGACGCTGCGATCCCGCAGTTCCTCGATAGCGAGCAGGTCCAAGGTCTCCTCGACGCGTCGCCTCATCGTCGCGGGAGGGACGCCGAGGTTCTCAAGCGCGTAGGCGAGCTCATCCTCGACCCGGTCGACCACGAAGGAAGCGGCCGCGTCTTGAGGGACGAAGGCGACGACATCTGCCAGTCGGCGGGGTGGGTTGTCTGAAGTGTCTCGGCCCGCGATGAGCACTCGACCGCTGAACCGGCCGCCCGTGAAGTGAGGGACCAAACCGTTGATCGCGCGTAGGAGCGTTGACTTGCCGGAGCCCGTCTGCCCGGCGACCAACACGAAAGAGCCTTCGGGAACGCCGAGGTTCACGTCGCTCAGGACGTCTCGATCCGTTTCCGGATAGGCGAAGGACACACGCCGGAACTCCACGACGGCTCCGCTCATTCGCTCGCCTTCAGAAAGGCTGGGACGGCCAAGAGAAAAGCTGCACCTACTCCGAGAGCGTCTGCCGCGGGCCACGTCAATGGAAACGTCGACATCGCGAGGCTCGGGTCGTGCACGACCAACCTGCCGATGAATACGACGGCCGCGCTGAGAGCCGCTGTCGCGGTCACGAGCGAAACGACTCCCCAGCGTTCTCGTCGATAACGAGAGCGGGGGCCGTAACCGTGGCCGCGCGCATCCATGCTCTCCGCAAGCGTCACCGCCTCTTCCATCCCCGACTCCAGAACCGGCACCGCAAGTGCGGGGAGGGATCGCCACCTCCGCACCTCGATGCCGCGGAGCCTTTGGGCCTCTCGCACCCGACCGGCGGCAGCGATAGTGCGTGGAGTTATCGACAACGCCAGCGCGGCTGCGAGAGCCGGCTCGTGGAAGCGACGCGGAGACAGACGCAAGACGCCGTAGGGGTCGGCGACCGAGTTGAAAGTGCCGAAGACCGTCAACAAGACCGCGAGGCGCGTTCCTTCGAGCAGCGCGGCAACGACGCTTCCTCGAGTCACGGGGCCGAGTAAGACCAGTGCGGTCCTCGTGCCGATCGTCAGGAGTCCGAACAGCGCGAAGGTCCTGAAGGAGCGAGCCATCGGACCCTCTCGCTTATGGGCCGCATGCACGATCCAAGCCGATGCAAAGACCGGGATAAGAAAGAACGGATTCGTGGTGCTGATCGCGACGAGCCCGCCGCACAACGCCCACAGAATCCAGCCCCCGGGATGCATCAAGTCTTCCTGCGTCGCGCGATAACGACTCCGGCTCCTCCAAGAGCCGCCGCGGCTCCCAGACCGACGAGGCCCGCTGCCGGCGGTCCGTCACCAGCGCGTGATGACGCCACGGCAACGGCTGATGTCTCCCGCTCCGCGTCGGCTTCGGTGATCCCCGTACTCGCTGGCTCTTCGATGATTTCCGCGCGAGGTTTCCTCGCTCGGGCGTCGCGCTCGCCCTTGCTTTCGTTCTTTGACGGCTCTTCCGGGTTGGGTTCGGGCTGGACGGAGGGCTCCGACGCAGCCTCGGATCCATCGGGAGGAGCTTCGGACCCTGCCGCGGAGGCCGTTTCGTCCTGCCGGTGACGCGCTTTATCGGGCTTCGCGGGTGCGGTCTCCTCGGCGACTCCGCAAACCGATCCATAGGTGGTGGATGGAGGTTGCGGATGGGAGCTTCCATCTTGGCCGGTTCCCCACGACCAACCCTCTACATCGCCGGGTTCGACTTGCGTCGAGCCCGCGCCGGAGCCGGACCAGCTCCACCCGCCGTCTCCGTCACCGCGCCAGTAGCCCCAGTAGTCGGGGTACTTCTCGAAACAATCGTCGCCTTCGGTGCCGACGCCGGCGAGCATGCACACGGCTTCCCCTCCGTAACCGAGCCGGTAGTCGAGGCCGTGTTGTTCGCTCGCCAGCTCTATGAGCTCGATCCCGCTCACGCTGTCATCCGGCAACTCGACGCAATAGCGGTACTCGTCGTCTGCCGTGTCCACAACGAGGGCCGCGCTGTCGCCCGCCGCACACGCCGCGGGCGCGACCGACACAAGCTGGATGCAAGAAGCAACCAGCACGGCCGCAAGGCCGCACACTCTGTTCACTTAGCTGACGCAGGTACCGGTAGCAGCAGTTTCGGAGAGTTGACCGGAGTGGATCGGAAGCGTCTTCCGAGCAAGCCCGAGGATCGCACCGATCGTCGCGCCGACATCGGCGTCCTTTTTCTTACTGACCCCTTCGTCCGTGCTCTCGTAACCGACCACGAAAGCCCCTTGATCCGGCGAGTCGCAAAGTGGCTTCTGCAGTTTGATCAGCGCGCTCATCGCTCCATCCGGCAGGTGTGAGCCGAGCGCGACGTAAGCCTGGATCGCGAGGGCGGTCGAGTTTGCATCGGTGAGCCGATTCGCCCAGTCGTAACCCCATCCGTGCTTACGGTCGTCGCGGATCTTCCTGAAGAATCCCTTTGGGTTGTACGGGTAGGGGGCCGCGTCCGGATGAGCCGCTACAGCTTGGACGGCGATGCTCGTGGTGTTGGTGTCGGAACGGAAGAAATCCGATTCGGCGTCACCCGTGAAGCAATGACCATTCTCGCTTGGTCCCTGCGGCCCCGTGTGCTGCCAACCCCCGTCCTCGCACTGCGAAGACAGAAGCCAGGTCAACGAGTTCGTTCCTGGGTCAACGTCTGGCGCCGCTTCGAGCGCAAGCATCGCCAGTACGTGGTCCGTCACCTCGCCGTCGAACGGATCGTCGGGCGTGTGTGCCCCGTAGTGCCCATCCGGCTGCTCGGAATCGAGGATCTCGGCAACGAGATCGCGCCCGGAGAAGGCGCGCGGGTCCCTGCCACCGGCGACCAGCGCTTGAGCGACCTTTCCAATCTCTCCTATCGAATCGACATCGGCCGAATTGGCCTCGAGGAAATCGAGTGCCTCCCCCACCTCGCGCGCGCCGCGCTCGATTCCGGCGAAAGACAGAACCGCATCGGCGGTCGAACCGATTGGAGAGAAGCCCGGGAAAGATCCATCGGGCTTCTGTGAACTAGAGACGTATCCGGCGGCTTGGACCCACCGTTGCTTGAGTTTGGCCGCGGGGGCCGCGCTCGCCATAAGAGATAGGGCCGCGACCACAACCACGGCCTTCTTGAGATGAGCCACCTGCTGCTCCTTCCTTCCGGTCCTCGCCGGGGTTGAAAGACCCCTTCGGAGAGGTGGAGCGCGGCAGATGTCGCCGCCCGGTCCCCATCCTCGAGGGTCGTCGAGCCGGAGCGTCGAGTGGGGTTCCTGGCTCATCCACGGCTGCGCACTCTTCCGCGGACACACAGTTGCGGGACAGCGCCGGTTTCACACCGGACTTCCCCCATCGAGACGCTTATCTGGATGAACCTTACAGGCGCGATGTGCGTTCGGTCATCCACCTCTCTGCAAAAGGGGCGCATACGACCTGGTTCGCGGATAGGTGGAGGTCAGGCGCGCAGGAGGCCGTCTTTCAGGAAACGGCGGCGGCGGGTTGGGTCCTTCAGATCGAAGGCGACCCAGAACCACCACAGGATCGCAAGGCCCAGGAGCTCGGCCCCCCAGGTGGTCCAGTGATCCAAGGGATGAGTGAAGAGGTCCCAGGTGTAGGGCTCACGGGGCGTAGTCGAGAACTTGGTGCCGAACATCGGCCAGAGGAACGTCAGCGGGGCCTGCCACATGCCGTCCGCGACCAAGTGCGTCAGCCAGCCGACCGCGAGGCCGAAGAGCGAGAGCCTGCGCTCACCACGAGTGAGTAACAAGACCGCGACGGCGACTACGACGACCGCGAGCATCGAATGGGCGACCCAGCGACCGGCCCGGCCGTCGAAGACGAAGAGACCCAGAACACCGTCGACGACGTCGGGAAGGATGGCGCCCAACAGGATGAAGCGGTAGTCGATACGGGTTCGACCCAAAGTCACGTAGACGATCGCGGCCCCCAGGCCGAGGTGCCAGAGGATCACTCGTACAGCGAGGTCTGCTCCCCCGCCTCTCGATCGAGCATCTCGTCGAGTGCGGCCGCATCCATCCCTTGATTCGCGAGTCTGTCCGCATCCGCGTTGAGCTCGCGTCGAACATGTTGGATGTCGAATGAGTCGAATCGGTTCATGAGGGCTCGCGCCTTGACGGCGAGCGGGCGGAGTCCTTCGCTCTTGATTTTCCAGTTGCCGAGCAATTGATTCACCAGCAGCTCTGAATCCACGCGGATGTCGATGTCGGTGACGCCCTTCTCGAGAGCGAGCTTGAGACCTTCGATCAAAGCCGTGTATTCCGCGACATTGTTGGTGGTCGCGCCGATGCCTCGACCGATCTCGGCGATGACGTCGTCCTTGTGATCGCGGAGGACGACACCGATCCCGGCCGGGCCGGGATTGCCGCGAGCTCCGCCGTCGGTGTGAAGAGTCGCTTTCAACTAGCCAGCCTCAGACGACTATGAGGATCCGTCGGCAGTATTCGCAACGCTGCAAGCCATGAGCTGCCTTGAGCCGTTCGACCTCGACATTCGAAAGTTTCGTGTGGCAGCCAGAACAGGTCCCGCCTTCGAGCTTCGCGGCCCCCACTCCATGCTGCTTCTCGCGGATTTTTTCGTATTGCGCAAGGAGTTCGGAGGAGATCTCGGTTGCGATCTGCTCGCGCTTCGCTTGATGCTCTGCAAGCTCCGCATCGATCTCTCCGGAAAGTTTGGACACTTCCGCCGACAGGTCGGTCGCCTGAGCCGTCGAAGCCGAATGCTCCGTCGTCAACGAGGCCAGCGTGCCCGCTGCGTCGTCCTTCTGAACCATCACCTCGAGCAGCTGATCCTCGATCCCGCCGCTTTTTCTCTTGAGGCTCTCGACCTCGGCTTGGAGAGCGGAAAGTTCCTTGGGATTCGCCACCTTGCCCGAGAACATGCGTTCCTCTTCTCGCGTGACCTTCTGTCCGACGGTTGCGATCTCGTCTTCCAACCGCGCTTGCTCTCGGCCGATCTCGTCGTTCTGTTTGGTGGCGATCTCGATGTCGGCGGTCAGCTCTGCGAGCTGCTCGTTGATCTCGGCCAAGCGACGAGCTTCAGGCAGCGACGCCTTGCGCTCTTGAAGCCTGAGGATCGCGGTGTCTTCGGCCTGAAGGTCTAGCAGGCGCCTGAGGGTGGCGTCGTCGTACTGGGGGGGCATCGACATCGAGCGTATCGCCCCGCCGCTGTATGTGAGTCCCCAACTAGCATGTCTTTCGTGAACAAGATCCGGAACGCGTTCATCGAGACCTCGCAGATTGCGAGTGAGCTACTGGCTACCGATGCCGTCCGCGATAGCTGGGTCGAGCCGAGCGCCCTCGAACGCTGGAACGTCTCGGGCCTGGCCGGACACTTGATGCGAGCTACGAGAGTGGTCGAGGACTACCTCGACAAACCAGAGCCGGAGGGGCCACCCACCGGCGACGCGGTGGCGTATTACTCCGCCGTACTCGATGACGATGACCTGGATTCCGAACTGCACAAAAGCATCCGTGAGCGAGGAGACGAGATGGCCTCGTCTGGCCACGCATCCCTCCTGGACCAATGGCGGGAAACCATTGGTCGGCTGGCAGCACGGTTGGAGGCCGAACCTCCGGGCCGACTCGTCGAGGTTTTCAAAGGCTTCATCCTCGAACTCGATGATTACCTCGTGACTCGCATCCTCGAGCTGGTCGTCCACTCCGACGACCTAGCAGTGAGCGTGAAACTTCCGACGCCGGTCCTTCCTCCGCTCGCCACCGAAGCGACCATCCGCGCTCTCGTGGACATGGGTCGTCATCGACACGGAGATACAGCAGTTGTTCGCGCCTTGGCTCGTCGCGAGCGGGACGGATCAGAGGCTTTGCGCGTTCTTTAGCCCGAGACCCGGTGGGTAGGGTCTCCCGCATGGAACTCTGGCCAGGCAAGGCGTTCCCACTCGGCGCGACCTGGGACGGAGAGGGAACGAATTTCTCCCTGTACTCGGAGAACGCCGACGGCGTCGAGCTCTGCCTTTTCGATGACGATGGCGGCCAGACCCTCATCCCGCTCGGCGAGCGCGACGCCTTCATGTGGCATGGATACGTCCCGGGTATCTCGCCGGGCCAGCGTTACGGATACCGAGTTCACGGACCGTTCTCGCCGGGGACTGGGCATCGATTCAATCCTTCGAAATTGCTGATCGACCCCTATGCGCTGGCGATAGAGGGCGATGTCGACTGGGGGCCGGAAGTGTTCCCCTATCCGTTCGACGATTCGCAAGAGGACCTGGCTTTTTCGGACGCCGATGACGCTGCGCGCATCCCGAAATCCGTGGTCGTCGACGGCTCCTTCTATTGGGGCGACGACGCTCCCCCGCGGCACCCGTGGCACGAGACGGTGATCTACGAGACCCACGTGAAGGGTTTCACGATCACGCACCCGGGCGTCCCGCACGATCTGCAGGGAACGTACGCGGGGCTCGGCCATCCCGCCGCGATCGAACATCTCCAGCTCTTGGGCGTGACTGCCGTCGAGCTGATGCCGGTCCACCATCTGATCCATCCGAAGCACCTAATCGACGAGGGCCTCCGCAACTATTGGGGATACGACTCGATCGGCTACTTCGCTCCATATTCGGGCTACAGCTCGAGTGGGGGCCGCGGCGAGCAGGTCGCCGAATTCAAGAACATGGTCAAGGCGTTACACGAGGCGAATCTCGAAGTCATCCTCGACGTCGTCTACAACCACACCGGCGAAGGCAACCATCTGGGCCCCATGCTGTCGCTGCGAGGAGCCGACAACGCGACCTACTACCGGCTGGTGCCCGACAACCCTCGCTACTACATGGACTTCACCGGGACCGGCAACACTCTGAACGTCCGTCACCCGGAAACGCTGAAACTGATCATGGACAGCCTGCGCTACTGGGTGACGGAGATGCACGTCGACGGCTTCCGTTTCGATCTCGCCGCTGCGCTCGCGCGCGGCTTCTACGACGTAGACCGGCTCTCAGCGTTCTTCGACATCATCCATCAGGACCCGGTGCTCTCGCGTGTGAAGCTGATCGCCGAGCCATGGGACGTCGGCGACGGTGGCTACCAGGTAGGCAACTTTCCTCCGCTCTGGTCCGAATGGAACGGCAAGTACCGCGACACGGTGCGGGATTACTGGCGGGGGGACGACGCTGCGCTGGCCGACTTCGCGAACCGCTTCACCGGTAGCTCGGACCTCTACCAAGACGACGGCCGACGTCCGCTCGCGAGCATCAACTTCGTCACGGCCCACGACGGCTACACGTTGCACGACCTCGTCAGCTACAACGAAACGCACAACGAAGACAACGGCGAGAACAACATGGACGGGGACAACAACAACCGCTCCTGGAACCACGGCGTGGAAGGTGAAACCCACGATCCCGAGATCAGGGCGTTACGAGAACGGCAGAAGCGCAACTTCGTTACCACTCTTGCTTTGAGTCAAGGCGTCCCGATGTTTCTCGGGGGTGACGAGATGGGCCGAACCCAGCACGGCAACAACAACGCCTACTGTCAGGACAACGAGATCTCTTGGTACGACTGGTCGCTACGCGACGAAAACCTGGCCCTGCTGGGCTTCACCCGGAGGGTGATGGACTTCCGGCAGCGCCACCCCATCTTCCGCCGGCGCAAGTGGTTCCTCGGTCGAGAGATCCGCGGTTCGGAGGTCAAGGACATCGGTTGGTTCAACCCCGATGGGTTGGAGATGACCGAGGAGCAATGGCATGCGGGCTACGCCAAGAGCATCGGCGTTTTCCTCAACGGAGACGAGATTCCGGATCCCGGCCCCCACGGTGAACGGATCGTCGACGACTCGTTCCTCCTGCTGTTCAACGCGCACTCGGACATGATCGAGTTCACGATCCCTCCAGATCGCTTCGGCGAGGAATGGGCGGTCATGTTGGACACCGCGGAGCCCGATCTGGACGAGGGCTCGCGCACGTTCAAAGCGGGCCAGGAAATCGCAGTCACCGCTAGATCGATCGTGGTGCTGAGTCGTGACTCCTGACGTCGGCTCCACCTACAGGGTTCAGCTTCACGCGGGATTCGGATTCGACGACGCGGCCGAGATAGTCGACCTTCTCAGCGAGCTGGGCATCACACATCTCTACTGCTCCCCCTACCTGCAAGCACGGGCCGGAAGCATGCACGGTTACGACGTGGTCGACCAGAGCAAGATCTCGGACGAGTTGGGCGGCGAAGCGGGACACCGGCGTTTGCTCGAGGCTCTCGATCGCAACGGCATGGGCCACATCCTGGACATCGTCCCCAATCACATGACGATCTCGGAGAGCACGAACGCGTGGTGGTGGGACGTGCTCAAGCACGGCCCGTCAAGCCATTACGCGAGCTACTTCGACATCGATTGGACTCCTCCGGAGGCGAAGCTACGCAAGATGTTGCTTGTCCCGATCCTCGGCGATCACTACGGCCGCATCCTCGACCGAGGAGAGATATCCGTCGACGCGGCCGGCGACGAACCCGTCATTCGGTATTTCGATCACACGTTGCCTCTGTCGCCGGAATCCTTGAGTGGACTGCCCTCGATCGATGAGCTCAACTCAGATGTCGATGCCCTCCATGAACTTCTCGAAGCGCAGAACTATCGCCTCGCTTACTGGCGATCCGCCGATCAGGAACTGAACTACCGTCGATTCTTCTCGATCAACGACTTGGCGGCGTTACGGATGGAGAACCCCGATGTCTTCGACAAGGTCCACGAACTCGTGCTGGACCTCGTCGAGAGAGGCGATCTCGATGGGTTGCGCGTCGATCACATCGACGGCCTGCGCGACCCCGAGGGATATCTGACGCAACTCCGTTCGTGGTGCCCGCGTTCCTACGTCGTCGTCGAGAAGATCCTCGAGCCCGGAGAAGAGCTGCCTTCGACCTGGCCTATCGAAGGAACCACCGGCTACGACTTCCTCGGATCCGTCGGGGGGCTGTTCGTCGACCCTGCCGGCGAGCGTCCGCTGACAGATCTCTATCAAGAGTTCACGGGCATCGTCGAGGACCTCGACGACTTGAAACGTGAGAAGAAGGTTCTGGCGATGACCACGGAACTCGCTGCGGACGTCGAGCGCCTCACCGAGCTGTTCGCAGCGGTTAGCGAGGACCACAGGGAGACGCGCGACTTCATGCGGATCGAAATGCGCGCGACATTGCGAGAAACCATCGCTGCCTTCCCGGTCTATCGAACCTATATCCGCGTCACGCCCTCGACGATCTCCAAGCAAGACGAGGGCTATGTGATGGAAGCGACGAGCCGCGCCAGCGAGCGCCGTCCCGATCTAGAGGATTCTTTGTTCCGTTTCCTCGCCGACATCCTGTTATTGCGCGTCGAAGGAGAGGCAGCTTTCGAGCTCGCCATGCGCTTCCAGCAGACGACGGGGCCGGTGATGGCCAAAGGGGTTGAGGACACGCTCTTCTATACCTACAACCGGCTCGCCTGCCTCAATGAAGTCGGTGGAGACCCGGCCAACTTCGGCATCACGATCGATCGCTTCCATGAGTCGATGTCTCTTGCTCAGCGAGACTGGCCGCTCTCGATGATTGCCACGTCAACGCACGACACGAAGCGCAGCGAGGACGTGCGAGCCCGCATCGCTCTTCTCTCCGAGATACCCGAGAGATGGTCCGCTGCAGTTCACCGTTGGCGCGAGAACAACGATCGCTACTGGGGCGACACTCCGGCCGATCGGAACATGGAGTACCTCCTCTACCAGACGCTTGTCGGGGCTCACCCGCTCCCGCTGGAGCGCGCGGGGGCTTACATGGAGAAAGCCTCGAAAGAAGCGAAGGAACGAACGAACTGGACATCGCCGGATCCGGACTACGACGCGGCTCTCCGGGGATTCGTCCGAGGGGTCTTGGCCGATGATGGCTTCCAGGCGGACCTCGGCGCGTTCGTCGGCCGCCTGATCGAGCCGGGCCGAGTTAACTCACTCGCGCAGACGCTGATAAGGATGACGGCGGCCGGAGTCCCCGATACCTATCAGGGAACCGAGCTGTGGGATCTGTCGCTCGTCGATCCCGACAATCGCCGGCCCATCGACTACGACCTACGACGCGAGGTCCTCGCTCGGGTCAGAGAGCGCAGCGTGGCTGAGATCTGGAGGGATCGCGGCGACGGGGGGCCGAAGCTTCTTGTGATCGAGCGCGCCCTGGCCCTTCGGAAGCGCCTGCCCGCGGCCTTCGGCGAGACGGGCTCATACGAACCCCTGGCAGCCGACGGCCCCAATGCCGAGCACGTCGTTGCCTTCGTCCGAGGAGGTGATGCGATCACGGTCGCGCCCTGCCGTGTTCTCGGAGCGGCGGGCGGGTGGCCGGGAACCACGCTCGATCTTCCCGATGGGACGTGGGTCGACCAATTCACCGGAGCGACGGTTGAGGGCCGAGTCGAGGTCGCATCCACGCTGCTGGGAGCCTTCCCGGTCGCACTCCTGGTCCGCTCGGACGTCTAGGCCCTCGATTCGGGGGCAGAATCAGGCACATGTCCGAACTAGCGCTCGTGATCCATTTCCATCAGCCGGTTGGAAACCTCGACTCGGTGGTTAAGAAAGCGACCGACCGCTGCTATCGCCCGTTCCTCGAAACGCTCGCGGACCACGAAGCGATCCCGATGACGCTTCATTTCTCAGGCTGCTTGCTCGAGTGGCTGGAGGCAAACGAAAGCGATCTCTGTACGACGCTGCGCAACCTCGTCGAACGTGGCCAGGTCGAACTCATGACCGGCGGGTTCTACGAACCGATCCTCGCCGCACTCCCCGATCGCGACCGCGTGGGCCAGATCGAGATGATGACTTCTCACCTGCGCGATCGTTATGAGGCCGCCGCAACTGGTTTGTGGTTGACCGAGCGCGTATGGGAATCCGATGTCATCCCTGCCCTGATCGACGCCGGTGTTGGGTACACCGTCCTCGACGACACGATCTTCCATTCGGTCGGCATAACCGACGATCAGCTTAGCGGAGCATTCTCCACCGAGCACGACGGGCGCCCGTTGCTCGTCTACGCCGGTGACAGGAATCTCCGTTACCTGATCCCCTACAAGTCGGTCCAGAAGGTCATCGACTACATCTCGTCGGATGAAGACCGCCTTTTCGTCTACGCCGACGATGGCGAGAAGTTCGGCGAGTGGCCGGACACCTACGAACGCGTACACGAGAGCGGCTGGCTGACCGCCTTCTTCGAGAAGCTTGCGGAGACCGATTCGGTGAAACTCGTCAAACTCGGCGACCATGCCGCTCGCACGATCCCTCAAGGCCTCGTGTACCTGCCCTCATCCTCTTACGACGAGATGATGACGTGGGCTTTGCCGGAGCAAGCGCGCCTGACCGTCGGCCGGTTGCGTCGCAAGTTGCAGGAGGAGGATCCCGACGGAGCCTTGCCCTTCCTCAAGGGCGCGCCGTGGCGGGCCTTCTTCGCGAAGTATCCCGAGGTGAATCAGTTGCACAAACGCATGCTGATGGTCAGCAACGAGATCGACGTGCAGGAAGGCTCCGACTACGCGCGACGGGAGCTCTATCGAGCCCAGTGCAACTGCGCGTACTGGCACGGGGCGTTCGGAGGTATCTACCTCGGCTTCATGCGAGGGGCTCTTTGGCACCACCTCATGCGCGCTGAAGGCGCCATCGGTGGACCCCCGGAGGGTCCGGCCGTCCAGCCGATCGACCTCGATGCAGACGGCAAGACAGAGGTTTTCCTCGTGGCTCCGTGGGGCGCCGCCGTGGTCGCACCCCATCAGGGCGGGGCCCTGATCGAGCTTTCGGACTGGCAGACGGGAGCCAACCTGCTGGCCGTAGTCGCACGTCACCGCGAGGCATACCACCTCGAGGACGAGAACCCGCCGGGCGAAATCGAAGACGACGAGATCCAGCCGATCCACGCACGAGTTGAACTCGACCGAGACTCCCTCGTATTCGACGAGCACCCGCGCGGGGCCCTCATCGATCGGCTGAACGGACAACGGCTCACCCACGCGTACAACTTCGAGATCGATCAAGGCGGGATCCTTCGCATGACGACCGCCGTCGACGGGATCAAGCTCGACAAGTCGGTGACGCCGGCGGGCGACGAGCTGATAGTCGCCTACAGGATCACGAATCTGTCGGGGCGGCCGTTCAAGGGACCGTTCGCGATCGAAAGCTCGGTGATGCCCCTCAATCTCGGCCGTGACGTCACCGACGACACGATCGACGTTGGACCGGACGGATGGCGGGTCTCGCAACCCGAAGGCGAGGTCTACATCGACGTCGGCCTGTCGCTCGAAGGAAAGACAACGCACGAAACGATCGAGACGGCGTCGGCCACCCTCGAGGGGCTCAAGCCGATGAAGCAGGGAATGGAAGTCACTACGGAATGGCCCCTCGACCTCGAGCAGGGCGACACGTTCGATCTCGAGGTTCGGCTGCGACCCGTCGTCAACGACAAAGCCTTGACGAAGAAGGAGCGGGGTGTCTCCTCAACGATCGTTTGAGGTCTGGGCCCCCAAAGCCCAATCGGTAGCGCTGATCCTCGGCAACGAGCGCGTCGAGATGAAGTCCGTAGCCGGCGGGTGGTTCGAGATCGAGGCCGATGCGGTGCACGGAGACGACTACGCGTTCTCGCTGGACGGTTCGGATCCCTTGCCCGACCCGCGCTCGGGCTGGCAGCCCTACGGGCCGGGAGGCTCATCGCGGGTCGTCGACCACGATGTCTACAAGTGGGCCACTCCTCACTTCGACCCCGGTCCGCTCAAGGATCAGGTGATCTACGAGATCCACATCGGCACGTTCACAGAAGAGGGAACCTTCGACGCGGCGATCGAGCGATTTCCTCATCTGGAGAGTCTCGGTGTGACCGCGATCGAGTTGATGCCGGTTGCAGAGTTTCCCGGAGAAAGGGGCTGGGGCTATGACGGGGTCGACCTGTTTGCTCCTCATCATGCATACGGAGGGCCGGACGGACTGAAGCGTCTCGTCGATGCCGCCCACACGATGGGCATCGCGGTGATCGTGGATGTCGTTTACAACCATCTGGGCCCGTCTGGTAACTACCTCGGCCGCTTCGGCCACTACTTCACCGATCGCTACGCGACCCCGTGGGGCGACGCCATCAATTTCGACGGCCCCGAAAGCGGGCCGGTGCGGGAGTTCTTCGTAGAGAACGCGTTGACGTGGCTGCGCGACTACCACCTCGACGGGCTAAGGCTTGATGCGATCCACGCGATCCTTGACACCTCGGCACTCCACATCCTCGAGGAGATCGCAGAGTTCGTCCGTCCGATCTCGTCTCAAGACATCAGGGCCATCTGGGTGATCGCCGAAAGCGATCTGAACGATCCTCGTATCGTCCAAAGCCGCGACCACGGAGGCTATGGACTCGACGCTCAATGGAGCGACGATTTCCATCACTCGCTCTTCTCGCTTCTCACCGGAGACCGATCCGGGTACTACGCGGACTTCGGGAAGGTTGCGCATCTCGCCAAGGCTTACAAACACGCTTTCGTCTACGGAAGGAGTTACTCCGAGTACCGCAGACGCTTCCACGGTCGAGCCTTCGAAGACATACCCGGCCACCGGTTCTTGGGCTATCTGCAGAACCACGACCAGGTGGGCAACCGAGCGACCGGGGATCGCAGCTCAGGATTGATGAGCCCGGGTCTGTTGAAGATCGGCGCCGCGCTGGTACTGACATCGCCGTTCGTTCCGATGCTGTTCATGGGCGAAGAATGGGGAGCCTCCACCCCGTTCCTCTACTTCACCGATCACCATGATCCGGCCCTCGGGCGCGCCGTCACCGAGGGCCGCAAGCGCGAGTTCGCAGCTTTCGGCTGGGACCCAAGCGATGTTCCCGACCCGCAAGGGGCCGACACGTTCCGGCGCTCCAAACTTGTCTGGAACGAGTCGTCTGAGAGTCCCCACTCCGAGTTCCTCGAGTGGCACAAACAGTTGATAGCGCTTCGCAAGGCCCATCCCGAACTGCGCGAAGGCGATCTGGATGGGCTCAAGGTCTCCTTCGACGAGGAGGAGCGTTGGATCGTCGTCGAGCGGGGCTCGTTCACGATCGCGGCCAACCTCTCGGCCGACGAAAGGTTCGTGCCAACGCCTCAAGGTGGGGAGGTCATCCTCGCCTCCGATGATTCCGAGGCCACGGGCGGCGCCATCCGGCTTCTGCCCCAAAGCATCGCGATCCGTCGGGGTTGAGGAACATGGGGGCCGATCCTGGTGTTGAAGGACCCGAGATGACCGATCGAGTGTTGACCTTCGAGGATCTGGTGGCCGAGGCATTGGACTCGTTGCCCGAGGACATCGCGGCCAGGATGCAAAACGTCGAAGTCGTCGTCGAAGACGAACCGCCCCTCGAGATGTTGCACCGCATGCACCCCGGTCACACGCTTCTCGGCCTCTATCACGGCATCCCTCTGACTCAACGAGGGATCTGGTACACCTCTGCTATGCCCGACAAAATCTCGATCTACCGAGGCCCGATCGTGCGCTTCGCTCGAACTCCCGATCGGATACGAGAGCAGGTTCGCCGGACGGTGATCCACGAGATCGGGCATCACTTCGGCATCTCGGACGCACGCCTCCGCGAACTCGGCTGGTAGCTCTGTCCGACAACGACGTCCGCGTCGAGATCTACAGATCGTTCATCGAAGATCAGCGCGGACCGTCTTCCTCTGAGATCTCCGAACGGTTGGGGATCCCACTCGACGGCGTGCAGGACGCGCTCGTGCGACTTGATGAAGAGGGCGTGATCGCTCTGTATCCCGAGACGGGTGCTTTGTGGCTCGCACACCCTTTCTCTGCGGCCGATGAACCATTCAAAGTGCGCACGGATGAGGGCACCTGGGATGCCGTATGTGTTTGGGACGGCCTTGGAGTGCTCGCCGTACTGGGGTCCGACGGCGACGTGGCCACAAAGTGTCCGGACTGCGACGAGTCCTTGGAGCTAAGCGTTAGGTCGAACGCCATCGCGCCCAGCGACTACGTGGTTCATTTCGGGGTGCCTGCGAGACGCTGGTACGAAGACATCGCGCATACCTGAGCGAACATGCTCGTCTTCCGGTCGGAAGAGCACTTAGAGAACTGGCTCACCGAACCCACTCGGCCCCGCGGCGAAAGGATGACCGTCGGGCAACAGTGGGAACTCGCTCAAAAGTGGTTCGAGGGCCGCGATCACCCAGATTGGCAAAAGCGATCGGCCGAGGAAGCGGAGAACGTGCTCCGAAGCGTCGGCCTAACCAACGACTTCTGGAAACTTACGTAGCGGTGAGAGCCCACCTGTTGACCTCTCCGAAGTCCCTGTAGCCGCTCAGCGCAAGCGTCAGGTCGAGCTCGGCGAGGAAGCCGTGCAGCATCTGCTCGATCGCCGGCGCCCCACCGATCGTCAGCGCCCAGATGTAGGGCCGGCCCAACAGCACACCTTGCGCTCCGAGTGCTATCGCTTTGAACGCGTCGGATCCGCCGCGGATGCCGCTATCGAACAGAACGGTGAAGTCCTCGGGCACCGCGTCGATGACGGCCGGCAGTGCATCGAGTGAACCGATCGCTCCATCGACCTGTCTGCCGCCATGGTTCGAGACGATGATCCCTTGCACGCCGGCTTCCACGGAAGCGCGCGCATCGTCCGGATGCTGGATGCCTTTGAGAACGATAGGTAGATCCGTGACCTCCTTCAGCCACGCGAGGTCGTCCCATGTGGTCGAGGGATACGAGAACTGAGCCACCCAGTTCATGATCGCAGGCCCCATGTCTTCTTCGGGCGGCGTCTCGAGCCACGATCTGAAGACCGGGTCGGAGATGTAGTTGGCGATGCCCTCGCCGCGCAGGAACGGAAGATATCCAGCTTGGATGTCGCGCGGCCTCCAGGCAAGGATGCGGGTGTCGAGCGTCACGACTACCGCGCTGAATCCCGCCGCCTTCGCTCGAGTGAGGAAGCTCTCCGTCAGCGCCCGGTCGCGCGGCCAGTAGAGCTGGAACCAACGAGGCGTGTCGCCGAGCGTCTCCGCGACGTCCTCCATACGTTTCGACGAGACGGTGCTGAGGATCATCGGAACCCCCACCGCCCGAGCCGCCGTTGCAACCTCGACCTCGGCGTTGTCGTGTGCGATCCCTTGGACTCCTATCGGCGCGAGAAAGACGGGGGCCGGAAGGTCGAGACCCAGAACCGAAGCCGAGGTGTCTCGTACCTCGACGTTGGTCAGCATGCGCGGCACGATCCCCCACTTGTCGAAGGCTCGGAGGTTCGACGCCATCGTGCGGCCGAGTCCCGCTCCCCCGCTGACGTAACCGACCGTGGTCTCCGGAGCTACCTCCTCGAACTTGCGTTCGAGGTCGGCCATCGCAACCGGGAACTGCGGCACGGCTCCACCGACGCCGGCGAGATAGATCTCGTTCTGGAAGTTGGAGTGGCTCATCGATCACGCATCGTAATCACGTGACTGTTCACGACGTTGCTCGATGAGCAATCTCCTGAACACTCGCGAGGGGGGGGTCAGGCCCAGGCCAGGAGACCCAGGTCTAAGGGATTCGTCAGGTCGGGATGGGATGGGATCACTCTCAAGGCGAAGCCGTAGAGGCCGGGGTCGGCCGTCGTGAACTTCCCTCGATAGACGCAGGTCCCGTCGACGCAATGGTCCGCGGTCATCTCCGTCAGATGGGGGTCGACGATCTCTCCGCTCGCACCCACGCGGCCGTGCGCAAGCTGCACTGCGATGTCGTCGGTGGAAAGGCTGCCCAAACGGATCACGGCCCCCACCATGCGGTCCTCTCCGACCTCGGCAGCTTTCACATCGCCTTCGACGTCCATGATCGCGATGCCTTCCCATGCCTCGGCCAGCCGGGCTTTCCATTCCGCCAGCGCCTTCGCTCTGGCGTAGTCGTCCGCGCAGATGACTTGTTCCTGCTCGGCGGCCGGCTCGTAGAGCTTCTCGGTGTAGTCGCGGACCATCCGGTCCGCTGTGACGAATCCGCCGAGGCTGCCGATCGAAGACTTCATCCGTTCGACCCACCGGCGCGGGACCGGCCCCTCGGATCGGTCGTAGAAGCGAGGGACGATGTCTCGCTCCAGGAGGTCGTAGAGAGCGCTGGCTTCAACGCGGTCCTGAAGCTCCGGATCGGTGTAGTTCTCGACGGTGCCGATGGCCCAGCCGTTGTTGCCGTCGTAGCACTCGTCCCACCACCCGTCCAAAACCGAACAATTGATAGCCCCGTTCAAAGCAGCCTTCATCCCGCTCGTTCCACAGGCTTCCAACGGCCGCCGCGGGTTGTTCAGCCACACGTCGGCTCCCTGACAGAGGAGCCGGGCGATCTCCATGTCGTAGTCCTCGATGAACGCGAAGCGATACCGGACCTCAGGCCCCGCGGCGAAGTGCACGAGGTTGCGGATCATCTCCTTGCCGCCGTCGTCGAGCGGATGCGCCTTGCCGGCGATCACGAATTGCACCGGTCGATCTGGCGACAGCAGGATCCGCTTAAGTCTCTCGATGTCGGACAGGATGAGTGTTCCTCGTTTGTATTGCGCGAAGCGACGAGCGAACCCGATCGTCAAGGCGGTGGGATCGAAGATCTCGTCCGTCCAACCGAGTTCGGACTCGGGGATCCCTCGGTTCATCAGCTGCTCGCGCTTCTTCTCGCGAACCGCGTAAACGAGACGCTCTCGGGCTCTCTCTCGTGCGCGCCAGAGTTCGGCGTCGGGAACTTCCTTGATCTTGGTCCACTTCGTAGAGCCCGTCTCCGTCCAACCCGGCGAGAAACGCCGTTCGAGCAGCTCCCACATCTCGGGGCCGAGCCACGTCGACGTGTGGACGCCGTTGGTTATCGAACCGATGGGTACCTCGTCCCTTGGGATCTCGGGCCAAAGGCCCGAGAAGATCGCCCGGGAGACTTCGCCGTGAAGCTTGCTCACTGCGTTCGAGCGACCCGCCAGTCGAAGTCCCATCACCGCCATGTTGAATTTGGCGTCGGGAAGGCCCTCCTCGGGGATGGGGGTAGCCGACCCGAGCTGCATCAACTCTTGGAACGTGAGGTCGCATTCCTTCAGGTAGTTGTCGAAATACTTCTCCATCAACTCGGCTTCGTAGACGTCGATCCCCGCGGGGACCGGAGTATGCGTCGTGAAGATGGTTGCCGCTCTGACCGCTTCGATAGCTTGAGCGAAGCTCATCCCGTGATCTGCGACAAGTCGCCTGATCCTCTCGAGACCCAAGAATCCAGCGTGTCCCTCGTTCGAGTGGAAGACGTCGGGCGAATAGCCGGCCGCTTCGAGGGCGCGCACTCCACCGATCCCTAGAAGGATCTCCTGACGCAACCGGTGTTCCGTTCCACCACCGTAGAGACGATCTGTGATCTTGCGCTCGTCTTCGCTGTTCTCTTCGACGTCGCAGTCCATGAGGATCAGGTCCACGCGACCGATCTGCGCGCGCCAGAGTTGTGCGACACAGCGTTGTCCGGCCTGATCGACTTCGATCTTGAGCGGAGCGTCGTCGATGCCGGTCATCAGCGACAAGGGCATCGCGTGCGGATCCAGATCGGGGTAACGCTCTTGCTGCCAGCCATCGGCATTCAGCGACTGCCGGAAGTAGCCCTGCCTATAAAGAAGGCCCACGCCTACGAGCGGCACACCGAGATCGCTCGCCGCCTTCAGATGGTCTCCCGCCAAGACGCCGAGGCCGCCCGAGTAGATCGGAAGGGCCTCCGAAACACCGAATTCGGGTGAGAAGTAGCCAACCTGCTTGAGTGGGCTCTTCTCGCGGCTTTGGAACCAACGAGGCTCCTCGATGTAGCGCTGAAGGTCGTCCTCAACCTGGGCGAGGAACGACATGAACGGCCCATCCTCGGCCAGCTCCTCGTACCGCTCGTGGGTGATCAGACCGAGCATCTTCATGGGGTCGTGCTCGGCCCTCTCCCAGGCGTCCCCGTCGATCCAGCGGAATAGGTCCACGGCGGGCGGGTACCAGCTCCAGCGGACATTCAGGGCGATCGTGGCGAGCACGCCCAGCTCGTCTGGGAGTGCCGCTCTCACTGCAAAGCTGCGAAGTGCCTTCATGTGGGTAAGAGTCTCACAGGAATCGAGCGCCTGGGAGGCGGCTCGCGACACGGCATCGTAGGTTTGCTTGGGTCGCTTTGACCGGATACCGGTCGCCGGGTGGCGGAAGCGCGAGCGGATCGAAAGGGGCTGTTGCGCCTTGAAGCAAGACCTCCAGCGCGGGCACGTCGTGATCGAGGCCGTGAGGCCTCAGCTCGACTGTGGCGTGCACCGAGCGAAGGCCGTGGTCGGGGACCTCGTCGAGGTCACTGCCGACATCTTCAGAGATGGGCCCGCCCTATTGAGGGCCGTGATCCGCTACCGGGGGCCCGGCGACGCCAAGTGGTCCGAGTCGCCGATGCTCGAGCTCGGCAACGATCGTTGGGGGGGCTCATTCCGTCCCGGCGGCATCGGACGCTGGCGCTACACGATCGAAGCCTGGACCGATGCATTCGGGACCTGGCGCCGGGACTTCATCAAACGAGTCGAAGCGGCCCAAGACGTGGATGTCGAGATAGAAGAAGGCATCCGGCTGGTCGAGGCACGGATCAAGGCCGCCGGCGCGAAAGACGGAAAGGTCCTGACGGCCGCGATCGACGTGGTTCGGAAGTCCCCAAAAGGAGCGACCGGCCCCGACGACCCGCGCGCGACGGCGATCCTCGCCGAGGAGGTCGCCGCGGTCATGACTCGAGTGAGCGACAGGACCGGCGCAACCACTGCGAAACCCGTGCTCGAGCTCACCGTGGACCGAGAGCGGGCCCGGTTCGGCGCGTGGTACGAGCTCTTCCCCCGCTCGACCGGGACGTCTTCGACGCACGGCACCTTCAAGACCGCAGCGAAGGACCTGGCCCGGATCGCGGACATGGGCTTCGACATCGTCTATCTACCCCCTATCCATCCCATCGGAGAGAGATTCCGCAAGGGTCGCAACAACACGCTGGAGGCCGGGCCCGATGACGTCGGTTCGCCGTGGGCGATCGGGAGCCCACAGGGCGGTCACAAGGACGTGAACCCGGCCCTCGGGACCCTGAAGGACTTCGATGCCTTCGTGGCCGAGGCCGACCGGCTCGGACTCGAGATCGCGCTCGATTTCGCCATCCAGTGCTCTCCGGACCATCCGTGGGTCGCCGCTCATCCCGAATGGTTCAACCACCGCCCCGATGGGTCGATCCGCTACGCCGAGAACCCTCCGAAGAAGTATCAGGACATCTATCCGATCAACTTCGACACCGAAGACAAAGAGGGCCTGTGGACCGAGCTCAAGTCGGTGCTCGACCATTGGATCGATCACGGCATCAAGATCTTCCGAGTCGATAACCCCCACACGAAGTCGTTCAATTTCTGGGAGTGGGTGATCGACGACATCCAAACGCGCCACCCGGACGTGATCCTTCTTGCGGAGGCTTTTACGCGACCCGCCGTGATGAAGAAACTCGCCAAGATCGGATTCACGCAGTCGTACACGTATTTCACGTGGCGCAATACGAAATACGAACTCACCGAATACATGCTCGAGCTGGCGCAGACCGAGATGAAGGACTACTTCAGACCGAACTTCTTCGCCAACACCCCAGACATCCTTCACGAGTACCTACAAACAGGTGGGCCTCCGGCATTCAAGATCCGGTTGATCCTGGCCGCGCTGCTATCGCCGAGCTACGGCGTCTACTCGGGTTACGAACTGTTCGAGAACGTTCCGGTGAAGTGGGGATCTGAGGAATACCTCAGTTCCGAGAAGTACGAACTGCGTCCGCGCGATTGGAGTCGCTCGGATTCACGCGGCGCCTACAACACCAAGATCAACGACCTTAGGCGCAAGCAGCCTGCCTTGCACGAGCTCACCAACATCGCCTTCCACGACGTGGACAAAGAGAACCTGCTCGCGTTCTCCAAGACATCGCCCGGCGAAGACCCGATCCTGGTCGTGCTCAACCTCAACCCGTTCCACTGGGAAGAGGGCACCCTCAATCTCGATTCCACCGCACTCGGCATCGATCCGTGGCAGGCCTTCGAAGTTCACGATCTGTTAACGGACACCACTTTCATGTGGCACGGGCCCGAGAACTACATCCGCCTGGATCCCTACGACCAGCCCGCGCACGTGTTCCGCGTGCGCGGATAGCGCAAACTTAGGGAATGGTGCCGCTCGAGGACGATCCGCTCTGGTACAAGACTTCGGTCTTCTACGAGATCTACGTTCGCTCGTTCTACGACTCGAACGTCGATGGCTACGGCGACTTCAAGGGGATGACCGAGAAGCTCGATTACCTCGAGTGGCTCGGGATCGACTGCATCTGGCTGCTGCCCTTCTATCAATCACCGCTGCGAGACGGCGGATACGACATCTCGGACTTCTATTCGATCCTTCCGGAATACGGGAACCTGAACGACTTCATGGAGTTCCTCGACACCGCCCACTCCAAGGGCATGCGAGTGATCGCGGACTTCGTCGTGAATCACACGTCGGACCAGCATCCATGGTTCCAGGAGGCGCGCAAGCCGGGCTCGGACAAACGCGACTGGTACGTCTGGTCGGACACGATCCATAAGTACGAGGACGCGCGGATCATCTTCATCGACAGCGAGACGTCCAACTGGAAATGGGATGACGAGGCACAGGCCTATTACTGGCATCGGTTCTTCAGTCACCAACCCGACCTCAACTTCGACAATGAAGAGGTCCAAGAGAACCTTCTTGCAGCGCTGAGATTTTGGCTCGACCTCGGGTTGGACGGCTTCCGTCTCGACGCGGTCCCCTATCTGTTCGAGCGAGAGGGCACGAACTGCGAGAACCTGCCCGAGACCCACGCGTTCCTGAAGCGCGTTCGCTCGGAGATCGACAAGGCTTATCCGAACCGGGTGCTCTTGGCTGAGGCGAACCAATGGCCGGAAGACGTCGTGCCCTACTTCGGCGACGGCGACGAATGCCACATGGCGTTCCACTTCCCGCTGATGCCCCGCATGTTCATGGCCGCTCGACGACAGGTCCGGTATCCGATCGTCGAGATCCTCGAGCGCATGCCGGAGATCCCCGAGAACGCTCAGTGGGGCATCTTCCTTCGCAACCATGACGAGCTGACCTTGGAGATGGTCACCGACGAAGAGCGCGACTACATGTACAACGAGTACGCCAAGGATCCCAGGATGCGCTTGAACCTCGGGATCCGGCGCCGGTTGGCCCCACTGATGGACAACAACCGGGATCAGATCGAACTCTTCCACGCGATGCTGCTATCGCTTCCCGGCACGCCGATCGTCTATTACGGCGACGAGCTGAGGATGGGCGACAACATCTACCTGGGTGACCGGGACGGCGTGCGCACTCCCATGCAATGGAGCGCAGACCGCAACGCAGGGTTCTCACGCGCAGACTTTGCACAGCTCTACCTGCCGGTGCTGATGGATCCCGTCTACGGCTACCAAGCGATCAACGTCGAAGCGCAACTGCGCAACCAGCACTCGTTCCTCCAATGGTTCAAACGGCTGCTGGCAGTGAGGAAGCAGCATCCCGTGTTCGGCCACGGAGGCTTCGAGATCCTTCATCCTGAGAACGCGGCGATATTCGCGTACATCCGCAAGCAAGACGACGACAACATCCTTTGTGTCAACAACCTCTCGCCTAGGGCGCAAGCAGCGGAGTTAGACCTATCGGGGTATGAGGGTATGTATCCCGAGGAGATGATGGGGCGGGAACGCTTCCCTCGTATCGGTGAGCTCCCCTACCTGCTCACCTTCGGCCCCCACGCCTTCTACTGGTTCCAGCTAACGACAGAGGAGAACGCGTGAACATCGATGTAGCGCGCTTGAAGGACTCGCTCCCCGACCGGCGATGGTTCGGGGGCAAAGGCCGCGCGCTTGAAAGCGTCGAGTTGTTCGACGCTGGAGTCATCGAAGACGGGCCTCCCGCGCTCGTTCTCGCGATCGTGACCGTGCGATTCAAGGACGGAGGCGAGCAGCTTTACCACCTGCCCCTTCTTGTCAACGAGGACGGCACCTCGCGCGAAGCGATCGAAGAGCCCGACCGGCTTCGCATCTTCGGCGAGCTGATGGCCCACGGTTCCTCGATCAAGGGCGACCGCGGCGTGTTCCAGTTCGGAGGACCCGCCCTGAATCCATCGGAGCCCCCAGGTCGCGATTCGGTCCGGGTGCTGGGGGCCGAGCAATCGAACACGTCGATCGTGCTCGACGAGCAACTGATCTTGAAGATCTTCCGCAAGGTCGAGATCGGCGAGAACCCTGATCTCGAGATCACTCGCTTCCTAACGAACGAGGGGTTCCCGAGCATCCCTCCGCACCTCGGTGAGATCGCATATGAGTTCGAGGACGATGGAGAAAACTCGAACATCGACCTCGGACTGGCTCAGAGCTTCATCCCCGAGGCAGTCGATGGCTGGACGAGCACGTTGGATGCGCTGTCGAACCTCTACGACGCGATCGACCCGGCCGACGTCCCAGAAGATCGAGGGTTCCTGATCGAATCCAGGGCCGGCGAGCTTCTGGACTCGCTCGCCGCTCTGGGCCAGACGACTGCCGAGATGCACGTCGCGCTCACACGCGAAGAGTCCGATCCCGCTTTCCTCCCGGCATCGATCGACACGTTCGATCTGGATTTTTGGGCGACGCGAGCCATGGAGTCACTGCAACGCCTGATCGACGAAGGGGTCTCGGAACTAGAGGTTTTCGTGGAACGGATCGACGACCGGATCGAGGCCCTAAAGGCGGTTGAGAGCCCCGGCCTCAAGACCCGCATCCACGGCGACTACCACTTGGGCCAGGTGCTCCAGACGTCGCGGGGCTGGCGGATCCTCGACTTCGAGGGCGAGCCGGCCCGATCGCTCGAAGCGCGCCGCGAGAAGCAGTCCCCGTTGAGGGACGTCGCGGGGATGCTTCGATCGTTCGACTACGCCGCAACCGCTGCCCTCTTCGCCCGGACCGACCCAGGCACCGAAGAATGGGACCGCTTGGAACCCTGGGCTCACGCCTGGGAACAATTGGCCAGAGATCGCTTCCTCTCGGCCTACTTGAGCCTGGCGCAGATCGAGGGGCGCTTCCTGCCGACTGAGAGAGGCGACCTTGACCTGTTGCTCGACGTGTTCGAGCTCGACAAGGCGCTTTACGAACTCGGATACGAGCGCAGCCATCGCCCCGATTGGGTACGGATACCGATCAGGGGCATCCAGCATGTGATCGAACGAGGTGAGGCATAAATGAAAAAGGCCGACATCGACCGACTGATCAACGGAGAACTGCGCGACCCCCATTCGCTATTGGGTCGTCATCCAACGAAGAAGGGCACGATCCTGAGGGTGTGGCGGCCGGAGGCCGAAGCCGTGAACGTCCTCGTGGACGGCGAGGTAGTCGCGAAGCTTGAGCCTGTTCATCCGGCCGGGCTATTCGAGGGGATCGTCGATCAGCCGATCGAGGATTACCAGCTCGAGGTGTCGTATGCCAGCGGTCAGACGTTCATGCAACGCGACCCCTATGCCTTCATACCGAGTCTCGGCGAGATAGACCTCCACTTGGTTGGGGAGGGCACACATCTCCGGCTCTGGGAGAAGCTCGGCGCTCATTGCACGTCGATCGACGGCGTTGACGGCGTCTCGTTCGCAGTCTGGGCCCCCAACGCTCGCGGGGTTCGAGTTGTCGGCGAGTTCAACAGCTGGGACGGCCGTCTGCATCCCATGCGGTTGTTGGGTTCCTCCGGCGTGTGGGAGCTGTTCATCCCCGACCTCGACGAAGGGGTTCTCTACAAGTACGAGGTTGTGACCGCCCAGGGCAACTTGATCCTCAAGTCCGACCCTTATGCGTTCTGGATGCAAACGTCACCTCAGACGGCCTCCATCGTTTACAAGTCTCACTACAAGTTCACCGACGACAAGTGGATCGCGAAACGAGAGAAGTCCAACGCGCACCGCGAACCGATGTCCACATATGAGCTTCATCTCGGATCGTGGAGACGCCATGGCGATGACACGATCATGAGTTACCGCGACATCGCTCCGATGCTGGCGAAGTATTGCAACGACATGGGATTCACTCACGTAGAACTGATGCCGGTGGCCGAGCACCCCTTCACCGGCTCGTGGGGCTACCAGGTAAGCAACTATTTCGCACCGACTGCACGTTACGGAACTCCCGACGACTTCAAATTCTTCGTCGACTCACTGCACAACGCCGGGATCGGCGTCCTGGTCGACTGGGTACCCGCCCACTTCCCGAAGGACGAATGGGCGCTCGCCAAATTCGACGGGACGGCCCTGTACGAACACGTCGATCCCAAGAAGGGAGAGCACCCCGACTGGGGCACGCTCGTCTTCAACTACGGCCGTAACGAAGTCCGCAACTTCCTGATCTCGAACGCCCTGTACTGGATCGAGGAATTCCACATCGACGGGCTGCGGGTCGACGCAGTCGCCTCGATGCTCTATCTCGACTACAGCCGCAAAGAGGGCGAGTGGGTGCCCAACAAGTTCGGGGGCCGCGAGAACCTCGAGGCGATCGAGTTCCTGAAAGAGCTCAACACGATCGTCTACGGGGAATTCCCGGGGACGCTGATGGTCGCCGAGGAGTCCACCGCGTGGCCCGGAGTCAGCCGCCCCGTCTACTTGGGCGGTCTCGGGTTCGGATTCAAATGGAACATGGGCTGGATGCACGACACCCTTCTGTATTTCTCGAAGGAGCCCATCCACCGTCGCTTTCACCACAACCAACTGACTTTCTCGATGATGTACGCCTTCAGCGAGAACTTCGTTCTGCCCCTTTCGCACGACGAAGTCGTGCACGGCAAAGGGTCGCTCATCAACAAGATGCCGGGCGACGAATGGCAAAAGCTCGCCAATCTTCGATCGCTTTACGCCTACATGTGGGCGCATCCCGGCAAGAAGCTGTTGTTCATGGGCGGCGAGTTCGCTCAAGCTCGCGAGTGGAATCACGACGAGAGCCTCGACTGGCACCTTCTCGAGGAGCGGTCCCACGAGGGGGTTAGCCGCATGCTGGCAGATGCCAACCGCGTGTATCTCGAGACGCCCGCCTTATGGGAGCTCGACCATGACCCGGAGGGTTTCCGCTGGATCGATGCGAACGACGCCGACAACAACGTCATGTCGTTCTATCGGACCAATAGCACCAAGAGCCAATACCTCGTCTGCATCGCCAACTTGTCGCCAGTTCCTCGTACGGGGTTCAGGGTCGGGCTTCCCAAGGGCGCGACGTACGCCGAGGTTTTGAACACAGACGCCGGGGGCTACGCAGGAAGCGACGTCGGCAACGGCGGATCCGTCATCGCGGAGAAGGTTTCGTGGCATGGACTCGACTACTCGGCCGAGCTCACCTTGCCGCCGTTGGGAGTGATCTGGCTCAGAGCGTGATCGAGACTCTCTCGCGGTTCCGGTTACTCGTTACGGCGGCGATGTTCTCAGGATGAAGTCTGAGCACACGGACGCGCGAGCCGTAACCGGTGACTCCCCCACGGTGTCGCTTCGCCTGAACCCGGCCTCGCGCCTCGGCCGGCCCATCCAACCGGATCGTTGACTCTTGACCGAACTCGTCGACGACGGCGGTGAATGCGCTGCCCAGCTCCACGGCGATCGGTTGGATGATCTGTTCGAAGGTCATGTCGTCGCTCGACTCCGACGCACGTGACTGAACGATCACCGGCATGTCCGGCGTGTCCTGGATGATGAGCTCCGTCACCGGCTCGTCAACGAGAATCTCGGCTTCGACCTCGATCGGATCGGATTCGTCCGCTTGGGGAGGCGACTCGGCCCAGACGAACTTGAGGGCCGGCTCCTTCTGAAGGGCCGCGAGACGAAGCTCTTCGTAAAGCTCGCCGGGTGGGTTGGTCATGGCATAGCCCTGCACGGAGCTACCCCAATCGTCATCGAATCCGTCTCTTTGGCCGTGCGACATAGATGCAGGTTCTATACCCAAGCTCGGCTTCCTGCGCACACATGCTGGAGAAGGCCCCACCATCCCCTAGCCTGGGCCCATGGCTCGGATAACCGTGCACGGGCACTTCTATCAGCCCCCTCGAGAGGACCCTTGGACGGGGGAGATGCCCCTTCAACCGAGCGCGGCCCCCTTCCACGACTGGAACGAGAGGGTCCACGCCGAGAGTTACCGACCCAACGCCTTCGCGGTCATCCCTATGGAAGACGACGAGATCATCGTCAACAACTACGAGCGCCTGTCCTTCGACCTAGGGCCCACCCTCCTTTCGTGGATGGAGACCGCCGACAGGATCACCTACGAGCACATCATCGGAGCCGACAGAGAAAGCTTCGAGCGACTGGGCCACGGCAACGCCATCGCTCAGAGCTTTCATCACACGATCCTTCCGCTGTCCTCGCACCGGGACGTCCGAACGCAGGTTCGTTGGGGGCTCGCAGATTTCCGCTATCGCTTCGGCCGCGAGCCCGAAGGCATCTGGCCGCCTGAGACCGCCGTCAACGAGGATGTGCTCGAGGTACTGATCGAGGAGGGCATCGCTTTCACGATCCTCGCCCCCAACCAGGCAGCCCGCTGGCGTGAGCCGGATGGGGAGTGGGAGCACCCGCCGGTCGACACCACGCTCCCCCACAGATGGATGCATAGAGATGGGTCGGGCCGTTCGATCGCGTTGTTCTTCTACGACGGCGAGATCGCCAGGCAGATCGCGTTCGAGCGAGCCGGATCCTCGGCCGAGGGATTCGTGGAGTTGTTCCGCGAGCATGCCGGCGAGCGAGGTCTGGTTCACGCTGCCACCGACGGAGAGACATACGGCCACCATCACGTTTTCACCGACCTGGGCCTTGCGTACGCATTGTTCGTGGAGGCCGAGCGCCGCGGGGTGGAAGTGACCAACTACGCCGCGTACCTCGAGGACAACCCGCCCGAGCGCGAAGTGAGCGTGGTCGGCGGCGAAGGAAGCTCGTGGTCGTGCGCTCATGGCGTCGGCCGCTGGGCTCGAGATTGCGGATGCCACACGGGCGGCGAAGAGGGGTGGACCCAAGAGTGGCGAGCTCCGCTCCGTGCTGCCCTCGATCTCATACGAGAGACCGCGGACGAAGTCTTCGAACGACTCGGGTCGGGGATCTTCAACGATCCGTGGGTGGCCCGCGACGCCTACGTCGACGTAGTTATCGGCGCCATAACCTTCGACTCGTTCATCGACCAAGCCGCATCCGGCCCCCTCGACGAGGAGGGGATGAGGACCGCTCGCGAGTTGCTTTCGATGCAGGAGCGTGCGATGGCGATGTACACGAGTTGCGGTTGGTTCTTCAACGACATCGGAGGCATCGAAACCGTGCAGGTCCTCCGCTACGCGGCGGCCTGCGTCGACTCGATCCGGAAGCTCGGCCAGTCGGTGCCGGAGCAAGAGTTCATCGCAACGCTCGAACAAGCGAAGAGCAACGATCCGGACATAGGAACCGGAGCCGACGTCTACCTAGGGATAGTTCCCTCTTAGGGCTTGCCGGTGTAGCGCAGGATGTCGAAGCCTCGGTTGTAGTCCGCTGTGTAGATGATCTCGTCGTTCACCCAGTAGGCGGCCGAGGTGGAGCCGGCGAACGGGATGAACCATCCCTCGTCTGAGATCTTTCCTTTGTCCGAGATCCTGAGGATGCGCGTTCCGTGCTCGTACCACGCGATCGCCACGAGTCCACCATTGCGATAGTCCGGGTGCGTCGTGAACCAATGGACGCAGAACTGCTCGGTCGGCGCGTCGCCGTCCGTCGGCAATCCATTCTTGAGCTTGTGCTCGTCGACCATCTTGAAGGTCCCCGTCTTGCGCCAGTTCGTCGTGTCCCACGTCATGAACGAGGCGCTCGCGTCCTCGGAGCACTGGGGGCCGGACGACTCGCCGCCGACGAGCAGGTACTTGTCGGTCCCGTTGTGCGGCCAGAGGTTCGAATGATTGAAACGCTGGTCCTTGCTCGCGGCGACCGCGATGACCTTCGGCTTGGCCGGATCCTTGCGCGCGTCGAGCACCACCATCGGCTGCGAGGAAGTCACGATGATGCCGGGAGAAACCTCGGTCACGTCGTGCGTCTGCTCGACGGGTGTTTTCTCCTTCCAGTTTCCGGCGATCTTCGGCTTGGTCGGATCGCGCAGGTCCACGATCACGCCTTCCGATCCATAGGCCCACTTGCAATCCAGCACGCACGAGATGGTGTGCTCGTCGCCGCCGGCGACCGTCCCGATGACTACGGGGTTCGTCTTGTCCTCGACATCGAAGACCTGAAGGCTTCCGCCATTGCCGATCAGAAGGATCTTGCCGTTCGTCTCGGGGTCCTCCTCAGGGAAATAGAAATCGCCCGGAGGGACGAGGAGCGCACGGCCGACCTCGACGGGATTGATGGGATCGCTGATGTCGTAGATGACGAGATCGCGCTCGGTCGTGATGTAGAAGTAGTTTCCCACCAGAGCGCCGCCCGCGCTGTCGGTGTGCAGCGGGAAGAACTTCACCCACTCGAGGTTGTCGGAAGCGAAACCTCCTGCGCCGGGCGCCGCCGAAGAGGGAGCCGCCCCCAACGGCGCGGCGAAAAGACAAAGAACGAACAGGACTCCCAGCACTCTTCGCATGCTCTGAAGGTTCGCCTTTCCCCGGCCCCTTCCTCCCGGCGTTGGGAAAGCCAAAGGCCCCCGGTTTCCCGAGGGCCTTTGAACTTCGTGCCGCCTAGAAGTTATGGCGTCTTAGATCTTGCCGTTCCACTTGAGGATGTCGAAGCCCCGCTGGTAGTCGATCGCATAGACGAGCCGGTCGGTGATCCAGTAGGCGCCGGAGGTGCCACCGGCGTTCGGGAGGAAGAAGCCGACTTCCGAGATCTTGCCCTTCGAGTCGACATTTAGGAACCGTGTGCCGTGGTTGTAGTAACCGGCGGCGATGAGACCTTGGTTGTTGAAGTTCGGGTGCTGCTGGAACCAGTGCGACGAGCAACCGAAGGGAGCGTTGATGACGGGGTTGCCGTCGGTGTAGGTGCCGCCCTTCATGCGGTAGGTGTCGACCTTCTTGAACGTCTTGGTCTTGCCCCAGCCGGTGGTGTCCCACGTGCTGACGCCTGCGCTCGACTCGTCGCAACGAGAGTCCACGCCGCCGACCCAGGTCTCGCCGCTCGTCAGGGCCCAACGGTCCTTGCCCTCACGAGGCCACTGTGCGGAGTGGATGAACTCCTGCTCCTGGCTCGTAGCGAGAAGCTTGGGCTTGATCGGGTTGCGAACGTCGAGGATCAGGATCGGGTTGCTGGAAGTCATGGCGAAACCGGGCTTGTACTCGATGACGTCGTGACCGCCGGTCGCCGGCATCCCGTCGCCCCACTTCTCCTTCATGAGGACGGGCTTGGTCGGGTCGCGCAGGTCGATGATTGCGCCGTCGGAGCCGTAGAGCCACTTGCAGTCGAGGATGCAGCTCATCGTGTGCTGGCCGGCTCCGGCAAGCGTGGAGATCTGCACTGGGTTCGTCTTGTCCTCGACGTCGAAGACGTGGAGGGTCGCCTGAGGAAGCTCCTCGGAGAAGATCATGACTTTGCCGTTCGTGGCGACGTCCTCGTTCTCGAACTTGATCGGCGAGGGCTCACCGTCCTGACCCGCGAAAGGAGTGGTCGAAAGGCGCACCGGAGCCTCGGGGTCGGAGATGTCGTAGATCGAGAAAGAACGCCAGGTCGTGACGTAGAGGAACTTGCCGATCACGCGCGCGCCGGTCGCCGTTCCAACCTCGAACGGAACGAACGCAACGTGCTCGACATTGTCCGAAGTGATGCCGTCGGGACCGGGACCTGCTGAAGCCGGCGACAACATGCCGGCAAGCAGCAGCGCTGCCGCTGAGAGTCCGATTAGCCGCTTCATGAAAAGTTTTCCTCCTGTGTCTTTTTGAATGCTTCGAGGGTGTGATTCGCCCCTGGGCGGCCCAGTCCTGCTACGCGGAAGGGCCCGCCTGAGCGGCGGGCCCCTTTTGACCGATTGAAACTTGTATCGCTTACTTGCCTACCCACCTGAGGATGTCGATGCCCCGGGTGTAGTCGACCGCGTAAACGATCTCTTTGTTGACGAAATAGGCAGCCGACGTCGACCCGCCGTAGGGAAGGAACCAGCCCTTCTCCTCGATCTTTCCGGAGTCCGTCACGTTCAAAAAGCGCGTGCCGTGCTCGTACCAGGCGACGGCCACGATGCCACCGTTGCTGTAGCTGGGCTGCGTCGTGAACCAGTGAGCCGAGCAACCGAGACCGTTCACCGGCGGCTTGCCGTCTGTGAACGTGCCGTTGTCCAGTGCATATCGGTCGATCAAGCGGAACGTGTGGTCCTTGTTGACGGTCCTTGCATCGAAGGTCATGAACGGGCCGTTCGCGGTCTTGTCGCAGCGGGGGTTCGCGTTGTCCTCGCCCTGCATCAGAACGAAGTTGTCCTTGCCGCCGTTCGGCCAGAGTCCGGAGTGGAAGAGGAAGCCGCCCTGCGAACGGGGCCGCGGGTTCACGCCGTAGCCGAGAACCTTCGGCTTCAAGGGGTTGCGCATGTCGACCGCCATGAATGGCTCCTCGAGCGTGGAAACGAGGATGAAGCCGGGCTTGTACTCCCAGACGTCGTGTGCGCCCTGCTTGATGCCGACCGAGTCGTGCCAGCTCTTCTTCTGGACGACTGGCTTCGCCGGGTCCTTGAGATCGACGAGCGTGCCGTCCGATCCCACCGACCAGCGGCAGTCGAGGATGCATGAGGCGGTGTGGTCCCCCGCGCCGTCGAGCGTCGCGATCTCGACCGGGTTCGTCTTGTCCTCGACGTCCCAGATGTGAAGGATGTTGTTCGGCAAAGATTCCGACATCAACAAGATCTTGCCGTTCGTTGCGACTTGCTCGTTCTCGAATTCGAACGGGCTGTCGCCCGGCTTGCCGGTCCCCCATTCTGCGAATCCTGTTCTGGCGGGGGCTTCGGGGTCGGAGATGTCATAGATGGAGAGGTTCTTCCAGGACGTCAGGTACATGTACTTGCCGACGATCGTCGCGCCCGTGGACGTCGCTTGATCGAACGGCACGAAGTTCACGTACTCGACGCCGTCGGACGTGATGCCTCCCGGAGTCGGGCCTGCCTGCGCGGGTACGAGCGCGCCCGCGACCAGCGTGAGTGCAAAAAAGGCAAGAAGAACTTTCTTCATCGAGGTCTCCCTGAATGTGATGAATTGTCCCTATAAGGATTCTCTAGGGGTCCGAGCAATCCCTGCACAATCTGTGGCGAAACCGCGCTAACGACGGCGCCTGGCGTAGGCGAGCTGGGCCCTCGATCGGTTGCGAGATCGCAGGAGCACCGACGACGCAGCCGAGAACATCAGCGCTCCCATAGCCAGTACGAACGCGGGGCCGGGGACGGGATCCCGCCGGTACGCGGACATCTGATAGCTGTCCTCTACGAACTGGTCTTTGAAGCGGTGATACGAGTGAACGAAGGCCAGCTGCGGCTGCTCTTCCTCCTGGGCCGCCATCGACGCCTGAGCCTGCGCTTGCGCCTGGCTCTGGGCCTGCGCCTGTGACTGGGATGTGATCTGGTGGACCGGAGGCGGGGGCGGCGGAGCCAGAAGCGGGATGAGGCTCAGAACCGCGTCGGCCGGAGAAAGCTCTTCAGGTTCCTCGACATCCCCGCACGCGACCGTCGCGGTCGAACCGGCCGCCCCGGGTACACCGCTCGTCTTCACGCCGAAGTCGAACGACTTGCCCGCGAGGTCGAGACCGCAGTGGAACGTGACCTCGAACACAAGCGGCTTCGGATTCTGCAACGAGACGCGCTCGTAAGAGGTGGGCGTGACCTTTTGGATCATGTCCTGACGCCCCGTGACCCCGAGGTCGACCGTGGTCGCGGTCCTGACGCTGGTTACGAGATCGACGATCGCCGGCACAAGGCTCTCCGCCCCACGGGCGTCGATCGAATACTTCGTGAAATGGCACACGAGAGGCCCGCCTTGAGCGATGTCGGCCTCGCCGTTGTTGTCGCAGTCGACCGGTCCGTTCTCGGCAACAGAGTGCGTCGCGCGCGCCATCGCCGTCAGGTCGTCGACCGCCGCGTTGTCGTTGCCTACCGCCAAGCCGATCTGCTTGATGCCGCCTTCGACGCCGTTCATGATGGCCGCCACTTCTTCGACCGAGCGCAGGTCTGGAGGAGTTAGGTCGGACTGACGTTCCTCACCGGGCTCCGTGAACGGCTCGTCGGTGGCCAGGATGGCAACCTTGATCGCTTCGCGCCGGAAACCGGCCTGCTGGTTCGGCGGGACGTCGTATGAGTTCTGCACGCCGGCCGGATAAAGGTCCTCCTCTTGACCCGAGGCCGTGTGGAAGAGCGCTGCCAGCTGAGCGTTGTAATGGCCGCCGACTTCAGGGGTTACTTCCTTCAAAGCGTCTTCCATGGCCTCGATGTTTCGGCCGATGTCGACCCGGCGTTCATAGATGAAGTTGGGTTCCGGCTCCCTTGGGATATCGGTGTCCGGGTAATTTCGATATTCCGCAAGGCCGAGGTTCACGTCCAGGCCCTCGTCGAGGAGACCCTGGCTGATATCGAAAAGCGATTCGGCGAGGGCCACGAGGAATCCCTTCGTGCTGCTCGACGTGTCCACGAGGAAGTACACATCGAGCGGAGTGGTGGTCCGCGCCACATCGAGATGGAACTTCACCGATCGACTCTTGCCCGCCGGGATCCGCACCTTGACGTTCGAGGGCGCGAGGTCGGCCTGAGGAACCTGGGCTTCGATCCCCGGATCGATCAGATCTCCATCGATGACCTCGGCGGGACCATCGGGAAGGTTCAGGTCGACGCCCTGAGCCCCACGAAAGACCTCGATCGAGTTCGGCGTGAACCCATAGAACGCGAACGTCGACCTGGCCGAGATCAACCCTGTGATCCCAGGTGTCGGCGCATCGACGTCGGCCCAGTTGAAGACGTTCGGCAGGTACACCCACACCTTGCCCTTCGCCGACATGAGAGCGGAGGAGGTGTCGTTGCCGTGGGCGATCGAGTCCGGCATCCCCGGCGTCGCCTGGACCGCCCAGTTCGACGAGTTGTTCGTTACGCGGCCCTGCTTGTCGATGTGGTCGAAAGCCATGACCCGGCTGAAGGATCCATCGTTGTAAACGTCGACCGGCCCGGTCGCATGGTCGGCGAATTCGGGAACCGAATTGAAGGATGCGCCCGAGTCCTCCGAACGATGCAGGCCGTTCGTCGCGCCCACCCAGATGGTCGCCGGCGTCGCTGGATCGATCTCGAGGTCAAGTGCCGCGGCCCCCAGGCTTTGTGAGAACGGAGGCTTGCTCGTCCATGTGGATCCACCGTCGGAGCTCGATTCGAGCAATTCGATCTGGCCGCCTATCGCGAGTCCCATGTAGACAATCTGTGCGTCGCTCGGCGCGATGCGCAGAAGAGCGGGGCTACCTAAAGGTGGAAGGCCTGCGTCGGCCACGGTCCAGGTCGTGCCGGCGTCGGGACTGCGCACTATGTGTGGCCTGTCTCCCGCGGGGGTCGACTCCGCGATCGCGAGGAGGATCGTGTTCGAGCCCCTGTCGGCGATCCCTATCTCGGTGATGGTCGAGTTGTTCGCGGTGAACGTGCCGTCGAGTGGAGAGGCCGATGCTGGAAGCTCGTAGCTCTTCTTCCACGAGCACCCGGCGTCGACGGACGCCATCACGACGTCGCCGTTGGTCGCGTACAGGCGTTGAACGTAGAGAGGATTCACTGCGAAGGCGGAGATCGTCGAAGCGCCGCTGGGGAACTTCGGCTTCGAGAGCGTCTCCCACGCTCCGCGCACGACCCCGCACGTCGTCTGCGCACGCGCGGAGACCAGCGTGAACGGCGCGACCACAATCAGGGCCGCGAGCAGGCCGACGAGCGACCGCTTGAACTGGTCCATACTCAGTGCGCGCATATTTAGGGTCTCGCTATCGAGGCTCGTACTAGATGGTTCTCCGGGCGGAGGTGCCCTCCTCCGGCCGCCGTAGGAGGTGACGAATGAGAGCTGGAGATAGCGACGGCCAGACTAGGCCGGACGGGTCGGAAGATCAGCGAGACGCCGGCGTCATGATCGACCTCGAGAGGCTCGAGAAGCAGGCCGAGGAGCTCTACCTGACCCGATTCGTGGAATACGTGAAGAAGGTCAGGGGCGAACACGGCCGCTACCTCACCCTTCGAGCCGGCGACGAGCTCGCCATCAAGGCAGCCGCCGACGGAAGCGCCGAATCCCTCGAGGATGTGATCGCCGAAGAGGATAAGGAGGACTAGGCCCGGCGGGCGTCGGCGCCCCGCGCCGCGGCCGCTCGGCCATTGCCCTCAGGCGAACCGAAGACCGCCCAGAGGCGCCTCGGATCGGCCGGCACCCTGCTCACGAGGGCCTCGAGCGCCTTGCCCTCCAGCGTTTCCAGGTCTTCCAGCTGCGTGGCCATCTCATCGAGGATCTGGCGCTGCTCGGTGAGGATCGAACGTGCCGCTGCCTCGGCCTCCTCGAGCAGCCTTCGAACCTCGGCATCGAACTCCTCGTGGGTCTGAGAGCCGAGTGATGAGAATCCGGAATCGCTACCCAGGAACGCGTCGATGTCGGAGGCGAGCAAACGAGCCCGACCAAGAGCGGGACTCATCCCGTAACGGCCCACGATGTCGCGCGCGATCTCCGTCGCTTTCTCGAGATCGTCTTCGGCCCCCGTTGAGGGCTCACCGATGACCATCTCTTCGGCGGCGATCCCGGACATCGCGATGACGACTCGGGAAAACAGCTCGCTGCGCGTGAACAGGATCCGATCGCCCTCTCTTGCTAGAGCGGTGCCCCCCACGCCTTTGGAGCGAGCCAGGATGCTCACGCGGTGAAGATCCCCGGCGCGGCCCAGGGCCGATCCGACGATCGCGTGTCCCGACTCGTGGTACGCCGCACGGCGCTCCTCATCCTGCGTGAGCACCATGCCGCGCCGTTTCGGACCGTGCAGCACTCGCTGGATAGCTTCCTCTAGCTCGGGCGTTTCGATCTCGGCCTTGTCGATACGAAGGGTTAGAAGAGCGGCCTCGTTGATGACGTTGGCGAGGTCTGCTCCCGAGAAACCGGGGGTACGACGCGCGACGTAATCGAAGTCCACTTCGTTCGCTACGGGCTTGCCACGGGCATGCAGCAACAAGATCTCTTTGCGGCCTGCGTGATCGGGCTGCTCGACGGTGATGTGTCGATCGAATCGACCTGGACGCAGAAGCGCAGGGTCGAGGATGTCTGGACGGTTGGTTGCGCCCACTACGACGATGCCGGCCGAGACCTCGAAGCCGTCCATCTCCACGAGCAGCTGGTTCAGAGTTTGCTCGCGCTCGTCGGACCCGCCTCCTTCGCCATGGCCTCTCTTACGTCCGGCAGCGTCGAGCTCGTCGATGAAGACGATGGCCGGAGCTACGGCGCGGACCCTGCCGAAAAGATCACGTACTCGGGCCGCGCCGATCCCGACGAGGGATTCAACGAACTCTGCACCGGCGACCGAGAAGAACGGCACGCCGGCCTCGCCCGCGACCGCTTTAGCCAGAAGAGTCTTTCCACAACCGGGGGGGCCGAACAGGAGAACGCCCTTCGGCGGGACCGCGCCGATCTCTTCATACCGACGCGGGTCTTGGAGGTAGTCGACCACCTCTTTCAGCTCGACAACCGCCTCTTGCGCCCCACCCACATCGTTGAAAGTGACTGCGCCGCTGAAGCCCTTGGTCTTCCTCTTACCGACGGTTCCGAACTGCATGACCTCACCGATCGCCGAGCCGCCACCCTTGCCTGCTGTGAAGAGGAGCCCAAAGAACGCGGCAAGGATCAACAGCGGGAGTAGGTAAGTGGAAACCGCGCGAACGACCGCCTTGGACGTCTGCGGGTCGACGGTTACGTGCGCGCCCGCCGAGACGACCATGTCTGAAAGTTGACCGAACGCGGCGTCGCTTGAGGGGTATGGGAGATAGAAGGTGCCCGATCCAACGGGCGCCACGGACGGGGGCTCTGTCGTGGGGGCCTCGGACTTGCCTTTGTCCCCGCCGTTCTTTCCGCCCTTGGCGTTGTCTCCGGCTTTAGCGTTCTTTCCGTTCGCATCGCCTTTGCCGGCGGTCTTCTCGGCCGGCTCCTCGACGGGAATCGTCGATTCGACCGTGAAGAAACCGACGAGTTGGTTGTCCTCGTCGCGGAACTCGGCGGACTCGATCCTGTGCTCATCTGCGAGCGCCGACAGCTCATCAAGGGAGATCTCCGTGCCCTCCGGCTCCGGGGTCAGATAGGACAACGACCAGGCGAATGCGCCGAGCAGAAGCACGACGATGATCCCGAGGGCGATGGTGGCCCTGCGACCCGTCGACTTCTTCTTGGCCGAGCTGGCGCGGCGCCGCCTGAGCTTGTAATCCGCGAGTCGTTTCTTGAACCGTTCTAGGGCGACGTTGCCCTTCGTAGAAGCGTCGGTAGCCATCTCCCCCGCCGTGATAGTGGACTTCGGACCCTGCCCTCGGATCGCGCTGAGCGCGCGAATCTACTGCCTAAGGTGTACGACCGTCATAGTTGGACGGTAACGCCTGGGTTCCTGTATGGAATCGGGACAAAAAAGGGCGAATCCGCGCTATCTGAGCCGCCGGGCACCTCGCTCCACGCTCCTTCTCAGAGTTCTGAATTCCCGCGCAAGATCGGCGAGTTGGTAATGAGCGTTGAGCCCACTCGGGTTCGGCAACACCCAGACTTCCGTATCGCCGATCCCCTCGGGTTGGCGGCCGATCGCCGCGCGGGGCCGCTCGAACGCCTGACGGTAAGCAGTCACGCCCAAGATCGCGAGGGTCGACGGTCGGTTGCGTTGCGCCTTGCGGGTTAGGGCCACGGCTCCGGCCCGCAACTCCTCGGGCGACAGTTCGTCGGCGCGAGCCGTCGTTCGGGCCACGATGTTCGTGATCCCCAGACCAAGGTCCAGCAGCTCGCTCTCCTCGTGAGGGCCGACAAGTCGTGGAGTGAGGCCGGCTAAGTGGAGAGCCGGCCAGAACCTATTTCCAGGCCTGGCGAAATGGTGGCCGACAGCGCCCGAGTAGAGGCTGGGATTGATGCCCGCGAAGAGGACGAGAAGTCCCGGTCCGATGAGGTCGGGAACGCGCTTGGCCCGCGCTGCTTCGAGTTGCTCTCGAGAAGGGCGAGCCGGAGAGCCTTTAGTCAGGACGGGAGCGGGTCGCCCGACTCAGAGCTCATCCTGGTCAGTTCGTCCTTGAGGAAAGTCGCCAGATCGAGGGCCTCGGTTTCGGAGATCGAAAGAACACAACGAGCTTCGTCCCCGACCCACACGCTGAACCTGACATGCCGGCCCTCGAAGACAACCCTGCCCTCGGGACTGGTGAACTCCTGACGCTCGAGGTAACAGGACGCGCGCAAGTACGCGTTCTCGCTGTCGCCGGGAGCAACCTTGACGGCGGGGTAGAACCGGGACGTCTTCAGCATCGCGCGCCCTCCTGACCTAGCGCTCACCGAACTGTCCTACCTAGCGTATCTGCGAGCGCGAGACTAAAACCATGGCCTATCGGAATGGAGCCGTCGCTCTTGGACGAGCGACCTCCAACGTCCTGTCGAACCAGTTGCCGGAACTCGTGAGGCTCGCCTATCTCTTCTCGGGCGATCACGATCGAGCCGGCCAACTCGCCGGAGCCGCTCTCGGCCATGCCCTCGCCCGGCCGTGGTCGGCAAGGGATCCCGAAGGGACCCACTCTCGAGCTCTTCAGCGGCTGGCGAAGCGAGCTCCGCGCAAGACCAAGGGCGCATCGAACGAAGACGATCAGTTGTGGCGCGCCTACCTGGCCCTCCCGCGTCGCCGACGTGTCGTCCTGGCTCTGTCGGTGGCCAAGGATCTGGACGCACGCTCGATCTCCGAGGTGGTCGGTTGCTCGCCCGGCGGAGCGGAATCTCTTCTCGCTCATGGAACATCGGATCTGGAACGGGTCTCGGGCGAGCCGAGCGCCCAGTTAGGCATCCGTCTCCGCGAAGTCTTCGATGCGAAGCTCGAGGCGATCTCCAAGTTGCCTCTCGGCCCGGCTCCCAGTCCGTGGAAGTGGCGGATCTTTGCCCTCGTCGCCCTCGCGTTCCTCGCTGGAATCGCTTCGGTGTCGGTACCACGCTTGCTTGACCGTTCGCGAACCGAAGCCGGCCCGATAGATACCCCAGCCATCGACCGACAAGGGTCTCAGCGCGTACGTCTCCCGAGCGCATTCCCTCGCATCGGCCCAAAGATCCCGATCGCCGATGGCTCGGTCTCCGGAGTGGCGGCTTGGACGGTGGAGGCCTACAGAGCGGAGAACGACCTCGTCTGCTTCGAGTTGCGAGCGGGCACCACGTATGGCGACCGGCATTGCGTGTCTTCGACACTCAGCACGGCGCATGCGTTCGCAAGTCCGGACCGAGCTCACAGTCTCACGTTCCTCTACGGAAACGTCGAAGCGCGCGTCGCGCGGGTCGACCTCGTCGAGCCTGGGGTTAAGGGTCGGCGCCTCGATCTCGTCAAGGTTCCGGCGGCGCTGAAGACCGGGCCCGGCAACATGTTCGCCGGCTTCGTTGCCGGCTACCTGCTCCCACTCGCGTCGAAAGAGGACGCTGAGTTCCAGAACTACGAACTCGCGGATCTCTCGCTTCTTGGCCGGTCGAGTTCGGGCCGGCCGCTGGTCAGATACGAACTGTTGTTGGGACGTCCGCCTACTTGATCCCTACTCCTCCTCGGGGGTCGCCGTCGCAACTTCGTCGGCAAAGATGTCGTGGCGGTAGCAATAGACCCAGTCCTCGTTCGGCTCGAGCGAACTGATGACCGGGTGACCGGTGTCGCTGAAGTGCCGGCTTGCGTGTCGATTCGGGGAGGAGTCGCAGCATCCGACATGACCGCAATACAGACACATTCGCAGGTGTACCCATCCATCGCCTAGCGCGAGGCATTCCTCACAACCATCCGAAGATGGTTGGACGGGTTTGACGTGATCAAAGTCTTCGCAAAGCGCGCTCATGTCACCTCTTTCCCCAGCGTCGCGCTTACTACAGTCTCGGGCCGAACCGAAGTTTCCTTGAGCCTTTCAGCCAAGCGCCGACTCCGCACTTTCCAACTCAGACGCAGCCTTCTCCCAAGCAGCTTCCAATTCCCCCGCCCTTTTTCGGATTGATTCGAATTCGCGGACCAGTGCGCCCACATCCGTGTCTGTCGAGTAGATCTCCGGATCTCCGAGCCGCGCCTCGATCCGGCCCAGCTCCTCCTGCACCTTCTCGATCTTCCTCTCTATGGCCACCACCGTCTTGCGAAGATCCGACAGACGGGCGCGGGCTTGAGCCGCTGCTCTACGCCGGTCCTTGGCTGCGGGCCGTGCCCCGGACGTCTCGGGGGTGGCGGCTGCAGCCTCCTCCGGAGCTCCTTCTCGTTTGGAGAGGTAATAGTCGTAGTCGCCCGGGAAACGCGTGACGCGTCCACCGACGACCTCGATGATCTCGTCGGCGACGCTTCTGATCAGGTGCCTGTCGTGGGTGATCAACACGAATGCGCCCTGGTAATCCTCCAGAGCGTCCTCGAGGACGTCTCGGCTCTGTACGTCCAGGTGATTCGTCGGCTCGTCCAGACACAACAGATTCGATGGCGAGATAAGCATTTTTGCCATCGCGAGTCTGGTCCTCTCTCCGCCCGAGAGAACTGAGACGTGTTTGTCCACGTCGTCCCCCGAGAAGAGGAAACGACCCAACAGATCCCTCGGCTTCAGGTCGAGTCCAGTCGGGATGGCGGACGCGAACTCGTCCAGGACCTTGCGGCGAAGGTCCAGCGCTTCGATCTGATGCTGAGCGAAATAGCCCACCGCCGCGTTGTGGCCGAGTCGGCGCGCCCCGGCGTTGGGCTGCAGAACGCCGGCGATCAACTTGAGCAACGTCGACTTCCCGGCCCCGTTCGGCCCGACGAGCGCGATCTTTTGCCCCCGTTCCACCACGAGCTCTAGGTCTTCATAGATGAGTGGTCCGTCTCCGTAGCGGAACGCCACGTCGTCTAGCTCGAGAACCACACGACCTGGGCGAGGAGGTGGCGGGAAGCGCAAACCCATCCGCTTGCGTGTTTGCTTAACGGTCTCGACGCGGTCCATCTTCTCGAGACTCTTGATCCGGCTCTGTACCTGGCGCGCCTTGGTGTTCTTGTAGCGGAAGCGTTCGATGAACCGCTCGGTCGCCGCGATCTTTCTTCCCTGCTGCTTGGCAAGCGCCTCTCGCTGCAGCGCGGCGTTGGCACGCTGCTCGACGAAACTCGCGTAATCGCCGCTGTACGAGTCGAGCTTTCCTCCTTCGATCTCGATGACTTTGCGAGCGAACCCGTTCATGAAATCCCTGTCGTGAGAGATAAGGAGCACGGCCCCCTCGTAATCGCGCAGGAAGGACTCGAACCACTCGACCGAAGCGAGGTCGAGGTGGTTGGTCGGCTCGTCGAGCAGCAGGAGATCCGGTTGGATCAGGAGCAGCTTGGCGAGTGCGATGCGCATAAGCCACCCGCCGGAGAACGACTCGGTTGGTCGCTGAAGATCGTCCGGAGTGAAGCCCAGACCCATAAGGATCCTCTCGGCTTCGGACCCCAGCGCGTAGCCACCGAGCGTCGCGAAGCGATCCTGCAGTCGCGCGTACTCGGCGAGGAGACCGTCCCGCTCCGCTCCTTCGGTCTCGGCGATCTCGTTTTCAAGCATGCTCAAACGGTGACCTGCGTCGATGACGTCAGAGCCCGCCGACAGCACTTCATCGATAAGCGGCTTGCCTCGAAGGTCATCGGTCTCTTGCTGGAGGTAACCGAGGACGAGGTCGCGCGCAAGGTGGATCTCGCCCCGGTCGGGCGCTTGGAAGCCCGCGATCATGTCTAGAAGCGTCGTCTTGCCGGAACCATTCGGGCCGACCAGCGCGACCCGGTCCCGGGCGCGCATCTGAAGGGTGGCGCCCTTGAACAGGTCCCGGGAGCCAAATGCCTTATGCAGATCGCTGATCGTTAGGAGCATCTATTCAATGTAACGGTCCGTTTCGTTGACAGTGCAACGAATTCGTCCGTACCATGGAAGGGATGAAGAAGCGCTGTGAGATCTCGGGAGACTTTGAAGCCTGGGCGATGTTGCTCGTCACTCACGGAACGTTAGTCGAGGCCCTCGAACGCGACCTGGATGTCGTGGGCGGACTGCCGCTCACTTGGTACGACGTGCTCGCCCAGCTCGCTCTCGCGCCCAACCACCAACTCAAGATGAACGAGCTGGCCGACTCCGTATTGCTCAGCAAGAGTGGGGTTACGCGCCTGGTCGACCGCATGCAAAAAGACGGGCTCATCAAGCGCGATTCGTGCGCCACGGACCGGCGGGTCGTTTACGCGACCCTCACCGAAAAGGGCCGGGAGCTGTGGGATAAGGCCTCCCCGATCCATCGGAAGGGCGTCGAGGAGCGGTTCACGAAACTTCTCACCGAAGAAGAGGTGACCGCTCTCAAGTCGGCGTTCGAAAAAGTGCTCGACGCGCTCGAAGAGCCCGAGACGCGACAACGCGCCGCCGGTTGACCGACGGCGCGTCCGGCTTGTCTAGAGCCTGGATCAAGCCTTCTTGAACTGAGCTTCGATCTCGATCTGGATCTTCTTGCTCACGAGGACGCCGCCGGTCTCCAGCGCGACGTTCCAGGTCATGCCCCAATCCGCTCGCTCGAGCTCGGCGGCGGCGGAGAAGAACGCCACTTCCCCATCGCCGAACGGTGTAGGGGTCACGCCTTCGAAGCGGGCGTCGAGTACGACGGGGCGGGTCTCGCCACGGATCGTCAGATCGCCGGTCAACTCGAAACGCTCCTTGTCACGGAAGTTGAGTCCCGTGCTCTTGAACGTCAGCTCCGGGTAGTTCTCTACATCGAAGAAGTCGGCCGTCCTGAGGTGCTCGTCGCGCTGCTCGGAACCGGTGTTGATGCTGGCCGCGTCGATCTTCAGCTCGGCCCACGACTCCTCGGGGTTCTCCGCGATCTGGACCGTCCCGTCGAAACCATCGAAACGCCCTCTCACCTTCGTCACGACGAGGTGCCGGGCGACGAACCCGATAGTGGAGTGGGCCGGGTCGATCGACCAGGTGCCCGGGGCGACGTTCAGACCTTGAAGCTCTTCCTGTGCTGTGCTCATGTCCGACTCCTCTCGGTGAGACTCTCTTGCATACTCAAACGTTGTATTTGCAACCATATTCCCGTCCGATTTGTCCTGTCCAGTCCTGGGAGAATCCACCGCTCGACGCCCTGGGAGGGATGGATGGTTGTTCTGCTGGGCCTATGTGCTGCGGTCACCTATGGGGCCGCCGACTTCCTGGGTGGGCTCGTCACGAAGCGGGCGACTCCTTTCGCCGTCGTCCTGATCTCCCAGCTGGTCGGAGCCCCGGTGGTCGTCGCTCTCCTTCCCGCCTTTGGAGGCCGCTACTCATCCAGCGCGCTGATCTGGGGCGCTGTCGCTGGGTTCGGCGGCGGAGCGGGAGTGGTTCTGCTGTACCGGGGCTTGGCTATCGGGCGGATGTCGGTGGTGGCCCCGGCAACGGCAGTGCTCGCGGCGGCAGTGCCGGTCGTGTTCGGCCTCGGGACCGGAGAGCGACCTTCAGCATCATCGTTGGCCGGCGTCGTGATGGGCTTCATCGCCGTCGCACTCATCGCAAGCGCTCAGGATGACTCCACCTCCTCACCCAAACGCGAGGGTTTGCTCGAGGCGATCGGAGCCGGCGCCTTCTTCGGCATCTTCTTCATAACCCTCGATCGGGCGCCGGATGGAAGTGGGTTGTGGCCTCTGATCGGTGCCCGCATCTCTGCGATCGTTCTCGTTGGGCTGATCGTTGCTTTAACGAGAGCAACATTGAAACGCGAGCCGGGCACATTGAGATCGATCGCTGCGGCGGGAGCGCTCGACGTCATGGCGAACGTTTTCTATCTGTCGGCAACCCGGCGCGGACTCCTTTCGCTCGCCGCGGTCCTCACATCGCTATACCCGGCGACAACGATCCTGCTCGCCCGGATCTTCTTGAAGGAACGACTCGTTCCCTTGCAGGTGGGTGGTTTGCTGCTGGGAACAGGCGCAGTGTTTCTGATAGCGCTGGGCTAGAGCCCCGGGAGTTGCCAGATCTCGACTACGACCTCGGCGCCGCTTTCGAGCCGCGATTCTTCCGTCTCGAAGATCGCCACACCGTGACAGTCGACGAGGCTCGATTGGATATGGGAGCCCTGGGCCCCGGTCGGGGTGGCGATCCATCCATCGCCGTCACGTGCAAGCCGCACCCGGACGTAGTGCCTGCGACCGGGTCTCTTCTCCAGCGGTTCGCCGAGTCGCGCCGTCAGCCTGGGACGAAGAAGGTAGCGATGGCCCGCCATCTTGCGGAGAGCGGGACGCACGAATTGCTCGAATCCAACATGGACGGATACCGGGTTCCCCGGAAGGCCCAGGAACGGGGTGTCGAGGACGGACCCGAGCACCACCGGCTTGCCCGGCTGCATGGCTACGCGCCACAGATCTATCGAGCCGAGTTCCTCGACCACCGCCTTCACGAAGTCGTACTTGCCGACCGCGACGCCGCCGGAGGTGATGAGGACGTCCGCATCCGACGCCGCCTTCTCGAAAGCGCTTCGGTGCGCGTCGATATCGTCCCCAACTCGCTCGCACGTCACGACGATTGCCCCCGCTTCGTCACAAAGAGAAGTCAGCGCGATCGAGTTGGAGTCGCGGATCGCGCCGGGGGCGGGTTCTTCGGCTGGATCGACCAGCTCGTCGCCGGTAACAAGTATCGCGACTCGAGGGCGTCTATGAACGTCGATCGGTGTCAGACCGAGCGACGCGAGGAGCGCGAGCTCTCCAGAACGCAACAGCGTCCCGGCCTCGATGATCACGTCGCCCTTCGCCACGTCGTCACCGGCCGGGCGGACGTGTCGCCCCACCTCCGTCGACGCGGAGATGGCCACGGTCCCCTCGTTCTCGGTCGTGTCCTCGACTGGAACTATCGCGTCGGCTCCCTCCGGCACCTTGCCGCCCGTCATGATCCGCACCGCCGTTCCTGAAGTCACGGCCGCTTCTCCCGGAACCCCCGCTCGCACCTCTCCCGTCACCGGAAGGACAACCGGGCTCTCGCTCGACGCTGCGACGACGTCATCGGCGCGAACCGCGTACCCGTCCATGGCGGAGTTATCAAAGCTGGGTAGCGAGTGAGGCGCGCGCAGACTGTTTGCGAGCACGAAGCCGTGTGCTTCCTCGACGCCCAACGACTCCGTCTCCAGGCGTTCGAATCGAGCCAGGACGCGGTCGCGTGCTTCATCGACGGGCAATAACTCTCGAAGATCGGCCACGGGTCGTCGAGCCTAGTGCCGCCCGGCGTGCCCTCTCCACTAGGATTGGCCGCCATGGTTGGCGACGCCCGCGAACCCGCGGGGAACAAGCACCGTTTCGCAAGCATCGATGAGGTCGAGCGACGCCTGGCGGAGGCCGCGTACCTCGCCGATCCGGCCATCGCGACCGTCGTGCACCTGGCGGACCGATTGAACAAGCCGCTGCTCGTCGAAGGTCCGGCCGGCGTCGGCAAAACCGAGCTTGCGAAAGCAGTTGCCAAAGTTCTCGATCTGCCCCTGATCCGGATGCAGTGCTACGAAGGCGTCGACGAGACCAAGGCGCTTTACGAGTGGAACTATAAGAAGCAGCTCCTTCGGATCCAGGCCGGTCAGAGCGCCGGTTGGAACGAGCTCGCCGACGATCTCTTCTCGGCCCCATTCCTGTTGGAGCGCCCGGTGCTCAGAGCGATCAGATCGGAATCCCCCGTTGTTCTGTTGATCGACGAGATAGACAAGCTCGACTTCGAAGCCGAAGCGCTCCTGCTCGAGGTCCTATCCGACTGGCAGATAACGATCCCGGAGATGGGAACTTTGAGCGCGGTCAACATCCCCTACGTCGTTCTTACTTCGAACAACGAGCGCGAGCTCTCCGAGGCGTTGAAGCGCCGTTGTCTTTATTTGTATCTCGACTATCCGACGCAGGAACGTGAAAAAGCGATCCTCCTCGAGAGAGTCCCGGACATCGGCACGACGCTGGCAGATCAAGTCGTACGGATCGTCGCGAGCATCCGCGAGCTCGAGTTGAAGAAGGCTCCATCCATCGCGGAAACTCTCGACTGGGCCAGGACGCTCCTGCATCTGAACATCACCACGCTCGATGAGGAGACTCTCAAGCGCACACTGCCGGTCCTTCTCAAGTACCAGTCCGACATCACAAAGGCCGCCGATCACCTCAAGATCTCGCCCGAGAAGAACTGAGTGGCGGGCCACTAATGCTGGATCGTGTGCTGGATTTCACGCACGCGCTGCGCGAGGCCGGCATCCCCGTTTCGATCTCCGAGACCATCGACTCGTTGAAGGCTCTGGAGCACATCCCCTTCGAGAACAAGGGCGCTTTCAAGGCTGCATTCGCGACAACAATGATCAAGAGCGATGCACACGGCCAGGCCTTCAACACTCTCTTCGATCTCTACTTCGGAACCGGACGGGGGCCGCAGGGTTTGGCCCACGACGAACCCGAGGCGATCGGGCGTGATGCCGTCACCGAGGAGGTCTTCCAAGCTCTGCTCTCCGGAGATGCCAACGCGATGGGTCAAGCCGCTCGTCGTGCGGTCGGAGAGCTCGGGCGTCTCGGGACGGCTCGAAGCGAGGACTGGTACTCGCAGTACGAAGTGATGCGCGCTCTGGATCTCACCTCCCTCCTCGCGCGGTTGATGCGGGAAGCGGGAGACGTGGACGACGCTCTCTCGCCCCTCGAACGACGCCTGCTTCGCGACGAGTTCGAGCGACGGATCCGAGACTTCCGCGACCGCACGTTGAACGAAACTCGGAGGCGCGTCGCGGAGCATCGAGGGCCGGAGGCGGTCGCCCGCTACGCCGTTTCTCCCCTGCCCGAAGACGTCAACTTCCTGAGCGCGACCGCCGACATGGCCGAGTTGCGCCGGGCGATCCGACCGCTTGCTCGAAAGCTCGCCGCACGAATGGCCATGAAACGGCGCCGGGCGAGCATCGGGCAGCTGGACATGCGCCGGACTATCAGGCACTCGCTATCCACCGGGGGGGTCCCGCTGGATCTAGCGTTCAAGCACAAGCCGCCTCACCGGCCGGAGCTCTTCGTCCTCTGCGATATCTCGGGATCGGTGGCGCGTTTCGCTCGCTTCGCCTTGATGCTCACGCACTCGCTCTCGGCCCAGTTCTCGCGGGTGAGGTCCTTTGCATTCGTGGACACGATCGACGAAGTGACTCGCTTCTTCGAGCACGAAGACTTCTTCGCCGGTATCGACGCAATGAATGCGGGGGCCGAGGTTGTGTGGCACGACGGTCACTCGGACTACGGGACGTCTCTGGCCCGCTTCCTCGAGACGTACGGGAAAGACATCGGCCCGCGCACGACATTGCTGATCCTCGGGGACGCCCGAAACAACTACAGGGACCGCAAGACGTGGGCGCTCAAGGAGCTGTCGGATAGAGCGCGCCACTCGTACTGGCTCAACCCCGAGGGCCGGCAGGACTGGGACACCGGAGACTCGACCGCGTCGGAATACGCGGCCCACGTCGACGAGATGGTCGAGGTTCGAAACGTCCGCCAGCTAGAGGACTTCATAGCCACCCTCACTTGACCCTTCTTTTCCACATCGCGAGACCTAGAGGCACGCAGCGTGGAAAAGAACAGGGGGTTAGGGGGTTCCTGTGAATCTCAGGATGTCGATGCCTCGTACTAGATCTATGGCGTAGACGATCTCGTCGGTTATCCAGTAGGTGGCGATGGTCGATCCTCCGACGGGCATGAAGTAGCCGACTTCAGAGATCTTTCCGTCGTGGCCGACCCTCAGGAAACGGGCGCCGTGCTCGAACCATGCGGTGGCGACCAAGCCTCCATCGTCGAAGTCGGGGTGCTCTTGGAACCACATGGCGGTGCATCCTGCAGCGTTGGCCGGCGGGCTGCCGTCTATGAAGTTGCCGTTCACAGCTCGGTATTCGTCTGCGACTTCGAACGTCCGCGTCTTCCTCCAGCCGCGCGTATCCCACGTCATGAATGCCCCAGAGTCTTCGTCGCATCGCGTCTCAGCGAACGTCTCGGCCTGGACCAGGTAGAAGCGGTCTCGCCCGTGATTCGGCCACCGGTTCGAGTGGATCAACCTGTCATCCGTCGTGTAGCCGGATGCGACGAACTCTGGGTTGAGCACATCCTTGCGCGCATCGAGGAGATGCATCTGCCTGCTCGAGGTCAAGACGATTCCCGGCGACACTTCGGTTACGTCGAATCCGTAGCCGGGTTGCATACCGGGGAACCAGTTGCCGACCATCTTCGCCTTGGTCGGATTGCGTAAGTCGATGATCGAACCGCGAGCCCCGTATGCATAGGTGCAATGGAACACGCAGGTAAAGGTGTGGTCGGGCGCGTTCGCCACCGTCGCCACTTTGACGGGAGCGGTCTTGTCCTCCACGTCATAGACGTGCAGCGAATGAGTCGCTCCTTGTTCGTCCGAGAGCAGCAGGATCTTGCCGTTCGTGTCGACGTCCTCGTTGGCGAAAAAGAACCCGACGGGCGTGATGCTTTGGAGGGCCGGGTTGAGAGGGTCGGAGACGTCGTAGATCGAGAACTGCTTGGAGCCCGCAACGTAGAGGTAGTCCCCCAGCAGGCGCGCGCTGGTCGCTGCGCCCGCGTCGAACGGGATGGTGGCAACGTGCTGAACGTTGTCGCTCGCCATGCCGGTGCCTTCGGGTCCGGCGCCCGAAGAAGGGGCCGCGAAAGTCACCAGAACCATTGCAGCCGCTGAAGCTATTAAGCCGCGCAAGAATCCCTCCTATCCTCCGAGGAGAGATTTCTCCGACCGAAAGGCTTGTCCTGCCCTAGAGAGAGGCGAGCTCGTCCAGCGGGGCACCCGCGGTTCCCGTCGGCTGGAACACCTTGGCGTTGCGGAGGTCGACGAATACCGAAGCGCCCTCTTCGACACCCGCCAAGGTCTCGTTTGGAACCTCGGCCACGAGCGCCTGTCCGTCCGGCAAACTGACGTAGACCTTGGACGTCCACCCCAGGTTGATGATCCGGTCGACCGTGGCAGCGCTGGAGCTTCCGTTCATGGACTCCGTTCCGACGCGGACGTCGTGTGGTCTAACGAACGCGTGAACCGCGGAGCCGTCGGAAAGGTGCGATGCACCTTCCAGCAGTTCATCGCCGAACTGGACCTTGCCCCCGATCACGAGGCCCTCGAGAACGTTGGCTGATCCGACGAAACCGGCGACGAAAGGTGTCGCGGGCTGGTCGTAGACCTCCTCCGGCGTCCCTACTTGCTCGACCTTGCCCTCATGCATGACGACGACGGTGTTGGCGAGCTCGAGAGCTTCTTCCTGGTCGTGTGTTACGAGAACGCTTGTGATGCCCAACTCGCGGTGCAGCTCGTCGATCCAACGTCGCAGGTCTTGGCGAACGCGGGCATCGAGAGCTCCGAACGGCTCGTCGAGCAACAAGACCTCCGGTCGAGGGGCCAGAGCGCGCGCAAGAGCGACCCTCTGTCGCTGTCCACCCGACAACTGATCCGGATAGCGGTCACCGAAGGGGCCGAGGTGCACAAGCTCGAGAAGCTCATTGACTCTCTTCAGCCTCGCGTCGCGTGGCTCCTTGCGAACGGTCAGGCCGAACGCGATGTTCTGGCGAACCGTCATGTGCCTGAAGAGGGCGTAGTGCTGGAACACGAAGCCCACGCTCCGATCCTGAACACTCACGTGCGTGAGGTCTTGAGGGCCGAGGAAGATGCGGCCTTCGCTCGGGTCTTCGAGCCCAGCGATCATCCGCAGGACCGTGCTCTTGCCCGATCCACTGGGACCGAGGAGCGCGGTGATCTTGCCCTCCTCCACCGTGAACGTCACGTCGTCGACGGCACGGAAATCACCGAAGGTCTTCCCGAGATGCTCGACCGCGATGGCTGGTTTCATGACCTCGCCTCCTTACTGCGTCTGTGTTTGAAGAATTCGATCCCGACGAGAAGCAAGATCGAGACCGCCGCGAGCGAAAGGGCGACGACATTGCCGGACGCGTCCTGCCTCTCCTCGAAAGCTCTGAAGATGTAAAGGGTCGCCGTCTCGGTCTGACCTTGGATCGCTCCGCTCACGATCAGCACGGCTCCGATCTCTCCGAGGGCCCGGGCAGTGCCGAGGGCCGCGCCGTAGAGCAAGCCCCACCGCACGTTCGGGAGAGTCACACGGAAGAACGTCTGCAGCGGAGAAGCTCCGAGCGTCCGGGCTGCTTCCTCTTCGTTGGTCCCGAGCTCTTCGAGCACAGGTCCGACCTCTCGGATAACGAACGGGATGCAGATGAAGATCGTGACGAGGATCATCGAGGGCAGGGCGAAGATGACTTGAATGCCGCGCGAGGCGAAGAACGGTTCGAACCAGCCGCCTCGGCCGAAGAGAAGCACGGCCATGAGCCCAACCGTGACCGGGGATACGGCGAGAGGAAGTTCCACGAGAGCGTTCATCAGTCGACGTCCGAAGAACCTGTGGCGTGCCAAAACGTAGGCAGTGATCAGTCCGAAGATGGTTGTGATGACCATGGTCACGATCGTGATCACGAAGGTCAGCCAGTAAGCGTGGCGCACGTCCGGCCTCGAGAAGGTCTCCGACACGACGGCGGAACCGTTCTTGATCGCGGTCAGAAGGATGCCTGCGAAGGGAGCGACCAAAAGGATGAAGATGTACAAGAACATCACCGTCAGCAGAAGGCCGCGTACGAGACGCCGTCTGGCGGGATGGGTCGGGATGGCGGGGGACGCTGTGCTCATACTTTCGTCCCCCGCCGGTTGATCAGCCGGTCGGTGATCAGGACGATCACGAACGACAAGATGAACAGGATGCTCGCAACCGCGGCCGCGTCCTCAGGTCTGAATTGGCTGGCGAGTTGGAAGATGAACACCGGCGCAGTCAGGGTTTTCCCGGTGATGTTCCCCGCGATGATGACCACGGCGCCGAACTCGCCGATCGCTCGGGCGAAGGCCAGGAGCGTTCCGGCCGCGATGGCCGGCCTAAGCGCCGGAAGGACCACCTTGCGGAACGTCGTCCAGCCGCCCGCGCCCAGACTGTATGCCGCTTCCTCCTCGGCGATATCCAGCTCGGTGAGGACTGGCTGGACCGTGCGGATCACGAACGGCAACGTGACGAAGAGAAGCGCAATCAGGATCCCAAGCGGGGCGAATGCCACTTGGAACCCGTGATCTTTCAGGAAGCCACCAACAGGTGAGGCCGGCCCATAAAGGGCGACCAGCATCACGCCGGTGACGAGCGTCGGTATCGCGAACGGGACGTCCACGATCGCGCTCAGAAGTTGTCGACCAGGAAATCTGTAGCGAACCAATGCGTAGGCGATCAACGTGCCGAAGACCGCATTGACGATGGCCGCAGTTGCTGCCGTGATCAGCGTCAGCTTGATCGCGTCGATCGCGCCCGGCGAGGCGAGTGCGGCTTTCAGGTGGACTAACCCGCCTTCGAAACCTTTCGCGAGAACCGCCGCCAGAGGCAGAACGATGGCGCAGCCGAGGTAGACCATCGCGAGTCCGCGAAGCCCCCATCGGCCGAGCGGCAAGCCGCGCCGCCGCGCGCGCGGGGGACCTAGCGCGCGGTCGGCGACGGCTTGCGTACTCATGCTTGTTGCCTCTCCCTAACCTTGTACGGCCGCGAAGGCCTTGGTGAATATGCCGTCGGGCTCGCCGAAGACGTCCTCGGTGATGGAGTCCCATCCGCCTAGGTCATCGACGGTGAAGAGGTGCTCGATCGGAGCGAACTGATCTCCGTCGCCCTTCGCGGCTTCCTTCGCATCGGTGCTGCGGAGGAATCCAACGGTCGTGTACAGCTCTTTGGCCTCGTCGGTGTGTAGGTACTCGACGAAGGCTTCAGCGACCTCGCGAACGCAGTGCTTGTCCACGTTCGCGTCGACTACCGCGACCGGGTTCTCGATCAGCACCGTGGCCGGCGGAATGACCATCTCGTCCTCGAGACCGGCCTTCTGCGCCGTGAAGATCTCGTTCTCGTACGTGATAGCGACGTCGCCGTTGCCGGCTTCGAAGTTCTTGATCGAGTCGCGGGCGCTCTTGTCGAGCACCGTCACGTTGCCGAAGATCCCCTCGAGGAGGCTCTGGGCCCCTGCGGTGTCACCCTCGTCCACTCCGGCGTAGCCGTTGAGGGCCGCACCGTACGCGGCGACGATGTTCCACCGAGCACCACCACTTGCGGCGGGGTCGGGCGTGAGGATCTCGAGACCATCTTTGGTCAGGTCGTTCCAGTCCTGCAGACCCTCGGGGTTTCCGGGCCGAACGTCCAACACCGCGACGGACGAGGAGACGATGCCCTTGTCTGCGACCGAGGTCCAGTCGTGCGTGATGAGTCCCGCGTCCGCGATCGCGTCGACGTCGGGAGCGAGCGAGAGCGCAACGATGTCTGCCTCGAAACCGTTGACCACGTTCTGGCTCTGGGTCGTGCTACCGCCGTACGACTCCTGGAAGATCACCTGCTGGTCCTCGTGCTCTTCTTTCCATTTCGTCTGGAAGGCGGGGATGATCTTTCCGTACACCTCGCGCGGCGTGCTGTACGCGGCGAACGTGATGGTCGGTACCTCCGGGGTCTGGCATTCACCGGAGTCTGTGTTGTCACCCGATGCCTGGGGGTTATTGCTCGTGCCGTCGTTCGACGCGCACGCCGCGCTGAGTATCCCAAAGGCCATCAGCGTTGCCATCAACTTCAAAGTCTTGCTTCTCAACTCGATCTCCTTTCGAACCTTCCCCGTTGGAAGGTTCCGAGACTGAGTCTCCGGATGTGCCGGTCGACTACGAACGCGTATGCATTGCTCAACACCGTTGTTGGGAATTGCGGAAGGGACGTCTGCTTCAGTCGTTGTTGCGGAGACGCACTTTTGTCGACGTCTCGATGCCAACGACCACGCCCTGGTGGATCTTCAGGAGGACGGATCCGAATTCGATAGACCGGATCGCCTCCCGCACTTGTTCGATAACTGCCTCCTCCGTGTCGAGGTCGGCCAGGAGCCTCGGGCCCGCGCCCGAGTCGGTTCCTTTGCCGTTGCTTTGCTGTGCCATAGCCGCACACTCTTACAGGAGTGCTATAGGAGTGTCAAATACCCCCACTGGAGTGTTGGGAGAAGCCCGGGGTTATTGGAGGCCGTGGGAGGCGCCGCCGTCTACGTGTAGGGCGGCGCCCGTTATGAATTTGGCTTGGTCGGAGCAGAGGAAGGCCACTATGGAGCCGAAATCCTCGGGATCGCCTGTGGATCCGACCGGGATCTGGCTCGCTATCGCCGCCTCATCGCCGCCGTAGAGGTCGATGAGCCGCTGCGTGCCGTGGAGGCCGGGCTGGACGGAGTTCACGGTTACCCCATCGGGGGCGACCTCCCTGGCAAGGGTCTTGAGGAACGCGGTGGCGCCGGCCCGAGCTGTATTGGACAGGATCAGATTGGCGATCGGCTCTCGCACCGCGATGGAGGTGATCGCTACGACCCTTCCCCAGCCGCGCTCTTGCATCTCGGGAACTGCGGCTTTGCACATGGCCACGACCGACATCAAGTTCAGATCCAAAGCCACGGGATAGCTTTCGACCGGGATCTGGGCGAAGTTGCCGGGAACGGGGCCTCCGGCGTTCGGGACGAGGATGTCGATACCACCCAGGGCCGCGCTTGCCGCCTCGACGAAAGCCGTCGCGCCTTCGGACGTTCCGACGTCGGCGACTATGGGGATCGCGCCTATCCGGTCGGCTGCGGCTCGCAAGGTGTCTTCGTGACGGCCGCAGATCACTACCTTGCAACCCTCAGCCGCGAGAGCTTTTGCCGCGCCCAACCCAAGCCCACTCGATGCGGCCGCTACAGCGGCCCTCTTTCCTGCGAGACCCAGATCCATGGCTGGAGACTAGCGGGGGGCGACCTTCGCTCCTTCTAGGTCCAGGAGGAGCTGTTTGACGCGCGGTCCCCCCAGCCCGTAGCTCCCCACGCCTCCCGAGCTCGGAACAACCCGGTGGCACGGGACGATGAGTGGCACGGGGTTCGTGGCGCACGCGGTTCCCGCGGCTCGTGCGGCACGAGGATTGCCGGCCTTCTCGGCGAGTCCCCCGTAGGTGACAACCGTTCCGGACCGGACTTTCCGCAGTCGCTGCAACACCTTTTTGCGGAACGGCGAATGCACAAGCGACAGGTCCACCGGGAGATCGAAGGTGTGGGGGCCCTCCTCGAAGTACGCCTCGAAGGCGTCTCGAACGTCGCGTAGAGCCTTGTCCGATGCGAGCACTCGGGGGCCAAGTACGAGGGCCATCTCGGCCAGCACGCGGTCCTCCCGCTCGTCTTCGAACGAGACGCGACACACACCTTTCTCGGTGGTCGCCACCAGCAAGGTGCCGATCGGGGTAGGTACTTTCGTGTACACGGCGTCCGCCAAGCCTTCAGCGATAGCAGCGCCGGCAAGTTTCTCTAGGAACTCAGGCGACAGTTTCATCGATCCTCCTTCGCAAGCTTCGGACCGCGCTCGAAACCCGCTGGCGAGCAGCTTCGTTCGAACAACCGAGCCGGCGTGCGATCTCGTCGTACGACAGGTCCTCGACGAACCTGAGTGATAGCGCGATCCGGGCTTGCTCCGACACCAACTCGATAAGAGCGTCGAAGGCGCCGTCATATACGCCATCCGTCGTGTGCTTCTCCGGCACGCGCTCGACCGGTTTCGGCCTTCTTTGACGCGCCGCCGTGTGATCGAACGCCGTCGTCGTCACTACCCGGTAAAGCCAGGCACGGAGATGGTCCGCTCGCTCAAGGCGGTCGTAATACCGAAGCGCCTTCAATAGTGAGTCTTGCAATACGTCTTCCGCGTCGTCTCCAGACAATCTCCGCGCATGGCCGAGCAACTCATCTCCGTGCTGTTCGACCAGCGTCCAGAACGGCGGCAGGTTCGTCATGACCCCCATGTAACCGCGCCGGAGCGGAACCTGTGAGCGCTAGTAAGTCGCTTTCGGGTGGAAATAGAGATCGATCGCCACCCAGAGAGTCTTCGAGTAGGGATAGAAGAACCACGGAAAGACCAGGTTGGTTGCAAGAGCGACGATCAGTAGTGGCTGCCACGGAACGTCGGGCATCGTGGCGAAGAGCGTCACGAGGAAGAACAGGATGAACAGAGACTCGGTCACCGCGAGGTTGACTTGGATGGCGCCCACCCAATAGCCGCTCTCACGTTCGAACTTGTAACCACAGGTCGGACAAGCGGGCTTCAGCTTCGTCCAACCCGAGAAGATCTTGGGCCCACCACAGCGCGGGCAGTGCCGCATCAGAGCGCGCCGGATCAGGGTTCCGATGGGGGGTCCTGCCGATTCGGTGACCTGTTCCACGCCCTGCATTCGACCACGCTCCTTTGTTCGGCGTTTCGCGTCCATGGACAGCGGAAAGGACCTACCTGAACACATGAACGAGGAGGTTCAGATGACCGAGATCGGATACAAGCTGTCGAGCGAGGAGCATGGGGGTCGCGACCTCGTGCGCTACGCAAAGCTCGCGGAGGAAGCTGGCTTCACGTTCGGCGTGATCTCCGACCACTTCCACCCATGGATCGACGAGCAAGGACACAGCCCGTTCGTTTGGAGCGTCATTGGGGGCATCGCTCAAGCGACCGAACGCTTCAAGCTCGGAACTGGCGTCACCTGTCCCACGATCCGTTTCCATCCCGGACTGGTGGCTCAGGCGGCCGCCACCTCCGCGGAGATGATGCCGGGCCGCTTCTTCCTCGGGGTTGGCTCGGGGGAGAACCTCAACGAGCATGTCTTCGGAGATAGGTGGCCGCCTGCCGACCTTCGCCTCGAGATGCTCGAGGAAGCGATCGAAGTCATCCGGTTGTTGTGGGAAGGCGGAACCAAGACTCACCGGGGTAAGCACTACACCGTCGAGAACGCCCGGATCTACACGTTGCCCGACGAGCTGCCTCCCATCTATGTTGCGGCCGCGGGCGAGAAGGCCGCAAAGCTTGCAGGCGGGGTTGGCGACGGGTACGTGGGGGTGGCGCCCGACAAGGAAACGATCGAGACGTTCAACAAGGCCGGGGGCCGCGGGAAACCTCTCTACGGCGAGGTGACCGTCTGCTACGCGAAGGACAGGGGCGAAGCTCTAAAGCTGGCCAAGGAGACATGGCCACTCGTTGGGATCCCCGGCGAGCTGGGGCAAGAGTTGCGGACGCCCGCACATTTCTCCCAAGCAGCAGAAAACGTTAGTGAGTCGGACATCTCTGAGAAGCTCGCGCTCGGGCCGGATCCCGACGACCACATCTCGAGCATCCGAGAGTTCATCGACGCGGGCTACGACCACGTCTTCGTCCATCAGATAGGACCGGACCAAGAGGGGTTCATCCGGTTCTACGAAGACCAGGTGCTGCCAAAGCTCCTCTAGCGGAGTTTCTGCAACGCGGCATCGGCTCGCTCGCGAGCGCGAACCGCTTCGCGCCGCGCCTTGGCAGCATCCGCCTCGGCCGACTTCGCCTCTTCCATCGCGCGGCGGGCGGCCCGGTCGAGATCGTTTGCGTTCCGTTCCGCGGTTCGGGCCGCTTCATCGAGTTCCTCGGCCCGTCGCCGCGCCCTCACGTCTTGACTTGGGGCCGCGGATTCTTCGACCGGCGCGATCGTCTCGCCCCAGCCCTGCAGACCGGTCGGCTCGAGATCCTTAGTGAAACGTCCTTCGATGAGAGCGTCGGGCGTCGCCCCCTGCAACGTCATCGTGATCTTGTGGAGCGTCGCAGGGGCGGCAGCGTGGCCCACCCTCTCGAGGAGATCGCCGGCGGCTCGCGTCAACATCGCGACGAGCTCCATCCGACGAGTACCAACTTGACGCCACGACGTCACGTCGAAGCTTCCGCCGTCCGGCTCGGCGAGGTGGGCTAGCTCGGACATGGTCTCGGAATGCTCCCGTGAAAGCTGATTCACGGCCCAGGCCGCGACCGTCGGCTTGAGCATGCGAGCCAGCTTCTCTGCGTCGCGTTTCTGCCCCGCCGACTTGAGCCCGCGCGTGAGTTCGTTCCTGCACGAGATGAAATCGTCCAGGGGGACTGAGTAGAGCTGGTCGATCTCTGCGTCTAGGTCCACGTGACTAACCTACGCGCGGATCCGACCTCAGGCGATGAGCGATCCGAGCGCAAGGATGATCGCGTAGGCCGCCAGGCCCCCGCCGATCAGGGCACCACGCATCCACCCGGGGATCTCCGACCGCCCGAATGCGTAGTAGGCGATCACGCCGACGACGGGAACCACGAAGACGATCCCGAGCCACATCAACACCCGCCCGCGCGACAGGTTCGTTCGCCTCATCAGGTCCCAAACGGCGAGGGTCATCCAAGTGGCCAGCAGGATGAGAGGCAGTAAGTAGCCGTAGATGCCGAGCAGTACCTCTCCCACGTTGGGCGCGGCGATAGGGATGCCTGCCACCAGTACCTCCTTGTCGAAAGTTCCACCGAAGCCCACCGTCGGGGCCTTTATCTCGTCGAGGTTCAAGTTGACGTCTTCGAACGGATGCGTCGCGAGCTCCACTCGTGCTTCGGCGCCGTCCGGCAGTTCGGGTAGCTCGTCGGGCACGGGGTTGTGAGAGACCTCTTCAGTGGTCGGGAGCCGATCGGGGGCCGACAGGAGGTCGCCGATTCCCAGGAACGACTGCGCTGGGTCGAACCGAAGCGGAGCCCAATCGCATCCGAAGGTCTCCAGTCCGATCGGAACCGACGTTTCGAACGAGTTGCCTTCGAAACAATTGCCTTTGCCGGCCGGGCCGGCCAGAGCGATGTCGGCGCGCCCCGACCCGATGATGTTGTTATCTCGGATCAGGTTGCCCTCCGAGTACCAGAAGTTCGCGTCGACGTTGGGCGTGACGAGGATGCCGTGGCGCGCATGACCGATGATCGTGTTGCGTTCGATCACGTTGCCGACACCTCCGGCGATCGTGATCCCGTTGCCGTAGCCCGGCGCGGTCCCGGGCCTGGCTGGAGGAGCTTCGTTGTCGTTCTGCGCGATCAGATTGCCCACGATCGTCGCCTCTCGCTGTGGCGGAAGCAGCTCGCTGTCCAGCGTGTTCGGTGCAAGACCTGATCCATTCCGGATCCAAGTCGAGTTGATGATGTAAAGGTCTCCCCCAGCGTTCGTCCCTGAATAGCCGAGCGCGTTGTTCTCCGATGTCACGTCTCGGATGACGGCGCGACACGGATAGCACTGCCCTATGTAGAAGCCCGAGTCGGGCGAACCCGACGCGTACGAGTTCTCGAGAACCCCGTCGACAGAATCGAATGCGTAGATCCCGTAGTCGGCGTTGTTGTACGCGGTTAGGTAGGAGGCTCGGTAACCCTCAACTCCATTCCAGAAGAAGCCATTCAGGACGTTGTTGCGAGAAGTCATGTTCTCGATAGCGACTCCGTCGGCGAGGACCTGGAAGCCGTTCGCTCGCTCGAATCCGCCGTCGATGATCACCTTGTTGCGGTTCACTCCCCGGATCACGAGCGACGGCGTGGTCACGACGACTTCCTCCTCGTACACACCGTTGTCGATGAGCACGAGATCGCCGGGGTTCGCCGAGTCGACTCCTTCTTGGATCGTGCCGGCGTCCTGCGGGACCCTGACGGTGTCGCCGGTTGGGGACGACGCGACCGGTTGATCCGCCTCACCCTGTCCCGCTGCGCTGTACGGGACGTCCCCTACGACGATCGTCGCGAACATGCCTTGGCCATCCTCGGTGCCGTGGAAGCTGCAGTAGTAGCTGAAGACGCCCGGCTGGTCGAGGGTCAGCGAGGCGGTCGACCCAGGATCCATCGCTTCGTCGCCGACTATGTCGACGGTGGAGAAACTGCCATCGGTCGCTATCGCGTTATGAAGATCCGTTCCCGCATTTACGAACTCGACCTCGCCTCCGACCGGGACCCGAGATACGGCCCGCCCGAAGAAGTTGTCCTTCATGTCGATGTAGACCGCGCCCGAACGCTCCGAACCTCCACTGCAGGCGCTCGACAAAATGATGAACGGGATCAGCAGGCTCAGGGCACGACGCACCTACGTAGCTTCGCGGACGGAGCTGGAGGTGGGTAGGGACTTCAGGCGGACCAAAGCCGTTGAAGGAAAGCGTCGACGGAGCCCACGGCATCCCTCGGTCCGGTGGGGTCGTCGGGCTGTTCGATGACGAGCGAGGTCCTCTCGAATAGGGAAGCGACCCTTTCCGGCAGGAATCGAGTCAGCTGCCCGTAGGAATGCGGATCGTCGAGCCCGAACCTGCGGTGGTAGTAGCGCAGCGGGAAGTAGACGTAGAGATCGTTGCGTGCACGTGTCAGCGCGACGTAGAACAGCCTGAGCTCCTCGTCGACGCCCTCCTGATCGGAAACCGCCATGTCCGACGGGATCATCCCGTCGGCCGCATGGATTACGTGAACGACGTCCCATTCGCAGCCCTTGGCCGAATGCATCGTGGAGAGGATGAGGTAATCGTCGTCTAGGTGAGGGGGCACGGCGAGATCTCCCGTCGAGGCGGGAGGGTCCAGAGCGAGCTCGGTCAACAGTTTCCGGCGCTCGCCATGGCGAGCGGCCATGCCTGCGAGTTGTTCGACATCACGCAGGCGCGCCTCGGCCCCCTCGTAAAGCCGCCTGCAGGCGTCGTCGTAGAACATCCGGAACCTGTCGATCTCGGTCGCGACGTCCGAGACTTCGATGCAATCGGCAAATGCCTTCCGCAGCGTCTCCAGGTGCGTCGAGCCTTCGCCGTCGCTAACGAACTTGGCGAGCGGCGACACGCTCCTCTCGCCGGTTCGAACGCCGATCTTCTCGATGACTCTTCGCGCGGTGCCGGGTCCCACACCTTCGACAAGCTTGAGCACGCGGAACCAACTCAGCTCGTCGTAAGGATTCTCGAGGATGCGTAAGAACGAGATCACGTCCTTCACATGCGCGGCCTCCAGGAACTTCAGCCCTCCGTATTTGACGAATGGGATATTGGCCCGAGCGAGTTCGATCTCGAGCGGAGCGCTGTGATGCCCGGCCCTGAACAACACTGCCTGCGATTTGAGAGGGACGCCTCGCTCTCTGTGCTCCAGAACACGATCGCGCACGGCAGTCGACTGCTGGTTCTCGTCGACGCAAGTGAGGAGTTGAGGCGGGGCTCCGTCGGAGCGGTCGGTCCAGAGATTCTTGACGTAGCGCGCGGACGCTTGAGCGATAACCGCGTTCGAGGTCTCCAAGATCCGAGGGGTGGAGCGATAGTTCCGCTCGAGCATCAGGATCTCGGTGTCCGGATGTTGCTTGGGGAATTCCAGGATATTCGTGACCGATGCGGCTCTGAACGAATAGATCGCTTGAGCGTCGTCTCCTACGACCATCATGTTGTTCGACTTGTTGAGCATCCCAAGCAAGATGTCGGCCTGGATCGAGTTCGTGTCCTGATACTCGTCGACCAAGACGTGGTCGAACATCCCGGCGATGCTGGCTCCGATCGGTTCGAGCTCGAGCATCGCGCGCCAGTAGATGAGAAGGTCGTCGTAATCGAGAACGCCTTGCGACCGCTTCCGCAACGTGTAGACATTGAAGATGTCGGCGATGGCCGGTTCCTCGTCGAGACACCAGGGGAAGTCCTTACGCAGGACGTCGCCCAGCATGCGCTCGGCATTGACGGTCGCGGAATAGATCGACTGCAGAGTGGACTTGTTCGGGAACCTCCGCTTCACCTTCTCGAAGCCCAGGTCCGAACGGATCATGTCCATCATGTCTGCGCCGTCCGACGCGTCCATGACCGTGAACTCACCAGGGAGTCCGACGGCTTGTGAGTAGATCCTCAAGAGGCGATTGCCGACGGAGTGGAACGTTCCACCCCACGGGCGCCCCGTCGCCTTGATAGAGGCCAGCCGCTCGGCCCGGCCGAGCATCTCCCTGGCCGCCCTTCTAGTGAATGTCAAAAGGAGGATGCGTCCCGGCGAGACCCCCTGCTCGATCAGATAGGCCACCCTGGCCGCGAGCGTCTTCGTCTTCCCAGTTCCGGCCCCTGCGACGATCAGGACGGAGCGTGCATCGGTGGTAACGGCTCTCGCCTGATCCGGATTCAGCTCCTCCAGCCAGGGCCGAGGCGGGCTTTGCGTCGGGGTTTCGAACATATGTTCGCACTATAGGAGCGCGCGTCCGCAGGACCCAGGATTTCAGCCGCGGTTCGGCGACATCGGTCCACTTGATGCAATCTCCAGGGATGAGCTGGGAAGCGGTCGCCATGACCAGAGGGGAGATCGAAGAACGGACCGGTAGACGCCGGGCCCTTGCGGCGCTCGGACTCACTCTCATCCTTGGGATGACCACGTGGTTCTCGGCCTCCGCTGTGATCCCACAATTGAAAGCCGAGTGGGGGCTGTCCGACTCGGTAGGCGCGTGGTTGACCATCTCGGTTCAGCTGGGATTCGTGGCCGGCGCACTTCTCTCCAGCATCCTCAACCTGGCCGACGTCTTTCCCGCGCGTAGCGTCCTCGTCGCGGGAGCCGGGGGTGCCGCTCTTGCGAATCTCGGTTTGCTCTTCGCCGGCGGCCCTGCGCTGGCTATCCCCCTCCGCGCTCTAACGGGTTTCTTTCTCGCCGGCGTCTACCCGCCCGCGCTCAAGCTGATGGCGACGTGGACGCGCAAGTCGAGAGGCACCGCCTTAGGTCTCATGGTCGGAGCGTTGACGATCGGCTCGGCCGCCCCACACCTCGTCAACGGTCTGGGCGGACTTGGGTGGAAATCCGTCGTGGAAGTGACCTCGGCGTTGACCGTGGCCGGAGCCGCGGTCGCGCTCGCGTTCGTGCGCGAAGGACCGTTTCCGTTCACCCGAGCGCCATTCGATCCGCGTCAGGTGAAGAAGATCCTTTCGAATCGTGGAGTGAGGCTCGCTTCCATCGGTTACTTCGGTCACATGTGGGAGCTCTACGCGATGTGGGCTTGGTTCGTGGCGTTCTTCGCGGCCGAGCTACAAGCGACCAACAACGACCCCAGCAAGGCGGCCCCCCTAGCCACATTCGCAGTCATCGGGATGGGAGCCGTCGGCTGTTTCGTCGGGGGCGTACTAGGCGACCGGTGGGGTCGCACCCGCACCACGGCTCTGATGATGGCGATCTCGGGTGCTTGCGCTCTATCGATCGGCCTGCTCTTCAAAGGGCCCGTCTGGATCGTTCTGATCCTCGGCCTCATCTGGGGTTTCGCGGTGGTCGCCGATTCGGCACAGTTTTCGACGATCGTCACGGAACTCGCGGATCAGGCTTATGTGGGAACGGCCCTTACCCTCCAGCTCGCGGTCGGCTTCACCCTGACGGTCGCCACCATCTGGTTGATCCCCTTACTGGAGGACTCGTTCAGCTGGCGCTGGGCATTCGCCTTCCTCGCGCCGGGCCCGGCTCTCGGTCTGCTCGCGATGTTGCGACTCAAGCGCTTGCCCGAGGCCGCGGGGATCGCCGGGGGCCGCGGATGACGCGCTTATCCTTCGACGATGTGCAGAAGCATCAAGACGTTGAGGACCCCCGAGGGGCCACCGACCGAGGAAGAGATCGAAGCAGCAGCCCTGCAGTTCGTGCGCAAGATCAGCGGATATCGCAAGCCTTCGCACGCAAACGAAGCAGTATTCGACGCTGCAGTTAGAGAGATCGCAAACTCGTCGCAGAAGCTCCTCGACTCGCTGGTCGTCGGCGCCCGTAAAGCGTCCTAGTCGTTAACTAGTCGACCTCTCGCCAATCGCCGAGGTCGATGTTAAGGAACGCAACGGGCATGTTGCCTACCCAGCAGTCGTCCATCTTGTAGATGGCGCTTTGGCTATAACTCGCGAAGCTCTTCGCTAGGATCGAACCGTTGAACGTGACCGCTCCGGAATCTTTGACCGCACCCTCTCGAGCGATCACAGCGCCCGAGACGGTCGCGTTCTGGAGTTTCACTCCCCCGTTTCGAACGACGATCGTGACCGACGAGCTCACCGCGGGGTCTGTGTCGCAGACACCAGCGTTGGCGGCCCAGGTGATCTCGTTCGTGAGTACGGCAGCCGGAGTATCGAACTCGAAGTAAGCGACGTAATTCCTGTGACTCGTGACTGGTGCCGGGACGGAGCCCGCCGCGATGGTGTTGGCGGCGATGACGTAAGGGGCGCCGGCGGCCGTGCAACTGGCCACGGACAGGGTGCCGGTCCCGGTGATCATGCAGTGGATCCCATTTTCGACCGCAGCGCGCTTCAACGCGACGTAACTCTGGTTAGAGATGCTCTTGATGGGCGCTATCCGCTTCATGTCGATTGCGGAGAAGTACGAAGTTGGCGGAGGGCCCACCCCGCAGATAGGTGGAGATGTGATCACGTCCCCACGGCCGCTCTGATCCCATTGAGACTGGCCGGCCGTTCCTTTCCCGACAGCGGCGTTGTTCGCGTCGCAAGTGAGGGACGGCGGATGTTCCGGCGTGCCCGTTCCACGCAAGTACAACCCGCCGAGGGCATGAGCAGCGGTCGGCGCCGCCTGCGCCGCGCTGAGGGTCGGCCAGAAGTCTGCCTTCGTGTAGATCTTGTCCGTGTTCTTGAAGCCGATCTTTTCTCGACCTGCAACATCGCCCGTGGTCAACAAGCTCAGACTGTCGAAGACCGGGCTTCCATTGATAGTCACGTCGTCGGCGAAGACTCCCATCGGCAGTTGAAGGCGCGTCACTTTTATTACTTGAAGGATGGATCGCGAGCTATGCGCGGTTCCTGCCGGCACTCCCCCTTTCTGGCCCTCCGCACTGATGGCGAAGTACCTGGGCTGCGACACGCTGGGCACGGACGGGAGCGGGTTGCCGAGAGCATCGACGCATGGAGCGGCCCCATTGTTCGTCAAATCCCACGGGGTTGCCGGGATGCGTTCAGTCGCAGCAGCGTTCGGGTCGTAGACGGAGAGCTCGGCGTTGAACAACTCGCCTGTGTCGAGGACTCCCCTCGCCACAGCGATGGGAGCCTTGGTACATCCCGCCGCTCGGATGTCGCCCCAGGTGAGCGAGCCCGATCCCTTTAGCTCGAGCAACAAACGCGGAACGCCGTTCTCTGCGAGCGTCAAAGCTTGCGTCGCTCGCCTATCTCGCTGACCGATCTGGAGTTCGGTGATCGCTGCGTAGACCGAGATGGACACGATCGCGGTCAGTACAGCGCCCACGAAGAGCACAGTGGGCATTGCGACGCCGCGGTCGTTCGAGCGGATCACATCAAGGGCCGCGCCACGCGGCCCTAATGTTCGCTTCACCCACAAACGCCCCCTCCGCATCGCCGTCTCGGATGTCGAACGCGTAAGCGATCCGCGTGAGGTTGGGGAACTCCTGGGCGGTGAGTGAGTTGCTGCAGTCTCCCGGCGGCGGCAGCAACGGTTTGCATCCAGCTTGATCCAGCTCAAGCCAGGTGACCGTCCCGTCCGAATTCGCGTCGTACTCAAGCAGGTGACTGGAGAAGGAGAAGATCGCTGTGCTGCCCGCCTGCGGGGTGATCCCACTCACCAGAACAGCCTCATCGACAGGCGTCCCTCCAGCGCTGAGGCTTTGGAACATCGTGAGCTCGTCTCCGTCTCGAGTGAACCTCAAGTAGTACGGCGCCTCGGTGCCGTCCCCATCCGGATCCACCTTGATCTGATAAGAGTTTCCGTCCACGGTCGCGTCCGTCAGTGCCGTTGCCTCGCGCGTTTCGCGCAGCAACCGGTTCAGTCCGACCCGCGCTTCGCCGGAGATGTGAGCAAGCGACTCGGCAGTGCGGGAGCTGCGAGCACCCGACATCATCACTTCGTAGAAGCCCACAGAAACAGCCGCCATCAAGAGCATGGCCACGAGCAACTCGATAAGGGTGAACCCACGTTCCCCTCTGTATCGCGTCATCGTCGATCTATAGCTTCACACGCGAGCTTTCCAATAGAGATGTTTAGCCTGCTTTGGGGGATGGCCGGATCCGTTGGAACCGTGTCGATCCGGATCGCGCCGTCGATGGTCGCAGACGTGTAGCGGTTGCCATCGGAGACCTCGGTGGGCGGGTTGATCAGAGAAGCGGCTTTCGAGAGGTATCCGATCTTCCCTGCGGCCGTGTCCTCGAAGAGGTAGAGGTCGTTTGCAGACAGTGGAACATTGAAGACCCTGGGGTTCTCGAGGCGCAGCTCCTGGAACGTGTTGACCAACGCTGCGTTTGGAAGCAGCGGATTGAAGTCGGTCGGGTTGGCCGTCGACGTGAACTGCGGATAGGTGTGATAGCCGGCCGCCCCGACAAGGGGGTCTTCGTAGATCTTCACGGTCGCTTGCCAGTAGGCAGTGGCTGAAGCTCCGGCTGGAGCCGCACTGCAATCCACCGTCGCGCTGAAATCCTCGATCCTGATCAGCGACCTATCCCTGATCGGCCCGGCAAGGAACGAAGCCGGGAACAGATGAACTTCCTCGAGAGGCTTCGTCGACGGGATGGTCGCAGCCGCGTGAACCTTCCTGGTGGGCGAGGATATGGGCACCGCATCGGCGGACGTCGAGCCGAACACTGAAGAACTTGGGCACGCGACAAGGATGCAATGCGGCCTCACTGAGAACATCGGTATGCCGGCGGCCAACCGCAACTGAGTGAGGGCGCCCGTCACCGCTTGATTGGTGACCCAGCTGTGAAGCGCATCTCCCGCGCTCAGAACCTTGGCGTTCACGGTGAAGCTTCCGCCCGCTGAAGGGGTAGTCGAGACGCTCGATCCACTCGTTTTAGTGTCGTCCAGGAAGCCCACTGCCGTTGCGATATCCGGATGGATCAGGGTGCGTTCTATGGCGGTTGTATCCGGCGCTGGGCTTTGGTCGGGAGGGGCGGCGTAGCTGGCGGCAGCACCGGCTCCCGACAAGAGCTCGGTCCCCGCCCCAACCACGGAGTCGTCTCGGGTCAGGCGCAGAACCCCACCGCTAGAGGTCTGGATCGCTTCTGAGACATCACGAGTGAAGATGCGCGACTCCGCGGCTCCCACCGTGGCAACGAGATAGCTCCTCGAGTTATCGAGTGCACGCTTGAATCCCGTCAAGACCTGAACGCCGTAATCGATCACCGCATCTCCCCTGACGCGATCGGTCTGGAAGCCGCGTTCGCCGACGAGTGCCGCGAGGTCGTAGGTGTGTTGCTTCACGCCGAAGGCCCACGTCGTGGTGATCCTGACGCGGAGGATCCTGGAGACGGGAGTGTCGTGAGCGGGATTGCTCCAGGTGTAGTCGAAAGGCGGATCGATGGGAGTGAACGTCTGATTGCCCGAACCGTCCAAGGCACCCGGATTCACGAACTGGGCGTCGATCGTCATCGTGTAACCCGCCGGTATGGGTTTCGGGCAGGCGGGAGCCGTGCTCGTCGAGTCGCACGTGGTTCTGTAGATGGGCACGGGAGAAAGACTGGGAATGGCGACATAACCACCGGCCAGAGCTGGGGCGGTCTTATCCGGGAAGTAGAAGTCCAAGACATCGACCGCCTTGGGAGTGGTGCCCGATGAAACGTAGAAGGGCAGCGATCGGATCTGCTCCATGCCTTTCTCGGTCACTGCCTTTGCAACGCTTTCGCTTCGAGCCAGCGCGGCCGACCTAAGCGACGCGGAGATGAGAGGGATCATCCCCAGCGTGACGATGGAGAAGACCATCATCGACACGAGGATCTCCACGAGCGTGAATCCCTCGTTTTTATAGGGGGCCCGGCCCCCGACGATCATCGAACCTCGACGACACTGCCGGTAAGGCTCGAAACCTGGACCTGCAGGGTGCGATCCATCGCCTCCTGATAGAGGCCGACCACGCCTCCCGTCGCGTTGCCGCGGCGGTAGAAGAAGATGGTCTCCGAACCAACGTCCACCACATCTAGGCCGGCACATTTGTCCTTCTCCGGGGTCCCATCAGGCACGGGCGTGAAGTCCGCGTACTCGATGGTCACCCCTGCACCTACGAAACTCGTCCCGACGAGACCTCCCGAGAGAGGATGAGGCTCACCGACGGCAACGCACTCGTCATCGGCCGGGCCCGGTCCGTTCGGCGAGAATCTGATCTCATCCCAGGAGTCTGACCCTGGTTCGAATACTGCGCCATAAACCTCGGCCTCATCACCCGTGACCGCTTGCTGGTGGAGGCGGCGGAACTGAGTCGTCAACTCGCCTTGGGCGCCTTCGAGCGAATTGACCCGCCAGAAATGCCTAAGGGCTCCGAACGACAGGCTCACCAGGATGGCCCCGAGAGCGATGGCCGTCAGCATCTCGACGAGGCTCGCGCCCGTCTCAGAGCCGTGGCGTCTCCAGGCCCCCATCGCCGAGCCTCAGCAGTGTCCCGGTTCGACCACTGCATGGAAGCTCGAGTAGCGCCAGACGCTCTCGACACCGTAGGACGTTGCCTCGAGACAGAAGCCGTCGGCGTCCATCGAAACCACTCGAACCGTGATGTCACTCGCAGTACGAGCCCCGTGATGACGAAGGTCGACGGGATTGGTCGAGTACGCGCCGGTCTCTCTGAAGGCAGTCATCTCGGCAGCCGCCACGTCCTGAAGCGCAGAACGAACGGCCTCGGTCCGGTTCGAAGAGTCCGATTCCATCGGAGCTGAGGAAGACATGATCTTTAACGCGACCATAGCAACGAGCGCGACGACGACCGCGAATTTGAGCAGCCAGGATGCCTTCTCCTTGGCAACACGCACGATGCGCTCGGACATCGGCCTGATCCACTCGACGCGGGCGCCGCCGACGCGCTGGCAGAGGCAGCCGCCGGGTCGGTTCTGTGGGGAGAAACAAACGGGACAGTCGTGGGTGACGGAGATGTTGCGGATCTCGCCCAACAGCTCGTGGGCGGCAAGCCCGATCTCCTCAGTGAGGTCGATCTGGGTCTCGGTGCGCACGGTCTCGGCACGCTCGAGAACCCCCATAGGACTGGCTATGTTTCCCATATCAAACGGAATATCGGAACCGCCTAACCAGCGGCGCACAGCCCGTTAGGAGGGTTTAGGACATAACCCGTTCGGACTAGTTCCGGTAGTGAAATAGGGCGGTATCGGACCGAACCTGGGCATCGCGATAGCCCAAAAGCCGCATCTCGAATGCGGCCCTTCGCGCAAAGAAAGAGGGCCCCGTCGCCGGGACCCTCTCGTTGCTCAAGAAAATCTGGAGATCTAGCCGCAGTCGTCCTGTCCGTTGCCCGACTGGTTGGCGCCGGAGTCCTGGTTCTCGGCGTCGTCTCCGCAGTGCACGCCGCCCTGGTCCACCCGGGCGTAGCCGTTCCCCGGACCCGGGTTGCTGTTGTCGCCGTCGATCGTGGCGTAGCGGCCGTTGAAGTCCACGATGACTCGGCCGTCGATCGGCGTCGTCGCGTTGTCGTCGCAGGCCTCGACACCATTCGCTCCGGCGTAGATCGACACCGGAGCGCCGGGAACCATTCCGTCGCCGCAGTCCACCTGGTTGCCGCCTGCGTCATTCAGCGCGTTGCCGGGTGGGTCCTCGTTGACCTTGCCGTCGTTGTCGTCGTCGGCCCAGTCCTCGTCGATCAAACCATCGAGGTCGTCGTCGTTGTTGCCGTCGAGGTTCGTGTCGCCCGGCGAGTCCTCGTCGATCCTCCCGTCGTGGTCGACATCGTCACTGGCGGTGCCGGTGTCCTCGTCTGTCGCGTTGTCGCAGTCATCGTTTTTCACGTGACACTCTTTGGATCCACCCGGGCCGTTCGCGTAGCCGAGACCGCTCATGACGGTGGTCAGCACCACGAGGGCCGCGAACAGCAGAGAAAACCGCCGCATCCCACACTCCTTCGCTAGAACGGGCCCGCGATTTGCCGGAGTCCTGGACGGCCCGGCATGGCCCGTTTTGCCTGATTTGGTAGCAAAGATTGCCAGTTAATGGGTTATGAGGCAAATCGTCCGCCAGGCGGGAGTCAGCGGGGTCGCGAACGCTCGGCTAGTGGCCGTTGCTCGAGAAGTGCATGTAGTCCTTGAAGGAGGTCCAACGGCCTCCCCAGCCCCAGCCGATCGCATCGAACGCCTGAACGACGGGGCTCCCCTCCACGGCCATCCCGGGCCTGACCCGCGACCGATCGGCGTACGCGCCGGCAAGCTCTGGCGCGATCAGGTCGCCGCGGATGTAGGGGTTGTGGAATGGATTGATATCGATGGCGAGCCCCAGCGAGTGCATCGACCAGGTCGAATTGAGCGTCGCGCGGCGGCACTCGAACGAAGAGGTCACGTTCGTGTCTCCGGTTGGGGTGTGGTTCCAGGCGCGCTGCTCTTCGAGCGTGATGACACGCATCTCTTCGATCTCGAAGCGAGCGTCGTAGAGCTTCTCGAAAACTCCGGCAAGCTGTTCGGCCCATTGGGCATTCACGATCATCTCGCCGGTGTGAGCTTCGTGGTCGAAACCCCAGAACGTCATCGTCAGATACGAAAGATCTTCGACCGCGATCGGGCACACCGGCCTCCACGTAGACCGCTCGAGCACGTCGTCGGGCACGGGGCCGGTGGTGTAGATGAAGCCTTTCTTTCGTGGGCGAGGAAGGATGTCGACGGTGGCGAAGCGACGGTTGCGAAGAAGGGGCGGCGTCGGGCGTGCCTCTCCGAAGCCGTCGGCGCGCAACGGCAGGATTCTCGTGCCGAGCCACGCGGGCCGTGGGGTAACCCACTTGTTCGACTCGGGCTTGTCCTTCGACGTTGGTGTGGGAGACGCAACAGAGGGCGAGGCAACTGCGACCCGTGACTCGTCGACCTCCGAGTGGACCGTCACGGGCTTGAGCGGCTCGCCACCACTGCACGCGACCAGACCCGTCAGAGCAACGGCGAGGGCAGCGCTAGAAAGACGCAGGCGATCCATATCCTTCAAGGTATTTCAATAGACGCTCTACGCAGGAAGAACGTTCGCGAGGCCTAGCGCTTGCTTACGCGAATCTCCGGCCCGTAGAGCGGCGTCTTACACACGAATCCGCGCTTGCCCTTCGGCCGAGCGTCCCCTGCCCATCCGGTCGGACTCGTCAGGGCTACCGGATGGAATCCCGGTGGAGCAGGCACTCGCCGTTCGCCCGTGGCCGGTTCGTTGTGGAACCTGAGGATGTCGAGGCCTCGCTGGTAGTCGATCGAATAGAGGATCTCGTCGTTGACCCAGTAGGCCGCAGAGGTTGAACCGCCGACCGGCAAGAAGTAGCCGAGTTCGCTGATCGTTCCATCGGTCGCGACGTTCAAGAACCGCGTTCCATGCTCGTACCAGCCGATCGCCACGGTTCCGCCGTCGTCGTAGGTGGGATGCGTCGAGAACCAGTGGGCACAGAACTGGTCGTATGGCGACCGTCCTTCGGTTGGCAATCCGGTGTCGAGCCGGTACTGGTCGGCCATGTTGAATCCGGTCACTTCATCCGTCTCGATATCTCTTTCGACCTTGAAGGTCATGAAGGCGCCGGCTTTGGACGTGTCGCAGTCGCCCGAAGTCTCGCCACCGACCAACACCAGGTCGTCGGTTCCCTGATGCGGCCAGAGGTTGCCGTGGACGAACCTGCTATCGCCGGGCGACGCGCTCTCGATGAGAGTCGGATGGGCGGGATCGGTGCGTGCATCGAGGTACATGATCGGGTTGCTGGAAGTCATCACGAGTCCCGGTGCGACCTCGGTCACATCGTGGGCATTTCCGGCCGGCATCCCGGCATCCCATTCGTTCGCGAGCTTGACGGGATGGGCCGGATCACGAAGGTCGACGATGACTCCCCTGTTCCCATAAGCCCACGTGCAATCGAGGATGCAACTGATCGTGTGGTTATCGGCTCCGCTGACCTGGGACAGCAGTTTCGGGAGCGACTTGTCCGAGACGTCGATGACGCTCACGAGGTTCACCGGAGTTTTTTCGGTCAGATCACCGTACGAGCCGATCAGAAGGATCTCGCCGTTTGTGTCGACGTCTTCCTCCGTGTAGTAGGGCATCTGAGGAACGGGCAGAAAGCCCGTCGGCAACGGAGTCATCGGATCGCTGATGTCGTAGATCGTGAGCCCGCGGTCCTCGGTGACGTACATGTAGTTGCCGAGGATGCGCGCTCCCGCGCTGTCCGTGTTCAGCGGGATGTTCTTGAGCCATTCGACATTGTCGGTAGCGAAGTACCCAGGACCCGGCCCAGCCTCCAACGGCGCGCCACTGGAAGCCGGCATGGCCACGGTCATCAGTGCAACCGAAACCACCGCGAGTAAAGCTCGTTTCACGTCGCCCCCCTCAGGATCGCTAGGACCGGAAACCCGCCACCCGCGCGGAACTGTCGATGATCGGAAGCCACTCGGGATGCCCGAGAGCGTTCGCTGCCGTGTCGAGGGCCGCCACCGCGTCGACGAACTTCGCTTGCTTCGTGAGGAACTCGTGCGAAGAGATGACCAGCTTCAAGGCGTTGTCCGACATCTCAATCGCAAGCTCGTCGGCACTTTTCTGGTCAGCGGTTTCCGGATCGAAGAGCTGGTTCCTGATCCTCCAAAGGAATGTCGACCAGATCTCGCCGTCGGCGTGCACTTCGTTCTCTTTGTCCGCAGGCCACACTTTTGGCGAGTCCATGCGCCGGATACAGGGTGGGTTCGACGAGGAGTACGAGGTGGAGTCCCAGTCCATCAGACAGACATCCTGGAAACCGCCGCTCGTGCGCGCGTAATAGGTCCCAGCTTGGAAGTCGCCGAAGCCCTCACCCATGGCGCCGCCCTCGGCGTTGGCCCCCCACGCGGGCACCTGAGCGTCCTGCACGGCGTGTCCGTACTCGTGCAGGATCACTTCCGCGTCCTCGCCGTCATCGACACCGCCGGCTCCTAGAAGCATTAGGTCGTTGCCCGGCTGGTAGAAGCTGTTGTCGTAGCCCTGCACCGGAAGGGCATAGACGTCCTGCGACTCGGCGTTCACCGAAGCAGCGCCTGTGAAGCCAAGGACGTCTTGGAGGTATCGCTGGTACCTATCGAGATGCGCGTAGGCCATGGCCGACTCGAAGCGTGGGTCGCCTCGCGTGTAGTCCAGTCTGCCCGCGGCGATTCCGACGTGCGGGGCGGGTCCGATGGAGGTCACCCATGGCCCCACCAAACGTCCCGCAGCGGCCAGTTGTGGGTCGTACTCCTTGATCGGAAGGTCGCGCAGTGCGGCGGTGAGTTCAGGACTGTCGAGGTCCGTGTCGGCCCCTCCTTCGTCCACGCCCGGCGTTCTTAACGCATTGTTCTTAGTCGAGACGATCGGGTTCGGATCGAAGAGAGTCGCGACCGCATCGGCATAGAGGCTTCGATCGGCGATCTTGATCACTCGACCGCTCTCGGTCGACACGTCGACGGTGGCGGCCACTGCGGGCGCCAGAGAGAACACGGTCAAGCGATAGACATCTGTCAGCATCCCCGAGTTCACCACGAGAAGGCGCTCCGACGAGACACGCTCCGGATCAGTAACCCCGAGCGCGGCCAGGGCGGCGGATCGAGCAGTTGTGGCACCGATCGGCAAAGGCGCGGCCCCGCCCGTGGCGCTAACCGAGTGGGCCTCGACCCACACGACCTTGCCGTTGGTGAGACTGACGATGGCCGAGCTCGCGTCGACTGGCACCCCGTCGACGAACTGGCGGCCTCTGATGTGAGTTCCCACGAGCGAGTGTCGAACGGACTCGAACCTGAACTGGGTGGGATCGATGCCAAGCCGGCCGGCATACCGGGTCAAGGCTCGGACGGCGGTGGCACGAGGGCCCCCGTATGCAACTCCCAGATCACCCCTGATCGCCCTGCCCGGAAAAAAAGGCTTCGATCGGTCGAGGGATACCCCCGCCGAGGCGGGCTGAAGGCTGGCTGTCAGGCAAGCCACAAGGGCCACGGAAAGCGCGATTTTTCTCATACGGGACGTTTCGGGGGCCCGGCCAGACTTCCTGTTGTGCAGATGCACAGGTCACGCAGCGCCCAGCAGCCCAAGCCTGGACCCGGATCAGACGAGCTCTGCTGCCGTCGCTTCCTCGTCCGAGACGTTGGCCGGCTCGATGCTCACCGGGATCGCATTGAGAACGGCATTCCCGGACAGCGGGTCGATGATCTGTTCGTCTGCGAGATCGTTCGACGAGACTCCGGGGTACGCCCCCGCCACCTTCAGTTTCACGCCGGCCTGGGCATGGCCCCAACCATGCGGGAGGCTGACGACACCCGGCATCACTTCATCGGTCACTTCGATGGCGGCCTCGATCTCGCCGACACGGGAACGGATGCGAGCCGCGGCGCCCGTCACCAGCCCGATGCGTGATGCATCATCTGGATGAACGAGCAGCGTGCAGCGATTGCTGCCTCGCATCATGGTCGGGATGTTGTGCATCCACGAGTTGTTCGATCGCAGCTGCCGGCGACCGATCAAGACCATTTCTTCGGTGGGCTTGGCAAGGGCGCTTCGCAGGCGAGGAACGTCGGCAACGATCTCGTCGGGGGCCAACTCGATCTTGCCCGACGCCGTTCGAAGCACGTTCGGGATGCGGGGTTGGAGGGGGCCGAGATCGACTCCGTGTGGGTTCTCCTCGAGAACCGCAAGAGTCAATCCCTCCGCATTGTCGCCGAAGCCGTCGCCGTAGGGGCCGGATCTCAACCGGAAGTCCACGATCTGTTCGATCGGCCCGCGCCCTTGGAGGGCCTCCATGATCTGGGCAGGGTCACGCCCGCTTAGATGACCACCCGGCCCCACAGCTCTCTGCAAGAGAGCCATCAACGCGAGCTGCGGAACGATGGCGGGATCGCTCGAGGCCTTCTCTCCGGAGGCCACCAACGCGATCCGAGAGAGGATCTCCCACTCGTCGGGTCCAGTCGCCGGAATTGACGGAGGACTGTAGTTCGCAACGTTTCGCACGGAGAGCCCATAGAAAGCGAAGTCGTAGTGATGTCTCTCGAGAAGGCCCGTCGGCGGCAGGATGACGTTGGCGAAACGCGTCGTCTCGTTCAGATAGGTGTCAACCGAAACCATGAACTCGAGCGAGTCGAGGGCTCCGGCGAGCCGTCGCCCGTTCGGCGTGGACAACACGGGATTGCCCGCGACGCTGATGAAGGCTTTGACCTGACCGTCGCCCGGCGTTTCGATCTCGTCCGCGAGTGTCGCCACAGGAAGCTGACCGAATGCCTCCGGGTAGCCCTTTACGCGACTGTGGAACCGACCCATGCGCCATCCACGCTTCACGGGCGCGTCGGGATCCGGGACCGCATGAGCAGCGAGGGGGAACATCCGGCCCCCCGCTCGGTCGAGATTGCCCGTCATGACGTTGAGCACGTCGCTCGCCCAGGAGGTGAGAGTGCCGAACTCTTGCTGGTGCGCACCTACGCGGTCATAGATGCTTGCCGAGGCCGCGTCGGAGAAGTCCCGCGCGATCCGGCGGATGGTTTCGGGCGAGATGCCGGTGCGAACCGAGACCTCCTCGGGCGAGAAAGGTTCGACCAGCTCCCTGACCGCACCGAGCCCTTCCACATGATCTTCGAGATGGCCGAGGGCAACCCGATCCTCCGCGAATAGCGATTGGGCTATCGCCAGGAGAAAGAAAGCGTCGGTTCCAGGCCGGATGAAGATGTGTTCGTCGGCTCCCTTGGCAGTCTCGGTGCGACGAGGGTCGACTACTACAACTCTTCCGCCTCGCCGGCTGATCGCCTCGAGGCGTCCACGGAAATCCGGGGCGGTCGCGAGGCTCCCATTCGAGACCCACGGGTTCGCCCCCAACACCAACAGATAGTCGGTGCGATCGATATCCGGAACGGGGATCGTCTCCGGACGGCCGAACATGAGTCCGCAAGTGACGTGTTTCGGCATCTGGTCGACCGTCGCGGCTGAGTAGAAGTTCTTCGACCCGAGAGCCTTGACCAAAGCGGCAGATAAGACGCTCGCCGAAAGGCTGTGCACTGTCGGGTTGCCGAGATACATGGCGACGGCGTCCTTGCCGTGAGCTTTGATGACTGGAGCCAGACCCGCTTCGACGGCCTCGAACGCCTCATCCCAGGTCGCTTCGCGGAAGCCATCGCCGTCGCGGACGAGCGGTTTCCGCAGACGATCCGGGTCCTCCTGCAGGTGCTTGACCGCGGTTCCCTTCGGGCAGATGAAGCCGTGACTGAACACGTCTTCGGAGTCACCGCGTATCGATGTCGCGACGCCATCGTCAAGGGTTATCTCGAGTCCACAGGTCGCTTCGCACAGCGGACAGGTGCGGAAATGCGTGGTGGTCGCCACGAACCCTCCCTCTGAGGCGGGTCGATCCCTGGATAGCTCAGCGAGCCTAGCGCGCATCGACCTCACCTCCGCCAGGTCATGGAATCCCCGCTTGGGTTCGATTGTTGCCGGGTATGACAGAGCGATTACGAAAGGTTGGTTCACATGCCTAACGACTGGAACAGTCGGATCATCGAGGAGTTCCGTACAAATGAGGGCCGGGTCGGCGGCATGTTCGAAGGTATGCCGATCCTGCTGCTACACCACAAAGGAGCGAAGACGGGGACGCAACGGGTGAACCCCCTCGCTTATCAGCAGCTCGATGACGGAGCTATGGCTGTCTTCGGATCGAAGGGTGGGGCGCCCGACAACCCGGACTGGTACCACAACCTTCGTGCCAACCCCGCTGCGAAGGTCGAGGCCGGCACCAACAGCTTCGATGTGCGAGCCCGCGTTGCGGAAGGCGAAGAGCGCTCGCGTATCTGGGAAAAGCAGAAGATAGATCGCCCCGGCTTCGCCGAATACGAAGAAAAGACCAAGGGGAAGCGCGACATCCCCGTGATCATCCTCGAGCGCGTCTGACCTCTTATCTAGTAGTTACCGCGGTATCGGGCAGCTAACCCCGGTGCCCTTGAGTCCGCAGTAGCCGTTCGGGACTTTGTCGAGATACTGCTGGTGATAGTCCTCCGCGTAGAAATAAGGCCCCGCCATCACAACCTCGGTTGTTACCGGCTCGAAGCCTCGAGTCCGTAGCGCCTCGTCGTACATGCGCAGGCCCTCTTCCGCCATCCGCTTCTGATCGTCGTTGGTGTAATAGATGGCCGAGCGGTACTGCGTTCCGACATCGTTTCCTTGGCGCATCCCCTGAGTCGGGTTGTGCTCCTCGAAGAAAACCCGAAGCAGCTCTCCATAGGAGATCTTGGCGGGGTCGAAAACCACTTGCACGACCTCGGCATGTCCCGTTCCGCCACTGCAGACCTCTTCGTAGGTCGGGTTCGGCGTGAAGCCGCCGGCATAGCCGACCGAGGTCGAGTAAACGCCGGGTAACTGCCAGAAGAGTCGCTCGGCCCCCCAGAAACACCCGAGGCCGAACACTGCCGTCTCGAGCCCCTCGGGAAACGGGGGCTTCAAGGGCGTGCCCAACACGGTGTGGCGATCCGCGATCTGGAAAGCGGGCTGGTCGCGACCCTCAAGGGCGGCTGAGCTATCGGGCATCTGCGTCTTTTTCTTTTGCAGGAACATCGATCACCTCCACCCTCGATAACGCTCTGGGCGCGCGTCTGTTCCCAGGATTATCCGCCGTGATCGCCTTCAGCCATCTTCGGACTGATGGTTGCCTTCCACACCCAATAGATGAACAGCAATTGGAGTGGGAGCCGCGCTATCAGCGACGCTTCCCCACCCGGCACCCGTGGGTACCGATCCGCGTGGAGAGCCATGTGAACGTTCGCCGGGAAGATGGCGATCAAAGTGGCGATCAGAAACAGGCCAGCCGGCTTCCTCGTACGAGGAAACATCGTGCCGAGTCCACCAAGAGCCTCCGCTACCCCCGATATGTAGACCAGGGGCGCATGAGCTGGAAGGTAGTCCGGCATGATGGATTCGTACGCGCTCGTCATCACGAAATGATTCAAGCCGGCCACGATCATCACCGGCCCCGCAAAGAACCGAGCGACACCGAGAGAGATCCTCGAACGATCTAGAGCTTCCGTAGCCGCCATCAGCTGATGAAGTTCCAACCACTGGCGATCGCTGCCCTCACGACTTCATCGCGGTCGTACATCGAGACAAGCAGAGCATCATCGGAACCCGTTACGCGCAGGTAGGGCTGCGGGTGCTTGCCGCCAGAGAACCGGATGAAGAGGTCTCCGTCGGACCGAAGCAAACGAACGGACCTGGTTCGCCCGCGATGCCACTGATTGATCTCGGTGTTCGATATCCCGATCCGGCCCGGATGACGGCGCGACCAGATCCATGTGGCCAATGTCCCAGCCGACAAGATCCCAACGACGATATCGACGGTCAATCGACCCGCATCGGTCTCGGCCCCCAGATGCCCTCTGATGAGAGCAGCCGTGAACGCAACGAATAGAAAACCGAACGTGAAGTTCACACTCGATGCGTTCTCGGGGATGACTATCGCCGAACGACTGGAGAACTCGCTAGCTTCATCGACCATTTGCGCTCAAGCTTCGCGCCTCCAGTGCCTGATATGAGCAACCGCCTTGTTGGGGGCCGCTGAACCCTTCATCGTTGTAATTACCGCTCCGTTTCGGAGCCACTTAAGGTTGGAGGTATCACGTGCAAGCAGAGTCGCGCGGCCCCGTCGTCGTAGATCTCGTCGCACCCCCAGAGATAGCAAGGTGGCGGCCGCTCCTCCACTGGCTCATGGCCTTCCCCCATCTGCTGATCAACCAGGCTCTTGGGATGCTGCGCGGGGTGCTGACGCTCATCGCGTTCTTTACCGTGTTGTTCACTAAGCAGATCCCTCGACCGCTGTTCGATGTGATCGTCATGACTCTGCGCTATCAGTGGCGAGTGATGTCCTATGTGCTTTTCATGAGGGAGTCCTATCCCCCATTCGATTTCACTCCAACCACTGAGGACGACGGAAGCGATCCGGCCATCCTCTCGATCGAGTACCCCACCGAACTCTCGAGATTCATGCCACTGATCAAGTGGTTCCTGGCGATCCCTCACTTCGTTGCGCTGGCCTTCATGCTGGTTGGCTTCGTCTTCGCCTGGATCATCGCCTTCTTTGCCGTCTTGTTCACGGGCCGTTACCCGGAAGGCATCAGGAACTATGGAGTCGGCCTCACCAGATGGTCGACGCGAGTGCTCGCCTACGTGGGACTTCTGTCAGACGAATATCCCCCCTTCTCGATGTCTTGAACGGGTCACTCGAGATCGAGAGAAACCAGTTCGTAGCGAGGGATCTCTCTCGGCACGGTCGCACTGCAGGTAAGCCGGTATGCAGGTGACTCCGCGACTCTGATTTGCAATCTCGCAGTGCGACCGCCAGCGAGATCGAAGTGCGCCTCATGCTCATCGTCAGATCGCGATTGGAACGTTAACGATAGGTCCTCGACCCCGGTTAGCCCCGCCTCACGCCGGACGAAGTACTCGGCTGCTTGGAGCGGGAACGGATAACAGGAACGGCCTCGATAGTGGTCGAGCGACAGACGGCCCGACCTGTATCCATCCATCAAAGTCGTCACGTCGCTCGGGGAAACCCGGCCGTAATAGACACCGTGAGGAAAGCAGACGAGGTTGGCGGCAAAGCGATCGCCTCCGATATGAGAGCACTCCCACGCTTCGACCTCGGGTGTAGCGCAAGCAACCCTCGAAACCTGGTTGCCGCGGATGGAACAACATGCATCGTGCCGCCCGTGTGTGCACACGAGGAAAATAGCCTCGGATCGCTCGGTCGCGCCCTCGATGGGCGATCCTGAAGTAAGAGACGAGAGGTCGACATCGAGCAGGTCTTCAACGGAATCGAGTCTCATCTCGGCGAGATAGGGCTCCCGCTCATCAGTCCGAGCGAAGAAGCATCGGCGACCCTCCCCCACGAACCGATGGCCGCGGCGGAGGAGGATGATCCTGATCCCCGCGGATCTGGCCTTCGCTCGAAGCTGCAGCGCCATGTCTCGAGAAAGCTTGCTGTTGGTCAGTGCGTCGGGGCCCCAAGCCCCCGGTTGTTCGAGCAACAGCCAGTTGCGCACGAAGGAGGCGGTTCCGTATATGGGTTCTTCACGCGCATCCGAAGCGTCGGAGCAACGCAGCGCGTCAGCCGTCAACTACGACCTCTAGAAGCCCCTCTCTAACCAACCTTCGGGCGAGGACGAGTGCGCTTTCAGGATCGAGAAGTGGATGCAGCTCATTCACTCGAATCCGGTCGCGATCGGCGATGAACTCCATCGCTTGGGCAGCGATCGGGGGCATCTCGAGCTCGCGGTCTGCGAGGAGAACTCGAACGGCCCGCTCCGTGCGGAAGATCGTGCAGTTCTGCCCTCGACGTCGCCTCAGGGTTGTGGCTTCGTCGATGGAGCTGATCAGATCCAACTGGGCGAGCTGCCCGCGCAGGATGGGTTGGGTTGTCGAAAGCAAACGCCGCGCTACGCGCTCCGCAAGCTCGTCGGTGTCGATCTTGTCGAGCCACGTCCGAAATTCCTCCACGTGTCTACCGACCATCGTTCTTAACGACTCTGGGTCGGCGACATCCTTGGCATCAAGCCGGGCGGCGAAGGCGGGCTCTTCCGAGGCGAGCTTGGCGATCTCGGCTATCACGTCGCTCGAGTCGTGGGTGAGGATCCCTACGGTCAGATGAGCCGACGCCTGCTCGCCCGTGGTCGCCGCGTGAGGGAATCCTTTGGGGATGTAGAGCGCGGCCCCCCGTTCCAAAACCGTGTCGATGAGCACCTTCTCGTCATCGTCGTCTGCGTAGACGATCCAGTGCTTCCCTCCGGACACCTGAAGAACGAAAACATCGTGGTCGTCACGGTGCACATCGAAACCCTGCGAGCCGGGAGGCGTGATGTACGCGTTCACTTGAAGCCGATGACCGAGCGACATCTCAAGGTCTCGGGAGAAATCGGTGATTGGTGCCCAGTACCTGTGAAGACTCTCGAGAACGATCGTCGCCCCTTCGCTGTAGCGGTTGTAAACGAAAGCGGGATTGACGATCTGTTCCGTGCCGCGGGATCGGGCAGGGGGCGGGCTCGCGTAGCTGGACGGCGGAAGGGTCTGGCCATCCTTGACCATCCTCAAGCTGGAAGCGCGGAGGCCCAATGAAGAAACCATCCGATCCAGATCGTCTAAAGACGCTAGATCGTCGAATGTTCCGTCGTTATGGCGCGCTCGTAGCAGCGGGCCCCGAGCCCAATGCTGATTGAGAAACGCTTCGACGTCGCCGACGCAGCGTTCCAGCGCCGAGACGTGCACCGGGATAGCTCTAGCTGTCGGTGGTGTCGGTGTCGCCCGAGTCGCCGTCGGTCCCGTCTGTGTCGGTCCCATCCGTGTCGGTTCCGTCTGGATCGGCTTGCAAGCCCGCGCTATTACTCGCACCTCGCATCCACGTGGTGGTGATGTCCTCGTCGTTCAGTACGCGCTTCTCGGCCATCTCTACGCACCTCCAGGTCTCGCCGACGTTGGGCCGACACTACTGCGGGTAGAGCCGCTTCGAGAACTGCTACGCGGGGGGCACGACGATCAGCGTTATCGATCTCGCTGGGTAGCTCATCGAAAAGCCGCTGGAGTTCACGCTCTTGTCACGTTGTTTCTCGATCTTTCCGCCCGTGTACCGGTAGACCTCGGCCGGACTCGCCGGGGCAAAGCCCGAGAGATCAACTGGAGACGACAGTGCACCCTTCGCCTTGTTGATCACCATGATCGTTAGGGGTCCGGACTCACCCCTCTGGGCCGCGTAGATCGCTAACTTCCCTTGGTCCGTGCTCGTCGACTGAACCGCAACATCGCCGAAGGTCGAGTGGTTGCCGTCGTAGTTGAGGTACGCCTTGAACGCGGCCGCAGGAACAGGAGAGCCCTGCTGGGGCCAGAAGGTCGCCAGGTCCAGGCCCTCGCGTCCGAAGATCCCGAGCGCGTCGGCCTCGAAGATCGCTTGCAGACGTTTGTCCTTGGTGACGCCGAGTCCCATGTTGTATTCGGTGATCGAGAGCTTCGTTCCCGGATACTCGTCGGCCACCCATGCCCGCATACGCGGGATCAAGTAGATCTTGGAATCGATCCACGACGGGTCTTTGTAATCCCTATCCCAGAGCGGGCGCGTGACATCGGTTGCAGGTTGGTAGCGATTTCCGTCATAGGTCGCCTGCGGGTAGTAGTGGAGATCGAAATAGTCGAGTAGTCGCTTCCCATTCTGTTGTTCGTAGTTCTTGAACTGGCGCAGGTACCAAGCCGAAAGCTCCGTGCCGCCATGCGCCGCTCGGTCCGGCGACGACGCATTGCATCCGTTGTCTGGGACGTCCGCTGGCGAACAGAAATAGTTGGGCCAGCCCCACTCTGCCGGGCCGAGAACGGCGGCGGTCGGATCGGCCTGTTTCACGGCCGTCGCGAGCTCGCGCGACTTTTGCCATAGCTCGTCGTAGCTCAGAGGTTGGGGATGGAAGTCGAAGTGTGTTTCGCTCCACAAGCCGGGCTCGTTGCCCAGCTCGTAGATCGCTACCCCACCGTGGGCAGCATCGCCGTAGCGACCGACCAGGTCATCGACCCATGCAGCGTTGAAGTCGGCATCGGCAGGTGCCCCGGCTCGGGTCTTGTCTACGGCGGGAGAAGTTATGAATCTTCCGTTGCGCATCCCGTTCCCGCACACATCATGGAACGGATCGTGGTCGTCCTGCGGGTCGTAGACACCAGCGGGAAAACTGCAACTTCCCTCGTTGTCGTACGAGAAGTCCTTCGCGACCCACCCGAGCATCGGAAGGTTCAGGATCGTCTTGGCACCAACGCGTCTATCGATCTCGATTCGATCCTGTGCAGCGCTGAAGTTGTGCCCTGTCTCGCAGTAATTGAAGCGTGGGATCCAACAATCGGGGAAGTTCTCGAAGTACCAATTGAGCCCCTGATTCGCCGAGTTGATCCGCCAGTTGTAAGTCTCTGTCGAGTCGCCGCCCCATCGATCGACAGGCAAACCGATCTGACCTGCCAGTTTCTCGGGCGCGAAGTTCAGGCCGTAGATATCCGGACTGATCGGGTGTCGTCCTGCAGCGACGTTCACCGACAACTTCGGGCCGGGGGCCGCGGACACGACACCCGGCATAGATGTAAATGCAAGTCCGACGAAACAAACCCCAGCAACAGCGAACCGAGCTCTCAACCAGCGCCTCCAATGCTTCATCGGTGCGTAGCAATCGTAGCCACCATTTCTCGCTGGGCCAAGGTGGATGGCCACTTGAGAGTGATACCTTGCGATTTCCTAGAGTGACGGGGGTGAGCGTTCGTGAAAACGAAGCTTCTAACAGCGGTTGTGGCTATCACCGCACTCGGTGGAATCGTTCCTCCGAGCAATGCCGGTGGCGTTGTGGCGGCAGATACGACGGTAACCATCCAAGTCCAAGGCCGAGACTTCTCCGGCTACGTCAAAAGTTCCAAGCCGATGAGATGCGCGGACGGACGCAAGGTCACCCTCTTCAAGCAGGTGGGCGCCGAGCAGGATCGAAGCGTGGACCAAAGGGTTGCGAGCGACACGGCTTCCCTCAACGGCGATCGTTATCAGTGGTCAACCGGCAACACCGGCCAGCGTGGCAAGTTCTACGCGCGTGCGGGCAAGATCGATGGGTGCAAGCCAGACTCGAGCAAGACGCTCCGCACCGAATAAGTCAAAGGCCCGTGGCTAAGCGCCACGGGCCTTCCTTCGCCTTCTAGCTCATCTCAGTTCAGCGGCGATTTCCCAGACCGAAAGGTCAGAGGTAAGGCCCTCCCTGATTTGACAGGTCCATTTTCCTGAGCATATGCTTAAAGCGTTCGGTTAAAGTGTCTGCTCAAAGGAGGCGGATGTGGAAAGCAACGGGTACGTGTTGATCGTTTACGTCGCATATGCGGTGGTGGCGGTGGCCATTACGGCATTCCTGGCGAGAACCTTGTTCAGAAACGGGGTGGTCTTCCTCCACGACGTATTCGGGGACCGGCCGGGCATCGCCGATGCCGTCAACTGGCTGTTGGTCGTGGGCTTCTACATGTTCAACCTGGGCTACGCCTTCTTCGTCCTGCATGCGGGCCGCGGACTCGACGCCTTTGACGCCGTTCAGTTCTTCGTTAACCGGGTGGGAGCGCTACTGCTGGTCTTGGCCGTCATGCACTTCGCAAACGTGTTCGTGTTCTGGCGGATCCGTATCCACAAAGAGCAGCGCGATCTCCCGCCGCCGGTCGCTCCTCAGATGTTCGTCCCACCTGCAACTTCCGGGGCCTGATCCATCATGGAGAGCACTCGGAGCTTGACGGTCGTGTACGACGAGACATGCGCGCTGTGCCGGCGTTGCCGGGATTGGTTGCTAACGCAGCCATGTCTCTTGCCCGTACAACTCCTCCCCGCGAGGTCGCCCGAGGTTCACGCTCGCCATGGGGCACTTGAGCCTTGGCTAGGAAGCGAGCTCGTCGCCATCGACGATCAGGGACACGCATGGGTCGGACCGGCCGCGTTCGTAACTTGTTTGTGGGCCACGGCGCGCTATAGGCCGTGGTCCTACAGCCTCGCCCGCCCTGCGCTGGCCCCCCTCGCCGAGCGCTTCTTCGTCTTTGTTTCGAAGCGACGGGATCGCTTCGGGACCTGGGTCGATAGCAACGATGCCGACTGCTCGTGGTGCGATGGGGCTATCGTCGGACGCGACTTATCGTGAAAAAGCCCACGGATGCTACCGAGCGGCAGGGAGCCCACACCCGACAGCGCATCATGGATGCCGCTGTCGAGACCCTGCGCGAGGAAGGCATCGGTGGAACGACAGCGCGCGCGATCGCACAACGCGGCGGCTTCAATCAGGCCTCGATCTTCTATCACTTCAGATCGATCCCTCAGTTGCTCATGGAGGCGTTTTCGCGTACCTCCGACGAGCAGATAGCCAGGTATGAGGCCGCCGCGACGGATGTTTCGTCCTTGCACGATCTCGTTGCGATAGCGCGGCGATTGCATGATGAGGATCTCGAGTCCGGAGCCATCACCGCCGTTACTCAGCTCATGGCTGCAGCTACGGATCCAGAGCTCGGTGGTCAGATTCTCGACCGCATCGAACGTTGGATCGCGATAGTCGAGAAAGCCCTCGATCAAGCCGCCCCGGCGGCTGGGCCCCTTACCTCGATCGTTCCCGCGCGTTCGATCGCGTACGCGATCGCATCGATGTTCCTCGGGATCGAGCTCCTAACGCGTCTGGATCCCGAGAGGTCAGAGGCGGACTCCCTGTTCGACATGATGGCGAACGTCGCCGGACTCATCGAGCAGCTGGCACCGATGCTCGCCATGCAATCGGAATAGGGGCTCATTACGGCAACCTCGTAGACGACTAGGGTCTTTCGAACCCCCTTGTTTGACATCCTTTGACCACTCAGGCTTCGGGGGTGAGGGGCATGAGGCTCGCCGTCGCGGTCGGAACACTCCTCCTTTTGCTCGCCGTGGCAGATGCAGGCGCCGCAGCGACCGTTGTGGCGTTCGACAACCTCGAGCCAGGGACCGTCGTCACCGATCAGTACAAGAACTCGCACGGGGTGTCCTTTGCAGGGCCCGATCAAGGCGACGGCGCACTGCCCGTCATAAGAGCGGTTCCTCCGGGCATCGCCCACTCAGGCAATCAGGTCGCCGACATTTCGTTCTGTTTCGCGTGCGAGTTCTATACGCCTCGGACCGTCGGCCGGCTGACCAGCACGGTGAGTCGGGTAAGTGCTTTCGTAGGCTTCATCGGCTCCGATGTAGGTAACGCCCCGGCTCAAGTAACGCTGACGGCCCGCAACGCCGCGGGCGAGAGCCTCGGAACATCCACTGCCACGGTGGTCCAAGGCCAACCCTTCAACCAATCGGTGAGTGTCACGTCCTCAAGCGCGACACCGGACATCGCTTCGTTCGAGTTGATCGCCGATCCTCCTAACGGGAGCCAGACGATCGGGTTCGACGACTTGTCGTTGACCCGCCCCGAGGCCGGACCACCCGCGGATTTCGCCCTCCGCGTTGGCCCCCTCCCTGTTCATCAGGGTGCTTTCATCGATGTCCCGATCGAAGTCAGCAGACTGAATGGGTCGAATGGCAATGTGGCGATGAGCATCTCTGGGCTCCCTGCCGGGATGAATGGAACGTTCTCGCCCAACCCGGTCTCGGGAACCGATGGTGCTACAACCTTGCGACTTTCAGTCGATCCAAATGCCATCCCCTCGGCTAACACCGAGATCACGATCACGGGGACGCCCGGTGGTGGTGCGGGCTCCGAGCCGCGCGCAGCGACCCTGACGGTCCGGATCATCGGAAACTGCGGCTCCGCTCAGGTCGAGATCGGCGCCACCGAACCAGAGGGCCCGGTGACCGAGCGGATCGTCTCCTCGGCGATCGAGCTCGACGACGTGTTGCGCTCGAATTTTGCTGGGCGGGTGATCGTCCCCAAAGATCAGGAATGGGAGATGGTCGACTGCAACGGCGATCATCTTCACGACATCCCCTTGCACTCCGGGGTCGAGTTGATCGGAGAGCGTGGCGAGCTGGGCAGCCGGCCCATCCTCTTCACCACTTACATGGAAAAGGAGTACCCGCTCTTCGTTGTGGAGGGCAATGACGTGCGCGTGCAGGGTCTGAACTTCATCGGCCCGCAGCCGGGCCGTGATCACGCGCATCAGGACCCCTATGTCGAGGCGATCAACGTCCGTCAGGACATCGACGGAAGCAGAAAAGCCTTCGGTCACCGGGTGACGATCGCCGACAACGAGTTCAGCCAGTGGACCCACGGGGGCGTCGTCGTTCAAGGATGTATTACTGAGCCGACCTACGACGGATGCGATCTCGTGGACAAGGTTCCAAAGGACTGGGATCCCGCCTGGCCCCACCTCGAGTTCAGCGACGCGGGGACGCTCCTCGTCGAGCACAACTACATGCACCACAATGCCAGGGACGGAGGCGGCTATGGCGTCGTCGTAGGCGCCGCCGCCTACGCGACGGTCGAGGGAAATGTCTTCGACCACAATCGCCATGCCGTGGCCGCATCGGGGCGGGCGTATAGCGGGTACGCGGCTCGCTTCAATTACATCTTGTCCGGTGGCTACAAGCAGGGAAGCTCGTACAACCAGCACTTCGATGTTCACGGAACAGCCCATACGGGCTATGGCGGCTATGCAGGCAACAGATTCGAGATCGCCTACAACACCATCCGCGGGGAGCAGACCTACAGCCTCGTGAAGACACGGCCCGCGCTCATGCTGCGCGGAAAGCCATTAGAGGGCGCTTTTTTTCACGACAACGTCGTCGTCCACGATGACCTTGACTCGGCCGTTTCCCTTAAGTGGAAGAAGAGCGATTCGGGGATCGGCGAGGATCAGAAGCAATTCAACTTCCACGCCAGCGGCAACCGGTTCGATACCGACTATTCCACGGAGGTCGCGGCCGGTGACTTCGACGGCGACCGCCGCACCGACGTCTTCGTTGCGAACGGCACCGGATGGTTCTTCTCTCGCGGTGGCAGCCGCCCCTGGGAGTTTCTGCACGCGTCCAACAAGCGCACCCGGGATCTCGCCTTTGCCGACATCGACAACGATGGCGTCACCGACGTCCTCTACCGCGACGTCAGCGGCAACCTCGGGTATCTAAAAAGCGGTAGAGCGGATCTAGCGCCCCTCACTGCGTTGCCTGTTCCGATCAAAGAATTGCGATTTGGCGACTTCGATGGCGACGGCCTCACCGACCTCTTCTATACGCGCGACAAGCAGTGGAACATCTGGCATGGAAGAAGCGGCCCTTGGGCGCCGGCCGCGTCTTCAAGCACCCCGATCGCCGAAATGCTCTTCGGCGAGTTTGACGACGAGCGTGGCACCGATGTGGCCGCAGTGAGGAACGGCGCATGGTCCTACTCGAGCGGCGGCACCGAGCCGTGGGCCAAGCTCAACAACAAGCTCGTGGGTTCCTTCAAGGACGCGGTCGCGGCGGACTTCAACGGAAACGGCCAGACCGATATCGCGTTCATCCAGGGCGACAAGTGGCGCTACAGCCCCGACGGTCGCTCGCCCTTGGCAACCATGCGCAGCGGCGGCCCGATCCTGAAACCGTTGCTCATCGGAAATTTCCTGTCCTCAGAAGGCGAGTCCGCTCAGGCACAGGTCGCTGCCTGGGCACCGGAGACCGGTGGGTTCAATCCAGGGCAGGCTCTCCGCTACGGTCTAAAGCTGATGGCCTGGCCCGGTCTCGGAACCGGCAACAACTTCAAGTTGCTATCCGATCAGGACATGCGCTAGGCCCGATGGTGCGCCTCAGGCTTCCATCAGCTCGAGGAGCTTTCGAACGGTATTGCAGTTTCTTATGGTCATCCGTTTGTAGAGGTCGGTCCCGACAAGCTTCATCAATCCGCTTTTCGTCGCATCCTTGCGGTCGATCCTCCAGATGATTGCGCCCGACGCGTATTTCACATCTTCGATCTCCGGCCTGATGGGGAGCCTATTCATGACCGAGGGCCGAGCCACATCATCGAATAAGAACAGCACGTCGCATTTCATGACCTCGCTGTTGATCCATTTCGCGGGCATGGCCTTTGCCACCGCTCGCATGCTCTTGAGGTCGCGCACCAGGACGTCGACATGGAAACCGGTGTCTTTGGCGATCGTCTTCTCCAAGAGCGAGACGAGCCGCGCCTTACTGCGGATAGTGCTCGAAAAGATGACGTTGCCGGAATTGATGTAGGTCCTGACGGCCGTCATGCCCGCGTCCTCGAAGCCGGTCTTCAGCCGTTTCATTTCCACTCGGTTCTTCCCGCCGACATTGATGCCGCGGAGGAGAGCTACATAGACCATGACCCTCCCAAGCTGTCGCCGGCTAGCGCTTCGGGAGATCGGCGAGCTTTTCGAACAACTTGTCGGCCGCCGCTTCGCATAGAGCCACGCTTTCCAGGCGAAAACTCTCGTCGACCGCATGGATCTGGTCGTCTACCAATGCAAAGCCACTGAGGATCGTCGCGATGCCTCGGTCGTAGAAGTCCTTCAGGACGGGGATCGACCCTCCAACCCTCTGCAGCGCAGTCTCGACACCGCACACTTCCTTCAACGCGTCGGCCGCGATCAAGAGGGCCGGATGTTGCGGGTCGAAAACCGCCGCATCGACCCCGCTCCATTCGATGTTCACGTCCGCGTTAGCCGGCGCGGCAGATCGCAAGAGTCGTTCGGCGGTCGCGCCGATCTCCTGGTGGTTCTGCCCCGGCGCCAATCGAATCGAGAATTTCGCGTTGGCGACCGCGGGGATGATCGTTCGCTTCTGCACCGCATCTCCGCCTGCGATCCCGTTCACGTCCAAGGAGGCATCGGCCCAGTTGTGCTCGTAGTAATGCGTGGCAGCGTCCTCGCTTATCGCCCGGCCCCCGCTCATCGCGATCTCATCGGCGCCCGGGTTGAACTGGGCCCAGGATTCGAGCTCCTCCGGTCGAGGGGGAGCTATTCCTGCGCGGAGCTCGTCGCGAAGCAAGCCGTCGGGACCCGGAAGAACTTGATCCAGCATGCGGTTGAGAACGTGAACCGCGTTCAGAGCGGCTCCGCCGTACATGCCGGAGTGCAGGTCGTGGTCGGCCGACTTCACATCTAAGGAGAACTGCAGCATTCCTCGGACGCCGATCGTGAGCGCGGGGGTCACCGCGTCCCGCATGTCGGAGTCGAAAACGATCGCGCAGTCGGCCCCGGCCTCGTCCTTCGTGATCCAAGAGTGAGCGCTCGTGCCGCCAGATTCCTCTTCGCCCTCGATGAAACAGCGCACGTGCACCGGCAGAGTTTTATCCATCGCCATCCGGCAAGCGCTGAAGAGCAGCGGATAGAAGTTGCCCTTGTCGTCGCTGGCGCCTCGGGCGTAGATCCGGCCGTTTCGGATCTCAGGAGCGAATGGGGGCGTCGTCCATGCTTCCACCGGGTTCGGGGATTGCACGTCGTAGTGGCCGTAGATGAGAACGGTCGGCGCGTCGGGGGCCGATGCGGGCAGGTCGCCGATTACGAGGGGGTTGCCGAGGTCGGTGACCACATGGGCATCGCCGCCCGAGCGTTGGATCTTCGCCTTGAGCCATTCCGCGCAAGCTGCGAGATCGGCGGGGTCTCCCCCTCCCGAAGAGATAGATGGGATGCGGAGATATTCGAACAGTTCGTCGAGGAGTTCCTGAGACGGATCCTTCATGCACCTCAGACTACGAGAAGTGCAGCGTCCTACCGCATCCCGCTAGCGTGACGGCAAGAGGGCCGTCTATGACTCTCGGTCTTGCATGATTGGGCCGTGTTCATCATCCAAGAGCGGGATCGCCTCCGCGATCACGTGCTGTCGCTCGCTCGGAGGGACTCCCGCGTAATAGCGGGGGCCGAGGTTGGGTCGCTCGCCCTAGGCGGCGGTGACCGCTGGTCCGATCTCGATCTCACGTTCGGCATCGCCGACGGGGTCTCTCTAACGGACGTCCTCGATGACTGGAAGAGCGAACTGGTCTCACGGTTCGAAGCGGTTCATCTGTTCGACCTAACTTCGGGCCCGCTGATATATCGAATCTTCTTCTTTCACGACTACCTGCAGCTCGATGTGTCCGTATCTCCGGCCTCGGAGTTCCGAGCCAGCAGTCCGCGGTTCAAGCTTCTGTTCGGCGAAGCGCACGAGCCCAACCTCAAGGGCCCCGTTGCCCGCGAGGAACTTCTCGGCTGGGCGATGATCTGGGCGCGCCATTCGCGAGTCTGCATCGAACGCCAACAATGGTGGCAAGCAGAGCACGCCATCACACAGCTTCGCTACAGCGCCATGCATCTCGCCTGCCTTCGCCTCGAGCTGCCGGCCTTCTATGCCAAAGGCTTCGAACAGTTGCCGTCAGAGATTCGCGACGCGTTCAAGCATGTGCTTGTGCAATCGCTTCAGCGGGATGAACTCGAGCGGGCTTTGAGCGCGGGCGTATCGGCACTTCTCAGGGAATGCGAGGCAGCGAGCGACGACGATCGGATCGTCGTACTCCTGCGCGCGATGGTGGCATAGAACTCAGGACTTCTTCGCGCGGCTTCGGGAGACCCGGGGTGGCTCATCTGGCTGCTTGGGGTAGACGGGGGGCCACGGCGCGTCGTGAAGACCGCTAGCTTTGTCCCGTTTCTGCATCTCGAGGAAAGGCTCGAGTGACTGCGGATCCGCGTTCATCTCCTCCCAGGGATCGCCGTGCTTCTCGATCCGAACGGGAAGCGACGCGATCGTGAGCTCGTCGGGGTGGATCACGTCAACGTCGTCCCAAGCGAGGGGCGTCGACACCTGAGCCCCCGCGCGCGAGCGCACGCACCACGCTCCGAAGACCGTTTTGTGCGGCGCGTTCTGGTTGAAGTCCACGAACACCCGCTCGCCGCGATCTTCCTTCCACCATTCCGCCGTGATCACGTCCGGGTTGCGCCGTTCGAGCTCTCGTGCGACCGCGACGGCTGCGGACCGAACCTGATACGAGTCCCACTGGGACTCGAGCCGGACGTACACGTGCAGCCCTTTGTTTCCCGTCGTCTTGGGATAACCGACGACTCCCAACTCGTCGAGGAGTCCCTTGAGTTCGTGCGCGGCAGCGCGGATGTGAGTGAAGTCGGTGCCGGGCTGCGGATCGAGGTCGAGTCGCAATTCGTCGGTGAACTCAGGTTGAGCGGCGAGGTACGGCCAGACATGGAAGCCGAGACACCCGAGGTTCACCGCCCAGGCTATGTGCGCGAGATCGGCTGCAACGAGCGCGCGCGACTCGGTTCCGTTCGGCGTTGAAACCGTCGTCGTCTCCAGCCACTCGGGGGCCGAGTCGGGAACCCGCTTTTGGTAGAAGGACGTCCCGGTCGCGCCATTCGGGAAACGCTGCAGAAGCAGGGGTCGCCCGCCCATCGTGCGCATGAGGGGCTCGGCGAATCGTACGTAGTGGTTTACGAGATCGAGCTTGGTCTCCCCCCTCTCGGGAAAGAACACCTTGTCTGGACTCGTGATCCGGACCTCACGGTTATCGATCGTGAGGATCTCTTCCTTCGCGGGGCTAGGTGTCATATCGGTTGAATCATTGCCGACCGGCGGGTTGAAAGAGCTCGACGAGATTCCCGGACGGATCCTGGATGAGGATCTGAGATCCACCCGGCCCCGTGACGACGTCGTTGCGGAAAGTCACGCCTTCGGCTCGGAGTCGCGCGATCTCGGCGGTCAGATCCGACGTGAGGAGATGGATGCGATTCCACCCACCCGCAGCGGGCTGCTCTCCGTCGGGCATCGGGCGTCCGGCGGAGCTCTTCGGCCCACTCAGAAGGAGGCGGAGGTTGCCGAGCCCGACGTCTGCGAACGCGGGCGGCATGCTGCTTAGGACCGTGAAGCCGAAGTGCGTCGTGTAGAACTCGATCGCTTCTTCGACGTCATCGACCATGTAGCGAACGTTGACCGTTTCCAGTTCATCCATGGGCGAGATCCCCTTTCCTCGTCATCTGAGCGAACCTACTCAGAGACGCGGCACTGGGAATCCCGCCCAGGTGAAGGGCTTGGCTCTTAAGTCGCGGTCTGATTCACGATCGCTTGGTAGGTCCGGCACGGCTGATTGCGCAAGCTCGGGCAAGCCGGCAGAGCCGTGGGTGCAGGCGGACTGCCCGCGATCACGGGCAGCACGAGCTTCGACGGCTGGGTCGGAGAGAACGAGAAGTCCACTCCGCCGGCCGGAAGCGACTCGCTGAACGACCAGACCGGCTGCTGGCCGTTCGGCCCAGCGATCGTTACTCGGATCCGCGACCCGGCCCTATAGACATGGCCCTGGTAATAGAGCGGGATCGCAACCTGTTCGAAGGTTCCCGCGGGCATGTCGATCGCGTCCTCGAACGTGAAGGTCGGGATGGGGCGGAGCAACTCGCTCGGTCGCTTGAACATGTTCTGGGAGTCGGTCGAGAGCTTGCGGATGCTCGTTCTCATGTAACCGTTCTGCACGAACGTCTCCTTGCCGTCCGGGCGAACCTCGGTGATCGTCGCCTGAAGGTCGGCGTCTGGGTTCGCCGTTCGCACCCACGCATAGATCGCGCCGGCGCCGACGACGGTCGTGTCTGACGTCATGGGGTCGGAAACGTAGGAGACCGCAGTTCCCTCGGGGTTCTGCTGCCAGTTCCAGTGCCACTGCGACGCGTTGCCCCAGAGGTCACCGGTGCCGGTACCGCCCGCGTAGTTGGTCAAGGGAACCGCGTTCGGGTCCGAGTAGTAGTGGTCGATCCCACCGGTCGTCGGGAGGTTGTTCGACAGCGTCCCGTTGGGACCGAAGTACCAGGTCTGAGCCGCGGTCCCAGCGATCGGCCAGCTGTCGTAGGACCGCTCGAACGCGGGATAAGGATTGCCCGGGATCTTCTGCCCGGTCGGCGACGTCCCCGCGCCGTTCTCGAACAGCACGCGGACCATCGGCAGCTTCTCGAAGGCTGCAAGCGCCAGGTCGTAGGTCGGCATCGCTTGGATCGGATCCGGCGGGAGGGTAACGGCGCTGTCCTGAGGGGGAAGACCGAAAGCCAGCTGGTAAACGGCCGGCGCTGCTGCGCGCGTTGGTCCCTGCATGACGGCCGGAGGCTGATCCGCGACGTACAGCTGGAGAAAGTCGTACCAGCGGTTGTAGGTCTCCGGATCCAGCGAGTCGATGTGGGCACCGTTGGTGAACGTGAACCATTTCTTATCGGTGCCGGTGAACTTCTCGACGAGCTCGGGGCAGTGGCCGCCGGTTTGCTCGTCCTGCCACTGGCAGACGAGGAAAGTTGGCACGTTGATCTTGTCGACGAAGGTCACGGGGTCGAGCGGGTCGGCGACCTCGGCCACGTAATGGTTGTTGGCGTCGATCTTCTCTCGCAGCTGGGCGGCCTCGGGATGGAGCACCTGATTCTCCAGGCACGTCGTGTCTCCAGCCTGGATCCGGTCCCACGCGTATCCCTGTCCGTGTCCCTCCCCCGCAGGTTCTGCTTCGTGCTGCCGTTCCTCGGCCCAGGCCAGGGCGAAGCCGGTGCTGAGGTTGCCGCCGGGATAGAGCGTCGTTGCAGTCGCATCGATCACCGACAGAGGCGAGATCGCGGCAAGAGACGGTGGCTGATACTGGGCGGTGAAGAGCTGGCTGATACCGCCGTAAGAGATACCCATCATGCCGACTTTGTGACCCTTGACCCAGGGCTGGTTGGCGATCGTCTCGACGATGTCGTACCCGTCGAGACCCTGGAGGGGCTCGAAGAAGTCGAAGGCGCCGGCAGAGCAGCCCGTCCCTCGCATCTGGATGTCGACCACGGCGAAGCCCATCGCGTTCGCGAGGACCGCGATGCCGCTCTGGGGGCCTTCCGGCTGCGCGTACGCGTAGCCCGAGTACTCGATCAGCGTTGGATACGGAGGGGTCAAAGGTGCGCCGTGCCCATCGGGCGGGGTGCCGACCTTAGGCACCGGCAGGGTGGCCGGGCTGGTCGGCAGATGCACGGAGAGCGCGAGCTTCGTGCCGTCGCGGGTCGTCAAGTAGGAGTAGCCACTGGATGGTATCGACTGGTTGTAGACGCTCGCATCCCAAGGAGCTGCGTCGTTCGGTTTGTATTCGTGGACCACGAGTGGGTCGGACTGGATACCTTCGGACTCGACACGGTAACCCTCGCCGGCAGCGACCTCACGGAACAGGACCCCGCCGAGCGAGTTGACGGTCTGGGTCATCACGGTGGCCCCTTGGGGGTCGATCAGCGATGCCTGCGCGCCCGAGTTGAGGCCGGTGACGTACACCTGCTCGACGCTGCCGACGGCATTGATGCTTTCGAGCGAAGCGGCTGCGCCCGGGGTCGCCAACGAACCGACGAGAAGTCCGGCGCTCAGCACTAGAGCCCCCGCCCTAAACCGACCAACCACAGAACGCTTCCTGGCCCCAGTGCTACTCAACATCGCGCCCCCGCCTTTCGAGACTTTGAATTAACCCGCTGCCCTATCGGCTCCGGGCCGAACCCGCGCCGATATGCGGCGATATCCGCATCTTTGGTCGCTTTGTTCGACGGCGCCCCCCGCTCTCCTCCAAGGGAGGCGCCTGTTTACGGCGCCTGGTCTAGGACGGGGGTTTGGGACAGGTCCTGCTTTGCTGCCCGTCGGAGGCCCTAAGAGATGGGGCTAACGCAGCTTCTCGAGCAGCGGAGCAACTCGCTCGACCTGGCCGGTGGGCGATGGATCGCCACTTCGCACCACGATGTGAGTGACTCCTTTATCTAGGTAGCTCTGGATCCACTCGACGGCGGATTCGACCGTGCCCGCGTGAATGGCTTGGACGGCAGAAACGACTTCGTAGGGGGCCGAGTAATAGGGCTCTATGTAAGCCCTCTGGATCTCCCGCGCCCGTTGGGGATCGGCATCGATCGTTACCGTCAAATAGAGGGCCGCTTCGACCTCCCTGCCGCCCGCCGCCTCCCGAACCTGCTTCAGTCCTTGCGCGTACAAGTCGGGAGTCGCACTGATGGGAAGCCATCCGTCGTAGAGCTCCCCCGCTCGGCGGAGGGCCGTGGGCCCTTCCCCTCCGAGCCACATCGGTACTCCGCCGTCGCGATACGGCCGCGGCTCGAGTTGTGCTGAGAACGACCAGAAACGGTCTGAGCTCACCTCGGCCCCCGACCACAGTCTCCGTAGCAAGCGCGTCATTTCGTCCCGCCTTCCCGCGCGTTCATCGAACGGGACCGCGACGGCATCGAACTCCGCCTTCGTGGAAGGAATAGGCGCGCCGGCTCCGACTCCAAGGATCAATCGGCCTTGAGAGAGTCTGTCGACGGTCGCCGCGATCTGCGCCAACTGCAGCGGATGTCTCAGACTGGGTAGAAGGATCGCGGTGCCGATAGCGACGCGCTCGGTCCGAGCGGCCACCGCGCCTGCGAGGACGAGGGGATCGAAACGGGGCCGGGCGAGTAAGGAATCGCCAACCCACACCGAGTCGAACCCGAGCTCTTCGGCCAGTCCCGCCTCGTTCACGACTGCCGTCGCGTCGCTCTCGCCGAAGAGCACCTGTTCTCTGGTGGGTAGAAGCACTCCTACCTTGAGGTCGACCACCCGAGCACATTAAGCAGAAAGAGTCTTCTCGGCGTTGTCGAGCCAAAAGATGGGAAACGAATCCCACTAGTAGAAGAGCGATCGTTTGCCTATCCTGTGGCCCAATCGCAAAGAGGAGGAGTCGTGGGTCGAACATTGGCGGCGCTTGTGTTGGTGGGAGTACTGGCCGCGGCATGTGGCGGCGGTAGCTCTGAGGAACCGCCGGCGAACTCCGCCGCGCCCGGCGACGCCTCGAGCCCAACAGCGCCGGTCTTCCTGCTATCCAGCGACTACGAACAGGTTTGCGGAGGAGGCACGATTTCGCAGGCCGCTCCGTACGAGAAGGGCCCTGGCCTCCACCCACTCATCGTGTTCGAAGGTGAAGACCCTGAATACGAGTACATGTCTCTCACCTTGCCTGAGGGTTGGCAATCCCAAGAGGTCAGCATCGACAACACCGAACTCGTCGCCTGCCTCGACCGGACGTCGGAAAAGAAGGACATGGTCTGCCCGGGTTACGAGTCCGACGACTTCCCCGAGCCGTTCGACGTGGAGCTTTTCAGCGCGACCTGGAACGTGACCTTGTATGCGGCGAATACCGGCGAGGAGGTCGCTTCCGGTGAGATCTCGGCCGCGGACAAAGATTGTCCGTTCATCGTGTTCTACGAGGAAAGCGAAGACGTACAGCGTGAATACGCCGACGTCTCAGACCAGTTGCGAGGCTTCGTGAAGAAGTACGTGTCTCCCTAGAGGGAACCTTGTGGGCGGTGACGGTTTCGCCTCTCTATAGTTGACCGATGGCGTCGGTCAAAGAGATCCAAGTCACCTTCGACTGCGCAGAACCGGAGCGCGTCGCTCGTTTCTGGTGCGAGGTGTTGGGGTACGTCGTACCGCCGCCACCAGAGGGGTTTGCTACTTGGGACGATTTCGATCGCGCGCTGCCGCCTGAAGATCAGGGTTCAGCGTTCGCATGCATCGATCCCTCAGGCGTGGGCCCGCGACTGTTCTTCCAGCGCGTTCCCGAAGGCAAGGTCGTCAAGAATCGGCTGCACCTTGACGTCCGGGTCGGCACCGGGCTCGTTGGGGAAGAACGCCTGGCCGCACTTGAGAACGAATGCGCACGACTGGTCGCGCTCGGCGCAGTACGCGTGCGACTGCTGCGTGCCGACGGCGACAACGAATCCTGCCTCGTGATGCAGGACATCGAGGGCAACGAGTTCTGTCTCGACTGAGTGGCCGCCTTGGTGGAGGGATTCAGACTCCGGTAACGAAGGTTTGTCTCGACGGACTGTTGTTCACCCCGCCACCGGGGGAAGACTCGTTTCGACGGATGCATCCCCTGATCTAACTCACTAGGAGCCAGAGCGTGCTGGACACCGGGCATCGAAGAGTCAAGCGATCTCTCCGTCGACTCAGCGTCGTGGGACTCGTCTTAGCACTGGTCCTCCCGACCTCCGCGAGCAGCCGTGAGGTGATCTCGAGCTCGAAGAACTTCGAGCAGATCGGAAGCATCACGATCCCCGGGGTCGTCGTCAGCGGGGCGCTCGCCGGCGACACCTTCTTCGCGTCCAGCTGGCAATCGGGCCTGTACTCGTACGACGTGTCGGACCCAACCGATCCCAAGCTTCTGGATCAGGTCGGGGACGACCAGTTGCTGATGCAAGAGCTCGAGAACGAGGAGATGGTCACGAACGGAAAGATCCTCCTGCTGTCGCGCTTCTTCGACACGCCGACGAGCGTCCTATACGTGATCGACGTCAGCGATCCGAAGAACATGAAGATCGAGGCGACTCTGGACGGCGCCGGTGCCCACACCTACACATGCCTTTACGACTGCAAGTGGGCCTACGGGACGGTAAACGGACTGGACAATCGCGGGATCATCCTCGACCTTCACGATCCCTCAAACCCCAAGCTTCTGGACAAGCCGTGGACCGACGCGATCAACGGAACCTACGTCCACGACGTGACCGAGGTGCGCCCGGGTCTGGTCCTTACGTCGAGCAGCCCGATGTTCGCCCTCGACACGACCGATCCCACCAAGCCGCGCGCCATCATGAAGACCGATGCAGGCTCCACGAACATCAGCCACAACAACATCTGGCCTCGCTCGGGCAAGGACCGTTTCCTGATCACCGCGTCCGAAGCGGTCAACAACGGGCGGTGCGAGACCTACGGCGACGAAGGCAAGACACTCCAGGTCTGGCGCACCGATGGCTGGCGGACGAAAGGCTTCAAACCCGTGGGTTCGTACACCCTTGTGAATGGGACCGGCAGCGACGGCCAGCCCCCACTCGACGTGTTCGGCATCCAGGGCTGCTCGGCCCATTGGGCACGCGAGCACCCCAGCTTCCACAACGGAGGCCTTGTAGCGATGGCCGCTTATTCGCACGGTGTCCGGCTTCTCGACATCAGTCCGAAGGGGACTCCGCGCGAGGTCGGTTACTTCCTCAAAGACATCCAGGCGGCCATCGACGTGACCTGGTTGACCGACCGGATCATGTACGTGGTCGAGGACGGTAGCGGCGGCGCGATCGACATCGTCAAATACACCGGGCCGCTTCCTTAGAGTCAATCGATGTTGCAAGGGCGGCGACGTCGACCACGCATCCTTGAAGGAGCCGACGAGTTTCTTGTTTAGCTTCGCCCACGACTGAATCCCTCCGCTCGAGTACGACCAAGCACCGTTCCTGACAGCCCAACTCCACACCCGAGAGCAGCGCCGACCAGAGCCAGCGGCGCTGCTAGCGTGAACCACAACAAGGCGTCACTTTCTCTAAGGACCTTTGATGCCATGTTTTCGCAGTGACCAGCCTGCAGAAAGACCATGAAAGCACCGACCGCTCCTCCGAAGAGCCCAAGGATCACCAGCACCTTCGCCAAGTAAGCCCTCCTAATCGCGATGGCACCAAGGAGGGCTGGAGCGATGAATGTGACGCCAGCAAGGACGAGGAAATGTGCGTCCTGGCCAGGGCCTTGGCCAAGCGAGTCGCATCCCGCGGCTCCTGTCGCATAGAACGCGACAGTCGAGACCGTCACGATGAGACCCCCGCAAGCGAGCATCTCAGTCGTCACATTCTCTTCCCACGCCATCCTTAGGGCGATAAGGGCCGGCGGCACCATGGATACCAAGGCGAACATGAGCCCGTACTTGAAGTTGACCGCTACAGATCCCATGTGAGAGCCCTCCGAGGGATCGAAGACGTCGAAATGCGACCGCGCATAACCGTCTACCGCAAAGAGGATCACGTACCACAGAACCGTCAAAACAACGGTGGATATCCACCGCCACGGCTTATGGAAGATGACGCTCAGGTTTGGCGCGGTTGCGAAAAGGCGATCCCGGCTCATTTGACCAATTCCCAAACGCGAGATGCGAGCACCAAAACGCCATAGGCCAAAGCGAACGCCAGCCATCGTTGGGCCCGTCTGATCCTCTTGGCATCCTCGTAAGTGAACTCCAGTAGTTGCGCATCGCGGGTATCCAGCTTCCGTACAAGGTCACGAGCTTGCAGAGCGCGTTCAACTTCTGCGGGATCGCGCGCCACCAAGAGCAAACCCATGGTGTTCCCGGTTGACCCGATCCTCTTGATAAAGGAACGGCTCCTAGAAGAACGGCGAACGACACTTGATACATCTATTGGCTCGGACAAGACGATGGCGACGTTGGGGGTGAGATTGATGTCCCGGTCGACTAGAGGAACCAAAACACGCGTTAAGTCATTAGTCGCCTTGAGATTCTCTTCTGCTGAAGCATTCCATTCGAGCCAACCCTTCTCATGCACTATTTCGAGAGGCAGGTCGTCCTTGTTCCAGAACGCTGGGTCCTTGGAGGACTCACTCACGGACACCGCTCTTATGACGTTCCAAGGCAGCTCTAAGGATCGACGTAAGACCATTGGGTGGATCACCTCGAGACCAGATGAAGTCAGGACAATAGAAGGCCGCACAAACGTCTCGCGAATGCCCATCCATACGCCGAACAGACATGCCGCGGCCCCAAGCAAAAGCGAACCTTTGATCACCGAGCGACCCATCGATGGAGCCATGCCCTCGTTGAAAGCTCCAATCATCCCAATGAAGACGAGGGCCAGAAACAAGACGAACATGGCTGCCAGCGCAGAAGCGAACCGGCTCGTGGGACGGACTCTGAGTCGTAGCCGTGTCATTCCTCGTCCCAGTTAATCTCCGTCGCCACGGATGGGCTGAGCAAAACTGCGGAACTCACGGAAGCCTCGGGCACCCGCCCGGGTTCCAGGTCATCTCGGTCCACTCGATAACAGTGGTGCTGCTCATGTCCAGACGCTAACGCGAGCCTGTGACGGAAAATCTTGCTGTGGCATTTCAGCCGCTCTCTTGCAGCTGAAAAGGCGGCTCTGAAAGAGCTCTGCGCCCCGACCGTAGGGAGAAGACTAGGAGGCCAATGAAGACCAGGAGGGTGATTCCTGGTGGCCACTGAGGCGATCCGAACCGGGTTGCGACCAAGGCCACGAAGTAGGGAACTGACGCAACGAGGCACCGGGAGATCACAATGCGGGTTGACGGTCGCCCGGTCAGAACAGGAAGAAACCACACAACAGCGATCGCGGCAATTGTTAGCGTCGCAAACCCGATCGCTTCAGCAACCGAAGTGTCTTGACCCGTTCCGGGTTCCCCAATATTGCTAGCGAGAAAGATCAGCGCAACTGTCGTTGTGATTCCGAAGATCCAAGGACTTCTCAGGAGTGCTTCGTTAAGCGACGATTCACCCGCCTTCATTACGACGGCCCTCCGGCGGGCGAATCCAATTGTCTGACTGCCTCTTCGATTTGCCTCCACAGGACAACTCCACCAACCAATGAGATCGGAACGAATACATAGAGTCGCCAGGCATCGCCACTCATCGAGACCAGGACTAGGCCCATGAGGAAGGGCGCGCCCAACAACGACATGGCCAGGAAGCTAAGGGCCTTGCCTACGTCCTCAATCGAGGCAGACCCTTTTCGCTCGATGAGGCGTTGATGCATCTTCCGAACCTGCGGGGCTCCAAACAGAACGCGGGAAAGAACAACGAGGTCCATTGCCATGAAGAGCCAGGCCCCAATCGTGACGGCGTCGGGATCCGAGTTCTGTTCAAAGACATCCGCGACGGTGTCAACGCTGAGCGTGACAAGGAGGGCTGGTATGCCCCAAGCCAAGAATGCCCGCCTCCGCCAAGTGAGCGCACCTTCCATGTCCCCAGCGTCTCATAACCTTGGGAGGCCTAAGTCGGTGTTTGTGCTGGTGGGCGGTGACGGTTTCGAACCGCCGACCCCTGCGTTGTAAGAGCCAATGATGGGGAAACGAATCCCGACCAGTTAGAGCTTTTCCGCAGGTCAGACTAGGTTTTCGTTTGTCGCTGTTTCGCGCTCATACCCCCGGTTTCGCGATGCAAGTGGACCAGGTGTGGACCGCAGTGCGGCATCGACCACCGATACAATCGCGCTGTGGGTGACATCTATGACCGGCTCCCGAAGGTCGAGATTCATTGCCACCTTGAGGGAACGATCGCCCCGGAGACAGTGGCTGAGCTTGCGATCGAGAACGGACAGCACCTGCCGGTCCCTCGAGTCGAGGACCTTTACGAGTACGACTCGCTCAACGGGTTCCTCAAGATTTTCTGGTTTGTGCAAGAGCTTCTCTCGAAGCCGGAGTACTGGGAGCGAGCGGCTTACGAGTCCATCATCCACCAAGCGCCGCATGGGCTGCGTTACCGCGAGACGTTCTTCACGCCGGCGAGACACCTCGCCGCTGGTCAGGACCTCGCGGGGATCATCGAGGGAATCACGCTAGGGCTCGAGGCCGCGGAACACGAGACTGGGGTGCGCTGCCAGGCGATCTGCGACATGGACCGGGCTTACGGCGCATCGGCCGGACTTGAGCTTATCGAGCAACTAGTCGAACTCCGACGGTCTGGTCGAGCTGAGTGCGTAATCGGGGTTGGGATGGATTCGACCGAGCTCGGGGTCGAGCTGCGCGACTACTCCGCAGCCTTCGACCTCGCGCGCTCAGTGGGTCTCCACTGCACCGCGCACGCAGGCGAAGATGCGGGACCCGAGAACATCAAGACGGCGCTCGAGGCTCTCGGCGCGGAGCGCATCGACCACGGACTTTCGATCTTGCAGGACCCCGAACTCGCCGCTCAGGTGGCAGAACAGAGAATCGCGCTCAGCGTTTGCCCCAATAGCAACGTGCTTATCGCTAACAAAGTGGCGTCCCTCAGCGAGCATCCCTTCCGCCGGATGCGCGAGGCCGGCTTGCTCGCAACCCTGAACACGGACGACCCGGCGATGACGGATCTCGACCTCGGCAAGGAATACCGATCGGTTGCTGAGGCGCTCGAGATGTCGTTCGACGATATGGCTGCCGTAGCGCTGGATGGCGTCGAGGCCGCGTGGCTGGACGACGACGAGAAGCGTCGACTTCGCGTCGACTTCAAGCGCGAGATCGACGTGCTGCGAGCGGAACTGGGCTAAACAGGCTTTCCAGGTGGGCGGTGACGGTTTCGAACCGCCGACCCCTGCGTTGTAAGCGCAGTGCTCTACCACTGAGCTAACCGCCCGCAAATAGGAGCCTAGCCGGGCGGCATCACCTGAAATCTGAGCTGGCCCTTCTCAGGATCCGCTGTGATCAGCTTCGCCTTCACGCTCGACCCAAGCTCAAGCGCTTCACCGTCGCATGGCGCCTGAACCGCGGGATCTCGAAGCTGAATCTGCCCGCCTCGCTTGCCGACGTCCACGACGACGGCGTCGAAGAGCTCACCCACGCGGTTTGCAAGGACGACCACCTCGACGAGATCGATGATGCGTCGCTCGAGCTCACCGTCGCGGCGATCAGCCTCCTTCATCTCCTCCGGAAGTTGGGCTAGAGCTTCGGTACACCACGCAGGGGGTTGCTCCCCTCTGACGAGGGACAACACGATCTCTGACGTGTAGCGATCGGCCATGCGTCTGAGCGGCGCTGTCACATGCGCGTACGGCGCTGCGATCGCGTGATGTGCGGCATCCACCGGTGGCTTTCCTTGGAAAGCGGCGTAGGCAACTCCCCTGAACAGTTGAGTCGACTGTGTAGCGATGGCCGCATGCGCGGGGATCCGCAGATCGAGGGTGCGAACGAAGTCCGCGTAGGACACGTCCGACGGCCAGTCGAGCTCAAGTGCCCTCGCGCTCCGACGGAGCTTCTCGACGGCTTCATCCGGCGGAGCGGGCATCGTTCGCAGCAGCCCCACCTTTCCTTTCAGCATGATGTCGGCCCCCGCCATCCCGGTCATCAACGAGATCTGTGCGTTCCAGTCCTCGACCGGCAGCGGCACTCGGTAAGACAGCTTGTAACCGAAGCCGACTTTCACGACTTCCTGTTCGGGAACGTGGAGGCTGACGGCACCCCGTTCTTGCTCCAACTTCTGTCGCCTCCCACCAACCTCTTTCAGCAGAGACAATGATCCCGGCACTCCGGAGTCGATCTCTTGCTGAGCCTCCGCGTAGGTCATCTGCCGCCGGCTTCTAACGGTCGCCCGAGTGACCTCTACATCCGCGACGCGTCCGTCGGGCTCCAGATGAAACGTCCAAAGGACGGCCGGACGATCAGCGTCGGGAAGAAGGCTGGCCGCTCCTTCACTCAGCTCGGGCGGATAAAGCGGGATGCGCGTATCGGGGCAATAGAGCGTCTGGCCGCGGCGATGGGACTCTCTGTCGAGCCCAGAGCCGGGCTTGACGAAGAAACCCACATCCGCGATCGCGTAGCGCACGAGGTAGCCGTTGCCCTCGGGCTCGGCCTGAAAGGCTTGGTCGAGGTCGCGGCTCCCTTTCGGATCGATCGTGACGAAGTCGATATCGCGACCATCCGCATATGCCTCATTCGGCTTTGGATCGGGCAGGCTCCTGACCTCTTCTTGGACCTGTTCGGGGAATCTGCGCGGGAGATCCATCTGGTCGCGGATCCGTTTGAACCCTCGTCGAAGCTCCTCTGTTTCTTCCGATAGGCGGATGCGGGGCATCTCTGCAGTCTTGCCCATGCGCCGGGCCTCTAGGGCCTTACTAGGGCGAAATGACTATTTCCATCCATAAGGCTTTCGTGTGTAGTGGGGGTGCAATCTGTACTGGGCGAATCGAACAGGAGAAGACTGTGGCCAACACCTCACAGCCGCGGCGGCTCGCGGACAACAAGAGCGTTAGAAACCTCGTCGGCGACCACTTGGAAAGCATGATCCAGTTCGTCGAGCACCGTAGGACGGGCGGCGCTCACGGAACCGTCGAGGGCTCACGGAAGATCGTCCAGTGTGCGGTCGTCGTGCAATGGCAAGAAGCCGACGGCTCCGAGTACGTAACGGTTGCAGGCGACGAGGAACTCACCGAACTCGGGATCAAGGGAATGCTCCATGACGGCATCTACGCCATGGCACACCTCGAGGACCCCGAGTACTCGATCCAGAGCACTCCGAGCGACGCTTAACCCTCACCCCCTGGGCCATCGGGGGGAGTTACTGGCGGTAGCACCGTGCCCGCGGTAGGAAGAGTCATGCGCCGGACGAAGATCATCGCCACGCTTGGGCCCGCGACCCGTGAGCCCGAGCGCGTCCGATCCTTGATCGAGGCCGGCGTCGATGTGTTCCGGCTGAACTTCGCCCACCCCAGCCCAGAGGTACACAAAGCCGCTGCGGAGATGGCTAGGGCGCAAGCCGACCAATACGGCAAGGTGATCGGCATACTCGCGGACCTGCCGGGGCCAAAGATGCGAACGGGCGAGGTCGACGGCGGGGAGGTCAGCCTCGAGCCGGACCAGCCGTTCGTCCTCTTCGCGAAGGAAGCCGTCGGCGATCGCAACGGGGTTTCGACGACCGTGCCTGGTCTATCGGGCATGGTCGAGCTGGGCGACGAGATCTTTCTCGCCGACGGAGCCATCATCCTGAAGGTCACCGAGATCCAGAACGGAGACGTGCACACCGAAGTCGTGCGCAGAGGGCTTCTGCGATCGCGCAAGGGCATGCACCTCCCCACCGCCGAAGCGAAGATCCAGGCATTCACCGATGAAGACCGCGTAACGCTTGAGTTTGCACTCACCTTCAAGGTCGATCTGATCGGCCTCTCGTTCATCCGGGATGCAGAAGATGTGGAACGCGCGAGGGCTGCTTTGCCCAAGCGCGGCGTCAAACCACTGTTGATCGCCAAGATCGAGACCCGCACTGCCGTCGAGAATCTGGACGAGATCGTCAGAGCGGCCGACGCCGTCATGGTCGCTCGCGGCGACCTCGGTATCCAGTGCCCGTTCGAGACCGTGCCTCTACTGCAGAAGCGGATCATCCGTGCGTGCAACGCAACCGGGACGCCTGTGATCACCGCGACTCAGATGCTCGAGTCGATGACTCACGGCCCGCTCCCGAGCCGCGCTGAAGTGAACGACGTCGCGAACGCAGTACTGGACGGCACCGACGCGTTGATGCTCTCGGAAGAGACGGCCGTCGGTAAATACCCCATCGCGACGGTGACAGCGATGAGTTCGATCGCGCTCGCCGCCGAGACCGAGGCGATGCACGAGGTCAGCACGGTCCATCACGAAGGCGACGACGATCCCGTCTCTTGGGCGATAGCGCGGGCCGCGGTGCATGCAGCCGAAGAGCTGAAGGTTGCAGCGATCCTCTGTCCAACGCGGAGTGGCAACACCGCCCGGCGGGTGGCCGCCTTCCGGCCGTCGATGCCGATACTCGGCCTGTCCCACGGTCCCGAGACCGTTCGTCCCCTCACGCTTGTGTGGGGAGTCGTCCCCGCCCTATCTCCGTTCTTCCCCGAGGAACAACTCGCTGAAGAAGGACTCCGGCAGGCGGTTCAGGCCGCGCGCGATGCAGGACTGGTCGAACCGGGGCAGCTCGTGGCGGTCGTCGCCGGTGGCCCCGCCCCTCGCGCGGGGTCCACCGACGTGGTGAGGATCGTCGCTACTTAGCTGTCAATGCGTTGTGACACTCACGGGTTTCGACTTGCCCGCCCTATGGTCGTCGTCCTGTTTGGGCCATGTCGCTCTGAAGGAAGCCTGACCGAACGCTGCCGGGATCGTGAACTTCGCATGGCAGTCGCGCGAGAGTTTCTTCGTCGCGATGGTGTTGTACTGACCCTTCTCCTCTTGTTTCAGTTCGACGTTTGTTCCGCGGTGATCCCCGCAGACGCCGAGTCTGGTGAAGAACGTGATCTTCTCGCCCTTCTGAGGCGTCGCGTCCGAGACCCTCAAGTGGACGTGCGGGCCCTTCAGCTCTCCGCCGCCACCGCCTCCGCCTCCACCGCCGCAGATCCTCTCGTCCAGTAGACCGTTGCCGGCGGACGGGCCGCGCGTCTGGCGCGCGTACCAAACCCGCTGGATCTTGTCGGGCGATGCGTTGTTGGCGAATGCGATGTTCGCCATTCCGTCAGGACCGACCTGTACCTGGAAGAAGTCGAGCAACGACCTGTCTCCTCCCAAGATGCAGAGGGTTCCGTTAAGGCAGATCGATCCTTCGTGGATCGGGTCCTGATACACGCGCGACTGGGAAACCTGTGGTGTCTGCGAAGCTGCATTCTTGACCTGAGCGAAATCGACGTACCACTTAGATGCTTCGTCGTTCGGGTCGGGCTTCGAGGACGTGTACCAAGCGACGTCGACTACACCGTCATCCCCGGCGGAGATGGTCGAGTAGATGTGAGCGCCGGCGTTCACGTCGGTGTTAACGGGATACGGCTTGGCCCAGTTGTCACCACGATCCTTCGAATAGGACATGTAGATGTTGAGCGGCTTGTCGGCGGCCTCGCGTCTCGCATAAGAGACGTACACGTTGCCCGCCACATCGATGGTGATCCAGGGGAAGATCACGCCGGCCAGTTCCCCGACGTCGCCACCCTCGATCAGATGCAGGACAAAAGTCGCGCCGTTATCGTGGGAGACACCAACAACGATCTGTTGAGGCTCGCCGAACGGAGGCACGCCGGTAGTGACGTTCCCCTCTTTCGAGGAGATCGCATAGACGACATAGACGTCGCCGTTCTTCTGATTGACCGCGATCGGACCCGAGAACGTGTTGACGCCCTGGTCCGCAGCGAGAGGCTCATCTTGGTTGCCGGGCGCGTCCCCCGGGTTGCCGACAGGGACCGGGTTCGGATCCCACGTCTTGCCCGCGTCGTCGGATCGGCTCAATAACTCCAACTCGGCTGCGAAGTCGTGGTACACGAGGTAGATCGTCTTGGCGCATTGATGGGCGAACCACTGACGATCCTGCTCGATGCCTACGTCCTGCTGCTCCCACGTCTTGAAGCCGTCGGTCGAGCGAGAAACGGCCGAGTCGCTGACCTCGAGGTCAGCTGTGAAGCCGACGTCGTTGAGGTTGAACTCGATCTCCGAGTCTCCGCCCCCGTTGTCGGAGCCGATCTCGATGTATTGGAAGGTCTGCCCTAGGTCGGTCGACTTCCACATCTGCACACCGGCCCCGCCTGGAGCGGTCACGTACATGTTGTTCTGATGGTCCACGTCGATGCTCGGCTCACCGAAATCGGAGAGATTGGCGACCGCGGTGTCCGCCCAGGAGAAGTCGCCGTCATCCGACGTAGCCGAGGGGGCCGGATCGCCGGGAGCACCGGCCTTGCCCAGGCGCGCTCCCTTAGCGCTATAGCGCTGTGCGAGTCGGATCGAGGTTGGGGTTCCGGTGATGCTCCCCGCCGCGGCGGAGAGAATCGCGAGAACGACGATGATCGAGACGTTTCGTAGGCGCACTTGGCGACCTCCTTGGCAGCCTGCCCAGCAGTTGAAAGAAGCAGCCTACGCCCGCTTCTCCGGCTAATAAGCGCGACGTGGAAACAAACCAAGCCGCAGGTGGGTTCCTGGTAGGTAGTCTCTGTAAGCGAACCAGGGACCAATCAAGGAGGCGAAGATGCCCTACTCACTGCCGGATCTTCCATACGACTACGCGGCCCTCGAGCCCCATGTCGATGCGAAAACAATGGAGATCCACCACACCAAGCACCACCAGACTTACGTCGACAAGCTGAATGCCGCGATTGATGGCACCGGACTTGACGAGAAGTACCCGAACGTCGACGACCTCGTTCGCAACATCAACGAGGTGACCGACGAGACCACTAAGAAGATGGTGCGCAACCACGGTGGCGGCCACTCGAACCATTCGATCTTCTGGACGATCATGGGCGGCGACGGTGGCGGAGACCCCTCCGGTGCCGTCGGCGACGCGATCACCGACTCGTTCGGCTCCTTCAAGGAGTTCCGGGAGAAGTTCAACGCCGCCGCGACCAACCACTTCGGGTCGGGCTGGGCCTGGCTCGTCTCAAAGGGTGGAAGCCTCGACGTCATCAGCCTTCCGAACCAGGACTCGCCGTTGATGGAGGGGAACTTCCCGATCTTCGGGCTCGACGTTTGGGAGCACGCCTACTACCTCAAGTACCAGAACAAGAGGCCGGACTACATCGAAGCGTGGTGGAACGTCGTCAACTGGGACGCGATCAACGAGCGTTTCGGTCAGGCCAAGTAACTCAGGACCAGAAAAGCAGAAAGGCCCGGGACAAAGGTCCCGGGCCTTTCTTATTGAGCCAGTTATCTAAGAGGCCGCTGCATAAGTGGGAACCGTGATGAACGAGGCCGGAGCGTCGTACTCGATTCCGCCGGGGCCATAAGCCTCTCCGCCGTGGAACACATCGATCCTGAAGCCTTCGACCGCCGCGTTGTTCAGAGCGTCATCGATCTCGATGACGACCTTGGAGGTGTGAGTCGATCCGGGAACGGCCGTAAAGGTGTCCTCGAACACACCCAGGATCTTGTCCTCGCCTGCGATGGTCGCTACGGCACGGACCCTGAACGTCGCCTGACCCGCTGTGATGCCGGCCGGCGAGCAGGCCGGCTCAATAACGCAGTCGCCGCCGTACAAGGTGATTTCGCCGCCGATAGCCTTGGTCGCGTCGAGCACAAGGGGCACGCCGTTCTCTGCGGGGAACTGCTGCCAAAGAACCTCGCCCGCTTCATTGTTCGCTTGCCACAAGACCTCGTAGGCGACACCGGCGTCCGAGAACCAACACCCCGCGTCCGTTCCGTCCTCGGTGCTGAGTCGCGTGTTGTCGGCGTCGCCGTTGCCGCAGTCGTCCCGTCGCATGAAGTACTTCTGGTCTACCTGAACGGGAGCCGAGACTTTCGGCTTCTTCTTTTTCTTTGCCTCGGCGGTGCCAATGATGCCGCCGAAGATAAGTCCGACGACCAGCGTGACAGCCAGTGCTCTTTTCACTTTCACCATTGCCTCCATCGTTAGATTTCGGGTCAGCTTGTGGCGCAGGTCTTGCCTGAAGTCGGGATGCAGTTGAACTCGAGGACGGATGCGTAATCCGGGGCGTCGTAGAGGATCCGGTTAACGAACGGGTTCAGGACGTAGCCACCTGGATCCGGGATGTCGACCAGGATGACCGGGCTCACCTGGAGCATCAGCGCGGTCGTCACCTTTAGGTCGAGGCCCTTGATCACTGCTTCGACCGTCCCTGGTCCGGGAGGAAGGTCGACCACCACCGAACCGGCTGGGTCCACGTAATCGAAAGTGCCCGTCGAAGCCGAGTCGCACGCCTGGCTGAGGACATCGCCCCAGACCCGGATCTCCACTGGGCCGGGAGTGCCCAGCGAGCTGAAGGTCAGCTTCATATCGCCCTTGATGCGACCACTCATCGTCCCGATCCACACCGGGAAGAGGTTGTTACCCGCGCATGTAGCGTTCGGGCCGACTCCATAGTTCGTGATGAGCTTCGACTTCGGCGTCGAATCAGCGGGCTCGGTTGGATCCATCCTCAGATACGCATCCGCAACGGCCGGAAGACTTTCCATTTCCCCGATCGATTCAGTCCCGTGCAGGAAGAGCGACGTTTGGACGGGCTTCTTCGCCGCTGATGCCGGACCGCCCACGAAACTTGTCGTGATCGACGCTGCGATAGCCGCGATTGCGATGAGCTTCTTCATCAGACGCAACTCTTCGCGGTGGGGGTACAGGTGAACTCGATCGAGGAGGCGAAGTCCGGGGCGTCGTAAAGGATGCGGCCCGGCATAGGCCCAACAGGAGTCACTTGGAGCAAGACGGAGCTGAAGGCTTTGAAGTTCACGCCTTTGATCACGGCTTCAACGGAATCCGCACCTGGAGGAACGTCGACCGTGATCTCACCAGTCGGCTCGGGATACTCCCCTTCCGCAACATCGTTACTGGCGCATGTTTGAGTAACGACATCCGGCCAGATCTGGATGTTAAGAGCGCGCGGCCCAGTGACCGTGTAGAGCGTGACCTTGACGTTGCCCTTGATCTGCCCCGAGACCGCCCCCGACCAATTCGGAACGAGGAAGCTCCCCGCGCAGTCGTTCCAAAGCGAAGGGTCGCCTGCCCACGTGACGAACTCTCGCGACCTAGGAACCGACTCGCTCGGCTCGGTAGCGTCCATCCGGTTATAGGCAGCAGCAAAGTTGTTCGCCATGTCGACCTCACCGACCGTTTCCGTGCCGTGAAGGAACAACTTGACCTTCGTCGGCTTCTTCTGCGCTGCACCTGCCGTCGCCAGCGTTCCGACAAAGAGACCGAAGACCATGAGCAAGATCAGAGATTTCTTCATGCGCACTTGTTTCCGCTTTCCGGGATGCACTTGAAGGTCAACGAAGTCGGGTAATCGGCGGAGTCGTAGAGGACGCGGCCTGGGACCACGCCGTTGGTGAGGATCTCGACCATGATGGACATGCCCGCCTTGAGCTTCAGACCCTTGAAGACCGCCTCGACTTCATTCGCTCCTGCCGGGACGGTCACTTCGATCTCCTGGGCAGGCTCCACGTAAGCCTCGTTGCAGCTGAAGACCGCCGTGTCGGCCCAGATGCGCGCGGTCACCGTGCCGGGGGCACTGGCGAAGTTCACCTTGAGGGTCGCGTCTCCGACGATCGTGCCGTTCACGGTGCCGACCCACGTCGGGAACGCCAATGGAAGTCCGCTGCACTGCGAGTTGAATACGGGCCACGAGTAACTCATCGTCTTGGGGTTCCCCGCGGCGGGCTCGGTTGTGTCCATACTCATCGGAGGGGTCGCGTTCGCGAGCCAGTCGACCCCATCCTGCTCGCCGGTGGGGTTGACGCCGTGCATGTAGAGAACGGTCTTAACCGGCTTCTTGGCTGCGACCGCCGAAGGAGCGATGGCCGCGCCGATCAGCATCAGGCTGAGGGCCGAAACGATCAACTTTTTCATTACAGCTCCCTGATTGGGTTGATGTGTTGTTAGAGGGAAGATTCGGCGCGAGTGGGCAGCGTCCTTCCTCAGCTGGATAAAGAAAGGGGGCCCGAAGGCCCCCTCAATACGCCGTAAGCCTTGTGGATCAGGGAAGG
>JAXDJH010000015.1:0-3403 GCA_034663635.1 Actinomycetota bacterium | reverse complement strand
GTGTAGGCCTTGGACTTGCTCCAGTCGATCGGGCTCGCCGGGATCGAGATCTTGCCGTGCAGCTTGAAGATGTCGTAGAGGCGGCGCGCGATGCGTCTCCCCGGCCCCCAGCGGATCAGGTTGAACGTGAAGGAGCCCTTGCCGAACTCGAGGTAGCCGAGGTGTTTGAGGACCCGGTCCATCGTGACGCAGCGCGTGCAGGCCTGGTGGCCGTGGTCGCTCATGAAGATCACGAGGTCGTCTTCGGTCGTCCGCTCGAGCAACTTCGCGAGGCCGTCGTCGAGTTGCGTGTAGATCGCCCTCGTCTGCTTCGCGACCGGGGTGTCTTTGAGCTCGGGGTATTTCGGGTGCTCCGGGTGGATGTACTCCATGAGGCAGTGCTGGATCCGGTCGGTCGAGACGTACACGAGCGTCGCGAAGTCCCAGTCGGTCGTGTCCATGAGGTACTCGAACGCCGCTTGGCGTTTGGCGGTGATCTCGGCGCACTCGTCGAGGAACGCCTCGGGCCGGTTGCGGAACGTCGTCCAGCTCATCCCGTTGACGGGGAACGGCCGGCCCGCGTCCTCGAGCTCTTTCTGCAGCTCGAGCGGGTGCGTGTAGGAGCGGGCCGCCGGCAGCACTCCCCCGCCGATGACCTTTCCTTTGATCTCGGGCGTCGGGAACGTGAGCGGGATGTTGATCGCGAGGCTCGTCTTACCGGCGTCGGAGAAGTCCTGAAAGATGTTGCGGGCCTTGATCGAGTGATAGGTGATCGGCAGGCGCTTGGAGGCGCCGGGCTTGTGCTCGAGGATGTCGAAGACCGCGTGGCCGGCGGGGTTGAGGCCGGTCATGAAGCTCGGCCAGGCGCACCAGCTGTGGCTCGGGACGGTTGAGAGGCAGTCGCCGTAGGCGCCCCGGGCGATGAGAGCCTTGAGGTTGGGGAGCTCGCCGGCGTCGAGCATCGGCTGGAGGACCTTCCAGTCCACGCCGTCCCACCCGATTATCAGGACCCGTTTGGGCATGTCTTATGAGCCTCCGTTTGTATTGGTGGGCGCCCCGGGCGTTTCCGCAGCCAGAGCGGGACCAGAGGCTAACAGGCGAGGCTTTCATAGGTCCTGGCCGTGCAGTGGGAGGCTGCGGCGATGGAACTGATCGATATCGGCGGGCGACGGCTGGCAACCTGGAGTTCCGGAAACGGCTCGCCGGTCGTCATCTTGGAGACCGGTCTCGGCGCTCCGGCCTCCGATTGGGAAACCGTCCACGAAGGCGTCGCCTCTTTCACGAAGGTCTGTCACTACGACCGCGCGAACTGCGGGCAGAGCGATGCCGCGCCGACGCCTCGGACCTCGCTGGACATGGCCGAGGACCTGCACGCCTTGATCGGAGCGGCAGGATTCGACACCCCCGTGATCCTCGTCGGCCACTCTTTCGGAGGTCCTATCTCTATCGTCTACGCGCACCGGTGGCCTTCGGAAGTCGCCGGTCTCGTACTTGCCGACCCGGCGCATCCCGAGCAGTTCACCTCGATCGGCCCGATAATGCCGGACTTCCTACCGATGAAAGAGTTCTGGACGAATGGTTGGTTGACTCCTGAGGGCACGGCAGAGCGCATCGACTTCCACACGAGCTTCGACCAGGTGAACGCCGTCGACTCCCTCGGCGATCTGCCGGTGAGGATCCTCACGTCGAGCACGTGGGCCGGGCTGGATGAGGCACAGGAGATCTGGGTTGGTCTCCACGGGCGTTACGCGCAGCTCTCCACGAGCGCCGACCAGCAGGTGCTCGAAGGGACGAATCACTTCCTGCAACGCTGCGCGCCGGCCGCAATAGTGGAAGCGATCGAGGAGATGATCCGTGGACGATAGAGAGCAAGTGATGCGGGAGTTCCTCGACGGGTTCAACAATCACGACGTCGACGCCATCATGGGGTTCTTCACGGACGACTGTGAGTTCGACACTCCGCGCGGCCCCACTCCCTTCGGCCGCCAGATGCGAGGCAAGGAACAGGTTCGGGAGGGAATCGCCGCTCGGTTCGAGGGGATCCCGGATGTCAGCTACAACGACGACTTGCACTGGCATGCCGGGGATCGAGGCGTTTCGGAGTGGACGCTGCGCGGGACGACTACCGATGGACAACACATCGAGGTCCGGGGCTGCGACCTATTCGTCTTCGATGGCGACAAGATCAAACGTAAAGATTCGTTCTGGAAGATAGTCGAGGGCTAAACGCCGGACTCTCCTTCGATCAATCGCCTCACCGAATCCGCGATCGGAATGTCTCCTTTCAACAGAGGATCGGGCTCGGCCTGGAGCATCGTCGTACGAATCGGGACCACTCCCGCCCAGATCGGGAGGTCGTAATCATCCGGCTCGTCCGTCGGGGGGCCGGTTCGAACCTTCGCGGACGCCTCGTCGATTGGCAGGGCGAGGATCGCCGTGGCCTTGAGCTCCTTGGGGATTGGCTGTCTCGCTTCGTCCCATCGTCCCGGCACGAGGTGCTCGACGATGACGCGCATCGCTTCGAGCTTCTCGGCAGGATCGGTCACGGATCGGGCTCGGCCCATCACGACGGCGGAGCGGTAGTTCATCGAGTGGTCGAAGACCGACCGAGCGATAACGAATGCATCTAGATGCGTTACCTCGACGCAGACGTCCGCGCCTGTAGCGAGATAACGCATAAGCCGGCTCGCGGTCGATCCGTGCAACAGGAGTTCATCCTCCTTACGGGCGACGAGCATCGGAATCACGTAAGGCTTTTCGTCGAGAACGAAGGCCACGTGACCGACACGCGCCGCGTCGAGGATCGGGTAGATCGTCTCTTTGTCGTACGAGCCGCGTTCGGGATGTCGGTGAACCCGAGTGTTCGGCGTGGACTCACTCATGGCTTCGAGGCTAGCTTGTGGCATCATTCGCGGCCATGGGCAATCTCTTTCTTCTCTGGATCATTTTGTTCTTCTTCTTCGGATTCATAACGTCTTCGGTCTGGAGCTCGAAGGGGGGCTCGGCCGTAGGCGGCTTCTGGATGGGAGCCATTCTCGGCGTCATCGGGCTCGTCATCGCCGTTGTCGTCACACCTCAGGGCGGCATCCCCGTTCAGGTGGTGCAGCCGACGTCGTCTGAGCGACCGGCCACGAAACGATGCCCGATGTGCGCGGAGGACGACATCCGCGTCGAGGCCGTTCGCTGCAAGCACTGCGGTCACATGTTCAGCGACGCCATCGAGGAGTCCGCCCCGATCGAATCGTTCGAGGGAAAGGCCGTTTTCGACGTCACCGAGTTCGCCCTCGGCGTCACGTGGGGCCGCCTCGACGACGGACGGCTCGTGTTCAAGGAGTCGCAAGCAAGCGATTGGACCCTGTACGTCCGGGGACAGACGGCCTTCGTTCCGCCCTCCGGCTACGGCCAACCGGCAGCGAACCTCTAA
>JAXDJH010000010.1:0-56851 GCA_034663635.1 Actinomycetota bacterium | reverse complement strand
CTATGTCCAAGGTCTGAACGACACGACCGTCTCGCCCATCGACATCGATGGCTGGTATGACGAGCTGCCCACCTTCAAGCGGGCCATCTTCGGACAGTGGGCCCACAAGTACCCGTACGACGCGCCGAACAACATCGCGCGAGAAGACTGGTACGACACGATCCACGCGTGGTTCGACCACGAGCTGCTCGGGCTAGACACCGGCATCGAATCGTGGCCGAACGTGCAGGTTCAAGACGAGCAGAATCGCTGGCGCGCCGTGCAGTCGTTCGCCGGCATGGGCGAGCAGCGCGACGTTGCTCTCGGCGCGGGCGTATTGGGAGAGCCGGCCTCGGGCGGAGCGACCGTTCCCTACACGGAGACGACATCCGCAACCTGGGACGGGGCGACCCTCACCGAGCCGCTTCACCTATCCGGTCAAGCTTTCCTCGACGCCTCGATCTCGATCGATCGCCAGGATGCCCATCTCGCCGTCACTCTCCAAGAACTGAAAGCCGACAACAAGACGCGCGTGTTGACGCGCGGCTACCTGTCCGTCCAGCACACAGAAGACCAGTTCAGGGGACACCCGGTAACTGCCGGTTACTCCATCCCCTACCGGATCCGCACCTACCCGTTCGACAAGACGCTCGCGGCCGGGTCGAAGCTCCGACTGTTGTTGTCGGGCTCGGATACGTCTTCCCTCCCCGCGGGCAACGGTTACTCCGCGGCGGTCTCGGTAGACGGCGATTCGATACTGAGACTTCCGGTAGTGACCCAAGAGTGTGGACTCTCCGTCGCACAGCGGCAGGCCTCCCTGGCCCCGCTGGCGGACTGCGCGGCAGGCGTCCCCGCGGAGAGCCCCAGGTTCGTCCCCAACGCCGTTCGGGGCCATGAGGCTGAAGCCCGGATCCTCGGCACGAAGACCGAGACGATCGGCGGAGCGGCGGCTGTGCGCGAGTGGGGCTACCTAACGGTGCGCGACGGCACCGAGCTCGCGTTCGAAGTCGTCCGTCCTGCCGGCGAAGGCCCCTTCCCGACGCTGTTCACCTACGACGGCTACAACGCGGGGGCCGACCCTGACTCGGGCTACGCGGCCCGCTATCTTCCGCGCGGGTACGCACTTGCCGGACTCAGTCTCAGAGGCACCGGTTGCTCCGACGGGGTGTTCGACTTCTTCCAACCGTCGGAGGGGCCCGACGGATACGAGATGGTCGAGTGGCTCGCCGACCAGCCTTGGTCGACCGGCAAGATAGGGATGATCGGCAAGTCGTACCCCGGCATCACTCAGCTCTTCGTCGCAGAAGCGCAACCGCCACACCTCGCAGCGATCGCGCCCGGTCACTACTACGCCGACGTCTACCGCGATGTCGCGTTCCCGGGCGGGATCCTCAACTACGCATTCGCTTCTTTGTGGGCTTTCGTTGCGCAGCCCGAGCCGGGCTACGCGTCCGCAGCGACCGACACTTTCGCTGGGGATCAAACCTGCGCAAAGAACCTCGACAAGCTTGCGTTGAACGCTCGGACCAATCCGTTCCTTCAGGCACAGGAACATCCTTACGACGATCCGATGATCCGTTCGCGGAGCCCGCTCTACAACTTCGACAAGATCCAAGTGCCGGTCTATGCGGCCCTCGCTTGGCAGGACGAGCAGCTTGCGTCCCGCCAGGTCAACTCGCTCGAGCGCTTCGAGGACCTCGGCATCACGTACCGAGCGGTTCTCTCCAACGGCGACCACGCCATGTACCGCCGCCCACCCCAGATGCGCGAGCTCGATCGCTTCATCGAGACTTACGTCGAGGAGCGCCCGGTCCTGCGCGACGGCACGGCCATCGACTCTTACAAGTCCGAGCCTCCCGTCACGGTTTTCTGGGAGCAAGGGGCCGGCGAGCCTCGTTGGCGCACGACCGTCGATCGCTGGGGCACCCAGGCCACGCCGTGGCATCTCTACCTGGATTCGAACGGCGCACTGTCGCAACAGGCTCCGATAGCGGCGGGTTCCGACACCTACGCCCACAATGCGGCGGGCAGCCAAGGGATCGGGAACCCCCAGTACGGCTCCATCCCGGTCAATCACTACGTCTGGGGTGACATCGTTCCGCCGAAGGGTGCTGCCCTCGCCTACACCTCGCCTGCGCTCGATCACAACGCCGTGATGCTCGGTCCGGGTTCGGTCGACCTCTGGGTGACAGCGACGTCACCGAACGTCGACTTCCAGGTGACCGTCACCGAGATCCGACCAGACGGGCAAGAAGTCTTCGTCGAACAAGGATGGCTGAGGGCCGAACAGCGAGCGCTCGACAAGAGCGCGTCCACCGAGCTCCTTCCGGTCCCGACGCATCAGATCGAAGACGTCGCACCGCTCTCCATCACCGACCCTGCACTCGTTCGGGTCGAGATCTTCCCGTTCGGCCACGTGTTCAGGACCGGATCAAAGATCAGGGTCTGGATCGAGGCGCCGACCGCTCTCCCCCAGCTCTGGGGCTTCAAGTCCGACCCGCGGCCCGCTGCAGTGACGGTCCTGCACGACTCCGCTCATCCGTCGAGCATCGTCCTGCCGCTTGCCGTCGATCAAACGATCCCGGAGGACGCCCTCGCACAACCGACGTGTGGAGCCCCTCTACGTCAACCATGCCGCTCCGACCCCCGACCCGCCGGAACCGCAGCGGGCCTTCTCTAACAGCCCAAAGTCACAAAGGAGACTCAGTGATGCGCAAGGTGAGATTGGTACTAGCGATCGGCTTGATAGCCGCGTCGATGATCGCTCCCGCGCGCGCAAGCGTCGACGGCGCGATCTTGGACCCCGCAGGCGATGCGAACGGCAGTGGCTTATACGACGCACTGACGAACACCCCGTCGACAACTGCAGCACCGAGCCTCCCTCCGGCGGGCTACTCCTACGGACCTGCCGACCTCCGCGAGGTTTGGTTAACCACCGACTACGCGACCGAGTCTGATGAGAACGGCGTTCCCCACAATCGCGCCACAGGGATAACCGTCCACGTGAAAACCGAAGAGGCTTTCGATCCCAGCGGATTCGGTGTGCTCTACAACGTAGAGCTTCCACTCGGACCCTCCTGCGACACGGGCGTCACGGTCGAACTCGGAGGTGGCTCTGCGATCTCCATCGACGAGGACGAAACCTGGTGGCAGTGGGACAACACTTGTGCACCCGGCGGTGTCCAAGACTCCGATCCGACAACGCTTGACCAGACCACTTATTACAACACCGGCTGGGTTGTGCAGACCTCGGGGAAGGAACTCACTTTCTCAGCTCCGTTCGACACCCTGCAATCGTGGCAGCGAGATCTGCTCGTCCCCGGCACATCTATCACCGACATCTCGGCCTCGACGCAGATCGAGCTTTTCTTCTACCCGGACGGCGACGGGACTCGTCCCACTGGACACTTCACGGTCGGCGCCGACATCCCAACTCCGTAGCTAACGGGGGAGGCGCGCGTCCATCACGAAGAGCATCACGTTGGCCCAACCGAACGGGCCCGCGCCGGCTCCCGTCGCTTTGAACGTGTAGGACCCCGGTCCGTACCTGAGGCCGCCGGTGAAGTCGCTGAAAGAACAGGATTCCTCGGCCCCGCCGCCGACCTTTAGCTCGCAATCCTGATCGCCTTCCGGAGTCGAAACCGAAAGGTCGTAGGCCCGAGCGCCGAGAGTCGACACCGGAGAGAACGCGCCGAGCAGGGTGTCGTCTACCTCGAACCTCTTCTCTCCTCCAACAAGCGCGGCCCCCGCAACTCCCGCATCCGAAGACGCGTTGGCTGCCGCGCTGAAGTCCTTGTTCACATAAAGACGGACATCGGATCCAACCTCGTAGTCGAGGATGTGGATCCCGGGGTCGTCCTCAACTAAGAGCGTCCAACGCGACAGTCGGGCCGCAGTCATCGACATCACCAGCTTGGTGGTGAATGGCTCTCCTCCCGCGCCCATAGACGGGTCGGAAGTGAACTCCGACCCGTGAGTCCTCGTGTATAGGCCTTCTTCGAAGACCGGCGCATCGGCGACGACCGCACGGCTCTCGAAGGTCGGTTCGTAAAACGAAGAGCCGTAGAGGCCCAGGGTGAAGGATCCGGTGAATTCCTCGGTATCGGATGTGTAAGAGAAACCAGAAACCTGCATCGGAGCTTCGGCACGGTCGGTATGGAATACGAACCCGACATCGGGCCCGTCGCTTTGGACCTCCATCGAGATCCAACCCGGCCCACGCATCTCGTAGGGAGTCCCCCTCTGTAGCCCCGGCATCGGAGCCGGCGGCGGCGGGGAGGCGCCCTCACATCCTTCGGTGCATGGGACGTCGGCGGGCACGTCCGATCCCACTTCGAAGTCGGCTCCTTGGGCCGTTTCATCAAGGGCCAGTGCGCTGGACGGACCCATCAGGACCCGCACCGAGGCCGAAGGATTGCCGATGACCCTGCCCGGCCCCAGTATCTCGAGATCCTGAGATGTCATCGACTCGAAAGGCAGCGCCACGACGAGGCCATCGGACACGATTGTCGACGTCCACTCGGAGTCGGTCACACCCGAGTTCCCCTGCGGGCAAGTGTTCGAGAGCCCGCGCCAGCGAACCTCTCCCATCGCAGGATCGGTGGGTGAGGAAGCTGGACCTCGCACGGCGGCATCGATGATCGAAGAACAGTCATCGGACTCGAAGCGGAGTCTGTAGAGAAGCGTTGGTCCGTCGGCTCGCGGCTGGGCCGAGGTCCGGATGTGAATCGTAAGAGCCGTCGGCGTTCGAACGACGCCATCCCCCACCTGGGTCTCCTCAAATGCGGTCGCAAGGGAAACGCCGAGGAGATCCGCGGGACCATACGAGTCGCCCGCGTGGTCGACGACTTGGTCGGAGACGATCGCGAACGCGGGAAGGGCCGCGCAAAGGAGGCTCAAGGCCGCGGCGACGGCTGCAACCCGACGCACTACTGGATCTTCAGAGCTTGTCTGAAAGTGCGAGCGCAGGAGAAGCGCTCGGCCTTCGCGAGTGGATCGATGACTCCCAATTTCGCCATCCATGAGTCACGGAAGTCCCGTCTCGTCGGGATGGGAGCGCTCCGATCGAAGCGCAGGATGTCGATGCCTCTCTCGTAGTCCACAACGTAGACATACTCGTCATCGACCCAGTGGGCTGCGGAGGCCGAACCGACCACCGGCTGGAAGTATCCAAGCTGGCTGATCTTCCCGGTCGCTTGATCCACCTTCAGGAAACGAGTTCCATGTTCGTACCAACCTGCAGCGACGATTCCGTTGCGCCAGGTGAACCAGTGACCCGAGCAACCCAGCTCGTTGACGGCCGGATTGCCGTCCGTGTAGGTGCCGCTCACAGGCCGAAAGATGTCGGCCAGCTGGATAGGCGCACCTTGGTCGAAGTCGCGCACGCTATAGGTGGCGAACGGTCCACTGCCGCCGCTGCACGATGTTTTCAAGTTGGTCTCGCCGTTGGATAGAAGGATCTCGCCCGGACGGAGCTTCGCGTCCTCCTCGATCATCTCCGGGGTCGCGTCGACGGGGAGTGGGACACGTGGCTGCCATTGATCGGCCAGAGGGCGGATGTTGTTGTGCTGGTAGGCGGTGTTCGCACTCTGGGGAGCTCGGCCGGAAGTCATCCTCGTGGGATGGATGTAGTCGTTGACCTTCATCATCGTGATCGGGGTCGTGTCGCTCCACACGTAACCAGCCGAGTCAACCTCGATGTTGTGTCCGCCCGTCATCTGGTTATTCGTAAGCCCAACTTGTGTGCCCCACAGATAACTCGTCCGAACGGGCTTCGTCTTGTCGTGCAGGTCGATGATGCTTCCTTCCGACCCGTAGACCCAGGTGCAGGCCGGATCGATGCACGACACGATGTGACCGAAATCGCCGAGCAGGAGCTGCCCCGCAAGTGCCGGAGCTGCCGGGTTCGTAGTGTCGATCACGTACATGTAGTAGGCGCCCAGATAGTCGGAGATCAGCACCGTGTTGCCGTCCTGCGACACGGCCACGTCCTCGTTCTCGAAGTTCGGAAGCTCGAGATGGCCGAGAACGATGGGCAGGCCCGGGTTTGTGACGTCGTAGATGGTTAGGCCTTGCCCGCCGGTCACGTAGAGGCGTCTCTGGGCCCCGATCTGCATGACCCGGGCACCGATCCCCGGTGAGTCGATCGGGATCGTGGCCACGTAGGACACGTTCGGCGACATGAACCCGCCGGGGCCCGGCTCGAGGTGGACAAGGGGCGCCAGCTTGGCGGTCGCCGCCGTGGTCGGCGGAGACATCAAGGCACAGATCGAGATCGCCGTTACGAAGATGGCCATGGTCCGGCGCATCTGGGCCCCTTTCGTCCAGGCCCCGCTCTTTCGACGCGAGGCTCCCCGCTACCCATTTGGCTCCCGCCGTAGCTCCGCCCTTTGTGCAGTTGCACAGACCCCCAGAGGGGCCGCTTAAGGGCAAAGCAGGGCAAACCGTCACGTTCCGTGTCTGAATGGCCCGAATCAGTTATTTTCCCTGGTGGGCAGGAGTAGAAGCCGTTAGGGCAAACCTCCTGGACAGGGCAGAAACTGGCATATCGGTCCCTTCGACGGCGAAGGGTCCTACGACGGCGGCAAACCGGGTGGAAGGCAACTCCAGAACCTCATCCGGTTCAACTTGGGGAGAAACATGACGGCGAGCTTCTGGAGCGTTCGGCTACACGAGGGCCAGCTGGTCGTCGGCCGTAGCCGCACGCCGATCGACAACTTCCTCGACGGGTTGAAACAGACGATCTTCGTCGAGCACAAAGACGACCTCGACCACGTCGGCGTCGGCGCCTTAGTTGTAGGTCTGGGCCGCGTTGCCGGGCGAAACCACACCTCAGTTGCCCGCTTCGCCGAGCGACTCGCGAGCCGAGGCGCGGCCGGCCTCATGATCCACGAACGCTCAATCGAGCCGGGCGAGCGGTCCCCCAGGGCAGCCGGCGACTCATTTCCAGTGCTGACGGTTCCGCGCAAGCTCGACTGGACCGCAGTGCTGCAGCCTCTGCTCCATATCGACAGCCTCCTCAAGGATCGCTCCGATAACCCAGAGAAGAGGCGCCGCGATGCGCTGATGCTGTTGATCAACAGCTACGGACAGAAGGAGCCGGAGGCGGCGGACGCGAAAGCGATCGGCCTCGACCTCGAGACAAGCTTCACGAGCGTCGTCGTCGTGCCCAACGACAAGTTGGAGAGCGCGGCCCTCAACAAGATCGAAGAGATCATCGCCCTTGAGGCGATGGAGAGCGACCCTCTGGCAACGGTGTTTCCGTGGCAAGGATCTGTAGTGGTGGTCGGCGATCCAGCCGTCTTCTACCCCTCGGAAGGCTCGGCCGCAGCTCGCTTGTTGTTCAAGGTACGCAAGGAGATCTCCCCGATCGACGCAATCGTCGGGGTCGGCAGGCCGCACTCCACCGCCCACGGGATATTCCGTTCCTTCCGCGAAGCTCGCTGGGCTGCACGAGTCGCACGCTTCGAGACGCCGCCCAAGAACGTCATGGCTTTCGACGAGGTCGGCAGCTATGCGTGGCTAGAGCCGATGGACTTCGGAACGAACGGCGAGGCCGTCAGCGAGATCTCGAGGCTGATCGAGCACGATCGCCGCAGCGGCACCCAACTCGTGCACACCCTCCAGGTCTACCTCCAGGCGTCTCGCAGCAAGCAGGCGGCCAACGAGCTCTTTGTTCACCGCAACACGCTGCGCTACCGGCTCGAGTCCATCAAGAAACTGACCGGCCTCGACCTTCGGGAGCACGAAGCGCGTCTCATCCTCGAATTGCAGCTGCGACTCGCGCGGGTCCGTGGTCTGCTCGGCCCCCACGCAGGAGCCACCGGTACCGCCCCTTACGCCGAGGTCTAGCTAGACCCGGAAGTAGATAGGGCGCCCGGTACCCCTTGAGGAAGGTCCCGAGCGCCCCAAAATCCGAATCGCTCCGCATCTGGAGCGACGGCGTGCTCCCAGACCGACCCGGATTCCACGTCCCTTTTTGATGGGATGAGAGAGAGTTCAAGGCCGCCCGGCGGGCCCCTTTGTGCAGATGCACAGCCAGGTGCACAAAGCCGGGTTCGTGCAGATGCACAAAGGCCGCTGCCCCTCCCGGCCAAATCCTCGGGAATCCCCCCCGTTCTTTTCTTGATTCAACGCGCCCAGCGCGCTCCTTCAAGAAAAGAAGGCGGCCCAAGCCTGGCGCGACGTGGAATTGACGTGCTCGTAACGAAGGAGAAACCGGGAGGTAACCCGCTAGGCGTGTAATCGACCCATGATTGGGGCGATGGCGGCGGACCAACCCACGGGGGAGAAACGTCAGGTCCTCGAGGTGGGGCCCCTGTCGGTCTACCCCGACGAGTTCATCGCCCTCTGTGGCGGGGAGGAGCTTGCCCTCACCTACAAGGAGTTCAAGCTGCTCGAGTTATTCGCCACCTACCCCGGACGGCTCCTGAGGCGGGACTTCATAGCCGAGCACGTCTGGGCCGGGGATGCCCCCGGCCGAAGCGTAGACATCTCGGTCTCCAGACTGCGCAGGAAACTGCCGGAAGGAGCGATCAAGACCGTCGTTCGAGTCGGATACCGGCTGATCCTCACTGAGACCACAGCCTGAACTGCCGCAACAGGCGGAGCCGTTTCCCCGAACTGTCCGCCACCAGCGTCGATATGCGACGTTAAACGCAGACAGTTCGTCTGATGTCTTGCCGGGAGACCGACCAGGCTCGATTGTTGTGGCGTGGCTGAAGCTCTTCCATTCCAACAGCTCGACTTCGTCTATCTGCCGAGCGCCGACGTGCCGGGCGACATGGCGTATCTCTCAGATGTCCTCGGGGGGCAGATCGTGTTCGCCATCGACGGCATGGGCACTCGGGTGGCGGCGATCCGACTGACGGAGAACGAACCGCTCGTCCTCCTCGCGGATCACGTCAAGGGTGAACGGCCCTTCCTCGTCTACCGGGTCGAGGATCTCGCCGCAGCACGTGACGATCTGGAAGCACGCGGGTGCGAGATCGAAGCCACGTTGGAGATCCCCCACGGTCCCTGCTGCACGTTCGAAGGGCCCGGCGGCCATCGCTTCGCGATCTACGAGCTAAAGCGCCCAGAGGTCGCGGCCCACTTCAAGGGCCGACGGGACTTCTGACGGAGGTGCCTCGCACACCAGCTCCGGTTCGTATGGAGCGGTTGCACATCCACCTTTGATGTCCGGGCATTCCTGAGTCGTTCCGTCGTGGGTTGGGAATGCACGCGCTGATGGGTAATAGAAGCTCATCCGATCGGTCCAGGGAGCGTCGTCGAGCAGACGATCGTCGGCCGTGCAGTAGCCCTCTTCACCGGCAACCTTCATCCATCGATCGAGCCACGCGAGCGTGTAGTGGTTGGCCAGCGGGTTGCCCCAGTCCCAGGAGGATGTCGGGAAGCCTGGAAGCAAAGACCACTCGTAATGTGACCCGCCTCTGATGTTCACCTGATAAGTCGGGACGCCGCCCAGCTTCCAGCGGTTGAATCCACCGTTCTTCTCCTGTGGATCGGGAGGCTGAACCTTCGGCGTCGGGGTCAAGTAGTAGTCGGCCGACTGCCCCATCGTCGGGACGCGCGGCTCGACGCTCACGCCCGCAAGCGAACCGCTCCCAGCGAGGTTGTCCCATGCGACCGCTACGTCGACCGGATTCGAATCGAGGAGACGACCGGGCCACGGATCCATCCCTTGCACGACGCTCACGCCGGTCGCGCCGAGCGAGTGGCCAACGATGCCGAGCCGATCGTGATCGATGCGATCGAAGAACGGGTTGTAAGCGGTCGTCGGCGCGGCCCTCGATGCAGTCTGGGGGTACGGGGCGTCGGGAGTTGACTGGAAGAACTCGATGCTGTCCACGAGATTGGTCGCGAAGACGCTCGAGTTGATGTTCGTGCCGAACTTGTTACCCGGAGCCCGGTTGTCGGACCGGCCTTGGCCTCGCACGTCAAAGGTCATCACCGCATACCCGTTACGCACGAGCGTCTCGGCGAACCACCAGTAGAGAGTCTCTGGCGCTTGCACCGAACCCGTCTCGATCACGACACCCGGCAGGTCGTCTCCCGGCTGGCTGTCTTTGGGCACCCAGATCCGACCCGACAGGAGAGCGCCGTCGGCGTCGAAGTAGATGACTTCTTCGTTCATCCCCTCGTTCTCGTAGAACGGGTCGACGCCGGGATAGAGATAAGGATCGCCGGTGCAGGGTCCCGACCAGTGGTTGCAGGCGTTGCCCGACGAGTCCCACGGCCACGTCATGTCGACGTAGCGACTCTGCAAGTAATAGAGCCGGTTGGCGGTGCTCTGGTCGTTCCAGCGCTGCTGGAAATCCGGATCGCTCGCCTGCTCAAGCGGAGCTTGCGAGACCGTCGCGAAGTTCTGAGCCTCTCGTGCGAACCACTCCGGCGATGGATAAGCGGGTTCGGTCGCTCTTGTCGCCGTCGCCGAGGCTGGAACGATGCTGAGAACGCTTAGCGCGGCCGCCGTGATGGCGACCGCGCGAGAGCGCAACTTCGAGATCCTTTTCAACTAAGGCGTGGGGTGAGGAACGGCATCGACGGACTGGAGGGCAGTCAGGGCATTGATCCGGCCGAATCCGAATATCGGGTCGTAGCCCGGAGTACCAAGGTCATCGACGGAGTCGACGATCGTCTGGACGATGAGATCGGCATTCGCCTTCGAACGCACTCCACCGAGACGGTCGTAGAGAAGCGCCGCGAGTCCCGCTACGTGAGGAGATGCCATGGACGTACCCGATACCCAGTCATACCCGACCGCATCTGAGCAAGAGCCTTCTGCACCGCGAAGCCACGTCGAGATGATCAGAGCGTCGCAGGGAATCGCCGTGTAGCCGCCACCGCCCGGCGCTGCAACAACCGGCTGTATCTCGGGATCGCCGTTGCGGTCCAGGTTGACGGCGAAGTCGCTGTAGTCCGATCGCTGGTCATCGCGATCGGTTGCAACAACACAGATGACGTTGCGAGAGAACGACGGGAACTCACAGGTCGGCTGGTCGAAGTTGCCGGCTGCCGCCGCGACAACCACACCTGCGTTGCGTGCAGCTTCCAGGGCAGCATCGGTCAGCGGATACGCGTCGGGACCGGCAGTGCTGAAACCGGGAGGGGGGCCGATCGACAGGTTGATCACGTGCGCGCCGTGCGCGGTAGCGAAGTTGATCCCATCCGCCATGCCTTTGTCATAGTCGGCGACCGGGTTGTCGCTCGTCGCGAAGTCGTCCCATTTGACGGGAAGAAGTTGGGCGTCAGGAGCGACGCCCACTACTCCCTCCCCATTGTTGGAGCAAGCTGCAGCGATGCCTTGAACGTGAGTACCGTGCCCATGGTTGTCCTGAACCGCGTCATTCCCGAGACCGGTGTTGTTCCCCGGCTCGAGGATGACCTTCCCGGGGCAGTCGAAGTCGGGGTGCGTCAGATCGAGGCCCGAATCGACGTCCGAGATGATAATTCCGTAGCCGGTCGACTGGCCCACCTGCCAGGCCTCTTGGGCCTTGATCTTCTGCATGTTCCACTGATCCGCGTAGAGCGGGTCGTTCAACGTCCCCGAGTAGTCGTGGCGAACGTAAGGGTCCTCCGTAAGGGACGGAGTTGGAGTCGGTGTGGCAGTTGGAGTTGGGTCTGGCACGCTTTCCGTTACGTCGAGCGTCACGTCGATGTCCAGGCCGCCTTCATAGTTCATTACCACCACGTACTTAGTTCCTGGTGGCACGGCCGCGATCTCGTCGGAACCCGATTCGATGGAGGAGGAGATGTAGACGCAGTCTCCGTCCCAGAAACTCATATCTTCGTCTGAACCGTCTGCGGCTGACGCTGTCGCGGTCCAACTTGAGCCGGCGACGGAAGGAAGCTCGAATACGAACCCGTCGAAGCCTTGCGTGGGAAGAATGACCGGGCAGGATGCGAAGAAGCTCGCCTCCGTCACTGAAGATGCCTCGTAGAAGAAGTCGACGTGGCCCGTGTCCGAAAAGACCACGGCGTCGGCCGCCTGGGCGGCGCCCCAGTTCGGCACGAACATCCCAGCGACCACTGATGTGGCCAGGAGTACCGCCTTCATCCGTTTGCGGTTCATATCGTCCTTCCGATCGTGAGAGTCGACTTTGACTCTGTGCTTAGAGGGTCGGGACCTTGAGCTCGAGACCCGTGAAGACGATGCCTCCAGGCACGTGGCTGCCGTGACCGAACGACATGTCCGAGATCGGCGAGATGGTCAGGTAGAGGCTCTGACCCGCCGGGATCTTGGCCGTGACCCCAGGAAGCTCGATGTTGAACGATGTCTGGTCGATCCCGTCGGGAACCAGCAGACGGAGCGGCATCATGTTGTTGCCGATCACTGTTGCGCCAGCGCCGTTCGTCGCGGTTGGACCCATGGATAGACCGAAGAAGGTTCTCGTGTCGACCCCTGCGAAGTACGCGTCGCCGGAAAGCGTTGGGATACCACTAACGGTGATCGGACCATCAACGATGGGGAGGTTCACCGGAGGTCCGGCCGCGGCCGTCATGACCATTCCGTTGCTCCCGGTCGGGTCGATGTCGTCGTTCACGCCGAACGTCCTGGTGGAGGTGTTGGCGTCGTAGCTCAGGCACTGCGTGCCGCCGACGTCGGCCATGTTGTATCGCTTGGGGAAGATATTGGCTGTGCTCGCGTGAGCGAAGACGGCCTTGAAGAACTCGATGCGCTTAGCCGTCCAGTTTCCGGAGCAAGGGTCGCCCGCCGTTGCAGCTCCGAGCGGGAACGCCTCCGGAAGAGCGTGGCCGCCGTTGAAACCGATGAAGTAGCTCTGGGCCTGGGCGGCCGGGGTTAGCGCATCCCGGAAGATGTGCAGACCCTGGTTCAGGTTGAAGAGGTTGTCGGACTGACCCTGCTTGACGATGACGGGGATGTTGAGCTTGATGCCGTCCTCGGCGAAAGCGACAGGGCTGTGCTCGTGGAACTCGGCGTCGAGGTCGGGGACCTGACCGGTCGGATCGTCCTGGCCCAGGATCTTGCCGTCCGGCCACTGACCCGATGCGGCACCCCAAGCAAAGGCCGTCTTGATGTAATCGGGAACGACGTTGGCGGCAACGGCGAACAGCGCCGTGCTCCAGACGGTTCTCACGACTTTCTGCGGTGCAAGGCTCTCGTTGAGGTCGTACCAGCTGATCTCAGGAGTCAGAGCGTTCAGGCGAGTGGTTCCGGTCGGGCTCTCTTTGATCTCGTCCAAGGCAGTCATGGTCTGGTAGCCACCGCCGTAGCTGCCGCCGATCGCCCCGAGGACGGGGTCATCGGCGATCGGGAGGCCATCGGCGTCGAGGTCCTTCTGAACCCAGTCGAGGGTCGAGATGTAGTCGATGATGCTCTCGACGTCCTCGGCCTCGAGGTCGGGGTCCTGCACGTTGGCCTGACCACCACTGGCGCCGAAACCACGCTGGCTGAACGACACAACGCCGAAGCCGGCGTCGAGGAAGGCCGTGGGCGTTCCGACGTCAGCCTTGCTCCCGCCCCAACCGTGGCTGAACAGGATCACGGGAACTCTGTTCTCGGGGGTCGCTACCGCGGGCTTGAAAACCGAGATGTCGATCTGCACCCCACCTGCGGAGCTCGTTACGAAGCGATCCTCTTTTGTGAACTCGGCCGCCGAGGCGGGGGCGATCACGGCGAACGCCGCTATTGCCGCTAGAGCGAGGGCTCCGGCGAGGAGTCGGGTCATGGGACGGCGCGAGCTGGTCATAGGTCTGCTCCTGGGTCGAAGGGGCCAAAGGTCCGAAACTGGTGCGATAGTGATTTTTGCCTGATTTGCCCTTCCTGGGCTAATTCCTGCAGGCAAGGTTCACCAGGCCCCGAGGGCCCCCTTTGTGCATAAGCACAGGGCTACTAGTCGGTTTCGACTGCCCCTTCGGCGGAAGAAGCTCGGTCGTCGACCTCTTTCCAGAGGCGCATCCCGATCGGCCGCTCGGCCTCCTCGGCGAGGTGGCCGATCAGTCCGGCGGTCCGGGCAAGGAGAGCGAACCCACGAGTCAGATGAGGCGGGAAGCCGAGATCGGCGAGAGCGGCGCCGGCGACCCCGGCCCCGTTGATCGGGAGATCCTTTCCCGACGCCTCTCTAAGAGCGGCAGCAACGAGTTCCAGCAATCTCATATGGGGCCCTGCCAATCCCGCCTCTGCAGCTATCTCATACAGGCGCGGCGTTCGGGGATCGCCGTGCTTGTGGATCGGGTGCCCGAGCCCCGGGATCTTCCGCCCGGCCCCCAGAGCATCCTCCACGGCCTTGACCGCGCTCGCTCGGAGAGCTTCGTCATCGGCATCCTCATCCATGGATCCCAAGATCGAATGGAGAAACGTGGCGGTGTCCTCGACCGGGCCGAGGAAAACGCTGCCTCCGCCCAAGAGTCCGGCCGCGATCGCTCCTTGAAGGGCTTCCGGGGCCCCCGTGTATGTGAGACGCGCGGCCAGGGCGGTCGGTGTTAGGCCGTGGTCGGCCAGAGACACGAGCACCGCGTTGAACACCGTCGATTCAGCTTCGGTCGGCGTCCTGCCCGCCGCTAGAAGAAAAGCGACGTCCGAGAAAGACATCGTGCCCATGATCTCGTTCGCCAGATCGTGACCACGAACGGTGATCGAATCCGGCGTCGACGAACCAACATCGGTCCGGAGCCAGTCTTCGCTCACGGTTGTTTCCCTGCGGGAGCCGCGGCGCGCGGATCGAGATCTTTCTCCGACGCGTTCCTCGCGAGTGAGAGCTGGTGTTTGGCGATCCGTCCGGTCGGAGTGTGCGGAAGCTCGTCGACCACTTCGAAGTATCGGGGGACCTTGAACGCCATTAGTTGTTCGGCTACGAAGTCTCGGAGCTCGGTCATCGAGATGTTCTTCCCGGCCCCCAGAACCACGAACGCTTTGACCTCCTCTTCGGACAGATCCGATGGAACGCCCACGACGGCCGCCTCCGCGACTCCCGGATGGGCCTCGAGCGCCGCCTCCACCTCAAGCGGGGACATGTTCTCACCACGGCGACGGATGACTTCCTTCTCGCGTCCAACGAAGGTGAAAGTCTCGTCGGGGTTCACTTGAACGAGGTCGCCGGTTTTCAACCAGCCGTCGGCCAGAACCCTGTCGGTTTCATCGGGCATCTCGAAGTAACCCCGCATCAAGACAGGATTTCTCAACTCGAGCTCCCCCACCTCACCGGTCGCCACCTCGTGGCCATCCTTCATCACTCGCGCGTTGTTGATCACGCCCAAGGTGGGGTGCTGTCGGACGCTGCCTAGAGTGCCGAAAGGTCGAGTCCCCTTCCTCCAGATGAGGCCGTAAGGAGTCTCCGAGAGCGCGTAGCCGCAGATGATCTCGATGCCAAACCGGCGTTCGATCTCAAGATGTCTCTCTTTAGGAGGAGACGGCCCCGTGTAGCAGAGCCGCAACGGGTTGTCCGCGTCGTCTTCCTTCTCCGGCTGGCGCATGAGGATCTCGATCATTGCCCCGATCGCGTTGAACTCCGTCGCTTCGTGCTTGCGCGCTTCGGAGATGAATCCGCTGCCGGAGAAATGCGGAAGGAGCACCAGCCCGGCCGTCGCGGCAACTGAGCCGAGGACCGAGTAGGCGGGCGCATTGATGTGGAAGAGCGGAAGAGACGTCATCAAGCGATCGTCTTCGTGCAGCCCCATCCAGAACGGAAAACCCTCACCCGCCATCGCGTACGCACGCTGCGTCTGCATGACGAGCTTCGAACGCCCTGTCGTTCCCGAGGTTGGGATCAGCACTGCGATGTCGTCCGGCTCGGCGGCGATGTCGGGCGCGGTGCCTGCTGGGGGCGCCACCAGCTGCTCGATCAACACCACCCTTGCGGCGGGAGCCGCCTCCTTTGCCGCGAGCGCGACCGTGTCGTGAAGATCATGGTCGGTTACTACGAGGGCCGGGTCGAGCTGACCGATGAGCCCGGCGATCTCTGCTGGAGTCCCGGCCGGATTAACCGGAAGGAGGATCGCTCCCAACCGCATGAGGGCAAGCCAAGTGAAGAGGTGATCCGGGGTGTTCTTCATCGTGGCGAGCACGCGCGTGCCTCGGCCGACCTCGAGTCCAACGAGCGTGCGAGCGATGGTCCCGATCCTGTCGTGAGACTGCTCGAACGTGTACACCTTGTCTTCGTAGCGAAGCCAGGGCTTCGAAGCCGCCCTCTCGACGGCCGCTTCGAATAGCTCTGGGATCGTGAAGTAGCTCACGCGCTACGAGTTGCGACCACCGGATCCTCGGCGTCCTCCGGAGGCGCGACCCAATCGTGGGCCCAGGTCTCTAGCGCGTCGATCACCTTCTCGAGGTCCTCGCCTTTCGGAGTGAGCTCATAGCTCACCGTCACGGGTTGGCTCGGCTCCACCTTGCGAATGACGAGCTGCGCGACCTCGAGCTCTTTGAGACGCAACGACAACGAACGATCGGAGATCTCCGGGATCGCGGCCGAGATCTCCGAGAATCGCAACGGTTTACCGAATAGCGATCGCAAGATGGTCCCGCTCCACCGGCGGCCGACTAGCTCGACCGCCGTCTGGAAGTGGGGGCAGAACGAATCGCGCGCACTCGGATCGGAACTCATGAGCTCAAAGCCTCCGCTCGAGGATCCGGGAGCGGCGTCAACTCTTTTTCGAGCTCGGCCCTCAGGTGCTCGTAGTTCGGTGGCAATGCCAGGCCCTGGCCGAGATGCTCGATCGGCTCGTCGACGGCGAAGCCGGGACCCTGTGTCGCGATCTCGAACAGAACGCCGGACGGTTCGCGGAAGTAGATGGACTTGAAGTAGAAGCGGTCGATCACGGGTGTCACGTTCTCGCCGGCTTCCGCAACCCGCTTGCGCCACGCTTCGTGCTCGTCCATCGGAGTTGCCCACGCCACGTGATGGACCGTGCCGGCCCCCTCGATCCCCGGCGCGTCTGGGGCCTCGTCGTAAACGAAAGTGGACCCTCGGGTCGCTCCCCGGATCGTCCACGCCGACTCGGAGTCCGCAGAGAAGTTGAGCGTCGATTCGAAAAGCTCTTTGCTCGGGCCGAGGTCGTCCGTATAGGCACGCACTCCATCGAACCCCATCAACGCGTGCTCCTCCGGGATCTGGGGGTGCTTGGCCATGAGGGGTCCATCGCCGGACGTGTCGACGACGAGCTCGAGGCCGAGGCCCTCGGGATCGCTGAACCGCAAGCGACCGTCCTCGCGGAACGTATCGACCCCGTTGTCGCCGAGTCGCTTGGCCCAGAAGTCGAGTGACTCTTCCGACGGGACCCGGAAGCTGATGAGGTGAACCATCCCGGCACCGGCGCGGCCCGGCGCCGCGTTCGGGTACTCGAAAAATGTGATGTCGGAGCCCGCGCCCCCCTCCTCGTCTGCATAGAAGAGGTGGTAGATCGTCGGGACGTCCTGGTTCACCGACTTCTTCACGAGCCGGAGGCCGAGGGTCCCGGCATAGAACCGGACGTTGCCCGGCGCGTCGGCGGTGATGCAGGTCACGTGGTGGATGCCGTCCAGCTTCATCGCGTAAGTCCCTTTCTCTATATCTCTTGTCGATTGTGGGTCACTAACCTCTTGTAAGCAACTATCGCCAGGGGCAGAATGTTCCCGACTGGTCGTTAGCTGAGGCACGCCGTCGGAGAGAGGGAGGGGCCCATGTCGGAATGGAACGCGACGAGCTACGAGGGCAAGGACAACCTGCTCCGCATCGTTAAAAACGAGGCCGCCGCCTTCTTCGAGATGGTGGATATGCCGGAGAACTGGGAGAAGCCGACAGCCTCAGGCCACTGGCAGGTCCGAGACATCGTCGGCCACCTCGTCGACACGACCGAGGGTTACCTCGAACGCTTCGACACGACCCGGAGCGGAACGGTCGCCGAGGCCCTGGCACCTCTTACCGACATGGCGAAGGTCGCCGACGAACGCGCCCTCGCTTTCCGCGACGTCCCGCGCGGGGAGCTCCTGACGCGGCTCAAGGACGACTACTCCCAAGCGATGAAGATGTTCGAAGAGACGGGCGAAGAGGACTGGGGTGGCTTCGTCGTTACCCATGGCTACATGGGCCCGATGCCTTCTTGGTTCTATCCGGTCGGACAGCTGATGGATTACGGGATCCACGGTTGGGACGTCCGGGAGGGGCTAGGCCTCGAGCACTTCCTCGGCCCGGACGTGGCAGACATGCTGGTGCCGTTCGCTTACATCGTGTGGCAGGCCACCACCGTTCCATCGAAGAGGGGCGACGGCGATCTCGACATCGCCATCAAAACGACGGGTCACAACGGCGGCACCACCCGGATCAAGGTCACCGATGACGGCATGACGTACGAGGCCGGGAGCGAAGAGGGGGCCCAGGCCGTGATCGAGCTAGACCCCGCGAGCCTCGTTCTCCACGCGTTCGGTCGCACTCGTGGGGGCTACGTGAGCGGAGACATGGACGCCGCCAAGCGTTTCGCCAACTGCTTCTTCAGGTTCTGAACCGTTCTTCTGGTCAAATGCCTGGGTGAGTAACACCCAGGCACACCAGTCGAGAGTCCGGTCCGTAGCCGCTCAGGTCGCGGCTCTGGGTGGCGACCGCGCTTACATCGCCAAGGGCGGCCAGCATCATGTCGTCCCGATGCCGGGCGACGAGCGATTCTCGGGCCGAAGGGTCGATGCGTCGGCGCTTAACAATCTGCTTGAGATCGACGCCGCCAATTCACGATGCATCGCGGAGCCGGGGATCACGTTCGAGGCCCTGATCCAACAGACGATCCCGCAAGGGTTCCTTCCCGCCGTCGTTCCGGAGTTGAAAGGCATCACAACCGGCGGCGCCGTCGCCGGCTGTTCGGTGGAATCGATGTCCTACCGCTACGGCGGATTCCACGACTCGTGCGAGTCCTACGAACTGATCGACGGGACGGGCGAGGTGAGACGGCTCTCTAAGGCCGACGACGACCCCTTCCTGTTCGAGATGATCCATGCTTCTTACGGGACGCTGGGCGTTCTCAGCGAGATCACGTTCAAGCTCGTTCCGGCGAAACCATTCGTCCACATGACTTACGAGCGATTCGACTCTCCTGAGCGATTCTTCGAAGAGCTCGTTCGACTTTGCGACACCGGCGACCACGACTTCATCGACGCGATCGCTCACGGCCCGAACGATTTCGTGCTCGTGTTAGGCGACTTCGAGGACGCAGCCCCCTACACAAGCGACTACACGCGCAGCCATGCCTTCTACAGGTCTACGGCGGAACGCGATGAGGACCACCTCACGACGTTCGACTACTGCTTCCGCTACGACACCGACGCACATTGGATGACTAACACCGTGCCCCCCTTGAAGTGGCCTTGGGTCCGTAGTCTGGTCGGCCGCTGGTTCCTCGGATCCACGAACCTGATCAAGTGGTCGAATCGCTTGGCGCCGATGATGAAACTGAAGAAACGTCCGGAGGTGGTGGCCGACGTATTCATCCCGGCTCGCCGATTCCTCGACTTCTGCAAGGTTTACGAGAACGACTTCAACTTCTATCCACTGTGGATAGTCCCCTACCGCGTCCCGGGTACCTACCCGTGGCTTACTCCCGATTACTTCGCATGGATGGGCGACGAATTGTTCATCGACTGCGCCGTGTACGGGATGCGCAACAACGGCCCGGCCGACAAGTCACACGAGCTAGAGCAGGCGACCTACGACCTCGACGGGATGAAGGCTCTGATCGGACGCAACCACTACACACGAGAACGCTTCTGGGAGATCTACAACAAACAGAACTATGACACCGCGAAGGCGGCACTGGATCCGAACGGGGTGTTCGCGAACCTTTACGACAAGTTAGGGAACACTGGTTAGAGCTTCACCTCGCTCATCCGTCGACACCTTCGAGGCCCCCTCTTCGACATTGAACTCGAGCTTTGCATCGCGAGCATCGACCGTGACGCGATCCCCGGGCGACAACGACCCACCTAGGACCTTGCGCGACAACTCATTCTCGACGAGTCGCTGGATCGCGCGCCGAAGTGGTCGAGCGCCGAACTGCGGATCGAACCCGACGTCGGCGAGGTGAGAGACCGCTGCGTCCGTGAAGACGACCTCGATCCCCTGGGGCTTCAGTCTCCGAGTAACTCGATCTACTAGCAGTCGAGTGATCTCGACGAGCTGCTCTTTCGTCAGGGCATTAAAGATGATGATCTCGTCGATTCGGTTGAGGAACTCAGGCCGGAACGTGTTGCGCAGGAGCTGCATCAACTCGTCCTTCAACACCTCGGTCGACTCGTTACGGTTCGCGGCGGCCATGATCCGATCGGCCCCCAGGTTGCTGGTCATGATGATCACGGTGTTCTTGAAGTCGACCGTTCGGCCCTTCGAATCGGTGAGCCGGCCGTCATCGAGGATCTGAAGCAGCGTGTTGAAAACGTCCTGGTGTGCCTTCTCGATCTCATCGAATAGGAGGACGCAGTAAGGACGCCGACGAACGGCTTCGGTCAGTTGACCTGCTTCCTCGTAGCCAACGTAGCCCGGGGGGGCGCCGACAAGACGGCTGACGGTGTGCCTCTCCTGGAACTCGCTCATGTCGAATCGGATCATCAAGTCCTCTGCTCCGAAGAGCGCATGCGCAAGCGTGCGAGCAAGTTCCGTCTTGCCGACACCGGTGGGTCCCAGGAACAGGAAACTTCCGACCGGACGATCGGGATCGCCCAATCCAGCTCGAGCGCGCCGAACCGCTTCTGCGACCGCACTCACGGCTTCTTCCTGGCCGATGACCCTCTGGTGCAGGTGCTCTTCGAGTTGAAGGAGTCGATCGCGTTCTTCTTGCGTTAACTGAGAGACGGGGATGCCGGTCGCTCGAGAGACGATCTCGGCGATGTCATCACCCGTGACCTCGGGGGCGCGTTGACGGGACGGCGTCGTGTCCTCCAGGTCCTTACGGCGGGAGTCGATCTCTACCTTGAGCTCCTTGGCGCGCTCGAATCTCTCGGCCCTCGTCGCCTGATCCTTCTCTCGTTCCAGCTGGCGGATGTTGTCCTCGGCAGCTTTGGTGTCCTGTGGTTTCGTCTTCGTGCGCAAGCGGACGCGAGCGCCGGCCTGATCTATCAGGTCGATCGCTTTATCGGGCAGGAACCGATCCCCGACGTACCTGTCCGAGAGCTCGACCGCTGCGACGATCGCTTCGTCCGTTATCCGAACCCGGTGGAACGCCTCGTAACGGTCCTTGAGGCCGTACAGGATCTGGATCGTCTCCTCAACCGTGGGCTCGCTTACGAGGACGGGTTGGAAACGCCGTTCGAGAGCCGGGTCCTTCTCGATGTTCTTTCGGTACTCGTCGAGCGTTGTAGCTCCAACGACGTGCAGTTCTCCACGAGCGAGCGCAGGTTTCAGCATGTTCGACGCGTCCATCGAGCCTTCGGCCGCTCCGGCACCGACGACGGTGTGCAGCTCGTCGATGAACATGATGAGCTGACCTTCGTTGGCGCGGATCTCGTCGATCACGGACTTCAGCCGCTCTTCGAACTCGCCACGGTATTTGGTCCCGGCGATCATTCCCCCGAGGTCGAGTGCAAGGAGTCGCTTTCCCGCCAGAGTCTCGGGAACTTCGTCGTTGACTATCCGCTGGGCGATCCCCTCGACGATCGCAGTCTTCCCGACGCCCGGATCACCGATCAGTACGGGGTTGTTCTTCGTCCGACGGGAAAGGATCTCGATCGTTTGCTCAATCTCGTCGGCACGTCCGATAACGGGATCTAGCTTGCCCTCGCGAGCCGCCTCCGTAAGATCTCGGCTGAACTCGTCCAACGCTTTCGTTGTGCTCTGTTTCGCCGACGCGTCGGTCGGATCCACGCCGCGGATGACCGCTCCGCGCAGTTTCGTATGCGAGATCCCGAAGCGTTGCAAGAGCCGACCCGCTTCGGACTCTGCGTCTCGCGCAAGAGCAAGAAGCACATGTTCGGGTCCGATATAAGACGATCCGATCTCGCGAGACTCCTCATAGGCGGCCAGCAACGCCGCTTTGGCATCGGGAGAAAACGAAGGCGCTACGTCGGTGCGTTCCTTCTTGTCTGCTTCTTCCTCAACCTGTGCAGCTATCGCGCTCGGATCTGCGTCGACCTGCGACAGAACGTGTTTGACCAGATCGTCCTGTAACGCCGACCACAGCAGATGGTCCGTATCGAGATCGAGACTTCCCCACTCCAACGCTTGCTGAGCTGCGCGTTGCAGGAGTTCTCGCGTCGCATCGCTGAAATATTCGGTGATGTCCACTTGCTCCACCTTCTGTTTCTCGGGAGCCGAGGTGTTTCCCGTGCCTCCGCGTGGACGTCGATCGGGGAACTCCCCCATGAAGTCGGAGAAGAAGTCATCGAAGAAGCCAGACCTTCCGAAACCGCCTGGACCACGCCCCCTTGGAAGCTTGTCTGCCAAGCCGAGTTCCTGAAGGCAGACCTCGCAGAGGTACTGCGTCTCCTGCTGACCGTTGGGAAGCGAGCGCCGCACTTGCGCCACTGCGGGACGGATCCCACATCGCTGACAGATACGCTCCGCCATGACAACCTCCTGGGGGTTGCGCGGATTGAACGGCGAGTGTAGACCTCATCCAAACCGCTCCTTAGGCGAGGACAAAACTGGGAAATCGTGGGTTTGCAATCGAGGCGACTACGCCTCGGCCTGACGCCGAAGAACTCGCGCGGGCAAGCGAACAGGCTGGCTACTCGTCCATTTGGTCCAACGATCTGCCGCAGGCAGACGGACTCGAACTAGCGATGTGTATGCGAGCCGCCACTCACTCGACGACCGTCGGAGTGGGTGTGATCGCCCTCGATCGACGGTCTCCTTCAGAGGTCCAACAAGTATTGAATGGAGATACAGCGCGCCTGATCCTCGGTGTAGGAGCGGGTTTCTCCGACAAACCGATCGCAGTGCTCCAGGAAGGCGTTTCTGAACTTCGATCTCTAGTCCCCGGAGCCGAGCTCGCTATGGCGGCGATGGGCCCGAAGATGTGCAGGCTCGCCGGAGAGTTGGGCGATGTCGTCTTGTTGAACTGGATGACGCCGGAAAGGATCGCGTGGGCGCGGCTCCAGATCGAGGAAGGAGCCCGGGCGCGCAACGTGGTTCCGCGCATCGCGGCCTACGTTCGAGTGGCCGCCGGGGCTGGAGCGAACGACGAGCTCTTCGAAGCCGAGAGCCACTACCGACAGTTGCCGCACTACGCGCGCCACTTCGACGCGATGGGGGCCGCGCCGGGAACCGTCGGCATCACGAGCGATCACGTCGAACGCATCCGGGATTACGAAGCCGTGCTTGACGAGACGATCGTGCGACCGCTCGGGGATGTCGCCGAGATCCTGGATCTGATGGCGCCGAGTTAAGGCGCCGAGATGTTCCAGCCGGCCAGGCTGCCGTCTGGGGTGAACCATAGGGTGGCCGTCCTGGTGTCGGTCATGCAGAACGTGAAGTTCTCGCCAACGCGCGTCGAAGGCTGGCCCAGGGTCTCCATGACCTGCCTGGGCGTCATGCCCAGCTGGAGCGTTCCCACCTGCTCATCGGTCAAGTCGGCGATGTCAGACCGGCATGCGTCTCCAGAGATGCCTAGGGCGCGCTCCCACATCTGCAGGTACGCCTCCGGCCCCCGCGCCATGTCCTCCATGATCTCGTTGCCTGCTTGCACCCGCAGGTCCTCGAGCCAGTCGGGGTAGAGACCGTAGTGAGCGACACCGTCAGTGTTGATGTCGTAGGCGCGCGGCCCACTGTGTTGCTGGCTCACGGTCACGCCGCCGAAACCCGTGAACGGGTACTGCACGGGGTTGCTCGAGTTTCCAGAACGTGGCCCCCCTTGCGCACCGAAACCGTTCACGTCCGAGCCGTATCCAAAGCCGAAGTAGAAACGATCGTCGGCCCAAGCTTTGAGCTTCCGCCAGTCATCGACGAAGCCGGCCGAGTCGCCCGCGTAGGGAGTTACGACGCCGCCGAGCTTGTAGATGCGGGGGTAGATCGTGTCGTTAGACCAGCTGTGGCTCGAGACGACTCCGGAGTAGTCGAGGTCTTCGACGAGGTCGAGGGCCGCCGTCTGCGCGCTTGCGCTCATGTGGTCCGGATCGAACAGCATGCCCTTCTCGGCCATTGCCGTGATCATCACTTTGCCCAAGTCCGTCAGACCCGCGACGTTGCAGTGAGGTCCCTTCGGATAGACGGGCACTGCTCCTGAGGTACCGGCCACAGCGAAAACGCCTCCAGCGAGGGAGTCGCGCTCGGAGAACGGCGGCGGGGCACCCGAATCATCTTGGAAGTTGATCTGGCGATTGTCGTGAGCGGGCCCAGCGGAAGCGGGACATGTATCCATCTTCCAGTAGTGACCCGTCTCGCCGAGATTCCCCTGGTTGACCACGACGCCCGTAGTGCCGCCATCCCCCGCGACTCCAGAGAACGCGTTGTCGAACTTGTTGACAAGTTCCATCTGTCGGACACCGAGGTCCCATACCTCGTCGAGACCACTTGTCACGTCAGCTTCGTTGCATCGCGCGATGCCTTGCGTCTCCCCGCAGTCAAGCGGAACCGACACCTCGATGCCCAGCACGACGGCGAGTTTTCCTTGATTGATCACTTCGCGCGCCTGGAAGGGGTTGTCGACGATCCGGAACCAGCCCTCTCCGGGCCCTCCGCTCTGAGCGTCGATATAACGCTCGAGCTCATGGATGCGCTGGGCCTGCAACCGAACCCCATCCATCTCGTTGCAACTGTTCCGCTTGTACGGATAGAGCTTGCAGAGTTGATTGTTGTCGACGAGGAGGTTCGTGAACATGCGCAACCCTCCCCGCCAAGCGCGCTCGAGCCACTTGTAATACGCCTGCTCGTGCGTAAGGGAATCGTGGCGGGGCCAGCCGCTAAAGGTGGGCCATCCATTGGTGTCGTGAGCATCACCCGGATTTCCATGACTGAGGACCGCCTCTAGAACCGCGCCCCGTCCTCCCGGCTGATGATCCGGGCAATCGACCAGCGCTCGCTCGACGCCGTAGCGATGCCACGGGCGTCCACATCGAGCGCGTCCGCCGAGGAACTCGAAAGCCATCATGTGCAGGTGGGCATCCATGAAGCCGCGCACCTCTTGGAAAGCGTTGGCTCCTCCGAGAAGTGGACCGTCGACGTTCACTTCCAGCTCGGGGAAGGTCGCACAGCCCGTGGTTAGCTCGAGGTCGAAGGGCGTGCCCGTTCCTCCGTCGGAAAGAAGAAGATCGCCACCGTCGGCTCCGAGCGCTTGGCCCGTAACCGGAAGGAAGAAAGTGAAGCCGCCACCGTCTGCTTCATCGACAACCCAATCGGCGAGTTTGTTCGCCTCGGCAGCGGCAACTACCGAGTCTCCACGTCCCGAAGCCTTGTTGACCGGACTCTCGGCGACCGCGTCGGCGACCGCATCGGTCTGCTCGAGAGCTACTCCTCCGGCGATCTGACCGGGAAGAGATCGAGTCACTCCGTAGACCGCCTCGCCCACGACACCCTCGCTCGCGGCCAAGTAGTCCTTGGCGGTGCCGAACAGGAGATAGCTACCGAGATCGGTTGCCTGGAAGTGGAACGGTTCGGCGTTCGCGACATCCGTGGCCGTCGGAGCAAACCCGTCAGACGTGCGTGCGACGTAAGTCCCATCGAATGCGCGGACCGCGTAGCACCCGCCCGCCATCGCGTAGCGATCCTCTGGCACTTGAGATCGCGGCTCGGCGTTCCACTCGCGCTCGACTCCGGTCCATTCCGGGGTCGAATTCGCCTCCCCAAGGCCCGGCACGAGGGTCAGAACCAAGACAACTGCAACGATCAGGGCGGCTAGGCGTGGACGACTCATGCGAGGCGACTCCTGTCTGAAGACGGCAAGGCGGAACAGGGGTCCCCACCACCTAGGGTCCGATTCGCCGGGAACGCCCTAACTCCTCCCCTTGGAGTACCTCCACCAAACAGGTGGCCTAGCGCCCGGCGGCGAACCCTAGCGTGACGGATTCCGGTCAGGGAGGGCCATACACATGCTCAAGGCGATAAAGCTCACAGCGGCGTTCGCTCTCGTAGCGGTCGTGTTTTCGGGCCAAGCTCTTCCGTCATTCGGGAAACCCGTGAAGCCCGTGAAGATCCCCGCCGCTACGGGCTGGAACTCCCCCGTTCTCGTTCACAGTGACGAGGCCCATCGCGAAACCAGCCTCGCCATGAGCCCATCTGATCCCAACGTGCAGATCGTCTGCGCGCCATCGGGCGTCCCCAACACCGACTACAACCAGTCCTACTTCCACATCTCCCACGACGCCGGCCGTTCCTGGAAGCCGATGCGAGTCGAGGGCGGTCCCACGGACGCCCGGAACTACACCTTCGAGGGTGGCGACTGCGACGTCGCGTTCGATGCCGGCGGAACCATGTACTCGGCCGACACGTGGTTGTGGAACCTATCGGTGGGCCACAGCTCCGACGCGGGCAAGACCTGGGATGGCACTCCCCTGGCTGCCTCCGGCCTCGTCGTCGACCGACCTTGGTTAGTGGGCGGCCCCGAGGGAACCGTCCACATCACTTATCAGGACCTCCAGTGCTGCACGCCTTCGACGATCTGGTACACGCGCTCGACGGACTTCGGCAAGACGTTTACGCCGACGACATCCGTGGCGACGGCCGGGCCGGACGGCGCGTTCACCTGGCAAGGAAACCTCGTTGTAGCTCCCAATCAAAAGGACCTCTACCTCGTCTACAGCCGTCGCCAGGGCGCTGCCGTCGGCGACCTCGACGATCAAGGCCCCGAAACGTTATGGGTAGCTGTGAGTCACGACGCGGGAGCATCGTGGAAGTCGAATCTCATCGCCTCGCTGCCGAACCCGATCAGCTACCTCTACCCGAGCATCGGGATGGACAAGGGCGGCATGCTGCACGTCGTCTACTCGAGCAAGTCCAAGGCGGACAGGCCGGTCTTCTATACATTCTCGAAGGACAAAGGCGAGTCGTGGTCCAAGCCGATGCCGCTTCTTAGCGGAGTCGCCGGCTTCTCCCCCGCCGTTGTCGGCGGCCCTGCCGGAGAAGCCGCGGTCGCCTGGTACGGAAGTCCCGATCCCAAGGCATACGACAAGGCGAAAGCGGACTGGTATTTCTACTGGGCCAAAGTCAAAGGCGCGGGCACGACCAAACTAAGAATCAGCGCGGGCAAGACAACGACGAAACCGATCTTCTCCGGGCGGTCCGACATCCCGGAGTTCGAGACCGTCCGGCTAGACCCGGCCGGCCGGATCCACATCGGAGCGAGCGCCTTCTTCACTCGCCCCGACAGATCAACTGGCTGGGCGATCTACTACCAGTCGGAGCGATAGGACTCGCTGTTACTGACCATCGAGTGCCGGCCTCGTGGCCGTCGTGCGACGAGGCAAGCGCCACTAGCGAAAAGCATCAGTGCGACATAGATGAACGGTAGGACTTCCTCTCCTGTGAACGGCAACACTCCTGACCTCACTAGGGCCGGTCGCACTACCGGTTTCTTGGGTCCGTTGTGGATCCGCTCGCCCAAGACCGTGTCCTTCTCGCTGTTAGTGAACTCGCATGTGACGTGGCTGGCGACCCCCAAGTGCACCTGGACGCTCGCTTCCCCGGTCGTGACCTCGGCGCCTCCACAATCGATCGAGGGCGGATCCCAACCATCTTTGACATCTTCGGAGAGCGAGTAGTTGCCGGGCAGGAGTCCACCCACCGTGTCACTCTCCCCAGCCCCGAGTTCAACCGTCCCATCAGTCGTCAGATCGGCGACATAGGCAACGAACGACGGCGGGTCCTGGCGGAAGTTGAAGGTGAAGGTCTGAGTGCTGTCCGACCCCTTGCCTATCGCGTTGACCAAAGTGATCGAGGCTGCTCCCACACAGTTGCCTTGGCTATCGACGATGTTTCCCGCTGGAATAGCGTCTTGTGTGCCATCCAGGTTCGGGCACGAATCCGGTGGCGGAGGGACGCAATCCCCATGTTCGTCGAGTCCGGTTCCTGCGGGGACCTCCGTCTGGACACCGTCGAGGTTCGGGCAGATATCGATCGGGGTCGGAGGAACGAAGCAGTCGCCCAGGCCGTTCGGCAACATCCCCGGAGGAACTGCTTCCTGGATCCCCGGAAGGTTCGTGCAAACATCGCGCGGGGATTCAGTCGGCTCGGGGTCTGGCACTTCTTCCTTGCTGTTATTGAACGTGCACGTGACCGTGACGCCCGCGGGCACGTCGACGCTAAAGACGGTGTTGCCGTCCTGACTGCCCGTGTTCGTGCCCCCCTCGATTGGCGCGAACGAGGGTTGCTGCTCCCGTGGGGGTTTGGTGCAGGTCGCCAGGCCGAGATCCCAACCTTCGGGGACGAGCTCGCCCACATCGTAGGTGCCGGCCGGGACGACGACGGGGTCGGAGGTCTGCCCCGCGCCCAAGTCATTTACGTTCTCGCTCGTCTCATCCTCTCCCTGACTTTCGATCGTGAAGTCGAAGGTCTGTGAGGTCTCGACGTCTGTGACCTTCTTGATCTGGATCGATCCGTTGGTCGTGTTGTTGTAGAAAACGCAGCTGACGTTCTCGCCGTCGCCCACAGAGATCCCTGTGATCGAGTCGCCGCTCCATGAGCCGTTTCCGCCATACGTGCCGCAGAACGCATAGTTGACTTCCCACCCATCGAGCTGGTCTTCCGAAACCTCGTAGGTCCCCGCCGGAACGGTCTGCGGGTCCGAGGTTTCACCGGCGCTGAGGTTCGAAACGTCGATATCTACGGCGTCATTTTCCTCGTCGTCGATGTTGAAGTCCCAGGTGTCGTTCGAATCGAAGTTCGCGTATTTGGTGATCGTGATGGTTCCGGTCTCCAAACAAGGATCTACCTCGTTGGTTGAGGCGTACTCGAGCACAACGTCGCATTCATCAGGCGGATCGCACTCCTCGACGTTTGTCTGCACCCCTTCGTCGTTCGGACAGACATCGGTCGGAGGAGATGTCGACTGGTTTGGATCCGGGACGGTGCACTGGGACTCGTCGGTCTGGACTCCCTCGTCGTCCGGACAGACATCGGTCGGAGGAGAGGTCGACTGGTTTGGATCCGGGATCGTGCACTCGGCGTCAGTCTCTTGGAAACCGGCGGTGGTGGGGCAATCGTCGATCAACGTCTGGATCGGATTCGGGACGGACACCCCGTTCGTTATCGCCTGGACCGGTGCGATCGCCAAAGCGCTTAGCGCGACAACCGCAACCGCGCACAATAGAGACAGAGCCCGGATGCGGGTCATCGGTGTCCTCCCCCTGCTGAACGGTAATTTCTTCCTGTTCGGATTGTTCCGCTCCGGGGGCCGCGCCTACATAAGCAATACTGCTTAGGCGGCGCGATTCACGCCTGACTGTCGGCCAAAAGACACAAGGTCTTTGGGAACAGACCGGACAGGTCGGTCATCGCGGTCGGCGCTCATATCCTCCGGCGATGTCTCTGATCCTTCCTGTCCCGTCGGATCGTCGCCCGCGACGCATCGTTCAGCTCTATTCGGGCCTCGTTCTTTATGGGTTCAGCTCCGGCCTGCTGGTTCTCGCACGGCTAGGCCTGGATCCGTGGGACGCGTTCCATCAAGGTCTGGCCCGCCACACCGGTCTGACGATCGGAACGATCACGATCATCATCTCCGGCGTCGTGTTGTTGCTGTGGATCCCGTTGCGACAAAGACCTGGGATCGGCACCCTGAGCAATGCGATCCTCATCGGCCTCATGATCGACCTGACGATCAACCTCGTCGGCTATCCACAAACGCTTGTCTTGCGCTGCCTCGCGCTGGGGGCCGGAGTCGGGCTCAATGGAATCGCGACGGGTCTCTACATCGGCGCGGGGATGGGGCCCGGCCCCCGCGACGGTCTGATGACGGGGTTGGCCGCTCGAGGCCGTTCCATCCGTGTCGTGCGGACAGCGATCGAGATCACTGTTCTCGCTCTCGGTTGGACACTCGGTGGAACAGTTGGGATCGGAACGCTCATCTACGCTCTATCGATCGGACCCATCGCGCACGTGACGATCCCCCTGTTCACAGTGGGCCGCACCGATCCCGCTTCACCACCTGACGCGCACCCAAGCGTTTCCTGAATTACCAAGGTCATCGACTCTCGGTTTTCTTAAGGGTCTCGGCAACCCGGAGCATCATCAGAAAGGCGAGGAACGGCGGGATCGCGCTGACGGCGAACGCAGCCTTGAATCCGTACGCGTCGCCCACGGCTCCCGCCACAAGGGGGCCCAAGAAGAAGCCGATGTCTCCGCAGAATCGGAACGCTCCTACCGCGCGGCCGGAATTCTCCGTAGGAACGACGTCGGAAAGCATCGCCGCCGGCGGAACACCGGCGAAGCCCGACGCGAACGCGACGAGAGCCAACATGCCGCCGAGCAATACCGGCGTGGACGCCCAACCAAGGACGGCGATCGTCGCGGAGAGCGCCAGCATGGAAGGAACCAGCACGGCCTTGCGTCCGTAGCGATCCGCCCAACTCCCTGCCGGAAAGAGCACTACGAACTCCGCCGCCACGGCCACCGCGTAGACCGCACCGATGCCGGTCGTAGACATTCCGAGATGGTCCTTCGCGTACAGAGCGAGAAGGGTGTTGAAGACCGCGGCTACCACCCAGAGGTAGGCGAGATTGAGGACCAGGGCCGCGGAGAACCCGGGGACTCGGAGGAACTCGCGTACGAATCTCTTGCTGGGGATCGGACTGGGAACAGTGGAGGTCTCGATCAATCCGGCCTCCGCGGCGACTCCCGGATCCGTGGAGCGTGCGGGGAGGTCCGGCACGAACCTCAGATAGAAGAGGATCGAGAGGACGAGGATCCCCGAGTAGGCGAACAACGGACTCTTCAGTCCGAACGCATCGGCGACGTTTCCTCCGATGGCCCCCCCGACGATCACCCCGATATTGAAGGCGCCGAAGAAGAAGCTGAGGGTTCGGCCCGTGCTCCCCGCGGGGGCGGCTTTGAGGATGAAGCTGAACAAAGCCGCGAAGTTGATCGCGGACCAGACTCCGCTCAAGCCCCACAGGAGAACCGCAACGGCGAAGTTCGGGGCCAGAGCCGTCGCCGTCGCACAGACGGCCAAACCGGCCATGCCGAGAACCGCGCTCCATCGCTCCCCTCGCCGGTCGACGATGGATCCACCAATCAAGTCGCCGAAGAGCCGGCCGAAGCCGAACGCACCGATCATCACGCCCGTGCCGCCGTAGTCGACTCCGAAGGACCGAGCGAACAACGGGATGATCGGCAGCGCCAACCCGAGTCCGGCAAGCAGGATGAAGACGAGGGCGACTATCGGGCCAACAAGCGGATCGGTCAGGACAGACCTGAGCGACACATTGCCGCGTGGCTCAGAAGGCGTCATGGGAAGCGAGAGCCTAGAAGGGCTGATCGTGGCAGCGCGAAAGAAACCGCGAAAACATTTTCGGTTTCCCTCTTGTCAGTGAGTGCCGCGGCGGGGTACCTTGCGGATGCACCGCTGAGTTAGAAGCCCGGCTTGCCGGGAAGAAGATTCGGCGGTGCATTTCTTTTCCCGCTCAGATCTCCTCGGTGGAACCGGCCTCCATGTAGGCAGCCACATCTGAGGTGCGGAGTCGGAAGAATTTCCCCACCCGGAGCGCCCTCAATCTGCCGCGCTTGATAAGCCGGTAGACCGTCAAATGGGATACGCCCAGCAAACCGGCGACCTGGTCGATGGTCAGCAACGGGTTGTGCTCCACGATCGTCTGGTCGAGCTCTGTATTAGCCATCGAGGCCTTTATCGGGCATCCGACGTGCCGGATTCACCCCTTTTCGCGAACTCGGCCTCCCGCGGGTGTTGTCGAATAGCCGGATGGTGACGATCGACGAGGTTCGCGCCTTGGCTCTGACCCTTCCCCGGTCGTACGAGGCCCTGGTGCGGGACCGGGTCAAATTCCGTGTGGGCCGCCTCGTGAATCTAGCCTTCTCGCGCGACGAGACGATGATGGGCTTCGCTTTCCCGAAGCTTGAACGGGAAGCCCTAGTCGCTTCGGAGCCCGAGAAGTTCATGATGCCCAAGCCCTCAGACATGCGCTACAACTGGGTGGTGGTCAGGCTCGTCGCCATAGACGCTCAAGAGATGGACGAGTTAGTTACCGAGGCCTGGCGGATGGTCGTTCCCAAAAGCGTTGCAGCGCAGCATCTCGACGCATGACGCCGATCCCAACCGTCGTTCTCACCGGCACGATAGGTGTGGGCAAGACAACACTGGCCGAGTCGATCACCGAGTTGCTGAACGAGAACGGGATCCGCTACGCCTTCATCGACCTGGACGGCCTGGGCCAGGTCTACCCCGCACCAGATCCGTTGGATCCGCACAACATGGCCCTCCAACTCAGAAATCTGGCAACCATCTGGCCCAATTACGTTTCTGCGGGAGTCGAGCGCGCAGTCATCGCCGCGGCCCTGGAAGCCGCAAGCCAATTCGCTGAGCTCCAGATAGCTATGCCGGGAGCCGAGTCCACATTGATCAGAGTGGTAGCGGCGTCAGACACCGTCGCTGCTCGAATCAAGGCGCGAGACCATGGGGCGCTTCTGGGCGACTTCCTGTCCCGCACCAACGCGCTCGCACGGACGATCTCTGACGCCTTTCCTGACGAAATCACGGTCGACAACGACAACGTCACACCAACCGTCGCGGCACTGACCGTCCTCGAGAAACTGGACTGGCGTCTTGACTCGTGAGTTCGATCTCAATATCGAGAAGGTCCTGGAGCATTGGACGCTCGTCCACGCATTGCGTGAGGTCATCGCTAATGCGCTCGACGAGCGATCCCTCACTGAAAGTGCAGAGCCCGAGATCTTTCGAGACGAAGAGGGGGCCGTCCACGTCCGCGACTTCGGGCGAGGGTTGCGCTACGACCATCTGACGCAGAACGAGTCGGTCGAGAAGCTGGATAACCCGGATCGGGTTGTCGGCAAGTTCGGCGTCGGGTTGAAGGACGCGTTGGCGACCTTCGATCGACACGACGTCGAGGTGACGATCAGATCGGCTCACGCGGACGTGACCACCGCGATCCGACCGAAAGCGGGATTCCCAGATGTCGAAACGCTCCACGCCCTGGTCGATGAAGCCTCAGATCCGACCACGGTCGGCACGGACTTCGTCCTCGATGGCGACGCCCTAACCGACGACGATGTGCTCGAGGCGAAGGGCCTCTTCCTTCATTACTCCGGAGATGAGGTGTTGGGCGAGTCCTCTTACGGCTCCGTGCTTCGCCCGGTCGGAGACGAAGCCCGTATCTACGTCAACGGCTTGCGCGTCGCAACCGAGGAGAACTTCCTCTTCAGCTACAACATCACCTCGACAACAAAGGCCCTAAGGCAGGCCCTAAACCGCGAACGGAGCCATGTGGGACGAACCGCCTACACGGACAGAGTCAAGTCGATCCTTCTCGAGTGCCAGGCCGACATCGTCATCGAAGCACTCGTCTCCGACCTCCGCCTCTTCGAGCGCGGAACCCAGCATGACGAGACCAAGTGGATGGACGTAGCCCTCCAAGCTTGTGCGCAACTGAACGCCATGAGGGAAGTGATCTTCCTCACCGCGTCAGAGCTGCGTGAGGCCCCCGACTTCCTCGAACGAGCTAGAGAGGACGGCTACGAGCCGATCACCATCCCCGACAACGTCAGATCGCGTCTGTCAAAGATCAAGGACGCGAAGGGCAACCCGATCCGCGACCTCGACAGGTACAAGAAGGAGTGGAACGAGAGCTTCCAATTCGACTTCGTCGCGCTGGAGGAGCTCACCGAGGCCGAGCGCACCGTCTGGAATCAACTCGATGCCTTGTTCGAAGCGATTGGCGGTCGACCTCGCCGTATCAAGGAAGTTCGTGTCTCCACCACGATGCGATTAGAACCGGGACGGCACTACGAAGCCGTCGGCGTTTGGGAGCCGGCCGAACGCTGGATCGTGATTCGCCGAGATCAACTCTTAGCCCTCGAGTCCTTCGCAGGCACCGTGCTCCACGAGACGGCACACGCGATCTCTGGAGCATCCGACGTGAGCATCGACTTCGAGCTCGCCCTAACAGACCTCCTTGGAAAGCTAGGTGCGCGCAAGACCTAACTGCTAGGAACCCTTTGCGTAATCCTCGACCGAACGCGACTCGAACTCGTAGCCGACGAAGGCGTCATCTCCAACGACCCAGGCATCGTGTCCCGGCTCGATGACGTAAGTCTCGCCCTCTCCGATCTCGGCTTCCGTGCCATCTTCATGGGTGATGTGGAGTCGACCGGCGTCGACAAGCCCAACGTGACGGGCCTGACAGCTGTCCGTACCGACTACGGGCTTGATGCATTCGGACCAGCGCCAGCCCGGCTGAAAGGTGAATCTCGCGACCGTCGTGTCGCCCATCTTGACGATCGCGATCTGAGTCTTCTCGGGGGACCTCGTCTCATCGGGGCTGTTGAAATCACGCGCTTGGATACCAGCCATGGCTCCTCCTCCTGTTGATCTGATTCCCAATGTTATTGGGAACTCTCCACTAGCCGCTCGTAACCCTTCTCGACGTCGTCCACATGGTGAACCGGATCGTGAATCAGGTATCGCCCGAAGGATTCGATAGTGAAGTGCGCCCCGTCGCTCCGCGTTCCAGGGCGTTCCCAGTCGTCATCCGAGAGTTCATCGAAGCGCTGAGACAGAGTCTCCGCGGCCTCTCGTAGGTCGGTCAGAACCTCAGCTGGGTCCTGTTCGCCGTAATGCTCTGCGATCGCGGTGACGTCCTGATCCCAATTCGGGTAGGTCGGATCGTCTTCGTCGAGCATCATTTGGAGCCGAGCGTCGTAGAGGCGAAAGACGTCACGAACGTGGCATCCGTACTCGAGGGCAGACCAGACTTCATCGGAGGGACGCTCTTTGACCTGAGGGTGGGTGAGGAGGTCGTCCCAGAGCGTGGCGTTGTCCCGCAACATCGCTCCGAGCTCATCACGGGCGAATGCCTGAACGTCGAATCCACACTCCGGGCAGGTCCGGTCAAGCACCCAGGTCCAGTCCTTAGTGTCCGGCTCGATCGGCATGAATGAGTTCTACCCCACCGTCTGTCGCTGAAGAGACGATTGCCACGGGATGATCACGGCGGGAAGCGCAAGTTCGGCCACCATCAGCACGAGATAGAGCGTCGGTGGTCGACCGACCGCGACGAGCGAGAGCAGCCTGGCGCATCCGGCCACGAAGAAGGCCGCTCCAACCCATCTCACCAGCGAACCTTCGGCCTCCACGCGAGGGACGGCACGCAGTAGGAGCACCCCCGCGGCGGCATACCAAGCGGCGTAGAACCGCATCTCGCTATCGACGCCGGGGGCGACCTTGGTGGAGTCCAGGACGAGATCAGCCCCGAATAGAAGGGTCGAGATACCTGCCACGAGGGCTACGCCGCCGAGGAGCATCAGCAGTACCTGAAGGCCGCGTCGGCTTGTCGCTGCGCTCATGCTCATCAAACCTAGCCGGGAGAGAGCGACGAAACTCCATTGACAGGGTCCTGCGTGTCTATGAAGGTCGGGGAAAGAGCGAAGGGAGACATCGTGGGTGGATATACGGACAAGCTTTCCAAGCGGGCTGAGGAATTCATGCGTCCCGGAGAAAAGATGGTCTCGGCGATCAGGACCCAGCCGAGCGGGTCGACGGTCGGCATGGCCGTCGGGGGCATCATCGGAGCCACCATCGCCGACAAGAAGGCGTCCAAGGCACGTGCAGCTTCTGGTGAGGGATCGATGGCGGCGAACTGGGCGAAAGGTCGATTCGCCGTCGGACTGACCGATCAGCGCCTTCTTACGTTCAATTACACGGCGCTCGGCAAGCCCAAGGATCTGACCAGCGAGACGCCGATCGATCAGGTCAGCTCGGTCGCAATGGAGCCGAAGAAGATCATGAAAGGCGTCCGTTTCACGTTCACGGATGGGTCGTCCGCTGAGGTCGAGTGCGCCAAGCTCGAGAAGGTCGAAGACTTCGTCTCAGCGTTCCAGTCGGTGAAAGCCGGCTCCTAGCTAGACACATTTCACGGTCTTCGCCGTGGGCAGGTTTCGGACTCCCCACGGCGAAGACCCTGTGGATGCGCCTGAGAAACGTCGTACGTCGCCCTGCTTTCGGAACGATGAGCCTGGGCTACGTCGCTCTGGGCATAGCTCTCGTCCTCGCCTCAACTTCGAGCGTGCCCGGCCTCGCCAAGGTGGATCGAGGCGGTCGCACGGCCGTACACGAAGCTGGCGGCAAGCCGATCTCCGACAGCAAGATCAAACGAGACGCCCCCGTCTCCCACATGTTCCGGATCGACCACGGGGCGGGTGAGCCAACCCTCGGGATAAACAAAGCAGGGACCATCTTCATCACCGCGAGCGATGGATGCGTGACTTCCTGTACGGGTTCGGAGGAGATGGCCGACACCGTGACTCCGGGGGGCCGCGATGTCTTCGCCAGCACCGACAACGGTAAGTCTTGGGTAGCGGTGGCCCCCAAAGTAGGGCCCGCGACCATGCACCTCCTGACGATGGACCCGTACTTCTACATAGACGAATCCACCGACCGCATCTTCGACATCGATCTGACCGTGGCCTGTTCGATCTTGTCGTACTCCGACAACGGCGGGCAGAGTTGGATCACCAACCCGATCGGCTGCGGCGAGCCCATCAACGATCACCAGACGGTCTTCGCGGGTCCGCCGGTGTCCAGCCCAACCGTGGGCTACCCCAACATCGTCTACTACTGCTTCAACCATCCCGCCTTCACGAAGTGCAACAAGTCTTTGGATGGGGGTCTGAGTTTCATTCCCACCGCGAACATCCTTCCGATCGACTGCTCTGGACTTAACGGACACGGGGTGACCGACAAGCAAGGCACGGTCTACATCCCGCTCGGGAGCAATTGCGGAGAGCCGAACCTTGCCATCAGTAAAGACGAGGGAGACAACTGGGACCTCGTTCGCGTTTCGAAAGAGAGCCTCGGCGGCGGCGACCCAAGCGTCGCAATCGATGAACAAGGGAATCTCTACTACCTGTACGTCGATGCCGCGACCAAAGAGCCGCACCTCACTACATCGACCGACGGCGGCAAGACGTGGAGCGATCCCGTGAACGTTGCCCCCCGTGGGATGAAAGCAACGAACCTGGCGACGATCGATGTCGGGGACCCCGGCAACGTCGCGATCGCGTACTACGGATCAACTACAGACGGGCGCTGGAACGGCTACATGGCGACCGGTTACGACGTCCTGTCATCCAACGCGTTCTTCTACACCGCCTCGGTTAACGATCCGTTGCATCCACTCAAGATGGGCCAGTGTGGCCCAGGCCGCTGCGGCCGCGTGTTGGACTTCATCGACGTCGAGATTAGTCCCAAGGGTGTTCCGTGGGGCGCGTTCGTGGACGCGTGTCTCGATGACTGCGAGAAGGCCAACCAGGAGAACATCCACGACAACCAAGCCGTGGTTGGAACCCTGACGGGCGGACCGAAGCTCCGCTAGCGCTCGCGCCTTCTGATCAACTGCCCGGCTTGAGGATCATCAGCACGATGATCGCAGCCAGCATCAGGGTCAGGACCGGTCCGAGCGTCTGAGTCTTCTTCACGGTCGCTGCGAACTCTGGAGTGTCGGCCTTACCCGACTCCCCCAACTCGATCAGATGCTCGACCGCCGGGATCTGCTGTGCGGTGGCTATATAAGCCGCGACAGCGAACAGAAGGATCCCGCCCCACAGCCAGAAACGGCTGAAGAAGTCTTGGTCAAGACCCTCTTTGAAGATAAGCAGCGCTCCGGTCAGGGGTTGCAAGATGATGAATGGCCGGACGAGCGCCTTTTCGATCTTGACGATGCCCTTCAAGACACCAACCGCTTGGGGGCCGCCGAGCTTGCCGGCCAGGGGGCCCAGAACCGCGAACGCGAACGTGGGTCCGAATCCGATGATCGCTCCACCGATGTGAAGCAACAGAAGTACTTTCAGATACATGCCATCCCTCCGCTTCTGGATCGACCGGCGCAATACGCAGGCTACATAACTAGCCGAGGGCCGTCCGGATATCGTCGGCGCGACTAGGAAGGACTCAAATGACGGAGCTTCAGTACCCCAGCACCACCGGCTCGGAGCGGGAACTCCTGATCGAGTATCTGGACTGGTATCGCGCCGCGATCTTGAGAAAGGTGGAAGGTGCGTCGGAAGAGACTCTCCGCGCGCGCGTCGTTCCTTCTCAAACCACGTTATTGGGGATGGTCAAGCACCTCGCGTGGGTCGAGATCTGGTGGTTCCAGATGGTGATGGCCGGACGCCAGATAGAGGAACCTTGGGGAGAAGACGATCCCGACGCGGATTTCCGGATCGAACCGCACGAGACAACCGAACTCATACTCAACTTCTATCGCGAGGCGTGTGCCGAGAGCAGCCATCGTCGATGCGACCGACGACTTGAACGCAGAGTCGTTGCGGGACGGGCCCAAGAAATGGAACCTGCGCCGAACCATGATCCACATGATCGAGGAGACGGCGCGTCATGCAGGCCATGCCGACATCATTCGGGAGCTCAGCGACGGGCAGACGGGGCCCTAAAGATCACCTCCAGCTGAGAACGGATCAGTTGAATCTCCAGATCGTTGCGTCCGTCCAGTTGGTCGCCCACAGCGACCCGTAGGCGAAATCAAGGCCCCCGCCGGCTATCTCAGCCGTGGGCAATCCGTCATATGTGTTGGTGACACTTTCAGTTCTCGGATCCACCATCGCGATAGAAGTGTCGTCCAACCGCACGGCGATCTGCTGGCCGGAGACTGCGAGACCCGCTCCGGTGTCTCCGACGGTGATCTGCGACTGAACCTTCCCCGTTTGTGGATCGAGCCGGTAAAGCGTTCCCTTCGTGCCGATCGCCCATAGAGCACCCGCCTCATAACGTATCTCCGAGACCGGCTCAGACATGTGGAGCTCATGTAGGAACTTCCCGGTCAAGGGGTCGACTCGCATCAGCTTGTCGCTCGAGTCCTCACCGATCCACAGAAGCCCATCACCCGCTTGCGCGTGTCCGAGCAGGCCGCTATCCGGGAACTCGTACTTGTTCACGACCTCGGACGTCTCGGGGTCGACCTGGAACAAGAGGCCTTTCCCCGAACCCTTGCCGGTCGCGAGCCAGAGACTTCCATCGCCGTAAGTGAGCGCGCCGCCCTCGACACCAACCGGGATCTCCGCGGTGATCTTCAAGCTCTTTGGATCGATCTCGACCAACCGTTCGTTTATCCAATCGAGGGTCCAAACGCCGTGTGGCGTGATGGCGAGGTCGATCATCCCTCCGGAGATGTACTCGGCCTCTTTCGATTTCATCGTCTCTGGATCGATCCGAAAGAGCGAAGGCCCTCTATGGTTCGTGACCCACAGATACCCGAACCCAGGGTGGGCCGTGACCGGAGCCTCACCACCCTTCACGGATGCGGCCACGTAATCGGGCAACCCGGCGGGGGTGGGCGAAGTGGCCGGAGTGGGAATCGAGGACGGGTGTGGAGACCCCGCGCTTGTAGGGGGCTGACCGCCTTGAGAATTGCACGAGGCGAGCGATACAACCGCAACCACCAGCAAAATTCTCGTCCTCATGCGTACCCCTTCCGGTCTGACGTTAAGAATGAACAGCCTCGGGGTCTCCAAAACGTTTACCGTCCCGTAAACGTTTCCTCAGCGGGCGGGCTGTTACAGGATGGAAGAGCGAGAGAATCGCACTCAAGCATTCGCCAATTTCTTTCGCGCCCACTACGAAGCAATCACAAGGTCGGTGTACGGGATCGTGCGGAATGCTGAGACGGCTAAGGACGTCGCCCAAGACGCTTTCATCCAGGTAGACAAACACTGGGCGAAAGTGTCGCGCTACGACCGACCCGACCTCTGGGTCCGTAGGGTGGCGATCCGGCTTGCGGTGAAGAACGTCCGCCGGCAAGCGCTCGGCGACAAGCTGATCCGACGCCTCGCCCAATCACCGCGCTCCGATCCATCCACCGATCTCGATCTGGATGAGGCTCTTTCTGAGCTGAGTCCGATGCAGCGAGCAGCTGTCGTCCTCTATTACTACGAAGGCTTTGACACCACAGATCTGGGGCACATCCTGGATTGCTCGGCCGCCACCGTGAGAGTGCATCTGAACAGAGCGCGCAACAAGCTGCGCGCGGTGCTCGGGGAGGCTTCGATTGAGCTCTGACCAAGAATTCGCACAGCGACTGACCTCCTATCTAGAAGCGATCGAGATCGACCTTCCAAGTGACCTCGCGACCACGCTACGCAGAGCACCGCGGGCACGACTCATAGGCCGCTTATCTCTCGCAGCAGCGGGCATTGCCGTCTTGGCGGCTGCGGTGCTGGTTTTCCCTCGAATCCTCCCCGGCGATCACCACACAACTCCTACGGCACCTAGTCAGGCCCATCGTTTCGAGCAACTCGGTCCAGGAATCGCGGCAGAAGTGCCTACCGGTTGGAGTGTCGAGGTCGCCGCCGGATCGGTCTTACTAGGCCACGAAGAGGGATCGGTAACTTTGCTCGAGCCCATCGCGCTCTACCCGTTGAAACCGGATGGCAGCGCGGCAACTCCCCAGCCAGGGGGTAGTTCGCAGAGTTTCCTGCTGGGCCGGGCAGACCTAGTCGACCACGAGAACACGTTCACGCCAGCACGACTCGGCGAGTTTCCCGCCGGCTCTCTCGATGCCACCGTCCGGTCGATCGCGGGTGGACAAACTCCGCTGTTCGAAACAGAGGGAACCACGATCACGATCGAGGACGGACCGATCCGGATCTACGTCGCCAACGCGTCCGGAAAGACTCTGGTGGCCCTCATTCAAGCACCACAAGCGTCATTCAGCAGTTTCGCCAACGAAGCCGAGTCACTACTGGACACGGTCAATGGGCTTTAAGCGGAAGTCGTCCGGGTAGGGTCGATGTGACAACGACCACATTCGAGGGGGAATCTTTGAAAGCAACGCTCGCAGTGCTTAGCGCTCTGATTGTTTTTCTCTTGCCACTTCCCGCGTCGGCCTCGCATCAGCCGAAGGATTGGTGCAGCGCCAGTGGCGACATCTGCCTCAACACTGAGAGGGTCGACGGCATGAGAAAGCTTCGATTCGGTGAGGTCGAACGCTATTATTCAAGCTTCACTCTGTGCGTAAAGGGCCCCGACGACGTGCGCGAGTGTCACGACTTCAACGTTCGCGATACCGGGTCGAGTTACGGACGCACCGTGGTCTGGCGGGATCGCTATGAGCCTCGAGGCCCTGGTGCATACACGGTCGTTTGGAAGTCAGACGGAGAACTGATCGGCCGACGGATGGGCTTCCACCAATAGCCGTCGCTCAACTAGATGAGGCGGGGCGCCACGCTGCGCAACAGTCGTTCGCGATGTCCGGCACACCGGCAAGCTTGTGCTGCTCACCGGAGACAACATCCATCGCCCAGATCCTCGCGGGCCCGTGCCGACGCGTGAACAGGAGGGTCTTCCCATCGGGCGACCAAGCCGGGTCCCCTTCCCACATAGGTGACTTGGTCAGGTTGATCAGCCGTTCTTCGTCGAAGTCAAAGACGAAGATCTCGGCATCGCCGTCCCCGATCATGAATTCGTCGGCTCCGTGGAGAAACGAAACGAAAGCAACCCTGCTCGAATCGGGAGACCACACGGCTGCCTCATCGGGACCCGAGCTCTTGGAGATATTTCGAACGTTCGTACCATCGGCGTCTACGACGAAGACGTCGGAACGATCGCCGGTCTCGCGGATGAACGCGAGCTTCGAGCCGTCCGGCGCGAATTCTGGGCTGTGATCATGGGTGGGTCCCCCCACCAAAGTCCTTCGGGTCCCATCCAGAGTTGTGATCTCTATATCCGGGTCTCGCCCTAGAGAGAAGTAGACGATCCGCTTCCCCGAAGGATCCCAGGTAGGGCCGGCACCGGGACCGAGCCTCGTCGGCGCCTCGCCCGAGAATGGGTCGACCAGATAAATACTGCGCTCTGCGGAGAACGCCAACAGCTCACCGTCTGGCGACCAGGCGGGACCCCGCGCATCTTGGAGCTCCCCGCTTACTTTCTCGGCCCATTCATCTCTGCCGGGAATCACGTAGAGCTGACCCTGCGCCTGCGTGCAGCACTCGATCGCGAGATGCATCCCATCGGGGGACCAGAAGGGCGCGGCGATCGTCTCCATCCCCTCCGTCACGGCGACGCTCTTCTTGCCGTCTCCGCCCATGAGATAGGTGTCATCGGCCCCGTACGGATCCGAATGAAAAGCGATGTCACCCTCTGGCAGAACTTGAGCACGGTCGGGAGGGTCGGAGGAGGCTTCCCGTGTCGGGATGCTGCTTGGCGCTTGATAGGTCACGCACGCCGAGAGTGACATCCCACTCAGGGCGACCGCGATCCACGGAGCGACTCGAGAACGCCTGAGCACGAAGATGAATACGCCATCCGCCCGCGATGCGTTCCCTTAGCCGCCTGATTTCATGGCAGCCGCGATTTCTTACGCCACGAGGGGCCCTAGTTGATCTTCTCAGGCTCCCCGCAACGATCGTCGAGACAAGCCTTGGCCCAGAACGCGCCGTTCTCCGGGATCGCCCCCTGAAGCAACTCGGCGAACGCCCCCGAGAAGGAGGATGCACCGATCTCGAAAGCGGCTGAGTCCTCTGAACCACGACCGAGAAACACCTGCGCGTCGGGAATGGTGACATCCCCCAGAGTGATCTCGTCCAGGGAAGCGAGAGCGCCCGTCGCCATCTCGCCCGGGCCCACGAATCCTCTGATCGCCTCCAGCTTCTCGCCCGGTTGCAGGCCCATCAGAGGAGCGGGCAGAGAGATCTGGATCTCTGGACCTGCGGTACCGAAGCCGCCGGGGATGGCGATCGCTCCGGGGAGACACACAGGCTCGCAGTAGTAGCGGGCAAACGCGGGAGTCGAGGCCTCGCTTGCGCTCGCGGTCGCCCCTCTGATCTCCCACCGCTCACCGTTAAGCGTGAAGCTGAACCCGTAGACAAGCGCTGGGACTCCCCCGGCGCTGCCCGTCCCCGTGGCTGCGGCGTTCCCCGCGGTCAAGCTGGGGATCGAGTCCAACCCGATCCGGAACAGGATGTCTCCATCCTCATGCCGGTAGGTGGTGCTGGCGCTCGTGATGTCGGCGCCGATCGAGCCGATCCCAGGATCTGTCGCGTCGGTCGCGCTCGAGAGGACCTCGCCACCGAATGTTGCGACTCCACTCAGTCGCGAGCCGTCGGTGAACTTGTCGACCTTGATGCTTAGAAGTCCGCGATTGGACCCCCTCACACGCCGAACGATGTCCATGTACTCGTTGCCGTCACCCGGCACGAAGTTCGGCGCCAACGTCTGGAAGTACACGTAACGTCCATCGCCCGTGATGACGGCGTTCTCGGAGTCACCGACGAGATAGTCGCTGAACTTGCTCGTCGCCGAGGAAAGCTCTGTTGAATCAGTGACTCGGTCGTGAACGTAGACATCAGCCCAAGCGCCGAAGTCCGAGGAACTCTGTCCGGTCCGCGTTGCGTGGAATGCGACGTAACGGCCATCGGCAGAAAGCGTCCCTGCGAAAGCATCGACGAACTCCGTCCCGTCGGAGGTCAGGGATACCCGTTCGGTCTTGTCTGTCTCGCGGTCCCGGACGAAAACGTCCGACCCGAACATCGGATCGGCCAGGCCATTGGTGTCGTTCGGTACGAGGTTGGAGGCCGAGCTCTGGAACGAGATGTAGCGGCCGTCGGCGCTGATTCCGATGATCGGAGAGAAAGCATCGCCGTTTCCTTGCGTCCCATCGCTCGATATGGATACGAGCTCGGTGGCACCGCTCGCGATGTCTCGTACGAAGACGTCGGGATAGCCGTTGGAATCGTCCGCAACGAGATTCGTCGCTCCGCTCCGGAAAGCGATCGTGGAGCCGTCGTCGCTGATCTCTGCGAAGCTCGAAAGACCGTTGCCTAGGGTCCCGTTCGGTGCGACCGACGTGACCTTCATCTCGGAAGATTGGCGGTCAAAGACGAATACGTCACCTTTGGCGTTGGTGTCGTTGGGGATCAGATCCGTGGCGTGGCTGAAGAAGGCAACGTAGCGTCCGTCGGCGCTGATCGTGGGCTGCAGCGAGCCTCCCTCAGAAGGACCGCCCGTCACAGCGTGGGTAACGCGCTGCGTAGTTCCCTCGAGGAGGTCACGCACATAGACCTCGGTATTCGTGTTGGTCGTGTCGACCTCATCAGTCAGGTTCGTCGCGTAGCTGACGAAGGTGATGTATCGGCCGTCGGCGCTGATGTCTGGGTTCATGGACATCCCGTTCGACTGCTCGCCGTTGTTCGCTACCGAAGCCCGCTGCGTCGTCCCCGCGACCGTGTCGCGTACAAAGACATCGCCCTGCTCGTTCGTGTCGTCGGGGACGAGGTTCGTCGCATCGCTGAAGAAGGTCACGAAGCGACCATCGACGCTCACGTGCGAGTCGGCTGAGTTGCCGTCGGTCTGTCCGCCCGACGATGTGAGGGACACGAGCTGGTTGAGCCCGGGCCTCTTATAAGGCGTCACGGTCGGCTTCTCCGAGCCAATGGCAGGAACGGAGGAAACCGCCAGGATCGACAGCGAAACGGCAGCGATTCTTCGAACGCGCATTCAGGAGCCCCCTCTAAGCGTTGAACCGGTCCCGCAAGGTACGCCGGAATCGTCCTGATTCCTCCTGGTTCGGGGGTATTCGCCAGGGCGTCGCCGAGGTATGACCTCCTGGCGAGCTGGCAACTCCTCACGAGTTTCGCTATCGGGGCGTCAACACACAGAACTCGTTGCCATCGGGATCGGCCATGACCACCCAACCGACTTCGCCCTGGCCGATGTCGATCCGAGTCGCGCCTAAAGAGACGAGACGCTCTACCTCCGCTTGCTGATCACCGTCGTCAGGCGGAGCGATGTCGATATGGAGTCTGTTCTTGGCGTGCTTCGGAGCTTTCGGCGGCCCCCCGAACGTCATGAACTGTCCGCCGTCGGGTGAGCGGATCGCAGTCTCGTCGTCTTGGTCCCACACGAGCGGCCACCCGAGGACCTCACTCCAGAAGTAACCAACCGCCCGGGATCCGTCGCAGGTCAACGATCCGAGGCGGCCGCCGTAGTCGACGAAGCTATTGCCCGGCTCCAGGACGCAGAACTCGTTTCCTTCCGGGTCCGCCAGAACGAAGTGGTCGGCATTCGGGCCTTGACCGATGTCGATGTGACGGGCGCCGAGCTCGACCAACCGCTCTACGGTCATACGCTGATCCTCGATCGACGTACTTGTGAGATCGAAATGCATCCAGTTCGCCGATCGTTTCTCATTCGGCACGGTGTCGAACTCGAGCCGCCGGACCGTTCCATCGCCACCGGTAACGGTAGAAAGTCCCTCGTCCTCGCCGTACCCCCAACCGAGCGCGTCGGCCCAGAAACGAGCAAGCATTACGCGGTCGTTTGCGTCGAATACGACTGACCACAAGCGGCTTGTCATCAGGCCTCAGCGGCGAGGTTCACGCTTTGATGTGTCATCTCGACATGTCTAACCCACTCTCGCGATCAGAAGCGCTGCGGATCCCATCCCGCAACGCTCCTGATGTCCTTCCTAGGATCTCGTGAGCACAACTTTCAGCGCTCCCGTATCTGCCGCACGACCGAAGACGTCGTAGGCCTCCTTGAATTGGTCCAGCGAGAAGTGATGAGTAATGAGCTCATCCATCTTGAGTTGCCCAGAGACGACCAGCTTCAGAAGAGTCTGCGTCGAGTACGTGTCCACGAGACCGGTCTTGATCGTTACGCCTTTGATCCACAGGTCCTCGAGGTGAAGCGTCGCAGGCTTGCCATGAACCCCTATGTTCGCGACTCGACCTCCCGGTCGGATCAATTCGGCGCAGAGTTCGAACGTTTCGGGCATCCCCACTGCCTCGATCGCCACATCAGCTCCGAGACCGCCCGTCAACTCCATGACCGCTGCGACAGGATCCTCGCGCGCGTTGTTGACGGTTGCAGTAGCTCCGAACGCCTTCGCCGCCTCGAGCCTCGCGTCGGCGACATCGATAGCGACGATATGACTGGGCGAGTACAACTGAGATGTCAGCATTGCCGACAAGCCGATCGGGCCTGCCCCTACGACTGCGACAACATCTCCAGGCTGAACGCCGCCGTTCAAGACGCCGACCTCATAACCCGTCGGGCCGATATCGGCAAGCATCAACACGGTCTCATCCGCGACGCCCGCTGGGATGAGATAGGTGGACGTGTCTGCGAAGGGAACTCGCACATACTCCGCCTGGGTGCCGTCGATCGTGTGACCCAAGATCCAGCCACCGCCACCAGCACAGAGGCCGTAGCGACCTTCGCGGCAGAATCTGCATGCTCCACACGCGCTGATGCACGAGACCAGTACGCGGTCGCCGGCCTTCAGCGTCTTTACGCTTGGGCCTACCTCTTCGATCGTCCCGACCGCTTCGTGGCCCAGCACGCGACCCTCGGTAACAGTCGGCACATCGCCCTTGAGGATGTGAAGATCGGTCCCGCAGATGGTTACTGCGTCAACGCGAATGATGGCGTCACCATCGTCAAGGATCGTGGGTTTGGGAACCTCTTCCCATTCCTTGTTACCTGGGCCGTGGTACACGAGTGCATTCATTGCAACACCTCCTGTAGTTGACGCGTCCCCGACATGAGTTGATCGAGGCTGGACGGTTACGTTGATTCCATCAGTCGCTCAAGCGCCTGCCTGAGATCAGCTTGGTTTCGATGCTCACGTATTGCTCCCTGTCTCCTGCGGCCCACGGCATCAGCGAAAGCTGCCGGACCTTTTGGAGCTCTTCGGGATCGGCGACGACGTGGGCTTGCCCTCTCGCGACGACGCTCCACCCGGTCTGCCATGTGGGTTCGACCCAGTCGACCTCGAACGCCACATAGGACTCATCAACGGCCGCCTGGAACTTCGACCCCGGATCAGTACGAAAAACGATGTTGCCGCGATCGATCGCGTAATTAACCGGAAAGATCACCGGCCTGGGCCCGCCGAGAGCTACGCGCCCGACGCACGAGGGATGGCGCTCCATGAGCTTGATGCACTCGTCCCGGTCAAGACTTTCGGTCGTCCTACCGCGCATGGCGGTCTCCTCCCAATTGAAGTCACTGCCAATACTGGGCGGCGCAAGGACGATGAGTTAGGGCCGTTCGGCCCCTCAATCGCGGGACTTCCCGGTGGACAAGTGATGGCCTAGGGGCATCGGTATTTCACGGCCAAGAGGTCTCAAAGATTGAGGTCTGGGTAACCTCTAGTCACTATCTCTGCAGACAGGAGCCTCGTGACCACCAGAGTTCTTATCGTTGATGACGATCGGGCCATACGTTGGCTGATCAGGGCATTCTTGGAGTCCGAGAGTGCTTTCGAGGTGGTGGGAGAAGCCGAGGTTGGCTCGCAGGCGCTGGAACTGGCGGCCGAAGTAAAGCCGGATCTCGTGACCATGGACTTCCAAATGCCCGGTGGCAGTGGAGCCGAATGCATCCGCGAGATGAAGGCACGCTGGCCGGATGTAAACATCTTGGCTCTGACCTCTTCAGACGCCGCAGCATCCCAAAGCATGATCGAGGCAGGTGCCTACGCGGCCATAAACAAGGCACACATGGAACTCGTGATACCGGCCCTGTATCAGATCGCGGATCGACGCGCCAAAGGAAAGTTCGGAGCGAATGAAGGCGTGCTCGTTTCACAGTGGGACCAGTTGCGCGAGGTCATCGCCGGGATGGATGCGGGAGCGGCCCGAATGCTGGAGGAGCAGAAGAAGCAAGTCTCAGAGAGGCTTGAGTTGATCGTTGTCCTGAAAGCCGTTCTGGTTGCTCTTCGTAACCCCAAATACACGACCGACCAAGCGATCGAGGCTGTTACCGAGCTCGTGTCGGCGGTCCTCGAATCCGATCAGAACGAAGCTGCTTGACGCTGGGGACTACCTTTTAGCCCATGCCCGGCCACGGCCACTTCGTTAGGTCAGCGTTGACCTGAGTGCCGAGCACACAGAACTCATTGCCCTCGGGATCTTGCAGAACCACCCAGCCCACGTCTCCTTGGCCGACGTCTGCGCGAGTCGCACCGACGGCGAGGAGGCGGTCAACCTCTTCGTCGCGCGTGCCATCCGTGGGGCTCACATCGATGTGAAGGCGGTTCTTGACAGACTTGCCCTCGGGCACCGGAACAAACACCATGAGCGGGATACTGGGATCAGGTGGGGTGAGGAAGTGGAGCCCGTCACGTTCGGCCGCTCGCCATCCCAAGACCTCGCTCCAGAAACGCGCCTGGGCTTCAGAATCACGCGCGTCGACGATCAGTTCAGTAAATCTGCAAGCCATTCTCGCTCTCCCAAAGACGTTTGGTTCGGGCACGTGTATTGCATGGTGGAGCATCTCACTGAGATCGCGAGAAGGGAGTACTTGTGGCGAAGCTGATCTATTCGATGAGCGTCTCGGCCGACGGGTTCATCGCCGGACCCGACGGCGACTTCAGCTGGTCGGTTCCCGATGAGGAACTACATCGGTTCCACAACGAGCAGGTGCGTGCAATCGGGGGACATCTCCTCGGCCGCCGGTTGTACGAGACGATGGTGTACTGGGAAACCGCGCACGAGGACCCTGATGCGGTCGATTACGCGCTCGAGTTCGCCGACATCTGGAAGGCGCTGCCGAAGGTGGTGTTCTCGAAGACGCTCGACAACGTTGTTGGGAATGCCCGGCTGGCGCGCGCCGGTATCGCCGAAGAGGTTGCGGAGCTACAAGAGCAGACGGGCAAAGACGTGGCCATCGGCGGAGCGGGCCTGGCGGCCGAGGCGATGAGACTCGGACTGATCGACGATTTCCGTATCTTCGTCAACCCGGCCGTGACGGGCGGAGGAACGCCCTTCTTTCCGGCCCTCCCCCAGAGTTTTCCGCTGCAGCTGGTTGAGACGAGGACCTTCGGATCGAAAGTCGTCTACCTCCATTACGAACTGGCGTGAACGACGGTACGCGACTCTCGAACTAGTCCTTCAGAGAGGTGAAGCTCAAATCCCATCCGGAGAAATAGGGATTCATCACGCCCACCACATCAGATGACTCAACCTGATAGACGGTGTCCCACAGCAAGGGAATCCCAGGTGCTTGTTCGCTGATCTTGCGGTTGATCTGGGCCCAAGCATTCCATCGCTCCGAACCAGGCACCAACGTTGAAGCCTCGTCCATCGCAGCATTGATCTCAGGTCTGTCGAGCAGGGACCAGTTGTTGTTTCCCTGAGGGAGGATCGCGTCTCCGTCGAAAGTGGGCTGAAGCAAGGACTGTGGATCAAAGAAATCAAAGAACCACCCGACGTTCGGACAGATCGCAACCTTGGCCGCAGACACCCCGCACCAGCGCGTGAACATCCGGTCTGGTGGCACCAAGCGTAGATCGATTTTGAAACCGAGCTCTTCCACTTGTCTCTTAACCGACCGGGCAACTGCCACGCCAGGTTCGGAGTCTGTGCCGACCATCAGAAGGGTCTTGCTCCCTGTATATCTGCCTCGGCGGGTGATCGGTAGCCCCTCTTGTCGTGCACGGAGCATGTATCTCTTTGCAAGCGCGCGGTTTCCCTCGGGATATGACATGTAGTCGAGGTCCGTAAACCCCGCATATCCGCCCGACTCTTCGAAGCCTGGGAGACCTGGGGGGAGGAAGTGTTGCGCGATTGAGCCGGCAGTGCTGCCGCCCCGAGCTGCCCGCAAGGTCTTTCGGTCCATCCACGCAGCGAGCGCCTTACGGATATTTAGATTCGTCAAAGGTCTAATCGTGGTATTGAACGAGACCCAACGAGTGCCGTGTCCGGGCGCACTTCCGATCTGGTCCGGATACCTGGATCGGAACTCGTTCACCACATCGACCGGCGAGGCATCGCAGCACAAAAGATGTGAGCCGTTGAAGGTTTGCGTCGCCATTCGGGTGACATCTCGACCAGGTTTGAACGTTATCTCGTCGAGGTACGCGGGGCGATAGTCGGTGGCCGGGTCCCAGTTGGGATTGCGGACGATCTCGATATCGTCCCCGAGCCCCACCAGGTTTCCTTCCGCGTCGTTCCTGATCATGTACGGGCCTGTGAAAGCCACATGCGTGTCGTAGCTGGAAGGCTTCTCCTGATCGAAGGGTTCTGCGTACTCCTTCGGAACCGGCACGGTTACAGGCATGATCAGAGCCGCCGCAAGTGCAGGCGCCGTCGGGCTCTCTAGATGGAAAATGATCGTTTGATCGTCCGGCGTTTCGATCCCGGGAATGTCTGTGAAAGAGCCGGCTTCGCTTGGCGCGCCCACGATGTCGTCGAAGTAGGTGTACACGTAGAGGTTGGAGACGTTCTTGGTGAATGCTCTCTCGATCGCGTATTTGACGTCGTGAGAAGTGACCTCGCGGTTGACGGGCGGCGCGTACCTGATGCCGGACTTGATGCTCACGGTCACCGTCTTGTTGTCCGGCGAGATCACGGGGTCGCCGTCGGCAAGGTCAGGGACGGGGACGTCCGGTTGCTCGGGACTTGATGAATAGAGCGGGCGATTCGTGGCGTAGGTGATCACGTACCCGAACGTGTAATACGTCTGACCCGGGTCGATCCAATCGGGTCCAGCAACCATACGGAAGATCACCTTGCCGCCCACTCTGGGGGTTTGCGCGATCGCCATACCCCCGCTGCCGACCGCCAACGAAGCGACGAGCAAGCCGACCATTGCAACCGCCACGGACTTGCGGATGAATCGTGTCCCCGGATCCCTCTTCACAGACCCTCCTCGCCAACCCAGCATTCCCATTAGTTAGGACAGGGCCGAATGCGACCTTACGTGGCCCGGGTCGTCTCTTAGAGCGAAATAGGAGCGGAGACTGGGTTTAGTCCTTCTCTCCTCGGGTTACGCACTCATCGCAGATGCCAAACAAGACGAGGTCATGAGTGACGTCGGCAAATCGGTGCCTCCGGGCGACGTCTTTCGTCCAGCGTTCGACCTCAGCGTTCTCCAGCTCAACTGACTTTCCGCAGTTACGACAGACGAGGTGGTGGTGATGCTCCTCGCTATTGCAACGACGGTAGATCGCCTCACCGTCTTCGCGTCGTAGGACATCCACGTCGCCTCGGCTCGCCATCGACTGAAGATTTCGGTACACAGTCGTAAGACCTATCTTCTCGCCGTCCAGGCGGAGCGTCTCGAAGAGTTCTTGTGCGGTTTGGAATGCTTCAGCCTGCTCGAGCGCTGCGCTGATAGCGGCTCTCTGTCTCGTTGCCCGCGAAGCAGTCGTTTGGGTCTGAATCATGGCTCTATCTCACCACGCCGAAGCGCCGGATCGCGGAAGTCATAACGAAGAGCCCGATCGAGACGAGCACGATCGTCGCTGCGGGGAATTGGTCCGTGTAGAAGGCCACGACAAGGCCGGTGGTAGTCGAGATGACTCCCATCACGAGGCTGAGCCTGAACGTAGCCGCGAAGCTGTGGGAGATCTGCTGCGCCGCGGCGACCGGAAGAACCAGCATCGCGGAGACGAGCAGGATCCCGACGACCTTGGCCGTAACGGCGACGGTGACGGCTGCGAGACAGGCGATCAGGAGGTTCAGTCTTCCTACCGGCAGCCCTGACACGCGCGCCATCTCCTCGTCGTAGGAGATCGCGAAGAGGTGCTTTCGCAAGACGAGACTGACCGCGAGCGCAACGATCGCAACTACCGACACGATAACGAGATCCTCCCCGCTGACGGTGAGGACCGAGCCGAACAGGAAGCTGTTGACGGCGATGTTCGAGACGTTGCCCATGCCGAGGAAGAGCACGCCGCCGGCGATGCCCGCGTAGAAGACGAGAGCGAGTGCAACGTCGCTGGCCGTCTTGCCGCGGCGCCTCAATAGCTCGATCGTTGTAGCCCCTGCGATCGCGAACACGATCGCGGCGGGGACCGGCCAAAGCCCGAGCGCGAGTCCGACCGCAACGCCCATGAAAGTGACGTGGCCGATGCCGTCCCCCATCAGGGCCAGCCTGCGTTGGACCAGGTAGATGCCGATCGACGGAGCCGCCAGGCCGACGAGAGCCCCGGCGAACAACGCTCGGCGCATGAAGTCGAAATCGAGGAAGTCGATCACGAGGCGCTCCGGTCGTCGGGATGGTGGGGATGCTCATGCTCATGGGTGAGGACATCCGAGGGGACTCCGTCGTGCACCACCACCCCGCGTTCCAACACGACGGCTCGCTGCGCGAGCGGCTGCATGGCGCCGAGGGAGTGAGCGACAAGCAGGATCGAAGTGCCACTCGCATGTAATTGGGCGAGCGTTGCAGCGAAACTCTCTTGATGCGCGAGGTCGACGCTCGCGACCGGCTCATCCATAACCAGGATCGCCGGGTCCGTCGCGAGGGCTCGTGCGATCAGGACGCGCTGCTGTTGACCGCCCGAGAGCCGATCAACCTCTCGTCGACCGAACTCCGAAAGGTCGACCTGATCGAGCGCCCGCTTCACCGCCTCATGGTCTTGGGGACGGAATCGCGCGAGCAGGCCGATCTTGCCGATCCGTCCCGAGAGAACAACCTCCTCGACTGTCGCGGGGATGCCCGTCGCGGCAGTTAGTCGCTGCGGCACGTAGCCGATCTGGTCCCATCGATCGAACTCGTGAAGCGGCTGGCCGAATGCTCGACTCTCACCTTTGGTCAACTCGAGGAGTCCGAGAACGGCCTTGACCAGCGTCGTCTTGCCCGAGCCGTTGGGACCAAGAAGGACGACGAACTCACCCCGATCGATCTTGAAGTCGATGCCACGCAACGCTTCGTTGCCCCCGAGACGAACCCAGGCCTGCCTCAGCTCGAGGATCGGGTCTTTGTCACTCACAATCGAGAGCATCCCGCAGTGCAGTGAGATTCGTTCTCATCGCGTCGAGATAGTCGCCCGCTTCCGGTTTGGTCTCCAACGGTGAAAGGACCTCGACTTTGGCACCGGTCTCCCGAGCGAGGGTGTCGGCGACGTCCTTAGGAGCGAGCTCCTCGAAGAAGATCGTGGTGACGTCATTTTCGGTCACGAAGCGCGCAACCTCTGCGAGGCGGCCGGGAGAAGGCTCCGATTCGGGATCGATGCCCGCCACGCTCACCTGATCGAGTTTGTAGCGCGCGGCCAGATATGCGAACGCCGCGTGGCTGGTGACGATTTCGTTGCGCTTGCATCCGCTGAGGCCGGTCCGGAACTCCTCGTCCAATGCGGCTAGTTCGTCCTGGAGGGCAGATGAATTCGCTCGGAATCGATCGGCGTTGTCGGGATCAATCTCGGCGAGTCGAACTGCGACATCGTCGACGATCGTCGCCATGATGCTCGGGTCCAGCCACACATGTGGGTCGATCTGGCTCGCATCGGCCTCGCCTTCCTCAGGCGTTCCGTGCAATAGATCCCGGCCCTCCAGCGCGTCGAGCCGTTGACTCTCGTCGAGCTGACCGGCAACGTCATCGACGGCCGGCTGGAAGCCCGAACCCATATAGACGACGAGGTCTGCTTCCGAGATGTCACGCACCTGACTCGCCTTCAGCTCGAGGTCGTGCGGCTCGACGCCCGAGGGGGTGAGGTCCTCGACCTCAACTGATGCGCCTCCGACCTGTTCGGTAGCCCAGGCCAGCGGATAGAAGGCGGCCACGACCTTGAGCTTGTCATTGGGTTCGGACCCTCCCTGCGAGCAGGCTGAGCAGAGGAGAGTCAGGCAAAGGGCGGTGATGAGCTTGGTCTGCATCACCGAACCTTAACGAATATGAAAACGACTGTCAAAAGCATCTAGGCCAACGAGAGCCCTTAGAGATACGGGGGGTCCGGCTCCTCCACCTCGTTGATGTGACTGGCTTTCAGAGCGAAACCTCCTTCGTGGCTCTCGATGGTCCCTTTCACTTGGAGCCAGGTGTCATCGGCATAGTCGGACCCGTCCTCAGTGAGGATGTCGGTCGAGTAAGGGATGGCGTCGGCCGCGCAACACGAGATGTAGAACCGGCTTAGCCGGAACCCCTTGCCGCCTCCTTCGTGGGTCACGAATCCAACGAGCTCGAGTTCACGTCCGGCCTCGATCCCCGCCGCCTTCGCATATTCGGGCGATCGGGATCCATAAGCGAGATCGATGAACGACACCGGACGATCCGGATCGAACTGCGGGATGATCACGGCCCGCGTGTCATCCCCCACCAGCTTGCGGGAAACCGCGAGCGCGCCGAGTTCCGCGTCGGGAGCCATCACGACCACTGCGATCGGAAGGAGGATCAACAGGTAACCGAGGAACTGCCCCACCGTGAGCTGGCCGGTAGAACCTCGCCGCACCATGGAGAGACTCGAGATCGCCGCCGCGATGAGCGTCACGGTTCCAAAGACGACTACCCAATAGGTCCGGGGCCCGAGGTATCGCACGACATCGCCTGAGGCCCACAGATAGGCGAAGAACCCCGCCCACGCGACCAGAACCACGATGCGTCCAACCCGCGCCGGATCGAGCCTGCGTCGATCGCTCATCTACTGCCCCACGATCCTTTCGAACCAGAAAGCGCCGGCCAGAACCACCGGCACGGCCGCGATGATGACCCGCAAGACGAATCTGTTCTTGAAAGTAGCGCCGTACAGGAAGGACAGCTTCGCGTCGATGACGGGTCCGAACACCAGGAACGAGAGTTGTGCGCTCAGAGGGAACTGGGTGAACGAAACCGCCACGAACGCGTCCGCTTCCGAGCACAGCGACAGCAAGAAAGCGAGGCCCATGAGCGCGAGACTTGCCGTCAACGGGTTGCCTGCGACTCCTGAGACGATGCCTTGCGGAACGATCGTTTGCAATGCGGCCGCGAGGGCCGCACCGATCACGACGAAACGGGCCATGAAAGCGAAGTCGAGGGTCAGGTGCTCCGCGACAGCCGCGACTCGTGACTTTGAGTGATCGTGATCGTCGTGACCATGATCGTGCTCCGGGCGAGATCTGAGCAGCGATGACGCGCTCTCAGTACCGATCGTCCAACCCAGCACGATCGCGAGGATGAGGCCGAGCGACGCGCGCCCGAACAGCATCTCCCACCCCAATCCCTGACCCCGGTATGCAACGTAGGTCGACCACAACACGATTGGGTTGATGATCGGAGAAGCGAGCATGAACGCGAGGCCCGCAGCTGGATGCATCCCCTTGGAGATGAGACGACGCGCGACGGGAACCGATCCGCATTCGCACACCGGGAACGCGAGGCCGCCGAGGGCCGCACCAGGGAGTTGCAAGGCTAGGGGTAGTCGTCCCATCCGGGTGAAGGCGCTATCCGGGACCAGGACCTCGATCAACGCGGAGACGAGGGCACCGAGCAGGACGAAGGGCAAGGCCTCGACGACTATCGAAGTGAAGACGAGGACGAATGAACTGATCTGAGGCGTCTGGCTGACGTTGGTGACCCGCCCGATCGCGACGACGGCAATGAGGCACGCAAGTAGCGCGGCCGCGAGGCCTGGGGAAAGCCGGCGACCTAAAGCGGGCGATCTGACTGCCACGGGCCGAGCTTAGTGCGGCTCGCTCATAGGGTGTGCTCGTGAAGCGACTCATCGCTGTCGTGTCCATCTTCACCGTGGGGGCCGCATGGGGGCTTTGGAGCCTTCCAAACTCCGCCCGATCGACGGCGTCGTCGGTTCAAACCGCCGCGACAGAGCCGACCTGTTCATGGATGGCGGGCGATCTCCATGCACACGCGGCAACCGAGTCCACACCCGAGGGGCTATCACTCGGCGAGCTTGCCCAGAACGCGACAGCGCGAGGTCTCGATTACCTCCTCGTCGCAGATCCGAATGAATTCACGGCGCTCACCGATCCGGCGTTTGGGAACGGCGGTCTGACCTGGCTGATCGGCTACCAGAAAATCGCTCAAGGAGGGAGCCTGATCTTGGGTGGGGGCGGCCTTTCCTTCACGGATTACGGCGAGTCGCCGAAGGACCTGATCCGCATAGCGCAAGGCGTCCGCAACGGCAACGGCATCGTTTCGGTGGGCAGACCGGAGGTCAGCCGGTGGTCGGTTCAGTTCGTCAAGAGTCTTGAACCGGAGGCGATCGAGGTTTGGCGTGGCGGGCCCTTCAGCTATCGAACCCCGGGGCTCCACAAGAATCCGGCAGGCGCGCTATATCTCTACGATCGTCTCCTCGATCACGGAGTCCGCGCTGCGGTGGCTGGTGGTTCGGACACCTCCTCCCGGGCACTGTCGGACCTCGCCGGTGTGGGTCAGCCAACTACGTGGGTATGTGCCGAGACGGCCAACCCTGCGGGGGTGGTTCGGGGCATCGACTTCGGTCGGACGACGATCTCGCATGAGTCACCCGCCTTGAAAGGACCACTTCTGTTCCTCGAGAGCGACGAGGACGGCGATGGGAAATTCGAGGCTCGATTGGGAGATGAAGTAGCTGCAGGGTCACAGTTGCGGATCCGGGTGAAGGATGCGCCCGCTGCGAAGGTCCGGCTGATCACCGATGGCTCGAAACTGCTTCAGGAATTCATCGTCGATTCCTTCGACTACAGCATGGTCATAGAAGTGCCGAACAGCGCGACTTGGGTCCGCGCGGAGTTATATCTCGACGAGCAGTTAGCTCCCTCCAAGAAGAACGCATGCATCGTCCGTGACGAGGTCGGGAGCAGAGTCGACTACTGCAACGGGGCCCTGCCGATGCTCGCGCTGAGCTCGCCGATCTACATCGCAAGCGATAAGGCCACTCCCTAGCGAGGACAACCTCTGCGGTTCTTGCGCTGCGCTGAGATACTCGGGCAATGGGCCATTCTCACAGCCATTCCCCTGCCGAGATCAGGGTCTCGCCTCGGATGCAACGGCTTCTTGTTACCGCGCTCGTTCCGTTCCTTCTGGCAACCGCGATCGGGTTGGTCTTGCTGTGGCCCCAAGGAAAGAGCCTCGACATCCAGACCGGATTCGTGACGAAGGAGCTGAAGGCGTCCGTCGCCGCCATTGAGCCCAAGCCCTG
>JAXDJH010000025.1:0-116483 GCA_034663635.1 Actinomycetota bacterium | reverse complement strand
ATCGATCAGTATGGCTCGACGGACCCCGAGGGTAGGAGCGAATTGTCCCTAGGGCTCGGGGAAGCCCAATGGCGCGCCGGCGAGATCGCAGATGCCCGCGAGACCTTCAAGATCGTCGCGGATGCAGCCGCTCGAAGCGGCAATCGAGAACACGCGGCGCGCGCTGCCCTCGGCTACGGCGGGGCCATGCGACCGGCGGTCGGGCTCGTCGACCAGGACCTAGTGGCCCTTCTAAACGCAGCTCTGGAGATGCTTGGAACCGAAGAGTCTGGTTTGAAAGCCAGGGCGATGGCGCGTTTGGCCATCGAGCTCTACTACTCAGACCGTAAGGAGGAGCGCGTACGTCTCGGCCGAGCGGCAGCCGAGATGGCTCGACGAGGCGGGGACCCGGCGACCCTTGCCTACTGCTTGAACGGTCTTCACTATGCATTGTGGGGGCCCGAGTTCCTCGACGAACAGATGTCGAGCGCGACTGAGGTTCTCCAGATAGCGGAAGAGATCGGCGACCCAGACCTAGTTCTGCGAGGCCACTTTTGGCGGATGGGCCACTTCCTCGAGGCGGGCGACATCGCAGCCGCGGACCGGGAGCTAGAGGCCTGCGTCGCTCTCTCGGAGCGACTACGTCAGCCTTTCTACAAAGAGTGGGCGACGCGTTTCAGAGCGATGCGTGCCGCGTTCGCCGGACGGTTCGACGAGTCCGAACGGTTGGCCCTAGAGGCGCTGGCTATCGGCCAGCGTGTTGGGGACACGGAGGCCCTCGGGCTCTTTGGACTCCAGTTGTTCCTTCTTCGCAGATTGCAGGGCCGCCTGGCGGAACTCGAGGAACCGGTGCGGACCTACGTAGAGCAATATCCGGCGATCCCCGGATGGCGGTCGGGCCTCGCTTGTCTCTATTCGGATATCGACCGCGACGCAGAGGCGAGACGCGAGTTCGAGGTGCTCGCTCAAAGAGGGTTTGCCGGCATTCCTCACGACCACACCTGGTTGCCGGCAATGAACTTCGCGGCCGAAACCTGTCGATTCCTCGGGGACGATCAGCGGGCCGGTCAGTTGTACGAGCAACTCTTGCCTTATGAAAACCGCCAGATAGTGGTGGGGGGAGGCATCGGTTACTACGGGCCGGTCACTCGACCGCTTGCGCTCCTCGCGGAAACGGCGGGACGCACCGACGACGCGCTCAGGCATTTCGCTGCGGCCGAGCGAGCGGCGGCGGCGATGGGGGCTACTGCCTGGCTCGAGCAGGTGAGGTTCGAGGCTGCTAGGGCGCGCTTGGAAAGAGATCCCGATGACGCAGAGGCCGGGCTAGCGATCGATGAGTGTCTCGCGAACGCGCGCTCACTGGGCATGGCCCGGCTCGAGGAGCTGATAACACGCATGAAGCTGCCTCAGTCGATAGCGTCGTCAACTCCTCGAACTGCAACGCTGACTCGAGAAGGCGAGTACTGGTCCGTTTCATTCAGCGGCGCGGTCTTTCGCTTGCATGACGCGAAAGGGCTCCATCACATGAGCAAGCTCGTGCAACGCCCAGGCAGCGAGGTCCACGTGTTGGAGCTCGCGGGCGGGCTTGGATCCTCGGATCGAACGAGCGCAAGGGAGGCCGAGGAGGCCGGGCTCAGCATGGGAGCCGATGATGCCGGCGACCTGCTCGACCCCGCGGCGAAGGCCGCCTACAAGCGTCGGCTCGACGACCTCGAAGCTGAGCTGCAGGAGGCCGAGGAGTTCAACGACTCCGGTCGAGCGGCTAGCGCCAAGGCGGAAATCGAGTTCCTCGCCCGCGAGCTGTCCAGCGCCTTGGGTCTGACGGGTCGATCGAGGAAGTCTGCGTCGTCCGCCGAACGAGCCCGGCTGACGGTCACGAAAGCCATCAGGTCGGCCGTGAAAAAAGTCGCCGAGAACGACCCTGCACTCGGCCGTCACCTCGAAGCGAGGCTTAAGACCGGCACCTACTGCAGTTACCAGCCGGACCCCGATTCTCCCGTTACCTGGAACGTCACATCCTGATCACCGGCCGCTTCCTCAGAAGTACCCAGGCGAGTAACTCCGTGCCTTCCGGATTCACGCAGGACCTGGTGTCAGACAGGTCCCCACGGAAGGGAGAAACAAATGAGGTTGAAGGGCATCGGAGCAGTTGTAGTGGCGCTCTTGGTTCTACCGGGCTCAGCGGCTGTCGCAGCGGGCTCACAGCAAGGCGAATGGCAGGCGACGTGCACTCCTCTGCCGGTCAGCGAGGGGGCGATCGAACTCCATGTCGGGAGCCAGACCGTCCATGTCCCGGGCCTCAGCGCCATCTCGGCTTGCGTCGAGTGGGCGAGCACGGTCCAGGGGACCCCGACGGTTTCCCCTCACCGGGATTGCGGATTGGCCTGCTTCTCGGCTCGGCTCTCGGGGGTCACGGTGTCGGAAGACTTCAGGGTAGAGCTGCGCTTCACGCAGGATTCGGAGGTCAAGATCATCCAGATCGACCCGGATCCCGTCGGCTTGGATCGACCGCTGGACGAGATCTGCGTCAGTTACCACGATCCGGCTGCACCGGACCCCTGCTTGGTTTCGATCGGCAGCCCCAGCGATCTTCAGGCGAAAGGCCGAGTCGGCAGGGTTGCGCTCGCTTGGACGGAGTCCTCGGAGACCTACGGCCGAACGGTGGAGCTGACCTACGAGATCTACCGAAGCGTCACCGGGGAGGCCGACTCCTTTTCGCTGATCGGCACTACCTCCGAGCCGAAGTTCGTGGACCGAGGTCTCGGAAGCGGGCAGCAGCTCTGGTACTTCGTGGCTGCGGTGGACGCCCAGGGGAACCGAAGCGCAGGTTCCGACACGGCGACCGCTCGCACGAGATAGCCGCCGAAACACGAGGCGGCGGCCGCCGACCGCAACCGGCGGCCGGAAGAGGGGTCCGAAAGGGCCCCTCTTCCTCGCGTGATGAGGCGTACTCCGTTTGGATCCAAGAAGGGAGCCTTGTGTGATTCCTCGCATCTCATCTCCGGTCGGAGAGATGTCGGATCGTTACGACGTTGTAGTGGTGGGGTCGGGTTACGGCGGTGGCATCGCGGCATCTCGTCTAGCGCGTGCGGGTCGATCCGTCTGTGTTCTGGAACGGGGCCGCGAGTTGGTACCGGGCGAGTATCCGGACACGAAATGGGAGGCGATCCGCGAGACGCAGGTCGATCTCCCGCGTCGCCATCTGGGGTCGGAGTCCGCTCTGTTCGACTTCCGTAGCAACAGAGAGATCAATGTGCTTGTGGGGTGCGGTCTCGGGGGCACCTCCTTGATCAACGCGAGCGTCGCGGTAAGGCCCGATCCGAGGGTTTTCGGCGACGTGGCCTGGCCCGAGGCGATCCGCAGCGACCCATCCGTTCTGGATGCCGGGTTCGATCGCGCGCTGGAGATGTTGCGGCCCTCTCCTTATCCAAACGACCAGCCCAGGCTCAAGAAGATGGATCTGCTCGAGGGATCTGCAAAGGCGGTCGGTGGCACGTTCCGTCGATTGCCGATCAACGTCTCGTTCTCATCCGGTGTGAACCATGTTGGGGTGGAGCAGAACGAATGCCGATCCTGCGGCGACTGCGTCACCGGTTGCAACGAGGGCTCGAAGAACACGGTGTTGATGAATTACCTGCCCGATGCGAAGAATCATGGGGCAAGCATCTTCACTGAGGTTCACGTGCGTTCGGTAGAGCGCCGCGGCGACTCATGGGTGGTCATGTTCGTGTCGCCAGACACCGGCCAGGAGGTTTTCGATGCTCCTCCGATGTTCCTGACTACAGACAACGTCGTGTTGGCCGCGGGGACCCTTGGTTCGACCGAGATCCTCCTTCGTTCGAAAGCCCAGGGACTGTCGACGTCGTCCCGGCTGGGCGAGCGGTTCTCGGGCAACGGTGACATCGTTGCATTCGGCTACAACCTCGATGCGGAGGTCAACGGGATCGGGATGGGGGCCGTGTCCATCGAGGGCAGGGAGCCGGTCGGCCCCTGCATCACCGGCGTTATCGATGTACGGGGTGAAGAGCGCTTCCAGGACAATCTCTTCATCGAGGAGGGCGCCATCCCCGGAGCTCTCGCCGACCTTGTGCACCCTGTTCTGATGACCACCGGGCTGGTTCTCGGGGAAGAGCGCGATCGCTCTCCGCGCGACGAATTGGAAGAAGCGGCGCGGAGCATCGAGGGCCTGGTGAAAGGGCCTTACAAAGGAGCCTCTAACAACACCCAGACTTACATAGCTCAGTCGCACGATGACGGTGCCGGTCGCATGCACCTGGTCGACGACCGACTGCGGATCGACTGGCCTGAAGTCGGTCGTCAGCCAAACTTCGAACGTCTGGACCGAGGAGTCGAGGCCGCTACGGCAGCGCATGGCGGCACCCATATCCGAAATCCTCTGTGGACCGACCGAGTGGGTCGTGACCTGATCACGGTGCACCCTCTCGGTGGCTGCGTGATGGCCGACTCCGCGGAAGAAGGCGTCGTCGATCACAAGTGCCGGGTCTTTTCCGAACAGAGTGGAAACGCCGTCCATCCCGGCCTCTTTGTCTGCGACGGAGCCGTCATCCCGCGTTCTCTCGGAGTGAATCCGAGCCTGACCATCTCCGCGGTTGCGGAACGAGCGATCTCGCTCATGGCAGATGAGCGCGGTTGGACGATCGATTACTCATTCGCGCCGGTCGAACCCCGGCGAGGAAAGAGCCGCCCTGTTGGGATTCGTTTTACCGAGCGTATGGACGGGACGATCCAGGCGGGCACCACGGCCCACGAATCAGACTGTGTTTTGACGGTCACGGCGATCGTCGAGGATCTGGACCGTTTCATCGAAGATCCCGAACACGTCGGGGCTCTCATCGGCACGGTGACGGCGTCATTGCTGGATCCCGAGCCGCTGGCCGTCACCAACGGCAGAGTGAATCTTTTCGTCGACGAGCCGGACGAGGTCGAAACACGCAAGATGACTTACGAGGCCGTGCTGCGCTCGCGTGGGGGCAAGTCATTCTTTTTCTCTGGATATAAGCGGATCCACGACGACATCGGGCCCGACATGTGGAAGGACACGACCACCCTCTTCACCACCGTCCATCACGGGGACAGCGCTGAGGGCGAGGTGGTTGCGACCGGAGAGCTCACGCTAGATCCCGTTGATTTCCTGCGGCAGCTGAGGACCGTCGAGGTGTTGCACGCGTCCGACGTAGGAGCAAAGCTGGGAGCTGCGGCCCGGTTCGGCGCGTGGTTCGCGGGATCTCTTTACGACACCTACGGAGGGGTCTTCTCGGCCAAGCACGCTCGTTATCGAGTTGATCCGGCCGCTCCCCCTCGAAAACGAAGGCCATTGCGAGCCCCCGCCCCAGAGGTGCACCACTTCGAGACGGATGATCATTTCCGCCTGCGCCTTACGCGCTACAAGGGAGGAAGAAAGGGCCCGGTCATCCTCGGACACGGGATGGGTGTGTGGAGCAACACCTACACGATCGACACGATCGATACGAATCTCGTTGAGTACCTGTGCGATGGGGGCTACGACGTATGGCTTCTCGACTGGCGCGCGAGTATCTCGTTGCCCTACGTCCGGGACCAATTCAACTGCGACGATGTCGCCCAATACGACTGGCCTGCCGCGATCGAGACGGTCAAACGGGTCACCGGCGCTCCCTCGTTGCAGGCCCTGGTGCATTGCGTCGGCTCCTCTACCTGGTCGATGTCGATGTTGAGAGGGTTCGGTGGGATCCATTCGGCCGTTTGCATGCAGATGGCGACCCAGATGCGCGTTCCGCCCATCATGGCGTTCAAAACTGGGATTAATGCTCCGGCCCTTATGGAAACCTTCGGGATTCAATCGCTAAGCGCCTATACCGACGAAGCGGACCACCTCGACGACCGTGTCTGGGATGCGATCTTGAGAGCGCATCCGATCCAGGGGGAGGAGCGATGCGATAGCGCGATCTGTCATCGCATCACCTTTCTCTACGGAGAGCTTTACGAGCACGACCAGTTGAACGAAGCGACTCACGACTTCGCTCTGAACGAGATGTTCGGTGTCGGGAACATCACGATGTTTCATCACTTGTCGCTGATCGCGAGAAGGGAACATTTGGTTGATGCGGCAGGGGAGGAGGTCTACTTGCAACATCTCGATCGACTGAATTTTCCTATCGCGTTCATACATGGAGCGGAGAGTGGCGTTTTCCTACCTGAAGGCACCAAAGCTTGCGCCGAAGAACTCGCTGCCGCCAACGGGTCGGATCTCTATACGGTCCACATGGTCCCGGACTTCGGCCATCAGGATTGCCTCATCGGAAAGAACGCGGCAGATCGTGTCTACCCGGTGATCCTTGATCACCTCGATCGGACTCAGTTGATGGGGTAGGAAGAAATGGCCTCGTAAGGGGTGTTGCACTTCCGCTCGGGCATCCATAATCAAGGCGTGATCCGACGACTCTTGATGGCCGGGACGCTCGTTCTACTGATGGCCGTGTCATCCGTGACGTTCGCACATCCGATCCCTCAGGCTCCGGGCTGCCCGGTCTTCCCCGCCGACAACGCGTGGAATACGCCAGTCGACGATCTTCCAGTCGCGAACAACTCGGACGCGATCATCGGATCGATTGGAATGGGCGAGGGACTGCACCCCGACTTCGGAGCGAAATACCAGGGCTACAAGATCGGTATCCCCGTAATCGTGGTCGATGCCGATCAACCCAAGAAACGTGTGAGATTCCACTACGCCGACGAGAGCGACAAGGGCCCGTACCCGATCCCTAGAGACGTTCCGATCGAGGGCGATCCAAGACCGGAGCCCGGTAGCGACAGGCACGCGCTGATCGTCGACAAGTCGGACTGCACGCTCTACGAGTTGTATGGCCTCCGCCGGAAAGACGGCAGGTGGCGCGCCGGATCGGGGGCGATCTGGGACATGAACTCCAACGATCTCCGTCCGGAGGGCTGGACCTCTGCCGATGCCGCGGGGCTTGCGATCCTTCCGGGGCTCGCGCGCTACTCAGACTATGCCGAGGGGTCGATCGACCACGCACTCCGATTCACTGTCGAGAAATCACGTAGCAGCTACATCTACCCCGCAACGCACGAAGCGAGCGATTCGAACGACCCCGACCTTCCGCCGATGGGTTTGAGAGTCCGGCTGAAAGCGAACTTCGATATCAGTGGCTTTGGGCCTCAATCACAAGTGGTTCTCCAAGCGCTGAAGACCTACGGGATGATCGTCGCGGACAACGGTAGCGACTGGTACATCTCCGGAGCGCCGAGCCAGAACTGGGACACCCACGACCCTCACGATCTCGCCGACGTTCTCGGTCGCAACATCGAAGTGGTGGACCCGAGCTCGATGGAGCCCTAGCTCGACACCGCGGGAAGAACCTCCGGTCCCTTCCTGCGGGCCGCGATCTCCGCCAGCGCGATCCCGGCCACCACCAGTACCGCGCCCGCGAGCGCGTTCCATCCGAGCTTCTCATCGAGAACGAGCCGTCCAAGCACCGCGCCGAAGACGGGGATCAGGTAGATCGATAGTGACGCCGTGGTCGCGCCGACGTCGCGGATGAGCCGGTAATAGATGACGAAAGCGATCCCCGTTCCGAGTACGCCGAGGGCGATCACCGAAAGGATCTCGCTTAGCCCGGGGCTGGGAGATACGACAACCGCGTCGCGTGCAGCGAAGGGAACGGTCAGAGCGGAGCCGATGAGGAGTTGACCGGCAGGTATCGCGATGGGCGAGAGTCCTAATCCGGTCAGGTTCCTCTTAGAGAACACGAACCCGATGCCGTAGAAGAAGGCAGCGAGGACCATCGCCAACTTGGCGGGCATAGACCCTCCCGTTGCGTCTACACCAACGATGACCGTCACGCCGAGCATCCCGAGCACGACCCCGGCGAACCGCAATAGCGTCAAACGCTCCGCGGCTATGAAGATCCCCGCGAGCAAGGCGGTGAAAAGCGGGGTGGTCGAGTTCAAGATGGACGCGAGCGCGGAGGAGATGTACTTCTCGCCCCACGTGATCAACATGAACGGGATCACGTTCGCCACTGCCGACATGAACAGGAGCAGCAGCCAAACGCGGCGAGTACGTGGAAGCGTCAGCTTGCTTGCATAGAGAAGTATCAGGAGCGTTACGGCTCCGGCAACCATTCGGCCCGCCACGACTTGTATCGGCGTGAATCCATCGAGCGCGATCTTGATGAAGAGATACGAAGACCCCCAGATCGCGCCCAGCAGCACGAGTCTCAAGACATCTCCAGGACGCATCATCGGAAGCGAGTCTAAGAAGGCTGCGCGGGCCGACCGGATGATGTCCGGGGCCAGCCGCGATCGGTTGCGGTGACGACCGCAGGCGGCCCCGGACGTCGCTATGGGGTACGTCTCAGATCGGGGCGGGTAACACCGATGCTCGGATTGGGTCGATTAGGATTGTCTTCATGACGGATGCAAGGAAGCTTCCGCCCATGCCCGAGCTCATGATCGCGGGCCCCGGCGAGCTACACGATGAGGACCTCGAGGTTCTCGGTCGCCAGGTGATCGCTCATTACGGGGATCTCTGGACCGAGCTCCACGCGCAGACGGTGGCCAATGTCGGCGCGTTCCTCGGCAGCGCGGACCTTCCCTACATCATCCCGGGCACCGGCACGACGTGCCTGGACGCGGGGCTGTTCAATCTCTTCGAATCCGGTCAGAAGGTGGTGGTCGCCAATACCGGCTTCTTCGGTATCCGCTTGATGGAGGTCGCCAAGCAGCATCGCCTCGAGGTCATCGAGGTTCCGGTCGATGTCGGCCAGCCCATCGATCCCCAACGCATCGCCGAAGCCGCGCAAGGCGCGGACGGAGTCCTTTCGGTTCACGTGGAAACGGCCACCGGCGTACGACACCCGATCGACGAGATCGCGCGCATCGCGCACGACGCCGGAGCCGTCTACTTGGTCGACGGGATCGCGTCCGCCGGGGGAGAGATCATCCGCGTCGATCAGATGGGCATCGATTGTCTGGTGACCGGCACCCAGAAGGGCCTGGAGGCCCCTCCGGGTCTCGGCATCTTGGCCCTGGGCCCCGGGGGCCGCTCCCGCGTCGAGGCGCGGAGCGAACGACCCGAGTCTTGGTATCTAGATCTGGAGGTCTGGGATTGGTACCGAAAGGAATGGGGCTCGTGGCATCCCCATCCGGTGACGATGCCCACGAACCTCGTCCTTGCTCTCGCGTCGAGCATCGAGCGGATCTCCGAGGTGGGTCTCGAAGCTTGGGTCGGTCAACGCGGCGAGCTTGCGAAGCACTGTAGGGAGGGCCTCCGCGAGTTGGGTCTCGAGCTCGTGCCCGCGCCGGGGGCCGAGGCGAATCTCGTCGTCGCTGCGTGGGCCGATGATCCCGTTGCGATCCAAAAGCACCTGCTCGAAAAAGGCATCATGATCTCGGGCGGTCTGACGCCGACGCACGGGAAAGCGATAAGGATCGGTCTGATGGGCCGCACCGCGGATCGGGACCACGTGGACAAGGTGCTCTCGCTCATCGCCGAAGTCGTCGGCTAGCTCTTCACCTCGAACAGGCGCCAGTCGCCTTGAATCCCTTTCAACTCGCGCTCGCCGAGATCGAGGAAATCGATCCCCGAGCCCGCGACGAGCGGAGGGATCGAACCGGAGACCAGGACCTGACCCGGGCCGGCTTGCTCGGAGACGCGCGCTCCGATGTGAACGGCGATACCTCCAAGATCGTCGCCACGCAACTCGACCTCGCCCGTGTGAAGGCCCGCCCTCGTTTCTAAACCGAGGCTCTTCACCTTGTGCCGGATCATGCACGCCGCGCGGATAGCGCGCGCGGGACCGTCGAACGTGGCGAGCGCGCCATCGCCGATGTTCTTTACGAGCCGGCCGCCGTGATTGTCGACTTCGGCAGCGACGATCCGATCGTGGTCGTCGAGTAACTCCTTCCACCGTCGATCACCTAGTTCTGCCGCTCGTTTCGATGACCCGACGATGTCGGTGAAGAGGATCGTTGCAAGAACTCGGTCGGTCTCGCGCTTCAACCTGGACCCCGTCAGGAACTCCTCCATCTCGTCGGCGATCGGGTCCCAGTCGCCGAGGAAAGGCAGCGCCTCGTTTCCTGGGAATTCGACGAGCTTGGCGTTGGGGATCTTCTCGGCCATATACCGACTGTTGTCGATCGGCACGACCATGTCGCCCACGCGGGCCATCAGGAGGGTCGGCACCCGAACGAGCGGCAGGACGTGGCGAACGTCGGTTCGAGCGAGGATCTCGAACGCGGGCCGCAGCGCATCTTTCGTGATGGAGCTGCGCATCCAGCGACCGGCCCAGCGCATGAATGCGGGGTCGAGCGCACTGTCGGGATTCATCAGGGTTGCGAACTCCGGCCGGCCCCAGTACTCGATCATGAAGTCGACCTGCATCTGACGTTCTTCCTGCGTGGGAGCCCACGGGTAGTCGTCGGCCCGGAGCGTCGAAGCGAACGCTCCGTACAAGATCAATGCCGAGATCCGATCGGGGTGCGTAGCGGCCAGCAACGTGCACAGCGGGCTCGACTCGTTCAAGCCGGCAACGGCCGCCCTCTCGACTCCGGCGTGATCCATCACCGCCAGAAGATCGTCCATCCCCTCCTCGAGCGTCGCGACTCCGAACGTTCTGTCGGACAGGCCGGTGCCACGTCGATCGAGGATGATCATGCGGCAGAAACCGGAGACTCGGTCCAGCCATCTCCGGATCGGCGGAAAGTCGTCGATCAGGTCCACGTTCGACGTCCAGGTTGGGACGAAGAGGAGAGAGACCGGACCATCGCCGAGAACGCGATAGGCGAGGTTCACCTCGCCGTTCTTGGCGTAATTGACCTGTTCGTCCACGAGTCAATCCTCTCGCGACTGAACTTGTTTCGGGTTCAGGGCCGGAGCAAGCTGACGAGGTGACGCGATCCAGGCTTTCGGCCCTCATCTGCTGCCTTGCCCTATTAGGTGCTTGCACGACCGATTTGGCGCTCGATGAGGGCGCTCCCGAGCCAAAGCCGTCGGCCACGATCGAGATGATCGGCGGTTTCCAGGTGAGGGGGGATTGCGACGATCTTGGAGGCACCAGGGAGACGCAGCTGACGTTCGTTGTGGGAAACGAGCTCCTTCACGCCGGCCGAAGCGTGCTCAACGGGAAGGACGGCGCGGCCCTCGAGTGCTCCCTGAAGGTCCGCAACCCAGATGGGCTCGAGTGGGGACCCGTGGCCGATCGAGTTCTCTTCGGCGATCTCCGCAGGTCAGATGGCGAGAAGACCTACAAGATCGACGACGAGGCAGAGAGCGTCTCGTGGTCTCGCCCCACCGGTAAGTCCGTCGTGTACATCTCGAACGGTCGACTCATGAAAGTCGACGCGTTTGGCGAGAAACCCTTCGACATCTCGTTCCTCGATGAACACGACGAGGTGGTCTACCACCCCGCGGGAACGCATATCGCGGTCACGGGAACCGACAAGGACGGAACCTACGGAGTCTGGCTTGCCACCAACCTCGGCAAAGAGCCTCAGCTCCTCGCGATAGGAGAGGACGCCCGACGGATCTTCTCGCTCGCGTTCTCCCATGACGGCACGACGCTCTACTACGCCGCGGAGCACGATGACCACTACGACGTTCATGCGCTTCGACTCGCACTGAGTGACGATCAAGGCGAGATTCGCGACGCCCGCCTGGACACCCTCGATTCCTCCGACGGACCGATGGGTGACGTTGTCGTATGGGAGTTCACCTTCGCCGACGAGGAAGCTGCCGGACGCGTTGCCTACACGACTGGAACATGCGAAGAAGGCAAGACCACCCATGTCTGGTGGGCGGGCAAGAAAACCGAGCTTGGCGGGACTCTCGCCGGTTACTCCACGGAACCGATCGGGTTTCTACCTGATGGACGTTTGGTTGTGATCGCACGAGAGGGATGCGCGAGCAAAGGGACCTTATTTACTTGGACGAAGGAAGAGACGAAGCGGATCGTGGGGGGCGCGACGGTGGCGGCGGTTCGAACGATCCTTCCGGATCCTCCCGGCCCGCCCGGTTCAAAACAACAGGTCATCGCTTGATAAGCGGTGACTCAGGGAGCCGGTCGGTTCCCCAGCGATAAGGAGCGAGGCGAGCCCATGCGATGGTTGGGCGATGACCAGGCTCCCCACTCGCCGACATCCGATAAGCGGTCACGACCTTGATGGGAACCCCATCACCCTCAAGCTGATCGTGTCGAAGCAGCTTTATGTCTGTCCCGGATGCAAGGAAACGGTCGAGATCGGGAAGGAGCATGTGCTCGTGCAGCGGACCGGCCGCGATTCATTCCACCAGCACTGGCACACGGCCTGTGCTGCGGCGATCGCTCGAGAGATCGAACTGGCGGGGGCCAAAAGAAGGTCTCGATGACCTTGGCCCCAAGGCCGGGTTCCAGCAAGATGGTCCGATGGACCCGCCCCAGCCATTCGTGTGTCCGCAGTGTGGCAACAACGTGCCCAGAGGGACACCGACCTGCCCGGCCTGCGGCAAAGATCTAAGGCCATATTTCGGGGCGACCTTGCCCCAGGGCTCCTCGCAAACTCCCTCGCCCATCGGAGCATCGGGGATAGGGGAGTCTCCCCGCCCGGCCGTTCCAAGAATGGTGATCGTCTTCATCGTGTTGGCCGCGGTTGTTGGGGGTGGCGTCTATTTCGCTCAAGATCGGATCCGTGGGTGGATAGACAGCGCCGAGGGGGTCGTGCGTGACGCCGGTGACGCGTTCAAGCCCGGCGTCGCGACGCCGAGAGAGAAAGTTCTGCCTGCCCCCGGCTACCGGGGCGTGCGAGGGCTGGTGCGCGAGCTCAACGCAAAAGGACTCGATTGCAGGCAGACTGTTGTCGATGCTGAAAACGAATACATCTCGACGGGGAGTTGCCAGGCTCACGTTAAGGGTGCGTCTTTTCCCGTCCACGTTCAGATCAACATCTACCTTGATCCCGACTCGCTCATCGCGGCCCTCGACATCATGAAGGAATCGCCGTTCGACTATGTGACTGCAGATAACTGGGTTGTCGTCACGCAACCGCAAGTTGCCAGACTGGTCAAACGAGCGATAGGCGGCCGCATCAGGCTCGCTTCGTGACGATCGGCGAAGCATTCCCGACGGTTCTGGCTGCAGCGCGTCATGGCGCGGACTGGGCTTGGACGCGCCTGTACAAAGACCTTTCGCCGTCGATGCTCGGATATCTGCGCGCCAAGAAGTGCCCGGACGCTGAAGACGTCCTGGGCGATGCCTTCATCGACGTGGTCAAGAACTTGAGCGGGTTCGACGGAGGCGAGCGGGAGTTTCGCGCCTGGGCGTTCACGATCTGCCACCGGAGGCTCGTCGATCGATTGCGAAAAGAAACTCACGCCTTGCCTGTATCCCCACTGACGGAGGGAGAGGTCGGGCCGACGGGCGATGTCGAACAGGATGCCTTCGCGGCCCTTGGGATCGAGCGAGTCAGGGGCCTCGTGGCGCGGCTGTCTCCCGATCAGCAGGACGTCGTCCTCCTCCGGATCCTCGGTGACATGACGGTCGACGAGGTCGCTCGGGCCCTGGGCAAGCGCCCGGGTGCGATCAAAGCGCTCCAGCGACGGGCGCTCGCGAATCTCAAGAAAGAAATCTTGGAGGAGGGCGTACCCCTTTGACCTCTTCCAACGATTACCAGGATGAGATGAAAAGAGACCTCGGGCTGAACGACCAGGAGATCGACAGGCTTTTTGCCGGCGCGCCGGTGGAAAACGCCGACGATCTGGCCGGATTCGTCGGTATTGTCCGGTACGCGCTCATGGAAGCGCCCTCGGACGAGCTGACCTCCAGCCACCTGGCTGCGATCTCACACGCCGCACGTCTACTCGACAAAGCATCACCTGCGCTCGACAAGGCCGCGCCGGCAAGGCTGGACAAGGCCGCGCCACGTGTCGGCGTCAGAGCTCTCATGGACAAGGCACTTCGCCTTGGCCTGAAAGTCACAGCGATCATCATCGCTGCGTTCACCTCGATGATGGGTCTCGCATACGCCGGCGTTGACTTGCCCGGCACGGTGACCGAGAAAGCCGTCCAGTCGGTGCTGGGTTTCCACATCCCCAATCAATCCGACGAAGACGACCAGGGCGAGGACGAGCAGAGTGTCGTTGAAACCGACGCCACCGAAGCCGATGACGCCAAGGACTCTGAAGAGAAAGATTCAGCGGGCGGTAAGTCTGTATCCGACGATGTGCACGCAGTTCAGGACTCGTTCGGCGACACGCGCGGGTGCGAGTACGGCCAAGCAGTTTCCGGTACAGCCAGTCAGAACAGCCAAGGCGACGGCGACTCCGACAAGGAGAAGTGCACCGGCGGTTCCGACGGCGACAAGCAGAACAACGGTCAGGGGGCCGAAACTTCCGAGGAAGCGAAAGCAACCGACCACACAAACGGTGGCGGGGGCCAGGCAAACAACGACAACGCCAAGCCCGAAGACCAAGCCCCCAACGGCAGTGCAGCGACCGGCGAAGAGCAGTCAAGCGGATCGAACGCCGGCGGGGGTGGAAGCGCGGAAAAGCCCGACAACCCGAAGAAACCGAAAGCCGACCAGTCTGGCGTCGAGCTCACTCCGGCCCCCACCGAAACCCCCGAAAAGACGAAGGGGCCTAAGAACTAGTAAGGGCTAGCCGAACCCGGCGAGCATGGGCGGCCTCGTCTCCCCAGCCGAGGCCGTCCTATTTTTTTCCTACGACCACGCTCCGAGCGTCGGAAGTGACGAGCCTTCGACTTCCAGTCCTTCTCCACGACTGCGCCCGGACAGCCAGGCAAGGATCTCCGCCCCCGAACCGCGCACGACCCCGGTCGGCGGCTCGTTGGGGTCGCCCGCGCCCTCCGAATAATCGGAATCGGTCGCCGAAAGCTCGATCCTCCGGCCGTTCAATCGACGCTCGAGCGTGGCGGCGACATGCGGAAGGGTGGCAGCGATGAAATCCCTCGACCAATCGGCCCAGTGAAAGCCGAGATCGAGATCAGCATGGTGAATCTCTGTTTCTCTCCAGCGAGAGAACACGCATACCCAGGCGCGCTGACCTCCGTGGATCGCGACCAACTCGCGGTCCCAGACGGTCTCGGGCAACCGCGGCCAGAGGTCGAAGAGTTCCGAGGCGGACGAGGCGACATCTGCCACGAGCTCTCTGGCCGAGCGGGCCGCCCCCGCCTCGATGTCGGCGGCGCGGCCCTCGATCCCACGGACGTATTGCTCCACCTGCTCCCCTCGGGCCGCCGCGCTCAGCAACCGAACATGGCTGTCTGCGTTGCGTGCGACATGGGTCAGCAGGTGTCCCCGCGTCCAGCCTGGCAAGTGCGAGGGCTCCGTCACCTGGCCATCGGTCAGTCCGGCGAGCGTGGCCATCAAGCGCTCGTGGGATGTGTGGGTGCCGGCCATCGCTTCTGTGAGACGACTCCTATCCATGGATGGAGTTTGCCCGATGTGAAAGCTCCTACGATGCGCCCGGATGGACCCGAAAGGAGGCCACGCGTGCCGCACGTGATCTTGGAGGAGAGCGACGGGGTCGCGATCGTCCGGCTGGACCGACCACCTGTAAACGCTCTCGATGTCGACATGCTCGAGGCGCTGGCCGACATGTTCGACGATCTCGCCTCCCGCGATGTCGACGCGGCCGTCCTCACCGGAACGGGTTCGGTTTTCAGCGCAGGCGCGGACCTGAGACGCTTGCTCGAAGCCGATGTCGACGCCGACGCCATCGCCGGCGGCATCGATGCCCTGACGCGATGCTTCCGGACGTTGTTTGTCTTTCATCGACCTCTGGTGGCCGCAGTCAACGGACACGCCTTGGCCGGGGGAGCGGTTCTCACCTGTGCTTGCGATCATCGAGTGATGGGGACGGGTGGTTTGATCGGCGCTATCGAGCTCAAAGCTGGAGTTCCATTCCCCGGGTGGGCTCTGGAGATCGTCCGGTACGGAGCGAATAACGAACACGTCGCCGAGATAGTGAACTTCGGCCGTGCTTACGAGCCCCCGCGCGCGCTGGATATCGGGCTGATCGATGAAGTGACTGAAGGGCCGGTCCTGGGCAGAGCCGTCGAGGCCGCGCAAGAACTCGCTGCCGTGCCTCGCAAAACGTTCGAGATCACCAAGCGATCTCTGCGGGAGAGGACGGTTCACGCGGCGGACGCGCTCTCCTCCGCGATCGACGACGACATCAAAGTTGCTTGGGCCTCACCAGAGGTGCTGGCAGCGGTCCGCCGACAACTCGAGAGCCTTCGATGAAGGTCCTCGTCATCGGGGGGACCGTGTTCGTAGGTCGTAACGCCGTCGAGGTCGCTCTCGAGCGAGGCGATGAGGTCACGCTGTTCAATCGCGGCCTCCACAACGCGGACCTGTTTCCGGACGTTCCGAAATTGAGAGGAGATCGTCGTGCAGACGTCTCCGCGCTCGAGGGCACAAGCTGGGATGTCGTGATCGACACAAGCGCCTTCCAGCTCGAGGACGTTGCGCTGGTGACGAAAGCTCTTGCGGGTTCGGTCGAACGCTATGTGTTCGTATCGAGCGCATCGGTCTATCGGAACTGGCCGGCGGAGCCGGTCGACGAGACCTCGCCCGTCTGGAAACCCGGCGATGGAGACAACGACTACGGCATCGGCAAAGCTCAATGCGAAGAAGCGTTCGAAGCAGCGATGCCGGGTCGGGTTATCCACGCGCGCGCTGCGATCATCACGGGACCCTATGAAAACATCGGGAGACTCCCATATTGGCTCGACCGCCTCTCGACTTACGACGATGTGATCGCACCCGGTTCTCCCGACCGTTCGATCCAGTTGCTCGATGCGCGCGATCTGTCGAACTGGATGCTCGTCGCGGCGGAAGCGGGTTCGGCGGGGGTTTACAACGTCGCGGGCCCCCCGGCCGTCGACACGATCGGGGATCTGATCGACGGAGTCATGGCCGCAACGGGATCCAGCGCAAAGGTCGAGTGGGTGGACGACGCGTTTCTCCTCGAGAGGGGAGTGGAACCCTGGACTGAGCTCCCTCTGTGGTTGCCGCCGGAGGGCGCCGAGCATGGTTGGAACGTGCCGATAGATCGGGCCGTGGAGACCGGCCTCGTCAACCGGCCGCTGGCGGACACCATCGACGGCACCTGGGCGTGGCTGGAGATCGATCCATCCTCCGAACGGGAGCCCAGCCCGTTCACCACCCTCGAGCGGTCGAAGGAAGAAGAACTGTTGAGAGAGTGGACAGCCTCCTAAGCGGCCGCCTCGAGCGTCAGAGCGGCCGTGCGGAACGCGTCGCAAGCGGACTCGAACTGGCTTTCGGCAAGTAAGAGGTCCCCCAGGGCCCGGTAGGTTACGGCGAGCTCCTTCATCTCCTCCGCGTCACTCAGCGTCACGAGGGCTTTCTTGACCCCGCGGATGGCTGCCGCGATATCGGTGTCGCTATCGCAGAGAGCAAGCTCGCGCTGCACCGCGCCGTGCACGACCTTCTCTCCGTCGCGCGTTAACTGAAGCGCTTTCCGGAGATACACGCGGGCTTCTTGGTTGCGGCCCGTCGCCCGTTCGATCCGCCCAAGTTGATCCAAGGCTCTCGCTTCGTTGGTCTCGTTCCGCGTCTCTTGGAAGATCTCCAACGCGTCCAGCGCGTGAACGCGAGCCGGATCGAGACTTCCTTCCATCCGCAAGCCATAAGCGCGGGCGAGGTAGACCCGGCCGAGATCCGATCTGTAGTCCAACTGTCGATAGAAGGCCTCGGCCCGGATGTAGTGGCGCTCGGCTGCTTCCCACGCGCCTTGTTCGAGCAGAAGGCGGGCGACGTTGATGTGCATGTTCGCCAGACGCTCGGGATCGTCGACATTCTGCGCGAGGTCGAGTGCTGTCTTCGCCGCACGGGATGCAAGATCATCCATGCCGGCCTGGAAGTAGCCGGCCACGAGCGACGTATTCAACCGGACGAGCGCGTCGGGATCGCCGAGACCTTGCACCCGCAGGACATCGAGTTGTTTCTCCACGAGATAGACCGCGTACCTGACCTCGCCGATCGCCATGAGACAACGCCCTCTGGCGGCGAGAGCGTCGGCCGAGGCCGGCAGGTCTTCCACCGAGAAGGTTGCCTCCGCCGTTTCGAAATGAGCGATCGCGGCATCGAGCCGGTTCGATGCTTCGTCACATAAGCCCAATCCGTATTCGGCTCTCGCCTCGACCCCAGGCATGTCGAAATCGTTCGCTTTCTTCTTCAAGTGACGGAATGCTTTGATAGCTCCCTCGATATCTCCAGCCGCGAGGGCCCGCCTGCCGTCGAGGAACTCTGCGTGAAGCCGAACCGCCACGTCGGGTGGCCTTCCCGTGGCCAGCTCATCCGTGGCGACTCCCAACTTCGTGGCGAAGTGGGCCACGGCCTTGGCTGAGGGGTGGCGCTTGCCCGCCTCGATGGTGCTGACATAGGCGGCGGTGAAGTCGGGATCGGCCAGCTCACGCTGGGTCAACCCCTTCTCGACCCGCAGCTTCCGTAGCCGCTGGCCCAGCTCTTTCACTCGGAGCCTCCTTATCGACATCTCTCTTCAACCTCGTCGTGTGTAACAGATGAGATGACAATTAGATAACATATTTGTTAACCTCGCGCGCAAATCGGCGGCGGACGGAAGGAGCGACATATGGACGGCATGCCCGGCGACCTACCGCTTATCGGGTACCCCTGGGGCTGATCGCCTCGGACGTGACAACTCTTGCTGACCACAACCTGCGGATCTTGAGGGGCAACCGAGTCCTCATCGCCGACGACGACCCGGACTTCCGGTTGTTGCTGCGCACTCACCTCGAAGCGCACGGATTCATCGTCGTTGGAGAGGCATCGAACGGGGCCCACGCGATCTCGATGGCGTTCAAGAAGGACCCGGATTTCCTGACTCTCGACAGCCGTATGCCTCACGTCGGAGGCGAACAAGCCCTTGAGCACATCGCCGAGATCCGCCCCCGCACTCAAGTAGTGGTCGTAAGTGGAACGGTCGAGCGGCAACCCGAGTGGGCCGATGTCTTCGTTTCGAAGATGGACCTCGACACGATCGGCCCACTTCTTCAAAAGATGCGCGAGGCCGGCTGAAAGACCCAAGGTCGGGGAGGGGCGACGTTAGCGCTAGGGCGTCGACCCTCCCCTTATCTTGGAGTCGCTCTCCGCATCGCTTCGGGGCCGCGCGGGCTCCTGCAAACGCTGAAGAACCGTCGGAAGTTCGGACAGCTGGTGCTTCTCGATGAAGATGTCCGCCCACGCGGGCTTCGCATCCAAGAACGCGGAAAGCGCGATAACGATCGCGTTGGGCACTACCTCGCGGAGAAGCTCAGCTGTGTACTTCCCATCGAGCTCGGGCATGCGGTAGTCCAGCACGACGAACCGGGGGTGATACTCAAGGGCCGAGTGGTAAGCCTCGATGCCGTTTCGCGCTTCGAACACCGTGAAGCCCTTTGCTTCGCAATACAGGGATAGGACTTCTCGGATCATCGGGTTGTCGTCGACTATCAGAAGCTTCGGACTCTCCTGGGCGGGATCGGTCCGGATGGTGTCCGCGTGCTCGGTCGGCCTCAATTCGCCCTCGCGGCGGTCGCTCTTGAGCGATGAGCCCTCGGTGTCCTTAGCGAGTTTCTTCATGCGCGCGGCGATGTCGGATATCTGGCGGTAGTTGCTCGCGTTGCGCTCGGTAGTCGCCAACCCGATCGACAGGCTCATCAGAGGAAAGCTCGTGACCTGACCGTGCCTGTCGGAGGAGTCGATCTGTCCTCTGCTCGCGTCCTCGGGGTCGTAAAGGCCGGGAGAAGCGGAATCCCACCGAGCGAGGATGGCCGATCCGAGCGCCTCGGCGGCTTCGATCGGACACACCACGACCATGTCGTCGCCTCCGACGTGACCGACGAAGGTTCCTCCGGGTGCCGACTCATCCACCGCGGCCCCGATGGTCTGCGCAAGAGCCAAGATCGCGTCGTCGCCTCGGACGAGACCGTAGCGATCGTTGAATGCTTTGAAGTTATCGATGTCGACGTGGAGGAAAGCGAAGGTCTCTTCCACGATCAGTTTGCCTTCGACCACTTTCCTGATCTCGTCGTTGCCGGGAAGGTGGGTGAGTGGGTTCATCGACGTCATCTCGCGCCGGCGTCTGAGGGCCGCGCGCACGCGCTCAAGAAGTTCCTCAGGATCGAAGGGCTTGGTTACGAAGTCGTCGGCTCCGGCGCGCAAACCGGCGACTTTGTCGGCGGAACTTGCCTTAGCCGTAACGACGATCACGCATGCGTAGCGGGTCTTTGCATCCGCTCGAAGTTTCCGACAGACCTCGAAGCCGTCGATGCGCGGCATCATGACGTCGAGCAGGATGATGTCGGGCTCGAACTCGCCCGCTCGCTCCAGGGCTTCTTGTCCATTCGTTGCCGTTTGGACGTCGAAGCCCTCGACGCGTAGAAGCGTCGACAACAGGGCAGTCATCGATGGGTCGTCATCGACGACAAGAGCCGTTTCTCGGCGTGTCCTCACGTCGTTTGCCTTTGCCCTGGAAGGGGTCCGATTCGCTGGCCGCTTAACTACGTATCGTCAGCAAAGGCTCGGAAGTTGACGGGATGAAAACGACGAAAGCCGCGACTTTCTCGGATCCACCGACGCTTCGTGGTCAGCCGGCGTTCCAAGGACCGATCCCGCCGTAGCGCTCCGGCGTGATCCGAGTGACGTATCCCGGAGGAGGGTCGGGCATCGGCGGGAACTTCACTCCGGGCCCGATGTAGGTCTCTGCGAGCTCTTGAAGGAGCTCGGGGGCGCCACCTGCCGTGACCCGACCGGTTCCGTAGACGACGAGATATTCGTCGAGTCCTATCGGGTTCTTCTGGCCGGTGACTATCGACAGGGTGACGCGGGGATCGCGTCTTATGTTCTTCAATTTGCGTTGGTCGGGCATGGTGGCGATGACGATCTCGTCGCCGTCGAGGCCCACCCACGCGAGCGTGACCTGAGGGCGCCCATCGGGGTCGACAGTCGAGACGTGTGCGAGGGCATTGGAGCCGAGCACTTCCTTGACCGCTTCTGGGATCACGCTTTCCTCCTCAAGTGAGTCAAACCCTTCGACTTCGCCTCATTACTTCAGCTGGCGACGGCGCCATTTCCCGCAGCCGCCACGAGCAGGCCTCGGTAAAGAAACGCTGGATCTCCGAGACGCCGTCTTAGATCGCGCTCCAGACCTGCGATCGGGTACAAATTCTGAGGGGCTCGCGGATCCTTGTGCGGGTCTGAAGCGAATCGAGGGAGAGTCGCGGTAACTATGTCGGCGAGGGCGATCACCTCGCCCAACTCACGGTCGGCCGTCGTCTCGCATCGGACTACGCCCGCCCACGAATGACCCGGCGCGCAAGGCAGGCGCAAGTACCACGAGAAGCGGCCCCAGTTCCCTAGTGTCAGAAAGACCGGGGTCCTTTGCCCGGGGCCGAGTCGAGAAACCACACCGTTCACCTCGGGAGGCAGGTAGGCGACGTGATGGGTTTTGACGTAGCCGACTGCGTTGGGGATGCCCGGCCCCCGAAGGGGGCCGTCGACCACGATCAGTTCGGCATCCTGACCGCGAGCGATGGTCGCTTCCAATTCGGCCATGCGCTTCTGTATCGCGATCCAGAGCTGTTCCGGCGAGTCGCCCTCAGACCGCCTGACTTCGTAGGTCGCGTGCTTGCAGACGATCGGTTCGGCATCCAGCACCGCAGAGAAGAGTCCTCGTTCCACGGTGGCCGCGACCAACTGCGCCCGTCCATCGCAGCCCATGACACCGGCGGCATAAGTGGCGCAGACGCCTGGGCGAGACTTGCCGGTGCCGTCGTCGATCCAGACCCGTGCATCTATGCGCCTCACTCCATCTGTAAAGAGAACCTTCTCGGGGGGCTCCACGTCAGACGCCGGGGAGATCGGCTCCCATCGCGCGGGGGGGACCTCTACCGACGTGTCGACCTGACCTTCGGTTAGCTCCATGAGCTCGGCCTCCATAGAGCTTCCATAATCGGTCGCCCAGGCCTCGACGGCGTATCTCATACGACCACCCGTTCGACGGTCGAGGTCCTCATGTCCTTCGAGACCCGGAATTGGATCGGCACACTGTCGGCGAGCTGGCGCACGTGAGTGACGATGCCGACTATGCGCCCCTTGGCGGCGAGGTTTTCAACCGTTTCTGCGACCGTCTGGAGCGCATCTGGATCGAGAGTGTCGAATCCCTCGTCGAGGAAGATCGCCTCGAGCCGGGCGGACCCCTCCGCTGCAAGCTCGGCGAGCTGATCCGCTAATGCGAGCGCCAGTGAAAGTGAGGCGAGGAACGTTTCGCCGCCGGACAGAGTGCGAGCCGAACGGCTTTCATCGGCGCTGTGTTTGTCGGTTACCTGGAAGTCGCCCCTGTCATCGATCGTCAGTGCGTACTGCCCTTCCGACAGCTCCTTGAGCATCGAGCTTGCCCCAACGACGAGCCTGCGTAGCGCCTCGTTGACGATCCAGTTCTCGAAATATCCGGCCTTTGCCGACAGATGGAGCGCGAGCGAATGCGCGAGATCGTGTTCCGCCCGATCGGCCTTTGACTGCTCGCGGAGTCTCTTGGACTCCTTGATGCATCGCTCGATCTCTTTCGCATCGTTCCTCGCTTGCGCGTGCGCGGATACGGCAGCTTCGAGGAACTTCCCGCCCTCTACCTCGATCTCGCACTCGATGCACGAGCGGGTGAGCTCGGCGAGGATCTTGTCGCGCTTGTTAGCGGCATCGGTTTCCGCCTTCTCGGCCGCCACTGCCGCCTTGGACTGCTCTTTGCGCTGGACGGTGGCCCATCTGATGAGGTCGCTCCAATCCCGCGCGAGATCCTTGCGCTCCGCGTTGGGGGGGCTCAGGGGAACGAACGCATCGCGCATCTCCTCGAACTCGCGCCTGGCCTCATTCTCTTCGCTCTTCAGCTCATCCAATAGCGCCTGCGCATCGTCCGCTTCTTCCTGAACCGCGGCCACGGAATCGCGGCCTTTCTCGAGCGCTGCCGCGGCCTCGCTGATGACCTTGATCGCCTTCTCGGCTTCTGCCAACGCGGGAACGCCGCTCAGCTCTTTCTCGAGGTCAGCCAGCTGATCTCGCATCGCTTTGACCGTTGCCGCCGCGGTGGTGGTCGCTTTCTCGGCTTCCTTCACCGCGCCGAGACAGTCTTGGCTCGTCTTCTGAGCGCTCTCGAGCGCCTTCTCGGCGGCATCGAGTCCCTTCGGCTTCTTGTGTGTCGGCAGCGTCGCAACTGGTTGCAAGCACACGGGGCAGGGCTCGCCGGGGTTCAGATGCTCCGCGAGATGGATGGCGTGGTCGGCCCTGTGGATCTCGTCGACGCGTTCCTCTGCCGCCGTCGCTGCGCTCAATGCTTCGTCAAGCGCCTTACGAGCCACCGCTTCGTCTTCCTCCAACCGCGCGAGATTTCGGCCCGCGGGCTCGAGTTTGGCCAGGAAGTCTTTATGGCGCCGATGGCCCGCGACCGCTCCGTCGAGAGGAGCTCGGTCGGGAAGCTCCTTGAAAGCCTTCGCGAGGGCCTGCTCTTGGCCGCGCGCCTTCTTCAGACCCTCTTTGACCTTAGCGAGGTCGGCGTGCGCCACTTCGATCCTCTTGGCCAGCGCGCCGATCTCGTCGGGGAGCTCGAGTCCATCGATCCGATCGATCCAACCGCGCGCGGCCTCCCCGGCGGAGCGCGCCTCGGCTGCTTGCTTGGCATGGGTCTCGAACTGCGGCGCGGCTGCATCGATCTCGATCCGAAGTTTCGCGAGGCTCTCGACGCGAGCCGATGCCTCTTTGAGTGCCTCGGGCGTCGCGTGCGCCAGGTCTTTGGTGAGCCGCTCGTCGGCGAGTGCGATCCGGTTCTTCGCTGCCGCTGCGCGTGCGTTCGATTCCTGTTTCATGCGGTCGTAGATACCTAGATTCAGCAGTTTGACCAACAGACCCTGGCGATCGGCCGCTTTGTCGTGGAGAAAACGCGCGAACTCGCCCTGCGGTAGAACCACACACTTCGTGAAGTGCTCGAAAGTTAGACCTAACAGCTCGCCGATCGCAGCCGTTAGTTCGTCCGCGTTGCCGGCGATCACTTCATCGCCGTGTTCGAGGCGAGCCTCTTTAGTGGTCGCCCCCTTCGGCGTCCTACGGACGACACGCACGGCGGTGTATCGCTCGCTTCCGACGCTGAAGTCGAGACGGACTTTCGCTTCTAGCCTGCCCTGAGTTATCGCGGGAGCAACGATCCCTTTGTTGTCGTAACGGGGGACCGAACCGTATAGAGCGAAACAGATCGCGTCGATGATCGTCGACTTCCCGGACCCCGTAGGACCCGTGAGCGCGAAGTAATCGGCCCCCTCGAAATCGATGACTGTGTTCTCGCGGAAGCTCGTGAATCCTTCGAGCTCAAGCCGGATGGGGCGCATGAGCCTCCTCGTAGAGTTCGTCGAACAGGGCGACTAGACGTGGGTCGTCGATGTCGCGTTCGGCTAGATACTCCGTGAACAGATCGTGCGGCGACGTCGTCGCACGATCGCTTCGCCCGGGCTTGACGACCTTCGGGTCGTCGTGATCGATGATCACTTTCACGGCGCTGGGGAACAACTCCCGCACCTCATCGCCCAGGCCGACCCGCGCGGACTCGTTCACGAGGATCCGTAGGTAAGCGTCATCGGCTGTTCCGACCATGGAGGTCAGCTCGGCGATGGTTCCGGCGAGTGTTCTGAGTTTGCGTCCGGACGCGATGGGAACGGTTCGCACGGTGGCCGGCGCGCCCGGGGTCGCGTCGACAACGAGGACGCCCTTGGCCTCCTGCTTGTCGGAAAAGTCGAGCTGCATAGGAGACCCGCAGTAGTGGATCGGACATGGTCCAGCCATCTGCTGCGCCTTGTGAAGGTGACCCAGGGCGACATAGTGCGCGGTGTTCGGAAAGATCGTCGGGTCCACCCAGTAGTCGAAGATGGTTTGGGCGGTTCGCTCACCGCCCCCGAGCTCACCCCCGGCGATCGTCATATGGCCCACGACAACGTTGACTGCATCGGCGCTGAAGCCCTCCGTCAAGGCGGTCACGATCGAGCGCATCCGAGAGGAGAACTGGCCGGTGAGATCTCCCGCGTCCTTGGCCATCAGCTCGGCTGCCTTGACGATGTATCGCTGCGATAGCCAGGGGATGAGGGCCAGACGCAGCGCCTCGCCAGTTTGCGTCGTGAGCTCGATCGAGTCGCGCTCGACGAAACAGCGAACGTTGACTTCGGCGAGATCGAGCAGCGGGGCGATCGCGGCAAGTCGCCGATCGCTATCGTGGTTGCCCGGAACTACGACGACCGGTGCATGGCGCGCGAGTTCGAGCAGGGATCTGTAGACGATCCGCTCGGATTCGGGGCTAGGGGCCGCTGTGTCGAAGAGATCGCCCGCGACTATCGAAACGTCGACCTTCTCACGTCGGGCGATATCGGCGATCTCGGCCAGAACGGCTTCATGCTCGTCGGCCCGGCTGCGTCCGCCGATGGCCTTGCCGACGTGCCAGTCCGCGGTGTGGAGGAGCCTCATTTTGTTGGAAGCCCTTCCAGCGGATCTTCGGGCTGGGGCGACGCCGACGGATTCTGGCCGGCTTCACTGGGCCTGCTCGCCCAGGCCGGGAACGGGAATTCGACGACGAGCGGCACCGGTATCTCTGGCTGCGACACCATCATGGTGCCCGGCTTCATGATGGTCGCTCGCTCGCGTTGGGGGCCGCGTAAGAACCCGTATTGCCCGCGCTCGGCCTCGGCGGAGTCGAGTCGTCCGACAACCCGGATCGAACACTGGCCCACGATCCGTGGTTCGACCTCGCTTGCGGTTTGCTGAGCGCCGACGAGGATGATCCCGAGGGAACGGCCGCGCTCCGCGACGTCAAGCAAGATCTCCTTGATCGGACTCGTGCCTTCGCGAGGCGCGTACTTGTTTAGCTCGTCCAGAACCAGGAACAACAGTGGGCGCGCCTGACCCTGACGTTCCTTCCTCTCGAAGGTCCGACGAAGGATTACGCCGACGACGAACCGCTTGGCTCGATCGGGGAGGTTATGGATGTCCACGACAGTTACTTGCTTATCGAGTTCCACCCGGTGCTTCTCCGAGCCCGGGACGTCGCCGCGGATCAATCGCTGAAGCGATCGGACGGCACCATGGAGACGCCTGACGAACGCATTGATCGTTCCTGCACCGATCACGGGTCCGGCCCACGAGTCGTCGGCTTGCTGGACCTGTTGCTCGATGAATTCGACGAGCTTGGCGAATGTCCGGATCTCGGTTCCGTCCAAGATCACGCCGCCTTCCCCGGCCGGCACCGCGTCCTTCAGCTTGGCGGTGACGTTGTGTACGACCATCGTGTAGTGCTGACGGTCGTCCTCGGCGTCCGCGAACACGAACGGAAGAAGCTCATCCCGGCAGAACTCCTCGATCGTCCAGAAGAATGAGGTCACGCCCTCTGGGCGCATCGCGACATCCGGCGTTGCGTTCGGGTCGTCCACGCGGGGGGGAGCGAAGAACGAAGCGCTGACGAACGGACCCGGTTGGAGTCCGAGTGCGTGATAGCGAGCGATGTCGTCGCCGGTGAGCTGGATGTTGGAATGGTCGAGGAACAGCAGATCTTCGCCCTTCACGTTGAAGATCAATGCTTTCGTATTGAGGGCCTCGGCCCCCAGAACGCCCGAGTTGAAAAGGCTGTAGAGGAGGAACGTCGCATAGGTCGTCTTGGTAGCGACACCGGAGATGCCGCTGATGTTCACGTGGGCACCCCGTGTTCCGTCGAGGAACTCGAGGTTGATGTAGATGGGGTCGTTGTCGCGCGACAGACCGGCGGGCAACCTGCTTGTCATCCCGTCGAAGTAGAGGGCCTCGTCGCGCTGTTTGCTATCGGCCTTCGCGACCGCTGCGCCCGGGAGCGGTGGGATGAACACCTCGGGCTCGACCCGCGTCGCGGTGACGAGAGCGGCCTCCACTACGTCGCCCGGCAAGATCCCCTGCTCGATCAGAAAGACATCGGACTCGAAGCGCGCACCTTCGAGGCGGGCGCGGACTTGCGTCACGATGCCGTGGATCCGTACGGGATCGCCGCCGGGGGGGATCCGCTCCGTCGTTACGACATCGTCCAGCTGGAGATACCGGTCCTCACCAAGGCCAACCCAGAACTCGAGGGGAGTTGAATCCTCGGTTCCTAGAACCCGTCCGACTATCTGGTCATCTGCCGCATCCAAGCGCTACCCCCGTGGTTGATCGTGGCGTCCATCTGAAACCCTAGGCCAGGGGTGTGACAGGTTTGGGGAACCGGCCTCCACATGATCGCCGGGCTTGGTTTGCCCGCGGCGCGGTGGACCAGCTGGGGTACTTAGACGGGCTTAATTGGCGGCTCAGGTAGCCTTGTGACTCTTAGCTAGGCATAGGAGCACCCATGAACTCCAAATTGTTCGAATCACGCGCTCAGCGCATGAGAGACGCCACGGTCATCGCGATCTTCCGCATGAGAGAGGCGAACCACGCGGTCGAGGCGGCTGCAGCTGCGATCCGCGGCGGGTTCGAAGCCGTGGAGGTCACGATGAACACGCCTGGGGCCACCGATGCCCTCGCCGAGATCGCCGGACGAGGCGAGGCGATCGTGGGGGCCGGGACGATCCTGGCCGCCGCTCAGGTCAAAGAGGCCTACGACGCGGGCGCCGAGTTCATCGTGACGCCGGTCGTTTTACCGGAGGTGGTCGAGGCCGCCCACGATCTTTCGCTGCCCGTATGTATCGGTGCTTCGACTCCGACCGAAGTGTTCACGGCTCGCCAGGCGGGCGCGGACTGGGTCAAGGTGTTCCCCGGCGAGAGCCTCGGCGGCCCTGACTACATCTTCGACATCCTCGGCCCCCTCGATGGGACGCCGATCCTGGTGACGGGCGGACTCACCGCCGAGAACTATCTGGGCTATCTCGATGCGGGGGCCGAGTTGGTCGGCTTCGCAGGCAACGTGTTCAACGCCGACGTGGCGGCCGACGGCGACTACGAAGAGCTCGAACGTCGAGCGATCGAGGTCACCCGGCGCTTGGACATGTACACGGCCTAGATAGCAGGAGACCGCCTCAGCCCCCCGAATCCTTTGGCCATGGGGGTGGGGAGAACTTTCGTGGCGGCATCGCTGTGTCTCGTGCTTGGCGCGAGCCCGGCCTTCGCCCTGCTCCCCTCCGCTCCGGACGAGGTGCACCAAGAAGCGCTGCACCTGGCCTTCTGGCGATTCCCGACAGGCGAACCGCACGTCTACAAGGCGCTGGGCGGGATCTACTTCTCGACCGAGGACGTGGCCAGCGGACAGCACAGGATCCTGGCGGGGATCGCGCTTCTCAAATGTCGCGACACGAAGGTCAAGCACGGCACGCGCACCAGTTGTGAATTTCTCTCGGGCACGGGCCCTTACAAAGGCGACCCTCTGACGTCCGACCCCTTGCTGACGTCCGCTCGACTTGAGTTGAAAGACGATCACGGAGCCCCCGTCGCGATCGAATGGACCGGAGTCGATCACGGTTGGTACGAAGCGCAAGAGTTCTGCTCCACCTGGACCAGTGGTGGGGGCGAGCCGGAAGAGGGCGAAGGCTCGGGGGCCGGGCATTGGGTGGATTCGACGGCAACCTTCGAAGGCTTCAAGGACGTCCCTCAGAAGAAAGCGGAGTTCGCCATCATGACGAGCGGCGTGATGTTGACGAGTTGCTCGATGGTCAGGCAGCGGGAACTCAACCTGCTTGAAGAGGGCCGGATGGGGGACGCGATGGTTCGTGTCGTCGAACGCCTCGCCGAGCGATCGAGCGAGTTCTAGCCGACCGTCTCGAGCAGCTCCGCGATCGACTTCTCGATGCCCTCAGCAAGAACCTCGAGATCCGGCGCCGTGTCGTAGTCGCCGAGAAGCCCGAATCCGATAGTTCCGTTGTAGCTGAGTAGCGCTATCCCGATAGTCGTGTTCCCCGACAAGGGAACCACGGGATACACCTCCGTCATCTGACGTCCGAGCGTGTAGAGCGGGAACTGCGGGCCCGGCACGTTGGTGACAACCAGGTTGTAAGCGCGCTGGCGCGCGACGAGACGGGATGCCTGCGACAGGATCGTCGGAGGTGTCCACTCGCCGAGGGACGTGAGTATCTGGGCGCCTACGGCTTGGCCGGAGCTCTTCAGGTCTTTCATGTTCTCGCTCACCAGGTGCAGCCGCTTCACAGGATCGGGCTCGCCCACGGGCAGGGAAGCCCACAACGAGGCGACCTGATTGCCCAGAGAACCCTTAGACGCTTCCGCTCTGACCGACACCGGGACCATCGCCCGAAGCTCGAGTCCGTCGATCCGCTCGCCGCGGCCCTTGAGGGCGCGTCTCAGACCTCCGGCGACCACCGACAAGACCACGTCGTTGACGGTTCCGCCATGCTGGTTCTTGATCGACTTGACCTCTTCGAGGTTGGTGAGGATCGTCTCGAAGCGGCGGTGGGGGCCGATCGGCTGGTTGAGGGTCGACTCGGGTGCGAAGTCCAGCGACCCGCCGACGAACTCTCCGAGCGCTCGAGCTCCCGAGATGATGCGGTTCGGCAACTTTGCGGGGTCGAGGACCGCCGATTGTGCGGTTCTGATCGCTTCGGCCGGGGAAGTGACGCGCTCTTTCAATGCGTCGAGGAAAAGACGATCGGGAGTGGGTTCTGGATCCGGAACCCAGCGCTGCAACTCGATCTCCTCGGGCTCGGGCCCCAGGTCGAGCAATACCGACATGATGTCGGCGCCGGACACGCCGTCGACCAAACAGTGGTGAGTCTTGGAGATGAGGGCGAACCGATCGCCGCCGAGACCCTCCGCGAACCAGATCTCCCACAACGGCTTCGTCCGGTCCAGCTGCTGGCTCATGATGCGCGCTACCAGCGCCTTTAATTTCTGATCGTTGCCGGGGGCCGGGAGAGCAGTGTGGCGGACGTGGTACTCGAGGTTGAAGTGAGTGTCGTCAACCCAGACCGGGCGACCGAGCCCGAACGGAACCGTTGCAAGCTTCTGGCGGAATCGAGGCACGCGTTGGAGTCGCCGGTTGACCATGTCCAGCACGTCCTCGTAGTCAGGCGGCGGTCCTTCGAATATCGCCGCCCCCCCGACGTGCATATGGGTGTTGGGCCCCTCGATGTGGAGGAACATCTCGTCTAGAACGTTGAGTCTCTGGTAGTTCGCCATGCGGCAGATGTTAGCGCGCTGGGTAGTTTGGCCTCATGCCGGCGAACAACGAGGAACTCGTTAGCCTCATCGCGGGACAGGGCACCAAGGATCCGAGGGTGCTCGATGCCCTCCGTCAAACAGACCGAGCTGCCTTCGTCCCTGAGGGGCGCGAGTTGGAGGCCTACTTCGACCGTCCCGTGTTGTTGCCCGAGCGTCAGACCACGAGCCAACCCTCGCTGATCGCTCGGATGATCGAGGCGGCCGCCGTACGTGCGCAGGACACAGTCCTGGAGATTGGGACCGGATACGGCTACCAGACGGCTCTCCTGGCTCGCCTCGCAGGTCGAGTCACGTCGTTGGAGCGCTTCGGGAACCTCGCTGCGGCAGCGAGGAACAATCTCACCGGCGCGGGCATAGATAACGTCGAAGTGATCGTCGGTGATGGGTGGGAGGGGTGGCCCGATGCCGCCCCGTTCGATGCGATCGTCGTTTCGGCTGCGGCATCCAAAGTGCCGGCGGCTCTCGCCGAGCAATTGGCCGAGGGTGGCCGCTTGGTGATCCCCGTCAAGCGGCGGGGGAGCGACGACGTATTCCTGTTCAAGAAGGTCGAAGGAGAATTGATGCAGGTAGAGCTTCTAACGCCGGCGCGGTTCGTGCCGCTGGTTCCGGGCCCAGTCCCCGGGCCCACAGAATGAGGAGCCCTTCAGGCGCGGTCGCAGCCCTTGCTTGCACCGCGCTGTTGGCCTCGTGCGCCCCGTTGGATGCTCGGCCTGGGCAAGCCCCTAGTCCTTCGCCGTCACAATCGGCCGCAACGCCTACGCCCACACCTAGCCCTAGTCCTTCGCCCACCCCCACGGTTCCGCCGGGGTTGACACTTCATTTCGTCGTTCTCGGCGACTTCGGGTCGGGACTTCCCGGTCAATACGACGTCGCCGCTCGCCTGTGCGCGTGGCGTCGGACGCATCCCTTCGATCTCGTGATCACGACGGGGGACAACGTCTACGACACGGGTGATCCGGCTCGCTTCGACGAAGTGTTCTTCCGCCCGTACAGCTGCTTGCTCGACCGAGGCGTTCGGTTCCGGGCGAGCCTCGGCAATCACGACATCGTCACCGACGACGGTCGACCGGAGATCCGAGAACCGGCGTTCGGGATCAAGGGACACAACTATGTCGTGCGAAAAGGCGGCGTGCGCTTCGTGATAGCGGATTCGAACCACCTGGACGTTGCCTGGTTGAGGCAAGCGCTAGTCGGTGAGCCCGGTGATCGGTGGAAGATCGTCGTGATGCACCATCCCGTGTACTCATCTGGTTCAGAGCACGGATCGACGCCCGGTATGCGTCCCGAGTTGCCCCGGTTGTTCCGCAGCAAAGGAGTGGACCTCGTTCTGAACGGTCACGACCACAACTACGAAGTGACGAAACCGTTGCGCGGAATCCGCTACGTCGTGACGGGTGGAGGTGGCGCGTCTATCAGGTCTTGTATGCCCGGCATGTATTTCAGCGACGTTTGTTTGCCGCGCTATCACTTCCTCTGGATCCGCGTGAACGACACCCGCATAAACGTGAAGGCGATTCCCGCGCGCGGACGCGCTATCGACTCGTTCACAACCACGGGCTTGGATTGATCAACAGCTCGAGCACCAGGCATGGATCGGCGCTAGCTGGGTATGTATGTAGCGACCGACCGAATACACGAGAGGGAGGCCTGGTCGAACATGAGCACAACGGACAAGATCAGCAACAAGACCGAAGAACTGACCGGCAAGGTCAAAGAAGGAATCGGCGACGCGACCGATGACCGCAGCCTCGAAGCTGAGGGCAAAGCCGACCAGGTGAAGGGCAACCTGAAGCAGGCCGGCGAGAAGGTCAAGGACGCGTTCCGCAGCTAGAACTGCAGATCGCTATGAAAAAAGAGGGGGCCCGCTAGGCCCCCTCTTTTTCGCGTTCGCAAGTCTCAAGGTTTCCATGGCTCCGAGCCGTAGGTCTTCAGCGCGGCAAGATAGAAGATCGCCTGCGACCACGCGTGCGGCTGAGCCCTCATCGTCGCGATCGGGCTTCGATCCTTAGGGCCGCGCATCCATGCTTCCCCCAAGAGCCCCGTGTCTGTCGTCGCCTTCTTGGCTACCCACATGAGCGCGTCCTCGAGATGCTTGTGTTGAGCCGCTCGGCCGGCCCATTCGTATGCGTTACCCAGGATCGCTTTCGACTCGTAACCGCCTTGAGTCTCCTTGCCTTTGAGGACGCGACTCACGTGCTTCCAGTTCGCGTCGGCTTGAGATGACGAACGGCTCGACCCATAGGGCTCGAAGCCGACAGGCCAGAGGTTGGTGCCGCCGACCTCGTAGTTGGTCGTATAGCACTTGCAGTCCGCATCGAAGAAGTTGGTCTTGATCGCGGCCGCCAGCTCGTCCCGGCGCGTGGACCACTTCTTCGCGTTGGCCAGAGCCGTATCCGTGCCGATCACCTTCGCCGCCGAGGCCGCTGCATCCAGACCGAGCCACGCTGCTTGGGCGCCGACTAGCGTTTGAGTCGGATTCGGGTTGTCGCCTTCGCTCGCGAGGCATTGGAGGCCCGTGCTCGGATCTCTGCAGCCGAGTGGGGGGTTATCGCTCAGGTAGTGGGCCGCAAGCTGGATCTCCTCATAGACGTCGAGCAGGTAGCCGCGGTCGTGCGTGAAGGTGTAGTGATCCCACAACGTCCAGATCCCCAAGCCGGTCTCGTCGATCTCGTAACTGATCGGTCCTCCGACCACGCCATCCGCGTAGTAGTTCTGCGCCCAGTTCCCAGACGGTGTCGTCTCGCCTCCCACCGGCTTGGTCGCGCTTGTCGCCTGAAGCTCGGCGTAGCGCTCGTTGTGCGCTGTCACCATCTCAGGGTGTCCCGACACGTCCAGCATCCGATTGATGTAGGCACCTTCCCGGATCCAGTCGAGACCCTCGGGTTCCTGGGTCGCGAGTGACGAGACGATCAGATCGAGCGCCGAGTTCTGACGTGCTGTGATCAGGGCGCGCTTCGCGAGAGTCGTAACCGGCTTCGGTGCGTTGCGCGGGATCACCGTGTCGTTCAGCCAGTTCCTCCACCATCGCCCTTTCTCCGAGCGCACTGCCGCGAGGCTCGTTTGACGCGCGCGACCGAGGGCTCTAAGGGCCTCTTCTTGGGTGAACCCAGCCGCCAGGTAGGAAACCGACGAAACCGATGTCTTGGATCGGAACGCAAGCTCGTCAACGAGAGCAGCATCCGACTGGCCGGCGGCGGTGTCGTCGCCCGACAGCTTCCCGTCCTTCGCGTCGACGTATGCGCTGCTGCCGGCTCCGCCGGTCTGGAACGTGTCCACCCCGATCTGGTGACCATCAGACGTTGTGTCGAAACCCAGCGCCAGTGCCACCGAGGAAGGAGCTCCGGTCGATGCATCGGTTCCGGACCGCACCCAGATCGCAGCGTCGGACTTCGCTACGTAGTTGCCACCGTCGTCGTTCTCTTCTTCCGTGCACCAGTCTTGGGTCGGCGCATTCCGGTCCTTCGAGAAAACGGGGTTGAAGTTCGCGAACGAAACGATCCTCACGCGATCTACCGAGGATCCGACCGACTTCTTCACCTGGACAGAGCGCGCGAGGAAGTCTTCGTCGGCCGACACGAGGTCACGTTGCGAGACGGTGAGTCCTGCACCGGGGACCTTGAAACTCGTGATGATCTCGTCGCCGTCATCGTCCGCGTAACGCTGGCTCGAAGGCAGGTCACGCAGCCACTTGAACTTCCAGTCGCCGCGGCCCTCTTGCCACGCGAGCCCGATAAACGCGCCTTCGTTCGGCAGCGCGCCCATCCGGGGCTGTGTCCGATCGGTCGTGCGGTATTTGATCTGGTCGTAGAAGGAGGCGGTGGGCCATTTGAGTACCGTGACCGTCCCCGCGTCGTTTACTCCCGCGGTGAGTCCACCGTTGCCGCTGACGGCAGAGATGTCGGTGGGACCACTTGGCTCAGGCGGTGTGGACGTTGTGCACGAGCCCGGCGTTTGAGCGCGGCCCGGCGACGCCACTCCCAGCGCGATCAGAAGGGCGGATGCTGTTACTCCTGCCAAGACCCGTGCGGGCGAAGGTTCTGACACCTGTCACCAGGATAGAACGCCTCGCCCGCAATAGCCCTAGGCGGACACGGCGGTCAGATACAGGTCCGTTGTTTCGACGAGATCTTCGACGAGTCCCGCAGCCCCGCAGAAGCCGTCTGCTTCGAGCCTGTCGCGCAGCCCCGCAAGCGTGCCCGCGAGGAGCACGATGACGAGATCGCCAAGATCGGGGTCCCGCGTGGACGCGTCAGCCATCGTTGCGCTCGCCGCCCGGCAGCATCACGTCACGGTGCTTCGCCCAATAGTGCTTTCGGATCGCCGAACCCGGATCCCATCCCTCCGGAACGCGTATGGCCCGCTCGCACCTGCTGCAACGCGGGCTTTTCTTCTTCGTTGCTGACTTGCTCGCTTTGCGCGGCAAGGACATCACCTCCTAGCGGAGGCTTCGGGAGTCGCGGCGATGCCGACGATAGTGAGTAGGTGTGACGAAAAAAGGCCCGCCGGATCGGCGGGCCTTTTTCGATAACTTGTTTGCTAACTCGATGGGGGAGGAGCTTCGAGCTGGGCCTCCAGCGAAGTGATCTCAGTAACCAGAGCATCGCCTTCGGCCCCCGCAGGAGTTCCCTGGGTCCGCTCTGCGTAGACGAGATAACCGAGCTTCTTGGCGGCCTCATCTATCTTCTTGCGGATCTGGGATTGCTCCATCTTGTCCTGGGCCGAAGCGGTCGCTTTCTTCGCTTCGGACGCGACGTCCTGCGCCGCCGCTTTCACCTTGTCCATGAACCCCATCGGTTGCTCCTAACTGGAAACGCTTAAGGGGCCGTCGGAGGAGGCGGCTGCGTCGGAGGAAGAGTCGATCCCACGACGGGAGTGCCGGTTCCTTCACTCTGATAATGCAACCAAGCCCCCGCTGCCATCACTATCGCGAGGATCGCCCCGATGAACAGTCCGATCCCCCGGCTGATCTCGACGCTAACGCCGAAGAAGGTGCCGCTGCCCGACTCGTCGGGCCCGACCGCCAGCGCAAGGAGGGTGAAAACGAGAGTCACGCCCGCGAGGCCCAGGTAAACGAGGCCGAGAGGAACCGGCAACGAGAGGTTAGCCATCGCGGCCCGTGCGATCACCAGGATCACTGCGATCAGCGCGCAGATCAGGCCCAGCTTGACCAGGAAGCCATAGGCATCCCAGGCGCTGAACTTCTGGGTCGCGTTGCCCAGACCGCCGAGATCCCCGAGCCCCTCAGAATTGACCTCGATCTTCGCCCATAGCTTCAAGAAAGACAGGATGAAGAGCAAGAGGCCGGACACACCGAGAACTTTCTCCCCCGTTGTGAGCCGGTTCGGATCCATCCGATCACCCCTTCCAAAATGCGCCGCGCGGCGCCGACTTGGTCAGCCGAAATATAGATAGATGAGGCTTCCGAAACTAGTCAATCGGCCAAATTGGCAGGGGCGAAAGCCCCGTACAGGGGCGAACCGCCGGGAAAAGCTCAAAAGTAGCGACCCTTACGGGGGCCAGCAGAGCAAGTCAGACCCGGCCGATCAGCGCCTCGCAACCCGTTATCTCGTCGGCCCGATCGACGTAACAGATGTCGTATCCGGCCCCACCGTCGATCGAGTCCCCGCCCTCGCCCCCGGCCAGGATGTCGTCCCCTCGGCCCCCATGAAGGTCGTCGGCGCCCTCGTGGCCGAAGATGCGATCACCTCCCGAGCCGGTTTTTATCGAGTCGTTTCCCCCGTAACCGCAAGCTAGATCGAGGCCCAGGGTTCCCACCAATTCGTCTGGTCCCTCCGTCCCTCGCTCGGTGCATAGGGGTTGGTAGTCAGGGCTGTAATCCATCTCGTCGCGGTAGTCGCTGAGATTCCGCACGTTCGTGCCGTCGAGATTCATGACGTACACATCGCCATTGCGTCCGTCGGATCCACGCCGGCTCCAGAATCCGATCTGGGTTCCAGCGTTGGTGAACGCGGGTTCGCTGTCGACGTCTGGGTGGCGCGTGAGTCGCTCGAGGTGTGACCCGTCGGCGTCCATCATGTAGATGTCCTTGTTGCCGTCGGGCCGCGTCGCCATGAACGCGATCTTGTCGCCGGCGGGCGAGTAGATCGGAACGAAATCGTTGTAGTCGTTATTGGTGAGCTTCCGAACGTTTCCACCATCGGGATCCATCGTGTAGATGTCGTAGTCGCCATCACTGTCGCTCCAGAACGCGATATGTCGGCCATCCGGAGACCATGCGGGGTGACCATCGCGTACGCGATTGTCGGTCAATCGACGCTCATTCGATCCGTCCGAATCCATGATGAAGATCTCGTAGTCGCCATCTCGTTTGGAGGAGAACGTGATTCGGCCCCCATCCGGAGACCAAGATGGAGATCGCTCTCGTGCTTCCGTGTTGGTTAATCGGATCGGCTCCGTCCCGTCCGCGTTCATGACGTAGATCTCGTCGTTGCCATCGCGTGATGACCACCACACGATCTGGCGTCCGTCGGGCGACCAGTTCCCTGCGATGTCCTCGCCGGCATCCGACGTCAGCCGAGTTTGGTTCGAACCGTCGGTCTCCATCGTGTAGAGCTCCGGGTTCCCGTCGCGCCGGCTCTCGAAAACGATGAGTCCAGTCCCGCCGGGAAAGGTTGCAGCTGCAGGCGTTGAGTTTCCGGCGACGAGTCCCATCAGCAACATCAGCAGCGACCGCGCTCGACCGGTCCTCAACCGCGGACGGCGTTCCTGATCGCTTCTGCCGTCGCCTGCGTAGCCAGGAGTCCCAACAAGTCGAGATTCGCCTCGGTGCCGTTCTGGGGAGGCGCGGCTATGGCGAAGACGACATCGCCGTCGTAACGAGTGTGAGCGGGTCGCACAGCGATGGTGATCCCGTCAGATCCGCGGGCGGCAAGGAACCGAACCTCGCGCTTGTCGAGAGCGGCATTCACAGTGAGAACCGCCAGCACGGTGTTAGAGGGCGAGCCACCTCCTGGAATGCCTCTCCAGCGCGGGTCTGGGGCCGACGTTCCGGCGACCACATTGCCGGTGTCATCGACTATGTCACCGACTGAATTCACGACCGCGAGAGCGCGGACTTCCAGGCCCTCCGCAGTCGCGGTTCCGAGACCGAGTCCGCCGGGAGCGTAGTGCTCGCGACCCGCCCACTTGCCGACGGTCGCGCCTGCGCCCGCGCCAACGCGGCCTACCTCGATAGGGGACTCGACGGCGCTGGCGCATGCCTGCCTGCCCGATTCTGCGTTCGGTCGGTTGTCGGGAGCGAAAGCAGCTGCGTCGAAGATGACCGCAGCAGGAACTATGGGGATGGGCCCGCCCGGCGTCTGATACCCGATGCCTTCTGTCGCCAGCCATTCCATCGCCCCGTCGGCGGTCGCAAGGCCGAACGCGCTGCCTCCGGTTAAAAGGACCGCAGAGATCTCGGTCATCTTGCGATCGGGATGGAGATGCTCGAGCTCGCGCGAGCTGGGTGATGAGCCCCTGATGTCGCACGAGGTGACATTCGCCCGGGGTGGGATGACCACCGTGCAGCCGGTGCTGCGGTCTGAGGCGGTCCAATGCCCAACGCGGAAGCCCGCGCCCAGAGAAGTCGTCATGCGCGTTCCTGGTAGGAGTACCGCTCCTCCAGCCATGGATCGGCTCGGTTGTGATAGCCGCGCACTTCCCAGAACCCTCTCTCGTCGGCGGCGAGCAGTTCGAGGCCGCGCACCCACTTGACGCTCTTCCATGCGTAAAGGCGAGGAACGACCAGGCGCAAGGGGAAGCCGTGCTTGGGGGCGAGGTCCTCGCCGTTGTGCGCCCACGCGAGCATCGACTCCTCTTCCAACAAGACGCCGATCGGCAGATTCGCGGTGTACCCATACTCGGCGTGAATGAGCGCGTGAGTTGCGCTTGACGTGGGCTCAGCGAGAGAGATCAGCTCACTGGTTCTGACGCCCTCCCACTCGTTGTCGAGTTTCGACCACCCGGTCACGCAGTGAAAGTCCGAACGCATCCTTACGATCGGGATCTCTTGAAGCTCGTCGTAAGTGAGTTCCGTTGGGCGGTCGACCTCGCCCCACACCTTCAATCGCCATGTCGTCTGGTCGAAGCGAGGAACCGGTCCCTGATGAAGTACGGGCCAGCCCTTCTTCAAGCGCTGGCCCGGGGGGACCCGCTCTTTAGCGTGCTCGGGCAACTCCGAAATGAGTATCGAAGAACGGTCGTCGTCTAGATCACCGGGATCGATAGCGTTCGACGCCACGCCGTTCGCGATGTCTTTCAGCCGAAGGTTCGCGCGGTCGACAAGTTCATCGTCTCCTACAGCCGCGGCGAGCTCCGCCGCCCGCTCGAACCGATTCTTAGCGCGCGTCTTGGAACGCTCGCTGTTCCCGCCGTACTTGATGAAGTTGTCGGCGGTTTCAAGCAATTTGAGGATCTGGGCGCGATCGGCCACGGCTTCATCCTCCCACCTAGGATGCGGTCATGCGGCGGTTCGGTGCTTCGTTCCTCGGCGACTTGAATGCGTGGGCCCCCGCGGCACAAGCGGCCAGCTTGGCTTTCCTTTTCCTGCTCGCCTTCGGATCGACGTTCGTGCTCGCCGTGAAGCTGCAGTACGCGGGCTTCGGATCGGGGGCAAACCCGATCGAGATCTTCACCTCCATCGTGATCCTCTCCCTCGCCTGTCTCCGCGTCCCCGTGCACATCGGGGGTCTGACCTTGACGGCTCTGCCGATTGGAGCTTTGGTCGTCGTGATCTGCGGGATCGCATGGGCCACGCGGACGGCCGCAGCGTCGGCGGGACGATTCCCACGCGCAACGCCGCTACGAGTTGGGCTCCTCTTCGGTTGCATCTGCGCCCTCGTGGCGCTCGCGTTCAGATTTCGGGGGGGGCCGGATCCCATCCATGCGGGGGCGATCGGCGCCTTCCTCTGGGGCTGTCTATGGGGGACGGCCGGCGCGGCCCTCGGGACATCGAGCGTCGACCTGTCTCCGCGGGCTCTTGCGCGCCGATCGATGGAGGTCGTGCGGTCGACGGGAGATCTGGTCGGGGCAGGGGTCCGCACCGCGGCGGTGATGTTCGGCGTCGGCGGTGTGCTTTCGCTGGGGGCCGTGCTCATCTGGACGATCGCCGGGCTTGCGACAGGCCGATTGCCACGTGGTTTCGGTCCCGGCGACGCGGCGGCGGCGATCTTCTATTTCCTCGCGTTCGTTCCGAACCTCGTGATCGCCGTTTTCTCTCTGTCCCTCGGCACTTCGATCGACGTCGGAGCCCAATTGTCGTTGAGAGGGAAGCTCATAGGGCCGAGCAAAGATCTATCGCTGTTTGGATGGGGGGCCGCTGATACTCCTTGGTACGTCTATCTTCTCGTTCTGATCCCGCTCGTGGCTTGTGCGATCGGCGGCTACGTCGCGCGGCATAGCGCCGTCGACCGACGAACCGCCCTGATCACGGTCGCAACTGCCGCAGCGTTACTGGCCGTCGGTTTGGGCGTGCTCGCGTGGCTGGGGGAGGCGAGACTCGGAGCCTCTATCGTGGGCGCTAAGGGATTCGGCCGGTTGAGCGCCAACCCCATCCAGGTTGTGTTCTTCGGCTTCCTATGGGCGGCAGCGGTCGGCGGCATCGCCGCATTGATCACGGACAGGAGGGCGGCGGGTGGCGCTTGAGATCTTCGCTCACATGGCGGTTGGGCCGCTCGCGTGCAACTGCTACATCGTCGGAGATCCCGAGACGCGCGACGCGATAGTCATCGACCCCGGTGGTGACCCAGACCTGCTGATCTCCGCCATTGCGTCGAAGAACCTGAAGATCTCGGGGATCGTCGCGACCCATGCACACTTCGATCACATCATTGCCGCCGAGGTGCTGCGAGCAGCGACCGGCGCGCCGTTCTACCTACACGCAGCCGACGCGCCCGTTCTCGACTGGTACGCGGAGTCGGGCCGCATGTTCCTCGGCATCGAGCTCCCTCCACCCCCGGCGATCGACACCTCGCCGACCGAGGGAGACGAACTTCGCGCCGGCTCCGTATCGCTCGGAGTGCTCCACACCCCGGGACATTCCCCCGGGAGCATCTCTCTCGTGCATGCGGACGCTCTGTTCTCAGGCGACACTTTGTTCGCCGGATCGATCGGTCGCAGTGACCTCCCGGGCGGTAACGGCAAGGCGTTGCTCGATGCCGTCAGAGGAAAGCTCTATCCGCTGGGTGACGAGCTCCCGGTCTACCCCGGCCATGGCCCCGCAACGACCATCGAACGCGAGCGGCTTACTAACCCGTTCGTGCGGGGCTAAGCCTCACTCGGTGTCGACGTCAACCTCGACGTCGGCGTCGTCCTCGTTCGTTGGGTTGTCGTCGGGGTTGTTGATCGGATCGCTCGCACCACCGATGGAGATCGTGCCCTGCATGTCATCGGGGTGGTACTTGCAGTAGAAGTCGTAAGCGCCGGGCGTGGTGGGGGCCGTGAAGGTGGAGCTAACGCTCTCACCGGAGTTCGCTTCGATCTCAAGATTGAAGTCGTCGACCGTGAACGAATGAAGGTTCTCGCCATTGTTGGTGAAGTTGATCGTCACGGACGCGCCGGGCTCGATCAATAGAGTCTCGTTCTCGAAGTGAAAGTCGAAAGCGGTGACGTCCAGCGTCTGCGTTTGCGCTGCTGCCTCATTGGTGTCGTTGCCGCAGGCGACGCTCAAGAGCGCGACGAACGACAGTAGGAGCGCTACTTTCATGCGGTTCAACTCGATGCCTCCTGGTCAGAATGATCAAGACGAGGAGGTCTTTACCCGTTAGCTCGAAGAACTATCCGAGGTAGGGGGGCACTGCGGGAAGAGGCACGCCGGGGTACTTGTCGATCTCACGCTCGAGGATGACTTTGACCCGGTCCTCGCGCCCCGCGAGCTTGCGTTCGACCTCGCGGAATCCGAGCCGCTGTAGGCGTCGCAATTCACCCGCATAGCCCTTCCTGAGCCCGCCGTTCGGCGAGGTCAGAAAGGCATCGAGGTAGATCCGTTGAGTGACTTTCTTCTGTTTTCCTTCAGCCATGGCCGGAGACTCTAGCAGGCTGGTTTTGGCGTCCTAGAGCCAGTTGCGCTTCTTGAAGTACGTGTAGAGGCCCAAACTCAGAGCCGCGGTCAGCGCGAGGGCGAACCAAAACCCGAACGACGAATTCGTCGCGGGCACTAGAGCGAAGTTCATCCCATAGACGCCGGCGACCAGAGTCCCTACCGCGAATATCGCCGCCCAGGCAGCGAGCTTCCGGTTCTGTTCGTTCAGTAGCTGCGACTGCTGTGTGTGGGTGAGATCGAGCACTGCTTGGGACAACTCGTCGACGTTGCGGACCTGGTCGGTGATGCGCACGAGGTGGTCGTAGACGTCGCGGAACAGGGGTGCGGTTTCGGGCGACACGAGCACATCGTTGGCGGTGTCCTCGTCGGCGGTCCATTCGAGGACACGGCCCTCAGGGATCGCGAAGCGACGGAGCCGAGCGACTCTCTGTTTGATCGAGTAGAGCTGGCGTTGGATCGGTTCGTGGACTTCGTTGAGGACCATTTCCTCGAGCTCTTCGATCTCCTCTTCGAGTCGGTCGGCGATCTCTTGGTATTCGTCGACGACGACGTCCATGATCGTGTGCAGGAGGTACGAGGGGTGATGGGGCAGAGTCTCCTCTTGCTCCTGCCACCTCTTCTTCGCTTTCTCGAGAGTGGTCTCGGCCCCCGCGTGGACCATCAAGACGTATCGATCTCCGACGAAGCAGGCGATCTGGGCGGGTTCGAGCTGTCCGTCATGTTCGTCGAGCTCATGGAGCACAACGAAGAGGTGGTTTTCGTATCGCTCGATCTTTGGCCGTTGGCGAGCGTGAACAGCGTCCTCGACGGCTAGGGGATGAAGTTCGAACTCCTCCGCGATCAGGCTCACGTCTTCGGGGGTGAGGTCTTTGACGTCGACCTCCGCCCACACCAGATTGTCGGAGCTCTCCCTTAGGTCCGAGAGCTTCGAGAGGTCGTCGACGTCGTTCCAACCACCGGTTTCTGAGTGACAGACCGCTAGCAGCATCCAGAGAACATAAGTCAGTCGGGGTCTTCGGGCCGCGGGGCTGCATCTTTTCGATAAACCGCGAGAGCGGAGATCGCCTCGAGGACCACTCGGTGCGCGGCCATCGAAGTGATCTCGGCGTGGTCATAGGGCGGCGAGACCTCCACGATGTCCATCCCGGCGAGGCCCTTGGTGAGGACTAGACGCCGAACGGCCCTGAGCAGTTCTCTCGTCGACATACCTCCCGGCTCGGGAGTGCCGGTTCCCGGCGCGAAGGCGGGATCCAAGACATCGATATCGACCGAAAGGAAAAGGGCGTCGGCGTCCGCGATCTGTTCGAGAACGTCATCTACTACCGCGTCGATGCCGCGCTCGATCACCGACTCCATGCGGTGCCATCTGACGCCGGCGGTTCTTGCCCAATCGAACTCAGACGGGAAGGGCCAGTAACCACGGAGGCCCACCTGGATCAATCGATCGCCGGGGAGGTGACCTTCGTCGATCAGATGCCTGAACGGCGTGCCGTGGGCCCACTTCACTTCCCAGTTCTCGGTGGCGGTGTCGGCGTGCGTGTCGAATTGGACGACGGCCAGCGTTCCCTTCCCAAGAGACGCCGCCACGGCTTTGATGTCGGGATAGGCGATCGAGTGATCGCCGCCGAGGATCACGGGAACGGCTCCTTGTTCGACGATGGCCGCGACGGCGGCCTCGATCTTGGCGTGGTTGGCGGAGCCTTGGCCGGGCCAGACCTGGACGTCCCCGTGATCCACCACGTTCAACTCGGCGAACGGATCGATCCCGAGATCCATGTGCCAGACCTTCGGAGTATTCATGTCGTTGGCGGCTCGGATAGCGCGGGGGCCGAACCTGGTGCCCGGCCGGTGGGTAACCATGTCGTCGAAGGGGACCCCGACGATTGCGACGTCAACACCGTTGAGTTCGTCTGGATCAAGAACCAGAGGCAGCTTCTGGAACGTCGCGACCCCCGAGTAAGAGGGCTCGTCGGGGCGATTTGCCCTCATCGGGCGTTTTGAGGGCGGGCCATCGACTCATACTCGCCTCTTCGTCGGAATGGCGAAACCGCTTTGTTGGTTTCCTCCGAAGAGTCCAACGGTTGATCGCCGCGGGTGGCTTACCCTGTAAGGGCGGCAGCCGGAGACGCTTTTTCCCATCCCGGCTCTTAGGGCGGGCATATAGGAGGTTGTTTATGGCCCACACGGGCGATGCCATGGATGCCCGCGCTGACCAGTTGACGCAAGAGCAGATCTCGCTTTTCGAACAGCGCACTCCAAAGTCGAAGGCCTTGTACACGCGTGCGGAGAAGGCAATGCCGTTCGGCGTTGCCTCCTCGTTCCAAGCGGGCGATCCCTATCCGATCTATCTCGCTTCCGGAGCCGGCTCGAAGGTGACCGATGTCGACGGCAATACCTATGTCGACTACCACGCCGGTTTCGGCGCGATGGTCGTGGGACACGCTCATCCGAAGGTTCGCGAAGCGATCGAGCGTGCCGCCGCGTCGGGGACGCACTTCGCCGCGACCACGGAGGCAGGTGTCCTGCTGGCCGAGGAGATCAAGAGACGCTTCGGGCTCGACAAAGTGCGTTTCACGAACTCCGGCACCGAGGCGACTATGGACGCGGTGCGATTGGGCCGCGCTGCGACCGGCAAAGACGTCCTATTGAAGATCGAAGGCTCGTACCACGGCCATCACGATGCCGTCATGTTCTCGGTCGTGCCGACGATGGACTCGAGTGGACCGACCGAGCGTCCGTGGACGGTTCCGTTCTCGCGCGGTATTCCGGCCGAAACGGCGAACTCGACGATGGTCGTTCCTTTCAACGACGTCCCGGCTCTCGAGAAGGTCCTCGCCGAGCACGGGGATCGGATCGGGGCGATGATCATGGAGCCGGTGATGATGAACATCGGCATCGTCCTGCCGCAGCCCGGCTACCTCGAGAAAGTGCGCGAGCTGTGCACCAAACACAACGTCGTTCTGATCTTCGATGAAGTGAAGACCGGCGTGACGATCGCGGCGGGGGGTGCCACCGAGATGTTCGGCGTCCAACCAGACCTCGTCTGCCTGGCGAAAGCCGCCGGCGGCGGAACTCCCATCGGTGTTTTCGGGGGCCGCGAGGAGATCATGGAAGAGATCACTAAAGGTGTCGCGGCGCTGGGAACCTTCAACGGGAACCCGTTGTCGATGGCGGCGGGCCTTGCAACGTTGACCGAGGTATTGACGCCCGACGCCTATCGGATGCTCGCGGACCTCGGCACGCGTTTGGCTCAGGGCTGCCAGAAGGCGCTGGACGAGGCCGGCATCCCGGCGGTCACCACGGATCTCGGGTGCAAAGGCTCAATCACCTTCCGGGACAGGCCGATGGAGCGCTATCGCGACTTCCTCGAGGTCGACGACTCTTTGTTCGAGGCGTCCTGGTACTGGCTCGTCAACCACGGCATCTACCAGACGCCTGGGAAGGAAGAGCAGTGGACCATCTCGGTGCAGCACACCGAAGATGACATCGACGCCTTCGTGAACGTCTTCGCCGAGTACTGCGCGCAACTCTCCCCCTAACCCCACACTCGGCGAGAGGGTGGGGGGCCCCTAGCCTTTCGAGAGGACCGGGGGGGCGATCAGTTTCTCCTTGCGACGTCCTGCGATCACGGCTCCTACGACGTAGAGCACACCGACCATGAACAAGAGCGTTCCCATCACGTTCACCTGTGGCGGGACGCCGATGCGCGATGCCCCCACGATCCAGAGGGGGAGCGTGATCGTGGAGCCGGCATTGAAACTCGAGATGACGTAGTCGTCGATGGAGAGAGCGAAGGCGAGGAAGGCACCCGCCACGATGCCCGGAAGGATCAAAGGGAACGTGACGGTCCAGAACGTCGTCCAGGGGTCCGCGCCGAGATCCTGGGCGGCGTCCTCCAGATTGCTGTCGAGGTTCGTCGTCCGCGCCCTTACCGTCACGACCACGTAAGAGATGCAGAACAAGATGTGGGTGATCACGAGGGTGAGGAAGCCCCTCGAGAGCTGGAGGGTCACGAACAAGCCGAGGAGCGAGACGCCGAGGACGACCTCCGGAGTGGCCATCGGAATGAAGATGAAGAGGTTGAGCGCCGACCGGCCCCGGAACTTGTACCGGCTGATCGCAAGTGCCATGAGTGTGCCGAAGATCGTTGCGAAGAACGTGCTCACCGTCGCGACCAACAGCGAGTTCTTGATCCCGATCACGAGCTCTTCCACGTCGAACAGCCTTCGGTACCACTCGAGGGTGAAACCGTGCCATTGGAAGTTGAACCGGCCGACGGGATCGTTGAAGCCAAAGAGCGCCATGACGAAGATCGGGATGAACAGATAGGCGATGACGAGCCCCGTGTAGATCGGAAGTATCCGGCCCTTTTTCATCCCGAAAGCTCCTCGGTGCCTATCGCGCGCGCGTAGATGAAGACGCCGACGAGGATGCCGAACATCAATAGGAACGAGAGCGCGGAGCCGGTTGGGAAGTCGAGGTTCGTCTGGAACTCGCGCTGGATGACGTTTCCGATCATCGTCGTGTTGACCCCTCCGAGCAGGTCGGCGTTGATGAAGTCGCCGACGGCGGGGATGAAGGTCAACAGCGATCCCGCGAAGACGCCCGGAAGGGAAAGCGGGAGCGTCACCTTGAGGAACGTCTGGGTGCGGTTCGAGTAGAGGTCGTTCGAGGCGTCAAGAAGGCGAGGGTCGAGACGCTCGAGAGCGACGTACAAGGGCAGCGCCATGAACGGGAGGAAGTTGTAGATCATCCCGCAGACGACCGCCGTAGGAGTTGCCAGGAGCTGATAGCTGTCCGGGAGGATGCCCCAGTCCTTGAGGGTCCCGAGGAAGATCCCCTCGTCGGCCAGGATGAACTTCCACGACAGGGTGCGGATCACGAACGGCGTGAAGAACGGCAGAAGGATCAATAACAGGAAAAGATTCTTGTACCGTCCCCCCCGCAACGCGATCCAGTACGCCATCGGGTAGCTGAGCGCGAGCGTCACCACCGTGACGATCAATCCGTAGATGAGCGACCGGTAGAGCTGAGTGTCGTAGAGGCTCAGCGCGTCGAAGTAGTTCTGCACGCGCCCGGTGAAGACATAGCCGCGCTCGAATGATCCTTCTTGCAACGACAGGGAGAACATCGTGACCATCGGGATAAGAAAGAAAATCCCGAGCCACAGCGCGCCGGGAAGCGCGAGCAGGTAGGCAACCAGCCCGCGTCCCCGTCGGCCCGTCGTTGCTTCTGCCAAGGGTTAGCCCTGGATCACCTGGTTGAACAGGTCGTTCCAGGTCTGCTCTTCGTCCTCGTCTAGATCTTTGTAGTGGTAGAGCTTCGACTCCATGTCCGGCGTTGTGAAGACGAGAGGGCTCTCCGCGACCGTTTGCGTGAACTTGTCGTCGGAACTCGCGAGGATGTCTCTGGCGGCCGGCACAGGACAGATGTAGTTAACCCATGCAGTGATCTGTGCTGCGACTTCCGGCTGGTACACGTAATCCATGAACATATGGGCGTCGACAGGGTGCTCGGCCCCCTTGGGGATGGCCATGTTGTCGACCCACAGGATCGCTCCTTCGTCGGGTACCACAAACTTGAGATCCGGTTTGTCGAGCTGGAGCTGGAAGACGTCGCCGGACCACGCCATCGTGATCCAGAGGTCCTCGCGCAGGAGAGCGTCCGCGTACGAGTTGCCGTAGTAGTCGCGCACGATGCCGTCGTCTCGTTGCTTGAGAAGAGCCGCGGCGGCGGCGTCCACGTCTTCCGGCGTTGCATCTTGTGGATGGATGCCGTTCTTCAGTAGAGCGAAGCTCATCGAGTCGCGCATCTCTGTGAACATCCCTACCTTGCCCTTGAAGGCGGGGTCGAAGAGGTCGTTCATGCTGGTGATCTCGCGCCCGGTCAGCTTTGGGTTGTATCCGATCCCCGTGATGCCCGATTGCCACGGGATGCTGTGCGCATTGTTCGCGTCGTAGGTCGGGTTCTTGTAGATCTCCCCGGCGTTCGCCGCGAAGTTGCCGAGCAGATCGTGGTCGAGCTCCTCGAGGTATCCGAGGCGGTTCATCTTCGCGATCATCCAGTCCGTCATCACGATGATGTCCCACCCACTCGACTGTCCGTTTGCCAGAGGCTCACGGATCGTCCCGAAGAAGCTCTCGTTGTCGTCGATCACCTCTTTGTAGGAGACCTCGATCCCCGTTTCCTTCGTGAAGTCTTCGAGGGTCGGACGACGCCCCTGGGCTCTGTCGATGTAGAGCGGCCAGTTCGCGAAGTCGAGTTGTCCGGCGGGGTCCTGTCCCGCAAGGCCTCCACCATCCGATCCCGAGGGTGTGGGCTTGTCGGCTTGCCCAGAGACCCCACACGCGGCGAGCAAGGCGGTGGTCGACAGCGCCCCTACGCCGATCCCCATCCGTCGCAACATCTCGCGTCTGCTTATGTCCTGCATTCGGATGCGATCGTTCATTCCGGTGCTCCTTTCAAGGTTCCCGGTTCGACTGCGAAGGTGTGCTCGGGACTCCACGACAACGTGACGCGCTGCCCGGCCCCTACGGGGGCCGGAGACGCGTCCAAGTTCTGGACATACACGACCACCGTGGCCCCGTCATCGGTGACGCACTCATACGAAGTGGACACTCCGGTGTAGGTCGACATCCGGATGGTCGCTTCGATCGAGTTCGAACCATCGGTGGGTCCACCGTTGGTCGATATCGAGAGCTTCTCCGGCCTAACGCCGACCCGGACCTGCTTCGAATCGGGAGCGCGCTTGGCCGGGAGAAGGACCACAGCTCCGCTCGTGAGTTTGACCTTGGCGGTCGGACCATCGACGCTCTCGATCCGGCCGTCGAGCAGGTTCGAAGCTCCGAGGAACCCCGCGACGAATTCAGTCGCCGGCAACTCGTAGACGTCCTGGGGTGCTCCCACCTGCTCCATCTGGCCCGCGCTCATGACGGCGATCCGGTCGGACATGGTCATGGCTTCTTCTTGATCGTGAGTCACGTAGATGAAGGTGATGCCGACGTCCTTCTGGATGCGCTTGAGCTCGAGTTGCATCTGCTTTCGCAGCTTCAGGTCGAGGGCGCCGAGCGGTTCGTCCAGGAGAAGGACCTGGGGCCGGTTGACCAGAGCCCGCGCGAGGGCGACCCTCTGCTGCTGACCGCCGGAGAGCTGGGTCGTGCGCCGGGCGCTGTATCCGGGCAGGTCCACGAGCTCCAACATCTCGTCGACGCGCGTCTTGATCTCGGCCCCCGAAACCTTTTTGCGCTTCAATCCATAAGCGACGTTCTCGAAGACATCGAGATGCGGGAACAAGGCGTATGACTGAAAGACGGTATTGACGTCTCGCTTGTAGGGCGGGAGGCCGGTGACGTCGTCGCCCCCGAGGTAGATAGTTCCGGACGTCGGTTCCTCGAAGCCCCCGATCATCCTCAGCGTGGTCGTCTTGCCACAACCGGATGGCCCCAAGAGCGAGAAGAACTCGCCTTCCTCGATCAAAAGGCTGATGTTGTCGACCGCGACGGTTTCCTTGAAGGCCTTGGAGATCTGTTCAAGGCGGACGTCGCTCATCTTCCTTCGCCCCTCTCAAAGATCCCTGCAGTTTCGCTCAAGCGTTGAGCTATGTAGACCGGGATGAAGCTCATCAGCACGACGACCATAGCCACAACATTGACCTGTGGGCGGAAGTTGGGCAATCGGAGGTTGTTGTAGATCCACTTCGGAAGGGTGGTCTCGGTGCCGGATGTGAAGTTTGTCACCACTATCTCGTCGAAGGACAGGGCGAACGCGAGCAGTGCTCCGGCGACGAGAGCTGTTGCCAGGCTCGGGAACGTCACGTTGCGAAACGTCTGCCAGCCGTTCGCCCCGAGGTCCATCGAGGCTTCGGTCAGCGACGTCGGAGTACGTCTCAGCCTCGCTATGACGTTGTTGTAGACGACCACGATGCAGAAAGTCGCGTGTCCCACGATGATCGTGAATAACGAGAAGTGCAGGCCGAAGATGGTCCCGCCGAAGTTGATAGCCGAGTTGAGGGCCATGCCGGTCACGATGCCCGGAAGGGCGATCGGTAGTACGAGAAGGAAAGAAACCGTTTGCCGACCGAAGAAATTGAATCTGTGGACCGCGAACGCGGCGAGTGATCCGAGGCTCAATGCGATCACGGTCGCGCCCAGGCCGGCCTTGATGGAATTGAGGAGAGCGCTTCGGACATCGTCGTTGTTCCAGGCGACGCCGAACCACTTCAGTGAAAAGCCGTGTAGTGGCCAGGACTGAGCCACCGAGGAATTGAACGCGTACAGGAAGATGACGAGGAGGGGGATGTAGAGGAACGCGAGTACGAATATGGACGCGATCCGCATCCCGATCCGCACGCCACGCGGTTCCAGATTCGTGGTGCTCATAATGCTTCGAACGCGCCGAGCCGGCGAGCTCCCCAAAGGTAGAGACCCATGATGGCGACAGGCACGAGCGCGAAAGCGGCCGCGAACGGGATGTCGTTGGCGATCCCGACGCTTTGGTAAACGACATTGCCGATGAACTGAGTGTTCCCGACCAGTTGGGGAGCGATGTAGTCGCCCAGAGTCAAGGAGAACGAGAAGATCGACCCCGCGACGATGCCGGGCATCGCCATGGGGATAACGACTCGGCGCAGCGTCGTCAACCACGTGGCACCAAGGTCGGCCGACGCCTCGAAGAAGGATCCTGAGACCCGTTCGAGCGACGCGTATATGGGCAGCACCACGAACGGCAGCCATAGATAAGTGAATGTCAGCCAGATCGCCCAAGTCGAATAGCCGATCTCAAGCTGTCCCAGGTGGAGCTTCGCAAGCGTCCAGTTCAAGATCCCGTTGCCCGACAGGATGACGCGCCACGCGTACACGCGAACTAGATAGCTCGACCACAGCGGAAGGACCACCGACAGGAGCAAGAGGGTCCTAACGCGCGGCCTGGCTATGCGCTGGGCGTAGTAGGCGAGGGGGAAAGCGAGGATGAGATCAGCGATCGTCACCGCGGCCGCCACCCCTACCGTCCGGAGGGCGATCGTTCGATAGACGTCGTTGCCGACGAGATCTTTGAAGTTGTTGAGCGTCCAAACCCGCTCGATCTCTGCGGTCAGCGGGTTCTGGCTCCAGAACGCCGAGAGGAAAAGCAGACTGAGCGCGCCGAGATAGACGACAAGCATCCAGCCCAAAGGGGGACCCAGCAGGAGCGCGAGCTTGGCCCCCTTGTGGCGGTGGAAGAAAGCGGAGATGCGGCCGAGCGGGCTTATCTCCCGCTCGGCCGCTGCCGGTTCGGCTATCCCTTCACCTCCGTCCAAGCGCGGGTCCACTCGGAGTAGTCGATACAGGTCTCGCCGCGGTCGTCGCCACAGTCGGGCACCGGCGTCTTCCACAGAGCGATCTCTGACAAGAACGCGTCGTCGCCACAGTGGTACGTGGTGTCTGCCGCCTTGCCGAACTGATCTTTGAGCGCGTCACAAGCGGTGGTCAGGCTCGGCGTGCCCCCGAACCAACCGCCGACCTCGGCTTGGACATCCGGTTCCATCGTCCACTTCATCCACTCGTACATGCAGTTGGGGTGGGGAGCGTTCGACGACATCATCCAGGTGTCGGCCCAACCCGTAACGCCCTCGTCCGGAACGACGGCCTCGACGGGCTCCTTCTCGCCCTGCAGAACGTTGACCTGGTAGGGCCACGACGTCCCGATCGCCATGTCGCCCGCGGCGAATCCGTCGATCTCGTCCGCGTAACCGACCCAGTACTTGCCGATAACCCCGTTCTGCTCCTTCAGTAGGTCGATCGCGGCGTCGAACTGGTCCTGGGTCAATTCGTAAGGATCGGTGATGCCCAGATCCGGGTTGTGCGCCTTCAGGTAGAGGGCCGCATCAGCGATGTAGATCGGGCTGTCATACGCGGTCACCTGCCCCGCGTAAGGAGAGTCCCCGCTGAAGACGGGCTCCCAACTCGTGGGCGCTTCCTTGACTACGTCCGTCCGGTACATGAGGACGTTCGGCCCCCAGAGGTAGGGGACGCCGTAATGCTTCCCGTCGATCGTGTTGTGCCCGGGCTCCTGGAGCGACGACATCACGTCGCCGTAGGTCGGGATGAGGTCGGTGTTGATCTCTTGAACGTCCCCGCCGGCGATCAGTCGAACCGACGCGTCGCCCGACGCTGAAACGCCGTCGTAGACCGTGCCACCGCCTTGACGCATCAGTTGCACCATCTCGTCGGAAGTGTCGCCGTACTTGACCTTGACCTTGCAGCCGGTGTCCTTCTCGAACGGCGTGACCCAGTCGTAATTCGGGTCGTTCGAGCCGTCCTCGACATACCCAACCCACGCGATCAGGTTCAGAGCACCCTCGCCCGGCCCGATCTCGGTGGGAAGACTGGACGTGTCGCCACCCGTATCTCCACCGGTGCCGTTGTTGGAACCCGTTGTGTCATCCCCACCGCCGCACGCTGCGGCGACCAACATGATCGCGGTAAGGACCGCGAAGAGCCTCCCCCTTATCAACGCTCTCTCCTCTCTCTAAGAGATCGCTCGATCTCTTTTCACTCACCCACAGGACGATTGTGTGACGCGTCCCACCAAAGACGCACCCGTCGATCTTTGCTCGATGCGACCCCTTCGGAAGAAACGGATTGGTTCTGGGCCAGGACGACGAGTCGCCCTCCTTCGTCGAGGTCGACTCCGTAGCGCGTAACCGCGCCCAGGTATGAGACATGGCCGATGATCCCGAGAGCGGTGCACGATCCGCTCGGGGCCGGTTCGCTCTCATCGACCATGTGGATCTTCTCCGGGCGAACGGTGACCGTTACGTCGCGGCCCGTGATGCGCTTGGCAGCATCACCGGAAAGCAGGTTGGATACGCCCACGAATCCGGCGACGAAAGTCGTGGCCGGCTGTTCATAAACCTCGGCGGGGGCTCCCACCTGTTCGATCTTCCCTTTGTTCATAACCGCGAGCCGGTCGCTCATGGTGAGGGCTTCTTCTTGATCATGAGTCACGTATATGAAGGTGAGTCCAACGCGTTGCTGGATCGTTTTCAATTCGATCTGCATCTCTTGACGCAATTTGAGGTCCAGCGCCCCCAGAGGCTCGTCTAGCAGCAGGACTCTGGGCTCGTTGACCAGCGCGCGCGCCAGAGCGACACGCTGCCGCTGGCCTCCGGACAATGCGTGGGGTTTGCGTTTGTCGAAGCCCTCGAGCCTCACCATCCGAAGGGCTTCGTCGGTTCGCTTAGCGCGCGACTCTTTGCCTACGCCTTTCACTTTCAAGCCGTACTCGACGTTGTCGCGAACCGTCAGGTGGGGGAAAAGTGCGTAGTCCTGGAACACCGTGTTCACGTCGCGCTGGTAGGGAGGTTGTCCGGTGACGTCACGACCCTGCAGGAGGATCTTGCCGTTCGTCGGCTCCTCGAATCCGGCGATCATCCGCAAGCAGGTGGTCTTGCCCGACCCGGAGGGTCCCAGGAGCGAGAAGAACTCGCCGGGCATGATCTCGAGGTCGACGCCATCGACCGCGACGGCGTCGCCGAAGACCTTGCGTACGCCATCGAGCGTGACGTCCGCGGCCCCCCTGCTCGAGACCTCCGTCTTGGTCGAGTCATCCATAGTCTGCAAGCCTCAGTTTGCTCCTTTATTCGCCTCTTCGAGGGCATCGACAAGAACGTCGAGCCCCTCGTGGAGGTCCGCATCGGAGATCACAAGGGGAGCAAGGAGCCTCACCACGTTGTCGTAGGTCCCTGCCTTCATGATGAGAACGCCACTTTCGTGGCAGCGCTTGACCACCGCCGCAGCGGCGAGCTTGTTGGGCTCTTTGGTCCGCTCATCGACGACGAGCTCGATCCCGACCATCGGGCCCAGGCCTCGGACCTCTCCGACGATGTTCAGCGAGTCGACGAGCGGATTCAACCTCGCCCTGATGATCCGGCCTTGGGCCTCGGCCCGGGCGAGGAGATCGGTCTCGGTGAGTTCGGCGATCACTGCGAGTGCGGCCGCGCAGGCGACCGGGTTCCCCCCGTAGGTGCCGCCGAGTCCGCCGACATGCGGGGCGTCCATGACTTCGGCCGGGCCCGTGACTGCCGATATAGGCATCCCCGCTCCGAGGGACTTCGCCGTAGCGACGATGTCCGGAACAACCCCGTAGTGCTCGACGGCGAACATCTTTCCCGTTCGTCCCATGCCGGACTGCACTTCATCGGCGACGAAGAGGATGTCTCGCTCCGAGCAGATCTGCTTGAGGGCCGGGAGGTAGTCGTCGGGAGCGACTACGAAGCCACCTTCACCCTGGACCGGCTCGACGACCATCGCCGCGACGTTGCCGGTTCCGATCTGCGAATCGATCACATCGGCCGCGTAGTCGGCGCATGCGACCCCACAGCTCGGGTGTTCGAGGCCGAACGGACAGCGGTAGCAGTAGGCGAACGGGACTCGATGAACCTCGGGCGCGAAGGGACCGAATCCGTGCCGGTACGGCATGTCCTTAGCGGTCATCGTCATGCCGAGCAAGGTTCGTCCATGAAACGCGTTGCTGAAGGCGACCACGCCATCCCGCTCGGTCGAGTACCGCGAGATCTTCACCGCGTTCTCCACCGCCTCGGCACCCGAGTTGGCGAGCATCGTCTTCTTGGGATGGTCGCCGGGGGTGATGCGGTTCAAGGTCTCGGCTAGCTCCACATAGTTCTCGGAGAGAGCTACGTGCTGACATTCGTGCAGGAACTTGTCGACCTGATCGTGCACGGCCTGGACGACGCGCTCGTTCCCGCGGCCCACGTTCAAAACCCCCAGGCCACCGGCCAGGTCGATGTACCTGTTGCCGTCGACGTCCGTAACGCGCGCCCCTTCACCTCCCGCAATGAAGATCGTGGTGGTGTTGAAGACGCCTCGCGGCACGGCCTCCTCTCGCCTCTTGAAAAGCTCCGTCGAGATCGGGCCCGGGTAACCCGCGCCTACATCTCGAGCCGAGTCGTCGTTCGAGCTCATGCGCCCACCCCCAATCGCTGAGATCCGATCGGACCTTCGATGACCTTGACGTGGATGTCGCGCCGAGCGAGAGCGGCGAAGTAAGGCTCGTGCGGAACCACCTCTTCCGGCGCGAAGACCCCCGCTCCCTTGACCTCTCCGTTCGCCAGCATCTGCGCGACTATCGACGGTGGGATGCCGGTGTTCGCATCGGCTCCGCCGACTTCGTAATCGTCGTTGGGGAAGCTGACCTCTTCGACCCGGATCTCGAGCGGTGAGCCATTCCTCGCGCCGCGCATCACGACCACCAGAGACTCGACGTCTTTCCCTGAGAACTCCTGTGGGTGCGCGAGGGCTTTGGCTTTCAGCACATCGCGAGGGATCACCCGGGTTCCGTCGGCAAGCTCGATCGGAGAAGTATCGGCGAGCCCGAGGCGCGTCACCTGTCTGTACTTCGAGATGAAGTCGTCTCCGACAGCAACCTTGAAAGTCACTTCGCTCAAGCCGCGGCCCCCGAAGGTGCGCGGCATCGTGGCAAGCTCGCTGTGAAGCGTTGCGATCGCGTTCTGCATCCCGACGGGGTCTGCGAATGGAAACGCTTCGTCCTCGGTGGCCGCGGGGATCTCCTTCAGCTCGCCGAGAGAGACGACTACTGCCGGCAGCGTGAACTCGTCGAGGATCGTGTCGATCGCGTAGGGCGCCGGTAACGGGGCAGCGGATGGCTGAGGATCCATCCCGCCGCAACGGAGATGGATCTCGTGGATCTCGTCGAGTCGCTCGGCCGCGGCGGCCGCCATCACATTCATCGTGCCGGGCGTCGATCCCATACCGAGGAGGCAGATGATCCCGGCGTCCTCGATCTCGGGGGCGAGGTCGAGCTGGCGGCGGGTGCCGCGGTAGAGCCCACCAAGGTCGAGATAATTCGTCTTCGCCGCGGCGGCAGCCTTCATCACCGAGGGGTTCAGGTCGTAGTTCGTGCAGTTGGCCACCACGTCGGCTCCTCGCAGGAGCGCGACCAGAGCTTCGTGATCGGCCGCGTTCACCTCCGCGCCCGAGGCCGACCCTCCGGCCGTGCGGACCACTGCATCGATCCGGCTCTTGGCCCGGTCTGCGACGATGACTTCTTCGACCCCGGAGGCGACGAGGTCCTTCACGCAGACGCTTCCCATCGCGCCTGCCCCTCCCAAGACGACCACCCGCATGGCGTCACGCTATGCCGCTTGGCCGGGGCAGCCGTAGGTGCAGCGAGGCGTATGAGAAACGGTTGCTTTGTACACTCTGGAGAACACTCGACATCCGGAGCGCCCGTGCCGATCACAGTTAGGGACTTGCTCGACCTCCCAGGGCTGGGACTCACGGTGGTCGCGGGCCGTGACGGACTTGATAACGCGGTTCGCTGGGCTCATACGTCGGAACTGCCGGATCCAACCCGGTGGCTGTCCGGCGGCGAGTTCCTCCTCACAACCGGACTAGGCCCGAAGGGATCGCCCACCCATCAGAGGGCGTACGTGCGGAAGCTTGTCAAGGCTCACGCGGCGGGGATCGGCTTCGGCATCGGCTTCGGTTTCGAGGCCGTGCCGGCAACCCTTATCCGAGCGGCCGATCGCGAGGGCCTGCCCATCCTGGAGGTGCCCTATCCGGTCCCGTTCATAGCGATCGCCGAGGCCGTGTCGATGAAGTTGGCCGAGGAGCGGATGCGAGAGCTCCAGATGTCCGTCGACATCCATGAACGCCTCGCCCGTCTGGTCAGCGACGGTTCGGGGCCGGCCGACGTTCTCAACGAGATGGTCGACATCGCTCCAGGTTGGGTCTATCTGTTCGGGTCGGCGGGCCAGGTCGTAGCTGCGGCGGGGTTTTCGCCCCCGGCACCCGATGTGGTGTGGGGTCGCTTGCCCCGCGGCCTATGGGACAGCGGCGGCCCGACGACGAGCTCGGTCCTGTTGCCGGAAGGCTCGGAACTCGCGCTCGCTGTCACGTCGGGGAAACACACCGAAGGCGTCCTCGTGTTCGGGCGCCGGGGCCCCATCGATGCGCTGGAACGGGTAGTGCTCCGGCACGCCGCCACCGTCCTCGGATTGCTGCTTGCGGCTCAGCGGGCCGTTGTCTCAGTCGAACGGAGGATCACCGGAGAGATGCTGACGGATTCTCTGCGCGGGTCGCTCACCGGCCCCGACCTCGAACGACGCTTGGATGTTGCGGGATTCGTCCCGGCCGGCCGAGTTGCCGCGATCGTTATGGCCGGGGCTCCACTCGATAGAGACGTCGCTGAGGACCTTGCCTGGTCGATGGAAGAGGTCCTTCGAAGCAGTGGCCCGGCGCGGGTCGCGGTCGTCGAGGGCAGGCTCACGGCGATCGTCGATTCGCCCGATCCCGTCCCTCTGGCGCGGATGTTGATCGATCGCTTCGAGGAGCAGCTGGCCGGAGGCATGCTCGAGGCCGAAGTCAGAGCGGCGGTAGGAGATCTCGTTGCGGTGGCGGACCTGCCGCGTTCGTACTCTTCGGCATTGCTATTGCTGAGCGTGGCACCCCCCGGGCCGCGCGTCGTCTCGCTCGAGGATCTGGGGTCCTATTCGCTCCTCCTCAGCGTGCAGTCACGTCCGATGCTCGAAACGTTCGTGCGGTCGATACTCGGCCCCCTCATCGAACGAGACTCGGACAAGGGGTCCGAGCTGATCGCGTCGGTGCGAGCGTTCGTTCAAGCCGGAGGACGATGGGAGGAGGGCGCCGATGCTCTGGGGGTCCACCGCCACACCCTGCGTTATCGCATCAATCAGGCGCAGGAGTTGATCGATCGCGATCTCGCGTCGGCGGAGGATCGGATGGAGATCTGGCTCGCGCTGCGCGCCCTCGACCTCATCGAATCGACCTGAACGCCACTGGCCGTTCTGTATAAAAGTCGCTATCAGGCTAGGACTAGTAGGACCTTCCCCTGATTTCTCCCAGCAATAGCATCGACGCGAGAGTCGCAACGCGAACGGGAGGGGACATGTCGCGCAAGCTCCAGAACTTCATCGACGGTCAGTACAGGGATCCCGCGGACGGACGGATGGTTCCACTGATCGATCCCACCACGGCCCAGGAATTCGCCGAGATGCCTCTGTCGGGTCCCGTCGATATCGACGCGGCGTGTCAGGCGGCGCGGCGCGCGTTCGATTCATGGCGCGACACGACGCCGTCCGAGCGAAGCCTCGCCTTATTTCGGATCGCTGATGCGATCGAACAACGTGCAGAGGAGATCGTCAGGGCCGAGGTCGAGAACACGGGTAAGCCGTATCAGTTGACGATGGACGAAGAGGTACCGCCGATGGTGGACCAGATCCGTTTTTTCGCCGGCTGTGCTCGGGTCCTCCAAGGACTCTCGGCAGGGGAGTACATGGCCGGTCACACGTCCTTCATCCGCAGGGAGCCGGTCGGCGTATGCGCGCAGGTGACGCCGTGGAACTACCCGATGATGATGGCGGTTTGGAAGTTCGCGCCGGCGATAGCCGCGGGCAACACGGTTGTGCTCAAGCCTTCCGACACGACGCCCGTCTCGACTTTGATGCTTGCGGAGATCGCGGCGGAGTTCCTGCCCCCCGGGGTTTTCAACGTCATATGTGGTGATCGGGACACCGGAGCCAACCTGATCTCGCATCCGGCACCGGACATGGCGTCCCTGACCGGAAGCGTGCGGGCGGGGATGGAGGTCGCTCGCGCCGCATCCGCCGACCTGAAGAAAGTGCACCTCGAACTCGGCGGCAAAGCGCCCGTGATCGTGTTCGACGACGCAGACGTCGAAGCTGCCGCCGAGATGATCGCGATGGCCGGCTACTTCAACGCCGGCCAGGACTGCACCGCTGCCACGCGAGTTCTCGCAGGCCCACGCATCTACGACAACTTCCTCAACGAGCTCACGAACCAGGCCAAAGCAACGAAGACGGGTGCTCCTAACGACGAGGACATCCTCTACGGACCTCTCAACAACGCGAATCAACTGCAGCGCGTCGAGGGGTTCATGGGCAAGGTTCCCGATCACGCTCAAGTCGTAACGGGCGGAACGAGAGTTGCAGGCAAGGCCGGCTTCTTCTTCGAGCCAACCGTGATCGAGGGGTTGCAACAGACAGACGACCTCGTCCAACAAGAGATCTTCGGTCCCGTCATCACGATGCAACGGTTCGATGACGAGGACAAAGCCGTCCAATGGGCCAACGGAGTCGAGTACGGATTGGCCTCGAGCGTCTGGACGAAGGATCACGGCAGGGCGATGCGGATGGCGAAGCGCCTCGACTTCGGTTGTGTCTGGATCAACACCCATATCCCCCTGGTTGCGGAGATGCCGCATGGAGGCTTCAAGCATTCCGGTTACGGGAAAGATCTATCCATGTACGGATTCGAGGACTACACGCGGATCAAGCACGTGATGAGCAACATCGACGCCTAAGGGAGCCAACCGTGTCTAACGTCAAGTCGTATCTCGTCGCAGGTGAATGGATCCAGGGGAGCGACGCGTTCGACGTGACGGCCCCCTGGGACGATTCCGTCGTCGCGCAGGTCGGAAAGCCGTCGCCCGCCGATGTCGAAACTGCTGTCAAGGCAGCCCATGAAGCCTTCGAACAGACGCGCAAGCTGCCGGTACACGTTCGAGCGGAAGCCCTCATGCACATCTCGAACGGGATCATCGAGCGGGCCGATGAAGTTGCCGAGATCATCGCTCGGGAAGGCGGCAAGCCTCTCAAGTGGGCGAAGGTGGAAGCCGCCCGCGCCGCGTCCACGTTCCGATGGGCCGCGGAAGAGATCAGGCATTTCGACGGCGATGTGATGAGGCTGGACACAGAGGCATCGCTGGGCTCCCGTGTGGCGATCATCAGACGGTTCCCTTTAGGGCCCGTGCTCGCCATCACCCCGTTCAATTTTCCGGTCAATCTGGTTGCGCACAAGATGGCGCCGTCGCTGGCGGTCGGTTGTCCGATCGTCATAAAACCCGCCACCAAGACTCCGCTCGGCGCGCTTTTCTTGGCCGAGCTCTTTTCTGAAACCGATCTCCCTGCGGGGATGTTGTCGGTGTTGCCGATCGGTGGAAAGGAAGCCGGCGAGTTTGCGCGTGACGACCGGTTCAAGAAGATCTCGTTCACCGGGTCGTCCCAGGTCGGCTGGGATCTCAAGAAAGCCGACCCGAAGAAAGCCGTAACGCTCGAGCTCGGCGGGAATGCCGGCGTGATCGTCCATTCCGATGGAGATCTCGACAAAGCCGCGCAACGGATCGCATTCGGCGGTTACTACCAAGCCGGTCAGTCGTGCATCTCGGTTCAGCGGGTGTTCGCGCAGAACGACATCGCAGAGGAGTTCAAACAGAAGCTGATCGACGAAGTCGGCAAGTTGAAAGTCGGCGACCCCATGGATCCGGACACGGACGTCGGTCCTCTTATCGACCACGCCTCGTTGGAGAAGGTTTCGTCGTGGGTGGACGAAGCGGTTCAAGGAGGCGCTGAGATTCTGGTTGGTGGGAAGCGAGAGGATCCTCTGTATCACCCGACCGTGCTGTCTAAGACGCGGCGCGACATGAAGGTGCGACAGGAGGAGATCTTCGGCCCCGTAACGACATTCGAGACCTATGACACCTTCGAGGAGGCCATCGCTCTCGCGAACGAGACGAACTACGGACTCCAGGGTGGCGTGTTCACACGTGACATCGGTCGCATCTGGCAGGCGCATCGCGACATGGAAGTGGGCGGAGTGATCGTGAACGACGTGAGCGCGTTCCGCGCCGATCAGATGCCTTACGGAGGAACCAAGGACTCGGGTGTCGGCCGCGAGGGCTTGCGTTATGCGATGGCCGAGATGACCGAACCAAAGGTGCTTGTTCTCTCAGACGTTCCTCTCTAGGTTCATGCGCCGTGCGCTGAGCTACGTATGGGCCGGGCCTTGGAGTCTGGTCGGGCTGTTTCTTAGCGCGCTCTTTCGGAAGAGGTACGTCACGCATGGCGTCGTCCTTGCCGAAGGAGCATCGTGGCCTCGCCGATTGGGCTGGCGCTACAGGGCGATCACTTTCGGGCACGTCGTTCTGGCCGTCGACGAGCTCGACCCGGACACGATGAAACACGAGCTCGCCCACGTTGCGCAGTACGAGAAGTGGGGCCCTCTGTTCGTGCCGGTTTACTTATTAGCGTCGCTTTGGGTTCGTCTGAGAGGCGGGCATATTTACGCCGACAACCCTTTCGAACTTGCCGCGCGGGATCGGGAGTTAGGCCGCTAGGGGATCGATCGGCGGGGGGCCGGGTGAGGTCAAGACGAAGAGGTAGGGCCCGGCCCGACCGGAGCGTGCGTGAGCGATCAAAGAAGCGAAAGCTTTCGCCGCATACGTACCATCAAGCTCGAATCCATCGAGCCTCGCAAGTTCCTGAGCCTCCATCGAAGCATCGTTCGGCAACCCGTAGCCCGGCGCGAAGAACCGTTTGTCCTCGATGATGGGCGGCGTAGATCCGTCGCCGAGAAGGCGCTTCGCCCTTCGTCGCGCTAGGGGAACGTTCCCGTAGGGAAGAGCTGCGACCTTCGCTGCCACAACCGGCACATCGAGACCCCGCGCCGCCATGCCTGCCGCTAAACCTGCGGATGTTCCGCACGTTCCGAGCGGCACGAAAACGGCCCGAGGCCGAGGCATCTGACCTGCAGATACAGCATCCGCGATCTCCTCGCCCGCGTGGATCGATCCGGCGTCGCCCTCGGGGCTGCTCCCTCCGGGAGGCAGGACCAACTCGTCGCTCCGTCGAGGCCGGATCAGTCCGTAGGCCAAGCCGACGGAGAGTTTCATCTGGCCGATCGAGATCACTTCGGCTCCGACCGCGTCGTAGAGCCGGCGGTAGTCCTCCGGTGGATCCCCCCAGAGGTAGAGCCTCACCGGGAAGCCCTGGCGCACACCATGCAGCGCCAGCGCGCTGGTCCAGTTCGACGTTCCCACCCCCCACGCACTGAAGCTGCCGACTCCCGAGGCGCGTGCAGCCGCGAGGATGTACTCGAGCTTCCGAACCTTGTTGCCGCCCCACGCTCCGCAGTCCTCTTCGAGCTTCATCCAGACCTCGGCCCCCAACGCGTCCGACAGTTTTTCGGCGCGCCGGATGGGCGTGGGCCATCGTCCTAGCGGCATGCGGGGTCGGGCGTCCATCATCGCTATGCAATCATCAGAGCCTGCCGATCGAACGGAGGCGGATGTGGTCCTGACCGAAGACACGCGAGATCTTCGCGAGCTCGCGGACGTCGATCCGGACTCGATCCTCGATCACCTCAACGAGTCGATCGCCCGGAAGATGCCCAGCTACAGGGACCTCTATCTGCGCTGGGAGCGCCTGAACTGGAGCGTCTCGGAACTCGACTTCTCCCAGGATCGAGCGGACTGGCTCGCCCTCGACGACCACACGAAAGAGAGACTGTTGTGGACGCTGGCGGCGTTCTACGTCGCCGAGCAGCGCGTGGCTGCCACGCTCACCCCCTATGTGAGGGCTGCCCCCAAACTGGAGCAGAAGATCTTCCTGACCACCCAGTGCGTGGATGAATCGCGTCACGCGATCTTCTTCGATCGCTGGTTCCAGGAGGTGGTCGCCGCGGGCGACGCTGAACTAGGTCAGCGTCTTCGGTCGTCACGGCAATGGGTGGGGCCCGGCTTCGCTCCACTTTTCGACGAGTATCTCGAAGACATCACGTCGGATCTTCGTGACAACCCCGACGACATCCGGCGGTTCGCGAAGGCGATGGCCGTCTACCACATCGTCATCGAAGGGGTCCTCGCTCTCACCGGCCAAAAGTTCATTCTTGCCTGGGCCCGCAACAATCAGATCCTCCCGGGATTCAGAGCAGGATTTACCGCGGTTGCCCGCGATGAGTCTCGTCACGTCTCTTTCGGCGCTCGCGTGATCCGCGACCTCCTGGACGACGACCCTTCATTGATCGATCCGATCCATGAAGGTCTCCGCGAGGCGCTCCGTCTCGGCACGGCCCTCTACCAACCGCCGCGTGGGGATGTCACTTACACGTCTGCGTTCGGATACTCGCTGGGAGATCTCTTCAACTACGGCGGCGTCCAGCTCGAGAAGAAGATGCGGGCTATCGGCGCGCCGATGCCTCTCGTCGACGTGTATGTCGCGCCGATCGATGCGCCATGGCCCCCTCCGGGTGGGGGACTGAACGCGACCGGCTTCCGTCAGAGGATGATGATGTCTGTGCTGCGTGGCCTCGATAAGGCGGTGCCGAAGATGGCGCCCGGCCTTTCGATGATGATGCTCTATCTCGCGTTTCTCCCGGAGGCTTCGCGCGATATCGACGCGGTTTACGAGTTCGACCTCAGTGGGCCGGGCGGCGGCACTTTCACCGTCGCGATCAGAGACGGTGACTGCCGGGTCTCCGTAGGCGAGGGCGATCGCGCCCCGGATGTGGTCTACGAGATGGCGGCCCGCGACTGGGCCGCGATGAGCTCGGGCCGGTGCACGGGCGATGAAGCCCTCCTTCTCGGGAAGCTGAGGATCAAAGGAGATGTCGAGCTCGGCCGGAGGTTCAACGATTTCTTCGCGCCTCCAGGCGACGAGCCGATACGTGCCGCCTCCAAGCCGGCACCGCCGAGCTCGAACAGACCGGCTCGGATCATGGCGAGGGTTCTAAGGCGGGGCCGCGCGGCCTGACCTGCACATTCATCTTGCATAACTAGTCATCCCGCACCCGACAAAACTGGACATCTCACCCGTTCGGGTGGCGAAACATGGCGACGGTGGTGCCCCTCGATTCCATCCCGTTTACGTATCTAGTTCTCCAGGCGCTTTCCCGATTCAAAAGAGCCGCAAAGAAAAGGCCTAAGGAGTGGCCAACGCACTGGGGGCGGGGCGGCCGGGGCAACCTACCTCGGAAAGGCACTTGAGATGACGGCAACGACTCGACGGATCGACCAGCGGATCTTCATCAGTTTGGCGCTGGCAGCAACGCTTCTCCTTTCCCTTGCCGGCTCGCCACAGGCAGCTCAAGAGCTTTCCCGCCGCGTCTCCGTGATCGTCCAGGGTTGGACGACTTCGGACGCGCGTGATGCGGTCCGGTCCGTTGGGGGCCGCGAGACCCAAGACCTTTCGATCATCGACGGCGTTCTGGCGAACGTTCCGGCAGATCGTCTCGACGAGCTCTCGTCACAGGCGGGCGTCCGCAGTATCACTCGCGATGGGCGGGTCGACTTCAATGCAACGGGCGACGACTATTCACTCAGTTCTCAGCGGATCGGCAACCTGACCAACTCCAAGAGCCTGTGGGACGAAGGTGTCACAGGAGCCGGCGTCGGCGTCGCCGTTCTGGATACCGGCGTTTACGCGGCACACCCCGACCTCGCGGGTCGCGTCACCCACTGTGAGGACTTCTCGCAAGAGCGCGGAACTGCGGCCGAATGTGCCGACACCTTTGGTCACGGCACCTTCATGGCCGGCTTGATCGCAGGCGACGGGACCTCGTCGGGCGGCGCACACACCGGCGCTGCGCCGGACGCGAACATCATCGCCGTCAAGCTCGCCGGGTTCGATGGAGCCGCAGACGTTTCGAACGTTCTCGCTGGGATCCAGTGGGTCGTCGCGAATCGCGGCGCTTACAACATCCGGGTCCTGAACATGTCTCTTGGCACCGACTCATCGCAGAGCTATCTCCTTTCTCCGCTTAACTACGCGGTCCAGAAGGCGTGGAAGTCGGGGATCGTCGTGGTGGTTTCCGCGGGCAACTCCGGACCGGATTCCCGCACCGTCCTGAAACCCGCCGACGATCCTTACGTCATCACGGTCGGCGCTTCAGACGACGAGGGAACCCTCAATGTTTCCGACGACACCGTTCCCGTGTTCTCGAGCCGCGGCCCGACGCGCAGCAATGGTCTTGCCAAGCCCGATGTCGTAGCGCCCGGCGTTCACACCGTGTCCCTCCGCTCGCCGGGAAGCGCCATCGACCAAGCGTTCGGAGCGACCGCGATGGTGGGCGATTCCTACTTCCGTGGCACCGGCACTTCGATGTCGGCAGCGGTCGTCTCGGGTGTGGTTGCGCAGATGCTTCAGGCGAAGCCGACCCTTGTTCCCGACCAAGTGAAGTACCGGCTCATGAACACGACCCGCCGGATCACCACAACCGATCCGAACGCGGCCGGCAAGGGCCTGATAGATGCGTACGCCGCCGCTCGCAGCACCTCCACGGCGAAGGCGAACCAGGGTTTGCTCCTTGGGCTCGGAACCGGACTGGGTTCGATCCAGGCCGATCGCGGCGGACTTCAGATCGACGTGCTCACGCCTACGGGCATGTTGGGCCTGACAGGAGAGAAGAAAGCTCAGTACAACGGCGGTCTCATCTCGCTATCGAATCCATTGGGCCTGCTCCCGTGGGTCGGCCTTACCTACACAGCGGCGGGTTGGGACCCACTCTCGTACGCTCTGACCTCGTGGGTCAACGACCCGTGGGCTGCGACTAAGTGGCGTGCGACTAAGTGGCGGGAGACCGGTTGGGACGCTACGAAATGGCGGGGGTCCGAGTGGTACAACGCCGACTGGGATGCCACCAAATGGCGCGGCACCGACTGGAGCGCCACTAAGTGGCGGGCCACCAGCTTCCAAAGCGCCTGGTACGCAGCCGGCTGGGAGTGACCTCCCTCCGATCACAAGACAGACCGAGGAGCCGGTGAGCGTCCAGCGAACGCCCGCCGGCTTTCGGGCTTACCTCTTCGTCCTACTCGCCGCAATGATCGCGATCCTGACGATCACGGCGACCACCTCGGGTTGGGAAAGGCACCTCCTGGCGTGGACGGTCCTGACGATTCTGCTTGCGGTAACGGAGGGCGCTGACCTAGTAGTTCGCGACAAAACCGCTCAACTCGGATTGAGCGCGGGCGAGGCGATCCTGCTTCCGATGATCGTCGCACTATCCGTGGGCCAGGTGGTCTGGGGTGCCGTGATCGCGATCGGCGTTGTTGGGGCCCTAAGGGCGAAAGGCCGGATCCAGAAGGAACTCTTCAACGTTGCGATGTACGGAACGGCAGCCGCTGCGGCAGCTGCTTTGTACCAGGCACTCGCGAATGGCACGGAGTTCACGCCGCTCAACGCTCTCATCGCCGTCGCGTCGGTCGTCGTTTTCGCGGCGCTGACGCACATCTTCGTTTCTGCCGCGATCGCGCTCGCCGAAGGCGAGAATTTCTTCGAGCTGACGCGTGCAGTTGGGCCGGTCACTCTGATGAACCTCGGCGCAAACATCGTTCTCGGTCTCTTCTTCGCCGCGAGCTATCTCGCGGGGGAATGGACGGTTCTTCTCTTTCCGATTCCGCTGATAGGTCTCTATTGGGGTCTTCGCGCAGTGATCCGGCAACGAGGAGAGCGACTACGGTTGGAGCAACTCCACGCCGCCAGTAGGGCTCTTGCGGCGGGCGCTGACGCGGGTGAATCTCTGATCGGGTTCTTGAGTGCCGTCGAGACGATGGTGTCGGCGTCGGAAGCGCTTGTCGTCCTCGATCAAGAAAGTGGCGCTCTGTGGTCGGGAGTCCGGTCCAACGTGATCATCGCCAATATGGAACTGTTGGGTGGAGGGCCGCTGCTCGATCTACTCGAAGAGGTGCGCTCCGATCCATCTCGGAGCCTCCTGCCGGATTCGTCGGCAGGGGGAACTGCGGGAGCAGACTTCGGGGGAGCGAATCTGATCGCGGTGCCGCTTCGGGTTGACCGGCAGATCATCGGTTGCCTGGTGGCCCGGGGCCGAGTGGGGGCCGAGGACTTCGATGAAGCGGAGGTGCGCCTCGTCGAGTCGCTCGGGAACGAGTTGATGCTGTCGCTCGAGTCTCGCCGCCTCTTTGCCCAGGTGGTCGAAGAGCAGGAACGCTTCTCGTTGATGGTCGAGTCCGTCAAGGACTACGCGATCTACATGATCGACCCACGCGGCTACGTGATCAGCTGGAACGCGGGCGCTGAACGGACGTTCGGATACGCAACCGGCGAGATCGTCGGCAAGCATTTCTCGTGTTTCTACCCGGCGGATACGAAGAGCGAGGAGTGGGAACACGAGCTGGAAGTCGCGTTGAGCGAAGGGCGCTTCGAAGCGGAAGGTTGGCGGGTCCGTAAAGACGGAACCAGGTTCCTCGCCGACGCGATCGTGACACCGGTTAGCGATGCGGTGGGAAGGCTGCGCGGCTTCGCGAAGGTCACTCGGGACGTGACCGAGCGGGTCCGTGCCGAGGAAGAGACGGCCGCGCTGGAGGTTCAGTTGAACCAAGCTCAGAAGCTCGAGAGCGTCGGTCAGCTCGCGGGAGGCATCGCACATGACTTCAACAACATCCTTGCGGTGATCCTCAATACTGCCGGTTTCGTTCTTGAGGATCTCGACGAGGGCTCCGAGCTCTACGAAGACATCCAGGAGATCAAGTCCGCGGGCGACAGGGCTGCGGCTCTAACGAGGCAGCTTCTTGTTTTCAGTCGTCGTGACGCTACCGACCCCGAGGTGCTCGATCTGAATACGGTCATAGCCGAGGTCGAAGGACTCCTTCGGCGAGGAGTCGGCGAGAACGTCGTCATCGACTTGCAGCTCGCGCCCGACCTCGCTCCGATCAAGGCCGACCGGGGCCAGTTCGAACAAGTGCTGATGAATCTCGCTCTGAATGCGCGCGACGCGATGCCCGGTGGAGGATCGATCACTCTCAGGACTGCGAACGTGCCGTGGACCGATGAGTTGGGGCGCACACATGTGGACCTCAACCCAGGGCCCCATGTTCGATTGAGTGTGATTGACACTGGTTCGGGGATGCCGGCGAGCGTGATCGCGAAGGCGTTCGATCCGTTCTTCACGACCAAGCCGAAGGGCAAGGGGACGGGCCTAGGGCTTGCGACGGTTTACGGGATCATCACTCGGTCCGGAGGCAGGGTCGACATCCACTCCAAGGAGGGTCTCGGCACCACGTTCGAGATCCTCTTCCCAGTCAGTGAAGAGGAAGCCTCGATCAAAGTCGAGGAGGTGAGTCGCCCCATGGTCATGGGTTCGGGGGAAACGATCCTCGTCGTCGAAGACGAAGACTCGGTGCGGGCCGTTGCCAAGCGCATCCTGTCACGCAATGGCTACAACGTTGTCGAGGCTTGTAACGGCGTGGAAGCGTTGATACAGGTACGCGAATCGGACCAGCCTGTGCGTTTGCTGCTTTCGGATGTCGTGATGCCGGAGATGTCGGGAGTGGAACTCGGTTACCGATTGAGCAAAGACCATCCGGAGATCAAGATCGTCTATATGTCGGGATACAGCGAAGCGATGTTCTCCGGCCCCCAGAACCAGGGCGTGGATCTGATCACGAAGCCGTTCGTGGAACGAGACCTACTGGACAAGGTGCGAGCGGCACTCGATTCCTAGGACTTCTCTCGCAACGCGCAGACGACAGCGCCGGTCGCTTCTTGCAGCGCGGAGGCCGCGACGGGGAATACAGAATCCGGACGACCTGCGGCCGCCCAGACCTCCGAATGCAGCAGAAGGTCCTCGTCCATGAACGTCGGCAACTGATTCGTGTGGCCGAACGGAGGCGTCGCTCCTATGGAGAAGCCCGTTGCGGATTTGGCTTCACCCGCATCCGCTTTGGTGAGCTCATCCACGCCGGCCGCTCGAGCAGCCAGCGTCGGGTCGAGCCGGTTGGCCCCGGAAACGAGGAACAAGAGCGGTCCGCGGTCGGACCCGAAGACCAGGGACTTCACGATCTGGGCAACGTCACAGCCGACGGCGGACGCCGCGTCCGCTGCCGTGCGCGTCTCCGCGGGGAATGTGTGAGGAGCGACCTCGACCCCGAGCGCCGCTCCCGCGTCGATGACACGTTGGGTCTTGGGGTCCACGACGCGCAGATTAAGAGATGATCACAGATCTCGAAAAAGCGAAACGGCCCCCGGGTGGAGGGGGCCGTTTCGCTTTAAGTTGGGGTCCCTGACGGTCGCGGGTCCGACAGAACCCCGGCTGTGGCTTGTTTAGAGCGTGCCGGTTCTGCCCAGCGTCATGCGGCGGTACACGTAGAGCAGCGCCATGGCTACGAGGATGGAGCCGATCCACTCGACGCCTTTCGTGTTGCCGAAGACTGCCGCCCATAGGTAGCCGCCGATGACGGCACCGACGATCCCGACGACGATCGTTCCGAGGATGCCGATCGGGTCGCGCCCGGGCATCAGCAGACGAGCGATGATTCCAACTACAAGACCCACCAGGATGTAAACGACGATGTCACCCATGGTCTAGCCCTCCTTTGCCTATTTGCTTGCCGATAAGGTGGATACCCCTGGAAAAGCCGTCCGAAACACAGCGGCCCGAAACGAATGCATTGCGTAGTGGGAGGGAGCCCGATGGCGGACGGTTTGTCCGGAAAAATGTGCGTCGTCACGGGCGCGTCGAGCGGCATTGGACGCCGCACCGCGCTCGATCTCGCGGCTGAAGGAGCGACGCTCTGCGTCGCCGCACGTCGCGAGGGCCGCCTGAAAGAGCTCGTGGACGAGATGCCCGGTAGTGGCCACTCTTTCTGCGTGACAGACGTTTCGAAGCGAGATGAAGTGGAGGGCCTTGCCGAGCACGTCGAATCGGTCCACGGGCGTTGCGATGTACTGATCAACAACGCCGGTTTCGCGGGCTCGAGTGGTCTGACCGACGGATGGGTCACCAACGCCGAGAGCGTGATGCAGACGAACTACTTCGGCCCCCTCTACTGCATCGATTCCTTCACGTCCCTTCTGGAGCGGTCCGCCCCGGCGAGCGTGGTCAACGTCGCATCGGTCGCCGGGCGGATCGCGGTCCCGGGGATCCCCGCTTACACCGCGTCGAAGTTCGCTCTTGTGGGGTGGACCGAATCCGTTGCACCGGAATTGCTTAGCCGCGGCATCTTTCTGAGTCTCGTCGAACCTGGGTTCATCCCAACCGAAGGCTTCCCTCAGACCGGTTTGGCCGGCGATCGCTACATGCGGCACCTCCTCGGTACCGATGCCCAAGTCTCCGCTGCGATCCGCGACGCGATCGTTAACCGGAAGCCACAGCGGGTTGTGCCCCGCTGGTACTACCTCCTCCAGGTTCCGCGAGTGCTCACCCCATGGGTTTGGCGAAACCTCCGCGACGTCGTCCTGGAGTCGGGGCCGGCGCGCAAAGCGCAGGATTTCCGCGACTAGTGAATGTCATAGAGGCCGAGGGCCTCACTAAGCGGTACGTCCGCTACAAGCGCGGCCGCAAGAGAGAAACGGTCGCGGTCGCCGGGCTCGACATGGCAGTTCCATCCGGTGGCGTTTTCGGATTCCTTGGACCGAACGGGTCGGGGAAGACAACGACGATCCGATGCTTGTTGGGTTTGGTCCGCCCGACTTCGGGCTCGACTCGGCTCCTCGGAGCGGACTCGCAGCGCGATCTCGCCTCCGTCATCCGACGGGTCGGCTCGATAGTCGAGGCGCCGGCGCTCTATCCGGGTTTCACGGGGCGGCGGAACCTCGAGCTCCTCGCGGGGATCGACGGCATCCGCAAGGACAAGATCCAGGAGAAACTCGAGCTCGTCGATCTCGCCGACAGAGCGAGCGATCGCGTCAAGACCTACTCGCTCGGCATGAGACAACGACTCGGCATAGCGGCTTCCCTTCTGCGAGATCCCGAGGTCCTCATCCTCGACGAGCCTGCGAACGGTCTCGATCCTGCGGGCATAAAAGAGGTGCGGGATCTCGTGCGAAGGCTGGGGGCCGAAGGCCGGACGGTATTCGTGTCCAGTCACCTCCTCAGCGAGGTCAGACAGATGTGCGATGAGGTCGCGATCCTCGCTAGAGGGCGTTGTGTGGCGATCGGTCCGGTCGAAGAGGTCCTGTCCGGCGGCGCGCGAGCCGTATTCGTCCGCGTCGATGACCTGGAGGCGGCGCGATCGGTTCTCGCCCGGGCGAATCTCGAGTCGAACCCTGTGTCCGACGGGCTCCGCGTCTCGATCGATCCCACTGAGTCGGCGCGGGTAACGAGGCTTCTTGCCGCGGATGGCCTCTTCGTGTCGGAGCTCCGGCCGGAGGAAGCTGACCTCGAGACGGTGTTCTTGGAGCTGACCCGTGATCACACTGAAGAGGACGCACCGTGAGATACGTCCTCGTCGAACTGAGACGTTACGCATCACGTCGTGCGGTGAGGGCCAGCGGGGCGCTGGTACTCCTCGGCATCGCCATCGCAAGCGTGATCGTCTTCGTGAACTCGAAGGGCGGCTCGGATGCCCTCGCGGAGATGGATCGTCAGCGAACGGAGTTCGTCACTACCTGCCAAGAGCAAGGGTTCTTCCCACCAGATATCGACGATGCAGAGGCGCTCTGTCGCGAGCAGAGCCTCCAGATCGCTCGCGATCCGCGCTTCCACTTGGAAACTCTTACCGACATCTACTCGGGGCTGAGCCCTCTGCTCATGATCCTCGCTCTGGGTTTGGGCGCCACGTTCATCGGGGCCGAATGGGGCGCCGGCACCATCACCACGTATCTCACCTGGGAGCCGCGGAGGGTCCGAGCGTTCATCGCCAAAGCGGTGGGCGCGCTGGCTTTCGTATTCCTCGCGGCCCTGGCCGTGCAAGCCGTGCTCGGTCTCGCGTTGACGCCGGCGGGTGCGCTACGAGGGACGACCGAAGGCATCGACGCGGGATGGTTCGTCGACACCGCGATCATGATGCTGCGGTCGGCGACGCTGTCCGCGATCTTCGGGGGCGTTGGATTCGCTCTTGCTTCCGCCGCTCGCAACACGGCCGCCTCGATCATCGTGGGATTCGTCTACTTCGCGGTGCTCGAGCAGATCCTTCGTGTTTTCAGGCCGAACTGGGCGCGATGGCTGGTCGCGGAGAACGCGGCGCTGTGGTTGGTGGGAGACGAGGCGGGAGTCGGCTTCGCGCAATCGAGACTTCGGGCGATCGTGACGCTGATCGCCTACTCGGTCATCCTTCTGTCGGTTTCGCTCGCGTTGTTCAGGCGCCGGGACGTCACTTAGTCCAGACGAACGCGCGCTCGGCGTCCGACCCGAGCCCGTAGCGACGGTGGATCGTGCCGGAGTACTGGTACGCATCGCGCAACAACTCTTCGTTGGACAGCTGTACGAATCTGTATGCGTAACCATTCTCTGTGACGTCAACGAGGGCGTAGCCAAAGGGATAGTCGCGCGGGATCGCAACCTCTTGGGCGGGAACCGTCCCGTAGTTGCGCGTCCTGCTATTCCGATGTGTATGGCCCGCAAAGACACCCCAGACGTTCCCCGAATCGACGGTGGCATGAAGCCTGCCCGAGTCGGCGTCGCGCAGGCCGAACAGCACCGGTGGGAATCCGACGAACGGCTGCGGCGGATGATGAAGAAAGACGAAGGCAGGCCGCTCTCCAGGGGCGGCGACGTCGGCCAGGATCTCGTGTTGCACGTCCGTGAGTGACCCGTTGACCACTGCGCCGCCCGGCCCCGCTAGGAAATCGCCCCTAACGAAGTCGAACGCCGCAAAGGGAGAAGCGGAATTGGTTGCAGAGTCGAGAACCGCGAAACGGAAGCCTCCTTGCTCCAACAGGTCGCCGTCGGGCTCTCTCCCGAACGAGTTCGGGTAATACTCACGACCCGAGAGCCGCTCCTCTTTGAGCGAATACACATCGTGATTGCCCATCATCGTCGCCAGCGGCATCTCGAGATCGTTCAACGTCTTGGCCGCCAGCTCGAATTCGGCGAGGTCGCCGTGGTCGGTCAGATCACCGAGCTGGATGACGAGTTCCGCGCCGGATCGATTCAGGTCTTCGATCGCGGCGCGCGCGTGTATCTCTCCTCGCTCGGATCCGAAGTGGAGGTCGCCGAGGATGCCGAAGCGCATAAGTACGTCGCCGGGCGGCACAGCGGGCACCGTGGGCACCGGTTCGTAGCCGGGGGGGCCGGGTAGCTGGGTTGGGAAAGTTATGTCGGCCCGTTCCTCGTCTCCGAGCCGCCGGAGGTCATCCTCGCCGTCGGTGAGAAAGCCGGCCGCGTGAGCATCAACCCAGTTGCCGATGCGGGACACGAACAGATCCCCCAATGGGACTTCGCCGGGCTGGTCTCCTGCGAGGCTCCGGAGCCAGCCGGTGTGGGGCTCGACCAGTGCCTCATCGGGCTTGCGACCGAGCGAAGCGAGGGTTCGAGCGATGATCTCGGCCCGTCCTGCGGCTTTCTCCGATCGGCCTGTGAAGGCCGGATCGGCGGAGGCCCAGCCGGAATAGACGTTTTCGCGCGCTCTCTCTACGAGCCAGGCCGATCTAAGAAGGTCTCTGATCGTCTCTTCGGCTAGGGGATCGGCCACGGCGAGCAGGATAAGGGCCTCCAGGGTCTTGCGCGGCCCGCCCCCGGCGGTGAGAATCGAGGCACTTCCCCCGCACCAAGCCATTCAAGCGCGCCGGAAAAAGGCTGAAAAGGGGGACGACCACGTGAGCATCGCTCACCGGATCACGGAGCTTCAGCGCACCAGCGACTGGGATCAGTACTTCCTGAACCTTGCTCTCCAGACCGCAACCCGATCGAACTGCATCCGCAGGCAGCACGGGTCGGTGATCGTGAAGAACCGGCGGATCCGTTCGACCGGATACAACGGCCCACCTTCGGGTCACGCGCACTGCGAAGACGGAGCTTGCCCCCGCGCGACCACCGAAGCCGTCAGCGGATGGGGCTACGACCACTGCATCGCGATCCACGCCGAAGCGAACGCGATCCTCTACACGTCGCCAGAAGAGCGTGAAGGGGCCACCATCTACATCACGGGAGTTCCCTGTTTCACCTGTGCGAAGTTGATAGCGAATTCGGGGATCACCGAAGTGGTGTCGACGGGGGAGACCTACGATGACTGGGAGCGGGTGCGCGATTTCCTGCTCGACTGCAAGGTCCGAGTGAGGCTTATCAACTAAAGCGTCGCTCCAACCGAAGCACCTGCAGGTTTACGAGCCTCGATCAACGTCGCGAGGCGCGCGGACCTAACGCTGTCGACCTTGAGGCCGACGACTCGGAGCTCGTCGGCGAGGGCCGCTCGGGAGAGCAGCATCGTTGGGACCCTCGTGGAGTTCGCGATGGGGAGATTCACCACCGATACGAAAAGGGTGCCGTCGGGGGCGAGCACGCGGGCGAGTTCCTTGAGGGTCGGCTGCAGTCCTGGGATGACCTGGAGTCCGTTCGTGCACATGATGGCTCCGAACGCGCCGTCGTCGAAGGGCAGGTGGTGCGAATCCGCTTGAGCGGTCTCTAGTCCGGAGACCATCGATCGATCCGCCGCCGCTTTGGCCTCGACGACCATCCCGTGCGCGATATCTACGCCCACGACAAGGCCGGGATGGATCTTCGCCATCTCCAGCGTGAAGTAAGCGGTACCGACCGGCATGTCGAGGATCGGCCGTCCGTCCGCGACCTCGACCGCTTTGCGCCCTTGCTCGACCACGAGACTATTGAGGGATCCACCGAAAACACGGAAGGCACCTTTGACGACTAGGGGCTCGTAGATCTTGTCCGCGGCGAAGGAGTAGATGCCGCCGACGATCTTCTTGGCGCGATCGTTGCGAGGCATCAGGCGAGCCCGGCTTCGACTTCGAGGGCCTCGAACGTGCATTCCTTTGGGTCGATGTCGTCGCGTATCCCCTTGAATGACGGGGCGCGAAGTCGTCCAGCCGAAGTCAGCTCGCGGAACTCAACCCGACACACGAGTTCCGGCTTCACCCACCGCGGGTTGTGGATGATCTTCGAGAAGGAGCTGGATCGCGTGTTCGTGGGGTCGTCCACGAAGGGGCAATCGTCGGTCTCGAGCTCTTCGAGACGGGGGTAGATCGCTTTCAACATGGCATCGCTGAAACCGGTGCCTACCGACCCGACGAAGCGCAGGTCCGCCCCCTCGTAGGCGCCTATCAGGACCGCCCCGAAGGACTTGGATCGGGAACCCTCCCCGGGCGTCCACCCTCCGATCACGAGGTCCCCTGAATGGATCGCCTTGATCTTGAGCCACTCTTTGATGCGGCGGCCGGGCCGGTAAGTGCTTCCGAGTTTCTTGCCGACGATCCCCTCCAGCCGCATCTCGCTCGCGGTCTCGAACAGCGCGGTGCCGGATTCCTCGAGGAAGGGGGACACCTGGACTCGCTCCGACTGAACGACGAGCTCCGACAGAAGGGCTTTGCGCTCCTCGATCGGTTTGGCTATCTGCGACTTGCCGTCGAGGTAGAGCAGGTCGAACGCGATGAACGTGATGGGGATGTCGTGCATCGCCTTGGCGATGTCGCGCTCGTTGTGGAGGTTGATCCGGCTCTGCAGTCGTTCGAAGGACGGACGCTTGCCCTCGAGAGCGACGATCTCACCGTCGACGATCGCGTCGATCGCAACCATTCGATCGTGCATCTTGGCCAGTTCCGGATAGCTCTTGGTGATGTCGCGACTGTTGCGAGACAGAAGCATCGTCTCGTCGTGCTGGCAAACCGCAAGTGCCCGAACGCCATCCCACTTCGGTTCGAAGATCCACTTCGGATCGTCGAACGGCTCCTCTTTTAGAGTGGCCATCATCGGCTTGAGGTCCGGGAGCGGTTCCGGGGGATCTCCCTCCCACTCACGCAGGCGAACGAGCCAGTTCTTGTCGTCTTCATCCTTCGTCTTGAAGAGATGCCACACGCCGTGCAGTCGTTTCCCGTTGAGCCTGAAGCTCAGCTTGCCCGGTTCCTGTTCCAGAACCTCATAAGTGCCGGCGTCGAAGATCCGTACTTCGCCCGCCCCGTAGTTCCCCGCGGGGATCGATCCGGAGAACGATCCGTAGTCGAAAGGATGGTCCTCCACATGAACAGCGAGGTGCATCTTTCCTTTGACGAGCGGAAGGTTCTTAGGAACGGCCCACGAAACGAGCACCGGGGTTTTGCCGTTGAGCATCTCGAGACGAAGGTCGTAATGGAGTCGGGTCGCATGGTGCTGATGGATCACGAATGTCTCGCCCGGTCGTGCGACCCCCGGGTCCACGTCCCCCGGAACCTCGGGAGAGGGTTCCGGAGTCTTGTCGAAAGATCGTTTGGCCGCGTAGTCCTTGGGCTTGGAGGCCGTCTTGGTCTTGGTTTGCCGGGGCACCAGCCGAGAGTAATCGGGCTTGCGCGCTCCTACGAGACTGCTTCTCTTGGTTCGCTCTACCCACCCACAAGAATGCGCTCCGTCAGGAGGAGTCCGGTCCGATTCCCCTAACTCTTGAGGCATGGACACTGGGGGCACACACTCGAGCATCGCCGGAAACGGCTTCAGCAACGGCAACCACAATGGCGATGGGCGCCGGATCGAGCAGGAGGATTCTCATGATCTCCGCGACGCGCTCGCCGTTACGAAGGGCTGGCTCGAGGTTCTGTTCCGACACTGGAACGAGATGAACGACGAGGAGCGCTTCCAGTTGGTCGCGGGCGCTCTGCTTGGAGCGAACACGCTCGCGCAGAAGTTGGATGTCCTCGACGGGTTGCCGATCGACCTCACCGATCCACCCCACGAGCGGATGGCGGAAGAGTTCCTACGTTTGGAGCGTTGGCCCGGCCCGAGCTAAGCGTTCTCGACGAGCCAGCGAGCGAGTCCAACTCCCGCGAGCTCGTCACCGGCAGCGGCTCCCTCGTGCTTCGTGAAAACGTAGACGTCGCGTTCGGCCGCCTCTTTGCCGAGCAATTCACGCCATCCGTCACGAACGCCTTCGTCGTAGTGCTCGGCCCTCAGCCGGACGTATCCGGCAGGTCCCGGCGGGAGTCGTTCGGCAAGCTTGCCCTCGCGTTCCGAGAAACACATCGTCGCTCCCGCTTCGGCCAGTTGCTCCTCGACCTCGGCCACGTACCAGGACGCGTGGCGAAAGTCGAACGCCAGCGGAACGTCTTTCGGGATCCTCTTCAGGAAGGCAGCGAACGCGTCCTCGTGTCCGTCGCGCTTGATCTGTAGCTGGATGAAGATGGCGCCGAGCTTGGGGCCGAGCGCCTTAACGGACCTGAAGTAATCGGTGAGGACTTCTTGATCCATCATCAGCGGCGAGATCGCGCGATGTGCCTTGCTCGAGAACCGGAAATGATCGGGGACCGAATCTCGCCATTTCTCGAACGTGGACTCTTCCTGACGCCGGTAATAGGTCGCGTTGATCTCGCAGGCGCTGAGCTGAGTCCCGTAGTGATTGAGGAATTTCGACTGAGGGAGGTCGGCCGGATAGAAGTGGGGCTTCCACTCTTTGTAAGCCCACCCCGAGGTCCCAACGAAAAGCGCCATCAGTTCATTGTCCTCTCAAACGCCTGCACCAGTGCACCAGTGCGCCAGTGGCTATCTGGCCAGAGACTAGTTGCGCGGCACTTGACGGGCTTTCCGTGGCTTGGCGCCGATCGCTTCGATCGCTGCGTCGAGGTTCTGGCCCGGTCCTTCGGCTACAGGCAGGAATGGATCGCCCACGTCCGCGATGCGGTCCCAGATAGTCGCCATCGTGTAGTCCTCCGGATGGATGTCGTCGAGCTCGGCCCACTCGAACGGGGTTGAGACAGTGGCGTTCGGCTCTGGCCGAACCGAGTAGGCGGCCGCGATGTTCGCTCCACTTCGGTTCATGTTTACGTCCAGGAAGACTTTGTCCTCACGGTTGCGGATCTCCCATTCGACCGTCGTCGAGTCGGGATCGGCCTCGTGAACGATGTCGGACACGGCGCCAACGAAGCCGCGCACGGTGTCGTTGTTGTGGCGTCCGTCGAGCGGGATCATGATCTGCATCCCCGTCGCCCCCGATGTCTTTGGATACGACCGGATGGAGAGGTTATCCAGGACCACTTTCACGAGGCCCGCCACGTGCTGGACGTCGGCCCAGGTCGCGTTGCCCATCGGATCGAGGTCGAAGAACGCATAGTCGGGATGGGAAGGATCCGAGCCCTTGGCATGTAGCGGGTGGAACTCGATGCAGCCGAGGTTCGCGATGTAGAGCATGTGGGCCGGCTCGGTGACGGTCAGGAAGCGGATGAGCTTGCGATCGGATTCGGTTTTGACCTCGATCGTAGGCATCCATCTAGGCGTATGAGCCTGAGCGTTCTTTTCGTAGAAGAACTCGCCCTTCACGCCATTGGGCATCCGCTTGAGAGTTAGCGGCCGATTGGCGACATGGGGGAGCATCGTGGGCGAGATGTTGAAGTAATACGTGACAAGGTCGCCCTTGGTGAAGCCCTCGTCCGGCCAGTAGATCTTGTCGAGGTTCGTCAGTTTGATCTCGTGCTCGCCTGAGCGCGCGACCCAATGGTCGCCTCTCTTAACTACCGGCAGGTCGACGGGAAATTCGATAGTCGTGAAGTCGGCCATGGCGAATCAGGTAACCACACCGCGAGTTGGGGTTAAGAAAGAGAGGGCCCCCGAAGGGGCCCCCTGCGATCATCGTTGGTGTTTCTAGACTCCGGGATCCTCGGATGTCGGTGCCAGTCCCGGCGGGGTGGACGAGGCCGGGGCGTCTCCGGTCGGAGCCAGCCCGGGAGGCACAGTCGAGCCTCCGGTCGCCGGCGTGACTGGGCGGTTGTAGACATCCTCGTCGTTCGTGGCGGCTCCCGGCGATGGCGCGGGAGATGCCGTTTCTAACCCCGTTATCGAGTCGTAGATCAACGCAGCAGCTGAGGCCCCAACGAGCGGTCCTACCGCGTACGCGATCAGATCGTTCCACGGGATCTTCGCCACATCTTTGATCATCGATGCCACGAATGGACCGAGGCTCCTGGCGAAGTTGGCTGAACCCCCCGTGACCGGACCGGTGACGAGGATGCCCGCCACCAGACCGAGGCCGATCACGAGACCGGACCACCCCTTTGGGGCGCGGGGGTCGACCGCGACGGCCATGATCGCCGTCATAAGGATGAATGCGATGAATGCTTCGGCGAGTATCGCGTTCCAGTCTTCGACACCCGCCGCGATAGTTGTGGCGCCGTACATCGCTCCTGCCGCCGGATTATCGGCGCCGGAGTTGTAGATGCCGACCACGATGAACGCGCCGGCGATCCCACCCGCGCACTGAACCAGCCAGTACATGGGGACCTCGACCCAGCGGAACCTCCTCGCGACCGCGAGGGCGAACGTGACGGCGGGATTGAAGTGCGCCCCCGAAACTCCTCCGAGTGCGTACACGAGAACTGCGAGAGCGAAACCGAATGCAAGAGCCACCGGGAGACTGCCGACGATTCCGGTCTCGGTGAACAGAGCTTTGAGCACCGGGTCGGTGGTCGGCGGGCCTCCTTGCGCCTGAAGGGCCTCGGTCAGTTTCTGAAGCCGCCCGAGGGTCGAACCGAGTCCTATGGCTGCGGCCGTCCCGGCCCCTACGGCCACGAAGAGGAGGGTGCCGAGGAATTCGGCCCCCAATCGCCGGCCCAGGGGCGCCTCTAAGGCGATAACCCCGCCGGGTGAAACGCGTTCTGCCACTATCAGCCTCCCTCTCTAGCCCACCGTGCGGCCCATTGAACTGTGCGCGAGCGGCCAAGTCTCGCCGCATCGGCCCGTGGATGCAAAGACACCCTTACTCGTCTTCGGACTTAAGCGAATCCGCTTTCTTTCTGATCTCGTCCAGGATCGGAGCATTCTGCAGGGTGGTCACGTCGCCGAGCTCTCGATGTTCGGCGACATCCCGGAGCAAGCGCCGCATGATCTTGCCCGAACGCGTCTTGGGAAGATCGTCGGTGAACACGATCGACTTGGGCCTCGCGAGCTTCCCGATGACCTTCGCGACGTGCTCCCTGAGTTCTTTCATCAGCGCGTCGTCACCGTGAGCCGACCCCTTCGGCGTCACGAACGCGACGATGTTTTCGCCCTGCTTCGGATCGCGCCGGCCGACGACTGCCGCTTCCGCCACGGATGGATGATCCACCAGAGCCGATTCGACCTCGTAGGTCGAGATCCGATGGCCGGCGACGTTCATCACGTCATCGACCCGGCCGAGCAACCAGAGATATCCGTCCTCGTCGAGCTTCGCTCCGTCGCCCGGGAAGTAGATCTCGTCGCCGTACTTCGAGAAGTACGTCTCGCGGTATCGCTCGTCGTCGTTGTAGATCGTTCTGAACATCGAAGGCACGGGGCGGGTCATGACCAGATATCCGGCCCCGCCCCTGCCGACCGGTTTACCGCCTTCGTCGAAGACATCGGTGAACACACCCGGGAACGGTTTAGTGGCGGACCCGGGCTTCAACGTCGTGAGCCCCGGAAGGGGAGTGATGCAGATGCATCCGGTCTCGGTCTGCCACCAGGTGTCGACCACAGGTGTGCTTCCTCCACCAATGAACTCCTGGTACCAGATCCACGCCTCGGGGTTGATGGGCTCGCCCACCGACCCAAGCAAGCGGAGACTAGTGAGGTCGTGCTTCTGAGGAAGCTCCGGCCCCCACTTCATGAAGGTCCTGATAGCGGTCGGAGCGCAATAGAGGATCGTCGCCTTGTACTCCTCGATGATCGACCACCAGCGGTCCCTGTCCGGGTAGTCGGGCGCGCCCTCGTACATGATCGACGTGCATCCGTTCGCGAGGGGGCCGTACACGATGTAGCTGTGTCCCGTCACCCAGCCGATATCTGCTGCACACCAATAGACATCCGTGGAGGGATGGATGTCGAAGATCATGTGATGGGTAGCGCTGACGCCGGTGAGGTATCCGCCGGACGTGTGCACGATCCCTTTCGGCTTCCCGGTAGTCCCCGACGTGTACAGGATGAAAAGCATGTCTTCCGCATCCATGGGCTCGGCAGGACAGTCGGGCGACGCCGCGATCATGAGATCCGCGTAGACGACGTCGCGTCCTTCCTGCATCGCGACGTCCTCTTCCGTTCGCCTCACTACGATCACGGTCTCTATCGAAGGCGTCTCCGCCACGGCCTCGTCTGCGTTGGCCTTGAGCGGGACGACATCGCCGCGTCGGTAACTGCCGTCGGCGGTGATGAGGACCTTCGCCTCGGCGTCGTTGATGCGATCCCTCAGCGACTCGGCAGAGAAACCGCCGAAGACGACCGAGTGGGGGGCTCCGATGCGAGCGCAAGCAAGCATCGCGGCGGGCAGCTCGGGGATCATCGGCAGGTAGATCGCGACGCGGTCGCCTTTGCGTATACCGAGTTCTTTGAGGACGTTGGCGAGACGACACACCTCTTCGTGCAGGTCCCGATAGGTGACTGTTCGCTTCTCGCCGGGCTCCCCGATCCAGTGGTAGGCGACTCGGTCGCCGTTGCTCTCGAGATGGCGATCGAGACAGTTATGCGAAACGTTCAGTTGTCCGCCGACGAACCACTTGTGATGGGGAGGGTCCCAGTCGAGAACTGTGTTCCATTTCGTGGCCCAATCCAATCTCTCGGCTTGTTCGGCCCAGAACGCGTCGGGATCGCGCTCGGCCTCTAGGTAGACGGTGGGGTCATTCGCAACGGCGTTGGCGACGAACTCCTCAGGCGGATCGAAAGTCCTTCGCTCATCGAGCAGCGCCTCGATCGTCTTCTCGACGTCCCCGCCGCTGTTATCGACCACTAGTCGCTCCCATCATCCGCGTGACCGGTGTTTCCTCGAAGCGTATCCAGCGCATGCAGCAGGATCGGCTCGATCGCCTCGAGACTCTCCAGCACACCTTTGGGACTCCCGGGCAAGTTCACCACGAGGGTATGCCCGATCGTGCCGGAAACCCCACGTGAGAGGGCGGCCATCGGCGTCTTGCGCAGACCGTCCGCTCTCATCAGTTCCGAGATGCCCGGCGCCGACCGCTCGATCACAGCGAGGGTGGCTTCCGGGGTCACGTCGCGGGGGCCGAGGCCCGTGCCGCCCGTGGTCAATACAAGCTGCACGTTGTCGCGAGAGGCTCGAAGCGCAGCTTCGATCTCGGCGCGTTCGTCGGGAACCACCCCCCGGTCGACCGACAGTCCGAGCTTTCGGAGAAACTCTTCGGCCGCGTCTCCGGATGCGTCGTCGCGCTCGCCCGCCGTCACCCCGTCGCTCACCGTGAGAACGAGGGCTCTATCCATTCGAGATCCGAGTCACCGGTTGAGCACCAAGGAGAAAAAGAGATCGGTCATAAGGATGAACAGCGACACGACGAGGATCGCGGCAACGATCCGAACGATCGGGCGCGTTCTCGTGTCCAATTCATCCTCGGACTCCGATGAGACGACGGTGTCGTCCGTACGGGAGCCGCGCGTGAAGATCACGAGCCTGCTCCCACCCAGGCCGAACCGTCTTCGTAGACCTCTCGTTTCCAGATCGGGACCTCGGCTTTGATCGAATCGATGATCGATCTGCACGCGTCGAGGGCGTCGGCGCGGTGGGGGGCCGAGGCGGCGACGATGACCGTCGGGTCACCTACCGAACAGGCTCCGACCCTGTGAACCATGAGGACGTGCCGGACATCCCACCTGCTTGTGGCGGCCCGCGCGATCTCCGCGAGCTTCTCTTCCGCCAGCTCTGGGTGAGCCTCGTATTCAAGGCGCACGACCGAAGAGTCGCTCCGTTCGGCGCCTTCCGCGCGAACGGTGCCGATGAATAGAGCGAGACCCCCGCAATCGGGATCGGATACGAACTTCACCGCTGCAGCGACGTCGAGAGGCTCGGCCGAGATGCCTACGACGAAAAGATCGCTCATCCAGCCATTATCCTGTGCGGCCATGCGCATCTTGATCCTCGGTGGCGACGGCTATCTCGGGTGGCCCACGGCCATGCATCTGTCCTCTGCAGGCCACGACGTGGCAGTCGTGGATAACTTCCTTCGCCGAGCCATGTCGATCGAGCTCGGAGCTGGATCGCTGACGCCGATCGGTTCACTCCAAGAACGAGTGCAAGCCTGGTCGGCCCTCGCCGATCGCGACATCACGCCGTACGTCGGTGACCTTCAGGACCCCTACTTCGTGGACGAGGTCTTCCGGGACTTCTCGCCGGAGGCCGTTGTGCACTACGGAGAACAGCCGAGCGCGCCCTACTCGATGATCGATCGCAAACACGCCGTCGAAACACAGCGCAACAATGTCGAAGGGAACCTGAACGTTCTCTTCGCTATGCGCGACATCACCCCCGAAGCGCACCTCGTGAAACTTGGGACGATGGGGGAGTACGGGACTCCCAACATCGATATCGAAGAAGGCTTCATCGAGATCGAGCACAAGGGGCGCACCGACACGCTGCCTTTTCCGAAGATGCCCGGGTCGATGTATCACCTCTCGAAGGTTCACGACTCGCACAACATCCATTTCGCCTGCCGGATCTGGGGGCTTCGGGCTACCGATCTCAACCAAGGCGTCGTCTACGGGATCCGAACCGACGAGACCGATCTCGACGACAGGCTGTGCACTCGCTTCGACTACGACGAGGTTCTCGGCACTGCGCTCAACCGTTTCTGCGTACAGGCCGTCATCGGCTACCCCCTGACCGTGTACGGGAAGGGCGGACAGACGCGCGGCTTCTTGAACATCATCGACACGATCCAATGCGTGCGGCTGGCCGTGGAGAACCCCGCCGCACTCGCCGAATATCGAGTCTTCAACCAATTCACCGAGCAGTGGTCGGTGCGTCAACTCGCGGAGCTGGTAAAAAAAGTCGGCGAGCAGATGAGCATCAACGTGACCGTGGAGTCGATCCCCGATCCCCGGATCGAGGCGGAGGAGCACTACTACAACGCGACCCACACGAAGCTTCTCGAGCTAGGCCTCGAGCCCCATCTACTTACCGAGGACGTGGTGCGTGGCCTCATCGAGACGATCCAGCGACACAAGGATCGCATCTTGCTTGGTCCGATCGCACCCAAGACCCGCTGGGACCCCCGTTCCGGCTGACGACCCCTGCAGGAACGCGCGGAGGAGCGGAGAAATACGTCCCCATGCGCAAGCTCATAGCGGTTCTCGCGATCCTTGGTGTCATCGCCGGTCTGTCGGCGGCTCCGGCCGTGGCGGGCAAGAAGAAACACGTCATGGGCTCGTTCGACGCAACCCTCGCCCCATTCCCCAAGCTGGCGGCCGCAGGGGACCCCGCTGGGATCACCCAGCCCGGTTGCCTCGCCGGCCAGAAGGACGTCCACTACATGACCGTCGACTTCACGGCGCCGAGCAACGGCACTTTGACCGCAACGATGGCCGGGTTCACGGGCGACTGGGACCTCTACATCACGGACGCAGACGGCAAGCCACTCATGAAGAGCGAGAACGACCAGATCCAGGGCATGGCCGCCGCAGAGGAAGAGGTCACTTGGATCCTCAAGGCCAAGGAGACCGTCGGCATCTCTCCGTGCAACTGGGCGGGAGCACCTCAGGCAACCATCGACTACATGTTCATGGGGAAGTAGCTAGCTGCTCTTCCACCCCGGGTGTCCCGGCGGTCGCTTCACGAAGTGCCAGTAAGCCCCCGCGGTCTCGAACCCGAGTTTCTTGTACAACTCCTTAGGCCAATCGTGTTCGTCCGCGATGAGGAACACGATCTCGTGGGATGAATCGAGCGCCGCTCGCAACGCCTGAAGAACAGCGGCCCGAGCCAATCCCTTGTTGCGGTGTTCCTTTAAAGTCGCGACGTCCTCGATCTGCGCGACGGTGCCATCCGAGTACAGCTCGCAGATCGATGCGATGACGCCTCCGGCGGATGCGCCGAATGCTCGCTTGTTGGCTGCTTCGAAGACGATCTGGGCCCCCTTCATCAACTGGCGCGCCGTTTCCTCGTCGGACACATAAGGCTCCCGGCGATTGAAGGTGTCTTTTGCCGCAGAGTGAGCCTCGGCAGTTAGTTCGACGGCCATCCCTTCGGGAGACCATCTATCGGGTTCGCGTCTGTGGATCATCCAGATCAGGCGTTCGACGTCCCAACCGAGCGTCTCGAAGTCTGGCGCGAGCTTCTCGCCGAGCGCTTCGTCGTACACAACTGCCTTTCGATGAGTGCACTCGGTCATGCTCATGACTCTTTCCATCTCATCGATCAAACCTTGAGCCGAGATGTCGTCCTGTGGACCGTCGACGCGGAGGAAGTTGAGTTCGTAGAAGAGCGGGACCTCATCGTTGAACAAACCAACGCCCCACGTGTGGTCGTACTTGCGGTTCGCGCAACGCTCGTGAAGGTCGAGCTCGAAGTCTCTCGCCCGAACGAACTCGTAGTCGGTCACGTCAGTCGTTCGATGATCGCGGCTGCGACCTCTTTGGTCTTGGCCGGTTCACCGGCGGGGCGGAGGTCTGCGGTTCGGTACCGACCATCGGCCAGCACATCGGCGACGGCCTTCTCCAACCTGTCGCCATGCTGAGACATCCCTGTGTGGCGAAGCATGAGCACCGCCGAGAGGATCATCGCGATCGGATTCGCTAAGCCCTGGCCCGCGATGTCGGGCGCGGATCCGTGCGTGGGCTCGAAGACCGCGTACTCCCGGCCAAGGTTCATCCCCGGCGCGACCCCGAGTCCGCCGATAAGTCCAGCGCAAAGATCCGAGATGATGTCGCCGTAGAGGTTGGGGAGAACAACAACATCGAGTTCCTCAGGGTGCCACGCAAGAAGCATGGCCATCTCGTCGACCTGCATCTCGTCGAAGCCGACATCGCGATAGTTCTCGGCTAACCTGAGCCCCTCCTCCAACCACAGCCCATCCGAGAATTTCATGATGTTGGCCTTATGCCCGAGGGTGACCTTCCGCCGCCGGTGCTTCTTCGCGTATTCGAAGGCGAAATTCACGATCGCTTGCGTCGCGTGGACTGAGATCGGCTTGATCGAGATGCCCGAATCGCGAGGGATGCGGAAGCCGTGCATGTATTCGAGATGGCCGCGGAGCTTTTCCGCTCCCTTGGTGCCCACGTCGAACTCGATCCCCTCGTAGAGGTCCTCGGTGTTCTCTCGGACGACGACGATGTCCACCCCCTCGTACCGAGAGGGGACCCCGGGATACAGCCGGCTGGGCCGAACGCTCGCGTAAAGATCGAGCTCTTGGCGCAAAGCCACGTTTATCGAGCGGAAGCCCGTCCCCACGGGCGTCGTCACCGGTCCTTTGAGCGCCACCTTGTTCGTCTTGATCGACTCGAGTACGTGGTCCGGGAGCGGCGTGCCGTGAGCCTCGATGGCCGGGGCCCCCGCTTGCTGTTCGTCCCATTCGATCCCCGCGCCCAGAGCATCGACCACCTGCCGGGTCGCTTCCGCGACCTCCGGCCCGATGCCGTCTCCCGGTATCAGCGTGACTTTCATGTAACTAACCTAGCCTGGTCCGATGCGACCTCTGGTGATCAGAAATGTCTGAGCTTGCGGCTGCGGCGTCGGCGCTTCTTTCACTCGTCCTGCTCGTCGCGGGGCTCGCAAAGCTTCGGGATCACGAGGGCTCCGTGGATGCGATCGCGTCCTATCCGTGGATCCCTCCCAAGTGGAGGTCGGCAACGGCATGGGCCGTGCCGCTTGTCGAGTGCTCGCTCGCGGCCGGCCTGTGGGTCGAGCCGCTCCGTCGATTCGCGGCGATCGGAGCGATCGGGTTGTTGTCTCTATTCACCATTCTCATGGTTCGGCTGGTTCTTGGAGGTGGTGAGGTTGGGTGCGGCTGCTTCGGGAGCTCCGCCCACCGAACCACCTGGTTCTCCGTCGCTCGCAACGTCGTTTTGATCATTAGCGCGGCGGTCGTGGTCGCGACTTCCACCGTCGAGGCGAGCCCTCCCGCGTTGCTGACCGGGGCCGGTGTGGCCGTCCTCATCCTGCTCGTGGATCTCGCGGCGTCGGCTCTCGTCACCACGAAACGCGTCTGACCTAGCTCCTCTACACTCCCGGCGTTCGCGCGAGGAATGGCTCGAGAGGGGGGATCGAAGTGTCTTTGTCCGTTGACGGACGTCGAGGTGGGCTCGAGGGTTATTTCAAGATCCAAGAGCGCGGCTCGACGGTGAGAACGGAAGTCATCGCCGGTTTCACGACCTTCATGACGATGGCCTACATCCTTTTCCTGAATCCATTGATCCTCTCGATCCCCGATCGCAACGGGTTCGTCCTTCCTCCCGAAGCGGTGCTCACGGTCACCGCGCTTGCGGCAGGGATCACGACGCTTGCGATGGGCGCGTACGCGAACTACCCGTTTGCCATCGCGACCGGACTTGGGCTTAACGCGGTGGTTGCGTTCCAACTCGTCGGGGGCAACCAGCTGACTTGGCCCGAAGCGATGGGCGTCGTCGTGCTGGAGGGACTGATCATCCTGGTGTTGGTCTTGACGAAGTTCCGTCAAGCAGTGATGGACGCGGTACCCCTGCCGCTGAAGCAGGCGATCGCCGTGGGGATCGGACTTTTCATAACGATCATCGGCCTTGTCGACTCGGGATTCATCACCTCCACGACGATCCCGGTGCCGCCCTTGCAACTGGGTACGGGAGGCGAACTTCAAGGTTGGCCGATATTGATATTCATCGTCGGCCTCCTCTTGATCATCTACCTGTACTCGAGAAACGTGCGAGGCGCGTTACTGATCGGCATCCTGAGCGCGACGGTGCTGGCTGTGTTCGTAAACGAAGTCTTCTTAGACGGAGCGGCTTTCGCGGGGAAGGCGCATCTCGGCAAGGTGGCGGATTTCCCATCCGGAGACAACTTCTCATTGATAGGTGACTTCTCGTTCGGCTTCTTCGGACAGATGGGAGTGATAGCGGCCGTACTTGCGGTCTTCACTCTCATGCTGTCGGATTTCTTTGACACCATGGGCACTGCTATCGGTTTGGGCCGCGAGGCGAATCTGCTCGATGATGAGGGCCGTCTGCCCGACATCGACAAGGTTTTGGTTGTCGACTCAGCAGCGGCGGCTCTGGGTGGAGCGTTCTCGGCGTCCTCCAACACGACCTACATCGAAAGCGCGTCGGGGATCGCAGAGGGCGGTCGGACCGGACTGACGGCAGTGATCGTCGGAGCGCTGTTCTTGCTTTCGATCTTCTTTTCGCCGCTGGCCCAGATCATCCCGCTCGAAGCGGCGGCTCCCGCCTTGGTCCTCGTCGGCTATCTGATGATGATCGGGGTCCGCGATATCCCGTGGGACGACATCGAGCTTGCCCTTCCTGCGTTCTTGACGATCGTTCTGATGCCGTTCACTTACTCGATCACCAACGGTATTGGGGCCGGTTTCATCTCGTACGTCTTCCTGAAGATCGCACGCGGCAAATCCGGCGAGGTCGCACCGATGATGTACGTGGCATCGGCGGCATTCCTTATCTACTTTGCGATCTTCTACGTGCGCCTTTACACGACCTAATACGGGTTCCTGCCGGTCGGAGTCTCTAGGCTGGGGCTGTGTCGAACACGGGTGTGCTCGTTGTCGCCCTTGGGGGAAATGCCATCCAGGACCCCGAGGGCGAGGATTCGGTCGAGGCCGACTTCCGCAAGACGACGGAGACGGCCGAACATCTCGCGCGGCTCGTTGCCGGTGGCCGGCGCATCGTCGTGACTCATGGCAACGGTCCGCAGGTGGGAAACCATCTGCTGCGCAGCGAGCTCGGCAATCTGCACGGCGACTTGCCTTTGCTTCCTCTCGACGTCTGCGTTGCGGATACACAAGGCGGCATGGGCTACGTGATCCAGCAGTGTCTCGACAACGCGCTCCATGCGGCGGAGATCCCTGCGGTGGTGACGTGTCTCATCACTCAGGTCCTAGTCGACGCGGGCGACCCGGCGTTCCAGGAACCATCGAAACCGATCGGAGAAGTGATCTCCGAGGAGCGAGCCGACTTTCTGAGGGACCAGGGGTGGGTCCTCGCACCTCATCGACAGGGGAAAGGCTGGCGAAGAGTGGTCGCCTCGCCCGAACCGCGCGAGATCCTCGAGGCCGCCGCCATCAAGGCGATGGTGGAAGACGGCGTCATCGTCATCGCGGCCGGCGGCGGCGGAGTTCCGGTCGTGCTCGATGAACAAGGTGCCCTGAGGGGCATTGCCGCGGTGGTGGACAAAGATCTCGCGTCGTCCTTGTTGGCGGTCGACCTGAAAGCCGATGGCCTGTTGATCCTCACAAACGTCGAGCGAGTAGCCCTGAACTACGACACCGGCGAGCAAAGTGAACTGTCTTCACTCACCGTGGCCGAGGCGCGTGCGTATCTCGAAGAGGGTCAGTTCCCGGCCGGGACGATGGGGCCCAAGATCAGAGCGCTCTGCAGGTTCGTTGAACAAACCGGGAAGCCGGGTTGGATCACTTCGATCGCGGCGTGCGAGGCGGCACTAAGGGGAGAGGCGGGAACGCGCATCGAGCCGTGACGCGTGCCACCGCGCAGTCCCGAACACCATCCGATTATCGGCCGCGTGAACCCTCGGTTGCTCGCGTGCTTGCTCCTGCTCTGGTTGATTGCGCCACCGGCGTCGGCCGGCGTGGCCGTAGATCCTCCGAGCAGCGGAGTCGTTGATGTATCGCTGAGTCCGCCGGTCGCCGGTCCGATCGTGCGCCACTTCGAACCGCCGATGACGCGGTGGGGGCCGGGCCATCGAGGCATCGATTTCGTCGTTCCTCCCGGAACCTTCGTGCGCGCTCCAGCTTCCGGTCAGGTGGTTTTCGCGGGTTCCGTTGCGACGACGGCCGCCGTAACGATCGATCACGGGGCGGGTGTGGTGAGCACTGTTTCTTCCTTACAGGAGATCGCGGTTGCTCGAGGCGCGTGGGTGGCCCGCGGAGACATCCTCGGAACCTCCGGGATGACTCATCCCGACGGCGCCCCCGGCGTCCACCTGGGAGTCCGAGACAACGGTGCCTACGTAGACCCGAGCGAGTTCCTCGAGGCGGTCGACGTATCGGCTGCTATCCATCTCGCGCCGGTGACGGTGCCACTCGCCGAGCGCGTGCCGTCGGTCTTCGGAGCCGTCCCCTCGACCGCCGGCTCCTACGAGAGGGCGTGTGCATCGCCGCCGCCTCTGGAAGCTCGCCCGCCGATCCCGCCGAACGACAACATCGCCGTGGCGGTCGCCGGCATCGGGAGCAGTACGGAAAGCGGGCTTCACGCTGACATGTATGAGCACGGGCCGGAATCCCTTGGCTACCCGAACCGCCGCGTCTATCGCTTCTCCTACGAAGGAACGGACGGCCCCCGCCTCCACCGGCCGTATAAGTCGGCAGCGACTTTCGTTTCCATCGAAGAAAGCGCGATGAGACTGCGTGACCTGTTGCTTGCGATCGCGCGCGAGCATCCCGGGCACGATGTCGATCTCATCGCTCACTCACAAGGCGGGGTGATTGCTCGAACGTTCCTGGAGCTGTACGCGGCGGACGAGGCTCTGCCTAGGGTCGAGCATCTGGTTACTTTCTCGTCGCCTCACTCCGGAGCGCCGCTCGGCGAGATCGCCCGAGCGCTGGATTCATCACCTCTCGGACGGCTTGCGAACGGCGTGGTCGGCCGATGGGCGAGGGCAGGAGGACCGGTCCCAGATCCGCGTTCGGACGCGGTCCGCGATCTCACGCCCGGCTCCGCCTTGATGGGGCGACTCGTGCAGCGAACGCTTCCACTCGGAACGCGCGCAAGCGCCCTCGGGATCGCAAACGACCTTGTGGTACCCGCGGCTGCGACCGCCATCCCCGGCTTCGACCACCACGTGGTTGGTCCGCACGGCCTCAACGGCCATTCGGGCGTCCTCACCTCGCCGGGGGCCCGAGCGATCGCCTACTCGAGCCTGCGCGATGGCCCTCCCAGCTGCCATTCGACCTGGGACACGTGGGGCCCGAGGGCAGGGCGGGCCATCTCGTGGGTCGAAACCGGCCTGGCCCGGGCGCTCGAGATGGTCGATGGCCCCTGGTGAGGACCCCCAAAAGAAAGGACCCCCTCCGTCGGGGGGGATGGGCGGTAAACGGAGAGGGTCCGGTCTCGGTGCTGCGTTGTGTACAAGACATATCTTGCCGCCACCTCACGACTTACAACAACCCTCAGAGAGGCAGACATGGGCGACCCCAGTTGTACGTGATGCACAAAGCGGAGTTCCAAGCCGGAGCCCCCATAAGATTCAGCCGATGGTCATGAATCGCCTGCCTTTCGACGCGCCCGGAGCCGAGGGGGAGTTCGACCGGATCGAGGTCAGGCGCAGCTCCAGGCGGAAGAAGACGATCTCGGCCGAGATCGTCGGCGATGCCCTCGTCGTATCGATCCCAGAGCGGATGTCTCGGGCCGAGGAGCAGGTCTGGGTGGAACGCATGGCCCGGCGGATGTCGGAGCGCAAGAAGCGCGACCGGCTCAACGAGGACGGCGCGCTTGCGGGGAGGGCGGCCCAACTTTCGGATCAATACCTTGGCGGGGTTCGACCTTCGGAGATCACCTGGGTCGCCAACCAGAAATCACGGTGGGGCTCGTGTTCGCCCGACGACGGTTCGATCAGGCTGTCTCTCGAACTCGCGTCGTATCCCAACTGGGTGCGCGACTACGTGATCGTGCACGAGTTAGCGCACCTATTGGTCGCGGACCACTCGCAAAAGTTCTGGGATCTGGTGAACCGCTATCCCTTGACGGAACGAGCGCGCGGATTCCTGATAGCGAAGGGGATCGAAGAAGGCTAAGGCGAGTCTCGTTACTCGCGTGTCTTCCAAAACACGATCTCGTCGACCTCGACGCGCTCCAACACTCCGATCGCTAGTGCGGCCCTGAGTCCGTACCCGGCCGCGATCGTCACTCGGGATTCGTTTTCGATTTCGTCGAGACGCCGCCAGAGGTGCTCGATGGGCACGCTCAGAGCGCCCTCGGCCACCACCGCGCCGGGGTCTCCCACGTCGAGCACCGTCGTGTGCGTGGGCGTGGGTCCTCGATAGATCTCGGTCGAAGCGGGCGTTCCATGCAGCTCGGACCATGCGTTGATGCCGTCCTCGACCGCGCCGAGGACGTTGAATCCTTTTCCCTTCAGCGAAGCTGCCGCGTGGGCTACATCCCCGGTCCCAAGGTCCAACAGGATGAGAGGGACTTCGAGCGGAAGGATGTCTCGGGCTCGCGACGCGAACCCCGGACCGAACTCGTACTGGAGTGCTAACGACGCGGGGATGTGCACGTCGAGATACTCGTCGAGCTGCCTCATGTCCACGAATGCGGCCCCCTCGTGAACGTGGGACATGGCGGCGGAGAAAGCGAGTGGCTTCAGGATCGTGATGGGCATGACGTCAATGGATATCACTCATACTGGATGTCGATGGCTCTTCTTCTGTTTGCGCTGTTCATAGTTCTCCCGATCGTCGAGCTCTGGGTGATCATCAAGGTCGGAGTTGCGATAGGGGTTATCCCAACGCTCGCGCTGCTGATCCTCGTGTCGGTGGCGGGCACGATGCTCGTCAAACAGCAGGGGCTGGCGACATGGCGTCGCTTGCAGGAGGCTCTCCAACGCGGAGAGACGCCGACCAAAGAGGTGACCGACGGCGCACTGATCCTGCTCGGAGGAGCGCTGCTGCTGACGCCGGGGTTCGTGTCCGACATCATGGGTCTGTTCTTGCTGTTCCCACCGACGCGGGCCGTCCTCAAAGGCACCTTCCGGAGATGGCTGGGCTTCTTGGCTCTTGGGCGACTAGGAGCCGTCGGAAAGGCCGGACAGGTTGGCCGAAGGGTCTACGAGGCGCGAGCAGATCGTTACAGACCCGCGCCTACGACTCCCGAGACTCCGGAGGCGCAGCTTCCGCGGGGGCCGTATCCAGACGTCGAGGGCGATTCTCCGGATAGGGGATAACCGGACCTACGGAACCTTGCTCGGGGTATGCGGCTTTGTCGAAGTCGATCGACGGTCGTTGGTAAGCGTTCATCCGAACGCGCAGCTCCTCGGGGTATTCGCCGACGTGAACCTGGACGCCGAGCGATTCAGCGATCTGCTGTCCCTCTTCGACCGAGTGATAGACCCAGCGCTGCCAGGCTCCACGTTTGTCGACGAGGACGAGTTGCGCGTCGTGAAGGCCGATCCGGATGACGACGGCATCGGTACCTTCGCCGGCACGCTCGACGAACTGCTCGGGTAGCCGAACCTGCTCTTCCTCAACCCCTTCGAAGGGCCACGCTCTCGACACGTCGTTCCTTTCAGCCGATCTAATGCGGGACTGTACCTAGATAACCAGGCCCCCATCGATGCACAGGACCTGTCCGGTCACATAGTTGGACTCGTCGGAGGCGAAGTACACGAAGCCGGGCGCGATCTCCTCCGGAGAGCCGTAGCGGCCGAGAGCGAAGCGTGAGTAGCGCCTCTTCGCCTGCTCGGGATCCTGGACGAGGGGCTCCGTCATCGCCGTCAAAGCAGCGGGGGCGATGGCATTGACGTTGATCGATAGCGAGCCCAGTTCCTTCGCCCACGTTTTCGTCAACCCGACGATCCCCATCTTGGCCGCCGCGTAGTTCGATTGCCCCGCTGAACCGGTCAGACCAGAGGCAGAAGTCACATTGATGATCTTGCGATGTCTCGCCGTCCCGGCTTCGGCCTCCTGCTTCGCAGTCGGCCTCCAGTGTTGGATCACCGCCCGTCCGCACGCCCACGTCCCCTTTAGGTGAACCTGGATGACGACGTCGAACTCCTCTTCGGTCATGTTGTGGATCATCCGGTCACGAAGGATGCCTGCGTTGTTCACAAGCACGTCGACATCGCCGAACGAATCGATCGCTGTTTTGAGGATGGACTCGGCCGCGTCGACCGACCCCACCGCGTCGGTGTTCACAACGCCTTCGCCGGCGGATGACTTCAGTTCCTGCACCACTTCGTTCGCAGCATCTGGATCGACATCGTTGACGACAACTCGGGCGCCCTCCGCTCCGAAGGCAAGCGCGATGGCGCGCCCGATGCCGCGACCGGCCCCCGTGACGATGCACGACTTTCCTTGCAATCTCTCAGCCATGGAGCCGGATATTAGTGCGTTAGATTCATTGCATGCCCGAAGAGCCGAAGATCGAGATGACGCGCGCCGATCTGGACGCTCTGCAGGGCGAACTTGACGAGCGCATCTCGCGGCGGCCGCGCATCATCAACGACATAGCGACGGCTCGGGCGCACGGGGACCTCAGTGAGAACGCCGAGTATCACGCGGCTCGCGAGGAGCAGGGCCAGAACGAGGCCCATATCGTGAAGCTCACAGCCCAGATAGAGAGCGCAGTTGTCATCGAGGTCGTAGACGACGGGATCATCGCTCCGGGCAAGCTCATCACCTTTCGTTACGAAGGAGATGAGCCCGAGACCTACCTTCTAGGCCAGCGTGTGGGCAAAGGCGGGGACTACGACGTGTTGAGCCCGGAGTCGCCGCTCGGCCGGGCGTTGATAGGGCACGCGGCCGGCGAAACCGTGGTGGCGAAGGTCCACGAGCACGAGCACAAGCTAGAGATAGTCGAAGTCAAAGCGCTCTAGCGGACCTTCATCGGATCCGGCGCCCCCGCCGGAAGACCATGGCTATCTCCGTTAAAGAGCCGGGGTCTGAGCCCGCATCTCCCCTCACGGCGACTATGTCCGCCGCCGCGCCCGGCTCGATGCGCCCGACGTCTTCGAGTCCAAGGAGGCGAGCGGGCAACGTCGTTGCCGAGGTCACTATGTCGAGCCCGTTCATCCCCGCTTGTGTCATCGCGAGGACCTCTCTTGGATCGATCCCGGGAACGGGGCCCTCGTTGCCGAGATCGGTGCCGTAGACGACGGTTCCTCCGGCGGCCAAGAAGTTCGCCAGGTTCTCGATGGCGATGCGCTGAGCCTCCCCGAAGAAGCACGACAGTGTGGGCACGATCGTCACGCCGCCCTCGACCATGCGCGCGATCGTTTCGTTCGGCAAGAGATCGGGGCTCATCAACATATGAGCGAGTTCGTCCACCGACGCGTCGAGGGCCTTGCCGAGTTCTTCGAGACCGTAGACGTGGCTGGTCACGCGAAGACTGAATTCGTGCGCCGTTTCCGTTATCGCTTTGAGGGTGTCCAGCTCGAGTGTCGGTCCGACGGGTGGGTTGAGAGCGACCTTGATGCTCACAGCTCCCGCGTCTACTTGCTCGATCACTGCCGCCCGGGCGTCGTCGATTGACTCAACGACTCGGCCCGTTCCATGCGGGGCCCAGGCCGCGCGAGTTGGGTAACCGCGCTCGACGGTGAGCATCTGTCCGACCGCGACTATCGAAGGGCCTTCGAATCCGGCGTCGTCGGACTGGGCGACGAGCGGCCAGATCTCCTCGGGCGGCCAGGCCAGATCGCGAACCGTCGTCACGCCCTCGTACAGGATGAGGGCCGGGTCGAAGAAGCCGATGTGCACGTGGCTGTCGATGAAGCCCGGCATCAGCGTGAGGCCGGCGGCATCGATGGCGGTGGCTCCCGGCGGCGTGAGAACGTCTGATGACGGGCCCACCGCTTCGATGGAGTCCTCGGAGATCAGGACCGTCGCGTCATCGATCCGCTCGAGGCGACTACCCGCGAGGACGGTTCCGCCCTGGATCGATACGACGCTCACTCGTCGACGCTACCTTTAGAGGGTCTCGGGCAAAGTAGTCTTGGCCCTTCGATTAATTTCTTGGAACGCTTGAGTAAGGGGAGCTGTGGAGCCGAGCGACGTCATCTGGGAGGGCAAGATCGGCTCGACCCCATTGAGGGTCGGCGTGCCGCATTCGGAATGCATCATCGCCGAGTGGGAGTCGCCGCGCGGCCCCCGCCACAAGGTCGCAGACTCCTTCGAAGAGTTCGAACGTGCGGTCCTGTTCCAACTTCTCCTGGGGGCCGGAGAGGTCGATGAGGCGGCAACGAAGGAGGTAGCAGACGCCGTCCAGGCCGCCCAGGCCGCTCGCCCCCGCGCTCCGCAGGAACCCGCTCGTCGTCGTAAGAACCCTAAGCAACGACAGCATCGACGCTCCCGTCGCCCGCCGAGGCGTAGGTGAGCTCGGGCGGCACCTCGGTGCCGGCGCACGCGGTTCTAGCCGCCCTCGCTCGAGGGGTCCTTGGCCCCGGATACTCGCCGGAGATCCCGGGGCGGATGATCGAAACGCTCGCCCACATCCCTTCCGACGCTCAGCGCAATCAATTGCTCGGACTTTTGAAAGCCGCGGACACCAAGTCCGGGGCTTTCTTGCTTACGGGAAAGCGCGTGCCGGTGTCGTGGCTCAGCCAGGCAGAAGCGGAAGAGCTCGTGCTCAAGTGGAAGACGTCGCGCATGCCGATACAGAAACAACTCGGCGCCGTGGCGATAACGCTGGCAACCACCGCGCTGTACGGACACCCATCGCCGGAATGGGAACGGATCGGCTATCAGGGACCGATGGGGGCCGCGCCGGACACTCCCAAACGACTTCACCCCGTTGACATCACGTCCGATGACGTCATGTCGTGTGACGTCGTCATCGTCGGATCGGGTGCCGGCGGCGGCTGCACGGCGGGAGTTTTGGCCGCTGCGGGTTTAGACGTTGTCGTACTGGAGCGTGGCGCGTACCGCGCCGAATCCGACTACCACCACTACGAGACTCGCTCGATGCACGAGATGTATTTGTACGGCGCGACGCTGACGACAACCGATCTGGGGTGCCGGATCATCGCCGGATCGACGCTCGGCGGCGGGACGGTCGTTAATTACACGACGTCATTCCGCGCGCCTGATTTCGTGCTGAAGCAATGGGCGGACGAGTCGGGCATCGACGCATTCGTTTCGGGAGAGATCGAGCAGTCCTATGACGAGGTTTCCAAACGCGTGAATGCCAATTTCGACTCGAGCGCCGCGGGCAGACGCGATGCGATCATGGAAGAGGGGCTCAAAGCCCTCGGCTGGCATGTCGACAACCTGCCTCGTGCAGTCAAGGGTTGCACTCAGGACGAGCAGTGCGGGTTCTGCGGTTTCGGCTGCAGGGTTGGGGCCAAACAGAACACTCTCAAGACCTATCTCGAGGACGCCGCGGAGCACGGCGCGCGGATAGTCGTCGGCGCGAATGTGAGCAAGGTTGTCGTCGAGGACGGGCGAGCGACGGGCGTGATCGCAACCGTGAATGGCCACAGATTGCGCGTCAACGCTCGGGCCGTCGTTGGAGCCGGGGGGTCGATCGAGACGCCCGCACTCTTGCTTCGCTCGGGGCTACGGGGTCAGGTAGGTCACAACCTTCGTCTCCACCCCGGGACCGCCGCGTGGGGATTCTTCGAAGAGGACGTGCGGGCCTGGGAGGGAACGTTGCAGGCTCGCTACTCGGCCGAGTTCCGGCATTGGGACGGAGGCTGGGGCCCGATCTTCGAGACCGTTCCGATCCACCCAGCGGCGGGAGCGGCCGCGTTCCCGTGGTTCAGCGCTCAACAGCACAGAGATTTCATGGAGCAGTACAGGAAGGTCTCCTTCTGCGCCGTGCTGGCCCGCGATGCAAGTGCGGGCCGCGTCAAGGTCGCGCGCGACGGTTCGGTGCGGGTTCAGTACAAACTCAACTCCGACGACAAGCGGCGCATTACCGAGGGCGTCATCGCGGCCGGGAAAGTGATGGAAGCAGCGGGGGCGCGACAGGTCAACTCGCCGCATCCCGTGCCGATCACCTATCAGCCCGGTCCCGGCGCCCACGAACGGTGGGCGGACGAGACTCGCAAGACGGGCTATGGGAAGAACACGACGTTCTTCTCGTACCACCAGATGGGCTCGTGCCGCATGGGAGCCGATCCGTCGCGGTCGGCCGTCGGCCCGGATAACGAGTCACATGAGGTCAACGGCTTGTACGTGCTCGACGCGTCGACATTCCCGCTCGCCTCCGGCGTCAATCCGATGCTCTCTATCTACGCGATCGCGAACCGAGGCGCGAAGAAGCTCGCCGAACGGCTGAGTTGAACCCTCAGCTCGCCGAGCTAGTCGAGGCGGCAGATCTCAACGCGCTCGTCCGTGCGGTGGATGGCTTGGCGTCATCGCGCGCGTGGGAGGAGCTCGTCGATCTGGCCGAACGCTGTGAGGATGCGATCGAGCGCGGAAAACAACTCTGGCCGATAGCCGCTTTGATCGATTACCGCCTGGCGCTAGATGCCCCTGGTGAGTACGCGGCCAGCGTGATGGATACGGACCTCGCTCGTTTCATGCTCGGGCCCCCAACCGAGGTTGCGGCGTCCACTCACACGTGGGCGGACCTATCTCCGCATCTCGACTCTCCGCAAGCCGCGGGTTACTACGCGCAGGAGCGCGTTCTGCGGGGAGAACAACTGGATGGTGTTACCGGGACGCACCCAGACGTGCTGCAACTCCCGATGACGCTTCTCGATTGGGAACCGACCTACGCGCTCGCGACCTACAAGTCGGATCACGTCGAGGTATCGGAGCCCTGGGATCCCAAAGCTCCGATGACGGCGGTCGAAAGCGAACCCGCTCCAGATCTGGATGATGAAGAGCTCGAGGGACTGCTTCTGGAACTCGTCTCGCCCTGGACGACCCAGAGCAACGGAGCGGCCCGGATCGCCATCGTTGAAGGTTCCGCCCTATCTGCGGCGGCCAAGCTCGCTCCATCGGGTTCCCTGCGTGCGTCGAGACTCGCAGTCGATGAAGCGATGCGACTCGTCGCGTGGGCCGCGGCCAGCGGCGGTGCCTACGGGCGCCGACGCGGGGCAGCGTACGGACGTTCCGCCGCGTTCTTCCTCGCCGGCGTGATGACAGACCTCGCATGGCCTCCGGATCCCGCCGACCTGGGGGCCGCTCTGGCTCAACTCGAGTTCTATCGCTTCGACGAGGGCGAGCCCGAGAAAGGGTGGATCCTGCGGCTCGCGGTGGGCGACCCGAGCATGGGATGGGGCGCGGCCATCTCGGCCTCGGACCTTCTCGATGAGGACGTCGATAACGACGAGTAGGCGTCAGCCTCCCAGCGTGTCTCCCGGCTTCATGTCGATCACGTCCAGACCGCTCACGTCGCTCGCGGCCGCGCGCAGATCGTCCGGTCGCCCGACAAGCGGAGGAAAGGTTGCGAAGTGCATCGGCAGCACGGTCTTCACTCCGAGCAAGCGAACGGCTTCAGCAGCCGATGAGGGACCCATCGTGTAGTGGTCGCCGATAGGGAGCAGCGCCCAGTCGGGTTTGAGCAACTTACCGATGAGAGCCATGTCGGAGAACACCGCGGTATCGCCTGCGTGATACAGCTTGAAGCCGTTCTCAAATTCGACGACGTAACCCGCCGCCTCTCCTCCGTACAGGACCTGATCCCCGTCGGTGATCCCACACGAGTGAACTGCATGCGTCATGTGGACTTTGCAACCCGCGACCTCGACGGTTCCGCCCTTGTTGAACTCGACGAGATTCTCAAGGCCCTTCGAACCCAACCAATGCGACAGTTCGGGGATCGAGAGCATTGGAGCCCCGGACGACTTGCCTATCTCCACGGCGTCTCCGATGTGATCGAAATGCGCATGAGTGATGAGGATGGCGTCGAGGGGGCCGGGGTCCTTGAGGTCGTCGGGGCATGCCGGGTTGCCCATGACCCATGGGTCGATGAGGAGCCTCTTTCCGGATGGTGTAACCACACGGAAGGTCGCGTGTCCGAGCCAGGTGATCTCCATGCCGTCGGGAAGTTGCGCCATCGCTGTATTCCTTCCTCTCTTCATCGATTCCTTATCGATCCAACCGGGTTCTTCTAGCACGGCTGAGGGCTTCCGTGTGCGTACCCTTGACTCGTGAAGCAGATCGCCGCGACTGCAGCTCTCGCGGTTTTCCTCGGTGCATGCTCCGGGGGGCCGGAGACTTTCAAGGAAGTGGATCAGCTTGTCGCTGCCCTGCAGGATGGGGGAGTCGAATGCACTAACGTCCACACGGGCGGGGGTGCACAGCTCGTGAAGGAAAGCGGAAGCTGTGCGGCGGCGGGGCAAGCTCTCAGCCTGTTCCTTTTCTCGAGTGAGAAGGACCGAGACGACTGGCTTCAAGTGGGAGGCTCCTTCGGCTCCGAGGTCGTTGGGCCGAACTGGGTAGTGATCGCGCCGGATGGTGCCGCAGCGAAGGAAGTGGCCGAGGCGCTCGATGGAGAGGTTGGTGGAGATGAGTAGGCGCAAGATCAAAGGACTCATTCGCATAGCGACAGTGGCGACCGTCCTGGCAGCCGTGAAGCAGGAGCTGGAGAAGCCGGAGGGCCAGCGCGACTGGCACGGCACCGTCGCAGGTTTCGTTCCTTACGACTTCAGAGCTCCCACGCCCGAGAAAGTCAAAGCCGCGCTCTGGAACCCGGATGACGACCGGATAGTCGTGCCTCAGGTATGGGGCGTCGGGTGGACGCTCAACCTTGGCAGGCTGTGGAGGATGATCCGCGGCGCGATGGCGGCGCGAGCAGCGTGACTCGACGACGCTTGAGCTAGAGACCCAGCGTCTTGGCGATGACGTACTTCTGGATCTCCGAGGTCCCCTCGACGAGAGTGAAGATCCGAACGAGCCTGTAGATGCGCTCGAGCGGAAGTTCGCGCATCCATCCCATCCCACCGTGAACCTGGATCATCCGGTCGACGACGCGGTTGACCATCTCCGACGCGTACAACTTGACTATCGATGACTCCTGAACGACGACGTCCCCGTTGTCGTACTTCCAGGCGCACTCGTAGGTCATCAGCTTCGAGGCCTTGAGTTCGACGAAGGAATCGACGATGTGGCCCTGGACGTACTGGTTCTTGCCGATCGGGCGTTCGAACGCCACTCGGTTCTTCGCATAGTCGATCCCAAGCGATAAGCAGTAGTCGGCTATCCCGTTGCACATCGCGCCTATCGATAGACGACCCATGGCGAGGAACTGCATCGCGGAATAGAAACCCGCGCCGACGTTCTGGGGGCCGCCGAGGATCTGCTCTTCGCTCACGCGACAGTCCTCGAAGACCAGTTCGAATTGACCCTCGCCCTCGACCATCCCGATCTGACCTCGTCCGACCGAGAAACCCGGCGTGCCCTTTTCGACGATGAAGGCCGTGATGCCTCCCTGAGCCTTGAGGGACCGGTCGTTGGCCGCGAAGACGAGCGCGAAGTCGGCATGTTTTCCGTTCGTGATGAAGTGCTTCGTGCCGTTCAGGATCCAGTCGTTGCCATCTTTGGCGGCCGTGGTTCGGATGCTCTGTGCGTCCGAACCGGCGTCGGGTTCGGTCAACGCGAAGCACATGGACTTCTCGGCCGAGATCAGAGGCGCGAGATAGGTCTTCTTCTGCTCGTCGGTGCCGTTCAGGAGCAGGCCGGTGGGGCCCTCAGGCCCGTAGGTGGTGAATCCGGCTAGCCGGCAACCCGTGCGTGCTCCGGCCTCCCGAAGGAGAACCATTCCGAGCTGGGGCAGCCCGCTACCGCCCAGGTCCTCGGGAAAGTCCGCGGCGTAGAAGCCGAGTTCGGCCGAGCGGCGCCTCACCCGGTCCCTCAGCTCGACGGGCACATCGTCTTTTTCGGGATCGAGTTCTTTCTCGAGCGGGCGCAGCTCGCGATCGATGAAATCGACCAGGTTCCGCTGCAGTTCTGCGTACTCGGCAGGGATATCGAAACGCACCGTCGGGGACCGCCTTCGCTACGAGAGGCCTACTCTGTCGTGAGCGAGCATCCTAGACAGACAAGCGCGGTCGGGCCGCCTCAAGCCAGATGTTTGGTCTGCTTGTTGTTGGGAGAAATACCCAGCGCTGTGGGTTTGAGGGAGCCCTGGACCGGCCGCCAACGGAGGCCCCCGACTGATGACGGATCCATCGCATCCCGGCAATCGCGTGGCGGACGACGTAGCGGCCTCACGCGGGCGTCCCCAGGAACCCTTTCTCACCGACCAGATCCGGCGTGAAAGCGAGAACATATTCCGGACGGCGTTCACCTACTCGCCGATGGGGATGGTGATCTCGGGGGCGGACGGGTACTGGATCGAGGTCAACCCCGCGATGTGTTCGATGTTGGGCTACGAACGCGATGATCTCGTCGGGATCCATTTCTCGGAATTGGTCTTTCCGGCGGATGCGCACTCAAGATTCGGCCACCTCGATGAGATGTTGAACGATCCGGCCAGCGTCACTTCGTTCGCGCAGCGATACATACATAAGGACGGGCATCAGGTGTGGGCCGAGCTGAACGCTGCTCTCGTAAGGAACCCCGATGGCACGCCCGGCGTCGTGATCCTGCAGATCGAAGACGTCACGGAGGCGAAAAAGCAGGCGGCCGATCGGGAGCGGCTCGAGGGCCAGCTTCTCCAGGCCCAGAAGATGGAGGCGGTGGGCCGGCTGGCTGGAGGCATCGCCCACGACTTCAACAACCTCCTCTCGGTGATCATCAATTACTCGGTGTTCCTCGAAGAAGATCTTCCGGACGACGACCCAAAGAAAGAGGACGTAAGAGAGATCAGGCGAGCAGGGGACCGTGCAACCGCCTTGGTACGCCAGCTCCTGGCCTTCTCGAGGAAGGAGGTCGCCGCCGCCAGCGACGTCGACCTGAATGAAGTGCTTCGCGACATGGACAAGTTACTTAGGCGGGCCAGCGGGGAAGACGTGGCCATCGACTTCAAGCTCGTGCCGGAGGCGTGGCCGGTGCTTGTTGACCCGAGCCAGGTCGAGCAGATCATCATGAATCTGGTCGTGAACGCGCGGGACGCTATGCCGAAAGGTGGACGGCTCACTCTGCTCACGTCGAACGAGATAGTCACGGCGGAGAGGGCAAGAACGAGCCCAGGACTAACGCCCGCCCGCTATGGCTGCCTTACCGTCGCCGATACAGGTGAGGGCATACCGGACGAGATCCGAGATCACATCTTCGAACCCTTCTTCACCACGAAACCTTTAGGTCGCGGCACGGGGCTCGGTCTCTCGACGGTCTACGGCATCGTCAAACAGTGGCAGGGATATGTCTCGGTCTACTCCGAGCCGGGCGAGGGGACTGCCTTCCAGATCTTCCTTCCCCTTGCCACGAGCGAGACGGCCGTCTCCGTTGTTCCCGATGAGGAAGGCGAGGATCCGGCTAAAGCAACGGGGAGCGTGCTGGTCGTCGAGGACGAGGACGCCGTTCGTGAGATGGTCGAACGGATCTTGAGCCGGCAGGGCTACAAGGTGATCGCCGCGAGCTCTGGGCCGGAAGCGCTCAAGCTGCTGGAACTTCACGGTACCGAGATAGATCTGTTGTTGACCGATGTCGTGATGCCTCAGATGTCGGGCAAGGAACTTGTGGATACGATCGCTGCAACTGGGCGGGAACTGAAGACGGTTTTCATGTCGGGCTATCCCGACGATCTCGTGTCTAAGAGTGGCATCCTGCAGAGCAATGAGGTCTTCATGCAAAAGCCTTTCTCCGCCGACGTGCTGTTGGCGAAGGTCCGTTCGGTGCTACAGAGGTGAGCGATCTGACCGATAACGACGAGCTATCGACCCAGGGCTCCGCAAGATTGCTCATCGTTGACGATGAGGCGGGGGTTCGCAGGTTGCTCAAGAGAGTCTTGACGCGCGCTGGCTACGAGTGCGAGGAAGCCGGCGACTCCAACGAGGCAAGACAACTCGTCGCGAGCGGCGACTTCGCTCTGGTCCTAACGGACATGAACATGCCGGGGGACTCGGGCATGGATCTCATCTCGAACCTCCTGGCGGACCACCCCGACCTTGCCACGATCATGGTCACCGGAGTAGACGACACCGAGATGGCGAAGGCTGCCCTGCAACTTGGCGCCTACGGGTACGTGATCAAGCCATTCGAGAACAACGAGATCCTTATCAACGTAACCAACGCTCTCCGCCGCAGGGCCCTGGAGATCGAGAACCGGCGTCACCGCGAGAAACTCGAGCTGATGGTGAAGGAACGGACCGCGGACCTGTGGTCGGCGATCCAGGAGCTCGAACAAGCTCAACAGGACCTGAAGTCATCTCAAGCGGAAACGATCGAGCGCTTGTCTATCGCCGCCGAATACCGCGATGACGAAACGGCTCGGCACATCCACCGGATGAGTCGGTACTGCGAGCTGCTCGCCCGGCAGATGGGAGAGGACGAGGAGCGCTCTGAGTTCGTGAGGCTCGCGAGCATCATGCACGACGTCGGCAAGATCGGGATCCCGGACAACATCCTGCTGAAGCCCGGGAAGCTCTCGCCCGAGGAATACGAGCTGATGCAGAACCACGCGGAGTTCGGCTACCGGATCCTGGCCGGCTCCAATTCCGACCTTCTTGACCTCGCGGCAACGATCGCTCTGACTCATCACGAGAAGATCGACGGCAGTGGCTATCCCAAGGGCTTGTCCGGCGAGGAGATCCCGGTCGAGGGGCGCATCGCGGCAATCGCGGACGTATTCGATGCCCTCACCTCCGATCGCGTCTATCGCAAGGCCTTCCAGCTCGGTGAGGCGCTCGAGATCATGAAGGATGGGCGTGGGTCCCACTTCGATGCCGGGCTCCTCGACCTCTTCCTGGATTCGATCGACGTGGCTCTGAAGATCAAGCAAGCCCACGACTAGCGGTCTGACGCCAAAACCCCTCCGATCCGGGCCTCCCCGGCCAAACTGAGGCAACCGAATCCGTATCTCGGCCGTCTTTTGCCTTGTGAGCACCTACAGGCGGGAGCGCCCGAGTGATCGAAAGTGAGGCTCCGCTGGCCGAGCGTGTGGACGTCGACCGAGACCGGGAGGTCGCGGCGCTGTTCAACAAGCACTACACGCCGATGTGCCGGCTGGCCTTCGTCATCCTCGGTGACTCCGCTCTCGCGGAGGAGATCGTCATGGAAGCATTGCTGAAGACTTTTTCGGGCTGGCGGAGGATCCGGGATCACGAGCGCGCTGAGTTCTACCTGAAGCGCGCTGTGGTGAACCTTTGCCGCTCACGCATCCGAAGAAAGATGGTCGAACAGAGAGCCAGCGCTCTGATGGACCGCAGCGCCGCGATCTCCACCTGGGACCCGTCGCAAAGTGACACGAGACGCGCGGTTTGGGATGCGGTTCGCAAACTCCCCGAACGCCAGCGGGCTAGCGTCGTCCTTCGCTACTTCGAGGATCTCCCCGAGGCCGAGATCGCCGAGGTTCTCGATTGTTCCGTCGGCACCGTGAAGTCACAGCTGTTCAAGGCGCGTCAGAAGCTCGGATCGGTCCTGGGGGCCGAAGCGCCGGGGGGTGACAGATGAACGACTTCGATCGGCTGGTCGGCGATTCCCTGAAGGCGGTCGGCGAGGAGTTCAAGGCTCAGGACCTCGCGTCTGCTCAGCGAGAGTTCATGAGCCGGCGCAGGCGTCGCTTCGGGCTGCAGGTAGTGACCGGGATCGCCGTCGCGGGGGCCGCGGCAGCAGCACTCATCTTCGTAGTGACCAACCAGCCGTCGAAGGACGGCAGCTTGCCCGTGCAACACGAACCCGCCGGAACCGTTGTGATCGACGTGGGGGACGAGCCGAGATCTGTTGCCGCGACGTTCGACGACGCGGTGTGGGTCACGAACGCCGCAGACGGCACAGTCACTCGCATCGATCCCTCCGACAACACGACAACTTCGATCGAGGTCGGGGGAAATCCCGATGAGATCGTCGCCGGCCTCGCGGCCATCTACGTTTCAGATGAGTCGAACGGAAGGATCTCCGTCATCGATCCGGACACATCCGAAGTTGCGGAGGTCTTCTCGATGCCGGTTGACGGTCGCCTCGATCTCGCGATCGGAGAAGGGGCGCTCTTTGTAGCTAACGCCTCATCGGGCAAGGTCTTCAGACTCGAGCCACCGGACTACAAGGAACCGTTCCTGTTCGAGGGAGAGGGCCAATTGTTCTCGGACGTTTCCGGGGACGACGACGAAGCTTGGGCCCTCGGGCCATCACACATCCGGTTGCTCGATTCCGGGCCTCACACGAATGACAACCGCCCGACTATCGACCTACAGGCACATGACGTCGGGCCGAACGCGGATCTCTTAGTTGCCGGAGAAACGATGTGGGCGTCGGGCAACGGCGCCATCCGCTATTTCGATCTGACGACCGGAGATTTCAAGGACATCACCTTCGACGGTGACTACGCGGACATGTCGTTCGACGGCACCAGCGTGTGGGCCCTCGCGGGCCGGGGCGGAGACGAGAACGGACTGCTCTACCGGTTCGGCCTGGACGGGGACCAGATAGGGGATCCTGTCGCTGTCGACGGCCGCCCATTGGATGTGTCGGTGCTCGGCGGCTACGCGTGGGTTACCCAATCCGACGCCGACACCGTGAGCCGCATCCCAACCGCGACGGCGCTGCCTCTGCCGTCCGACACGCCATCGTCCGATCCGACTCCAGATGCGAGCGCCAAAGCGAAGAGCACCGTCATGGTCTTCAGCAAAGACGGAGACATCTACGCGGCCTACGCCGACGGAACGATCGAAGCCCTAACGCAAACTCAGCAAGCCGAATCGAACCCCATCTTTGTCGAGAATCTTTTCAATCCCAAGTACCCGGCGATCCTGTTCGAGCGTGCCAGCGGTGCCTCGGGCTCAGACCTCGCCTATCTCGATCTGAAGACGATGGAGGAGCAGGAGATCGCGCCCGGATCGCTGCCCGTGAGCCTTGGGAATCGGATCGCATGGCTTGAAGCAGGACCGGAATTCAAGCTCGGCGTCGCGGAACTCTTTTCCGAACCGTTCGCTTCTCTCCCGATCATGAACGGCGGCAAGAATGTCGAGCCGACCCAGATGGTTCAAGGCGCTGCCCGATGGGTGTACGCGCTGTCCGATGCCGGGAGCGTGTGGACGATCATCAGCATGGACTCGACGGGCGAACTCGCTGAGTCGATCGATCGGGCCGACGGCGGGGCGCATTACATCGCTCTTTCGTCCTCAGACTCGATGGACGGAGTGGACGTCATCCGTGCTTGCTGTGCCGATGCTGCCGTACGAGGCTCTGAGCTCACGAAGTACGAAGTCGGGAGAGTGTCCGGGTGGGCGGCGGGGGAGAACACCTACGAGACTCTGGTGGATGTCAGCGCCATGCCGTTCGCGGACGACCCCGGGTTGTTCCGAATGACTCCAGCCGATGGATTGTCGGCGACGCTCAACGGAGACGGCACCGTTACGTGGGGGCCGACCGACGCTCCCGGATGGATCGTCAGTGACGGAGTGCATGCATACCTCGTGACGGGTGATGGAGACATGCAGGAACTGCCGTTCGAGGTTCATGGCGGGATGGACGTGAACGAGAGCAGATCCCTCTGAGAAGTTAGAGCCTCTTTAGTAGTTCTTGTTTCTTCGTTTGGAAGTCCGCTTCGGTGATGATCCCTTTGTCCTTTAGCGCGGCCAGCTCCTCGATCTGGGCGGGGATCGTTTGTTCCTCGCGGGCTGCCGCGGGCGCTGAGGTTCCGTCTCCCTTGTACATCCGGTTGCTGTTGTCCTCGGATTCCTTGTAGATCATCAGCTGCACTTGTTCGGGATGGCGCACGTTGCTGATGAGCTCTTGTCCGCGCTCGCCGGCCGACTCGATCAAGAGGTCGCCGGCCCCAAGGATCCGCTCGAGTACCGATTGACTGAACGCGACGTCGTTGATGCGCTCTAGCGGGATCTCTTTGGAGTGCTTGGCGATGATGCCCTTGCGGGTGATCAAACGATCGCTCGTCAGAACGAACATCGTGTAGTACCAGCGGATCGCCGGCATGATCCCGAACACGATCCAGACGAGGATCGAGATGCCCTGGATGATGCTGCGGATCGTCCCTTGGTCGGGATCGTTGAAGACCTTGTTGCCGACGATCATCACGGCGAAAGCGGCGATGGTCCAAAGAACAGAGGGAACGAGGGCGACCCAGTGAGGTCTGCGCTCGAAGACGAGTTTTTCGTGATCGGCGAGGAGGTTCTTCGGAAAGGCCACGCTCGCACGGTAGCAAGGGAGCCGGTCCACGACCAGCCCCTAGGATGCCTCCCCATGAGTTTGGACAGAGCAGCCGTCGATCACGTCGCCCGTCTCGCTCGCCTGGCCCTTTCGGAAGAGGAGAGGGAACGCATGCGGGGCGAGCTGTCCGGCATCCTCGAACACGCCGAGACGATCCAATCACTTGAGCTCGACGACGTGCCTCCGACCTCGCATGCACTGCCGCTGAAGAACGTCTTTCGGTCGGACGAAGTGAAGCCTTCGCTGGCGCCCGAGGATGCCCTCAGGAACGCCCCCGAGACCGAGGACGGCCGCTTCAAGGTCCCGAGGATCATCGAGGATGCCTGAGCTCGAGTGGGCGAGCGCCCACGACCTCGTCGAGCTGCTCGAAGCGGGAGAGGTCACTTCGGTCGACATCGTCCAAGCGCTGATCGAGCGGGCCGAGGTCGTCGATCCCAAGCTTCACGCCTACCTCGAACGGACCGACGAGAGAGCCTTGTCCGACGCCCGGGCATCCGATGACCGCAGGAAGGCAGGTGACCTGCTTTCTCGTTTCGATGGCGTCCCGATCGCTTACAAGGACCTCTTCATCACGAACGGCGTGGTGACGACGTCGGGATCGCGGATCCTCGAGGGGTTCGTCCCGCCCTACGACTCCACTGTTGTCGCTCGGTGCGCGGCGGCCGGGATGCCGATGCTCGGGAAGACCAACATGGATGAGTTCGCGATGGGTTCGTCCACCGAGAATTCGGGCTACGGCCCGACGCGCAATCCGTGGAACCTGGACTGCGTGCCCGGAGGTTCGAGCGGAGGATCGACGGCGGTTGTCGCAGGGGGGGCCGCTCCCTGGGCCTGGGGAACCGACACCGGCGGCTCTATCCGTCAACCCGCCTCTTTGTGTGGCCTCGTCGGCTTGAAGCCAACATATGGACGCGTCTCGCGACACGGGATGATCGCCTTCGCTTCGTCGCTCGATCAAGCGGGCCCCATCACGCGCTCAGTGAAAGATGCGGCCGTCCTACTTCAAACGGTGGCCGGGGGCGACGAATTCGATTCGACTTGCCTGAAGGAACCTGTGCCCGACTATCTCGAAGGCATCGGGGATGGCATCGCCGGGCTGCGGATCGGTCTCGTCAAGGAGTTCGAGGGGTCTGACGGCACCCAGCCCGGAGTGACGCAACGAGTCAGGGAGGCGTACGAACGACTCGAGAACCTCGGCGCCAAGATCGAGGAGATCTCCCTGCCGAGTTTCGAGTTCGGCATCTCGGCCTATTACCTCATCGCTCCTGCCGAGGCGTCATCAAACCTGGCGCGTTACGACGGGGTTCGCTACGGGCACCGCGCCGACGGAAAAGACATCGTCGAGATGACGTCTAGGACTCGCGACGAAGGATTCGGTGACGAGGTGAAGCGACGGATCATGCTCGGCACCTATGCCCTGTCGGCCGGTTACTACGACGCGTATTACGGGAAGGCGCAGAAGGTCCGCACGCTGATCACTCGAGACCTCGAGCGCGCCTATTCGCAGGTCGATCTGATCGCTTGCCCGACGTCGCCGACGACCGCGTTCAAACTAGGGGAGCGGACGTCGGATCCACTCGCGATGTACCTGTCCGACATCTTCACGGTGCCCTTCAACCTCGCGGGCAACACCGGGATCAGCATCCCGTGCGGCCTCTCGCCCGACGACGATCTGCCGGTTGGTCTTCAGCTCAGCGCGAAGACGCTCGATGAGAAGACGTTATTCAGGGCCGCGTACGCGTTCGAGCAGGACTTCGGTTTCTCCGAGAGGCCGGCGCTATGACCGACGCCTACGAGACGACGGTTGGCCTCGAGATCCATGTCGAGCTCGCGACGGCTTCAAAGATGTTCTGCGGCTGCGCGGTGGACTTCGCCGGGGAGCCCAACTCGCGCACTTGTCCCGTCTGCCTGGGGCTCCCCGGCACGCTTCCGTTCCCGAACGAGAAGGCGATCGAATACGCGATGAAGATCGGGCTGGCGCTCAGCTGCGAGATCGGCGAGCACTCGGTCTTCCATCGGAAGAACTACTTCTATCCGGACATGCCCAAGAACTATCAGATCAGTCAGTACGACTCACCTCTCTGTGAGCGCGGGGTCGTCGAGATCGAAGGCGACTTCGGTCAGACCAAGGTTGGGATCACCCGCGTTCATCTGGAGGAGGACACCGGCAAGTCGATACACATCGGAGGCAGCGGCCGGATAGCCGACTCCGACTACTCGCTCGAGGACTTCAATCGCGCCGGGACGCCTCTCGTCGAGATCGTGTCCGAACCCGACATCCACTCTGCAGAAGAGGCGAGGGTGTTCGTCACCGAACTTCGGGCCCTCCTCGAGTCTCTAAACGTCTCGGACGTCAGGATGGAGGAAGGGTCGATGCGCGTCGACGCCAACGTGTCGGTACGTCCCGTTGGCGCGAGCGAGTACGGGGCGAAGGTCGAGGTCAAGAACATGAACTCGATCAGGTCCGTGGGCCGGGCCCTCGAGTACGAAGAGAAACGGCAGCGCGAAGCCCTGGCTAAAGGCGAGACCTTGATCCAGGAGACCCGGCACTTCGACGAGAAGACCGGCACCACGTCGTCGCTAAGAACGAAAGAGTTCGCCTTCGACTATCGCTACTTTCCGGAGCCGGACCTAGTGCCGATCGATCCTCCGGCGGAGTGGGTCGAGAACATCCGCAAAACTCTGCCGGAGTTCCCCGCGGCGCGCCGAGCTCGCTTCGCGACTCAGTACGACCTCGGCGAGACAGACATCGCGGTGCTCACTTCGTCGACTAAGACCGCCGACTGGTTCGAATCCGCTGCCAAGGCTTACGGCGGAGACGCTAAGAAGATAGTGAACTGGATCATCGCTGACCTCTACGGTCTGTTGAACGAGGCCGGCATCGAACTGCACGACTCAAAGATCGCGCCCGAGCAACTCGCCGGGTTGGTCAAGCTCGTCGACGGAGGCAGCGTCTCGGGCAAACAGGCAAAAGTCGTTCTCCAGGGGATGTTCGAGTCTGGCGACGATGCGGAGAAGATCGCAGCCGAGAAGGGCCTCGAACAAGTCTCCGACGAAGGTGCGATCGAGTCGGCAGTGGATGAGGTCATCGCCGAGAACGCAGAGGCCGCAGACAAGGTCCGAGCCGGGAATGCCGGAACCATCGGTTTCCTCGTCGGCCAGGTGATGAAGAAGACACGCGGCCAGGCGAACCCGGGCATGGTCAACGACCTTCTGCGGCGCAAGCTGTCGTCTTGAGGCCGGCGCGCGTCCCGACAGTCGTCAAGCGCGGGTGGCCCGTCGTGCTCGAGATGTCTCAGACGATGCAGGGCACGCCGGACGTCGTGTGGGCCCTCATCACCGATTGGGAACACCAAGGCGATTGGATGCTCGAGGCGTCGGACTTCGTCGTGGTCTCGGACCAGCGAGAAGGGATCGGGGTTGAGGCAGAGGCGACCATCAAGATCGGTGGGATAAAGACGCGCGACGTGGTTCGTGTGACGGGTTGGGAGCCGAATCACAGACTCGCCATCCAGCATGCCGGTTGGGTCCAGGGTCGGGGAGAGATCTTCCTCACGCCGTTGGGAAGCGACAGAACCCATGTTTTCTGGCGGGAAGAATTGTCTCCACCTCTTGGACTCGCAGGGGCCCTCGGGATCACCGCCTTCAAGCCGTTGATGCACCGCATCTTTCAGCGGGACCTCCGCATCCTGGCCTCGCTCGTCAGAGCTCGCTCCGCTCGAGCCGGCTAGGCGCCCGGCAGGAGGCACCAGGGCGGGGGAGAACCCTCCCGGAGACGAACTGAAACGCCACCGGAGGGGATCGATTTGAAGCTCAGGCTGTTGCTCGTACTCGCTTTGCTCGCGGCCCTCGCGCCTGCCGGCGCCTCGGCCCGCGCCCCAGAAGCCGACCAGAGCGAAAACATCAAACTGATCGGCCGGTTCCCGTACGTGAACTCCGAGCCGCCCGACACCGAGGCGGCGGTCCTCAACGCCGGGACCGACATCGCGTTCTCCGGAAAGTACGTCTACGCGATGCAGCAGGGCAAAGACGGCGGAATCCACACGTTCGAGAACGCCAAGTCCGGCCCTAAAGAGGTCGGCTTCTTCGCCTGCCCCGGAGGTCAGAACGACGTGGCGGTCGTGAAGCCCGGACTACTCATCATCGGTTACCACGAGACCCAGTGCGGCGGACCCGGTGCCGGGGTTCGTCTGGTCGACGTTCGTAACGCGAAGCACCCGACCTTGCTGGGAGCCGTCAACGATCTACCGGGCGGTACCCATACCGTTACGCCGTATCCCGGCAAGGACATCGTCTACGCGTCGCCCGGTGGCCTCGCCAACGGCAACGGCATCGAGCAGATCATCGACGTGTCGGACCCGGCGAAGCCGAAGGTGGCCGCCACCTTCACGCCCCAGAGGATCGGATGTCACGACCTCTCCTTCTATTTCAACAAAGACGAGAAACTCGCGATCTGTGCAGGAGGCGGCGAGGCCGAGGTCTGGGACGTCTCCGACCCGCTCGTTCCCGTGGCGATCGGTCACGTAGCAGTGCCGGCGCAGTTCCCGCATTCGGTGGCATTCACTCCCGATGGCAAGTACTTCGTGATCGGGGACGAAGCGGTATCGGTCAACGACTGCGTCGGTGGTCCGACCGGATCGCTTTGGGTCTACGACTTCGCGGTTAGGGAAGCGCCTCTCCTCGTCGGCCACTTCGGCCCCCAGCGCGGCGTCTATCCCGCAGGCTCCGGCGAGCTTCCCGACAACCCGGTCTTAGGACCTCCTCGCTACTCGTGGTGCACGGCTCACCTCTTCAACTTCGTGCCCGGCACTTACACGATGGTCGCCTCCTGGTACGGCGGCGGAGTGAACGTGATCGACTTCTCGGACCCGACCATGCCAACCGAGATCGCTCACTACATGGGCACCGGTGACGACTACACGAACTACTGGTCCGCTTACTGGTACGACGGCCGGATCTGGGCGAACGACAGGTACACGGGCGGTCTCGACGTCTTCGAGGTCAAGGGCCTCAAGGAAGGAAAGATCGGTCGATGAAGCGCTCCATCCGGGCTCTGATCGTCGTCGCTCTTCTAGCTTCGCTCGGCCTCGTCCCCGCGTCGGCCGAGTCGGTCGACAAGTCCGACAACGTGACGCAGGTCGCGCGCTTCCCGTTCACCGGAGGCAGCGAGCTCGCGTGGGACGGCGACTATGTCTATGCAGGGCAGTTCGACGGCATCGTCAACCGTGGCGAAGAGCCCGATCAGGGTGGTGTCTACATCTTCGATGTCGGTGGAGCGAAGCCCAAGAAGATCGGTTACATCCATTGCCCCGGCAACGACAACGATGTCGCGATCGTCGAGCACGGCCTTCTCGCTCTCGGCTTCCACACGAATAGGTGCGCTCCCGGAGTGGGGGCGGGCGTCGCGTTCTTCGACGTCAGCAACCCGCGCAAGCCAACGTTGCTCAGCTCGATCTCCGCTATCGGCGGGCACACGATCACGCCTTACCCCGGCAAGCCGATCCTCTACGTGAACGGAGGGGGCCTTTACGCGGACCCCAACACGATCATCGACGTCAGCGATCCCCGCAAGCCGAAGGCTGTGGGCTCGTTCGACGGGGCACCGCTCGGTTGCCACGATTTCTCGTTCCACATCGAGGGCGACAAGAAGCTCGGCTTCTGCGCCGGTGAGGGACAGGTCACGATCTACGACGTCAGCGACCCGCTGTCGCCGGCGATCATCAGCGTGATCGCAAACCCGCTCGTTCAGTTCGGCCACTACGCGCTGGCGAGCCCCGACGGGAACCTGCTTGTTATCGACGACGAGGCGTTCGTCGCACACGAGTGCGTCTCCGGTCAGAGTCCTACCGGCTCGGCCTGGTTCTACGACATCAGCAACCCTCAGACGCCGATCCTTGCCGGACGTTACGCGGTTGGGCGTGGGCATGATGCGGTGGGGACGGATCCAACCTGGGCCAGTTCGTGGTGCACATCTCACCACTACAACTTCGTGCCTGGAACAAGGAACCTCATCATCTCGTGGTTCACGGGCGGGGTGAGCGTGCTCGACCTGACCGATCCGTTGCAGGCCAAAGAGATCGCCTACTACATGCCCGACGACGCGGTGACCTGGACCGCACACTGGTACCGCGGTCAGATCATCACGAACGACATGACTCGTGGCGTGGAATTCCTCAAGGTCAAGGGACTGAAAGAGAAGTCCTAACCCCCTAGGCTCGGCTGGATGCTCGACGTCGATCTCTACATCGCCTGCCTCGTCCTCCGTGGTCGACGCGCCCTCGTCGTGGGGGCCGGAACCGTGGGACTAGAGAAGATCGAGGGGCTCCTTACCTGCGAGGCCGACGTGAAGGTGGTCGCCCTCGCGGCTCGCCCCGAGGTGATGGAGATGGCGGCGGCCGGAAAAGTGGAGCTTGTGGAGAAGGCCTACCAGCCTTCGGATCTCGACGGTTGCTTCCTTGCGGTCGCGGCGACCCAGGAGACCGAACTCAACACTCAGATCTACCGAGAAGCAGAGTCGCGCTCGATGCTTGTGAACGTCGTCGACGTTCCCGACCTTTGCAATTTCATCCTTCCCGCGGTGCAGCGGACCGGGCCGATCGCGGTAGCGATCTCGACATCAGGCGCAAGTCCGGCCCTCGCGAAACGAATGAAGCGCGAAGCCGCGGAGATGTTCGGGCCGGAGTATGCGGAGCTCGCGTTTCTACTCGACGAGATAAGGGATTGGGCCAAGAGAACCTTGCCCACCTATGAAGCTCGCAAGGTGTTCTTCGAAGAGATCGTGAACGGCTATCCGGATCCCATCGCGATGCTCAAGGAGAAGGATGTGCTTGGAGTTCGAAACCTGATCGACAAAGCGCGCCGGAATATCGACCCGACCTACAACTCGCAGTTATTCGGAGAGTAGATCCGCTATCCGAGTTACGCCCTCGATGAGATCGTCATCGCCCAGGGCGTAAGAGAGTCGCGCGTAGCCCGGCGCTCCGAAGCCTTCCCCTGGAACTATCGCCACCTTCACCTCGTCGAGGATCACCTCGGCGAGTTCGTGCGCGCTGTTCACGGCTCGTCCACGGATGGTCTTTCCGATGACGTCTTTGAATGACGGGAAGCAATAGAACGCGCCCTCGGGTTCGTGTGACACGACGCCGGGGATGTCGTTGAGGAGTTTGTGCATCGTGTTGCGCCGCCGGTCGAACGCTTCCCGCATCTCCGCGACCGCGTCGAGGTTGCCGCTCACGGCTGCCAGCGCTGCGGCTTGAGAGACGTTGGCGATGTTGCTCGTGGCATGGCTCTGCAGAGAGGCAGCCGCCGCGGTGATATCGGCGGGAGCGATCATCCAGCCCACCCGCCATCCGGTCATCGCATACGTCTTGGCGACTCCGTTGATCACGATGCATCGTTCTGCGATCTCCGGCACCTCGACGGGCATGGACGAAAAGACGGCGTCGCCGTAGACGAGGTGTTCGTAGATCTCATCGGTGATGACCCAGATGCCATGGGCCGCGGCCCACTCGCCGATGGCTTTGACTTCCTCGCGTGGGTAGACGGCCCCCGTCGGGTTTGACGGAGACACGAACAGCAGCATCTTCGTCTTCGGAGTCCGCGCCGCCTCGAGTTGATCGACCGTCACCCGGAAACCGGTCTCTTCGGTGGTGGGAAGTTCCACGACGACGCCCTGAGCGAGCTTGATCATCTCGGGGTAGCTGACCCAGTAAGGGGCGGGCACCAGCACTTCATCGCCGGGATCGATGGTCGTCAGGAAAGCGTTGAAGAGGGCGTGCTTCCCGCCGTTCGTCACGATCACCTGCGAAGGAAGGACTTCGTAGCCCGAGTCGCGAGCGGTCTTGGTGGCGATGGCCGCTCTCAGCTCTGGGAGCCCGGCGGCCGGCGTGTAGTGGTGGTAGAGAACGTGTTTGCACGCTTCGATCGCGGCCTGCACGATGTGATCCGGAGTCGGGAAGTCCGGTTCGCCTGCCCCGAAGCCGATCACGTTCTCGCCCGCGACCTTCAGAGCCTTCGCTTTCGCATCGATCGCGAGGGTCGAGGACTCCGTGATGTTCATAGCTCTCTGGGAGAGTCTCTCGTGCGGCATGATTCGAACCTTAAAGGAGGCGAATGGAACCGACCGAGATTGTCATCCCACCCGAGCTCAGGCCTGCCGACGGCCGCTTCGCTTCAGGTCCGTCGAAGGTTCGGCCCGAGGCGCTGGCCGCTCTGCTCGAGACCGGCGGGTCCTACATGGGCACGAGTCATCGCCAGGCTCCGGTGAGAGACGTCGTCGGCCGCCTTCGGGCCGGACTCAGGGACCTTTTCTCTCTGCCGGACGGGTACGAGGTAGTGCTGGGGACCGGCGGTTCGACCGCATTCTGGGACGCGGCCGTCTTCGGTCTGATCGAGGATCGAAGCGAGCATCTCGTCTTCGGCGAGTTCTCGTCGAAGTTCGCGAAAGCAGTGTCGATGGCGCCGCATCTAAAGGATCCAGTGATCATCGAATCGGAACCGGGTACTCACCCGGAGGCCGAGGCCCGCGATGACGTGGATGTGTATGCGCTGACGGAGAACGAGACCTCCACCGGCGTTTTCATGCCTGTGAAACGTCCCGGCCCCGGCGCTCTGACCGTGGTGGATGCGACCTCGTCCGCGGGGGCCACACACGTCGACATCTCTCAGGCGGACGTCTATTACTTCGCGCCGCAGAAGGTCTTCGCATCCGATGGTGGGCTCTGGATCGCGATCATGTCCCCGGACGCTCTCGACCGGGTTGCGTCGCTCGCCGCATCGGACCGCTACATCCCGCCTTTCTTCAACTTGCAGACCGCGGTGGACAACTCGCGGAAGAACCAGACCTACAACACGCCTGGGCTCGCAACGCTTTTCCTGATGGTCCACCAGCTGGAAGCGGTGCTCGAGCATGGAGGACTCAAGTGGGCGGCCGAACGGAGTCACAGGAATTCCTATCTCCTCTACTCGTGGACCGAGCGGCAACCTTTGGCCGAGCCGTTCGTGAAGGACGAGGCGATGCGAAGCCCGACGGTGGGCACCATCGACTTAGCTGCGGAGATCAACGCGGAGTCCGTCTCCCAAGCGTTGCGCGCCAATGGCATAGTTGATACGGAGCCGTACCGAAAGTTGGGTCGCAATCAACTTCGAGTGGCTCTCTATCCGGCGATCGAGAATGGGGATATCGAATTGCTGACCCGATCTATCGACTATGTGATCGATGTCCTTCTCGATTCGTGAAGGGAGGCGGTCTGACGCCGTCGCCGTAGCCGACGTTTACGTCGTGTCGCGCCGCGCCGCGTACGCGGACCATCTGACGCCCGAGCAAACGGAGAGTCAGACTCCCATAGAGGGCGCGCGCATCTGGCAGAGCCTGTTCACTCTGGCTCGAACCGCCCACTTAGTCGTCGAAGACGGCGAGGGCATCGGGGGCTTCGCTACCGCGGGTCCTATCCAAGGATCGGGAGCCGACCCTGGAACTGCCGAGATCTATGAGTTCTATGTGCACCCGCGGCTGTGGGGGCAGGGAGTCAGCGAGCAGCTGCTGGCCAGGACGCTCGATGTCTTAAGGGCGAAGTGGTTCACCCATGCAGTTATATGGGTGGTGGAGGGCAACGAGCACGCCCGGAAGTTCTACGAAACCGAAGGGTGGATCGACGACGGGGGCCGAAGGGCTTCTTTCCGCAGGGTCGAGGTTCCGTCGGCGCGCTACCGGATGGGGCTTTAGATGACTTACGAGATCCGCGATGCGACACGTGATGACGCGCATGCCGTAGCCCAGGTATGGGTCGACTC
>JAXDJH010000017.1:0-162818 GCA_034663635.1 Actinomycetota bacterium | reverse complement strand
AAAAATGCCTCTCCCAGTAGCAGACCTGCGCGAATCGGACACCACGCAGCGCCTTTGGGATTGTAGCGGTCGCGCAACACCGCGTGTCAAGGTTATGCATCATCCAGTAACTGGAAGAAATCAGAATTCAGTCAACGAAAAGTTCGCGTAGGTGATACGCGTTTCCCGCCACGAGAAGAGCAGTGTGACTGCGTAGCTGCCGGACGAAGGCATCTTCTCGTGCGAGCTCGGCTGCGACGCTCGCTCGTAGGTCCCCGAGTACTTGTAGGACCATCCCCCCCACTCGGTACGCGTCTTTTCGACCAGCGAGCCTGTACCTCGATACATGTAGGTGCCCTCTTCAGTGCTCAGTCCGAAGTCCATGTAATGGCTCGAGCCGTCGCCACCTTGCGCAACGGTCAACCCGTAGGAGGAGTCCCCGGCGGCAGCCGCCGATCCAGTGAGGCGCTGGCTGAAGGAACTCAAACCCCCGTCGCCGATCCAAACTTCCTCCGACTCCACCTTCGTTGGCCCCATGCAAGTGCATCGTTCGTCGGCGGGCAGATCGGAGCCAAATGCGAGGACGAAACCAGCCGGATCTCCAGGAGCCACGGAGGGGGACGGTTCGGGGTTCGGCGTACCGTTCGGATCCTCGCCCCCAGATCCATCGTCCTCGGGAGGCTCCGGCGACGCGGTCTCACTCGGAGCTGGGACCGGTGTGGGAACCGGGTCCGGAACTGGTTGAGCGACCGGATCCGTCGCAGGCGCGCCCTTCGTCGTGCCCTTTTTCTTTGCGACTGCCTTATCGGACCTGTGTGCGGGTCGGATATGAACGGATGGTTGGTCCCCTTTCAAGGCCGCAAGCAAAGGAGACACCGCGCCAGTCGAGCTGTGGGAGCTTACGGCCGACTCGGAAGACATGGCCGTGGCGCCGTGGCCCACGACTCCAGACGCGACTCCCCCGCCGATGATCACCGCCGCGGCTGCTGCGCAGATGCGCTCTGCGGCGGTGGCCGAAACGCAGGAACTCGCTGTGACGGACGTAGCGACTTGCTCGCTCGCTGTGGGTCCGAATTCCTTGATCCTGTGAAACAAGTTTCGGAACGAAACGAATCCGGCAACGATCGAAGAACTCCATGAGCGCTTGAAGTTCTGACGGGCCCGATGGATCAGAGCCTTCGCTTGCGGATCAGTTACGCCGAGGGCGATCGCAACTTCTTCATAGGAGAGCCCTTCGAAATCCCTGAGCACGATCGCCGCCCTATGCATGGGGGGGAGCTTCGCCAGCACCCGGCGAACCTGACGCGATTCAGAGTTTCTGATGACCAACGCCTCGGGTCCATGTTGATCCGCCTCTTGATCCAACTCGTATTCGAATAGTTCCGAAGGAACCGGATCCGAGGGGCGCCGGCTGCGCGACCGTAGGTGGTCCAAGCACACATTCGTGGCGATCCGAGTGACCCACGGACCGAGCTGGTAGCGACCGTTGAATCGACCGAGCGCCTGGTACACACGGAGGAACGTCTCCTGGGATGCCTCTGCCGCGTCGTCGACGTTCGAGAGCATCCGCTTGCAGACGCCGTGAACCCGAGAGTGGTAGCGGTCGTAGATCGCTTGGTAAGCCCCGTCCTCGCCGCGCTTAAAGGCGAGCGTCAGCTCTTTGTCTTCACTGGAGCCTTCTACGACGCGGACCATCCGGTTGTCATCGGGGGGCGCGAGGGTCAACTGTTCCCGACCTGCGGTCGTTTTCCACACATCTTTATGAGTCTCAGGCATAGTCAGTCACCCTGGAATAGCCCAAAAGGACCAAATCCGGGCGTAACCCCCACCTCCCTTCGACGCTGAACCTGATGAGGCTTCGCAACGAACCAACGCTGGGAAGCCGTAAAAGTTACGGCCGTGTCCTGAAGAAGACGCCCCTAGGCAGAACTGACCATTCCTCCAGAGACGTTTTTCGCGTACGTTGAAAGGGACAACGGTTGCAATCTGTGGGGGAAGATCAAATGCGACGTAGCTTCGGGCTCTTACCTGTGCTTGTCCTTCTAGCTGCCACGCTCGCGCTGCCGGCGGGGGCATCACTACCAGGCCAGAACGGACGTCTCCTTTTCATGCGACTGGATCGGATGTTCACGATGGATGTGGACGGCACGAGTCAAGCCGACTTCGCGGGAAACACGGCAAACGGGGACGACAACCCAGTCTGGTCGCCGGACACTCAAACGGTCGCGTTCGACACTTTGCGAGGAGCTGGCGAGAAGAACATCTGGTTGATCGGCGCGAATGGACTCGACGCCCGGAATCTCGCAGGGGAGCGCGGGGGGTATGTATTGGGCACCGATCCCACCTGGTCTCCTGGCGGAGACAAGCTGGCCTACGTGGCCGATGACGCGCAAAGCGTGAGCCAGATCGCCACAGTCGGCTACGACGGTTTGGGCGCGAAGCTCGTCACCATGGAGGGTCCGAACGACCAACCTTCTTACTCGCCATCCGGCCATCAGATCGTGTTCCGCAGTCAACGCGATGGCTCGGCAGAGATCTACCTCACGGCTCCCGATGGATCGGGTCAAACCCAGTTGACGATCAACGCTACCGACGACTCCTATCCGACGTTCTCGCCCGACGGCGCCAAGATCGCGTGGATCGGGGGGACGGAGATCTGGACCATGAACGCGGATGGGTCCGGGCAGGCACCGCTGACGACCGGTGCGTCGGCGACACGAGGTGTTTCCTGGTCGCCCGATGGCCAGATGATCGCGTTCGGAGGAACCGTGGCGGGTAACGAGGACATCTTTGCCGTCAGCGCGACAGACGGGTCAGGCAAGCTGCGCCTTACGACTGACGACAAGGCCGAAGCTCTACCCGACTGGAACCGCAAACCCACTAACGGCTCGGCGGGCGCGGACACCTTGACCGGAACCGAAGTCGTTGACGTCATCGTCGCGGGTGAGGGCGATGACAGCGTTTCAACCGGCGGCGGAGACGACACGGTCGTTGGCGGGGGCGGCGCCGACACGGTGGTCGGTGGGTTCGGCAACGACCTGATCTACGGCGACAACTCGGGCCCCCTCAATACGGGGGCCGCGGACGCACTCACGCTTGGCGACGGTTCGGATTCGGCGTTCGGAGGCGAAGGCAACGACAGTGTCAAGGGAGGCAAGGGCAAAGACAAGCTGCGCGGGGAAGCCGGCGACGACCGGCTCGACGGCGGGCCGGGTCCAGACGTCATCGACGGAGGGGCCGGACGCGACACCTGCTTCTTCGACACCAAGAAAGACAAGCTCAAGAACTGTGAGCGTGCGAAACGGGCTCACTAGCAGCAGTGCTTAGACACCCGGCGAATCGATGAGGGGGATGCAGTGAAGTTCAGGATTGTTCGCGCTCGATCGCTGATCGCGGTCTCGATCGTGTTGTGCACCATGGCTGCAACCCAACCAGTATCTGCGGCACTTCCCGGCGAGAACGGATTCCTCATCGCCTCGGGACAGATCGGCGCGAAGGACGGGCTGTTCGTGTTTCGACCCAACGGGTCGGACCTCGGTCACTTCACAGGGAGCGAAGGCGCCAGGCTGCCGGCCTGGTCCCCGAACGGCCGGCGGATCGCGTTCAGCGCGACGGCGGGTGACAACGAGGACCTCTACGTCATCCAGGGCGACGGCTCCGCGACTCAGATCACTACCGATCCCGCGCGCGATTCGGATCCAGCCTGGTCGCCCAACGGACAACAGCTCGTCTTCGTAAGTAACCGGGATGGCGATGACGAGCTCTACGTCATGAACTCTGATGGCTCAGGCGTCGTGAAGATCACGGATAACACAGTCTCTGATACGCAACCAACCTGGGCCTCGACCAACATGATCGCCTTCACGAAACAGGAGAACGCCGGGGACCCGGCGACCGACATCTTCTTGATTAACCCAAGTGGATCAGGCGAGGACCAGTTGACCGTCGACAGCCGCTCCGCTTCGGACCCGAACTTCTCGCCCGACGGCACGAAGGTCATCTTCACGCGCGCCGCGGACAACGCTTCCGGAAACGACGACATCTTCAGCATCAACGTGTCAAACGGTACGGGCCTGGCGAACATGACGAACACCGAGGCGATCGAGGAACACGATGCCGTTTTCTCTCCGGACGGCACGCGCATCGCTTTCCTGGTTGGTTATATAGCCACGGAAATCGACGTGCACTCGATCGCATCTTTCGGCGGTAACGAAGCTGCTCTCGTCGAGAACACGACGCTCGACGCGCTGGACTGGCAGCCCTTGTGCGATACATGTGCCTCGTCAACGACTCTCGACGTCAAGTACAAGGGCAACAAGCTTTCGGTCAAGGGCGATGTCACTCCGCCCAAAACCGGCCAGCAGGTGATCGTCGCTCTCTACAAGAAGACGGGAAGGAAGCTGTCAAAGATCACGCAGAAATCCGTCACCCTCGACGGCGCTAGCCACTACTCGACACTGATCGGAAGGGTTAACGGCGGCAAGTGCAAGGTCAAAGCCACCTACCCCGGAGACAACGAGGATTTCGGGAGCAAGGCGGTCACGCCCTTGTTCCCCTGCTAACCGATCAGGAGTGCGGGGACCAGGCCGGAAACTCGTCCTGGGCGGGATCGTTCGTGATGTTGACCTCGCGGGCCCCGAACGCGTTGACGATGTAGATCTCGGAGTTGCCGGAGCGAGGCGACGCGATCGCTAGGAAACGACCATCGGGCGACCAGTCGGGCCACCCCGCGCCGTTGCGCGTAACCAGCGTGCCACCGCTGCCGTCTGAGTCGAACGCGGTTACTTCGAAATTCCCACGGACATTGGTCACCATCGCAGCGATGCGGTCTCCCCACGATGGGAACTCATCCTCGCCGTGCTTGGTGTCGACCAGCGGGGTTTGGCGGCCGGTCGCAAGATCGACCACGTACAGATCGAAGGTGCTCGACCGATCGGTTTGGAAGACCAACGAGGACCCATCAGGACTCCATGACGGCGCAACATCCTGCCCTTTGCTCTTGACCACAGGGCGCGCTCCACTTCCGTCCGGGCGCATGACGTAGATGTCGTTCGAGCCTGATCGGTCGCTGGTGAACGCGATCCAGGCTCCGTCTGGAGACCACTCGGGGAAGTCCTCGTTCGATGTGTCGTGGGTTAGCTGCTCGACGTCTTGCCCGCTCCGATCCACCGAGAAAAGATCCAGATCGATCCCATCGGCGCGCGCGAAAACGATCCGATCCCCATCGGGTGACCATTCCGGGTGGTAGTCGTCGAGGTCTTCGTCGGTGACGTTAAGGATCTCTCCCGAGTCGAGGTCGAACACGTAGATGTCGTTGTCTCCGTCTCGATTGCTCTGGAAAGCGATCGATCCCTTTGCTCCCGATGGATGCTGCGGCGGTTCGGAAGCGGTCGCACTGGGCGACGCGGAATCCGCCGACCCGGGACTTTGGTCCGTGACGGGTGGAGCATCGAGGCTCTCCTCGCGGCACGCTCCCAGGGTCACCACGAGAGCAAGCACAAGTAAGAGACAGAGATGACGGAGGACCACTCGCATCTGCCGGACGTTATCCCAGCCGGCTGCCTCGGTTACAAGCGGATATTCCCCGATCTCCCCTCGGCACATATGACTTCGGCCTCGAAGTCAGCCAAGTAACTCTTCTTTTTCGCGATCGCGTAAACCACGCCGCGCGGGTTCCGTCCCAGACCGGCGGAGAACCGCCCCTTCCTGTCGGCACGCGTTCTTGAAACCAGTTCATCTCCGCCGTTTGCCTGTCTCAGGATCGAGATCGATCGCTTAGCCACGCACCTCAGGTCGAGCGAGCGAACGCTGCCTGAGATGGAGTTCCCACCACCATCGAGCGAGGCTCGTACCTTCGTTGCCTCTCTCCGCTGTTCGCCTCTTTCGCTGTCGTCCACGTATGACGTGCAACCGGGATCTTCCGTCCGATCGGTCACTCCATCAGCGTCATTGTCGACGCCGTCGGCACATGCCGTTTCTGCTCCGAAGACTTGGAATTGCACACTGGCTTCGCTCAGCGAGCACACCCCGTTCTCGTCGCAAAGTCGAACCGACACGGTAGTGATCCCTGTTCGAACGGCTTCCATCACCACTTCAGCCGTTGCGTCGGGGCCGGTATCCGTCGGAGGCGAACCGACGAAACGAACGGTCGGGGTTCCAGCGGGAACCAGCTGCCAGAAGAGTGATCCGCCCTTAACTTGCGTCGTAGTCGCCGGATCATGCGGCTCGTTTGCGTGCGTGCACACCATAAGCCTCGTCGTATCACCGATCCTCATGTTGGGTGACGTCCCACCCGTGTGGCAGGGATCGCCGGCACCCGCATCAAGGAGCACGAGGTGCACATGGCCCGGCCGAGCAACGCGATGGAGCGTGAGCGTTATCCGGTCCGTCTCGTCGGCGCAGCCGTGTCCGGCGGGGGGCGCGGCTGGATTCGAAGCGGCGTTCTCCGGGTCCTGACAGAAGACGACAGTCTGAGTCCCTAGCCGGAATGCCGAAGCGAGTGTCGGCCCGAACATCGCGCCCGATGAGTCCGTCGTTCCGTGGCAATGGTCGGTTTCACCATCGCCGTCGTGATCGTGGGCCACTCCCGAGCCGCAGTCGGCGAAGCCGCCCACTCCTGTCGTCTCGAAAGTCACCGGTGCGCTGGCCGGTCCGCTGAAAATGTCGGTAAGGCAGCCAACGACGTCGATCCCTTCCCCCGGGGCAGCCGACAGTTCGGTCACCGGATCGGAGCATCCAGCCCCGTCCAGGGTGAAAGACGCAACGGCAGAGCGAGTGTTGGCGGTAGGAGTCGATGCGACATAGATCGAATCGAGGGTGCAGGCCGCCCCCACGCAGAAACCTCGTCCGGAAGCGATCGCCGCGGTCTCGTAGATCCATACGGCTTGCTCCACGTTGTTATCCGCATTCAGCGGTTCGTTCGGAATCACGCACTCCCATGTGATGGAGACCTCGTCGATCAGCGAACAAGGGACATCTTGCTCCGCGTCGTCAGGATCTCTGTTGGCGTCGGCTTCGAAATCTCGTGCCGCCCGCAGCTGACCACCATCGAGCATGTCGCTGGACGAACTAGCTCGAAGAACGAACCCATTGTCGGGGACCGCGGCGCCGTGGCGTAAGGGTCTGAAACGAGCGGCGACTGCTTGTTGTTGCTCGGGGGGGAGCGGCGAGGGCCCGGGTTGAAACTCGCACGGGTCGGCCGACGTGTCCGTTCCGGTTCCCGGCCCATTCACATCGGCTACGCAGTAGGAAATGATCCGCCCCGTCGTGGTTTGAGCCCCCGCTCCAGATTGGGAGTTTTCGAAGTAGACCCCTGCCTCGTTCGACTGTGTGCAATCGGCGTCGGGACCGTCGATATCCGTACCGGCGCCAGTGCAGGCGAGCGCCAGGAGATCGCGCTGCTGATGATCGAGTTCCGCCGGGACGTCAAGGAACATCTCGTAGGCTTCGTCGGGAGGTGACGGAGTGACTTCGACGCCGGTAAGGGTCGGGCTGAAATCGACACCTATTATCGAGCAGCTCGCAAACTGCGATTGGGAGACCGGATCGTTGACGGCCAGAGGGCAGACGTACCACTCGACCCGTTCCGTCTCCAGTGACGCAACCACCGTTAGATGGGCCAAGGAGTCGACACCGTTGTCTCTATCGCTAAGGATCGTCCCAACCGAAACATCCAAGCCGTCTTCGTCGGGGAAAAAGCTCGAAGGCGGGTTCTCGGCCCGCGCCGTTTGCACCACGACAAGCGCGGCCATCAAGACAACGCACGTGATTGTCGCCAGTCTGCGCAACGCCATCCCCTTTGGATCGCTTACAACCGAATTTCACCCGAACGGGCAGCGCACCGCTACCCACTTCCGCACGAAACTCCTGGCGATCGCACTCATCGTGGCGGCCCTCGGAGCGGCGTGCTCGTCGGACCCGAAGGCGCCCAGGACGACCGACGATGCCACGGGCGTTCCGGTGTCGGGCACCTACGTGACTCAGGTTGCGTTCGAGGATTTCAAGGACGTGCCGGGGGAGACCATCAAGGCTTACGAGGGCGAATGGACGCTGATCCTCGACGAGGAAGCTTCGACGTACTTCATCAAGGAGAAGGGCTTCGGACAGGTATCGGGCGAGTTGTCTCGTGAAGGGGATCAGCTGGTTTTCGATGACATTCCGGCCCCCGAAGGGGCGTTTAACTGCTTCATCGACGGCGAGAGGACCGTGACCGAGGGGGCCGCTACGTACTCGTACGAGTTGTCGGGTGCAGACCTAACCCTCACCGTGGGGGATGAGCCGTGCCCCCTGCGGGCGGCGATCCTTGCTCACGCCTGGTCGAAAAGCTAGACCCTCCCGCGGTCCTTGTGGCCGCCCAGGGCCGACGCCACAAGCCAAGCGAAGATCGCTCCGCCGACGGCCAGACTCATTCCGATGATGACCTGGACCCAGGTAGGTGGTTCGAGCGCGAAAGAGATGAGAAAAACGAGCACGAGCGTGCCGATGATGGCTGCAAAGGCGACGAGACAGCCCACGCCCCACCTGATCTCGGGCGAAAGACTCTCGTTCTCTTTCGGGACCACTTTGGCGCTGCACCCCTTCTCGTCGTCCTACGCACCCCCTATCATCCAACTATGGCCGCGGAGGGTGATGTCCGAGTTCTACTCGTCGATGACCACGACCTGCTGCGCCGGGGCATCCGCACGATGCTCGAAAGCGAGGGGATCGAGGTCGTCGGTGAGGCTTCCGACGGCACGAAGGTTCTCCAGATGGTCGAGGAAACCCTTCCCGACGTAGTGCTCATCGACGTCATCATGCCCAACAAGGACGGAATCGAGGCCACCCGCGAGATCAAGGACGCGTTCCCGAACGTGGGCGTCGTCGTCCTCTCGGGTCACGACGATCAGCAGTTCGTGTTCGATGCCCTCAAGGCAGGGGCTTCGGGATACCTTCTGAAGACCGCGGATCTAGATGAAGTGGTTGCGACCGTTAAGTCCGTGTCGGCGGGCGAAGGCAGGCTGGATCCGTTCCTCGCGGGCCGGGTTCTCTCGGAGTTCCAGAACTATCAGAAGGCCGAGATCACCGAGGGCTACCAACCGCTCACGCCGAGGGAACGCGAGATCTTGCAGCTGATGAGCGAGGGCCTACCGAACAAGACGATCGCGAATCGACTCTCCATCTCGGAACGCACCGTCACAACTCACGTTGCGAACATCTACTCGAAACTGCACGTGAACAATCGCGTCTCCGCCATCCAGGAAGCTATGCGCCGGCGGATCCTCAGCTTTAACCAACCGAACAACTAGCCCCGGCGTGGACGACTCGTCGAGGCTTCGGTCGTTGCCCGGCATCGACGCGATCGTGGCCGCACTCGAGGGGACGGCCCTTCCAAGACTCATCGCAGCCGCGGCACGCGCCGCGGTCAACGACGCGCGCGAGCGCGTGAAGGACGGAGCTGATGCGCCGACGCACGAAGAACTGATCGCGGAAACACGAGACAGAGTGGCTCGGATCGAAAGAGCGCGACTCACTCGTGTCGTGAACGCCACGGGCGTGTTGATCCACACCAATCTCGGACGAGCGCCGCTCGGCCAAGAGCAGTTGCGCGCGGCCCTCGAGCTCGCGTCGGGTTACTCGAACCTCGAATTCGATCTCGATGCGGGCAAGCGGGATAGTCGACACGACCGAGCGCGGGAACTCCTAACGGCGGCGACGGGTGCAGAGGACGCACTGGTCGTCAACAACAACGCTGCTGCGGTGCTGCTAACTCTCGTCGCGCTGTGCAACGACAAAGAGGTGATCATCAGTCGAGGAGAGCTGATCGAGATCGGCGGCGAATTCCGCATCCCCGACGTGCTGGCTCAGTCGGGAGCGCGCCTGGTCGAAGTGGGGACCACCAACCGCACCCACCTCGCCGACTACGAACGAGCGATCGGCCCCGAAACGGCCGCGATCCTCAAGGTCCACCCATCCAATTACCGAATCGTCGGATTCGCCAAGAGCGTTGCAACTCGCGAGCTCGCGAAGCTGGCCCGCGGTCGTGGCGTGCTCCTATTCAATGACCTGGGCTCAGGTCTCCTGTCATCCCCCGTCGATGGCAGCGGGGTGGATGTCTCCAGCGAGCCGATCGCGGAGCTCGCGCTCGAAGATGGCACGGACATCGTCATGTTCTCGGGGGACAAGTTGATGGGGGGTCCACAGGCCGGCGTGATTGCGGGGCGCGCGGCCTTGCTTCGTCGGATCGCCTCGCATCCAATGGCCCGCGCGTTGCGGGTCGACAAACTGACGCTGGCCACGCTTCAAGCAACGCTTCTTATACATCTCGAAGGACGCGCGGAAGCCGAGCTGCCGCTTTGGCGCATGATCCGAACGACCCCGGAGGAACTCAAGCTGAGAGCGCACGAAGTGGCGTCGGCCTTGGGCCAAAGGGTCGGTCCCGACGTCAAGATCGAGGTCCGTGAGATGCCCTCGGTGGTGGGAGGGGGGAGCCTCCCCGGCGTGCAACTGAAGTCGTGGGGACTCACTATCGCGATCGGTGACTTGGGGGCCGCGGAGCTCCAGACCACGCTCCGGACCGGTTCACCTCCCGTGATCGGGCGAGTCGAGGACGATCTGCTCATCCTCGATCTGCGAACCGTCCTGGACGAAGAAACCGACCAGCTCATCGAGTCGATCGCCGAAACCTTGGCCGAAACGAGACGTTGAAGTAGCTGTCGGGCTATGGGTTCCAGGGCTAGCCTGAGTGCGCCGGCCTAACTAAGGGGGGCCCTCTTGATCCGTCGTATCCCATACGCCTCGCTCGCAGTCGTTCTTCTCGTTTCTCTCTTGCCTTCTGCCGCAGCTGCCCATTCGGTATCGCGCTCCTCGGATGTCCGGGTTCGCCACGCGCGCACCTACGACCTGAGTCGCTTCTTAGGCGACCCCACCGTGACTCGGGGCTTCGGCCCTTCGTCGTCCAGCTCGACAAGCGCGGTACGAACTCCCGCGGTGGGCACGACGCGTAAATGGATCGCTGTCGACGACTTCAAAGGGGTCCCTTACCTGCAGAAGTTCAAGTTGCGCGGGAAAGGCAAGCACGTCGAAGTTTGGGTCGCGGCTGGGAAGGGGTTGGAATTTCAATCGGGCGACTGTCGCAACGACTCCAGAACAAAGATCACCGATACCCAGGTGAACTATCTGATCGACGAGTTCGACGGAAATATCTACCCGAAGGAGACCTCGACCTTTGCCAAGCCTCGGGACCGCGACGGCACGAGCTCCAGAGCAAGTGAAGCCTTCGACGTGTCCAAAGGCGAATACAAGGGCGATGGCGACAACACCGTCGTTTTGATCTACAACATCCGCGACGACGTCTACTACGACAGGAACAACTCGCAGGACCTTCCCTATGTTGCCGGTTTCTTCTCTCCGGGTCTCTCGGAGATCGCAGATCGCAACGTAATGACCGTCGACAGTTACGACTGGAGACACCGAACCGGCGCCAACCCTCCCGACGATCCGACCGGGAACTCGTGCACCAATAGCCCCGGAAAGCCGTTCCTTGTCGAGTCCACCTTTGCGCACGAGTGGCAGCACTTGATCGAGTACTACTCGGACCGCGATGAGTCCATCTGGGCGAATGAAGGTCTCAGCGAATGGGCGATCTCTTTGACCGGCTACGGAGATCCCTCGCAACCGGTCACGGACCCTGGATATGACTCGGCCGTGCAATGCTTCCTCGGCCAGCTCAGTGTGGATACGCCCCAGAGCCCGGCGCCGGGAGACGGTGGTCCCGAGAACTCGCTGACGGTCTGGGAGGACCAGGCGGATCCCGAAGAGATCCTGTGCGACTACGGCGCGGCTCGAACCTTTATGGAGTACGTCGCAAGTCGTTTCGGCGTGCAGACGCTCGGGAAGTTGCACCGCGCTCCGGAGAACGGGCTCCAGGGTCTTCAAGCGGTGCTCAACACGAGCGGCACCAGCGCAACCGCCCAGGACGTCGTACATGACTGGGCTGCAATGGTCGCTCTGGATTCGGTGCTCGACGACGGAGCCGCGCTGACTGGTGGTGATCCGGCTGTGCTGCGCACACCTACTCTGGACGCTCTCATCAACTTCGACACCTCGGATGCCTATTCAACGCCCGGCGCGCCTCCGAACGGATCCGATTATGTGAGGGCACGGAGCGCCGACGGGACTTACTTGAACGCGAGTCAGATCGACTCGATCTCGTTCCAAGGCCAGGCAACCGCGTCGAACCCCGTGGCATGGACGATCGACGGGTCGCCTCCCGGCCATCCCAGCGATCCCGCCATCTACTCCGGCGAGGCGATCGCGGTTGATCGCGAAGCGATCCTCCAAGTCAACGTCCCAACGACGAACCCGACCCTGACCTTCGAGACGCAATACGAGACCGAGCCCGGTTACGACTTCGGCTTCGTGAGGGTTTCTGCGAACGGCGGGACCACCTACAAAAGCCTGTCGAACACGCATACGACCTCGAGCGCCGGCGATGGAGCGATCAGGCAGGTGACTTCCAAGTTGCCAGGCTTCACCGGCGATTCGGGAGGGTTCAAGACCGAGAGCTTCAACCTCTCTGCGTTCGCCGGTAAGTCGATCTTGATCGATTTCCGTTACGTCTCCGACGGCGTCACCGCGGGACCCGGCTGGTGGGTCGACGATGTTGCCGTCGGTGGCGAATTGATCTCCGACGGAAGCGATCTGTCGGTCTGGAGGTCGCCTACGCAGGTCAAGCCCTTCACGGTGGCCGGATACACGGTTCAGCTCATCGCTTACGACGATGCGCACAGCACGGCCAGGATCGCCAGGTTTGCTCTGGACGCGAATCGGTCCGGATCGCTCTCGGGGGCCGCTCTCGATGCCGCGATCGGCACGACGGCTCAGACGGTCGCGATCATCGTGATGCAGGACGATCCGAACGAGTCAGTCCCCGCTTACGCGCGCTACGAGCTCAAGGTGAATGGAGTGACGCAGCCCGGCGGGTGAGCATTAGAGAAAGAGAAAGCGACCGGGGGCGACCGGTCGCTTTCTCTCTTCTCTCGATGGATCGGGGGGCAGAGAGATCCCGATCCATCTGTTTCACGCTCGGCTGTGTATCCGGGACCCGGGTCGACCCCTCAACCCAAACCGATCCACTTGCCGAACGCGTCAGTTGTCGCGTGAGTCCGAAGCGATCAGGCGTCGACCCCCCAGCCGACGAGCTCCGTGATCAGTTCCCTCAGGGCGACGACCAGCTCTCCTGCATCCGTTTCATCGAGCCACTCATCGCTTGCCGGGAGCCAGAAACTCGGAGCTTCCATCACCTGCGTCACCTCTTACCTCCGTTCCTGCCCGCGGTCTTCTATCGGCAGGTAGTGACTAGTCCTTTAGAACTAGACCTCCCCTCGAAGGAGGTCCCTGAGGGGGCCGTCGAGATCGACGAGAAGAGACGGGATCGAGTCGTAGACGGCGACCGCTCCTGCTTTCAGAAGCTCGTCGGCTGAGAAGCCGCCGGTCAGAAGCCCGATTGTCGGGATTTGTGCGCGGTTCGCCGCCAGGCAGTCGTAGACAGAGTCGCCGATGAGAACGGCCTCCTCCGCTCCGGCCTTCGCCTGGGCGGCCTGTACGAGGTCCGGCTCGGGTTTGGTGTTCTCGACATCGGCGGAGGTCGTCCAACCATCGATCGAGTCGTTCACACCCAGAAGGTCGATGTAACGCTTCACTTCATCCTCCTTGGCCGAACTCGCGAGGACCACGGGATGGCCGCGCTTCTTGAGCTGGACGATGAGGTCGGCCGCACCTTGGATCGGCTCTACCTCGTCAATGAACGTGAGATAGAGGGCCTTCTCAGCCGATCTGATGTCGTCACCTTTCTCCTTTTCGACTGAGCGCCCGCACAGAGCCTCGATCAGCTGGTCTCCGCCCATCCCTACGTGCCGGTGGATCCGCCAGATAGGCAGGATCTCCCCGTTCTGCCTGAACGCCCGATACCAGGCGATGGCGTGGTGATAGTTCGTGTCGACGAGAGTGCCGTCGACGTCCAAAAGCGCTGCGGTTGAGACCATGGGAGACTCCTAAGCTATACAAGCAGGGGGTATTTGGTCCGAATTGTCTATTGCTGAAGCCTCGCTGCGTGGGTGAGTATGCCCAGGGGGCCAGTCGACAAAAGTAGGGGGCATCGGGTGAGGAAAAGAACGCGCGCGCTGTTCGCGCTTGCACTTCCATTGGCTCTGAGTGCGACCATGTTGCCGGCCGTCGCCGCGCCGGAGGACCTCCCTTACGCGGTCCTTTCTGCGAAGAGCACGTCGCTTCCTCTTGGCGCGCCCCTCAAGGTCGCGGCCGAGCTTCACAACCCTTCGTTCGAACGGTTGCTCGACTTCATCTTCCACGTCAAGAACGAAGCGGGCGAAGAGGTTCCATTCGACAACTGGACCAACCCGCTTCCCGCCGACGGAACCGCGACCACAACCGTTGAGGCCACGACAGCTCAATGGTTCCCGGAGCCGGGGAGGTACACGATGTTCGTCACCGAAAGCGGCAATCCGGCCGGTAAGCCACTCCATTTCACGGTGACGAGAGCAGCCGTAACGGTGCCTCGGTTCAAAGACATAACCGCTTCGGTCGGCCTCACGAGTCAGAACCCGGATTACACCTGCGGTCGATGGCTGGTCGGCACCGCGTGGGGGGATACGGACGGCGATGGAGATCTCGACCTCTACGTTCCGCACCCCGACCGCGATGCCCAATTGATGATCAATGACGGTGCGGGTGGTTTCGATGACCTCGCTTCCGGCTACGGCGTAACGAACCATGGATCGGTCGGAATAGGCGCCTCATTCGCGGATTACGACAACGACGGTGATGAGGACCTCTACATCACCAACGACGGGCCCGATCGGTTGTACAGAAACGATGGGACCGGAAGCTTCGAGGACGTCACGGGGGCCGCGGGGATCAGCGACAACCTCAACGGCACAAGCATGGCTTGGGGCGACTACGACAACGACGGCTTCTTGGATCTCTACGTCGCCAACTACGCGCACTGCACGGGCACCGAGCTCAAGCCGCTCGAGTATCACCTTGACAAGCTTTGGCACAACGAGGGCGACGGTACGTTCACAGACCAAACCGCTTTGGTAGAGCACGATCCCGCCACTCGTGCAGATGGAAGCACGATCGGTGCAGCCTTCACGGTGATCTGGATCGACTACGACAACGACGGAGACCAAGACATCTATCTTGGGAACGACTTCTGGAACCGCGATCCAGACAAGAACCATCTCTGGCGCAATGACGGTGCCAACGCCGATGGCACCTGGCAATTCACCGACGTCTCCACAGGTTCTCGCGCGGGCGTGATCATGAACTCGATGGGCATCGCTCCGTCCGACTACGACCGCGACGGGGACACCGACATGGCTCTCTCCGACATCGAGAAGAACCGGTTGTTCCAGAACGAAGGAGACGGCACGTTCACTGACATAGGCAAGCGGGTTGGGATCGCTAGGAACGAGCAGCGCGTTGCGCTAAAGACGATCACTTGGGGGATGGGTTTCTACGACTTCAACCTCGATAAGTGGGAGGACCTCTTCGTCGCAGCCGGCCCCCTTCGTGACTTCCCCGACCCACAGGCGAACGAGATGTTTGTCGCCGACGGGCGAAAGAAGTTTTACGACCTCAGCGCGCCGAGTGGCGCGACGGACACCAATGCAATCTCGAAGGGAACCGCCTTCGCGGACTTCGACCGTGATGGTCGCATGGACATTCTGATCGCCAACAACCTCGACACGATCAAGTTGTGGAGGAACATCACCAAGTACCACGGAGCGCATTGGCTCGAACTGGACCTGGAAGGCACCGTCAGCAACAGGGACGCGTGCGGGGCGCGCGTCAACGCGTTCGTGGCCGGGGACAAGTTGCCGATACCAAGGACGGTCATGTGCTCGGTCGGAACCGCGTCCGGCAGCGACAAGGTCCTGCATTTCGGCCTCGGCCAAGCCGGCAGCGTACGGAAGATCGTCGTCCAGTGGCCGTCCGGCATCAAGCAAGTCATCACGAACGTCAAGGCCGACAAGCTTGTGAAGTTGAAGGAGGAATCGGTTTGATCAGGAAGTTGCGTTGTGCCGTACTCGCCATCGCGCTGGCGCTGCCCATCGCGGCGGTCAACGGCACGGTCGTTTCGGCAACCCCTCGAGCCACAAGCTCGACGGTCGCAAGCTGGACGCCGTGGCACTTGACCTCTCCAGATCAATTCAGGCTTCCCGCTCCACCGCCCGCGAACTCGCCTCAAACCCGGACCGAGCTCAAGGAACTGCGCCAGCTTCAGAAGCAGCGCACGAAGAAGACCAACCGCATCGTCAAGAAGTGGAACGACGGGGCTGCGGTCATCCCTTGGACGAATGTCGTGCTTCAAGAAATCCGAGACTTCCGGCCGAGGCCACCCGTAGCAGGTCGAGTTCTCGCGGTCTTCCACACAGGGCTTTACGACGCGATGATCGCTGCGGCGGATTCGCGCCAAGCGTTCGCGTCGGACACTCGGCCCAGCCCGGCCGCGATGGACGGACGGATCGATCCTCTGACCGGAAGCAAACGAGGCTCGACCTACGCACCGGTTCAGGCCGCGATGGCCGGAGCGGCAGAAAAGCTCCTGCCCTACTTGTTCCCCGCTCAGGACCCGGTCTACTTCCAAGAGCTTGCAACGCAATCGGTCGAGTCGCGTTTGTGGGCCGGAGCGAATTACCGATCTGACGTCGAGTCCGCACGCAGTCTCGGTCAGTCGGTTGCCCAAGCGGTGATCGATCACGTATCGAAGGATGGATTCCCGGGCAGCGGCTTCAGCAACCCGCGACCGGAGGGGGATCAGTACTGGCAGACAACTCCGCCCGGATACGAGCAGCCCACCGGCGGTGCCGTCGGTAAGTGGCGACCCTGGTTGATGAGCACTGCCGATCAGTTGCGGTCAACGATCCCCGGCCCGTTTGCGTACGGTTCCCCCGAGTTCATGACTGAGCTTCACGAGGTCGTCGACGTCCAGGCAAGCCTCACCGACGAGCAGCGTTCGATCGCACATTTCTGGGACGACGGGCCGGGTACCTACACGCCGGCGGGCCACTGGTTCTCGATAGCGATCGAGTTAGTCAAGAACTTCGGCTTGAACTCGAACGAGACGACGAAAGCGTTCGCGCTATTGGGCGCGACGGAGGCCGACGCCTCCATCGCGTTCTTCGAGGCCAAGTACCACTGGTGGAGCGTCCGCCCCGTCACTGCGGTCTGGCGTCTATGTGACGGCGGTGACCAGCTCTGCACCGACGAGGAGCTCGAGGCGGATCCATCGCGCGCGACCTACCGGAACGTCTGGTCGCCGTTGATAATCACGCCGCCGTTTCCCTCCTATCCGGGCGGTCACTCGACGTTCTCGGGCTCCGCCGGGAAGCTTCTCAGCTACTTCTTCCCAGCCGCAGGCGAGACGTTGAACCAACTGGCGGAAGAAGCGGCGATGTCGCGTCTCTACGGTGGGATCCATTACCGCAGTGACAACGACGCCGGCTTGACCCTTGGCCGCGCGCTGGCGGACCTCGCGATAGCACGCGCAGAGCAAGATTAGTTAGGACCGAGTCGTGAAGAGCCGGTCGACCTTGAGGTCGACCGGCTCTTTCTAGATGCGATGCACGTAATCGGAACGGCAGGACACGTCGACCACGGAAAGTCGACGTTGGTCGAGAGGCTCACGGGGATCGACCCGGATCGATTCGCTGAGGAGAAGCGGAGAGGTCTGACCATCGACCTCGGATTCGCCTGGCTGACGCTGCCATCCGGCAACGAGATCGGGCTCATAGACGTACCGGGTCACGAGCGCTTCATCTCCAACATGCTCTCGGGTGCAGGAGGCATCTCGATCTGCCTCTTCGTCGTCGCCGCGAATGAGGGTTGGAAGCCTCAGTCGGCCGAACATCTTTCGATCATCCATACGCTCGGGATCTCAACCGGCGTAGTCGCCCTGACAAAAGCGGACTCCGTCGGCCCGGAGACACTGGCCACAGTCAAGGAGGACGTAAGCAGGCGGATCGATGCCTCGAGCCTTCGGGGGGCGAAGATCGTCGCTTGCTCCGCGGTCACCGGCCAAGGGATCGACGAGCTCGTCGCCTCGCTCGACGAAGTCATCCAGACCGCGCCGTCGCCTTCGGATCTGGGTACCCCACGCTTATGGATCGATCGCGTATTCACGATCTCGGGGGCCGGGACGGTGGTGACGGGAACGCTTAACGGAGGGCAATTGAACGTCGGCGACGAGATCGAACTCGCTCCGCGCTCGCGGACCGCACGCATTCGCGCGATCCAGTCACATAAGAAAGAGGTCTCGAACATCGGGCCCGGGAATCGGACGGCCCTGAACCTCGTGGGACTCGAGCGCACCGGAACGGCCCGCGGCGATGTCGTTGTCAAACCCGGAGGGTGGCCGGTCACTCGCCGCTTCGATGCGGAAGTGACCCTGGCGCCTTCAGCGATGACGGGTCGGGAGCACGAACTGACCGCGAAGGGCTCACATCTCTTGTACGTCGGTTCGGCCGAGACTCCCGTACGTATCAAGCTGCCGACCGGTCCTCTGAGATCGGGCGAGACCGGCCCTGCGCAGATCGTCTTGCAAGAACCGCTGCCGTTGCGGAGGGGGGATCGGTTCGTGCTGCGCGATGCAGGACGCATCGCGACGATCGGTGGGGGCCGCGTTCTCGATCCCCTGCCGCGAGCTGCTCGACGGCGCGATCCGATTCGAGCCGACCTCCTACGGCGTTTGGGTGGGAGCGATGTAGAGGCCCTGACAGCTCTGCTTGAAGACGAGGGCGCGATCCCTCAGAAGGTCGCACTCTTCCGAGCCGGCCTTCTGGCGACGCCGGCGGGAGTCATCGAACTTGGCGGCGCACTCATGTCGGCCTCTCATCTCGAAACCCTCGAGAGCCAACTCATAAAGATCATCGAGGAGCATCACTCGGCACGGCCACTTGACCGCGGGATTCAGCGCGAAGCCCTTCGAGCCGAGACTGGACTTGCGGCTGAGGAGTTCGACGCTCTGCTCGCGCGCTGCGAGGGAGTGGCGGTGGATGGATCTGTCGTCGGCCTGGGCACCCACTCCGTCGAGTTGAGCCCCGAACAAACGGCCGAGCGCGCTCGCATCGTGGAGACGATCGAAGCCGGCGGGTTCGCGCCTCCGTTGGCGCGCGAACTGAATACGGATCCGGCGCTGCTCCGCTCCATGACCGAGACCGGTGAGCTCGTCCGGATCGGCGAGTTCTATCTAACGGCCGCGAACGCGCAGCGCGCGAGACAGCTCGTGCGGCAACGCATCGGTTCGGATGGCTCGATAACCGTGGCCGGCATCAGAGATCTTCTGGGCACAAGCAGGAAATACGCGGTCCCCCTGTGCGAGTGGCTGGACGAGACAGGAGCGACGAGGCGCCAAGGTGACCTGCGCGTACTCGGACCTAAGGAGTAACGGGCTACTCCCCCGAGAGCGGAGTGCCGTGCACCACCGTCCCGCCTACTAGGTCGCCGCCGGGCAATGGTTTAGGCGTGCCCGTCTTCATCTCTTCAACGAGGGCATCCACTACCTGCGAGAGGTCCTTTGTGTGGCTGTAGACCTCCCGCTGACGCGTCGCGGACGTCCCGCGCTCGAGCATCGTGTTGACCCCTTGAAGGTCCTCGAAGCAACCGAGTCGCTCGGCGATGGGTTCTAGACGCTCGACGATGTCGCCGATCGAGCGACGCAACGACATGAGGTTGCCCTCTTCGTCGCGGATGATCTCTGCGTCCAGTCCGTAGCGCGCCGCCCGCCATTTGTTCTCGCGGATCGTCCACGCTTGATGGGTCGGAAGGTCGAGGCCCGAGTTGTATCGCTCACCTAGCCACACCACAAGCGATTGCGAGAGGGCAACCATCGAGCACAGCTCGTCCATCGTCGGGATGCCATCGCAGATACGAAGCTCGAGCGTGCCGAACCCTGGGTGCGGACGGATGTCCCACCACACCTCGCGGATGCTACGGATCGTCCCTGCTCCGATGAGGGTGCGCATGAAACGTTGGAACTGGCCCCAGTTGTCCATCTGATACGGGAGCCCCGCGGTCGGCAGGGATTCGAAGACCTTTGACCGTACGGACGCCAGTCCGGTGTCCCGGCCTTGCCAGTAAGGACTCGACGATGACAGCGCAAGGAAGTGTGGGATGAAAGTCGCCAGGCTGTTCGAGATGGCGATCGCCTCTTCGCCCGAGCCGACTCCAACGTGCGTGTGGACTCCGAATATGAGTAGACGGCGCGCCGTCCATTGGCAGTTCTCGATCAGGCGGTGGTAGCGAGGGTCGGGCGAGACCGTCTGATCGCGCCACGACGAGAACGGGTGGGTTCCCGTGCAAACGATCCGGTAGCCGAGCCGTTCGGAGACCTCGATGAGGCGCTCGACCTTGTCCCCGAGGTCCTTGCGCACGGCTCCAACCGTCGGGCAGACGTCGGTGATGACCTCGACTGTGCATTCGAGGAGCTCGTGCTTGTAACCGGGGTTATCCCCCAGCTCGGACAGGATCTTTGTCGCGGCCGTGTCCGTAGCGAGTGCGCCCGCCTCGTCGACGAGCTGGACCTCGATCTCGGCCCCCAGAGTGGGCCGATCGGACGGACTGAAGACGATGTTCAATTCCCACCCCTCTCCTCAACGTCCTTTTGTCCGGTTGCCGGGGAGCCTAATCCTCTCCCGGCTCGGACTGTTGAGCGTGGCGGCCCCCCTGGAGGCCCGGCGAGTGAAGGACTGCGACGCCTGAGGGCGAACCTGATGAGGGAGAGGTGACTGCCCCAATCTGAGGGGCGGCTCCCCTACGAAGACATAACGGACTTACCCGACACTGACGTAGGAGGGATTCGAGATGCGACGGAGCACAATCGGAGCGGCGCTCGCGGCAACTCTCATCGCGGGACTGCTGGTGAGTGCAACCGCATCGGCGGCCGCGCCCAAGAGCTACACCCCGTCGGCGGTCGAGGAATACCTCGTTCACACGCGTCACGGCAACATCTACACCGAGATCGTTCGACCGATGGACGGCGGTAAAGACGTCAAGGGCCCCGTCGTGCTTACCTACTCCCCTTACTCCGTGCTCGGCCGCAGCGATAACCGCGAACTCGTGTCGAAGGGTTACGTCATCGCCTTCGCCGACGTCGTTGGTACCGGAAACTCGGGTGGGTGCTACGACTACGGCGGCAAGCGCGAGAAGGAAACCGGTTACGACTTGGTCGAGTGGCTCGCGAAGCAGAAGTGGTCGACCGGCAAGGTCGCCATGACCGGTGGTTCCTACAACGGCACCACCGCGTGGGCTGCAGCAGTCGAGCAGCCGCCACACCTCACGACGATCATTCCGGAGGCCGCGATAGTTCGCTGGTACGACTACGCCTACTCGGGCGGCATCCGCTACTTCCTCAATAACGAGAACCCGAGTGACGAGGGCGTCGACACGCCGGTCGCATTCGACTTCGGTCTAGCAGTGCCACCGCCGCTCGATTACGACCATCAGGACTGGGCCGAGCGCGTGCAAGAAAACCTCACGCCGTGCGACGAGGTCGACCACACGACTCACGGTTACGACGACACCCCGGACTACGACAAGTTCTGGGTCGAGCGCGACTACCTCAAGGACATCCCCAAGCTGAAGATCCCCGTCCTCGTCGCAGCCAACTGGGGCGACTGGAACGTCAAGCAGGAAGAGAGCTGGCTCGGCTTCCACGCAGCCACGAACGCCGCGAAGCGGGTGCTCTACATGGGCACAAGGTGGGCTGGACACGGCGTCCCGGGTGGGGACTACGGCGCTTACAAGAACGCGTGGCTCGACCACTACCTCATGGGCGTGGACAACGACGTCGAGAAGTCGCCAACGTACGTAAGCCAAACCGCCACCTACGGTTCCAAGACCCTCGACTTCTCGTCGTCGAACAATGCTTTCAACACTCGCCCCATCACGCTTACCGCGCAGGAAACCGCACGCACCTCCGACAGCAGCTACCAGTGGGCGATCTGGCCGATGAAGCCGATGGTGACTCCCACGTCGACCGTTTCATCATTCCCGTCGACGAGCATCAACACCGAAGCGCACATGAACCACCACGCTCGGGTGAACCACGATTGGTACTACTTCGAGAGCCCGATGTTGAAGAAGGACGTCAGGATCTTCGGTCCGATCAAGATCCAAGTCCAACTGCAGACGACTCGCGAGTGGGTAACGTTGACTCCCACGATCCTCGATGTCGATCCGAGCTGCCACCAGTACGTTGCAACACAGCACATCTCGAAGCCCGAATGCACCCAGGACGTCATCCCGTCCGTCACTCGGGGCTGGTTGGACTCTCGCTACCGCGACGGACTTGCGAAGCAAAAGCTGTTGGATCCCGGTAAGCCATTCACCATGACCGTGATGGAGAAGCCCGTCGACTACACGTTCCCGAAGGGACACCACATCGGGTTCCAGATCGCAACCGAGATCAACGAGTGGTCACTGCCCAAGCCTTACCCGTGCGCATCGGCCGGCGCCGACGCTCAGGCCTGCGTGACCGTCCGCGTCCTCTGGGAAGAAGCGAACACGAAGATCGTTCTTCCCGTTGTGAATGGGCCGAAGGATGCAACCGAGCTCTTCGACTTCGTTCACATGAACCACGGATAGCCAGGCATCACCAAGGCCCAAGCGGGCACAGTCGGAGGAACAGATGAGGAAGGCGATCAGGAAGTCCGCGTTCCTGGCCGCCACCGCCCTGGTGGCGGCAAGCCTCGTCGTGCCTTCAGCCACCGCGGCCCCGGCCCCCTGCAGCGCCCGTGAGGTTCGTTCCCTGCTTCATAGCGGCAAGGCGATGGAGGTCGTCTCCCTCAGGACGTTCTTCGTGACCATGAAGGCGGACAAGCCCACTTACGCCGTCGGAGACATCGCCAAGGTCAACGTGGTCGTGTCACGTCCGGCCCACGAAGACCCGGCTCACCTTGGCGTGCCATTCGATCCTCCGCAGTCCTTCCCGGCCGAGAACGTCAACGTCGGGCTCGGACTTCGGATCGGCGACGTTTTCCTTTTCGGCCACGGGATCACGAACGCGGACGGCGAAGCGCAGGTGAAGGTCGAGATCAAGGACTACACGCCGGGCGGCACCGCTATCGGCGACGGGTTCGCGTGGAACATCCTGCACGAATCCGTTTGTGCCCGAGTTGAAGAGACCGGTTACATCAACGTTCCCAAACTCTTCAAGGTGACCCGCTGAGTTGACCCGACGCTAGTCGTGGTCGTGCAGCGGCTCGACCAGCAGCACGAGGCCCTCAGTCGCTTTTATCTCCACCATCGAGCCCGCCGCGATCCCCGTTTCCATCGTCCGCGCTCTCCACAGCGCGCCCTTCGTGAACACCGTCCCTTCGGGAGCGATGTCCGTCTTCGCCTCGCCGATCGATCCCACGATGCCCTCATCCCCGGCGATCGGTCGTCTGAGCCGTACGCGCAGAGCAGCGGTCATCACCGAAACGAAGAAGAGGAGAGTCCCGGCGACCGCTGCAATGAGAGACCAGGGAGACAACAACAAAGTCTCGGCAGCGCCACGAAACATGAGCGCCCCGCCGCCCAACATCGCTGCGACGCCTACGAATGTGGGGATGCCGAAGCCCGACGTGTGGAGATCGACAAGCAACAACACCACCGCCATAACAACGAGCAAGACGCCGCCCCAGTTCGTGGGCAGCACGCTCAGTGAATAGAACGCCCCCATCAGACACGCGGCGCCGATGATCCCAGCGAGGCCGATGCCCGGGTTGTAGAGCTCGAAGACGAGGCCGAAGAGACCGATGAGCAACAACGCGAACGCGACCTCGGATCCGGCGAGAGCGTGCAGCAGGCGATCCCAGAGGTTCATCTCCTGAAAGCGGATCGTCACGCTGGGAGTGCCGGCATCCTCGTCCCACGTTTCGAACGTGAAGTTCCCCGAGTCAAGTGCAACCGTCCGACCGTCCATCGCGCGCAGGAGGTCGCTCAGCGAGGACGCCGTTCCGTCCACGAGCTTTTCCGTCACTGCCTCGGTCGCGGCGATGCCCTCGGGCTGGGTGAAGAGACGATGCACGATCGACGGGTCGCGACCAACGTTTCCGGCGAGCTCCTCCATGAATCGCTCGGCTCCCTCGACATCGACTTGGCCGGAGTCCCCTTCGCCGAGGTCCAGAGGCAAGGCCGGACCCAGCCGAGTGTCCTCGGCCATGAAGGTGAGCCGGCCGGCCATGGCAATGAACGCGGCAGCCGAGGTCGCTTGTGCACCACGTGGCGCTATCCACACGACGACCGGCGTCCGGGCCGTAGTCATCGTCTGGACGATCCTCTGCGTCGGGAAATCGAGGCCGCCCGGGGAGTCGAGCTGAAGGACCACCGCCTGGGCCGACCCATCCTGAGCTGCCGCGATGCGATCGAGGACGTATGCAGCGGTTGGGGGATCTAGCAGTCCGGAGATCTCAACCAGCTCGATCGTTCCGGGCGGAGGGGCCGCCTCTTGTGCGAACGCGGCCGGAAGAAGAGCGAGGCCGAAAAACGTCAGCGCAAGGGAAAGCAGCAAACGAACCAGGCGAGCCATGGTGCGTATGGTCGCAGACGGCGCGGCGACCCAGACCCGACGCTCAGGACTAGCCCTTGCCGCCCTTGTCCTTCTCGTGGCCGTTGCCGTTGCCGGTGTCGACCTCAACGCCGCCTAGGTCGTCGGATCCCTCCACCGCCTCGACTTCGTCGTCGGTTTCAGCCTGGCCGCCGCCTTGGTCGTGAGAAGGCTTCACCTTCTCGGGTTTCTCGGGCTTGCCTTGACCATGGCCATCGGCCGACTCGTCGCTCGTGGGGGCAGCTGCCGCGGCTGCCTGCGCAGCTGCGCATGCCGCTTGGGCATCGGCAACAGTGGCTTCCTTGTCATGAGCTATGGAGCTGACGAGCTCTCCATGAGCGCTTCCGGGCAGATCGCAATGTGCCGCGGTCGACACCGCAGCTCCGTGGTTGTCCGGATGCACTCCATCCGGCGATCCCTCGGTTGAGTCTTCGTTCTGAGGGTCGTCACTCCCGTGGCCCTTTTCAGGCTTATCCGCGCTGTTGGGCTCGTCGCCTTCGTCGGGAGACTCGCTCGCGTTGACCTGAGCATGCTTGGCGGTCTTGTCTTTGGGGGTCTTTGGTTCGGAGACGGACATGGCCCCCGGCATGGCATAGGCAAAACCCACCGCGATCGCCGCGAAGACGATCCCGGTGAGCAACCCGCGAAGCTTTGCCATATTTAGACCCTGTCTGACCAGCGTTGTATTAGCTATCGGCAAATGGGCGTAGAGGTTGAGAACGCTCCAGGCGGGGCTACGCTCCCTGGATGCAGATCGACGAGTTCCTGCGACCCAAGATCCTGGTTATTTCGGGCAAAGGGGGCGTCGGAAAGACGACCGTGGCAGCCGCTCTGGCTTTGGTGGCGGCCCGCAACGGCAGGAAGGTTTGCATAGCCGAGGTCGACCGGAAGGGCACCCTGCCGAAGCTGTTCGGCGGGGGCGAGCTTAGCTACGAGCCTCGCGAGGTCTCCCCCGGCGTCTGGGGCATGAACATCATCCCGGACCTCGCATTGGCCGAATACCTCGACGTCCAGTACCACATGAAGCGGATCTCGCGGGTGTTCACGAGCTCGCAGTTCGTCGACTACATCACCACCGCGGCCCCCGGGCTCAAAGACATCCTCGTGCTCGGAAAGATCTGGTACCTCGAACAGAATCGACAGGACACGAAGGGCGAGAAAAACTTCGACACGATCATCGTCGACGCCCCTGCGGCCGGCCACATGCTTACTTTCCTGTCGGCACCGATGGGACTATCCGATGCGTTGCGCGTTGGCCCCGTTAGAAGGCAGTCCGACTGGCTTGTCCAGATGTTGCGCGATCCCGATAGATCCCGCGTTCACCTCGTCACCCTCGCCGAGGAGATGCCTATCGCGGAGACTCTGGAAACGTCCCAGGCTCTTCACGACAAGGTGGGGATCGACACCGGTCCGGTGTTCGCGAACGCGATCCTCCACAAGCTGCTCACGCCGAAAGAAAAAGAAACGCTCGAGAAAGTCATGGAGGATGAAGATCCGTCCGAGCTGAAGGACGCTGCGTCGGAGGTGGGTTTGAGGATCGACGGCGATGACCTCAACGCCCTCGTCGGCTACGAGAAGTTCTTAGAGGCGCGCCGAGCGATCCAGGCCAAGCATCTCCGCGAGCTTCGGCGAGGACTGACCGAACCGGTCGTCGAGCTTCCCTTCCTCTTCTCGGCTGGGCTCGAACTCCCCGACGTCGAAACGCTGGCCGATGTCGCGGAGAAGGAGATAGACACCCTGTGAGCGCGATCGGAGACATCGTCGCCCGCAAGGAGATCATCGTCTGCGCGGGCGCGGGCGGCGTAGGCAAGACAACGACAGCCGCGGCGATCGCCTTGCGCGCTGCTGTGGACGGAAAACGCACGGCCGTCTTGACCATCGATCCCGCGAAGCGACTCGCTTCGTCGTTGGGGTTGAAGGAACTCTCGAACGAGCCGACCAAGGTTTCGACGCGGAAGTTCACCTCGGCGGGTATCGAGCCGCGCGGCGAGCTGTACGCCATGATGCTCGACACCAAATCGACGTTCGACGACGTCGTCACCAAGTACGCGCCGACTCGCGAGCAAGCGGACAAGATCATCGCTAACCGTTTCTACAGAAACATCTCCGGCACTCTGTCGGGCACGCAGGAATACATGGCGATGGAGAAGCTCTACGAGCTCTATGCCGACGGCAACTACGACCTGATTGTCATCGACACACCGCCGACCCGCAACGCACTGGATTTCCTGGACGCTCCTAAACGCATGACGGACTTCTTCGAGAGCCGGGTTCTCCGTTGGTTCCTTCTGCCTTACATGAAAGCGGGAGGTGGCTTCATGCGCGTCGCGAACGTGGCCGCGCGAACCTTCTTGTCGATCGTCAAGCGGATCGTGGGGGCCGAGGTCCTCGACGACACCGCTGAATTCTTCGGAAACCTGGAAGGGATGTACGAGGGGTTCAAGCAGCGGGCGAGGGATGTAGCCGCCCTCTTGCGCAGCGACGCCACGACGTTCGTCGTCGTCACCTCTCCGGCCGAGGACTCGGTCGAGGAAGCCCGATTCTTCGCCGGTCGCCTGAATCAGGAGGGCCTCCATTTCGGCGCTCTGGTCGTCAACCGCGTGCATCCGAGACTGAGCGAGGGGATCGACGTCAAGCCGCGCCAGATCTCGAAGCTCGAGGCAGGCTCGGACGTCGGGCGGCTCCTGGCGAAGCTCCTCGACAACCACGAGGCCTTCATGCGGATCGTGACCCGGGAAGAGCGCAACCTGGACGCGCTCGCAAGGAAGATCCCTCGTCACCGATGGGTTCGGGTCCCATATCTGGAACAAGAGGCGGTCGACTTCTCTGGCCTTCTGGCCGTCTCCGATCAGCTTTTCCCTGCCTAGTTCGCCGATAGGATGCGGCTCGATGATCGCAGCACGGATGATCGAGGGGTTCGTATTCGTCCTCACCGCAGGCGCGGGTTTGTTCGTCGCGTATCTGCTGTTCGACCTTCTCCGCCTTCGAAAGGCCGACAAGGGCCCGATCTACAAAGGCGGGATCGGTCAGTGGTCATGGGCCGCCCATCGCATCACCGGCGTCTTGGTCATCGCGTTCCTCTTCGGCCACATCCTCGACACTTTCGCGGTCGGATTCGGCCCCAAGCTCTACGACGAGACGGTCTCTCTCTACAAACAATGGTGGTTCAAGCCCTTCGAGGTGATGTTGATCGCCGCGGTCCTGTTCCACGCGCTGAACGGGCTTCGGATCATCCTTTTCGATTTCTGGCCGAAGCTGGCCCTCAAGCAGAAGGCCTTCGCTTATGTTGAGCTCGTGCTCTTCCTAGCCGGATTCCTCCCCGCCGCCATCTTCATGATGCGTTCGGCGATCGAGGACTCCCCCTTCTTCTAGAGATGGCCATAGCTCCCGCGTCGGGTCGAGCCCTACAACCCATAGTCGATGCCGTCGCGCGCGCCATCGGCAAAGAGGGACTGAAGGAGGGACCCGCTCAAGGCGCTCCGGCCGCGCTTCGCGTCGTTCACGAGATCGACATAGAGCGTGTCGTCACCGTCTACTGGACCCCGTTCCAGGCGGTCATCCCCGGGGATGTCGTTTCTCTGTACCTAGAGGTCGCCGACCCGAGACCACATTGGGGTGAGGCGTACCTCTCGGCCGACTCGCGCAACTGGATCTTCTTCTTCGCCGAGAGGGAAGACGGAGACGTGCAGCTCCTCTACTACGCCGAGTACGCCACGCCCAATGAGGCGATCCGTGGTTTCTTCGATCATGCCGGTTGGTACGTGCTGACGGCGACCGACAAGTCCTGGGACGACGTCGTTTACTCGGTCGAAGGTCTCACGTGGGACGAGACCCACAAGGTCGTCGCGTCTGCGGCTCTGGGTTCGGGCGTCACGGAGTCGCTCAAGAAGTCCACGATCCTGTGGCTGCGCTATGAGACGAGAACCGAGACGGTGACGATGCCCGTCTGGTACCTCTACGACCAGAAGGTGGAGAGGCTCTACGTACTGTCGGGGGAACGTCAGCAGATGCTTCCTGAGGCAGAACGGATCCGTGCTTGCGACGTGATCCTGCGATGGAAGGGCCGAAACGCCACGGTCGCCGAACTGCCGGCAACCGTCCGGGTCATCACGGGCGAGGATTCCGATTGGGACGAGATCGCCGACCGGGTCGCCGAGAAGCGGCTGAACATCCCCGGTCTTCCAGAGGACACCGCCCGGCGCTGGCGGGACGAGTGCGTGATCCTGGAGATCGCTCTCCGCTAGTTGTCGTTAGGCGCTTATCGCCGCCTTGCGACGTTGGCGACGACGTTCCCGCTCGGTCATGCCCCCCCAGATCCCATGGTCCACAGGCATGTCCATAGCGTAGGTAAGGCAGTCCCGACGAACGGGACACTGGCGGCAGACTCGCTTAGCTTCCTTGTGCTCCAGAGCGCCTGGAGAGAACCAAAGGTTCGGGTCCTGCCCTGCGCAGAGAGCTCCTGCACGCCAGTCTTGATCGCAGTACGGATCTGTCAAATGAGCCCCCCGAAGCAGATAAAAGAGAACTCTTGCGACACTAGTCCTGTAAGGACGAGATTCCGATAGTCCAGCCGGACCTTTTTCGCGTGCACGCTCGGACCACATAGCCGCTAGCCCTTATGGGTCACCCGTACGCAATGGGCGCAACCCCAGGGCCCGCAGGGACGTCTTAGGGGGTGGAGAACCATCTAGGAGGCCCAGCCGTATTTCTTTCGCGCCCGAGGTGCGACCCTAGGAGGGTCATGAAAGCAGTACTGGCAACTGCAGCCACCGCCTTTTTGCTTGCCTTGGGGCCGGCGGGCGTCGCCGCGGCCGGGACCTCACAACAGGGCCCGTGGCAGAAGGCAGCGCCCGAGTACCAGAGCTCGCAGCCAGACGACGGAGCGATGCTGCACGAACCGCCAAGCCAGGTCCAGATCACCTTCTCGGAGCCCCTCGACCCGTCCTCGACCGTCATGGTCCACGACGAGTGCGGCAGGCAGATCGACGATGGCAACGTTTCGGTGATGGGCACGGACATGTCGGTCGGCGTCGCCAAGACCCCCGCCGGGGTCTACACGGTCATGTACACCGCCACCGGTATCGGAGGGGTCACCGGATCCAACGACGGAGACTTCAGCTTCATGGTCCACGCGGGCCCGGCTTGCGACGGATCGGGCGCTCACGAGGGTCATGGCGGCCACAGCGGGCATGGCGGGCACTCTGGCGGAACTCATGGGGGTCACGGAACGCACCAAGGCCATGCCGGCCACGAGGGCACCGACCATTCGACTCACGACATGAACGACATGGATCACGGCGGTGAGCACGCGACCCACGACGACCACTCCGGCCCGGATCACTCCGGGATGGACATGGATCACATGGACATGGGCCACTCGAAGCACGCGCATGGACACGCGCACGGACACGGGGGCCAGCACCGTCACCATCAAGCTTCTGGCGACAACGGTCAGGCGTTCGCGGCCGACCCTGTGTTGCCCATTCCACTCGAGCCCGACTCTCAAGCCGTGCTGGCCGCTCTCCTGATGGCACTTGGATTCGGTGTCCTCGGCGGTTGGTATCTCCGGACTAGCGGTCGGCGCTAGTCGAACCTGCCGGCGCAGCCGGCGCGTTCTCTCGGGTTCGAGCGAGTCCGGTTAGCAATCCGGTCAAAGTCATGATCGTCAGCGCGACCAACAGTTCCGCCGCGATCGTGCGCCTGAAGAGCTTCTGCGCTCCATCGCTCCTGCCTTCGGCGCGGGCCTTCTCCAGCCGATGTCGCACGAAGTAGTGGTTGACGCCTCCGAGAGCGAGGATCACGCAATAGAACGCGATCTTGATTAACAACGTCCTGCCGTAACCGGTGTCTACGAGATCGTTCAGATGGCCGATGTCCAAGAGCGAATTGACGACGCCGGTCGCGCCGACCACACCTATCGACACCATCGCGACAGTGGAGAACCGCACAACAGATGGTGTCAGTAGCTGGATCCGATACTCCGACGTAAGGCCGCGCCACCCGTCGGGCAACACCAAGGCCAGCACGATGATCCCGGTGAACCAGACCGAACCGGCTAAGAGATGCACGAGATCATTGACGACCGACACGGTCTGGGGTCTAGCGACCGAGGCGTGACCCGCGAACGAGCTGGTCGCAAGAAGGGCGGCGGAGAGGCCCAGCCAGCCGATCCACCAACCGCGGCCCGGCGACGGTCGTTCGTCACCGGCGCCCGCGAGGGCCCAATCACGGACGCGCGAGACGAGAAGCACAACGAGCCCCACGAGGATCGGGAATCGCATCAGATACACGAACCCGAAGCGCGTATCCACGGCGGAGAAGAACGCGCTGGTGTCCACCTGACCACCGCTTGCCTCACCCACGAGCGCCGTCTGTAAGGCGAGGGCCACGAACGTCGCGACCGCGGATGCGGTCATCGCCGCTTGCATCAGGCCCTCGAGTCGTCGGGAAAGACGACGCCGACCCTTGATCCAGCGCTCGTCACCGAGTTCGGCGAAAGCCGGTCTGACCACGAGCAGGAGGATCACGGCGCAACCGAAGAGGAATGCGTGGGCCGTGAAGGCCACGGTACGGGAGACGGAGAGCGCTATGGAACGAAAGGTCTCCTCGAAGCCCATGGCCTGAGTGATACTAGATGTGGATGACTTCTGCGCAGCTGATCCTCGTCTCCGTCACGTCCGCGATCGTGGCCGTGATCGCGATGCTCGTCGTAGCGACCCTGCTACGGGCACGAGGCGGGGATGACGAGGAAGAGGACGGTTAGCAGCTAGGCGTCGGCGCGAAAGCCGGCAGCAGCTTCCTCGACCGTCGGGGCGATCGAGACGCCCTCGCCGAATCCCGTGATCGTGAACAGCTTGAGGTGCTGCTCGCGCGTGCAGGCGATCGCAAGATCTCCGCCAGCTTCGCGGAGTCGGCGAACGCCACCCATCAGAGCTCCGAGCCCGGAGGAGTCCATGAACGGCACGCCATCGAGGTCGACGACCACCTTTGGAGACTCTCGCTCGAGAAGCGACCCAATCGCCTCGCGCAGAGAGCCCACCGTGTACACGTCGAGATCGCCTTCCGGCCTCAGAACGTGATAGTCGCTGGTCTCCTTGACGTCGATATCTATCTTCTGCTGTGCCAAGCCTCGTCTCCAGATCCTTGCTCGGTTGCGCCGCCGGGCGCCTCGGCCCCCTGGAACTCCACCACCAATATGGTGAGGTCGTCATCGAGCTTACCCGCCGCGAAACTCTCGACGCTTTCGACCACCAAAGCCCCTAAAGCGTCGGCAGGCACCTCCGCCAATCGGGTCATCGCTTCCGCCAAACGGTGCTCGCCGAAGACCTCACCGTCGGCCGATTTTGCTTCCAGGAACCCGTCGGTGAACAACACAAGCCGATCTCCCGGTTGCAGACTCACGACCGTCTCCGCCAAGCCCGGATCTTCGAACCAACCCAGGGCGCGGTTGCGAGGACCCTCGAGGTAGAAGCCCCGCGCGCCGGCCGGGCCCGTCGGCCGGATGAGGAAGGGCGGGTGGTGTCCCATGTTCATCCACCTGACCTCGCCGGTCTGCCCGTCGACTTGGGCGTAGATCAGCGTGGTGAAGGATTCCGCATCGGTCGCTTCTCTAAGAGCTTGGTTGGCCGACGCGAGGATCTGCTTCGGGTCGGCGCCCCGAGCTCTCTCCGATCGAAGCGCCGATAGAGCGACGGTTGCCATGAGGGCCGCTCCGATCCCTTTCCCCGATGCATCTCCCACGACCACCGAGAGAGAGCGGCCGGTGGCGTCCACGTCGTACCAATCTCCACCGACAAGGTTCGCCTGCCGCTGCAGTGGAAATACTTCGACTCCCCGCACATGAGGGATCGATCGCTGCAGGAGGTTCCGCTGGATGGAGGCCGCGATCTCAAGTTCGCGATCTTGCAAGGCCAACTGCTGAAGGCGCTTCAGACCAGACTGCATCTCACGGAAGCGGACCGCCAGCTCGCCTATCTCGTCGTTGGATCTGATGTCCACGCGCTGATCGAGGTCTCCGCGCCCGATCGCCCGCGCCGCTTCGACCAGCTTGTGGACGTTCTTCACCAGTCGACTCGGGAGCACAACGGTAAGAAACATGGCCAGCAGCAAAGCGGCGATGAGGACCACGACGAGGATGAGGATCGTGCGGTCCGCGGTGGATTGGACGTCGGCCTCGCTCTGCAGGACCACCCCGCGCTGGGTCTCTCTAAGCAAGCCGCCCAATCGTTCGATATCGGAGATGAGCGTTGTTCCGTCCTGGCCGAGGATCCTGAAAGCCTGAGATCGCTGCCCGTCCTCTGCGAGTGGCACAACCTGTTTGTCGACCAACTCGTGGAAACCCTGTCCCGCATCGGTCAGATCGCTTAGTAACTCGCGTTCTTCGGGCGAGGTGAATAGATCGTCAGCTCGCTGCTCCCAGAAACCAGAGTTCTGAACTTCTGATTGGTATTGCGCGAGCAGAACGGGCATGTTTCCGATGAGCGCGCCACGGACCGCGGCGGATTGTGCGGTGTACGAACGCACGATCTCGTCGACGGTTACCAGACCGGGGATCGCATCGTCGAAGACCTCGTCTTGAACACGGCGCGACGAACTGAACAGCGACAGGGTGACCCAGCCCAGGATCACGATCAGCAGTAACAGGAGCCCAAAGCCGCCGACGATCTTCAGCCGTAACGAGAACCTCACTCCACAAGTATCCTTCGGCGAGGTGAAACGGTCCTTCGGGGCAGCGGCCCTTACGGGGGCCGCGCTGGCTGCCTATTCGCTCTACGAACCCCACCGCCACAAGCTCGTGCGGCGCGCCTTGCCGGCCGTCCGGGAGGTGGGGCGCTTCAGCGTGCTGCATCTATCCGATACGCACGCCACCCGCTCGTCTGCCGAGACGCTCCGATTCCTCGAGGGACTGCCTGCCGCTCTGGGCGAGATCCCGGACCTGATCGCGCTCACGGGAGATCTGATCGAGGACGACGGCGGCATCGATCCGATCGTCAAAGCGCTTACGGGGTTCGAGGCCCGCCACGGGAAGTTCTACGTCCTTGGATCGCACGACTACTACCAGTCCGAGCGCCCCTTGTACCTCAAGTATTTCAACCCCTCGAAACGAACGGTCGCGGCCCCCAAGGCCGACACCGCCCGCCTGGAGGAGGGGTTACAGCTCGCAGGTTGGGAACCCCTTGCCAACTCGTCGATCGAAGTCGATACGGCCGAAGGGACGGTCTTCGTGGCCGGCGTCGACGATCCCTACCTGGAGCGCCACGAGACCGGCCACATCGAGCGAAAAGCGGGGACTCGGATCGCCATCGGACTTATGCACGCGCCGGATGTCGTGTCCGAGTGGGCTCTCAACGGCTTCGATCTCGCCTTGGCGGGCCACACTCATGCAGGCCAGGTTCGCTTCCCCGGACTCGGCGCCCTGGTTACCAACAGCTCCCTTCCGGCGGCCCTGGCGGGCGGAGCTCACCTCATAGGAAGAACCTGGTTGCACGTGAGCCCGGGATTGGGCACGGGTCGCTTTGCTCCGATCCGGTTTGGGGCGCGCCCGGAAGCCACTCTGATCACTCTGACTTAGTCTCCGCGCGATGCGTAGAAAAGCCGCGATCGTCGCGCTTGGGTTGCTCGCGTCCACATTGCACACGCCTGTATCAACGCTGGCTTCCGCTCCGCCGCGGCAAGTCTCGCCCGGCGGGCAGATAAACATCGTCACCATCAACGCGAAGCAGAACCGGGTGCTCGGCATCAATCGCTTCCTGGCGATGTTCGAACTCGGTCGCGCACTCCGTTTCCGCCCAAAGGCATTCGATGGTGGCTTCAACGGGTCGGTCACCGAGCCCGACGTCTTGGTTCTGACCGAGTTCCGTGCATCGAACCTAGAGATATTCGAACGGCTCTTGAAACAACGATTCGACACCAAGTACAGGATCATCGGCCCCGCGGATGCTGCTGCCGCGATCATCGCCAACACCGAAACGGTCACCGCCGTCGAAGATCCTGTCCGGTGGTCGGATGTCTGCACAGACGCCGACAATCCACCCGACGGTAGAGCCGTGCGGGACTACCAATTCCAAAGATTCACCGAGATCGCCACCGGAACGCCCTTCGTCGTTGCAGGGATGCATCTCGCGAAGGATTACCGCGTCACCGGGCAGGCCCAATGCTTGGAGAGAAACATCCAGGAGCTCCGCGATCAACTCGCGGGAGAGACGGCCGCGACTTTCGTCGCGGGCGACTTCAACAAACGCGCCGTCGAGATCGTTCACGAGTGCGATCCGGAAGAGCAGTCCCCCTCACTCATCTGGTGGAGGCAGATGACAGATCCATCGGATGGCGGACGTACTTACGTCGATGCGGTCCGCGAGTGGCATCTCGTCCATGGGCGATCGATGGCCGATGAATGGACGCACGAGCAGAAGACGACGAAACTTCTCTGCGACGGGTCGGAAAGGTTCCGGCGAACCCGCATCGACTACATCTTCTCGACGGGAGCTGTGGTCGCGCAGGCAAGCGCCGACGCCCCGGGGTGGGCCGGACCGCTCCCCGGCCAGCGCAACCCCGACAATTACAAATACTCCGACCATCGTTTCGTCTGGGGTCGATTCGTGATCTCCGGCCCTCCCCAACCCGCCGCCCCCACGACGGAAGAGCGGAAGGACGGCGAGGTTTTCCTGACCTGGCAGCCCGTTGAAGGAGCCGTTGGCTATGTCCTCCTTCGTGCCCTCGCGGATAGGCAGTTCAACGTCCTCCAGAGACTCCCCGGCGAAACGACGAGCTTCACGGACTCGTTCACCGAAGATGGTCGCCTCTACAACTACTCGATCGCCGCCGTGGGACAAGATGGTGGCCAGGGGTTGGAGAGTCGGAATACAACCGCGATCGCCGATTCCTCGGGGCCGCACGTGATCGGTGTATTGCCGTTCGACGACGCTCGGGATGTCGAGGTCTGGCGCACGATCGAAGTCAGATTCGACGAAGGAGTGGATCCCGACAGCGTCACCGGCGACGTGATCGAGCTCACCTTGGGAGGGCGTCGCGTCAGTGGCACTGTGAAACAGAAATCGGCGCGGCGCCTCGTCTTCAATCCCGCATTCCCACTCAAGAAAGGCAAGGTCTACAAGGCGAGGACTAACGGGATCAGAGACCGGCTGGGGAATCGGGGACAGACCTTCGGCTGGAACTTCACAACTCAGGCGCCGCCGCCCAAGAAGCACCCCAGGAGGCGCTGAAAAGCTACGTTCGGCCCGGCCCTTTACTATGTGCGCCTCGGGAAGTGGCGCAGTTTGGTAGCGCGCTGCGTTCGGGACGCAGAGGTCGGGGGTTCAAGTCCCCCCTTCCCGACTAGTAATTAGGTCGCGGCGAAAGTCGCTTTAGCTGAGTAGTCCCCAGACGGCAGATCGAACGCGAAGTGGACCGTGTGAGCTTTCTGTCCCGGCTTGAATCGCAAAACGAAATGATCCTCTAGCGAATCCGTGTACATCATCTCGCCGGTCATGTCGCTCACTATCTTGAGGGTGAATATCCCGTCGTAACGAACGGGCAGCCGGCGCGCCAGCCTCAGATCCAGATCGCCCGAGAGCCGCTGCCCGATGGTGGCTCCATCGACGGGGTTCACATAGACGTAGAAATCGACCTTGTCCTTGTCGCCTCGGGTGATCGGGCCGGTATAGGAGTCACGCTGTGGTGTGTCGCCGGCCTTCGCGTCGTAGCTGAAAGTGAAAGTGTTTTCGTTCTTGTCTCTTCCGTACGAATATGGCTCCGCGTGCGCGAGAGCGGTGATCAGCAGGACGAGCAACGATGCGACAAGCGCGGACGGCCACGCCCGCGCCGAAGGCTGGGTCATTTGTCTCCAAGGTAGCTCAGCCCAGCGCTTTTAGTCATCGACTTTTATACGTAGAGGTAATGGATGCCAAGCGGGAGCTAGAGCTCTTTGGCCAGCAGCTCCGCGACCTGAACGGTGTTCAAGGCAGCGCCCTTGCGGAGGTTGTCGGCGACACAGAACATCTCCAGCGCGTGGTCGTCGAAGAGGTCCCTGCGGATCCTTCCGACGTAGCACGAGTCGCGGCCCGCAGCATCTAGCGGGGTCGGGTAGAGGCCGGCTTCCAGATCGTCGGCCAGCTCGACGCCATCCGATGACTTGAGGATGTTTCGGGCCTCGGCAACGTCGACAACTTCGTCGAACTCCGCGTGCACGGCGACACCATGTCCCACCATCACCGGGACACGAACGCACGTAGCAGTTACCTCGAGTCCCGGGAGATCCATGATCTTGCGCGTCTCGTGAAGAAGCTTCAGTTCCTCGCTCGTGTAACCGTCCTCCTTCACCGATCCGCAATGCGGGATGACGTTCATTGCGATCGGATGCGAGAACGTCGGGCCCGCCTCCAGCAGTTCCCGGGCAAGCCCGGCGCGGGTCTTCTCCGGATCCTTCGCAACGACCTCCGTCTGATCCCAGAGCTCATCGATGCCGGACATGCCGGAACCCGATGCTGCCTGGTACGAGGCGAGGATCAATCGACGAACGCCGTAGCGCCTGTGTAAGGCAGCCAGGGGAACCACCATCGCTAGAGTCGTGCAATTCGGCGAGGCGATGATGTTGCGGGGACGATGCGAGACCGCTCCTGGATTGACCTCCGGGACGACGAGAGGAACATCCCGATCCATCCGCCACGCTCCGGAGTTATCCACGACGATCGCACCGCGCTCGGCTGCGATAGGTGCCCACTTCTTGGTCACATCGTCGGGGAGGTCGAACAGGGCGATGTCGGCGCCTTCGAAAACCTCGGGCGATATGGCCACTACCTCCACCGTTCCGTTGCGAAAATCGAGCTTGCGGCCTGCGGACCTCGGGGACGCGACGGGGATCAGCTCATCGAGCGGGAACTCACGCTCCTCGAGGATCGACAACACCTCGGTCCCTACCGCACCGGTGGCCCCGACTAGGACGACCTTCATCGACTGTTTCCTTGTTCGTCTACGTCGGCGATCCGCCCGAGGCCCGGGATCTGGTCGGTCGCAGTGTCGGGATGACTCTCGCGGATCAATGTCTCCTTCGACAGCTCGAACTTGTCGTGGATCGCCTGGACGGCTCGATCTACGTCGGTAGCTCGCACGACACACGACACCCGGATCGAAGACGTCGAGATGATTTCGATGTTGATCCCGGCATCCGCAAGAGCCTCGAACATGTCGGCCGCGACGCCGGGGTGAGTCTTCATCCCGGCCCCTACGAGAGAAACCTTCGCTATCTCGGGGTCGGTCTCGACGCCTTCGGCGCCCACGTCATCGGACACGCCTTTCAGGATCGGCTCGGCCCGATGGAGGTCGTCTTTGGGAACCGTGAAGAAGATGTCGGTCCGGCCTTCTGCGGACGAGTTCTGCACGATCATGTCCACGTTGACTTCGGCATCCGCCAGAGGGCGGAATACCCGCGCCGCTATTCCGGGTTGGTCGGGCACCCCGAGCACGGAGACTTTCGCCTCCGAAGTGTCGTGGGCGATCCCAGAGATGATCGCCTTCTCCATACGCTCGTCCTCCTTGGTCACCCAGGTGCCGTCCTCGGTCGTGAAGGAAGAACGCACATGCAGGGGGACTCCGTAGTTACGAGCGTATTCGACGCTTCTAAGCATCAACACCTTCGCGCCGGAAGCGCTCAGCTCGAGCATCTCTTCGTACGACACCGCATGAAGCTTGCGGGCTTCGGGAACTACCCTCGGGTCGGCCGTGTAGACGCCACTCACGTCGGTGTAGATCTCACACGCGTCGGCTTTCAGAGCGGCTGCGAGAGCTACGGCCGATGTGTCCGAGCCGCCCCTGCCCAACGTCGTGACATCGAAGTCGGTCGAGACACCCTGGAATCCAGCGATGATCACGATCTTCCCGAGCTCAAGGGCCTCGATGACGCGCTTCGCGCGGACATCGACTATGCGCGCTTTGCCGTGAGACGTGTCGGTCACGATCCCCGCTTGCGATCCTGTGAAAGAGATCGCATCGCGGCCCAGCTCGATGATCGCCATTGATAACAGCGCCATCGAGATCCGTTCTCCCGCCGAGAGAAGCATGTCCAGCTCTCGAGCACGGGGGGCCGACGAGATGCTCGCAGCAAGCTCGACGAACTCGTCGGTCGTGTGGCCCATCGCCGAGACGATCACGCAGACCTCGTGTCCGGCCTCAGCCGTGCCGACTACCCGCTTAGCGACATGTTGGATGCGCTCTGCCGTCCCAATGGACGTGCCTCCGTACTTCTGAACGATGAGCGCCATGGAAACAAACTAACTGGGAGGTGAGTGCAGAAAGCGGCAGCTGTTAGTGACAACCGCCGTGGTCGTTCTTCTCGTGACCGTTCCCGTTCGCCTTCTCGTGACCGGGCGAGCATGCGCCTCCGCCGTCCTCGTCGCCGCCGTCATCACCCGAGTAATCGCCGTGATCGCCGTCATCCCCCTCGTCGTGCTGTTCGCCCTCATCGTCGTGCTCGTAGCCCTCGTCGTCGTGGTGACCGTCGTCGTTGCCATCCTGCTCGTGGCCGTTGTCGTGATCGTCCCCATCGTCGCCGTGGTCGCCCTCATCCTCGTGCCCTGCGGGAGAAGGCTGGGGGTCTGGATCTTGGCCATAGCCCGGATCCGGAGAGGGCTCCGGGTCGGGTGTGGGCTGAACGGTGGGGCCTTCGTCCGGCCGGTCTGGGTCGGGCGTTGGCTCATGGTGCCCGCCGCCAGACGTCGGGTTGGAGTGGTCGCCCGCGACCGGTTGTCCCGAAGGGGCAGGCTCGGCGATCGCTCGGTCGATCCTCTTGCCAAGAACCTGATCGGTGGGAGCCGATGCGACGAGGACACGGCGATCGGCCGTCTGCTTGCGCTGGATCACAGGCTTCGGCAGGTGCTTCCTCGAACCCGGCATCCGAACCGGCCTGGTCGACGAATCCTGAGCCAGCGCAACCTCGACGCGCCTGTCGACTTGGCCGCCCGGGATGCTGGGAGTGAAGATCGACGCGCCGAGAACAACTGCCGCTCCGGCTGCACCGACGGCGGGAGTGAGACTTCCGGCTCCGAATCGTCGGAACCACGAAACCAGAGAACGAAGGAGCCGGGTGGGGCCCGCAAGAACCGCCAAGAGCCCCGCCGCGATTGGGAGACGCGTCGGCAAGGCCGACAGGAAATAAGTAACGACCTGAGGATCGAACTGTCGTCCGGATTCCGCCTTCAGAACCTCGACCGCATGATCACGACCCATGCTTGCTCGATAGGGTCGCGTCGAGTTGATCGCGTCGTAACAATCGGCGACCGCGATGATCCGCGCAAACAACGGGATGTCCGTTCCCGACAAACCATCTGGGTAACCCGAACCGTCCCAGCTCTCATGGTGGTGTCGAACTCCCGAGATGACATCTGCGTTGCCGACGCTCGAAACCATCCATGCGCCCACAACGCTGTGCTCCTGGATCATGCCTCGTTCGTCCGGGGACAACGGGCCTTCTTTGCGCAGGACACGATCGGGGACGCGGATCTTGCCGACGTCGTGCAGGGCTGCTGCTTTGCGAACGTCCTCGATGTCGGCCGCCGGCAATCCCATCGCCGCGGCGGTGCGGTAGCAGTGACGTTCGACGCGCTGCGAGTGACCGTGCGTGTAGGGATCTTTCGTCTCGAGCGCGGCGGTTAGATCCTTGAGGACCTGCAGCTGCCGCTCGGGAGCGATGCGAACGTCGGAGACCGGATGCCCGGCTCGATCGAGACCGAGGAGGCGCGCTCCCTCGACGAGCTGCTTCTCTGCGCGACGTCGCTGCATCCAGCGCCACACCATGAGATCCGAGAAACCGATGAAGGTCGACTGCGGCTGGCGCAACCACAACGCGGTGCCCGAGACGATCGCGCCCAGGGCGAAGAAAACGCCGAGTGCGGCGACGATGAGGATCGGGGGATCGGGCTCGGTGAGCGTGAGCAACCCATAGACGACCGCTACGGGAAGACAGACGACGGCGAGCGTTGCCGCGATGGCATGGGCCCTGAAGGGCCTGACGCTCGGGTACGACTCTTGGGTGTATTGCATTGGCGTCGCCTTGCCTCGCTACAGAAAGATGCGGCCTGACTACTCTTCGTAACAACTACGCCGATACCCGTCCGAATCCTCCCTCTAACCTCCGATTTAGGCCAGGGGGATCAGGGGCCGAGGGTGCGACGGCCCTCCAGGGCTCGCCCAAGGGTCACTTCATCGGCGAACTCGAGGTCCCCACCGATCGGGAGTCCGCTGGCCAGGCGGGTGACACGGACCCCCAGGGGGCCGATGAGCCTCACGATCTCCATCGCCGTGGCCTCCCCCTCGACATTGGGATTGGTGGCGAGGATCACCTCTGATACGGGGCGCTCAGGGTCGGCACCCACCCCCAAACCTCGGATCCGATCGAGAAGCTCGCCCACCCTCAGGTCCTCGATGCGAACCCCCTCGAGCGGATGAACCGCGCCTTGAAGCACGTGATACATCCCGCGGTATTCGCGGGTCCTCTCGATCGCAACAATGTCGGGCGCTTCTTGGACGACGCAGATGATGGTCGGGTCGCGGGTTGTGTCGCTGCAATAACCGCACAGCTCAGAGTCGGAGAAGTTGAAACAGATCTTGCAGAGCCGCACCTTCTCTTTCGCGTCAACGATCGCCTCGGCCAATCGCTTCGCTTCCGCCGGCGGGGACTTCAGCAGATAGATAGCGACGCGTTGTGCGCTCTTGGGTCCGATGCCCGGCAGCCGCGCCAGCTCGTCGATCAGATCTTGGATGGGTCCTGCGAACATGTGGTGCGGAACCTCAGCCGAGGCCCGGGAGCCCCATGCCGCCGAGCCCGCCGGCGAGCGGACCCATGGCTTCGGCTTGCGCGTCTCTACCTTTGTTCAGGGCATCGTTAACGGCTGCAGTGATCGTGTCGCCGATCATCTCGACGTCGTCCGCGTCGACATCCGAGAGGAGATCCGGATCGAGCGTCACCGAGAGAACCCGTTGATCGCCAGTGGCCTTGACCTTCACGGCGCCTCCGCCTGCGGAGCCTTCGACCTCGAGCTCGGCGAGCTCATCTTGAACTTTCTGCATCTCGGCCGCCATCTTCTGGGCCTCACGCATCATCCGTTGCATGTCTTTCATCCGCCAGCCTTCCTCTCCTCGACGACCTCAGCACCGAGGCCCTTCTTCAGCATCTCGAGCGGGTCGGCGGCATCTTCGATCTGAGCCGAATCCTCAAGCACTTCAGCATCTTCTATGACCTCTGGCTCAGGCGCGTTCTGTTTCCCTCGTTCGACGAACGAAAGCTGCGGTTGCACGCCGAGAGCCGCAAACACAGCGGCGGCGACCATCTCTCTATTACTCACGTCACCCAACGACTTGGCATGGAAGTCCGACTGCGCCTCGACCACAAGCACGTCGCCATCGAGACTCACCGGCCGCGACGAATTGAGGTAAGCCCCCACTCTCTTGCTGGCCCGAGACGCTTCCTTGATAACCGCATCCCAAGAATCCCGAAACAAACTGATCGAAACACTCCCCCCACCCGATCCCGCTGCGGACGTAACCGATCCTCCGGTCGCAGCTTCCGGGTCAGACGCAAAACCCGCGTCTGACTCCTCAGCGATGCGCCCTCCGGATTCGGCCACGCCCTTCGCTCGTGGAGCGGCCGGGACCTTCTTCTTCGTACTTGGAAGTGCCGGGGCCTTCGAAGCCGGAGGACGCCTTGTCGAGGAGTCAGACACGCTCTTTGTGTCTGACCCGGAGACGACGGCCGGAGGGTCGATGGCAGCCGGCACCGGGGCCGCGCCGTCGATACCTATTCGGCGTTCTAGTCGTTCTAGGCGACCCAGGAGGCCAGAGGCGGAGGGATCGGTGTCCGGGGCGGCGGCTCGCACAAGGGCCACTTCCAGCAGGAGCCGGTGGTTAGGCGCGTTGCGCATCTCGATGATCGCCTTGCCGATGAGGTCGAGCGTCCGGAGAAGCGTGGTTCCGGAGAACGCCTCAGCCTGGGCAAGAAGACGGGGCTTGTCGTTCTCGGCGACGTCGAGCAGACCTTCGGCATCAGGCGCTGCCTTCAATAGCAGAAGAGTTCGAGCGTGTTCGAGGGCATCGAACGCGAGCTGTCGCATGTCGGCGCCGCGCGCGACGAATCCCTGGGTCGACACGAAGATCGCGCCGATGTCCCCACCTGCGATCGCATCGAACGTCTCGAAGAAAGCGTCTTCATGCCGGCGACCGAGAAGCGATTCGGCTTCGGCCATCGTGATCTTGGTGCCGAAGCTCGAGAGTTGATCGAGCGTCGATAGCGCATCGCGCGCGCTTCCCTCGGCGTGCCGCGCGACAAGAGCAAGGGCTTCTTGATCGATGTCGATCTCTTCGAGCTTCGCGATCTGCGACACGTGTTGCTCGAGAATCTCGGCGGGGATCCGACGGAAATCGAATCTTTGGGTCCGAGAAATGATCGTCGGGAGAACCTTGTGCGCCTCCGTCGTTGCGAGCACGAAGACGACGTGCGATGGCGGCTCTTCGAGGGTTTTCAGGAGCGCGTTGAACGATTGCGACGTCAGCATGTGAACCTCGTCGATCACGTAGACCTTCTTGCGACCGCCCGCCGTCGCGAGCGGAACGCCGGCGAGGATCTCGCGTGTGTCGTCGACGCCGGAGTGTGAAGCGGCATCCATCTCGAAGACATCGAGCGACGAGCCCTCGGTGATAGCGACGCACGAGTCGCAAACGCCGCACGGCTCCGGCGTCGGGCCCTTAACGCAGTTCAGAGCCTTGGCGAGGATCCGCGCCATCGACGTCTTGCCCGTTCCGCGGGGGCCGGTGAACAGATAGGCATGTGCGACACGGTCTTCGGAGATCGCGTTGGCGAGCGTGGTGGAAACGTGTTCCTGCCCGAGGATCTCCGAAAAAGTCTGCGATCGATACTTGCGATAAAGAGAAACGTGAGCCATCCACCGCATCCTAGTTTCCGGCTGCGACGGTCCCCTCTCTCACCGCAGAGCGCGAAAAATGGCCGTGCGGCTCGCTTTGACCCTCAAGTGGTCGGCGCTTTCCCGGCAGCTGGCTCCGGCCCGGCACTCCCGCGGCACCTTCGGTACACCGCTTACGGCTGCTCCCTTCCGGGCCTGACCGGGTTCACGGCTCCGAGTCGCGCGGGACCTGACCATCAACGCTGCTCACCGGGGGCTGCCCGATCCCAGGAGGGCCGCAGACGAGCGATCGATCCGGCATACGGGGGTTTCCGGTACAGGGGACCCCGAGCCCCCCATCCAGCACGGCCACCCCAAGAATAGACGCGCGGCAGACCGCAAATCCTCCAGACCTACGGGGCCCAGCCCAGTCGTTCTGGAGAATTTGCTGCTTGGTGGCGGAGACGAAGGGATTTGAACCCTTGGACCCTTTCGGATCACACGATTTCCAGTCGTGCCGTTTCGGCCGCTCACGCACGTCTCCGTGAGGGAGGTTATCTGGCGGGTGAGGGTGGAATTTGAAGCTGCGGAGGGAGGCCCTCAGTCCCTTTCGAGGCGAGCCCGTTCGTGCCGCTAGGGCAATCGATGCGTTTTATCTGGCGGTGGGGGTGGGATTTGAACCCACGGAGGGAGGTCCCTCACTCGCTTTCGAGGCGAGCCCGTTCGGCCGCTTCGGTACCCCACCAAAGCGCTGCAACCGAAGTATAGGGAAGGGGCTAAGCCCTCCTGGTTTCGAAGAACTCCTGCAGAACGTGCGCGCAATCGTCGGCGAGCACGCCCGTGGCGATCTCCACCGAGTGGTTGAGACGCGGGTCGGCGACGATGTTGTAGAGAGACAGCGCGGCCCCCGCTCGAGGATCGGCGGCTCCGTAGACCAATCGCTGGAGCCGACCGAGAACCAGCGCGCCGGCGCACATCGGACAGGGTTCGAGCGTCACGTAGATCGTGGCGTCGTCCAGTCGCCACGAGCCCGTTGCGGCGGTTGCCTCTCGCAAGGCCAGGATCTCGGCGTGGGCGGTGGGGTCCTTGCGCAGCTCGCGCTCGTTGTGAGTCGCGGCCACGACTTCTCCGGCCCGGACGACGACTGCACCTACCGGAACGTCGTCGTGGGCCAAGGCCGCCCGAGCTTGCTCGAGCGCGAGACGCATGAACCCTTCGTCATCCAAATGCTGTCGCTTAACTCTTCTTTCGGCGGGATCGGAGTTTTTCTTTCGCTTGCGCGTACTTCTCTTTGAGCCAATCGAGCGCGTCCTTGGCCCAGTCGTATTCGGTAGCGAGTATCGCGAATCCACCGATCGTTATCAGGAGTGACCAAGGGCCCGGCAACGGGATGATCAGGATCGCGAAGATCATCATCGCGGCCCCCAGGATCGTGACGATCACCCGGCGCGCTTGGTCTCCGATCGTGAGTTTGTGGGGCTTCACGTCGACGGTGGTGTGCGGCTTGAACTCTCCGATCTCGGGGTCGGCGTTCACCAGGTCACGAGACATCGGGGCGAGACCTGCGAACTTCTCGATGAATGTCGCCACTTCTCGCGCCATCGCGTCGGTCTGGGCTCTCATCTGGACGAGGGAATGGCCATCCTCGGTCTCCAGCGCGATGACCGGCCCGCCTCGAACGTCCGCAGCGATGCCCCAGGCCTGCAATTCCGACCAAGTGAAAGAGCGATCGTCCTCGCGCCCGCTCAGGTTGACGATGACCCTTTTCGGAGTGAGAAAGAGGAATCCGTCGCCTCGTCCGTTGACCTTGCTCGCCCGGATCCAGTGGAGGACCTCCTCGTCCTCGTCGAGGTGGTCGTCGGCTCGACCGAGGATCACGCGCTGCCTTTGCTCGGCGATGCGGCGGAAGACCACGACTATTCGAGACCTCCGGTTAGGGGATCGAGCTCTAGGCCTAGATTAAAGACAGTTGGTACGCCCGGAGGGATTCGAACCCCCGACCTTCCGGTCCGTAGCCGGACGCTCTAATCCACTGAGCTACGGGCGCAAGTTGCCGGCACAGCTTAAGGGACGCTCTTTCACCGGCTCAGCGGAGGCGTGGGGATTTGAACCCCAGAAGGAGGTTTCCCCCCTTAACGCATTAGCAGTGCGCTCCCTTCGGCCACTCGGGCACGCCTCCACTATCGATGATAGCCAGCCGGGCGTGGCGACCCGATGGCCGACCGATCCCTCGACTGATGCCAAACTTCCCGGATGAGGAGATCGGTAATAGCCGTGGCATGTGTTGCGCTCGCCCTGCTCCCGACCGCCTCTCGCGCGGTGCCCAAAGGAACCCAGATCGAGACTTATCAGTCGGGACTCGACTTCCCGATCGACATGGCGTGGGTGCCAGGCACCAACAAGGTCTTCGTTACAGAGAAGAACACGGGAAACATCCGGGTCTTGATCGGGAAGCGTTTGCTCGGAGCACCTTGCGCAACTTTGCCCGTAGCGAACGACGGAGAGCAAGGCGCCCTTGGCATCGCGTTGCATCCCAGGTTCAAGTCGAATCATCGGCTCTATGTCATGTACACGAATGCCTCTCCCGAAGTCATGAAGATCACGCGTTTTACGGTTCGCGACAACAAGTGCAAGAGCCCGAAGAAGATCATGTCGGGAGTTCCGGCGGGGGGCGGCTATCACAACGGCGGTCAGATCGAATTCATGGGAAACAAGTTGTTCGTCGGCACGGGAGAGAACCATGACGCCGGCCTCGCTCAAAACAAGAACAACCGATCCGGAAAGATCCTTCGGCTCAATGCAGACGGGTCGGTCCCGGCCGACAACCCATTCTCATCGCCGGGCGACCCGAACCCCGTGTGGAGTTACGGGCACCGCAATCCGTTCGGACTAGCGCAGAATCCGCGCACCGGCAAGCTTTACGAATCGGAGAACGGGCCGGGGTGCGACGACGAACTCAACCTGATCGAACCGGGGAACAACTACGGATGGGGCGCCAATTACGATCCCGACCATTGCGGCACGGCCGGACTGGGCGACAATCCAACCCCCCCGTTGAAGCGATGGACTCCAACCATCGTCCCGACCGACTTGTGGTGGTACTTCGGCAAGTTGAAGTCGCTTTCCGGCGATCTGTACATGGGCGACTACGACGGGCACCTGCACCGGTTCGTTCTGAACGATGCAGGAACTGCGGTCACCGATGACCGGATCATCCACACGGGCGGCGGAGTCGTCGACGTGTCGAAAGGTCCGGGGGGATGGCTCTACTTCCTCGAAGGAAACTCGATAAAGAGGATCGTTCCCGCTAAGCGTTAGACGCGGCCTCGGCCGCTTCGCAGGGGAACGTGATCCAGAATGTGCTGCCATGACCGGGGCGACTCGTTACACCCACCGCTCCGCCGTGAGCCTCCGCGACCCGTCTGACTATCGACAGACCAAGACCGAGGCCCGCTCCGACCTTACTTTGGCCTGGACCCTTCCCGAAGCGCTCGAACAGCGTTGCTTGCTCGTCTGCGGGGATGCCCGGCCCCTCATCTCGCACATCGAATCGGATCGATCCGCCTTCCAGCCTCGTCGTAACGGAGACCGACGAGCCCGCCGATGAGTACTTGACGGCGTTGGTCAGCAGGTTCTCTATCGCCTGCCTAACGAGAAGAGGCGAACCGAGAAATGTCGGGGGAACACCTCCGTCGGAATCGAAATGCATCTTCACCCCCCGCTGGGATGCGAAGTCCTCGATGTCACCCCGCACATCCATGAGCAGAGTGTTGGGGTGGATCTCTACGAAATCCGCGTGAAGCCCCGTGTCCTCCAACTTGACGTCCGAGCGGAGGTTTGCGGACAGACGTTCAAGACCGATCACCGCCCGCTCGAGAGCGGACAACACGTTGTTCTTCTGCTCCTCGGTCAACTTGTCGAGCCGGTTGGCGAGTTGGTCGACACAGCCTCGCGCGACGGCTATGGGCGTCGCGATGTCATGACGAAGAACATCGATGAGTGCCCTGCGGGATTCCTCGCTCTCCATCGTCTGTTCTTTCGCCTTCGCGATCCGCACCGCTTCAGCAGCATGGAGAGCCAATTCGGTCAGCACGCCCTCGTCCGTCTCATCGAACGCGCTGCGGTCTGGAGAGTTCGCCACCGCGAGTTCGCCGAGTACGACGTCTCGAAAGATGAGGGGAACGGCGAGAAGAGGGCCTATCGGTGGATGCTCGACCGGGATGCCAACGCCGGCGGGATGGCCCCTGATGTCCTCCAGACGTGCAGGCGATCGCGTCTGTAGCGGCACCGAGAGCAGTCCCACCGCGCGGGGGAGACTGTCTGGGAACAACTCCCGCGGAGCGTTGTAGATGAACCTCGATACCTCGACGCCCGTCTCGTCGCGGAGCATCAGGAGTGCGCTGTAGTCAGCGTCCGTCAGTTCTTTCGCGGCATCAACGATCTGTTGAAGAACAGATTCCAGCGAATCCTCCGACAACACCAAGCGCGCCATCTCGTTCAGTTTCAAGAGCCGTTGAAGATGCCTTCGCTCCGCAGTCACGTTGCGCATGACCACGACCCGGGTGTCGGAGTCCGAACTGAGCGATCGAGAGGACACCTCCAGTGAGAGTTCGTGGGGACCTATCCGTTCGAAGATCTCCCGTTCGTTCGTCTCGACGATCTCATCGAAGCGAGTGGAGTGGTGTCCGAAGAGCTTCGACAGCGAAAAACCCGGCTTGGTCGCTTCGTCGGCTGGAACATCAAACATCTGCTCGGCAACCGGATTCCAGCCCACGATCCCATCAGGATCGATCAGGATGACGCCATCGGAGATCGCCCAGAAAAGTTCGCCGATCACCCCGCGACGAAGCGGCGACTCAGCGGTCACGAGTACCGATGACGATTTCCATCCACCCTCCCGACCGAATGATGGCGCGCGACAGGCGCGCTCGGTCGGCCTCCAATAATCAGGTGTCTAAGGGCTCATCTAAATAGGTCGCTCGTGCCATCTAGGTCCTACCTCAGGGGGACTACCAGGACCATGGCCGCCGGGCGCGAGAGGGCAAAGATGTCCCGGTTAGACCGGGTTTGAGAAGAACCGATCAGCGAGCGGCCGCGTCTTCGCGTTCGATCGCGAGGAAGCGGTTCATCGCGTCGAGGGTCGCGCGCGCGATCGCCACGTTGAGGTCGCCTTCGATCGCAGCGGATCCGACGAGGATCTCTGCTTCTCTTTGCGCAGAGACCACAGCGAAAGGCGTGTCCCCGATCTGAAGTACACCCGCGTTTAGGACGTTGATCGGAACATCAAGGATCGGCTTCAATGCTTCGACGGTTGCGAGCGCCGCAACCGCGTGGTCGACGCGAGCTCGACGGTCGCATTCACCCACGAGGCTCGAGCCGCTGTGGCGAAGCGTTACCCGCGCCTTGCTCCCTTCCGCGGTGGGGTCGACTTCGAAAGCAACAAGCTCGGGTCGCTTGCCGAGTCGCGCTTGTTTGGAGCGGCCATCTCCTCCGGCGATCGAGCGCGCGTTCAGGCGCTCCAACACGAAGCCGAGTTGGTTGATCCCGAGCAAAGACCGAGCGACCATCTCCAGCCGACGGTCGTCGGCGAGATCGTCCCAGTGCTTGATAGCGATCTCGAGGTAGCCCTTCGCGGCCGCCATGGGATTCGCGAGGTCATGTAGAGCTTGGTTCAAGTCGATGTCTGGATCCGCCATGGGATGAAGCTTGGACGCGCGACTACCAATTCCTTCCTCACTAGACGCGGCCCTACGCGCTGCATCTTCACGACCGCGTAGCGCGACGAGAACTACCATCCGGCGGGTGAAAGGAAATGCGACGAACGGATTCGTTGAGGTATCGAGCGAGCTCGGAGCGAGCCCCGATCAGGTGTGGGCGAGGGTGACCACACCTGAAGGCATCAACTATGAGCTCGGTCCGTTGATGAAGATGACGATGCCGAGAGGGTCGAAGAACCTGTCGATAGCGACGGTCCCACTCGACGAGAAGATCGGCCGTAGCTGGGTGCTGGCCTTCGGCTTCATCCCCTTCGACTACGACGACCTGACGCTCGCGGAACGAGGCCCGGGTTTTCGTTTCCTCGAGCGATCGAGGCTCGGCAGCATGACTTCGTGGCAACACGAGCGAACGGTCGAGCCTCGCGGATCGGGAAGCATCGTGACCGACCGCCTGGCGTTCGTGCCGCGCGTGTTCTTTCGCATCATCCCCGGAGGGCTACGTGCGGCAACCGCAATCGTGCGGGCGATCTTCAATCATCGCCATAAGCGACTGCGCGCTTACTTCGCTCGCTGAAGAAGAGTCACACCGAGTACGGCCGACACCACCGATCCCAAGAGGATCCCGAGTCTCGCCTCGGACAACACGGAAGATTCGAACGACAGTGTCGCCACCAGAAGCGAGATCGTGAACCCGATCCCTCCCAGGGCCGCGGCGCCGATGACCTGTGGCCACCTCACGCCGTCCGGCAAGCGAGCGAGTTTCAGGCGGATCGCAAGCGCCGCGCTGGTCGCGATCCCCACCGGCTTACCGATCACGAGCCCAAGGCTCACGCCGAGAGTGACGCGCGAATCAAGGATGGAGCCGTAAGAGAGAGCGGAAAGATCGAGACCCGCATTCGCGAGCGCGAACGCAGGAACTATGACCAGGCCGCTCCACTTGTTGAGTTGATCCTCAAGGTTCGAACCCGATCGCCGACTGCCTCTCGGAATAGGAATAACCAACGCGATCACCACCCCAGCGAGGGTCGCGTTGACCCCGGAGGCCAAGAATGCAAGCCACAACCAGATCCCCACGATCGCGTAGAGAATCGGGGATCGTTCGGATGATCGACGTAGCGCGACCAGTATCGCGATGGCGATCAGAGCGGCGAACAGAGCCGGGGTGTAGAGGTCACTGCTGTAGAAGATCGCGATGATCGCGATTGCTGCGATGTCGTCCGCTATCGCGAGCGCTATGAGAAACACCTTCAGAGGTCGCGGAGCGGATCGCCCGGCAAGCGCGAGCGCTCCCGCCACGAACGCGATGTCGGTGGCGGTCGGGATCGCCCAACCTCCTGCGGCTTCGGTTCCCCCGTTGAACGCGAGATAGACCAAAGCAGGCATCACCACTCCGCCCGCAGCTGCGATCAGAGGAAGGGCCGCTGACATCGGGTGACTGAGCTCGCCGTCGAAAAGCTCTCGCCGGATGTCGAGGGAGACGACAAGGAAGAAGAGAGTCATCAGACCCTCGTTGACGACATCGCGCAGGTTTAGGTGTGGGAAGGGTCCGAGACGGCCGATGATCGAGCGCGTCCAGAATGAGTTGTAGGAGTCGGATGCCCCTGTGGCCCAGAGTAGAGCCAGAACGATGGCGACGAGCAGGAGACTTACCGGCTTAGAGAGTCGTGGTGCCAAGGTTCCTCCAGTCGCGCGTCAACCCGACGCCGACCAGACTTCCCGGCACACCACCAGGCAGCGTACCCGCGCCTGAAAGAGAATGAACGGATGAACAAACGACCCGTCCCAACCGTTGTGATCACCGGCACCATCGGTTCGGGCAAGACTGCCCTCGCCGCCGATCTCGGCGAAGTGCTGGCGGACCGCGGCAGAACAGCTGCGGTTGTTGATCTCGACTGGCTGGGTTGGATGGCGCGACCGGGCGGGGATCACGAAGACGTCGAAGAACTGATCACCCGCAATCTGAAAGCTGTCTGGCCCAACTTCATTGCGGCCGGAGCCGACTGCTTCGTACTCGCCCGAGTGATCCAGACCCGAGGGCACGTTGACGACCTCCGACGCGCTCTACCCGACGCCGAGATAACCATCGTGCGAGTCACCAGTTCTCCCGAAACGGTTGCCGAGCGATTACGCAAGCGCGATACAGGAGCGATCCTCGAGGGCCACTTGAAGGAGTCGCTTGAGTTCGACGCGATCTTGGAGCAAGCCCGACTAGAAGATCATCGTGTCGTCAACGACGATGCTCTGCTCCGGGACGTAACTCTTGAGGTGCTCGAAGCACTTGGCTGGTAGCCGACGCGGTCGAGTCGGCGGAGACCCCAACCAAGTGTCAGAACCCAGAGGATGGCTATGGCTGTAAGGGCCGAAGAGGCACCGTAAGTAAGAACCGAGGACACTTCCTTCGCCTCTCGCAGGAGCAGCTTCTGATCGGAACCGAACCGACGGGTGAAGCTCGGCTCCGCAGGAACCTCACTCGCTCCGATCACCGCGTCCTTCGGCATGTAGATCGGCAGCGCCATCACCGACGAGTCGCGTTGCAACCTGATGAGTGACTTCCATTCTCCATTTACAGGGATCGGGTCCGACGTCGTGTAAACGCCCGGCGCGGTCTCGATCGGTTCGGAGATCACCGAACCTCCTCCTTGCCACGCAGTAACGTTGAACCACTCGGCCCCCTCAGCCGTTGTTGCTGGATCTAGCGCTATTCGCGCGTCAACCCATCCCGGCCGACCATCCACCGGAGTGAGCTCCATCGAAGCCGAAGCGTTCACATCGGCGCTTCTAGGCAGCGGGATCGACATGCAAGCCAGGATGGCGAGAGTCGTTGCCGCGGCGAGAGCGAACGAGCCGACCTGCCTTGGGCTCGATGGCTCGGTCAGTGCGCGAGCGATGTACCCACCGAGCACGCCGCCGGCGACAGCTGCGATGAAACCGAAGACGATCCCCTCGGGGACCAGAGCCGAAGTCCACGGCATCGTCATCCAGAGATGGCTCCAGATCCACTCCCCTGCAAGGCCGAACGTTCCGATCGCAACCCCTGCGATCGCACCGAAGGTGAGTTGTCGCTCGGTCGACACGAAACGGGCAACCGCCTCGATCGCGAGCGCCTCGGCGAGATAGAGGGGGAAGTGGGGCATCGTGTGTCCCAGACCCGGCCCGATCGCGAGACTTAGCGTGCCTCGGATCACGATGAACGTAAGAACCGCCTTGAGCGCGCCGCCCGCGCCCAGACGGATCCGGGCAGGAACGAGCGCGGCTCCCGCGCACAACATCAGCAGCACGGGGTGGAATAGCAACCTGAACTGTGGAACCGAGTAATCGAACTCCGCTTGGAACGCGGACAGACCGACGAGGAACGCCCCGATAAGGACGGGCTCGGTAAAACGAATGCCCTTGGAAGGATTGGCCGTCGGCGAGCGATAGCCCTCGGTCATGAGCACCATCAACGCGAGCGTGGAGAGGGCCGCGCCCCCCACCATCTGAAGGTGGGTGGGGCTCCACAACGTGACGTCTTGGCCGAAGATGCGATGCCAGACGTCATCAAGAGGGAAGCCCGCTACTGCAATCGATCCGCAGATGAGCATGAGGATCCCTCCGACGGGAGCTCGACCTCCCTTACCGATGCGCACCGCACTGTTCTCTTCGCTGTTGCCTTCGTCTGACGTTCCGATGAGGATCGACAGCGCGCCGGCAAGCGCGATCCCGAGAAGCCCGAAGATGATGAAGTAGTGGAAGGGGTTCGCGAAGGGACCAGGGTCCCTGCCGTCGTCGATATGGGATGCGACATCCGCGTAGAAACCGAAGACCGCTATCAACAGCGAGCCTCCCGCCACCGCGGCGGGCAATGCGGCCCATGCTGGGAGACCCGAGACGCGCTCCGAGAATCCGCCGAGCTTCGTGAGCAGGCCGGTCCGCCCCGACCGGTGGGCATAGCCAAAGGCCACGAAGGCAACCAGCATCGCCAATCCGACGAGAGACGCGACGATCACGTCGCTGATCGCAGCTCCCGCGGCCGGCTCGCCGTCGGCGAATAGCATCAGGGTTCCGCTCATGGTCGCATCTCTCCTTAGGTGTTACCAGTGGTATCTGATACCATTGGTAACATGCCCACTCCTCGCCCGTCAAAACCGACAACTTCTAGGGGGCGGCGCAACAGCCCAGAGGTGATCGAGCGACGGGCTCGGAAGCGAGCCGAGATCCTCGAGGTGGCCGACCGGGTGGTTCGGAGAGAGGGCCCGGGCGCCTCGGTGAACCAGATCGCGGCGGAGTCGGGGATCGCCAAGCCCGTCCTCTATCGGATCTTCGGGGACAAGGGAGGCCTCTACCAAGCCATCGCCGAGCGGTACGTCCGCCAACTCATGGAGAACCTTCGAACCGCCCTTGTCGATGAGGCACCCGGCCGCCCGCGCATCCAGGCGACGATCGACACCTACATGACGTTCGTCGAGGACAACCAAGAGGTCTATCGGTTCCTCATGCATCGCGCGGTCGGCGAACATCCCGAGGCTCAGGCGACGGTGTCGGACTTCATAGGACAGGTTGCCAACGAAGTCGCGATCGTCCTCGGCGAAGAGTTGCGGAGCAACGGGCTCGACTCGGGCCCGGCCGAACCATGGGCTCACGGGATCGTCGGCTTCGTAGAGCTCGCCGGAGACTGGTGGCTGCAGAATCGTTCGATGCCCCGCGAGCGCCTCGTGACTTATCTCACCGACCTTCTTTGGAAAGGCTTTAGCGGTACCGCGTCCGACTACCTCGAGAGCCGGCCCCAGCGAACGGCGCAAGACTCGGCCTGACCATCGAAACGCGACACGCCGACTCAGTGGATGAGTTGGTAGACCACCCCGGCGAGGGCGCTGCCTCCGACAACCCACAGCACGTTCACGCGGAACCTCCATAAGGCCACGAACGCGCCAACCGCGATCGCGAGCGCGATGAGGTCGATCGAGTCCAGCGCTGGGACAGGGAACGTGAACCCGAGTAGCTCGCCGCGATTCGTCTGTTTGAAAAGTGCAGCGATCGCGAAGGTCACCGCGAGGTTGAAGATCACTCCGACCACCGCCGCCGTCACCGAAGACAGCGCGGCCCCCAGCGTCCGGTTCCCTCTCAGCCGTTCGATGAACGGTGCGCCGAGGAAGATCCACAAGAAGCAGGGTGCGAAGGTTGCCCAAACCGTGACCGTCGCTCCGAGGATGCCCGCCACTACCGGATCGAGACCACCGGGGAACCTGTAACCACCCAGGAATCCGACGAACTCGGTGACCATGATCAGAGGTCCCGGAGTGGACTCCGCCAGTCCCAGACCGGTCACCATCTGACCCGGCAGCAGCCAGCCGAAATGCAGCACGGCCGCCTGGTTGATGTAAGCAAGGACCGCGTAGGCACCTCCGAAGGTCACCATCGCGGCTTGACTAAAGAAGATCGCTTCTTTGCTGAGCGTGTCGTCCGGCCCCCGAAGCGCGATCACCGCGAGAAGCGGGCCCCACCAGACCACTAGACCAACAACGAGAACCTTCAGCGTCCTCACGCCGAGCCGCTCGACACGCGGAGAGGCGTCCGCATCCGAGATCAGAACGTCCTCGTCTGCCGCCCCGTGCGAAGCGACGGTGAACGCGCCCGGGGCGATGCGCGAGCCGATCAATCCGATCAGCGCGGCCCCCAGCACTATGAGTGGGAACGGGACCTTCACGAAGAAGATCGCGATGAACGCGGCTACCGCGACACCCACAAGCGCAGGGTGCTTGAGGGCGCGCGATCCAACCCTGATCACGGCGATGGCCACGATCCCGATGACGGCGGAGCGCAAGCCGTAGAACACCGCGGCGACCCACTCGATGTCTCCGTGTACGGCGTAGGTCCACGACAGTCCAAGGATCAGGAAGAAGGCAGGAAGGACGAAGAAGATCCCGGCCGCGATGCCGCCGATCGTTCCGTTCAGAAGCCATCCGATATAGATCGCAAGCTGCTGAGCCTCGGGTCCCGGCAGGAGCATGCAGTAATTCAGAGCGTGGAGGAATCGGTTGTCGGTGATCCAGCGCTTCTCGTCAACCAGGTCGGAGTGCATCAACGCGATCTGCCCCGCCGGACCTCCGAAGTTGATGAAGCCAAGTCGGAACCAGTACGCGAGCGCTTCTCTCAGAGGAACGAGGTCGCGGTCGGATTTCACCTCGACAGTCTTGCCTAAGAAGCCAGGCGAACGACGGCCGTCGCGGCCGCGGCCAACACGATGATCGCCAGGGCAGGAAGTTTCATGAACGCCGCTGCCAACGCCGCCACGAGTCCAACCGCCCGCGCATCTACCGTCAGCGACCGACCAGTCGTGAACATGCCGGCCACCACGAGAGCGGCCAGGACGGCCGGAGCCAGGTAGGGAAGAACTCTCGCCAGCCAGGTTGGGACTGAATCCGGTTGAATCAAGAGTGGACCGGCCACTCGAAGAAGGTAGCTGAACGCCGCAAGGCCGAAGATGATCGCCCAGATCACGATCTGATCGCCACCAGCGCTGCCAGCGACGCGATCAAAGGAGCCATTCCCACCGGAACGAAAGAGACCACCGCGAGGCAGATAGCGGCTCCGATCAGCGCGATGGTGAGAGCACGCTTGTCCTCGCGCAACCGGGGTGCGAGCAGCGCGATGAATCCTGCCGGGAATGCCGCGTCCAACCCGAAAGCCAAAGGGTCCTTGATGAAGTCCCCTCCGATGGCACCGATCGTCGTGCCCACGATCCATGCCGTACCAACCACAAGACCGGTCGTGACCATCCGCGGCCCGTCTACCGAGCCGTCCGGCCGTGACGCGACCGCCACGGATTCGTCGGTGATCAAGAAGCTCTCGAGCGCACGGATCGGCCTCCTTGCAGAAAGAGCAGGAGCGACCGCCAACCCAAGCGGGAGGAGCCTCAGGTTGAGTAAGCCTCCCGAAACCGCAGCAAGCCACGGGCTCGCGCCCGCCGAGAGAGCGGCGATAACAGCGAACTGAGAAGAGCCGCCGAAAACCAACGTCGACATCGCGATCGCCTGCATCTCCGATAGTCCGGCAGACACACCCAGCACGCCGAATGTCAGGCCGAAAACGAACACAGCTGCAGCGAAGGCCGCTATGACGCGGTCGAGCGATCTGAACATCACGAGATAGTAGAGAGTTGAGACATGGAGTCGCGAAAGCTAGGTCGGAACGGGCCCCGGGTTCCCGTCATCGGTCTCGGAACCTGGCAAGTGTTCGATGTCGCACCCTCGGGCGTGGCCGAAGCCCGCGCCGTTGCGGGGACCATGCTCGACGGCGGAGGCCGGCTCTTCGACACCTCTCCGATGTATGGAAGGGCCGAACAGGTTCTCGGCGAGGCCTTGGGAGGTAGACGGCCGGACGCCCTCGTTGCATCGAAGATCTGGACGCCCTCGGTTCATGAGGGCCGCGCGCAGTTCGAAGCTCAGCTGCGTTTCTATGGTGGCCTGGTGGACATCGAGCAGGTTCACAACCTCGTCGCCTGGAAAGAGCAGCTCGAGTGGATGGAACGCGAGCGAGATGCGGGTCGCATCGGCTGGCTGGGCGCCACTCACTACAGCTCGTCGGCGTTCGGCGAACTGGAGGAAGTCATGAAGACCGGCCGCATCCACTGCATCCAGATCCCGTACAACCCCCACGAGCGTGACGTCGAACAACGGATCCTGCCTTTGGCAGAGGAACTCGGACTCGGGGTCATCGCGATGAGACCGCTCGGCGCAGGCAACCTCGTCAAGGCAAAGCCGGATGTCTCCGATCTGGGGGTCGGCTCATGGGCAGAAGCGCTGCTGAAGTGGGCCTTATCCGACCCCCGGATCACCGCGGTGATCCCCGCGACGTCGGTCCCGGCTCACGCTGCGGCGAACCTGCGGGCGGGGGATCCGCCGTGGCTCAGCAACGACGAAAGGGCAAGGATCTCCCGGCTGGCCTCCTGACAAGCCACCCGGTTAGTGCAAACGCACAAAAGGGATAGCCCGATTTCCGGCAAATCACCCCAAGGCGGGCCTTTTGGTGCCCGGGATCGACCGCGTGCCTGGAAGGAACCCAGTGATTAAGAAGCTGCTCATCTCGGCCATAACCATGGCCATCCTTGCCGGATCGCTGGCGAGCGCCAACGCCGCGACCGACGTCACCAACGGTGAGGTCTACGCCAAGATCGACGCCGACCAGATCGTCCTGGGGAACAGCGTGATCGAGCGCGTCTGGGCAACCTCTCCCTTTCACACCCTGTCGATGACCGACAAGCGGACCGGCCTGGTAACCGGCGAGCTCGCCAGCGACTTCACGCTCTCGTATCACGGAGGCACCGAAGTCGGGCAGTTTGGGGATCTGGCGCAATTTTCGACCGACGACCTCGACTTCAAATCCGCCTCCGCGACTCCTCTGGAAAACGGTGGAGTCGAGCTCCGAGTGACCATGACAGAAGGGAACACGGGAGTGGGCGAGGTCGTCCGCACGATCCGCGCTTTTCCCGGCATCGCCGGATTCGAGACGCAGATGACGACGTCCATCCCGGGCGCTCTGTCCGCGTACACCTTGGACCGCGTCGGCGTTGAAGGGGCGGCCACCGAGATCCACGCGTTCAGTGCGGGTTACGACTGGCGAGGCAGTGACTCGACCGACTGGGAGCCCGCGGCTCAGCCCTTCGGGGGCGCCCACCTCGGCGACCACCGCGAGACGAAATCGGGGGCGCCGGGTCAAAGCTTGGAGGGCGAAGGTGAATGGATGAGCCTCAGCACTCCTCAGGGACGGGCGTTCATGGTCACGCAGAGGGTCGACTACGCATCGACTCGGATGTCGTACACCGACCCGAGCGCTTCGGCCGAAGTCGATCTTGACCACGACCTCATCTACCTGGGCCCATTCGAGTCCGACATCCACCTCGGCAACGACGTCAACCAGGTTCCTGTTCGTTATCGCGTTATCGCGCCCGGCCAAACCCTTGCGCTAGAGCCGGTGTTCACCGGTCTCGCGATCGACGCCGACGACGAGCCTTGGCAGCACTACAGATACCTCACCGAGCACCGCATGCCGAACTGGAAACGCGACGTCACCTTCAATTCGAACAACGTGGACGCTGGTCGCATCTCGACCGGAGCTAAGGACGACATGGATCTCGCCGCTGTTCGAGAACAATCAGAGATCGCTAAGCGACTCGGAGTCGAGACTTTCATCCTCGATGATGGTTGGCAGGCGGCCTCAGGAGATTTCTGCCCCGACTCGCCGGAGTGTCCCGAGCCACGCGGCCTGTATCCCGCTCGCTTCCCAGACGGGTCATTCTCGGCGGTTCGAAACATCCTCGGCGACATGAAGCTCGGTCTCTGGATGAATCCGATGCAGTTCAATCCCGCGTCGAACGCGTACAAACGCAACCCTCAGTGGAACTGCGAGCCGATCAGCGAGCCCCTCGTTGCCTACAACCGCGTCGATCCGAACGGTGGTTCGAACGAGGCAGGTCTTGGAACCTGGAATCCTGAGGCGACCGGTCCTGAAGGCAAACTGATCGACTTCATCGAAGGGCGGATTCGCAACGCGATCGACAACTGGGGCGTCACTTATTTCAAGTTCGACTTCTTGGCGTGGGTCGACTGTGCCGGCGTGGACACCGTCACCGCCTACGACTACCGCGAGTCCTTCATCAGAATGATGGATCGGCTCATCGCGGACCATCCCAACGTCACGTTCCAGATCGACGAGACGAACGATTACAGGCTCTTCCCCTTCGAATCCGTCGCCCGCGGCCCGTCCTGGTACGCGAACGGCAGTCCCAAATCGAACGAGGCGCTGCACAATCTGTGGGTTCTCAACCCCTACGTTCCGGGTTTCACGCTCGGACAAGCGACTTTGGGAGGCCAGCGAGGGCAACTCTCCAACGACTACCTGATGGCCATCGCTTTGGGCTCGCACATGACGTTCTTCACGAATCTCACCTCTCTGAGCGAGCAGCAGATCACCGACGCCAGACGATGGACGGACCTCTACAAAGCCCACCGCGATCGATTCGCGACGTTCACCTATCCCTTGCTCGGCGATCCTTTGCCCGGAGACAACTGGACCGCTCTGCAGCCGTGGAACCCCGAGACCGGCACCGGTGCACTGCTTGCGTTCCGCCAGGACACGGACGAGGTGGCAAAGACGATCTCTCTGCGAGGGATCCGCGGCGACGGTTCCTTCGTCCTGCGCGACGCTCTGACCGATGAGGTCTTCGGAACGTTCACGGCCGAGCAACTGCGGTCGGGGATCGAGATCTCGCTGCCGGACAAACACAGCGCAAGGGTCCTATTCATCGACCCAGCGGTCTAAGGGACAAGGCCTAGACACTTCCGGGCGATGCGACCGATCCCGCGGCTTTGGCCCGGCTGCGACGTGCAACGCTCTTCTTTCGCCAGGTGACGTAGGCGAGGAATCCCAGTGGAATGGGGAGCATGTACGTCAACGCGCGATAGACCAACACGGCAGCAACAACTTCCGAATGAGTCCCTCCAGCCGTCACTAAAGCTGCTGCCAGACCAAGCTCGACTAGACCCAGTCCTCCCGGAGTAATGGGTAAAGCTGAAGCGAGGCGAACGAGTGCGAAGCCCGCAAGAACCTCCGTCCAACTCACTTCTGTTTCGGACACTCCGATGTAACGCAGAGCCAAAAGGAGCACGACGAACAACGAGAGATGACTCACCAGAGTCGCTGAGGTCAAGTGGAACCACCGGCCCTTGATCAGACCTATGGCAGTCCTTCGGAACTGCACGGTCTGCTCGGTGACATCGAGACCAGGCTTGTGGACCAGCCGGCGCATCTTCGAGACGAAGCGGGATAGCGCTCTACCAACTCCGTACGCCGTCCGATCGCTGCTCAACACTCCTGCGAACATGCCGACCGCAAGCGCCAGGATTGCGAGACCTACGAACGAGGCTGCGACGAGTCCGCTGCTCGCGTTTCCCGTCGCGACCAACAAGGCGAGAGCGAGCACCGGCATACCGAGCTTCAGGAAACTGTTCCAGATCCCGCTAATGAGTATCGAGAGACTTATCGCTCCCTTCGAGAAGCCGTAGGCCGAATACATGTCGTACATGACGCCCACCCCGATGGCTCCTCCCCCCGGCAACGTGTTTGCGACCGCGGTTGAAGCCTGATTGATCTTCATCGCCTGCCAGATGTTGCTCCCTGGGAGCGAAGCCACCATCACCAACCAGGACGCGAGAAGATGACAAACGACCGCGGCGACCAGCAGAGCGATCTCGATCCACGTCATGGTGCGGGCCTCAGCCCAGACTTGGGAGAAATCTGCGATCTTCGGGAACGCGTAGATGAAGATCGCTCCGACCAGAACGATCGGGATTCCTACGCGCGTGGCTCGGCGCATCCTTTGACCCTGTGACACCTCACTGACAGAGTCAACTGGATAGAGGGTTTCGCTCGAGAACTACCAGATGATCACCAGGTCGGCCTGGCTCTGCGGATCGACCATCACGGGAACGGTTGCGCCTGGAGTCACACGACTCAGCAGGATCAATGGAACGAACATCTTCTGGGTGTGCCGGTACGTAGGGATACCCGGCACCTGAACTTCGAGGTCCAGTGCGATCTGAGGATTCTGGTTCATGAACATCCCGGTTTGGGTCACAGACAGAATCGTGGCGCTCCCCTGTACTCCGGTGGATTGGATCCGAGCCGCGTTACGAGCTTTCCCGCGCGAGGCGAGACCGATCAACAGCAGGACGACGCCCACGAGGCTGAGGATCACCGCCGGTATCAGAGCCCCCGCGCCACCACCCCTCGAGTAGCCGAAGATGAATCCGGCCCCCATCAACAGCTCGACCACTCCGATGAAGATCAGCCACTGACCGACGTATGAAGGAGTAGTCGCACTGCTGAATGCGGCGGCTTGTCGACCCGAGAACTGGCGCCAGAACATGTACGCCATCCCGACGAGCATCACGCCCATCGGGACGAGGACCGCCCATGGCATGACGCCGCCGGCCGTCGAGGCGTTGTGGATGCAATCGGTCCACTGCTCGGAGCCGACCGTGAATTCCGAACACGCCTGAGCCGAGATCATCTCAAGTGACGCTAGCCACCGTCCCCACTCGTGGCAAGCCGTTCAGCCGGCTTTCAGCACCCATTCAGCCAGGTAGCGCAAGGGTGGGATTCTGTATCGAAGGAGGAACGTCGTTGCGCGTACTTGTGGTGGAGGACGAGAAGGGCCTGGCCGCGGGGCTGAAGAGGGGTCTGGAGGCCGAAGGCTTCGCCGTCGACGTAGCCCTTGATGGAACCGACGGCCTGTGGATGGCCCGCGAGCAGATCTACGACGCGATCGTCCTCGACATCATGTTGCCCGGCGTCAACGGGTTCAAGGTTTGTTCGACGCTTCGAGAGGAAGGCGTGTGGTCGCCGATCCTGATGCTCACCGCGAAGGACGGCGAGCTGGACGAAGCTGAAGCCCTCGATAGTGGGGCCGACGATTATCTGGTCAAACCGTTCTCATACGTCGTCCTACTAGCTCGCCTACGAGCCTTGATGCGACGCAGTGCGAGCGAACGACCCGCGGTTCTCGAGGCGGGAGACCTGAGGCTCGACCCGGCGGGGCGGCGTTGCTGGAGAGGAGAGGAGGAGGTCTCCCTCACAGCGCGGGAGTTCTCACTTCTGGAGTTCCTCATGCGACGCAAAGGAGAGGTTTCTTCGAAGGCAGACATCCTTGCGCACGTTTGGGACTACGACTTCGAAGGCGACCCGAACATCGTCGAGGTGTACGTGAAGCATCTCCGAGAGAAGCTCGACCGGCCGTTCAACCGAAACTCGGTCCAGACCGTAAGAGGTTCCGGCTACAGATTGGACGATAAAGGTGGGTAGGTATCCGTCGAGTCGCCGGGTCGCGAGGGGGTCGGTGCGCGCGAGAACGACCGCCGGCGCCGTCCTCGTAGTGGGGATCGCGCTCGTGCTCGTCTCTATCGGACTTGTCACGATCATGCAGCGAGCGATGCAACACAACGTCGAGACCGCGGCTCGTCTGCGGGCCGACGATGTAGTCACCACCCTGGAAGAAGGTCGACCTGCAGTCGCACCGGGTGACAACGAAGACGACGTCCTCATCCAAGTGATCGACGCTGCGGGTGAAGTGATCTCGGCCAGTCCCTCCCTTGAAGACGCTCCCCCGCTCGCTCAACTGAAGCCCGGCGACAGCGAGGTCGTCGACCGTGCCCTCACCCAAGACGACGACCCTTTCGTAGTTATCGCCAAGCGAGCCGACACCTCGGGCGGCCCCCTAACCATCCTCGTCGGTCGCAACCTCGACGTAGCGAGGGAGACCATCTGGCTAGTGACGCGGATCCTCTTGGTGGGCGTCCCGCTGCTGCTGATCGTCGTTAGCGCCACGACCTGGGCCGTCGTCGGTCGCGCCCTTGCGCCCGTCGAGTCGATGAGAGAAGAGGTTTCCGAGATCTCTGCGACGGAACTTCACCGTCGCGTTCCTGATCCCGCCGGCGGCGATGAGATCGCTCGTTTGGCCAGGACGATGAACGAGATGCTCACGAGACTCGAGGCCTCCAGGGAGAGAGAGCAACGTCTCGTTTCAGACGCTTCCCACGAATTGCGCAACCCGATCGCGACGATCAGACACCTCGTGGAGGTGTCGTTGGCGCATCCGGACCAGACGACGATCGAAGAGCTCGCGACTGAGGTGCTCGCCGAGGACCTCAGGCTGCAGGAACTGGCCGAGAACCTGTTGCTGCTGGCGCGCGCGGACGAACACACCCTCGAGCTGCTGTCTCGGCCCCTGGACCTCGACGACCTCGTCTTGGATGAGGCCAAACGCCTGAGCCAGATGACCGAGCTACGCATCGATACGACGGGGGTTGGAGCCGCGCGCACGCACGGCGACAAGAGCCAGCTGCAACGAGTGATCCGCAACCTCGGGGACAATGCGGCACGCCACGCTGAGTCGACGGTGAGGTTCGGCTTGAGCGAAACAAACGGTGTCGTCTCGCTTCAGGTTGACGATGACGGGCCGGGTGTCCCCCTGGAATCGAGGGAGGTCATCTTCGAGAGATTCGCCAGACTCGACGGCGCACGGGACCGAGCGCATGGAGGGGCAGGGCTCGGCCTCGCGATCGTGGCTGAGATCGTAGGGGCCCACGGGGGTCGAGCAGCGGTGGAGGACTCCCCGTTGGGAGGAGCAAGATTCGAGATCGAGCTCCCAAGGGCCTAAGCGTTCAGGGGCCCTTCAGGTCCGGGTTCGTACGCTGGGAACCGTCAGATACAAGATCAAGCCCGTAGGGAAGGAGAACGAGGATGCGCAAAAGAATCGCCTTGATCCTCGCAGGCGTGGTCGCTTTCGCCGCGATAGCCGGCGGAGCGATCGCGATAGCAGGGGGCAACGACTCCGAAGGTGGAGCCTCCGGCCCGGGGGCCGACCGAGCAACACAAGCCGCGCTTCAAGCGACGGGTGGCGGAACCGCCAACTCGGTGGAGCTCGACAACGAGAACGGGGCCACTTGGGAAGTCGAGGTCACGAAGACCGACGGGAACACTGTTGACGTTCGGCTCGACGAGAACTACAAAGTCGTTGTCATCGAAGGCGACAGCGAGACCCAAGACAGCGACGACGGGACCGAGTAGAACCTTGTGACCGACGAGATCGGAAGCCTGCAATGACCGCCTACGGGCGGTCATTGCCTACGCCGTCTTCTTAGGAGCCAGTGAGTTCCTCAGAAGGTCGAGCTGGTCGCATGCCAGCGAGTAATAGGTCCGATTGCCACGCGGCTCCCGCACTATCAATCCGGCATCGTGAAGCACCCTTAGGTGATGAGAAACCGTCGGCTGCGAGAGCCCGAGGGCATCGGTGAGCTCCCCCACCCAGCTCTCCTCCGGCTCCTTGCTTGCGATCAGGCTGAGGATGCGAAGCCGGGCAGAATCCCCCACCACGCGGAAGGCGTCAGCGATCCGTTCCGCCTTGAGCTCGTCGAGGAAACCCTCCTGTAGGAAGGGATCCGTGCAGCAGGCATCGATACGCTCCACGTTCTTCACTCACCCATTATCGACCGCCATCGATGATAAGGCAACCATTGACATCCATCTATCATCGATTAGTATCAATGATAGATGAAGGTCGATGCTCCCAGCTGGGGGCGGAGGAGGTCGAGATGACCAACAGATTCGAGCCCGTGACGATCCGCCAGGCCTGCGCCGCCCGCACGAGGGAGCTCCTCATGGTGGCCAACGTTCACGTCAGGCCCCACCGCCAGACCCTCACCACCTGGTTCGGCCGCGGCCGCCTGGCGGGAGCCTCCCTGGTTCAGACGAGCCGCAGCACAGGCGGACGGATATAGAGGTGCCGCCCCCACTGTTCGGACTAAACGTTTCGACCTCCGCCGCGGCGGGCGCGGATCCCGTCGCGGAGGCTGTCAGAGCGGAAGAGCTCCGCTTCGATTTCGTGTCGGCGAACGACCATCCGAGCGGATCGTCTCCGTCGTTCGAGACCTGGACGATGCTTTCCTGGATCGCGGCACGAACGACGGAGATCAAAGTTGCGACCCGCGTGCTGGGCGTCCCTTACCGCTCACCCGCGATGGTGGCGAAGATGGCCGAGACCCTGAACAGGCTTTCGGGAGGCCGGTTGATCCTCGGGTTGGGCGGCGGCTATTCGGATCACGAGTTCCGCGCGTTCGGACTACCCGTTCCATCTCCAAGAGAGAAGGTCGATGGTCTCGAGGAGGCCGTGAACATCATGCGGGGGCTGTGGTCGCGCGAGAAGTTCACTTACAGCGGCAAGCACCACACGACCGAAGCGGCCGAACTCGAGCCGAAGCCGGACACCAATATCCCGATCTGGCTCGGCACGTTCGGGCCGCGCGCACTCGCGGTCACGGGCCGGGTTGCCGACGGCTGGATCCCCTCACTGGACATGGCACCCCCGAGCGACATCCCCGCGCTGCGAGCGATCATCTCGACCGCAGCCCGAGAGTCGGGTCGCGATCCCGACGAGGTGTCTTTCGTCTACAACATGGAGATCGGCATCGCCGATCAACCCAATCCGAACCCCGAGGTCGTTGTCGGCCCCGTGGATCATGTGATCGACCGGCTCATCGGGTTCGTGCAGTTAGGAGCGGCGGCCATGAACTTCAATCCCATCGGCCCCGATCGTGAGGCTCAGGTCGCGCTGCTAGCCCAGGAAGTGATCCCAGAGGTTAAAGCCGCCGGTAGGAACGAGGGATCGATCTAGAGGGACGGCACTTTGGAAACAAGCACGTGCGAATGACGGTCGCAGACCGCTCTCAGCGGCGCCACGTTCTTATCGCCGAAAACGCCCGTTGGATAGGCGCAGAAGAGACGAAAATCATGACTCTCGGAGAGCCGATTCCAATGGTCCTCCAAGCTGAGGGCCGCGGCCACGTTCCCCAGCTTCCACAGCACCGACACCATCTCGCCGAAAACCCGCACCGCTCTTGAACCGGCAGCAGCTTTATCAATCAACCCGCCGACCAACTGCTCGAACTTCTCGCGGTCGGGCATGTCGTCGACCATGAATGAAGAAAGCGCCTCCTCAGCGTCCAAGGCAACGAACAGTCCCCGTTCTGTAGCGGCTTCCAGATTGATCGTGCGACTCAGCGCCTCTTTTAGCGCGTCTAGGTGAGCTTGCTCGGCGACGACGATCGCCGCGTCACCCCTGCCGATGCCGATGGAAACGAATCTGTCGACAGAATCGATGAGAGAAGGATCGTTGTCGTAGAACTCGACGAAGTGGTCGTTGAGCACCCTTTCCGTATGCACGGGGGCGAGCAACGAAGGATCAAGGTTCGCGAAATCGAACGCCATCAGGCTCCTGGAGATCGGTTTGGGCCATCATAAGGTCATAGCCCCCACCCGAGGAAACCCGGTCGGCAGGAGCGCAGGCACCTTTGTACCCATTCGTCACCACTCGCAACCGTGAGTGAAACCATCAGGCCAGCCGTCGGAGTTCAGCGGGGATTGCGCCTCGAATACGCAACCGTCGCTTGGAACGTGGTTAGCGTCGGGATCCTCGTCCCCATCGCTTTGCTGAATTCTTCGGCCGCACTGATCGGCTTCAGCATCGACTCCGCGATTGAAGTGTTCGCATCGGTAGTGGTGATCTGGGAGCTAAGGGCTACGCCAAAATCGCGGGAACGACAGGCCCTCAACCTCCTTAGCATCGCCTTCATCGCCTCCGCGGGCTACATCGGTTTCGAGTCTGTCCGGCGGCTGGTCAGTGATGTTCGGCCGTCGCCGTCGGCCGTTGGAACCGCCTGGCTGGCCTTGACCGTCATCGCGATGCTTGCCCTTTCGAAAGCCAAGGACAGGACCGGTAAGGAAATAGGCAATGCGGTCTTGTGTTCCGAGGGCCGCGTGACTCTCATAGATGCGTACGTTGCTATGGCCGTCCTCGGGGGCCTCATGCTGAACGCGGCCCTCGGATGGTGGTGGGCGGATCCCACCGCTGCACTCCTGATCGTCGGCTACGCGCTACGCGAAGGATTCGAAGCCAGGCGCGGAGCTAAGCGAGGAATCACATGACCGAGCAAGGCGTTGACGCAAGCCAGATGGACCCGAAGCGCGTCATCCGAAGCTACCTGGTCATCAGCGGCCTCTTCACGATGTCGGCCTCTCTGATCTGGGGAATCAATACGCTTTTCCTTCTCGACGCCGGCCTCTCGATCTTCGAGGTTTTCGTGGCGAATGCTGCGTTCACCGCGGCCATGGCACTGTTCGAGATCCCCACCGGCGTTGTGGCGGATACCCGCGGGCGGCGGGTCTCTTTCCTGTTCTCGGAGGCCACGCTGGCGGTAGGGACCCTCGCTTACGTCGGAGTGGCGTGGATACACGGCGGTCTCTTTCTCTTCTGCCTTGCCGGAGTGATCCTCGGGCTTGGCTACACCTTCTATTCGGGAGCTGTTGAAGCGTGGTTAGTGGACGCGCTCAAAGCCACCGGATACAGCGGAGAGCTCGACAAGGTTTTCGCAAGAGCCTCCATGGTCTCCAGCGTCGCGATGATCGGGGGCACGATCCTCGGCGGATTGCTCGGCCAGCTGCATCTCTCGCTCCCGTACATAGCGCGCACGATCTTGATCCTCATGGCATTCGCGGTCGGCTACGCAACCATGCATGACATCGGGTTCGCCCCCAGAACCGTGCGTCTCAACGAGATCGCCGGAGAGATGCGAAAGGTGGCGAGGGCCGGCGTGACATTCGGATGGCGATCACCCGCGATGAGATTGCTCGTCATCGGATCATTCGTGACGTGGGGCTTCTTCTCGTGGGCCTGGTACGCATGGCAGCCGTACTTCCTCGATCTATACGGTCACGACGCTATCTGGCTGTCGGGTTTGATCGCCTCGTTGTTCGCGCTGGCGGGCATCGCGGGTAACGCACTCGTGTCGCGCTTGGCCGTTCCCGGTCGCCGCAGGACCACGATCCTTCTTGCAGCTTCCGCGGTCACCACCGCCACGATGGTCGCGACGGGAGCCGTGCGTTCCTTCTGGATAACCGTGCCGATCTTCTTGTTAGGCGCGGTTGCCGGAGGAGTCCTGACTCCGGTTCGCCAGACTTACCTCCACGCGTCGATCCCAACTTCGGAGCGAGCGACCCTGGTGTCTTTCGACTCGTTGATGGGCAGCCTCGGAAGCGTCGGGGGACAGACCGGACTCGGCTACCTGAGCCAAGAACGATCCATCCCCGCCGGCTTCGTCGTGGGCGGGCTCGTAACGCTCCTCACCATCCCGATATTCGGACGACTAAGAGCGTTGGACGAGCCCGCAGATCAGATCGTCGCCGGAGTTCCCGACGTGGATCCTCTTGCCGCTATCTCATAGCCGCCTTGTTGTACTGCCTAACCGACAACGGGATGAAGACCGCCAAGATGAGTCCGATCCAGATAAGCGAGTACAGAAGGGGATGGCCTAAAGACCATGCCTCCGCCGGAGGGAAGTCTCCCGTGTTTCCGAATGCCTCACGCACGGCCTGGACCACGCTCGACACCGGATTCCACTCCGAGAAGGCCTTGAGCGGACCGGGAAGAGACTGGCTCGGCACGAACGCGTTGGAGATGAATGTCATCGGGAAGATGAACATGAATGAGGCATTCTGGACGACCTCGACGCTCGCAACCTTCAATCCCACGTAGGCCATGATCCAGGAGATCGCGTACGCGAACGCCAGCAGCAGCAAGAACCCGGTCGCCGCGTCGAGCACCGACGTATGTATGCGCCATCCCACGATCAAACCGGTGACCGACATGACGAAGATCGAGATCGAGTTATAGAGGATGTCGCTACCTGTGCGGCCCACGAGCACGGCCGAGCGCGCCATCGGCAGGGAACGGAACCGATCGACGATTCCCTTGGTCATGTCCTCGGCCATGCCCACTCCCGTACCGCTCGCCCCGAAAACCACCGTTTGAGCGAACACGCCTGCGATAAAGAACTCCCGGTAGCTCGTCCCCGGGACGTCTATAGAGCTACCGAACACATATCCGAAGAGCAACACGAACATGATGGGCGACATAGTCGTCCAGACCAGAAGTTCCGGTACGCGCCTGATCTTGATCAGGTTGCGCTTGGCAACCACTGCCCCGTCTGCGAGTGCGAGAGCTAGTCCACTCATCGGACGGCCTCCTTCTGTCGAGACTTGCCGCGGTCGGATCCTGCCGAACTCTCGTCGGGCGATTCCGAGACCTCGTCGGCCGTGTGACCCGTAAGCGTCAGGAACACATCGTCCAGAGTTGGGCGTCGGAGACCGACGTCGACCAACGCGATATTGGCGTCGCCAAACCGCTGAAGGACCTCGCGGAGGACATCCACACCGCCGATGACGGCTGCTGTGAGCCTGCGGGTTTGCTCGTCGACCTGCACATCGCCGACAGCGACGCCCGTCAGGATGGTCTGCGCCGGCGATAGGTCGGCGGAATCGGCTAGAACAACCTCGACCCGCTCGCCACCTGTTTGGGTCTTCAGCTCGTCCGCCGTTCCATGAGCGATCATCCGACCCTGGTCGATGACGACGATGTCGTCCGCGAGCCGGTCCGCTTCCTCCATGTACTGCGTCGTCAAGAGGACGGTCGATCCGCCGCGCGCCATCGACTGGATCGTCTCCCACATCTGAGCTCTGCTTCGAGGATCCAGACCGGTCGTCGGCTCATCGAGGAACAAGACTTCGGGGTCCGCAACGAGCGCGGCAGCGAGGTCGAGCCGGCGCCTCATGCCACCCGAGTAGGTCTTAGCCGGCCGATCGGCCGCTTCGTCGAGGTCGAAGCGATCTAGTAGCTCGCGAGCGCGCTGCTGGGACTTGGTCTTGCCAAGGTGATACAGACGGCCCACCATGTCGAGGTTCTCGTAGCCGGTCAGGTACTCGTCGACCGCCGCGTTTTGTCCGGACAATCCGATGCGCTCTCGGACCTTGTCCGGTTCGCGACGGACGTCAAGGCCTGCGACCTCAACCGTCCCTTCGTCCGCGTCCAAGAGCGTCGTGAGTATTCGGACCGCGGTCGTTTTTCCGGCTCCATTCGGCCCAAGAAGTCCGAGCACGGTCCCTTTCGGAACCACCAAGTCAAGCCCGTCGAGCGCGACTACCTTGCCGTAGCGCTTGACCAGCCCCTCCGTTCGAATCATGTCGGTCACTACCTCACCTCTCTCCTGTAACACAAGCCAACGGAGAGTCTCCCTTGCGAGGAGGGTCTCCTCGATAACTCAACCGCCTCATGCCTGGTCTTCTTCCTTTCGACCGTCGGGGCCACCGAAACTCATCGCTCGGGCCCGATGACTTTCCGGAGCGGATGAAGTCATATCCTCGTGACGATGACTGAGGTTGCAGCGCCGAATGTGGCGGTTCAGGGCGACGAGCGGCTTGAGGCGGGGGATCTAGAAGCCCGGCTCGAGCAGCACCGTATCGAGCTCACCGCCTACTCCTACAGGATGCTCGGATCGGCCTTCGAGGCAGAGGACGCCGTGCAGGAAACCTTGCTGCGAGCGTGGCGAAGCTACGAGGGTTTCGAGGGCCGGGCTGCCCTGCGCTCATGGCTCTATCGGATCGCTACGAACGTGTGTCTGGACATGCTGAGCGGAACGCAGAGGCGGGCTCGGCCGATGGATCTCGGACCGGCACAATCCGCCGATCCTCATCTCCTCGGAGATCCCCTTCCAGAGGTCACTTGGCTCCAGCCCATCCCTGATGGGCGAGTCGTCTCGGGCGACGATCCCGCCGAGATCAGCGAGCAACGCGCGACGATCCGTCTCGCGTTCGTCGCGGCGCTGCAGCACCTTCCGCCTCGACAGCGAGCGGTGCTGATCCTCCGCGAGGTGCTGCGCTGGAAGGCGACCGAGGTTGCCGAATTGCTCGAGACATCGGTAGCTTCAGTCAACAGCGCGCTCCAACGAGCGCGCGCGGCCCTCAGCGACCAGGGAGTGGCCGAGACGGACCAGCTCGCACCGATGGACGAAGATCAGCGGGCGCTCTTGGCTCGCTACGTGGACGCCTTCGAGCGCTACGACATGGACTCACTGACGTCACTTCTTCACGAAGACGCCACCTGGTCGATGCCCCCCTACGCGCTTTGGCTTCAGACCCACCTCGACGTTCGCGAGTGGTGTCTGGGGGCCGGGATCGGCTGCAAGGATTCCGTCCTCGTGCCCACCGTGGCCAACGGGATGCCGGCTTTCGCCCAATACAAGCCCGGTCCGGAAGGTGGTTACGAGCCTTGGTCCCTTCAGGTCTTGGAACTGTCAGATGGCCGGATCTCAGGGATCAGTTTCTTCCTCGACACCGAAACCCTCTTCCCGCTCTTCGGGATCCCTCTCCAGTACGAGGGGTAGCTCCGGCCCGAACGGCAGTGCAGCGCTCAGGCCCATCCACGCGACAAGCTGTCTCAAATCCTCGTGTGCGTTGGCGAAACTGATCTCGCAACCCAAGCGTCGAGCCATGAGGTACAGACGCGCCAAAGAGCCGACGGTTCCGACGTCGGGATGAACAAGCGCGCTGAGATCCACCTGCAATGAGGCAATCTCCGGCTCATCCGAAGCGGCCAAAAGCGGTCTCCTCTCGATGCTCTCCGAAAAGAAAGACCGCCGGGCGCCGTGAAACTCATCGGTCGCTATAAGCGGTGAGTCAGCAACTCCGTACCTGGAGCTCGATCAGTGCACGGATCCTGGGGAGCACAGAGCTCGGGGGCTCCACCATCGACATACGCGAACCAGCGGTAGCTCCTGAGACCTTTCTTGAGAAGCAAGGGAGGGAAGCTCACCTCGATCGATCTGTCGTCCGACCGGCTCACCGCCGCGTAGCCTCTGCCCTGTCCCGTCTTCGCATCCAGCATCGACGCCCTGAGCGTGGAATCGTTCTCATCGAAATCGATGGTCAAGGTCCGTTCGAACGACGAGGGGTCGTTGTCGAGATCGAACCAGATCTCAACGAAGGCGGGACCCGCGAGTTGATTGTCCGTCCATGCATCGAACATCGTGATGCGATGAACGATCTCCGTCGTAGCCGAAGTCTCAGAGCTCTTCTGGGTTTGCCCGACCGACGAGATGTCGAATGCACCCGAAGCGTCATCGGGATCATCGAAGGAGCGCGACGGTTCGGTCACGACGACGTCCTTCTCAAGCGTCTTTGAAATCTTCTCGTGATTTCCACCCTGGCACTTGAGGGCCGAGACGGCGCGCACCTCGACGTGGTAATTGCCGGGGTGATCGAAGGTCACAGGAATGGTGAGCTTTGCCGGCGTTCCAGGGTCGCTGAAGTCCGGGTCCTGAACGCAGTACGTACTGGCGAAGATCACTCCGCCAGTGCCGTCCTCGTCGGCCCACTGAACCTGAACCTCGCGGATCCATGAATCAGGATCGTGAGCCACGACCTTCAACGTCTCATTGATTCCGGATCTGATCGGAGGCTGCAGGAACTTGAAGACGGTGATCTTCGGCTTCTCATGGCCCGGATCGGCGGTTGCCGGCGACATCGACAGGGCGGCAAGGAACACAACGGTCCCGAGTGCCACAGCTCTCCGCATCGTCGCCTCCTATCGCTGTAGTGACGGCTGTTAGAGGCCTAGGACCGGCGTCGGGTTCCCACCGAGTTGTTGTTTTTTTACGATTTAACGAGGCGATCGACGGCCGCGATCGCTTCCTCGATCATGTCCTTGCCGTCCTCGGTCTGGTTCGCGACACAGTGGCGGATGTGGTCGTCCAGCAGGCCGACCGCCACCTTCTTCAGCGCATTCGTCGCTGCAGTGACCTGGGTCAGGATGTCGATGCAGTATTCGTCGCCCTCGACCATCCTCTGGATCCCGCGGACCTGGCCCTCGACCCGTTTGAGCCGCGCGACCACTTCGTCTTTGCTGCCGTAGTAACCCCTCATGCCGGCTCCTCTCGGGGAGATGCCTATACCCCTGGGGGGTATCTTAACCCGAGGTCTTGTCGATCACGCAGAAGAGGTTGCCTTCCGGATCTTCGAGAACGACGAAGTCCTCGTCCGGATCAGGGGCCCGTTGGTGGCGCGCGGCGCCCAACGCGAGCAGACGTTCGACCTCTGCGGCTTGGTCGTGCGTGTAGAGATCGAGATGCAATCGATTCTTTCCCGATCGCTTCTCCGGAACCTGTTGCAAGGAAACGTTCACGCCTCGTCCATCGGGATCCTTGAGTACGACCCAGTCGTCGGCGGCGGGCTCTCGTGGCACGTAACGAAGGGCCTCTTGCCAGAAGGCGAACATACTCTCGAAGTCGTTGCAATCGATAACGATCGAGCCGATCTTCACTTAAGGAAGGTTAGCGGCCCTCTCCGGATCCGAGGACACCGAGGTTCTGGCCGATCTCGATCAGTGCGTTCTGGATCTGATCGCCGGTGCAGCGCCCGGTGCTGAGAGATTCTTCGTAGTTGGCCGCGTCGATCGAAGGCTCGGCGATGCCGACGGCGTTCGCGCTGCGGATGTCGTATTGCTCGGCCGGGATGATGTAGCCGATGTGGTCGTTCGCCATCCCGAAGACCATGACATTGCGAGCACGGGACAGGTAGTCCTTCGTCGTGAGGCTTATCGAAGAGAAGATCTCGCCGGGCGCTTCCATAAGAACCAGCGCGTCGCCTCTGTCGCCCGGAACAAATCCGTCCTCGCCCTGTGCTTTGCCGGGAGTGCCGATGCGGATCCCACCGACGGGTGACAGAACGCTGATGGCGCCGGCACTCGAGCAACTCGGGGTCCGCGCATCACCTTTCTGCTGGACCGTCGTGGAAGGGCCCGCCGCGTGGGGGCCGGGAACCGTCGTGTCCCGCATGAAGATGCCGGCCTTGTTGGCGGCGACGAGTGAGTCGTTATCGGCAGGGATCGTCAGGATCCGCTGCTCGCTGACGATGTCGTTGGACTTCATCGTGTAGCTCGACTGTTGCGCCGATTCGTAGACGTAATCGGCAAGCCCGTAGCCGATGCCCTGGCGACCGAAACCGCGGTTGACCGTCTGGTCGCCGAGTCCCCCGGGCATGAACACCGTCGTGCCGCCCCATAGCTGATTCATCCGCTCGGCAAGGTGGCCGATGAATCCGCTGTGCATGACCGCGTTGCTCGCGGTCACCGTCGGGTGGACGCCGTAGTTAACCAACGTTGTGATCGTTTCGCCGGGGTGCGCTTCGCCCGGGTTGCCACCCTGCCCGTCCTGGCCCGGAGGAAGAGCAACGGCGCGTACCCAGGTCAGCTCCGCATCGGGGACCGATCGGGTAACGAGGCGACGATCGACGTTGAACGCCTTCGCCGAAATAGCTCCGGTCTGAAGTTCGGCGGGCTGCATCGAGTTGTAAGCGCCGCGGACCGCTTCTTTGATCTGGTCACGGACGTACTCGTAGTACCAGGACGGAGTCTTCGAAGTCGTGTCTGCACTCGCATGAGTGTGGGTCGCCGCGATGACGAAGTTCTTCTGGGGGATACCGAGCTCGGCGGATAGGTCCGCCGTGATCGCACGCGATCCGCACGTGTCCTGCGCAGGCGTCGAGTTGTCGGGACAGATCGAGGGGTCGTAGCCGTAGAACCACGAGACGGTATCGATAACAACGAAAGCGACGGTCGTCTCTCCGTTGGAGATCGCCATCGCCCGGGCTTTGATGCCGAGGTCGTCGACTCCGGTGGCCCAGACACGGTCGAAGGTGCGAATGCAGCTCGGGTCGGAAGCAGGCGTGTACTCGTATCCGAATGGGCCGCAGCTGTAGCCGTTCCCGTCGGCATGCCACTGCCCGCCCTCGGAAACCGGGATCGGGGCGATGGACTCGTCGTGAGCACCGACGAGGAACGTCCCACCTGGGAGCCGGGTCCCCGGCTGAAAGGACTGGGGGTCGAGGGTCGACTCTTCGAGGGCCGCGTCGCGGTCGGTCACTCCAGCCGTGGAGGACTTGGAGGTCGCGCCGGCTTCGGCCTTGGCTGGGAGATTGGGCGGTGGGATCAGGCCCGAAGTAGCCCAGGCGACGCCCAAGACGAGGACGCCCGTCATGAGACCTGTGGTGACCGAGAGGAAAATGCGACGCATGGGCGCTTCGATTCGCCGCATTTGTCCCTTGTCCTGCCTAGGTTCCAGGATCTTCCGGAAGACTTCGTCGCTCGCCTGATCGGGGGACATCCGGGCGCGTCAGGATGGTCGCTCAAACCATTCGATCGGAGGTTGTTGTGGATCTAAAGCTGGAACTCATACTGGTCCCCGTCTCAGACATCGACAGGGCCAAGACCTTCTATATGGAGAAGGCGGGCTTCAACCTCGATGTCGATACCGAGCCCAACGAGAATTTCCGCATCGTGCAGCTCACTCCACCGGGGTCGGCATGCTCGATCACCATCGGCCGCGGGCTGGACCTCGCCGAGCCGGGCTCGGTCCGTGGACTCCATCTAGTCGTTTCGGACATTGAGGCGGCACGAGCGGAGCTCGTGGGGCGCGACCTGGACGTCAGCGAGATCACTCACTTCGAAAAGGGCGAGAGGCTGCCGGGAGTCGATCCCGAGCACGCAGACTTCGGCTCGTACGCCGACTTCGCGGACCCCGACGGCAACACATGGATACTCCAAGAGGCCCACTACAGAAAGGGTTAGGCGAGGCCGGATTGCCTAACCGATGGTGACCGCGATCTTCCCGAGCTTTCCGTCTGCGAAATCCTTCAAAGCCAGGGGAACTTCCTCGAGCTTGTAAGTCCGCTGGATCGGCACGCGAAGTGTGCCGGCGGCGACCTGGGCAGCGAGACCATCTAGGACATCAGCCGTAGCCATGGCCATAAGAGCGGACGCGCTCACGTCTTTGCCACTGAGTTGATCCGGCCCAACCCCTAGAGCTGATGTGAAGCGGCCTCCGCTCTGCACCAGATCCACAAGCTCGATTGCATCTCCGGCGAGATGCACTGCCGCGTGTACCCCGTCACTTCGGATGCCGCGCACTTGGCCCGCGAGGTCATCGGTGTAGTCGACAACGTGGTGCGCGCCGAGATCCTTCACGAAATCGCTTGCTTCTCCCAGTCGAGCGGTCGCGATGACTTCAGCGCCTCGGTTAGCCGCGATCTGGATCGCTATGGAACCGACGCCCCCCGTGGCTCCACTAACGAGCACCATTTCACCCGAGGTCGGCGCCACGGCATCTATCGCGGCTTGCGCGGTAGCTCCCGCGAGGCCCAACGCGCCCGCGTCCAATGGCTCCACGCCCGACGGGATCTTCGTGAGGCCCATTTCCTCGGGAACGACGACGAACTCGCCGAAGGTTCCATCGCCGATGTAGTTGCGCATCAGAACCCCAAAGACATCGTCGCCTACCGCGACGCTTGTTACGCCCTCGCCTATTTCCTCGACCGTCCCTGCGAAATCCTTCCCCAACACGAAGGGGAAGCGATGTTCCATCATGTCCTTGACCATCCCGAGAGCTACTGCAACATCGAAGCCGTTCAGAGACGCATGCTGAACTTTGACTAGAACCTCGCCGGGACCCGGCTGCGGCACGGGCAGATCAAGCAGAACCGGTCCAATCTCAAAACTTTCAACCCCGATGGCGCGCATTCGCTACTCCTCTCAAACCCCGTTTCGTTTCACAACACCGAGGTCACCGAAGCAATTCCGCAGTGCGTTTCACCTCGTTCAGCATGAGGTGGCGGATAAAGCCCGAGAAGGGCCCTATCGCGCGCCAGTAGAGCGAGAACTTCCGGCGGGCCGCAGAGTCCGAGCACGCGACACGAGTCTCGGTTGCAAGTAACGATCGCTTGTCATCGAGTTCATCGACCGTGAACGTGATGGCACTCTTGGCGAAACCAGGTTCATCGAAACTGCGGAACTCATCCGGAGCGATGCGGATGATTCCGCTAGTAGGACGCCAAAACTTGCCCACCGCGCCCATCACGAACTCGTTCGGAACGTTCTCTTCGAGCATCACGAATCCGGCCTCGAGCATCGATTCCAACGTGAGCGAACGACTAGGCCTCACTTTGCCGGTCACCAGATGAGGGACTGTCCGGATGGCAAAAAGCACCGCCACCGGAACGGATCGACCGATGTCTAGATCTCGCGCTGCCTGATACGTCACAAGAGCCGGGGCATCCACCTCGATCTCGTGACCACTTCGAACGTCATAGTTCGGGAGGTAACTGTCGATGGCACCGGTAACGCTCACGTCGACGCCACCCAGCACAGCACCGACACCACTATCCAGAGCATCGGGATCGGGAGTCGAAAGATTCCCCGCAGGCTGCGCACACGCCCCAACGCGACCCATATGGCCATCACCGCAGCCGCGAGCCACATCACGGCAAAGCAGCGAAGAAGCAGGGTCCTCAGATCGGCAGCAGGAGCCCAGCCGAGCACCATCAAAGCGACGCCGATGGCCGCAACGAGTACCGTGACGATGTACCAGGTAACGCGGACCATAGCCAGACTCATCGAAGGCGACCCGAACGGAGTGCGCGGCAGGTTCTCTTCCGTGATGCTCGGAAGGACCCAAACCACTCCGATGGTCTGATGGCCGAACGCCATCAGCACGCAGATGAAACCAGCGATCCCAAGTCCAACGTCCATGAGCTTCGCTCCTACCCGCCCGGCGCCGCGGCTCGAGAGGGGATCGGACGCGTTAGCAGCCCCGAAGCGATTCCGGTGATCGCGGTGGTTGCGTGAACGACTTGGTCTGCTCCGTTGGACATGAACCCGAAAGTCGAGGGTTCCCAGAGTGCAAAGGCAAGGACGATGCCTACATGGCTGATGCCGATCGCAAGCGCCCCCTCACGCGCGCGTTCGGGGCGCAACGCGAAGTAGGCAGAGACGAGTCCGAGGAAGAGAGCCGCTAGGGAGTGCCATCCGTTCGTCTCGAGGACGCCGAGGATCTCCCCGGAACCCGCCCGCACCGCGGCGGCGGCACCAAAGGGAAATGTCTGGTCGACCGCAAGTCCTGCGATGGCGACCGGGAGATGAAAGATCGCCGAAGCGACCATGAAGATGCGCGCGGGGGTCCAGTCGTTTGCCTGCGTGGGGGTGCCTGTGGCTACGTCTGCGGTCATATCCACACCTCCCGACGGTCGATACCGCCGTATGTGGGTCAGGCGCTGTAATATACATACATGTACGTATGTAAGGCAAACGGACCAGGGACGGGCGGGCTTGGCCACCTCTGAGAGCCTCAGACCGACCCAGGCCGATCGCCGCGCTCGAAGTCGAAGCGCCCTGCTCGAAGCGGCCGCTCGGGGGCTCTCTCGTTACGGCTACTCGAACCTCGTGCTCGAGCAAGTAGCTAACGAGGCCGGTTACACGCGGGGAGCCCTGTATCACCAGTTCGCGAGCAAGGAGGATCTCGCCCTCGCGGTCGTGTGGTGGGTCGCCGGAGAGTGGGGCAAGGAGGTAGGCAGCCTCGCGCTTCGCGAGGATGACCCCGTCGACGCTCTCTTCGCACTTGCGCGCGGCCACGCGATCTTCTGCCGGCGGGACATCGCTCGAGTGCGTATGGCTATCGTCACTGAGTTCAGTGGCCGCGACCATCCGATCCGCCACGCTCTCGATGAGATCGAGGCGGGCATCATCGAACGGATCGGAAACCTCATCACGCAGGCGCGCCGGAACGGGAGCGTCCCCCCCGGCCCCCCCGTGAAGACGATCGCGGCGGGGCTCCTCGGTGGACTTGAAGGCCTGATGATCCAGCTGAGTGGGCAGGGCCCGCACGACACGGTGTTGGCGGAGCGCTTGGTGCGAGGCATGCTCGGCCTTCCCCCCGCACCGAAGGCGTAGTCGTTTCGACGTCTTAAGTCTGGATCGCTTGCGAGTGCGCTCGGGCCCAGTTCCAGCGTCGAGCGACGATGAGGCTGCTCGTCGTGAGTTGCAACACACCGAACACCAGGATCGCGATGTCTCCAGTCACCAGCGCGTACACCGTCCACACCGCGCCGTCGCACGTCGATAGCACCCAAGTCGAAAGGGATAGACCGGTGAGATCGGACTCGCGATAGGCAACTATGAGTTGAGGAAGGTTGGCGACGAGCACGCTGACCGGCAAGAGGATGCCAAGACCCCCGGCTCTTGCGAATACGCCGACCGAGACGAGCACGACGAGCCACACCGGTGCCGTCCGAAATTCGTTGACTCGCCGACCGAGCCTCAGTGCAGTCACGGTGATCAGGGCGAAGACGATTCCAGATGATCCTGTTGCCAACGTGACCGGCAACTGATCGGTCAGGACTCCATAGGTCGCCCACCCGAAACTGACCACGCTGCTGGTGGCGGCGGTATCAAGAGAGACGCCATGTGCGTCCCGGGTTTTTAGCAGTCGTAGAAATTGAGGCAGCGCACGAACCAGCCCTATAAGCGTCCCGAGCGCGCCGAGTACTCCCGCGGCCTCCATAGCCCAAGCCTAGATGCGACGCTTCTGCGCTGAGGAATCAGGCCAGGGCTTTGCGGACCCGCTCTCCCAATCCGCGCAGTCGTTCGACCGGTTCGCGACTGAAGACGAACCGCACGTGTCGAGGAGCGACCGACTCTCCCCATGCGGTCATGGGCGTCGCAGCGATCTTTTGGTCCAACAATCTCTTGGAGGCTTCTGGTGCAGGGATCCCCATCGCTTCTGTATCGAGCAGGAGAGCCCACCCGCCTGATGCGCTTACCGCGGGTAGCCCTTTCAGTTCCTCCATCACGACATCGCGGCGAAGCTCGAACTCCACCACGGCCTTGATCAGATCGTCTGGATCCGAGCGGAGGGCAGCGAGTGCTCCGGCCTGGCAGAAACCGCTAGCCACGAGCCCGTTGTAGATGTGAACCATTCCGATCGCGTCGGCTGTATCGGGTTCGCAGACCGCCCATCCAATGCGCCACGCGATCATCCTGTACTCGACCGAGACCGAACCGAGGGTGACCGTTCGATCGCGCATCCCATCGAATGAGAGCGGATGTAAGAGAGGCCGGTGATCGAAAAGGATGCTCTCCATCAGGGGCCAATAGATGAGATTCAGATCGCGTTCGAGAACGAGATCGACGATCGACTGCCATTCCGCTTGGTTGAGGACCATTCCCGACGGAAAGGTTGGGTTCTGCAGAAACAGCGCCTTGGTCTTGTCAGAGACAGCCGCGTGAAGACTGCCGACATCGAGCCGCCATTCACCGCCTTCCACTCGGCAGGCTGCGAATCGCGGGACGCCGCCCGTCACTCGGACCCGGTTGATCATGCCTGCGTAAGTTGGGTCGGTCAGAATGATCTCGTCACCAGGATCGGTAGTGGCGAGCAATGCATCGACCATGCTGGTCCCTTCGGATGTGGTGATCACGATCTCCGAGTAGGGGTTGAAGCGCACGCCACTACGGCGCTCGACGTGATCTGAAACGGCTTCCTTCAGGTCGAAGCGGCCGCTGAATGGGAGCCAGCTGTTGTATTCCCAGGGACCTATCGCGTCTTTGGTGGCTTCGAACACTCCCGGAGGCGGTGGCACATCGGTGTCGAGGTTCTCCATGCGGAGAACCTCAGGATCTTCTCCCGCAGCAGCTGCAACTTTGTCGATGCCAAAACCAATGACGTTGTCGAGCCGACGAGCACGCATGCTTTACCCCTCGGGGACGGAGAGCCGGTAAGCGACGCCGACATGGTCGAGTCCTCCACCTTGAGCAGTTCCGTAGAAGCTCCCATCGGCGGCTTGGAACGGCGCGCTGTAGGGCGCCGACCCGTCGGACCCAGCGAACGAATGGATGGTCGTCAACGTGCCATCGAGTTCTAGCCTGAAGAACGTGCCGAAGTTGTTGGTGAAGTTGGTCGGGTTGAAACCTTGTCCACCCTGGCTGGTGGTCCCGTACAGCTTGCCGTCGCGACCGACAGTCATCTCACCGAGGGGGATCGAACCATCCGTTCCTACGAACGAATGCACGATCGAGAACGAGCCCGACGGAGTGACCTTGAACACCGTGCCGTACCCGTCGAGCGCGCCGTGACCTGCTCCGCCGATCGTCGTCGTGCCGTAGAGGACCCCGTCCGGTGCGACGGTCAGCCCACCCATCGGTTGCGCTCCGTCGGGACCGGAGAAGGAATGCAGAGTTGTGGTGGTCCCAGACGGCGTCATCTTGAAAACCGTGCCGGCGGCGGCATCTCCGCCCGCTTGAGTGGTTCCGTAGAAGTTGCCATCGGACCCTTGAGTCAGACTGCCGAACGGGAATTTGCCATCCGTTTCCGAGAACGAGTGGAGCGAGGTGAAGGTGCCCGACGGTGTGACCTTGTACGCAGTGCCTGCCCGGTTCAAACCGCCATCCCAGGTCAGCCCGTAGAAGTTCCCGTCGCTTGCCTTCGTGAGTCCAGCAGACGGGCTTGCCCCATCGATCATCCTGAACGAATGCAAAGAGGTGAACGTTCCTGTGGGAGAGATCTTGAAGATGGTGCCGAAGCCGGTACTAGTAGGGCCCCCGCCGGACGACGTGGTGCCGTAGAGATATCCATCATCACCTTCGACTAATCCGGAGTCGCTGGGGAACTGTCCGTCGGGGCCTTCGAACTGGTGGAGCGTCGTGATGTTTCCGGACGGATCCATCTTGAAGACCGTCCCGGTGACTATCCCGCCGACGTTCGTGGTTCCGTAGAAGTTGCCGTCACTCGCCTGGATCAGACGGCCGCGCGGGATGTACCCGTCGTGATCCTCGAATGAATAAACGGTTGTCGTCTCGCCCGCCGGGGTCATCTTGAAGATGGCGCCATCGTTCCCCGCGCCGCCTTGATTTGTCGTTCCGTAGAAATCACCGTCGGTCGCCTGGATGAGACCGGCCTCGGGATTCGATCCGTCCGGCCCGTCGAAGTAATGCAGCATGGTGACGGTCCCGGCGGCATCCATCTTGAACAACGTCCCTCGACTTCCGGGGCCACCTTGGTTGGTGACTCCGTAGAAGGTGCCGTCGTCGGCTTGGGTCAGTCCAGCTCCCAAGTAGGTGCCGTCGACATGCAAGAACGAATGCAGCGAGGTGAACGCACCCTCGTGGGTGATCTTGAAAACGGTGCCTCGGTTCAGCGCGACATTGAGTAAGCCACCCACGGTCGTGGTCCCGTAGAGAGCTCCATCGCTCGCCTCCAAGAGTTCTGCTTGCGGGTAGGAGCCGTCTCCTCCGGTGAAAGAGTGAAGAGTAGTGACGGTCCCGGTTTGGGTCATCTTGAAAACCGTGCCCACACCTCTCGATCCACCGAGAGCTGTAGTTCCATAGAAGTTGCCGTCATCGGCTTCGATGACGCCCGCCCATGGCCACGACCCATCGCTTCCGGCGAAAGAATGAAGAGTCGTCAGATTCCCTGCACCATCGATCTTGAAGACCGTTCCGTTGTTGTTCGCTCCACCTCTGCTCGTCGTGCCGTAGAAGTAACCATCACTCGCCTGGATCCATCGGCCGAACGTCGGGCTCGCGCCGTCCGGCCCCGCGAAGGAATGAAGTGATGTGAATTGTCCGGACGGAGAGATCTTGAAGATGGTTCCGAGGTTGCTGTCCCCGCCCGAGTTCGTCGTCCCGTAGAAGTCGCCATCGACTCCTTCGACCAGGGCTGCGGTCGGGGACACGCCGTCGGGGCCGGAGAACGAGTGGAGCGTCGTCATCTCACCCGTCGGGGTCAGCTTGAAGATCGTTCCTGCGCCGTTGTCACCTTCTTGGCTCGCGGCCCCGTAGAAGTTGCCGTCCGAGGCTTGGATCAGCCCGCTCGGCCGGGCCGAGTTCGGATGAAAGTGGTGGAGAACCTGAGTAACAGTGCTATCGGCGACCGCCTGGGTGGAGGGGAGGGCCGAGATGAACATGGTCGCCCCAAGCGCGACAAACGCCAGCCGACCACCACGGATCGCTCGCCCCCATGAGCCCATCCGCTCTACTTCGCCCGCTGGAGACTCCGGGCCTTTGTGCATTTGCCCTACGGTGGGAATTTCGAAAACGACTGAAAGAGGAAGCCATGACCAGACCGGCCCCGACCGTCACCGACCACGAGGACTTCGAACGAAAGCTCGAGGAGCTTCGCAAGGGCGAGAAGGCACACACCCGCGCGGGGGACGCGATCGCCGCGGCCCGTCGCCGACTGCCCATGACGGAGGTTCCACCCGACACCACCGTCGTCGGCCCCGACGGTCCGATCCCTTTCGGCGAGGTCTTCGAGGGGCGCGACGAGCTCGTCGTCTACACCCACATGTTCTACGACGGCGACCCTTGGGAGTGGCAGTGCGAGGGCTGTACCAGGAACTCCTGGAATATGGGGGATGCAGCGGACGCGGCCTACCTCAACGCGAACGGGGTCACCTTCGCCATCCTTTGTGAGGGGCCCTATGAAGAGATCGCGGCGTTCCGCGACTTCATGGGCTACACAACGCCGTGGTATTCCAACGCCCACCTCGACCACCCCACCGTTGCCCACGCCGGCCGGATCGCCTGTTACCTGCGGCGCGACGGCAAGATCTATCTGACCTACTGGACGACCGGCCGGGGAGACGAAGTGCTGAGTCCCTCGTTCGGGCTGCTCGACATGACGGCCTACGGCCGGCGGGAGGCGTGGGAGGACTCGCCCGAGGGTTGGCCGCAGTTCCCGACCCACTCCGTCCTGCGTACCGATGGCAACGGTGAATTCAAGGGACGCGGCGACGGCAGCAGACCGGTGCCGCAGTGGACCCGTCCGGGTGTCAAGGGGTCCTGATGCCCAGCGCCGATGAGATCCGTGACGCTCAACGGGCGACGTGGGCCGTGCTTTCTACAAGCTGGGAGAAGTGGGACTCGATCATCATGGAGCAGTTGAGCCCGGTCGGCGAAGCGATCATCGAGGGTCTCAGGATCACCGAAGATCAGCAGCATCTCGACATCGCCGCGGGCACGGGTGAGCCGGGTCTGAGCATCGCGAGACTGGCGCCGAAGGGACGGGTGGTGCTGACCGACCTCGCCCCGGAGATGCTCGACGTAGCCGCGCGGCGGGCCGAGGCTCAAGGGATCGAAAATATCGAGACGAAGGTATGCAGCGCGGACGATCTGCCCTTCAACGACGCCACGTTCGACAGCGTCTCAGTGCGTTTCGGATACATGTTCTTTCCCGACATGGCCGAGGCGACGGCCGAGTTCGTGCGAGTGCTCAAACCGGGGGGACGTCTCTGCTCGTCGGTGTGGATCAAGCCCGAGGAAAACCCGTGGACGACGATCGCCATGCAGGCGGTCGCAACCGAGGCAGAGGTTCCGCCAACAGACCCAGATGGACCGAACATGTTTCGGTGCGCGGCCCCCGGACATGTGGGCGCTCTTTACGAGGACGCTGGGCTTCGGGATGTAGCGGAGTGGGACGTCAACGTCGAACTCACGACGCAATCGCCCGAGGAGTACTGGGAGGTGATGAGCGAGCACGTCTCGCTCGCGGTTGCGGCGCTACAGGAGGTCGACGAATCTGCGCGGGAGCGAGTTCGGGCAAACGCCATGGCGAAAGTGCGGGCGTTCGAGAGGGACGGCAAGATTCGGGTTCCGGGCCTGGCGCGCTGCATCGCTGGAAAGAAATAGGACGCTAGCTAAACCCAGCGGAGGGCGTGGGACTCGAACCCACAAGCCCTTTCGAGCAGCGGTTTTCAAGACCGCCCGGTTACCAGTTACCGTAGCCCTCCGACATTAGGTTAGCCCTCGGTTACACGGCGTGGTTGCTTGCTCCGTGTTTCACGGCACCCCAGACAGGGGACCCTTGTTAGAGGACTTGATGGGTGAAAAACGCGCCCTAGAGGAGGCTCATACAGATGAGAACCGATTCCATCCGAACGACCACAGTGGTGCTGATCCTTGCACTGTTTTCAGCTGCCGCGATCGTGCTGCTCAACACAGGCGCAGTGCCGTCGTCGGCAGCAGCTGCCGAGTGCGGATCCGGCGGAGGCGGCGGCGGGCAGACCCCGACCCCGTCTGGCAGCGCGACCCCCACCCCGACCTCAACCGGAGGCGGACTCCCGACCGGTCTGCCTACCCTCCCGGGTGGCGGAGGCTCATCGTCCGCTCCGCCGACCAGCACGCCGAGCGCTACTCCGACCTCGGGCGGTGGAGGCTCCGTGGATTGCGACAGCAAGATCACGATCGGCTACGACCCGCCCGGCCCCCAGGAAGGCGCCAAGGCGGGGTTCAACGGAAAAGTGACGTCGGACGACAACATCTGCATCAAGGCCCGCAACGTGATCGTGAAGCGAGACACCGCTCGCAAGGACAAGAAGGTCGGCACGTCGGTCACGAATAAGAAGGGTCTTTGGAAGCTTCCGGTCCAGAAGGCCGCCGGCAAGTACTACGCCAAGACGCCGGCTCGCAGGATCGTCGAGGACGACGGCACCGAGGTGAACTGCGGCGCTGCGAAATCGAAGACGATCCGCGTCTAGTTAGGGCGCAGTTCGTCGAAACCGGTATAGGGCCTCAGCGGCTCGGGTATCGCTACCGAGCCGTCGGCCCGCTGGTGATTCTCCAGTAGCGCGACCATCATCCGGCCGACCGCGCACGCGGTTCCGTTCAACGTGTGAACCAGGCCTTTATTACTGCCCCCTTTGAAACGAACCTTCAAGCGACGGGCTTGGTAATCGGTGGCGTTAGTCGCGGAAGTGACTTCCATGAACCTCTTCGCGCCCGGCAGCCAGGCCTCGTGATCGACCTTCATGGCCGCGGAAGCCCCAAGGTCGCCTCCACACATCACGAGCACTTGGTAAGGGATGCCCAGCGCCTTCAAGATCCTCTCCTGATTCCCACGGATGACTTCGTACTCGTCCCACGAGTTGTCGGGGTGTGCGAACGAGAACTGCTCGACCTTGTCGAACTGGTGCACGCGCACGAGGCCCTTGGTGTCTTTCCCGTAGGTTCCAGCTTCCCTCCGAAAGCAAGAAGAGAAGCCCGCGTAGCGAACGGGGAGCTGCGCTTCGTCTAGGACTTCTTCAGCGTGCATCGCCGCGATCGGGACTTCGGACGTGCCGACGAGATAAAGATCGTCTCGCTCGACCCGATAGAACTCGTGCTCATCGGTAGGAAGAAACCCAGTGCCGTACATCGCGTGTTCGCGCACGAGAACAGGTGGGATAACCGGAACGAAGTTGGTCTTCGAGAGGATGTCCATCACGAACCGGATCAGCGCGAACTCGAGCAACGCCCCATTCCCGATCAGATAGACAAACCTGCTGCCGGATGTCTTCGCCCCTCGTTCAGAGTCGAATAGCCCAAGCGCTTCTCCGAGTTCGACGTGGTCCTTGGGTTCGAAATCGAACTCTGGCTTCGTTCCCTCTTCGCGCTCGACTACGTTCTCTTCTTCAGTGAGACCGCGAGGAACCGCCGAATGCGGGAAGTTCGGGAGCCGAGCCAACCGGTCTTCAAGCTCGGCCTCCGCCCTTTCAAGTTCCGGTTCGAGTTCCTTGAGCCGGTCGGCCAGGGTCTTCGCGGCAGCTATAGCGGCCGGGCGGTCCTCAGCGCTCGCCTTGCCGATCGCCTTGGAGGCCCGATTCTGCTCGGCCCTAAGTTCTTCAACCTCTCCAAGCCGCTGGCGGTGGCGTTCATCCAGCGCGATGACCTCGTCGAGTCCGTCGACACCCCCACGTAACTCGTAGGCGGCGCGGACCGCGTCCGGGTCCTCCCGCAGAAGTCGAAGATCGATCACGTTGGGCGGTCAGCCCCGAACGGCCGCGCTGGCCTCGGTCCGGTTGTTCGCCGCGAACGCCCCGGCGATCGCAGCGCGCTCCTCCTCCGAGAGGTTGTGATCGGACTCGAGATTCCGGACCGGCTTCGCGTAAGTGCGCGTCTCGGTACGACCATTGATCGACGTAATGACCACGCCGTCGCCGTGATCGTCGAGAACCGCTGCCGAGAAGGAAAGGCGGCCGCCCATGTCGTCGAATGCGTCGTAACGAACGAGATGGAACTTCTGAAGCGCGAGTCGCCCGATCTCAGCGATCTTCTGGTTCGCTGCGGCGACGCCGTCCACCCGTTGTCCCATGTCATCGATCCGTCTGATCGCAGCACTCACCGCACCAACGAGATCGCTGTCCCCATCGCCGAGAAGGACTGAGTACTCCTTGCGGATGCGACGAAGCCGGAAAGCCAGAGCGATTGAGACTAGAAAAGCGATGACGGCAGCGGCGCCGACGATAGCCACCGCAAGGGTCAATTGGTCCTGATCGAGGTTTGGCACGGTGCGTCATCCTACACTCGCGCTATGCGCCCAGATGAGGTCGAGGACCTGCTGTCGGACATGCTGGCGGGGACCCGCACGGCAGACGAGGTGCTAGCAGAGCTCGCCAAACTTCCAACAGATGACATCGGTTTCGCGAACCTCGATCTGCACCGCGAGTTGCGTCAGGGATTTCCGGAAGCGATCTACGGAGAAGGCAAGGATCCCGATCAACTCATCGCCATCGCAGCGCGCCTTCTAGAGAAGACCACCGGACCAGTGCTCGCAACACGCGTGACAGAGGAGGGAGCGCGCGCGTTGTGGACCGAGTTCCCGGGGGCCGAATACTCCAAGCTCGCGCGGCTCGTTACTCTCAGGCGCGCGGAACGCAGGGCTGCGCTCGGCACCGTCGCGGTCGTGACCGCGGGCACCTCGGATCTTCCGATCGCGGAAGAAGCGGCAGCGACTTCGGATGCGATGGGGATCTCGGTCGATCGCATCGTGGACGTCGGCGTCGCCGGAGTGCACCGTCTTCTCGCCGCCCAGGATCGCCTTCGGTCGGCCGACATTGTCATCGTCGTCGCGGGGATGGAAGGGGCTCTAGCGAGCTTGGTGGGCGGACTCGTGGCGGCTCCCGTCGTTGCGGTGCCCACGAGCGTGGGCTACGGGGCATCATTCGATGGGCTCGCGGCGTTGTTGGCGATGCTCAACTCATGCTCTGCCGGCCTCACGGTGACGAACATCGACAACGGGTTCGGAGCCGCGATGGCCGCAGTACGGATACTCCAAACGAGATCGCGATGAAGATCGCCTTCATCGACTGTCCGTCGGGAGTGGCAGGCGACATGTTGCTTGGCGCTTTGATCGACGCCGGAGCATCCGTCGAACAGATACGTCGAGACCTCGAGCTGCTGCGAGTGACTGGCTGGGCTCTTGAGACAACGAACGTTCACCGAGCTGGGATACGAGCCACCAAGGTGGACGTGACCGTTTCGGACCGAGGGTCGAACCGCAACTATGCCGAGATAAAGCGCGTCCTCGAAGCGGCGGCACTTCCAGAACGCGTGGCGCGCCGCTCTCTCGCCACATTCAAGATCCTCGCCGAAGCCGAAGCCGCGGTTCACGGAGTTGAAGTCGACGAGGTTCACTTCCACGAAGTGGGAGGCATGGACGCGCTGATCGACATCGTGGGCTGTTGTTCCGCTGTCGAGGCGTTGAAGCTGGAGAGCATCATCGCAAGTCCCCTGCCAAGTGGCGCCGGGACCGTTCGGACCGAACACGGCGTTCTCCCCGTTCCGGCCCCCGCGGTCGTGGAGATCCTCCGAGGGGTACCGATCTATGGCGCCGGAACCCACGAGCTCGTGACGCCAACCGGAGCCGCGTTGTTGGTGGCCAACTGCGACTCGTTCGGCTCCATACCCTCGATGGAGATCGATTCGATCGGTTACGGGGCCGGCGATCGCGACTCAGACGAAGCAAACGTGACGCGAGTGCTTGTCGGAGAGAGCGTCTCTGCGGACGAACCACCGACTCACCTCTTGATCGAAACGAATGTCGACGACATGTCTCCGGAACTGATCCCCTACGCGCTCGAGCGGCTCCTAGCTTCCGGCGCGGACGACGCCTGGGTGGCGTCCATCACCATGAAGAAGGGGCGGCCCGCATTCACCGTCTCGGCCCTTACGACCGAGTCGAACAAGGACGCTGTTCTGGATGCCCTCTTCCGTGAAACGACCACGTTCGGCGCCCGGATCCAGCGGGTTGGGAAAGCTGCGCTGACGCGGGAATGGGTTGAAGTCGAGGTAGCCGGGTTACCCGTTCGGGTCAAACTCGCGAAGCGTGCCGGTGAAGTGGTCACCGCTGCCCCCGAACACGACGATGCGGTGAAAGTCGCCAAAGCGACCGGCATGTCGCTGAAGAACGTCTACGCCGAAGCCATCAAGGCCTACGACCGGGTCAGGTCGAGCTAGAGCTTCTCCGCAGGAAATCGAGAACCGCTCTCTCGATCTTGGCGTCTTCGGTCCATCGCTCCTCGAGGTTCTCGGTTCCCACGAACCTGAAAAGCGCATCTCTCAGTTCCGGGTCGTAACCGGTCCCCGATTTCGCCATCCCGAGAAGCCCGCGAAGCTCGTTTCCGAGCGGCTCATCGATATCGACGAACTCGAGCGAATCTGGATGCGGGAAGTACAAGGCCTGGAGCCGATAGATGCGCTCGAGTTCTGGGATGGGGGCCGGGTGGTCGTCGACCCGCAGGTCCACGACCGTGTCGACGCCACCTCCGTATCCGCCCCCTTCGCGAACAACACGAAGGCTCGCCGATTGACGACCCCGACGATCTCCACCTTCTCTATCGCCTGCGGTGAGGGCCGCTAGGAGACGGGCGCCGAGCTCTCCGTTCGTCGCCTCGAAGGCCGTCGCCATCGCTTCCACCACCTCGGGTCCGACGAGGATGTTGCCCTGGCAGCAGTAGCCCTCGCCCGTCATGCCGCCAGCCCAATCGAAGCAACGGGAACCGGTGAACGTCGCGGGTTTCCCTTTCCCATCGACCACCCCGAGCTGACGGTCCTCCCTCCCGTCGTCTGCTGCGGTCAATCGTTCGACCACCGCATCTGCGTCGAGCCCTTCGGTCAACAACTGAAGTCCTTCAGGGCCGTACGAAAGGTTCGCGAGAGCCTGGGTCGCGACGGCTCCGACGTCCGCGCGAAGCCAGGGAACGACGTTACCGACGGCGAGGAACTTGGAAGCGACCGCGACGCCCCACTCCGGAGTCGGCTTCGCGGTTGGATCCCAGGCAACTATCGAGAAGGTCATCAGGTCACCCGCGCAAAAGCTGGTTAAGCGTGCGCGGCCTTGTCCAGAGTGTCGCCCTTCTCAACCGGATAGTGGCAAGCCGCGAAGTGGGCGGGGGTCAGCTCCGTGAGCGGCGGGTAATGCGTCCGGCAATTCTCCGGTACCTCGTCGCCCTTGTCCCCTGCCACCATCCGAGCTTGCGGGCAACGCGGGTGGAACGGACATCCCGAAGGTGGATCCACTGGTGAAGGAACGTCTCCGGTAAGCACGATCCGCTGCCGGATGTCCGAACTGCCGAACTCCTTCGGCACCGCTGAAAGAAGAGCTGCGGTGTACGGATGCTTGGGGTTCTCGTAGAGCTCGTCGGCGTCGGCTATCTCGACGATGTGGCCCAGGTACATCACGGCGATGCGGTCGGAAATGTGGCGCACCACACCGAGGTCGTGAGAGATAAAGAGGTACGTCAACTTGAACTCGTCCTGCAGGTCCTCCAGAAGGTTCAGGATCTGAGCCTGGATCGAGACATCAAGAGCCGAGACGGGTTCGTCGCAAACGATGACCTTCGGACGAAGGGCGAGGGCCCTAGCCACCCCGATCCGCTGACGCTGACCACCGGAGAATTCGTGCGGATACCGGTTGTAGTGCTCGGGGTTGAGACCAACGCGGTCCATCAACTCTTGGACCTTCTTGCGAGTCTCGCCCTCCGTTTTGTGGATCTGGAATGGCGCCGAGATGATCTGGCCGACCGTCGATCGAGGGTTCACCGACGAATACGGGTCCTGGAAGATCATCTGGATCTCGCGCCGAAGCGGAACCATCTGCCGGCGAGAGAACTTCGTGATGTCCTGGCCCTCGAACAAGATCTGGCCCGACGTCGACTCGAGAAGTTTCATGATGAGACGTGCCGTCGTCGACTTGCCGCAGCCGGACTCGCCCACGAGACCAAGCGTCTCGCCTTGGCGGAGCTGGAAGGAGACGCCGTCCACCGCGTGAACCCGCGCCACTTCCTTCTTGAAGATGATTCCTTGTGTTATCGGGAAGTGTTTCTTGAGGTCGTTGACCTCGATCAGGACCTCGCCGGCGGGCCGTTGCTGCTGCACGGAAGTGACCTCGGCTGCTTGACTCACGATGCCGCCCTCGTCCGGCTGGCTTCCCGTTGCGCCCACAGCTTCTTCTTCTCCTCAACCGTTAAGTGACAGGCCTCGGGGTGTCCGCCGCCCCTGTCCATCAGGTCCGGCCTTTCCTTGTCGCATGGCTCGAACCGGTGAGGACATCGGGGGTGGAACGCGCACCCCTGCGGAACGCGGATCATCGACGGTGGTGATCCGGTGATCGGGATCAACCGCTTGCCCTTTTGATCGACTGCAGGGATCGAGTCGAGCAGTCCCCAGGTGTATGGATGAAGAGGTTGAGCGAAAACCTCGTCTCGAGTGCCGATCTCGACCGGACGACCGGCGTACATCACCATGACCTTCTGGGAGACGTCCGCAACGACGCCGAGGTCGTGGGTGATCAGCATGACGCCGATGTTGAAGTCCTCTTTCACTTTTTCGATCAGCTCGAGGATCTGGGCTTGAACCGTCACGTCGAGAGCGGTGGTGGGCTCGTCGGCGATCAACACGTCTGGGTTGTGCACCAGAGCCATGGCGATCATCGCTCGCTGCCGCATGCCGCCTGAATACTGGTGGGGATAGTCCCGGTAGCGTTCCTCGGGACGGGGTATCCCAACCGCCTTGAGTAACTCCAGCGTTCGCTTCTTCGCATCCGCTTTCGAGAAGTCTCCGTGCGCTCGAACCGCTTCGTCGATCTGGGCCCCCACGCGGTAGAGAGGGTGAAGACAAGCGAATGGGTCCTGGAAGATCATCGATAACTCTTTGCCGCGGATCTTCCGGAGCTCTTCGTTACTGAGCTTGAGCAGATCCCGGCCTTTGAAGAGCACCTGACCGGAGACTTCAGCGGTTTCGAGGTTGATCAGGCGGAGGGCCGTCAAACAGGTCACCGACTTGCCGGAGCCGGACTCGCCGACGATGCCGAGCGTCTCGCCGCGTTCCAGAGTGAAACTCACACCATCGACGGCCTTCACGACGCCGTCGGGCGTGTTGAAGTGGACCTTGAGATCTTTTACTTCAAGGAGAGTTTCAGCCATTAGCCGGGGAGCCTACGTGTACCGGACACGCGGGTCCAGGAAGCCGTAAATGATGTCGACGACGAGGGTCATCACCGTGACGAACAGCGAAGCAATCACGGTCGTCGCCAAGATGACGGGCAGGTCGCTTCTCGCCACGCTCTGAACGACAAGAGCGCCCAAGCCGGGCAGGTTGAACACCCGCTCCGTCAAGACAGCACCACCCAACAGCAGAGAGAAGTCGAGACCGAAGATCGTGACGATCGGAGTCAGACTCGCTCGAAGACCGTGCTTACCGATCACCTTCTTCTCGGAGAGCCCCTTGGCCCGGGCTGTGCGGATGTAGTCCTCCCCCAAAGCCTCCAAGAGGTTGCCTCGCACCATCCGGGCATAGAAGGCCGCGAACGAAAGCGCGAGCACCGACCACGGAAGGATCATGTGCGAGAAGAACTCACCCGCGTTCTCGCTTAAGGGGATATAGCCCGTCCCGGGTAAGAGGTGGAACTGTTGCCAGAAGATGTACAGAGCTGCCAAGCCAACTGCAAACGTCGGCGCGGATACTCCGAACAGCGCGAAACCCATGGCGGCGCGATCGACGAGTTTTCGACGATTGAGCGCGGACACGATCCCGATCGAGACGCCCACGATCACCCACATGATCGCGGCCCCCACCGCCAGTTGGAGGGTGACTCCGATCCGTCCGAAGATCTCCTCCCGCACCGGAGATCGGGTTACGTACGAGTAGCCAAAGCCGGGCCAGCCGAATTCATCTCCGAAGAAGATGTTCTTCACGAACTTGCCGTACTGCACGTACAGCGGCTTGTCGAAACCGAACTGCTTCTCGACCGCATGCAGGATCTGGGGAGTCGGCGTGCGACCGGAGAACGCAGTGACCGGATCTCCCGGAGGCATAACGAAGAAGATAAGGAACGTCGCCAGCGTGATCACGAGGACCACGAGGAACACGTAGAGCAACCTGCGCACTATGTACCTGCCCATTGCGTCCGTTCCTCTCGTAGGAAGGAGAGCCGCCCGTTTCCGGGCGGCTCTCCCCAACCACTAACTACTTCTTACTTCTGGAGCGATGAGTCCACTGCGACTCTCGACCATGCCGGCGTACCGGAGAACTGGTCGAACTCCCACTTCGACACCGCGGGGCTCGTGCCCCATACAGCTGCTGCATCGAGGTAAGGAACCCACGGAACGACTTCTTCCATGAGCTGCTTGTCGAGGTCGGCCCAACACTGAACGCGTGCATCCCCAAGCTCTGGGATGCAACCGTCGATGGCGTCGTCGACGCTCGGGATGTCGCCGGCGTAAGGAACGCCGCACTCGTCTGCCTTGTCCGCCTGCATACCGACCAACGAGTAGTTGGTGTTACCGGTGCAGAGGATGTTGCGGCCGTCGAAGAGGAAACCAACGAACGTGTAGCTGTCCGCGTAGTCCTTGCCCCAACCCGGACGGATCGAGAGCGGGATCTGACGCTCGACGGTCTGGATCGGCGTGTAGGCGTCCGCAACTTCGCGAGCGTCCAGCGTGATGCCGATCTTCTCGAGCGAGGCCTCGACGATCGGAAGCATGTCCGTGTTCGGCGGCACGTTGCTGCCGATCTCGAGCATGTCCTGACACTCGGGGCTCTCGTCGCACTTACCGTCGCCGTTCGGGTCGTACTTCGACAACTTCATCTCTTCCATGGCCTTTTCGACGTCGCCCGTGTTGTCGGCTGAGCCGTACGGGTTGTAGTCGTCAAGGATCCCGTTGAGCATCGTGTCCGGGATGATGTGACCGGCGATCTCACCAACGGTCGGGCCACCCCATGCGCGCTGCAGACCGTCTTTGTCCATGACCCAGTTGACGGCCTTACGGACGTGGATGTCGTCCATCGGCGGAGCGTTGAGGTTCATGGTGATGTACCAGGTCCGGTCTCCGGCCTCCACGTGGAGGAGGTCCTTGAGCTCGGGGTCCTGGACGTACTTACGCAGGGTCTGCGGGGTCGGCGTAAGAACGAACTCGCTCTCGCCCGACAGCACCTTCTGCTCGATGTCGTTCGTGTTCGTGTTGATGGTGTGGTCGAACTGATCGAAGTTGTTCTCACGGTACTCGTCAGTCGACTGGTCGTAGTCGGGGTTGCGGACCAAGATCATCTGCTTGGTCGGGTCGTAACCCGAGATCGGCTTCAGAGTCTTGCAGCTCGACGCGTCGAGCTTGTCGGAACCCTCGAACATGTACGGACCGCTCGAGATGACGTAACGGCCGTAGTCGCCGGCCTTGTCGAAGCAACCTGCGACCTCTTCGGGCATCGGGAACGTCGCCGGCATCGCCAGGCGGTAGAGGAAGTCACCGGTCGGCTTAGTGAGCGTGAACTCGATGGTCTTGTCGTCGATCACGTTGATGCCTTCGATGCCGCCGGCGCCCGGGTCCTTGCCGAGCTCCAGGCCCTTGATCGTGCCGACGTAGTAGTTCTGGTACTGCGCTACGAGCGACTCGGTCGCGATGCGACGGAACGCGAACTCCACGTCCGACGCGGTTACGTCACGGCTGAGCGGCGGACCGAACTTCACACCGTCGCGCAGCGTGAACGTGTAGGTCAGGCCGTCATCCGAGATCTTCGGATCCTCGGCTGCGAGGTCGGGGATCGTCGTGTTCCCCTCGTCGCCGGCCAGGTGCTGATAACCCATGAGCCCACGGCCCATCAGGTTGCTCAGGACGCCCCAGGCCTCACCGAGGTACTCACCGGTGGGGTCGAAGCCGTTCGTGAATCCGAACTCTTCAGACTCCCAATGGATCGTGCCACCCTTGGTGGCCGTACCGGTGTCGCCACCGTTGTTGTTTCCTGTGTCGCTGCCCGTGTCATCGCTGCCGCCACATGCTGCGGCTACGAGTGACAGGACCATGAGTAGGGCGATCACCCACAGGTGTCGCTTAGACCTCATGCATTGCTCCTTTCGGTTGACGTCTGTTCGTGATGCGCACTTACGAGATGCTGCCGAAAATGTCCCCCTGAAAATCCCTCCTTGTCTGAACCTCCCTCTCTCTAGCGCCCGGTGCGCGGGTCTAGCGCATCCCGCAGTCCGTCACCGAGCAGGTTGAAAGCCAAAGTTGTGAGCACTAGGAAGACGCACGGGAACAGCAACATCCACGGCGCCGAATCGAGATAGATGGTGGCATCCGACAACATGCGGCCCCACGAAGGGGTGCTCTGTCCGACGCCGAGCCCTAGGAAAGAAAGTGATGCTTCGAACACGATGTTGGCAGGAATGATGAGCGTCGAGTAGATGATGATCGGAGCGACGAGGTTCGGCAGGATCTCTTTGAACATGATCCGGCGATTGCTCGCACCCTGCGAGATCGCGGCTTCGACGAACTCCTTCTCCCTGATCGACAACGTGTTACCGCGCACGATGCGCGCGATGTACGGCCAGCTGAACGCCGCGATGATGAAGACCACCAGCCCCAGCCCGGGTTTGATGTGTGTGATGCCGAGGTTGCAACCTTCCTTCTCCGTTGAGCACGCGGCCCCCAGTCCGATCGCGAAGAGAAGAAGGGGCAGCGACAAGATCACGTCGATCATGCGGGAGATTGCAGTGTCGATCTTTCCGCCGAAGAAGCCGGCGATGATCCCCATGACCACGCCAATGCTGACCGAGATAACGGTCGCGATAAGCGCGACCGTCAGCGATGTGCGGATCCCGTAGATCACGCGGATGAAAAGGTCGCGCCCTGCTTTATCGGCCCCGAACCAGTAGGTCTTGTTCGGTCCTTTGGGAAGTCCGAACGAGTCGGTCATCTGGCGTGCGAGCGAAAGATCGTTGGGTCCGTGATGCGTGATGAATTTCGCTATCAACCCGGCTGCGAAAGCGAGAAGCACCAGTAAGACGATGACGCCGAGCCCGACGAACGCGATTTTGTCCTGTTTGAACCGAGCCCAGAAGAGCTGCCATGGGGTGCGGCCTTCGATCTCCTCCGTACCAAATCCGGGAGCGGGTCCCCCGACGGGAAGGCCAACATCCTCTACGGCAGTGCTCAAATTCCCCCCGATCGGTGCCTACTACCCCAGTCGTGCGGGGAGTCTATGTCCATCCCCAGACCCCCGCAAGATTCTGGACCCCTCACGCTACTACCAATGTCGTAGAACTGCCACTTGGTCAGCGGGAGGCGAACGCTTCCGAGGCCTCGATCTTGAAGACTCCGAGTCCCGGCCCCGAAAGCACGGGTGAAGCACTGAGGCTCTCCGCCTCCACTTTGTAGCCCTGGCTTCTGGCGTAGGCGGTGAACGCCCGCATGAAGCCGTGGAGGTCCTTCGCCTGCACGAGGTAGCTGGCCTCGAAGTTCGGGTAGCGGTCTCCAGGGAAGTGCCCGAGCCGCTCGAGCTCGCCCTGCTTGGCTTTCGCGCCTTTGCCGAATCGACGCTCCGCTGCGGGTGCGGTGCCGCCCATGAACTTGCGAGGTGTCTCGAACACCTTCACGTCGTTTGACGAGTTCCCCCACACGATCGCGAAGGCGTTTGAGTCGGCCTGCGACAGGCGGGCCGCGACCTGTAGGCCCAACAGAGCAGCGAGGCACGCGGCGGCGATATACGGGATCGTGCTAGCGGGGGCCGCAGAGATCCGACCGTCTGCAAGCGCCAGGAGGTTGGTGACTCTTCGGCTGACCCTCCCCCGGGGCCGTGCGAACGCTATCCCGCTCCGAGGAGCGACGACCGGCCGGCGGCGCATCAGCTCGCAGACCTTCACGATGCTGGACGCGAGAGCGAGCGGCTTGCCCGTCAGGGAGGCAGCCCGCCGATCAGCCTCGAACTCACGATCGGTGGTGAGCCTCCGATAGGCGATATGAGCGAACGGGTTCCACGCGACCAGATCGCGCAGGAGCCCGGCGATAACGACCGTTTGGATGTCATGGGCCGAGATATGGGCCAGTTCGTGGGCGAGGATCCCTTGGAGCTCGTCGCATTCGAGCTCCTCGACGAGATCCCGTGAGATCAGGATCCTGGCCCGGCCCCCTCCCATCGCGAACGCCCCCGAGACTTCACGCGGTAGGAAGTAGAGGGCCGGTGGGACCTTAAGGCCCGCCTCGCTACTGAGGACCTCGACCAGGTCGTGAAGCTCCGCGTCGCGCACCGAATCCACTTCCGAGCATCGTCGCAACAGCGACCTCATCGACACCCAGCCTAGGAACCGGCGAAGGAGCATGAAGGAGCTCGCCGATACCCCTATGAGGAAGAGCCACGGTCCCGTCGAGCCGATGAGCGCATATGGGACGGCGAAGCCTTCCCGTCCGTCGCTGACCCACAGGAACCGAAGCGGCTCGTGCGTTCCGAGCGCGGACGTGACCGGTCGGAGCACGCTGATCTCGGGAAGCACGCCCTGCTGGAAAACGGCCGCGAGAACGAGCGGCAGTGCCAGAGGAAGGATCAACAACACCGCCGACGTGATGCCCCCAGGACGGTTGATGAGCTTCCGAAGGAGGAGGACGCAGGGAAGCGTGACCAATGACACGGCGAGGATGACCACCCACGCCGAATCGGTTTCTAAGGCGACGATCGTGGGCGACGACAGGAGCAAGCCTTACCTCTTACTTTCCCTCTGCTCGATCGCCTCTCGGAGGCTCTCGATGACGTCTTCGTCCTCAGCCTCAACCTTGTCGATGAAGTAGGCGACGGCTGGATCCCGGAAATGGTTCACGAGCCAGTCGACCACAGACTTCACGGTGGAGCGCGCGTACTGCTCGCGCGTGACCTCAGGGAAATAGTGGTGAGCGGGCTGCTCTTCGACCCTCCTCAAGAGCCCCTTGTCGGTGAGCCTGCCCATCGTTGTCATCACCGTCGTGTAAGCGATGTTGCTCTTCTTCGTGAGTGTCTTATGAACGTCTCTGACCGTGACCTCGCCCCGGTCCCAGATCACCGACATGACCTCGGCCTCTAGGGGGCCGAGCACGTCGGCGAGGGGCTGTCTCCTTCGCGGTGCCATCGTTTCTCCCTTGGAGATGCGTCCGGATGGGAATCCTACGCCCGTTGTAGTAGCTAAGACCAGACCTCCCCCTCACCGAGTGTGCGCACAGCGCGAAATATCGTCGGCCTGCGCACACTCGGGAAGGGGCGGCGCGTTTCGGTCGCGGGCTACGGGGTATCCGGCCAAAGGAGAAGCTCACTCCGTCGACGAGAGAAGCTGTGCCTTGTCTCGAAACGCGATCCGCGTCTCGATCGCCCTTCTTGGGGCTCTGGTTCTCGTACTTCCCATCTCACCCGCGCGGGGTCACCGAGCCGGCAGGTGGTACGGCGCTCGGTGGCCGAACCACAGCGTCGTCTGGAGATTCGATCGGGACTTCCCTCGCAGCAGGGGCGCGCGGAACGCCGTCATGAAAGGCAGCCGGCAGTGGAACCACGCCGGAGCTCAGCTTCGGTTCCGCCGCGACCGCACGGATCGAGAGGCGGGAAAGTTGGCGCCTTGCTCGCAACCTCGCGGCCAGAACTACGTCCAATGGGGCCGGCTTGATGGCCCCGGCGGACGCCTCGCGGTCACGGTCACCTGCACGTTCGGCGAAGGAACCGGAACGAGGCAGATGTACAGCTTTCAGATGCTCTTCGACAAGGAGGAGACCTGGCACTTCGATCCGTCCACCCCTCCGGGGCCGGGTGAGACCGACATGTGGGCGGTCGCCTCGCATGAGTTCGGCCACGCCGGGGGCCGGATCACGGGGGGGCCGGGCGATCAGGGCCACTGGCCCGAAAGCTCCAACCTCTGTCCCGACCTGCTGAACGACCGACGCCACACGATGTGTCCGTCCTACGACTTCATAGGCACCGTGATGCGCACGCTCGAACGCCACGACATAGACACGTTTCGAAACGCCTACGGCCGTCGGTAAAGGGAGCGTGGGCGAGGGTCGCCGAGTGTGCGCACAGCGCGAAATGTCGGCGGCCTGCGCACAGTCGGGGAGGGAAGGGCTCGGGTACGGCGGACCTCGCTCACGCGGAGCGCACGCGTAGCGTGGGCGAGGGGGGATTTGAACCCCCACACTCTTGCGAGCACTGGCACCTGAAGCCAGCGTGTCTGCCATTCCACCACTCGCCCAGAGGGTGAATTCGGAGACGTCAGGATATAGAAACCGCACCCTCACCCGATTAGGCCTAGGAACTCAAGCCGCGGGCATAATCCACCTTCATGGGCGTCGGCAAAGGCATCGAACAACGGCTTGAAGGCCTCGTTGAGGGCTTCTTCACCAAGGTGTTCCGCTCCGGACTGCAACCGGTCGAGGTGGGGCGCCGGATCCTGCGCGAGATGGCCGAGAACAAGACCGTCTCGGTCAACCGGATCTACGCCCCCAATGAATTCCGCGTGGTCATGGGCCCCGAGGACCATGAACGGTTCTCGCAGATGGAAGCGGGCCTCCAGCGTGAGTTCTCCGAGCTCGTGATCGAACAGGCGAAGTTGAACCGGTGGAACCTTATGGGTCTTCCCAGGATCACTTTCGTCGGCGACGAGTCGATGGGCAAAGGAGAGCTCAAGGTGGAGGCGTCACTCGTCGCCGATGCCGACGTGCCCGGCCCCCGCGTCTCAACACGTGAGACGAACGCGGAGAACGCGTCGGCCTCGCGTGCGATCGCGACCGACACCGCCGACCGACTTGGCGTGCCTAGTTCGGGGGCAGAACTCATCGTCCTCGGGGATGACGGTTCTCAGAAGGAGAGGATCTCGATCACGCGCGACCCTGTGGTCATCGGTCGCATGTCAACGAACGACGTGGTCTTGGCCGACTCGAATGTCAGCCGGCGTCACGCGGAGTTACGACGTGACGGGAGCGGATGGATTCTCGTAGATCTCGGATCGACGAACGGGACGCTCGTTAACGGAAAGCAGGCTAAGGAGCACTCACTGCGGGACGGAGACAAGCTCGCGTTCGGCACGAGCGAGTTGCTCTTCAAGAGCGGGGGCGAGGGTTAGGCGATGCCGGATCTCGTCCTCGTTCTCCTCAAGTACGCATTCCTGCTCGTCCTTTACATATTCATCGCCCGCGCTGTCAGGGCGATGTACCTCGAGCTAAGGCCGGCAACGTCGCCGGCCGCCGTCCGCGGTTCGGCACCTTCGCCACAGAAGAAGCGGTCCAAGAAACCACCTAAGAAGCTCGCGGTCATCGAAGGCGAGAACCTCAAAGGCAAGTCATTCGACCTCGGTGATGAACTGATCATCGGGCGAGGCGAGAAGAGCCACATCGTTCTCGACGACTCATATGTCTCCACCGTCCATGGGCGGATCTTCGCGAGGGGCGACCAATTCATGGTCGAAGACATGGGCTCTACTAATGGCACGTATCTGAACCGGCGTCGGATCACCGCGCCGACGGAGCTCCAGCGCGGAGACCGTCTGAAGATCGGCAAGACCGTGATGGAACTGAGATGAACGTCCGGGTCGGCGCGCGCTCTGACGTAGGACGGGTTCGCGAGGCGAACGAAGACTCGTACCTGATAGACGAGCCCCTCTACGTCGTTGCGGATGGGATGGGCGGTCATCTTGCCGGAGATGTCGCCTCGGATACTGCGGTCAAGACGATCAAGAGCGGCGCGGATGCGAGCGCTCCCGACGGCCCCGACGCATTGATCCAACTCGTGAGGGACGCGAACAAGAAGATCTGGGAACGGAGCCAGAGCGACGCCTCTCTTCGCGGGATGGGCACGACGACGACGCTCGTTCTCGTCGAGGGAGAGGAAGCGCACCTCGCCCACGTCGGTGACTCGCGCGCTTATCTGTTTCGTGACGGCGACCTCTCGCAGATCACCGAGGACCACACTCTCGTCGGTCGGATGGTTCGCGAGGGAAGGCTTCGTCCTGAAGAAGCTGAGAGACATCCCCAGCGATCCATCATCACCCGCGCTCTCGGCGTGGATTCCGATGTTGACGTCGACACCATCACTTTGAGGTTGCAAGAGGGCGACAGGATCCTCATCAACAGCGATGGGCTGACTTCGATGCTGTCGGAACCGCAGATAAGAGACGTCCTCGCGTCGGAGCCGGATCCTCAGCGCGCCGCCGACCGTTTGGTCGAACTGGCGAACGAGGCTGGCGGCGAAGACAACATCACCGTGCTGATCCTCGACTTCGGAGAAGGGAACCGCGACACGGGCGTCGCTTCGGCGGGTGCCGAGCAACCGCCCGTTCCCCGCGAGCCCATGCGTTTCGACACTCCACCGGTAGAGCGTTCGCCTGCAGTCACCACCGGCGTGATCCGGACGGAGTCCCTTGAGCTGAGGAAACGACGATGGCCGCGCGCTCTAGCGCTGACCTTGGTCTTGCTGGCGGTCCTCGGCGGCGCGGCCTATTTCGGCACCCGCTATCTCCTCAGCAACTCGTACTTCGTCGGGGCGGACGAAGAGGGATACGTGACGATCTTCAAGGGACGGCCTGAGGAGATCGCGGGCATGAGCCTGCGCGAGTCGGAGGAGCAGACGACCCTGAAGGTGGCGGACCTTCCGCAGTTCCTCAGGGGCGATGTGGAAGAGGGGATCAAGGTCGACTCGCTGGAGGAAGCGCAGAACCGTGTCACGGAACTCGAAGATAGGGCTGGGGACGCCGAGTTCGGAGGAACCGGAACCAAGAAGGACGGGCCCAACTGAGCGCCCAGGCTTACAGACCAAGGAATCGAGAACTCGCGCTTCTGATCCTGGCTTTGATCACCGGGTCCGGAGCCTTGTTGCTCGTCGCGCTCGCACGAGACTCGGACAAGGTTGGTCTCGCCGTTCCTTTCATCGTTTTCCTGACCGTCTTCTACATCGCCGCCCACTTCGCGGTTCGCAAGTTTGCGCCCCAGGCCGACCCGTTGATCTTGCCTCTCGCCGCGATCCTGAACGCGATCGGACTGGCGGCCATATACCGGCTTTCACCTAAGGAGTTCGGGCCGGCACAAGTCACTTGGACGTTGGTTGGGATCGCACTCTTCATAGCCACGCTCGCGTTCGTCCGCGACTACAGAACGCTCGCGCGTTACAAATACACGCTCGGATTCATCGGCGTCGGCTTGCTGCTACTTCCCATGAGTCCGATCGGCAAGACGATCAACGGGGCGCGCCTGTGGGTTGGCGTCGGATCGTTCGCCTTCCAACCGGGCGAGATAGCGAAGGTATGTCTCGTAATCTTCTTCGCCGCGTACCTGGCGGAGCGGAAAGAGCTGCTCGCCATCGCCTCCAGAAGGATCGCTGGGTTCCACGTTCCCGACCTGAAACACTTCGGCCCCCTGCTCGTCATGTGGAGTCTCTCCCTCGCGGTGATGTTCTTTGAGAAAGATCTCGGTTCGAGCCTCCTTTTCTTCACGATCTTCCTCGCGATGCTCTACATCGCGACCGCACGCATCGTGTACATGGCGTTCGGCGGTGTGCTCTTCTCGATCGGCTCGTACATCGGCTACGAGACCTTCAGCCACGTGCAGCAGCGAGTGCAGGTCTGGTTCGATGTTTTCGACCAGAGATATATCCAGGATGAGGGTTACCAGCTCGCTCAATCTCTATTCGCGCTCGCGACGGGCGGGTTGTTCGGAACGGGTTTGGGTCAGGGTCGGCCAGACATCATCCCCGCCGCTCATACGGACTTCATCTTCGCCGCGATCGGTGAAGAGCTGGGGCTTCTCGGAACGGCGGGTGTGCTCGTGTGCTTCATGTTGCTCGTCGCCCGCGGCCTTCGCATCGCGATGCGCTCACGCGACGACTTCGGTAAATTGCTCGCCGCCGGCTTGATCATCAGCTTTGCGGTCCAAACGATCATCATCCTTGCCGGCGTAACGCGACTGCTGCCACTCACCGGGATAACGCTGCCTTTCATGTCCTATGGAGGTTCGAGCTTGTTGTCGAACTTCATCCTCATCGCGCTGCTGATACGGATCTCGCAGGACATCAGCGGGGCTCCCGCCCCGGCTGAGACGTCCGAGATCCTGATCGGGGGTCGCGGTTAATGGAGCGACAGATCCGTCGGGTGGGGATCGGCCTGATCGTCGCCTTCATTGCGGTCTTTGCGCAGCTGAACTACATCCAGATATTCGCGGCCGAACGCATAGCCGAGAATCCCGCCAACTCCCGCGCATTGCTCCGCGAGTACTCGATCAAGCGGGGCGACATCCTCACGCTCGACGGGGAGCGCGTAGCAGAGAGCACCGCCACCACGGGCAGATACAAGTACCGGCGCACCTACCCACTTGGTGAGCTGTACGGGCACATCACCGGCTTCTACTCGATCGTCTACGGGAAGACCCGGATCGAGGCATCGATGGACGACGAGCTTCTCGGCGACAGCGGAGTGCTTTCCATGCAGGAGATCCAAGACAAGTTTCTTGGTGGCGGAGACCAGGGTGACGACGTACGCCTGACGATCCATTCGAGACTCCAAGAGGCGGCTCAACGGGCTCTCGGCAACAACAAAGGAGCGGTCGTCGCGATCGACCCGCAGACGGGAGAGGTTCGGGCGCTGTGGGACAACCCAGCCTTCGACCCGACTCCCTTGGCCTCGTTCGACGCGAAAGAGGCCAAGGTCTACTGGAACTCTTTGGATCCACAATCCCCGCTGAGTCCTCTCATCTCCAAAGCAACATCGCGCGCTTATCCACCGGGATCGACGATGAAGGTGCTGACCGCCGCGGCCGCGTTGGAGTCTGGGCAGTACACGCCCAAGTCGACGTTCCCCGACCCGGACGCCATCGAGCCCTGCAGCAAGACGAACAACGAACCGCCGTGCATGCCTTTGACGAACCAGTCGCTCACGAACTTCACGCACCGAGCGTGCACCGGAACGGGGCAGATCGACCTCTTCACGGCCCTCCGTATCTCGTGCGATACAACTTTCGCTCTGATCGGACTCGACATACACGATGAGATCAAGAAGATGGCCGAGGCGGTCGGGTTCAACGAGCCGCTGCAATTCGACGTTGGGACAGAGGCCAGCACGTATCCGGATGTTCCGGATGACAACGCGCCTTTCCGCGCTTACGCGGCGATCGGGCAAGGCGACGCTGCTGCAACGCCTTTGCAGATGGCCCTCCTGGCTGCAACGGTCGCAAACGACGGTGAAGTACCGCGACTACGCCTTGTAAGGGAAGTGATCGATTCCGGCGGTGGGATCGTCCAGAGGACGGATCCGGAGACGACGGGTCAAGCGATGTCGGCTCAGACTGCTCAAGAGATCACCGACATGATGGTCGCGGTGGTCGAGTCGGGAACGGGCATCGCTGCCCAGATCCCCGGCGTCAAGGTTGCAGGTAAGACGGGGACCGCTCAAACGGTTGAAGGACAGAACCCCCACGCTTGGTTCATTGCCTTCGCCCCCGCCGATGATCCGCAGATCGCGGTGGCGGTCATCGTCGAGAACGGCGGCTCGTTCGGATCCGAAGCCACCGGAGGAGCGGTTGCCGCGCCTATCGCGAAACTGATCATGGAAGCCGACCGTCAGATCAGGGGATGGTGATCGGCACGGTCCTCTCGGGCCGTTATCGCTTGGAAGAAAAATGTGCGGTCGGAGGCATGGGGACCGTCTACGTCGCCCTCGACGAACGTCTGGGGCGCAAGGTCGCCGTGAAGTTGCTGAAGGAGGAGCTGTCCGACGACCCCCGCTTCATCGAGCGCTTCAGGCGGGAAGCACGTTCTGCTGCCGCTCTCTCGCACCCCAACATCGCGAGCGTCTACGACTACGGGTCCGACGGAGACGTCCACTTCATCGTCATGGAACTTGTGGATGGTGAAGACCTCGGGCGTGTCCTTCGCAAAGAAGGGCCGCTCGAGACCGAGAGAGCAGCCTCCATAGCTGCGCACACAGCTGCTGCCCTTGGTCACGCCCACGCAGCAGGCGTCGTTCACCGAGACATCAAGCCGGCGAACGTTCTGCTGGGATCGGACGATCGCGTCAAGGTGACCGACTTCGGCATCGCGCGCGCTGCCGGGGATTCCACACTGACGGCGACCGGTGTGATGTTGGGAACGGCTCACTACATCTCTCCAGAGCAAGCTTCCGGGAGCGAGGTCGGCCCTCCATCGGACATCTATTCCCTCGGGATAGTGCTGTTCGAGAGCCTCACGGGCTCGGTGCCGTTCACCGGAGATTCCGCGGTGGCGGTTGCCATGAGGCATATCTCCGATCCGGTTCCACCACCGAGCTCGATCAACCCGGACATCGACTCAGATCTCGACGAGATAGTGGCCAGAGCGACCGCGAAGGACCCATCGGAACGTTTCCGCTCGGCCGCGGAGATGGGAGGGGCTCTCGTCTCTTTGATCACCCCGACCGAGGAGAACCGAGGCCTTCAAGCGGCCGGACCTGGGTCGACCGCGGTGATGACCCGCCCTGACCAAGACTCGGCGGGCTCGGTCTGGCCGATCCCCGGTTCGAGATACGACCCCGCGAAGCTGGGACGAGCCGTGATCATCACGTTCGTCGCCCTCGCCGTGATCGCCGCGGGATTGCTCGTGTGGCGAATCTCGACGAAGGACGACGCGGGTCGAAAGAAGACGGGAGCGTCGAAGCCTGCGGCTGCCGCGGCTGCCGACCCAACGCCGTCCGACGAAGCGAGCTCCGAAAGCCCCCCACTGGATAGCTTCCCGCTCCCCGAAGACATTCTCGGCTTGAAGTACAAGGACGTTGTGAAAGGCCTCGAGTCTCGCGGGTTCATCGTGGAGGTGGTCCCCTACTACTCCCAGGAGTATGAGAAGGACACGGTCATCGGCACCGAGCCCGACGTTGGCTCCATGGTTTCGCCGGGAGACACCATTACCCTCGTCGTGAGCACGGATAAAGAAGAGCACGGCCATGGCCACGACAAGGAACACGGAGAAGGCGACTGATGGCTGAACGGGTTTTTGGCGGACGCTACGCGGTGATTGAGCGCGTCGGGGTGGGCGGGATGGCAGAGGTCTATCGCGCTCGCGACGAGCTGCTCGGACGCGAGGTTGCCGTCAAGGTCCTGAACGAACGGCTCTCCGCGGACAAGTCGTTCGTCGAGCGATTCCGACGCGAGGCTCAAGCCGCGGCCAATCTGGCCCACCCCAACATCGTGTCGCTCTACGACTACGGCAACGATGACGGCGCCTACTTCATCGTCATGGAGTACATCGACGGCCGCGGGCTCGAGGAGGTCGTCAAAGAAGGACCTCTCATGCCGGAACGCGCCGCGGAGATGGCTGTTGACGTGGCCCGCGCACTTGAACGAGCGCACGATGCCGGACTCGTTCACCGTGACATCAAACCCAGCAACATCATGATCACGTCGTACGGACAGACCAAGGTCACGGACTTTGGGATCGTGCGCGCGCTCGGCGCGGATGCCGAGCAGACGATGACCCAAACCGGGATGGTCATCGGAACGGCTGCCTATCTCTCTCCGGAGCAGGCCCAAGGCACGCCGGTTGATGCTCGGACGGACATCTACGCTCTGGGTTGCGTTCTGTACGAGATGCTCACAGGCCGCCCACCGTTCACCGGCGACACTCCCTTATCGATCGCCTACAAACACGTCCGCGAGAACCCCGATCCACCATCGCGGCTGAACCCCGACGTTCCCTCCGAGCTCGACGCCATCGTGATGAAGGCGCTCGCAAAAAACCCTGAGAACCGATATTCGTCTGCGCGTGCGATGCGCGAGGACCTCGAGCGATTCCTCGCCGGCAAGGAAGTCCACGCGGGACCGGTGATGGCGGGAACGACGGTCCTGGACCGCGGGGCCGGCGCCTCTGGCACCCAAGTCATCTCGCGGCAGGACGAGTTCTACGAAGACGACTCCGGCGGTGGACGAAGGGCCGGCCTCTATGTAGTGATCGCCCTCTTGCTGTTAGGTCTTTTCGCAGGCCTCGCATATCTACTTGCCAACAACCTTCTAGGCGGTGAACAGGTACGGGTACCGAACGTGGTCGGTCAGGATCAGGACGCCGCACGCGAGCGTCTTGAGGACCGAGGCTTCGACGTCAACATCGAGCGCAAGGCAAGCAAAAAGCCGTCGGGGATCGTCGTCGCGCAAGATCCTGCAGGCGGAGACGAAGCCGACGAAGGGTCGACCGTCGTCCTCACAGTGTCGACGGGACCTAAGCAAGTCACGGTGCCCGGCGTCGAGGGCCTTTCTCTGGACGATGCACGCTCCGCCATCGAGGATGCCGATCTCAAGGTGGGCGACATCACGCACGAGCCTGCCGAGGACGTCGAAGAAGACATCGTCCTTTCGCAGTCGCCTCCGGCCGACGCCGAGGCGTCTGCAGGAACCGAGGTTGACCTCACCGTGTCCGGCGGCCCCGCTCCCGTCACCGTCCCGATCGTCGTGGGTCAGGACGAAGACTCGGCGGTGGCTGAGATCGAGGGGGCCGGTCTTGTGGCGGACACGATCACCACGCCGAGCGACGAGGACGCAGGAACGGTCATCGCACAGGACCCCGAGGGCGGATCCGAAGCGGCCTCGGGAGACACGGTCACGATCACCGTCTCGGAAGGCCCGGCCGAGCGCGAGATGCCGAACGTGACAGGCCAGGACGGCGACGAGGCTCAATCGATCCTCGAGAGCGACTACGGACTTAGCGTGACTCAGGTTGATGAACCATGCGCGGCCTCGATCCCGCCCGGCTCCGTTTGTCGTCAGGATCCGGAACCCGGCACGCCGGTGTCGGAGGGAGACTCGGCGACGCTCTACATCCAGCCGGGCGATGCAGGCATCGGGTTCGGCAAAGGAATCTTCGCCCTCTCCATCGGTTGGCTTAGCGCGCTCTTCGTCTAATCTGGCTACGTGTTCGGAACGCTGAGGCGTGCGGTCCTTCTTTCGCTAGCACTGCTTGCAACCAGTGTGGCCGCGCTCGCTCCGGCTTCCGGATCGGATGTGACTTTCCTCGAGCCCGTGGCCGTTAGCGCCAACGCCAACCAGGCCGCTGCGGAGCCGTCCATCAGAGCTGCTCAGGATGGAACGCTCTACATCGCCGCACCGACCGGTCTCGGTGGAGCGCGCGTGCAGGAACAAGGTGCCGGTGGAGACCTGATCTGGAGATCGGACGACGGCGGCAAGACGTGGATGTACCTCGGCAACTATGACCCTGCCGCTGGGGGTGGTGACTCCGACATCGCTCCGGACACCGGCGGGATCCTTTGGGGGGCCGGGCTCACCCTCGTCAACACCACGGTTGGGATCTCCACCGATCGCGGCCAGACGTTCAAGAACAACGCGGTAGGAACACTCGACTCCGTCGTTGACCGCCAGTGGATCGAGACCTATAAGAGCGAGCCGTTCGCGTTCTTGACCACAGGTCAGACGACCGACATGCGGATCATCCTCAGCCGGCTCGAGCGCGTGCCCGGCGACTATCCCGTCGTTTCCAAGACCGTCACTGTGTCCGGCGATCAAGAGATCTACCAGTGGCCCGGCGAGATCGCGGTCGACGAGCGAAACGATTGGGTCTACGTCGCCTACAACACGGACGGGGATCCGAAAGACCAAGACTCCATAGTCGTTACTCGCTCGGACCTCGCGTTGAACGCAACGAAGCGCTCCGTCGTTGCGCATACCAAGGGCGATACCTTCGACTCTTTCGTGGGCTTAGACGTCGACCAGGCCGGCAACGTTTACGCGACTTGGACCGAACGTCGACCGGAGGGTCCGAAGGGCCGAAGCGGCTTCACGAACTCCTACGTGTCCTACAGCACCGATCAAGGCAAGTCGTGGTCGGATCCGGTGAAGGTCAACGTTGTGATGCGAACCACCGCGTTCCCTTGGTTGGTGGCGGGTTCGGATGGACGGGTAGCCGTCGCGTACTACGGCATCAGGCATCGGGGGCCGAGTCCGGAAACGGTCGCCAACCAAAGCCGCAGGCTCCCGAAATGGAAGGTGTGGGTGTCGTACTCGCTCCAGGCGAACAAACCGAACTCCCACTGGACGGAAGTAAGGGCGGTGAAAACGCCCATCCATCTCGGCAACATCTGCACGTCGGGAACCGGATGCGCTTCGGGTACTCGAGATCTCTTGGACTTCTTCCAGGTCGACATCGATCCGTGCGGAAAGCTCGTGATCACCTACACGGACAACTCGGAGGATGTCGTCGGTAAGAACGGAGAGCGCACCCAGAACAACCCGGAGATCGTCTCGTTCGTCAAGCAGGCCGGCGGACCACGCTTCTACACGGAGCCGTCGAACCCCGACATTTGCTGATCCGCCGCGCGGCCCCCCTGCTCCTCCTGATCCTTCTCGCCTGCACGTCAACGACCAGCGCCATCGACCGACCGATCGAGCGCTCCCCCGGCCGGCCTTCCTTCGCGCCCGTCTACTTCTACGACGGCGACGGTCTGATCCCGGAGTTCATCGAACTGGAAGGAACGGAAGTGCCCACCCAGCTGGTCGCGGCGCTGGCGGCGGGGCCGGAACGAGCCGATCTCACATCGTCAATACCCGTCGATACGACGGTACGAGGAGAGTTCGAACGCCACGAGATTCTCCATCTCGATCTCGCGGGCAGCTTCTGGTCGGCCGAGCCATCGGCCCTTCGACCGAGGATGGCTCAGGTCATCTTCACGATGGCGTCGCTCGAGGAAGGCCGATCGGTTCGTCTTCTCCTTTTCGGCGCTCCCGATTCGAAGCTCTTGCGCGCATTCGTTTCTAGGCCTCTGGCGCGGACTGAATTCCGAGACCTGCGGCCATGGATCCAGGTGGTTCGGCCGGTCCCGGGATCACTCGTCTCTAGCGAGATCCCGGTCGAAGTCGAGCTCCGTGGGGATGAAGCGGCGAACGTGGAGGCACGGGATGCCGCCACAGGAAGCACCATCGCGACCGCGACCCTGGACGAGGGATCTGGCGTTCTAGAGATCCCGGACTCGGCCCCAGCGCGCTTGGTGTTGCGGATCACCTACGGAGACACGACGAAACATCACGCCGATTACGAGGTCACCTTCATCGCTCCCTGAGCTACGTCGAGGAAATTCTTCAAGAGTCTCGGACCCTCGGTGGTCAGGACCGACTCCGGATGGAACTGAACTCCCTCCACCTGGAGTACTCGATGGCGGATCCCCATGATGGTGCCGTCGCCGGCTCGCGCCGATACGACTAGCTCGGCCGGCAGCGGTTCCTCCTCCATTGCAAGCGAGTGATAGCGGGTTGCGACGAATGGATCCGGCAACCCCGCGAACACTCCCGCGCCGTCATGCTTGATCGAAGAAGTCTTCCCATGAACGGGGCCGACCTCCGCGCGTGTGACCGTCGCCCCGAACGCCTCCGCTATGCATTGATGACCGAGGCAAACTCCGAAGACGGGAACACGCCCGGCGAACGCGCGGATCGCGTCGATCGATACCCCCGCCTCCCGGGGTGTTCCGGGGCCGGGCGAGATCACCACAGCATCGGGGCTAACGGCTTGGAGTTCGTCGATCGTCGCGTCGCTGCGGATCACGACCGGCTCGGCCCCCAAAGACCCGAATGCTTGGGCGAGGTTGTAGACGAACGAATCGAAGTTATCGACGAGCAACAGTCGCACGTCCGTCCTTTCTTACATTTAGAAGTTCGCCGGGAGGATCTTGTCCGCGACTAGGACGAGGATCACCGCGGTCGCGACCGACACGAGGAACCAGAGCGCCAACTCGCCGAGTATCGACTTCCAGGAACGCTTCAATCCGTCACCAACGTTCCGAAAACGATGAGCCGTTGGGACGCGGAGTACTTCGGGTTGCACGTAGTAAGCACGATCTCGGCGGAGTCACTGGGGATGGCGATCGCGAGCGAATCCGGACGAACGATCCTTACCTCGCTTACTTCATACGTGAAGGTCCCCCACTTTGTTTCCGTGATGATCTCGTCGCCTTTCTTCAACTTGTCGAGGTCGTAGAACGGATGCAGATAGGTGGTCCTATGCCCCGAGACGATCACTCTCCCGTTCTCGCCCGGCCACGTCTCTTCGAACTCCGTGCACAGAGGCCGTTCGAAACCCGGTCTGCAGGTTGGGTAATGGCCGGGACCCTTCTTCAGGTCTTCCACCCCGACGCCCTCCACGACCATGAATCCCTTGTCGCCGTTCATGTGGATCGCAGGGATCTTCAACCGGAAGACCGCCTCGCTCGCGTTGGGAGAGAACCCCTTGGGAGGATGAGTGCTCCCATCACCGGGGTCGATGAACGGCTTCACAGCGGGGCTTCTATCGAAGATCGCTGCGAGGTCATTCTGTTGTCCGCTCGTGTAGAAGCCGGTCCCCCACAGGGTCCAGGCGACGAACATCAAGATGCCTACCCCGACCGAGATCAGGAACTTGCCGAACACTCTTAGGAAAGCCATAGGTATGAGGATTATCGGGGCGCGCGACTACTATCTCCAACCATGCCGAAAAGCAGATCGAAAAGAGTTACCAGACAGCCGCCTCCAAAGGCCAAGCCGAAGCAGTCGCCTCCATGGGTGGGAGCGCTTTTCTTCACCCTCATGGCAGCCGGAGTCATCGTCATCATCTGCCACTACATGGGGGCTCTGCCCGGCGGGACGCAGCCTTATCAACTCTGGGTGGGACTCGGGCTCATCTGCGTGAGCTTCATAGTCGCGACCCAGTGGTACTGACGGGCCCAGGGCAAATAACAACCATGTCGTTTATCCACGGGTGTGGATACAGCTGTGGAGAACCGGCTAATTGCGCCTGACCGGGTGGCTTTTGGTCGGGTTGGTTTACGCCCTTCTCGGGGTGGGGTTCGGGTTCGTCCGTGCCGCGGTCGGCTTGGGGCTTGCCCTGCTGATCCTGTGGCTCGGACTCAGCTACTTCCGAGCCGCGGGAGAGGTCCCTCCGGATGCACAGCCGGACTCCGATCCGGGGGATCTGAAGTACGTCTGCAAGGTGTGCGGCTTAGAACTCCGAGTTGAGGTCGCCACAACGGACAGGGCCCCCAGCCATTGCCGGGAGCCCATGGTGCCCGTGACGAGAAGCGGGCTGCGCCCGCTCTAGAGATTCCTACGAGATCCGTTCGATGATCGTGGCGTTGGCCAAACCGCCGCCCTCGCACATCGTCTGAAGTCCGTAACGCCCACCCGTCTGCTCCAGAGTGTTGACGAGGGTAGTCATGAGCCGCGCTCCGGAAGCGCCGAGAGGGTGGCCCAGAGCGATCGCGCCGCCGTGCACGTTGACGCGTTCGTCGAACCAGCCGTCGTCGATCCCAAGCTCTTTCTTCCACGCAAGAACCACGCTCGCGAAGGCTTCGTTTATCTCGACGAGATCGATGTCTTCAAGCTTCAGCCCGGAGCGCTCCAATGCTTTCTTGGTCGCGGGGATCGGACCGGTGAGCATCGTGACGGGATCGGTGCCCGCTAGTGCGAACGAAACGAAACGCGCTCGTGGAGTAAGGCCGAGCTCATCGGCTTTCTCTGGGGTGGTGATCAATAGCGCAGCCGCGCCGTCGGTGATCTGCGACGAGTTCGCCGCGGTGATCACGCCGCCATCGGGCTTGAAGGCGGGCGGTAGCTGCCCCATCTTCTCAAGGTTCGGAGTGCGGATGCCTTCATCCGTGTCGAACAACTCGGTGCCTTCTTCGGTCTCGACCTTGATCGGAAAGATCTCCTTCTTGAACGCGCCGGCCTCCGTCGCCTTGCCGGCCAGGATGTGGCTGCGCGCGCTGAATTCATCCAGCTGCTCGCGGTTGAGACCCCATCGCTCGGCGATTATCTCGGCCGAGATCCCCTGGGGCACGAGGCCACCTTCGTAATGAGACATGAGCTGATCCGAGAATGGAAAGCCGGAGATCTGCGCGCTCGAACCCATCGGAACGCGCGTCATGTGCTCGACTCCGCACGCGATCGCGATGTCGTACGCGCCGGAGATCACACCTTGAGCCGCGAAGTGAGCAGCTTGCTGCGACGAACCACACTGACGATCGACCGTTGTCGCCGGAACCTCTTCGGGGAGCCCTGCAGAGAGCCACGCGTTGCGTCCGATGTTCAGCGACTGCTCGCCGACCTGTGAGACACATCCGGTGATCACGTCGTCGACCTTCGCCGCGTCGATTCCGGATCGATCGATCGTCTCGTTGAGCACCGCGGCAAGCAGATCAACCGGATGCCAGTCCTTGAGTTTCCCGTTTCGCCTGCCCAGAGGGGTGCGAACCGCCTCGACGATGACTGCCTCGCGCGCCATGGCACCGTCCTTAGTTAGGAGGCTCCCGTCGGGAGCCATTTCTTGACTGTTAGGTCAATTTTAGGTCATTCGGCCGGGTCCGGGGGGCCGAGCAGGCGCTTCAGGAGGGTGACCCTCGTGCCGTCCGCGGAGCTCTGGACGTCCACCCGGTCGACGAGCTCCCGCATGAGATAGAGCCCTCGTCCTCCCGAGGCGTAGCTATCTGGGAGTTCCACGCTCTTGATGGTGGCGGCATCGAACCCAGGGCCGTCGTCCGCGATCGTGACGGCCACGGAATCGCCCTCGAGAACGCAGCGGACCCTGATCTCGCTCCTGCCTTCTGCCGGCTTGCCGTGCCTCGAAGCGTTGGCAGCTGCTTCGCCGACGGCCAGCAACAACTCGCCCGAGGCCTCGACCGGCGCTCGGAGATCGGTCAGGAACGAACCCACGAAAGAACGGATGTCTGGAACCCGGCCCGGCTCGTTGGGCAGAACCAACTCGCGCGTCGGCTCGTCCAGAGTGGAGTCGGCAACGATCTGACAAACGAGGAGCGCGACGTCATCGCGCATCCCGCCCTCCGATGTCCACGCATCGACGGCGCGGCGGAGTGCTTGCACGAGCTCTCCGGGGGTTCCGACTCCGTACTCCGCAACGATGTCGCCGAACCGCCCCTGTCCAAAAGGTTGGCCGTTGCGCGGCGCTTCGGTCAAACCGTCCGTGTAGAAGATCAGCATGTCGCCGGGGAAGAGTTCGATCCGGCCAACTTTGTATTCGACCTCCTCGACAACTCCCAGCGGCAGATCGCCTTCGCCCAGCCACTCGACCTCTCCGGTCTTCGCGCGGAATACGACGGGAGGCACGTGCCCCGCGTTGGCGTATTCGAGTTGGGCGCGTTCGGGATCGAGAACCCCGAAGAGCATCCTTACGAAACGTTCCGCCTCGCACTGGGCGCGCACATGCACGTTCATGCGTTCGATCAGGCGCGCCGGGTCATCCTCATCGATCGCCAAAGACCTCAGGGTGTAGCGAGTCAGTGCTGCATCGCTCGCGGCTCGCGGCCCGATCCCGCAGACGTCTCCGAGCACTAGTCCTAGTCGTCCGTCCGACATCCTCACGAAGTCATAGAAGTCACCGCACACCGCTCTGCGACCCGCTGCCGGGAGGTAATGAGCCACGAACGAAACGCGAGGAACCTTCGGAAGGGTGTCCGGGAGCAGCGCACGCTGATAGCTCTCCGCCGTGCGCCGCGCCTCCTCGTAGAGACGCTGAACCTCCGCGGAGCGACGTTGCGTCTCCGTCACATCGGTGAACACATCGATCCGACCGACCATTGCACCGTCGTCGTCAAAAGCCGGTCCCGAGTACAGCCGAAGTTCGCGGCGCACCGGGATGATCTGTTCGATCTCCATTCGGAGCTCGGCCTCGGGGTCGTCCCGCAATTGCTGGAACGTTTCCATCAAGCCCTCGGGATCCTCTGCCTTGCGTGCAACGGTTCGAAGGAATTCAACTACCGGGCCACCAAGGAAGGAATCCGGCTCGATGTCGAATAGGTCGCCGGCGCGTCGATTGACGACTCGTGCGATCCCCTGCTTGTCGCGAAAGACGATCGCTTCATCAACCGCGTCGAGGACCGCAAGCAATCTGTGTCTGACCGCGGTGGCGAGTCTGTGTTCCTTTTGTTCGCCGCGGTAGTGGGCGCGCAACTCGCGCGCGAGGAGGCCCGCTACGAATCCGGTGAGCACGAACGTCCCCGCGGTAAGAACTGCTCCCGCCAGCGTTGGGGGTTCGGCGACCGCGCTCGTGATGCCGAGATAACCGGCGACGGCAAGAAGGGACGCCACGAGTGCTTCGGGCAGCGTTCCGATCAATCCGGATGCCGCGACCACGGGAACGAAGATGAGTTGAGCGGAAGGCACCTCTCCGCGGAGAAGGGCATAGAACCCACACGCGAAGGCGAGGTTGACGACGACCCCGGCCCACGGGAACCACCGGTGATCCACGACCCGATAGAGAAATACCCTGAAGAAGAGGCCGAACCAAACTCCGAGGGCCGCGGTGAGGATCCAGCCGAAGTGACGGGCTGACGGAGAGAGCTCAGAGATCTGGAGGAGTCCGAGAAGCAGCAGGGCAGTGCCCCACGCAGAAACTTCCGCTATTCGCACGGCCCAACGCCAGCTGCCCCTAGGCGCGGACTCCCCGTCCCTCGTTGGCATGTGACCCCGATCGGTCCGCCGGTTCCTCCTATTAAAACAAGGTCGATCCCGAATACCCCTATTGATCAACGCCGATGAGGCGCCAACGTTCGCCCGCGGGCTCGACCCGGCCCTCATCCTCTAGGAGCTCCAGCATCGCGAGGGTCTGATATCTGGCGACGGGATGGAGATTCTGCGGCGTGTCCGTGTAGGCGCGCGCGACGATCTCGTCGACGGTCGAGGGTCCTCCTGACAGTGCATCCAGGACTTGGCTTTTGCGTTGCTCACGGTGAGCGATGTACTCCTCGATGACCGCCAAGCCCCCGTCCAACGGTCGGAAGTGGCCGGGGTAGATCCGCTCGAGGTCGAGATCGCGCAACCGGTGGAGGGTTCTCATGTACTCACGCATGTCGCCGTCGGGCGGAGCGATCACAGCCGTTCCCTGTCCCAGGATGTTGTCTCCTGCGAACAAGCTCTTGGTCCCCTCAAGAAGGAAATTGAGGTGATCCGACGCATGGCCGGGCGCGTAAAGCGCTAGAAGCGAGCCACCTCCAACCTCGAGGCGATCCCCTTCGCCCAAGGGTGAGACATCCACTCCACCGGCGGGCTCGGTGCCATACGCGTGAACGGGACATCCGTAACGCTCGACGAGTGCAGCGATCCCACCGACGTGATCCTCATGACGATGCGTAACAAGGATCGCCCTGACGTTGCGAGCGAAGCGGGTTAGCGCGTCCAGGTACTCGGGGTCATCGACCGCCGGATCGATGATCGCTACGGGCCCCGTTCCCACGATGTAGGAGTTTGTTCCGGGTCCCGTCATGACACTCGGGTTCGGCGCCATGACGAGGTGGACCAACGGCGAAAGCCGCGCCGAGATGACCCGGCCGGCTCCGGTAAGAGGTTCGTGCGACAAGGCTTCGAACGCGTCGTCGATGGACGAATGACCCGCCAGCCGTTGAAGCATCTCGATCGTGGGCGGGGCCATGAGCAACTCACCTCTCGACATCGCATCGAGCGACTCGGCTGGAGTCGCCCACAACCACGATTCGACTTCGCTGGGGTCTGGCTCGGGCACCCATGCTCGATCCGCCTCGGCGAGGTAGAAGCGCGTGTCGAATCGGATCGGTGATCCGAGGGGTGTCACCCATCCCCCCGCCGGAACAAGGTCACCCGCATGCAATGTGATGCCCAACTCGAGACATCGATTGAGGAACAGTTCCGGATCGTCCGCGTCGCTGGGACCTAGCTCGCTGATGGGACCCTCGCCGAGGAACAAGCCCACTTCCTCATATGCCTCTCTCAGCGCGCAGACACGTTCCGCGAGGTCCGTGGTCGCGCCGGTAACGAGCGAAGCCCATCTCGGGTCGCGATCCGCCGGATCCTGAGAGCCCCCCGGGAAGACCGCCGCTCCGCCCATGAATCGGAGGTGCTTAGGCCTGATGGTGAGCAGCACCTCGAAGGGGGCCGGGCCGCGGCGCACGACCACGACCGTAGAGGCCTTGCGGGGCTCGGCGTCGCTCTGAGGTCTATTCATGGGAGGAAACGGTATGTTCTCGCCCCTGAGCAGTCATCTGGAACAAGGAGGCAGCACGTGGGCATCAAGTTTCTGACCGAGGAATGGGCTTCGACGATGACAGAGAAGCTCAATGCCTCGGAAGACTTCAAGAAGGCAGCGACCGGCCAGGCGGCCAAGCTCCAGCAGGTCGTCACCGACACTCCCGACGGAGGAGAGAGCAAGTACTACTTCGTCATCGACGGCGGCAGCGCCACGGTGTCGCTCGGCGAGATCGCCGATGCCGAGGCCACCATCACTCAGAACTACGAGACGGCGGTTGCGATCAACACACAGGAGCTGAACGCGCAGAACGCCTTCATGCAAGGCAAGCTCAAGATCTCCGGGAACATGATGAAGCTCATGCAGCTCCAGGGCGTCTTCAACGCCATGCCGAAGGCCGTCGACGACGTCGAGGTCGAGTACTAGAGAGAAGTCTCCAAAATCAAAAGGGGCCCCCTCGCGGGGGCCCTTTTTATTGGCTGAGCTACGGAAGCGGATGGTCGATGAGCGGGGCCGGCAGGACGAACGCCGTCTCGTTGCTCGCCATGAAAGCTTCGGCTAGCACCGTGTGCGTCCCGCCCCTGAATCCTTCAAGCCGGCCCGTGGGATCGCCCTGTAGGAATTCCGTGCGGTTGTTGGTGAGGAACGGAAGGATTATCGACGCGTCCGAAACGAGAACCGCTTGGTTCGAGGCAGTCCCGTTGTAGGTGAACTCATCCCGATCCGCTCCCGAGATCAGGACGCCGATGCGGTGACCCGCCGGTATCGGCCAGTCCTGGCCATACATCCTCAAGCTCACCTGGTGGGGGCCGACTCCGGTTAGCAGCTGAACGCCTCGGGAGATCATCGTGACCTTGCCGTCGGGATCGATGTCATAGACGTTGGCCGCGAGGTTTGCGGCCGGAACCGCCGGCGCGACCTCTGCCTTTAGGACGGGCTCGCCGCTGAACCAAGCGTCGTAAGGCAGAGGAGTTGAGATGTTCCAGAAGCCTTGAGCCGCGGTGGGTCGCACGCCACTACCGTTGCCACTGTCGGTGTAACCACCGGGACGAAGCGGGGTTTCGAACGCGATCGAGTCGGATGGAGGCCACGATGCCTCCGCGCGCCAGCGACCGAGTCCGTCCTGCACCTCAACCGCCGGGTCGGTGATCTCGGGAGTTATCCCTTTCAGGTGATAGTCGAGGAAACGCATGACCTCGTCGATGAAGCCTTCGTGGCCGACTGCGAGTCGGGTATCGGTACCACCCGCGCTGCAGACCTTCTGGATCTCCCATGCGCGGCAGTGATCGAACTGGCCAAACCAGGCTCGGTTCTCGGTTCCCGCGAGCGAGTTGAAGTAACCGAACGCCCCGTCCGGCTTGGTGTTCTGCTCCAGGAAACCCTGCGTCAGAAAGATCGGGGTCGTCTTGCCCTCTGCAGTCGGGAGAAGGTTGCGCTCGGCCCAGTAAGGACCATCCTCGCTCCAGTCGACGTTGTGCCCCGCGATGTTGACCGGGTAGCACCATGCCTCAGGCGCGCCGTTGGCGAAGTACTCGGCCTCGTTGGGACGACCGGGCATGGCGTCGATGGTCGTGAAGTTGGAGCCATATGGCCAGAGAGTCCTACGCACACCGCTCATGTAGATGTAGCGGTAACCGGAGTAGACGGGCTCCAGAGAGACGACTGCGGCCAGGCCCTCGGGCTGCTGCGCGATACCCATCAACCCGGTCCAGCCGTCGTATGACTTTCCGAGCAGCGCGACCTTCCCGTCGGACCACGTCCGACTCGCGGCCCACTCAACGGCGCTTTTGACGGCAGCCTGCTCGCGTAGCCCGCCCCAGTCGTTGCAGCCCGCCGACCCGCCGTCGCCCGGAAGGTCGACCATCACGTAGGTGTAGCCCTTCTGTAGAGCCTGGCTCTGATCGAGGAAATCGTAGAAGCGTGGGCTCGGACCCGTAGCGGTGATCTCGGCTACCACAGGGCCCGTCTGTCCCGTGTGGTTCGTGTAAGGACTGACGGTAAGGATGACGGGGGTCGCTACGTCCAGAGCGAGCCCCTTGGGACGCAACACGTCGGCGTGCAACTTCGTGATGCCGTCGGCCGACGTGAAATAGAACTCGTAGTGATCGGCATCGGCACGTGGGGCAGCCGAGACCGGTTGGATCAGTAGGCCGACCAGCAGGGCCATTGCCAGAAGGAATCTGGTTCGCACGGGCATCTACCCCTTCGTAGTCGAGCTCCCAGGGGCGAATGCCACCCAGTCGACCTAGAGGTTCAGCCCGTGCCGGGCCCGCCCTTTGTGCATCGGCACAAAATCAGTTCCGCGTCCTCAACTCTGCCGGCAGCTTGAAAGGCGTCTGCGCTTCCTTGATCGTGTTCTTCGAGAGGGTGGCGGTCGACTGCTTCAGGTACTCCTCAAGCCTCGGAGTTGTCTTGCCGGCAAGGAACTTGGTTCGGTCGAAGGTGAGGAAAGGAAGCGCGATCGAGGCATCCGACACCGCAACGGCCTGGAACGATGCCGTGCCCTCGTAGAGGAACTCGTCGTTGTCGGCGCCGGAGATCAGGACCCCGATGCGATGTCCTTCGAGGATCGGCCAATCTTGCCCGTACATCCGCAGGTTCAACTGATGCGGCCCCGGGCCGACGAAGTTCTGAACCCCCCGAGAGATCATCGTCACTTCTCCCTTGGGGTCGATGTCATAAACGTTGGCCGCGACGTTGACGATCGGCGCCGTAGGAGCGAGCTCGGCTTTGAGGATGGGCTCTCCGCTGAACCACACGTCATGGGTAAGCGGCGAAGAGACGCTCCAGATGCCCTGGGCGTCGGACGGCGCCGTTCCACTTCCCGAACCGTCGTCCGTGTAGGAACCCGTTCGAAGTTTCGTCTCGTACGCACGAGAGTCCGACGGAGGCCAAGATGCCTCGGCTCGCCACCGGCCCATTGCATCTTGAACCTCGACGGCCGGATCCCGCTTGGACTTGATCCCCTTCAGGTGGAGGTCGAGGAAGCGCATCACCTCGTCGATGAACGCATCTCTCCCGACGGCCATACTCGTGTCTTCACCGCCCGCGTCGCATGCCTTCTGCATCTCCCAGGCGCGACAGTGGTCGAACTGGCCGAACCAGGCGCGGTTGTTCTTGCCCGACAACCCGTTGAAGTACTGGAACGCGCCATCGGGCTTGGTGTTGGTCTCGAGAAAACCTTGGGTGAGGAAGACGGGCGTCTTCTTGCCGCGCGCTGTTGGCAAGAGATTGCGTTCGGCCCAGTACGGACCGTCTTCGCTTGTGTCTACGTTCTGGCCCGCGATGTTGACCGGATAGCAATACCCTTCCGGCGCGCTGTTTGCGACGTATTCGGGTTCCGCGGGACGTCCGGGCATCGCGTCGACGGCGGTGAACGCATAGCCGTAGGGCCACGTACCGCTGCGGCGGACGCCGTTCATCCAGATGTAGCGATAACCGGAGTAGACGGGTTCGAGAGAAATCACGGCCGCGAGACCCTTGGGCTGCTGTGCGACGCCCATCAATCCGGTCCACCCGTCGTAGGACTTGCCGAGCAGCGCAACTTTGCCGGTAGACCAAGGTTGTTCCGCGGCCCACTCAACTGCGGCCTTGACGGCTCCCTGCTCGCGAACTCCGCCCCAGTCGTTGCATCCACCGGAGCCTCCATCGCCCGGAAGGTCGACCATCACGTAGGTGTAGCCCTTGTTCAGGGCGTCGCTTGCGTCCAAGAAATCGTAGAAGCGCGGGCTTGGGCCCGTCGCGTTTATCTCGCCCGGGCTGGGAGTCGTCGCTCCGGTGTGGTTGGTATACGGGCTGACGGTCAGGATCACGGGTTGCTTCACATCGAGATCTACTCCGGTCTTGCGGAGGACGTCGGCGTGCAGCGTCGTGATGCCGTCGCCGGAGGGAAAGTAGAACTCGTAGTGGTCCGCGCCCTCACGAGGAGCTGCCCCCGCGGGCTGAACGAGGAGCCCAACGAGCAGAGCCATCGCCAGAAACAACCGTGTGCGCACTTCCACCAACCCCTCGGGTGCTCGAGATCAGGGCCGCCTTTGGTACCAACGGCTCAGTGGAAGATTCGCCCCGCTGCTGCGCTCCCCTTCGGCAGGTCGGGGTCAGTTGTGGAGGATCACGGCTCGGATGCGTGCGTGGCCCTGGGAGATGAAGTCCAGCCTCCGGGCCGCTCGGCGGGAGAGATCCAGGTTGTACTCATCGCTGTAGGGCCCACGGTCCTGAACCGTCACGGTCACGATCTTTCCGTTGTCCCGGTTCTTGACCCGTAACCGGGTGCCGCAGGGCAGGTTCCGGTGCGCGGCCACCATCTTCCACGGCTGGTACTTCGGGCCGCAGGCCATGTGATCGCCCGCGAACTGATCCGAGTAGTAGATGGCCTTGCCTCGAAATGCTCGATGGTGCGCCGCGGCACCACCCGCCACGAGGGCAAGGATTAGGGATAGGACAAGAACTCGTTTAAAGATGGCGGAACGCTACTGCGCCAGCCTCAAGGCGTCGCCCATGTTCGAGTTGCCCTCGAGGAATCCGATGTCGGCAACTTCATCCTGGTAGGGACCCTTGTATTGAAGGATGTAGAGCCCGTTGCGGTCGTCGACCGCGTAGATCAGGCCGTTTTGGATGACCGGGTAGCTCCACATCACTACCTTGTCCTGGCCGGCGCTGAGAACGGGGTCTTCCTGCAGCACGTAGAGCTCGGGCGTGGGGACGAACTCTGCCGCCTGCGTCGGTTTCTTAGGATCGCTGAGATCGATCACCTGCAGACCGCCGGCGTGCCACGTCACGAACGCAAGGTGCTCGGTCAAGGTCGGGTTGTGAGCCGAGTACGACGACGAGGGCCGCGGTGCATCCGTCGTACAGAAGTCGGGATCGTTCTGCGGCAGCTTGTACTCCGACACGATCTTGGGCTTCACGACCGAGTGGATGTCGATCATGCGTACCCAGCCCCACGGGCAACCACCGGAGTCGAGCGCACGCAACGCCTCGCCGTAGACCTCGTCCGTGACGAGCACGTAGGGGCTTCCGAACATCGGAATGGCGCTGTGTGCACCGGGCCCAACCGCCTCGGGCCACTTCGGAGCGTTCTGCGGTGGAGTAAGCAACCGTACCGACGGCTTCTTGACGCCCTTTGCGAACTCGGAGGTGTCGAGCACATAGAAACCCGCCTCGAGGTACGCGAGGTAAGCGCGGGTTCCGTCCGGAGACATCCCGTAGGAGTGCAGACGGTTGTCGTTGCCCGCGTCGCCGACCGGGAATGACGCTTTTCCGATCTCGGTGAACTTCTTCTGGCGCACTCCAGAGATGTCGGTCACGAGCATCTGCGACGACCCACCGGGGTTGCTCATGAAGAGGAGCGCGCGCTTGGGGTTCTTCGGGTCTTCCCAAAGGTAGAACTCGTGCGGATTGATGCTCGGCACGTACTCGGCGATCAATTTCGGATCCGCACCGTTCTTGCCGGAGATGTCATAGAAGCGGAAGTTGTCGTCTTTCTCGACCGTGGGGTTGCATGCGTGGATCTCCGCGCAGTTAGAGAAGAGGTTCATCACGATCAAGATCTCTTGGTCCTGCCAGATCCGCAGCTCGCGCGAGGTCTCGCCGGGGTTGCCCTCGTTCGGCGGGCCGATCTCGTTGACGACCTCGGGAGCGTCGGGCTTGCTGACATCTACGACGAAGACGCCGTTCTGGACGACCTGATCGACCTTGGGGTCGGTGCGGGCACCGACATACGCGTAATCACCGTGGACCGCGAGCGCGGCGTTCATCCCACGGTTCTCGAGAGGCGAGTGGCCCACTAGTTCGAGCGAACCCTCCGGGTCACCGTTGGCGACGTAGACGTAGGGGCCATTCGCCGAAGCTGGAACCGCTACGGCAAGTACGAGAGCAAGGGCTCCGAGGATGCGACGCATTTAGGTGCCTCCGGGATTGGCTTAGTTATCCCTAGAGGTTTCGACGGGGCCCTGGCGAGTCCTTTTAGACCGATTCCGGCTAGGCGGTGAGCGTGACCGGTATTTCCACGGGGAAAAGCATCGAACCGTCCTCGGCCGAGGACTCGAAGACGATGACGGTCCCCTGCTGGGTGTGGTCAACGGAGTACTTCACGTCAGTCTCGTAAGTGCCCCAGCACCCCGTGCCGCAGGTGGCGGTGGTGAACGCCTCTTTGATGACCTTGCCGTTCTCGTCGAGGATCTGGATGCTCACGTTCGCTTCGAAGACATTCGCCTCACCCGAGATGTGGATCGGCGATGAGACAGATTCGCCGGGGGCCGGAGAATCGACGGTGATGATCGGTCTGAAGTCCTCGAAGTCTCGTCTCGCGACGCCGTTGCCGACGAACACGCCTTCGCCGCCGATCGCCTCGACCGGTTGACCGTCGAGTTTGAAGAAAACCGTCTTGACCGTTGGGAACTCGGTCAACGTGTACACGACCTGGGCCACTCGCATCCGCATCGACAACGAGCCACCACCGCTTTCGAATCCGGATGAGAGATCGACGGTTGCTTCGCCGTTGTCGATGGTCAAACCGAGGACCTGGACGTCACCCGGGATCGCGGTGCCATGAGCATCGGAGATGGGGCCTTGCATCAAGAGCTCGAGCGCGGCCGTGCCGATGCGTTCCGTTTTGTCTATGGGGCGCACCGAGGGAGCAAGGAACTCTCGGTCGGTCTCCCAGAGCGTCACGAACGTCGTCTCGCTCTCGGGCTCTTCGGTGGGTTCCACGAAGGGGTCGTCGGTCGACTCCGAGGACGGATCGTTTGCCGTGGGCTGGCTCCCGGTGCCGTTCGTGGGCTCCGGGTTGGAACCACAAGCGCCGGCCACGAGGACGACAGCGAGTATCAAAAGGACCAGGCGTGATGTTGCGGTTTTCTTCTCCATGCCGGATTAGACGCCGGTGGGGTTGATTGGGTTGCCCAAGGCTTTCAGGCGCGCGGTCCCATGATCCCGGCGTAGACCTTGCCCCCAGCCGCGCCGATCACGAGGGCAAAGGCGAGGGCCATCCCGAACGAGCCCCACGGCATGTCACCGAACAGAGACGGACCTTTGGGGGCCGGTGGCTCCTTGTCGGCCGCCAGCTGGATCTCTTTCTTGCGGTCTCCACCGCTCTTGCCTCCGCGTCCACCGTTGGTTCCGTCGGACGCGCTGGTGTTGCCATTGTTGTCGGAACCGGCGGCCTCCGTGACCGGGTCATCTTGGGTTGCGGGGACCGGCTCCTCGGCTGCGTCGGACTGTTCCGCTTGATCGTTGCGCGGAGAATCGGGCTTGGTCGTTCCGGTGTCGTCCTTCTCATCCGCCGGTGGTGCGCACGGAGCCCCGTCCGTCGCAGTGAACGTGAACTCTCCACTCGTGGTGTGGCCGTCGAGGGATGAGTTGGCTACGAAACGAACCGTGAACTCACCCTGCCGGTCGGAAGACATGGATACGGTCATCCGATATCCACTTCGCTCGACATCGCCGCCGTCCACTTGCTCTCCGCATGGGTCGTAGATCTTGAGCGTGGACGCGTCGGACACGGGCTCGGTGAACTCGGCCCAAACAGAAGTCGGTGAACTCGAGATCGTCGACTCGTCGGCGGGATCAGAGTCCTTGTAAGCGGCATGCGCCGAAGCCGGCGCCGACCAACTCAGGGTCAGGGCAAAGGCGATCAAGGCGACCGGGAGGCCCCGGTAGAACCGCGCGGCCATGCCCCAAGGGTACGGCGGAGGCGAAGGAACCCCTGGCTCGGCAGCGAACTCAAGGCGTATGGCCTATTTGAAAAAGTTGCTCCTGGTCGCTTTCGCCTGCCTCTTACTGGCCGGCCCTGCTGCGTTCGCCGCCAACGGCCCCGAGGAGCTTGGCAACGACCCGAGTGGCGACGGACCCCCGGCGCTCGATGTCACCTATCTGCAGGTGGCCAGAGCAGGAAAGTCCTTAGAAGTGGCGATCGGGGTTTCTGGGATGTTCCCGCAGGTGGGGGGATACCCCGAAGCTCCCGGGATCGAATGGTCGTTCACCTCGAAGGGACGCACATTTGTCGCGGAGGCGGTGGCGAGCCTGAACGGGCCAACCTTCTATCTATTCGAAGAGAAGGGTGGGGCCTACGAGCAACTCGAGAGCCCGACAGGCACCTACGACCACGCAGATGGCTACATCATGATCGCGATTCCGCTCAAGACCATAGGTGCGAAGCGAGGAACGGTCATCTCTGGAACTGGCGAGAACGATGTCGACGCGCATGTCCATGTTGGACCTCAGACCTACTACGCGGACCAGATGACCACTACGAAGGACTACGTGATCCCTTAGCGCTTGGTTCGCGAGTTCTTCTTATTATCTCGCTTCCCGCGTTTCTCGTTCTTCTTCTTTTCCTGTCGCTTGTTCGCTCCACCGTCTGCATCTCGAGCTTCGTTAGATCCGGAGTTGTCCGCGCGTTTGGCCGTGATCGGTCCGCTTCGGTTGAACGCCTTGAGGATCCGCCAACTCGCGGGACTCGTGATCGGCGAGTCGTAAAGGCTCGCGCCGAGAACGTCATGCTGCTTGCTCGCGTGAACGAAGCCGCGCACCTCTCGAGGCTTTGCATCATCCGCGATGCCGCCGATGACATGGATGGCGACATCGGGGTTCTCCGTCACTTCACGGATGTGCTTGATATCGCGCTTCATGTATCGGCGGACCCCGTCGTAACCGCTCGTGAAGAACGAGAAATACGCCATGGGAACGATTGCGTCGTACTTCTCACTGATCGTCTTCCACGGGAACCCGGGCCAATATAGAGACGCTTGTGGATCCGGAGTGATCGCGCCCAAGGGATAGGAGTTGCCGACGCGAGCACGGATCTTGTCCGACAGGCGCAGCAGGCGTTCGTTTCTGCGAGCGATGTTGCCGACAACCGTCGACTCGATATCCAGAGCGAAACCGTCGAACTGCTGGCCGGTCTCCGAACGAAACCTGACCGCGTCCATCGACCGGCGGAGGTCGACATCCATCTTGGCGAATGACGGGACGTACCAGGCGACCAACTGCATGTCGTTGTTGTGAGCGACTTTGAGCATCGTCGAGAGCTCATGAGCATGAAGCAGTGGTTTCGTCCGACCGTAGGTCGATGTCTGCACGAATATCGCCTCGACTCCGCGCTTGTTGAGGCGGCGAACCATCCGCGCGGGGTGGGCCCAAGGACCCGCATCAAAAATGTCCACCCATGCCGCAACGCCCTTGTACGCGGAAAGGTCCACGTCGCGCTCGACCAACGTGATCGGTGCGGGCTCGGATCGCGCGGTCCTTGTCGGCCATTCGACGCCGGCCGTCAGAACTCGTTGCCAGGCCGTTGCCCGCGCTTGAGCCACTCGTCTATGTAGATGGTTCTTCTGGCAAGCAGCCGCCGGTCCCGCAGCCATTAAGACCGCGGTCGCAACCGCGACGATGCCCCTAAATCGCATTCGCCCTCCTGAACCTTTTTCGCCGCGCCGATATCAGGGTGCGAGGGTGGGGGCCGGATAGCACTACGTAAGGAAAGAAGCCGAGCAAAGGGCGCAACAGGTAAGGCATGCGCTCGGATTGTCTATTTACGGACGTCCGAAAACCCGGCTATTCGTGCAGAAGCCGAAGCGTCACGGCGTGGAGTGGAGCGGATCGGGATCGAACCGACGACCTCCTGCTTGCAAAGCAGGTGCTCTACCAATTGAGCTACCGCCCCATCGAAACAGCAGTCTAGCTGCGCAAACGCCCGAGGGGTCAGCCGGTCGGACCGAGCGTTTCCTCTCTGCGCCCAGGCAGTGACGCCTCCTTCAGCTCCACAAAGATCACATGCGTCTCGGTTGAGCCGATGTTCTCGCCTTGGTGCGTCTGAGCATCGAGCCAACGAACCACGTGCGGCTCGAGCGTCACGTCGCGGCTGTCACCATCAATAGACAAGCGACGGTCGAACCCACTAAGCGTGATCATCACGCTGTCGGGGTGAGCGTGTGGTTGGGTCTGCGCGCCGGGAGTATCTCGGTACTCCAGGACTCGAACGCGATCGTTCTCAAAGATTGGGACGTACTTATCCGGATCTGTCCGTGTGGGATCACTCAACGTGGCCTCCTTCGGGTATGCATCCCTTCACGAAGCGTCAGCTCGCATTCTCGGCTACCGAGCGGTGTAGTGCGGCGGGAGATGCGAACCCGCTGTCAAGCGGAGCCGCGCAAGGCGCTCTACCAATTGAGCTACCGCAACTCCGATCAGGAGGAACTCCGAAGTAAGAGATACGTTCCAGCGGTGAAACGCGCCATCGGAGCAACGTTAGGAGCCGTCGCCGGCTTGGCCTTCTCGACCCTTGGGTTGATCGATACCAGCGCCGGGCTCCACATAGCCTCAGACGGGGGTAACGACGCCACGCCTGTGATCATCGTGGTCGGTGTCGCGATCGGAGCGCTCCTCGGGCTCACGGTGCTGTGGCGCTTCCCAATCGCGATCCTCGGCGCCATCGTTGGCCTCGCCGCCGGCATGTGGCTACGTGACAACGCGTCCACAGGTTCCGTCCAGCCGCCATGGGTCTTCTTACTTCTGTTCGGGTTGCCGGCTGTCGGTGCCGGCGCGGGCTACTTGCTGCACCTTCCCAGGGCGACGTGGGCGCGCCACGCGGCCGAGGGTGCTGCGTTCGCGGGTTTCGCTGGAGCCACTGTCGCCTATGTGGCTACGTTCTTCATCTGGGCTACGGCGACGCACGACCCCCGCTGTGATCCGATCCCCCAGCCCGATGGCTCCGTTCTCGTTCGACTATGCCCCAACACTGGTACCCCGGTATGGATCGGAGTCGTGGCGGCACTACTTGGGGTAGTAGTCGGACTCTTCACCCGCGCCAAGTTGAATTCGACCAGTACTCCCCTCTCTGGCGGAGTTCCGGAAATCTCATAGAAGGAGAGGACAACATGCGCGAACTCCTCGTCGACTTCATCACATCCCTCGACGGTTACGCATCGGGGGAGGGTTGGCCCGGCTTCTGGGGTCTACAAGGGCCTGAGTACCTCTCTTGGCTCGGCGAACAACCCGAAGTCACGTACTTGATGGGAGCGAACACGTACCGATTGATGTCGGGCTTCGCTGCCGGCGAAACCCCAGCGGGAACGGACGAGTTCAACGCCGACGAGGAAGCCTCCGTCGACGAACTCACGCGCGCGACGAAAGTGGTGTTCTCCACGTCGCTCGAGGAGCCGCTCACGTGGGCCAACGCCACGCTTGTGCGCGGCGACGCGGTTGAAGCTGTCCGGGAGATGAAAAGTGACGGCGTGGGTGTCATGAGCACGATCGGCAGCCTCACTCTTTGCCGGGCGTTACTGCGAGACGGACTGGTCGATCGCTTCCGCGTTGTGATGTTCCCCGTGATAACCGGCGCCACGGGAGCAGAACGCATCTACGACGGCTATCCCGACGTCGCCCTCGAGATGACCGACAGCCGGACCTTCGACGGCCGCATCCAGCTGGTCGAGTACCGGCCTCGCGTCCTCGAACACCCACCGCTCGACCCCACAGCTTGACGGTGTAGGGAGATGGCGAAGCTCACCTACATAACAAACGTGTCTCTCGACGGCTACATCGAGGACGCGCACGGCAGTTTCGACTGGACCGAGCCAAGCGACGAGGTGTTTGCGTTCATCACCGATCTCATACGCCCTGTCGACACGTGGCTCTACGGGCGGCGACTGTACGAGATGATGGCGGTCTGGGAGACCGACGAAACCCTGGCCGCGCAGTCGGACCTCATGGCCGACTTCTCGGAGGCCTGGAAGGCGGGAGACAAGGTCGTGTACTCGACGACCCTCGAAGCTGTGTCGACGGCCAGGAGCCGGCTCGAACGCAGTTTCGACCCGGACTCGGTGCGGGACATGAAGCGGTCGGCGGCGGGCGATCTGACCGTGGGCGGTGCGAACCTCGCGGCGCGCGCGTTCGAGGACGGGCTGGTCGATGAGTGCCACCTGTTCATCCATCCCGTGCTCGTGGGTGGGGGCAAGCCGGCCCTGCCGAGGGACGTGCGCGCCGAGCTCGAGTTGATGGACGAACGCCGATTCACCAACGGCATCGTGTACCTCCGCTACCGCATCCATCTCTGAGCCAACCCGGCTCCAGCAGGCCCTAGGTGCGAGAAGTTGGGGACATGTATGCCGGCCCTACCGTCGGACTACGCGCCCCACCTGATCACCATGTCCGTGTACCCGTCGGCATCTATCCCCACGTCGGTGAAAGTGGCATCTCCGCGTGCGTTCGCATACGCACCCGTACCGCCGATTACGGACACCTCATATTCGCCGGGACCTCGCGGATCCAGCCCTTGGAGCATGAGGTCACCATCCGCGAGCTCAAGCACGTAATTGCAGTTCCACAGTCCCTTGTCCGGATCGACGATCCGCTTGTGAACGACGCAATGCAGGTAGGCGGTGCCGAGTTGCTCGGTCTGGGTCTCGTCGAGCAGCGGAACACGAGCTGCGATGCGATCGCCCAGCCCAAGGCCGCGACCGTCGGCGTCGAACACAGCTGTCTTGAGGTCGCTGTTCGAACCCGTTACGAGGTGGAGAACCGTTTGACCGCTCGCAGCAGTCGACGCGACGACTCCAACGGCGACCGCCAGAAGGACCATAAGGATCGAGATTTCGAGCTTCCTGCGCATGGCTGCCTCCTCTGACGGCCTGTTTGCCGCCGATTGCCATGCTGCGCTCATGAACCTCACCCGTCTAGTGACTACAGCGTTGACAGAGCTCGGCGGCAAGGGCAAGCGGCCCAGATCGATCCTGGTCCATGTAAGTAGGGTGGCACGATGCGCGGGCGAACGGCGAAGAACCGACCGGTTCGAAATTCGGTTGACCTGAGCGCGTATCCGGACCTCGTTGTGATCTATCTCGGTATGCGCGCGAATAGCCTGCGCGGGTTCAAGACGTTCGTCGGCTTCGGCCCAAAGATCAAGAAGTCCGTCGACGAGAACCCCGACGGCCTGTTGCTACACGAGGGTCTGCTCTTCTCCTTGTTTCCCCCGCATGGCGGGATGCGTCAGTACTGGCGCGACTTCGACTCGCTCGAACGTTGGGCTCGATCGGGCGTCCACGCGGAATGGTGGAAGAGTTTCCTCGACAACCCGGGTGGCGCGGGCTTCTGGCACGAGACCTATTTCCGGGGAGGGCAGATCGAGTGCGTGTACATCGACATGCCCGGCGTCGGACTTTCGCAATTCGCGCCACTGGAAGAAGCTCGAGGCTCCATGTTCTCGGCCCGAAAGCGCCTCGGCCTTACCGATGAAACGGATCTTGAGCCCCCAGTGCCCGAGCAACAGCTCCACGAGGGGTAACTACAACCGCCGCCCTACCTCTTTCCATTGCGCTTCGATAACGCGACGACGACTGGCGTCGTCCAGATGCACTGCGATATCCGAATAGCCGAGTGAATCGAGATGACGAGTCACATCTTCTCCTTGTGAGTCCCCTAGCTCGGAAACGAGCCAACCTCCGGGTCTCAACCAGTTGGTCGCCTCGGCGGCGATCCTGTTGATGATGCTCAACCCATCAGGACCGGCGAACAAAGCTACGCCGGGCTCGTGGTCAACCACATCGCGAGGCAACGAGCTGCCGGCGCCGGCAGGGACGTGTGGAGGGTTCGAAACCACAACGTCCACGCGTCCGCGCACGTCGACAGGAAACGGCTCGAAGAGATCACCCAAGAAGAAACCGACCTCCAGTCCCGTTCGGAGTCGATTCTCGGCCGCCCACTTCAGCGCTTCGTCGGAGATGTCGCTTGCGAGAACTTGAACGTCCGGGCGCTCGGCAGCGATCGCGAAAGCGATCGCACCGCAACCTGTTCCTATGTCGACGATCACACCATCTGGCGGGAGTGCAGCCACCGCCCGGTCGACCACTGCGCCCGTCATCGCTCGAGGGATGAAAGCTCCCGGCCCAATCGCAAGCTCTAGTGTTCTGAACTCAACCGTTCCCATGACGTACGGCAGAGGCTCACCCGCGGCGCGCCGTCGAACCATCCTTCGTGCTTCCGAAACTGCTCGAGGGCCGAGCACGTCGTTCGATGTGAGGGCGGTCGCGGGCAACCCCGACGCAGCTTTCAAGATCAATGCCAGTTCGTCATCCGGAAAAACCACGCCCGCGGAGACGAGTACGGGGACGAGCTCGCGTCCGACGTCGGAGACGGTGGCCACTGCTGGAGCTAAGAGTGGTCCGGGACGTAGGTGAGGATGAGCACTCCCTTGGTCGTGGGCTTGCTGTCCACCAGACGAAGTTTCGTGGACGCGGTTCCGTCTCGAAACAGCCGCTTGCCCGAACCCAGCACGAGCGGGTGGACCACCAGCTGGTACTCGTCAACGAGGTCGTTTTCGATAAGGGTTTGGGAGAGGTCTCCACTTCCGATGACGCGGATGTCCTTGCCCGGGCGCTCTTTGAGCTTCTTGATCTCCGCTACCACGTCACCCTTGATCACTTCCGAGTTGACCCACTCTGCCTCGTCGAGCGTCCGCGTGACGACGAACTTGTCGAACCCGTTCATCGTCGGCGCGATCGGATCGTCGTCTGGCTGAACGGGCCAGAAAGCCGCGAATATGTCGTAGGTCTTGCGTCCCAACAACAGAGCGTCGGTGGCCGCGAAACCCTGCATCAACGTTTCACCGAAGACCTCGTCGAAGTAGTCGATCTGCCATCCACCCTGGTCGAATCCACCTGAAGTGTCCTCGTCGGGAAGGCCCGGAGCCTGCATCACACCGTCGAGCGACAAAAAAGTGCTCACGATCAGTTTCCTCATCCGCGTCTCCTCATCTACTGACAGCCCACCTCGAAGACAACCTAGCTCTCAGCTTCCCTAGACTCTGCACGTGCTGTTTCTCAACCGCGAGCAGGTAACCGGTCTTCTTGACCTCGACGGATTGATCGAAGCCCTCGTCCCTGCGTTCATCGAATTGAGCGCGGGCCGCACTTCGGTTCCCCCTCGAGTCGCCGCGTTTACGGAGTCGGGCTTCCTCGGAGCGATGCCCGGCTATGTCGCGGGCACGCTTGAAGCGAAACTCGTTTCTGTCTTTCACGGAAACGACGCTAAGGGTCTCCCGTCGCATCAAGCACTGATCGCGCTGTTCGACGTCGAGGACGGCCGGCCGCTTGCCGTGATGGATGGTGCGCACATCACGGCTATGCGGACCGCGGGCGGATCCGCTCTTGCGACCAGGACGCTGGCACGTGGCGACTCCAAGGTTCTGGCGATCATCGGAGCCGGGGTTCAGGGGCGGGCTCATCTCGCCATGGTGCCTAGGGTCCGAGACTTCGAAGAGATCCGGGTCGCAAGCAGATCACGCGACCATGCTCGTGTACTGGCCGAAGAGAGTGGAGCCATCCTCAAGGAGACTTTCGAAGAGGCGATTCGGGGAGCCGACGTCATCTGCATCTGCACGGATGCCATCGCTCCGATCGTGGACTCCGAATGGATCTCTCCAGGCGCACATGTCACATCTGTCGGCGCCAACCCGCGCGGCGGAGAGCTAGACGAAGGGACAGTTCGCTCCGGAATGCTGGTGGTCGAGTCTCGCGTCGCGTTCGAGCCACCCCCCGCAGGCGCGTTCGAACTTCAAGGCCTCGATGCCGATGAAGCGTCCGAATTGGGCGAGATCCTCAGCGGCGCCAAGCCCGGGCGAACCTCACCGGACGAGATCACCGTTTACAAGTCAATGGGCCACGCGGTCGAAGACGCTGCGGCCGCGCGCATGGTCTATGACCGCGCGGTCGAAGACGGTATCGGTACGACCGTCGAGCTCTAGAACTTTCCGCTCAAGACCCTCAGCAGCATCTTCTGGGCCGCGTCGCTGACGCCATACGCGTCGAGACCGAACCAGTGGTCGTAAGCCTCGGACGGCTGAGGCAGCAACGCACCGAAGATCACGAGTCGTCCTTCGCCCACCTTGATGAATCCGATCTCGGTCTTGTCCTGGTTCGTTCCGTCCGCCACGGACTTGCGATCCTTGGGCGGATCGGCCGTGCCGACGGTCGTTCCGCCTGCCGCTTCCCACGCGTCGCGATCGATCGTCCAGATCGGTGCGCTGTTCTTCGTCGGCGAAGGCGCATCGGCCTGGGGGTTGTTCGTGTTGCCCCAGTAGCCGTCCCGTTCCATCAACAGCGGTATCCCGATCGGGGTCGGCGCGTACATCTGCCACGCGGTCGCGAGAAGTCCCTTCGTTAGCGGCTGGCTCCTATCGAGGTCCGAGTAGCCGACGTAACCGAAGCCTTGCTCCACCGCCTTGGTGTCGATGTCGGTGAGTTGAGGCACTAGTTGCAGGGCGGCATCCGTAAGGATGAGATCACCGCCGCCCTCGACGAAGTCCTTCAGGACAGAGACGTTGTCCGGAACAGCGTCCGGAACAACGAAGCGGTCGAAAGTGCTGATGGATCCCAGTTCGTCAGCGGTCACCTCTTCCGGGGCGTGATCGACAATCGCCTTGAGGTCGCGGAAGTAGTCGGTGTTCTCAACGTCATAAGGGATCTGCTTGACGTCGCCGACCAGCGGATTCCCGGGGTAGTTCTTCGGCACGGGCATCGGGTTGCCGTCCTTGTCGGTCACGCGTTCGCCCGACTCATAGAAACCGACCCGGCCATCGATCTCCGTCTTCGGCAACGGCATCTTCGACCAAGCCGCGGTCGTGACCACACCCGTTTCGAGAACGTGACGCACGTTGTCGGCGTAGACCTGCTGATCCGCTCCGACCCAAGGTGACGAGGGCCGGCAGTTGATCTCGTACGAGAGTGAAGCGGCATCGAGACCCGAGTTGCTGGAGAAGAACCCACCCCAGCTGCCGGCCGCGGTGTAGCCGAGGAACGAGTCGACGATGTGGGTCACGAATCCCCAGCGCACCGTGTCCTGACTACGCCACATGATGTTGTCCTGCGTGCCGAAGTTGTCTCGATCGTCGGGCGCGTTGTCGCGCACCCCCTCTGTGCCGGTGTCGAGCGCGGAGTCGAGGGGGCCGAAGATCGGAAGCGTCTCTTCCATGTTGTGTCCGACCCGCACACCGAGATCGACCATGCGTTGCAGCTTCTCGGGGTCCAGGCCTTCGTCGTGAAGCAAGATGAAACCGAGTGGAGTCGGGCCGTGCATATCCATGCCGATCGCGAACGGCTTGCCGCGCAACTCTTTCCGACGAACCTCCGTGAGGTACTTCGTCATCGAGATGCCTTCAGGTTGCGAGTACGTCGTGTAGCCCTTCGCGAAGAGGATGGAGCTACGGGGGAACGACCAGCCGTCGGAGTACCCGATGCGGTTCGAGTTGATGTTCGCTCCGTTGTACTGGCTGTGCTCGGCTCCGTAGCCGTCGCCGACCAACCAACCATCCGGCGAGGGCGAGATGAAGTAGATCTTGGTGCGCTTGAGGATCTGAGACGCGGTCATCTCGAACGTCTTGTCCGTAAGGCCAGTTGCGTTGTCGAAGATCTGCTCGGATCCGTTCGCGGCGGCGGTCACGACGTCCTCCATGAATCGAGCGCCACCCTCGCGCCCGCACGGTTCACCGGAGTGACCCGCCGCGATGACGATGTACTCCTTCTTGCGATCCGGAACGTTGCTGTCGGTAGCGATCACGACGTGCAGGGGAAGACCGTCCCCCGTGTCCGCGGGGTCCCAGGCAGGGACGCCATCGGCCCCGACGCTCACCGCGTTCTTGTCGTTCAGCTCATCGGCAACCGTCGTTATTTCGATGTACCGAGGAAAGAGCTTCTCGAGTAGCTGGAAGCCCCACTCGAATTCGCCGTGCCCGCCCTCACCGAACTGCATGTAATTGGTGGAGGCAGCCGGCTCGAGGAACGCCCGGCCGTAGAGGTTGTATTCGTCCTCGGTTTTCGACACCGGAGTGGCGAAAGCCGCAGGCGCAACGAGGCAAGCAACCAGGACCAGCGATGCGAACGAAACGAGCCTGCGACGGACCATCTTCGAACCTCCTCAAAAGGTGACGAATCACCCCCACCTGAGGCGTAGATTTCGGCGTCGGCGCTCGCTCTCCTGCGGAGGGTTGGAGGAGGCAGAGCGAGGGGAATATAGGGTCGAAACAGGCGTTACAGCTGGTAAGCAACCAATAATCAGGAGGCTCCGGTGGCCAACATGCAAGAGGTCGGCGAGCAGGACTTCAACGAAGTCGTGCTGACGTCGGACGTGCCAGTAGTGGTCGATTTCTGGGCCGAATGGTGCGGGCCATGCCGTCTCGTGACGCCTGAGCTGGAGAAACTCCAGGGCGAATACGGAGACAAGGTCAAGGTCGTCAAGCTCAACATCGACGACGCCCCTGGCGTGGCCTCGAAGTACGGGATCATGAGCATCCCCACCATCGCCCTGTTCGTCGACGGCGACGTGAAATCTCAAGTCGTCGGCGCGCGACCCAAAGACGACATCGTCATGGGACTCGGGCTCAACGCCTAAACCAGATCAAGCACTGACGTTCCGGGCCCCCTAGCGGGGGCCCTCGTCGCGTCTCGAGGCAGGACTTTGCTGCCCCCTCCCTAGAAGTACTCACTGAGCTAATCCATCCAGGGAGGCAGACATGCGTTTCCGCATCCTCGCGGCACTCGTCGCGATCACCTCGATCCTCAGTGGCGTGATGCCCGTGTTCGCCAGCCACAACGAGGACATCCACAGCGACAACATCAAGTCTTTGGTGCGCCAGCCGATCGAGATCGACAAGGACCTCTTCGCGCAAGGCTCGGACCTCGCCTTCCAAGGGAACCTCATGTACGCCGGCTCCTACCAGGGGACCGCTCTCTACAAGATCGTTGGGAAGCGCGAGGGCTATCTGAAGCAGATCGGTTTCCATCAGTGTCCCGGGAGTCAAGGCGATGTATCGATCGTCGGAACCACCGCCTTCGTCTCTATCGACTCTGCGAGCTCCAATAGCGTCGAGAACGGATCCTGCAACAACACGAAGGCAACTGGATTCGTCGAAGCCGACAAGTCAACGGGACTCGAGGGTGTGCGCGTTGTCGACTACTCGAACCCAGAGCAACCGAAACAGGTGGCGTTCGTGACCACGAAGTGCGGCTCTCACACCCATACGTTGGTTCCCGATGGCGACACGACCTACATGTACAACGAGTCCTACCCGCTCACGCCCACAGCGGATTGTGAAGCCGCCACCGGACATGGACAGGTCAGCATCCTGAAGTTCCCGACGAACGATCCCTCGAAGCTCGAGTTCGTCGATTACTTCGACATCACCCCAACGCCACTTCCGAACGACGCGCCGATCGGCTGTCACGACCTCCAAGCGTGGCCCGAGAAAGACATCGTGATCGCGGCATGCATCACGGAATCTCAGGTCTGGGACATCAAGGATCCAGCCAAGCCGGTGATCCTTGCCCGCATCACCAACCCCGACATTTCGATCCATCACTCGGCCGCTTTCACGTGGGATGGGAAGTACGCGATCATCAGTGACGAGTACGCGGGGGCCGAGGGCGGCGGCTGTGTTGGAGATCAGACGTCAACTGTCGGAGCGATGTGGTTCTACGATCTGGCCGACCCGGCGAGCCCTGCTCTGAAGGGTCACTACTCGCTACCGCGCGTTCCGCCTGCCGACAGCGATGACGAGGCGAGTCGTTTCCGGTGCACCACGCACCTCTACACGATCCTGCCGATGAAAGATCCCGCAAAGTACATCGCGGTGTCTTCCTACTATTCGGGGGGGATCTCGGCCGTCGACTTCAGCGATCCGGCTAATCCCGTGGAACTCGGCTTCTACCTGCAGCAACCAGGAGGCGTGAACCCCGACTCGTGGTCGGCCTACTGGTACAACGGCCGCATCTACACGAACGACCACGCTTCGCTGCTCGGCGTCACCGTCTTCAAGATGAAGGGGACTGGGAAGAAGAAGGTCCGTTTCTACGACGGTGGACTGAACCCTCAGACCCAGATAGCCAAGTTCAAGTAGCACCGGACTCGTGGGGCGGGGAGGGCATCCCCGCCCCATTGATTAGACTCCGTCGGCACCTGGGGCCCATAGCTCAGCTCGGTTAGAGCGCATCCCTGATAAGGATGAGGCCGATGGTTCAAATCCATCTGGGCCCACAGATTTGGATATGCAACGGAACGAGGGATCCGTCGCTTACGGCACCGCCACGGGCCGGTGGGTCATCCTCGCGACCGTTCTGGGTTCCGGAATCGCGTTTCTCGATTCGACAGTCGTCAACGTGGCGCTTCCGGCCATCAAAGCCGACTTCGAAACGGGATTCTCTTCACTTCAATGGACCGTCGACGCCTACCTGCTAACCCTTGGAGCGTTCCTCCTCGTCGGCGGTTCGCTCGGAGATCTGTTCGGTCGGCGTCGCATCTTCGTGCTCGGACTTGGTGGCTTCACGTTCGCCTCCCTCCTGTGCGGGATAGCTCCCTCCGTCAGCTTCCTGATCGCCGCGCGAGCGTTGCAAGGGGCCGGTGCAGCGATGCTCGTACCCGGCAGCCTGGCGATCATCTCGGCTAGCTTCAAAGAATCGGATCGGGGCCAAGCCATCGGCGCGTGGTCCGGGCTCTCGGGCGTGACAACTGCGATCGGCCCGTTCCTCGGTGGTTGGCTCGTCGACAATGCGTCGTGGCGGTGGGTTTTCCTGATCAACCTCCCCCTCGCCGCGATCGCTATAGCGATCGCGCTCCGACACGTTCCAGAGACTCGTGACGAAACGGCCGCGAGGACACCGGACGGCGCCGGGGGCACTACCGCCGCTCTCGCTCTGGGTGGCATCGTTTTCGCTCTCATCGAAGGGCCCGTTCGCGGTTGGGGTGGCACGGTCACGGCTGCGATCGTGATCGGGTGCCTCGCCCTCGTGGCCTTCGTGATAGTCGAGAAGCGCGTCAAGCATCCGATGCTCCCCTTCGAGATATTCCGCAACAGGCAGTTCACTGCGGCTAACGCCACGACGTTGACGGTGTACGCGGCGTTGAGTGGCGCTCTGTTCTTGGTAGTCGTGCAGCTTCAAAAGTCGATGGGCTACTCGGCGCTTGAAGCCGGCCTGTCCTTCTTGCCACTCACGATCGCCCTGCTGGTGCTGTCGCCGAGCGCTGGGAAGCTGGCCTCGAGGATCGGGCCGCGTTTCCCCATGACCTTCGGGCCGGTCGGAGTCGGCATCGGATTGTTGCTGATGAGAACCGGTGTGGTGCCCGGTGGCCATTACGCAACCGACATCCTTCCGGGTGTACTCGTGTTCTCGCTTGGGCTGGGGTTCACGGTCGCCCCGCTGACCACCGCGGTGATGGGCGCGGTCGAGGAGCGCCATGCCGGCATCGGATCTGGTGTGAACAACGCTGTCGCTCGGATCGCGGCATTGCTCGCGGTCGCCCTGCTCCCATTCGTGGCCGGGATAGCCGGGAGTGAGGACGTAAGCGGCCCCGACTTCACCATCGGGATCCAGAAAGCGCTTCTCGTAGCTGCATGTCTCTGTTTCGTCGGTGGCCTCACTTCGTTCGTCGGGATCCGCGATCCGGATAGAGACGCAACGAATGCGGCCGAGGAAAGCGCGACCGGGTGAAGCCGAACGAAGTCTTCGACCTGCTCGATTGGAAGCGAAGGATCTTCGACCTCTACGCCCGCATCCGTGCCGCCGATGAGCCACATAGAGCGTGGGAGATGTGGAGGGCGGAGCGGAACGAGATGTTCAAGGCACACCCGCAATCCCCCATCCCCGAGCAGGAGAGGGCGGCATTTCGAGAACTCCCCTTCTTCGACTATGACCCGGCCGCGCGCGTTCTCGCTGAAGTCGTCGAAGCCGAACCCATGCGCTACGACATCCCGACGAGTGGAGACGAAACGATGGCCTTCAGCCGTTTCGGCATCGCACGCTTCGAGTTGCACGGAACCACGTTGGAGCTCGAGACGTATTGGTTGGCAACCTACGGAGGCGGGATCTTCGTTCCGTTCAGAGACGGCACGTCCGGGAAAACCACCTACGGAGCGGGGCGCTATCTGCTCGACACGGTGAAGGGCTCTGATCAAGGCATGGATGGGGACCGGCTCGTGCTCGACTTCAACTTCGCTTGCAACCCATCGTGCGCCTACGACCCTCGTTGGGTGTGTCCGCTCGCCCCACCACCGAATCGTTTGGCGACCGCGGTTGAAGCCGGCGAGAGATATCCCTGAACGCGAAAGGGGCCGGCGCGTGGCCGGCCCCTTTTACTGATCGTTCTCTTAGAGCAGTCCGTTGTCCTGTAGATGCTGCAGGGCAACGTCCGCCGGATCCTCTTTGTCGTTGACGACCTGACCGACCAATGCCGTGACATTCTCGGTGGTGAGCGACGCGCTCACCGCGTTCAGCAACTCCGTTATCTCGTCATTCAGAACACTGTTGCCAACAACCGGAGTGATGTTCTCGGCCGTTTGCAACTGCTGGTCATCTTCCAGGAGCACGAAGCCCCGCGCTTGGATGACCGGATCGGTTGAGAAAAGGAGGCCGACGTCGATCTCGCCGCTCGCCAAGGCTTCAACAGTCAAAGGCCCACCAACGTCTAGTGGTTTGAAATCCGCGAATTCGGCGCCATAGACCTTCTTCAGGCCGGGGATACAGAACGGCCGCTCCGGGCATTCTGGTGGTCCGCCCAAAGTCATGTCGCCTGCAACCGAGGCGAGATCGCTCATGGCCGCAAGATCGTCCGCGTCGGCAGTCTCCTGAGTGACCACGAACGCGTTCTGGTCCTGCGCTGGGGCCGGCTCTAGGAGAGTGACTTCCTTCTCTGCGAGCAACGGCTCGAGCAGCGATGCATTCTGGGAGGGGTCCCCTGAAGCTTCCGCCTCGGGATCGAGGAAAAGAAGCAACGACCCCAAGTACTCGGGCACCACGTCGATCTCGCCTCGCTCGAGGGCCTTGAACGAGATCTCTCGGGAATCGAGGTCCAACTGAGTGTCGACCGTGTAGCCGGCGTTCTCGAGCACCTGCGCGTACATCTCGGCGATGATCTGGCTTTCCGCGAATGCTCCAGAAACCCCTACCGTCACCTCTCCACGTTCAACAGGCTCGTTGCTGCCTCCGGTACTCGGAGTGTTACTTGTGTCGTCCTCTCCCGATCCACACGCGCCCAGTAGAAGAACCAGAGCCGTGAGGGTCGCCCCAAGGACGAACATGCGGGATCTCCGCATGGGTTCCCTCCCTTTCTTTGCGCGGACCGCACTGAACGGCCCGATCCAATGAAGTCGGACCTTATCCCCGTTTTCGGGGGTACTAGCGCATTAGTAGCAGCGCCCTAAAGGGCAAGGCTTTCGGGAGGAGACACGGACTGGGAACCGGGCACTATCGCCCTTCTCTTACGTTCGCCTCTGGTGGGGTCGACGGACCGCTGAAGAAATCCGAATCCGAGTTCCGTGACGAGCGCGAGCAGAGCCACTGAGATCGCTCCGGTGAGCATCTTCGCGTCGTCGCCCTGGGCGAACCCATCGATGATGAAGCGACCTAGTCCTCCCCACGCGACTAAAGCCGCCAGCGTCGCCGTCGCAACCACGGCGACTGCCGCGGTGCGCAATCCGGCGACGATTAGAGGGGCCGCAAGTGGGAGCTCTACGCGTCGGAGCACCTGGATCTCACGCATCCCCATGCCTCTCGCCGCTTCGAGCGTGTCGTCATCGACCCCAGAGATTCCGATGAACGTGTTGGTGATGATCGGAGGGATCGCGAGCAGAATCATCGCGATGAGCGACGGGTAGAACCCGAGCCCGGGCAGGTGATGAAGCGTGAAAGGCAGGACCAGCGCCAGCACCGCGAAAGACGGGAGGGCCCGGCCGAGGTTCCCTATAGATATAGCGAGGAAGCTAAAGCGACGTGTGTGTCCGATGAAGAGACCCACGGGCAGGGCGATGAGCATCGCTATCACTAGAGACAGCCCCGATAGCTGGATGTGTTCGTAGACCCGGTTCGGGATGCCTTCGGTCCCCGACCAGTTCGCCGGATCGGAGAGGAATTCCCACAATGCGCTCAGCGCATCCATCTAGTGACTCCCATCATGTCGCCCTTGCCCTGCCGCGGCTCCACGGTGTCAGCCAGCGCTGGATCAGCAGCAGCATCGCGTCCGCGACAACGGCCAGCGTTACCGACAGCACTGCGCCCAGAATCGAAGCCGTTGAGAAGAACTGACGGATCCCGATGAGGATGAAATAGCCGAGTCCGCCTTTCCCTATGAGAGCCGTCACCGTGACGAGCCCGATGGTGGTAACCAGCGCGATGCGGATGCCACCGATGATGACGGGCAGAGCGAGGGGCAGTTCCACTCGCCACAACAACTGACGATCGGAATAACCCATCCCTCGCGCGGCCTCCTTCACGTCGGCAGGAACACCGTCGAGGCCCGCGACGATGTTGCGAATGAGGATGAGTAGCGTGTAGGAGACGAGCCCGATCTCAGCGGTGGTCGTGGAAAGACCGGTATAGGGAACGAGGAATGCGAACAGTGCGAGGCTCGGGATCGTGTAGAGCACTCCCGTAACCGCGGTTATCGGCGTGTAAAGCCGTCTGTGGCGATACGCGTAGATACCAAGGGGGAGCGAGATCAAGAGCCCGATGAGGACGGCCAAGCCCGTCAGTTGGAGATGCTCGATCAATTTCTCTGTGATGTCGTCGGTGTGATCCGCGATCCAATCCCAGCGAACGAGAGGTTCACCCACGGTCTGAGCGAGGTTCACGCCACTATCTCTTTGGAGATCCTCTCGAGCGTGAGGATGCCTGCATACCGCTGTCCCTCCGTTGCGACTACTGCCACGTTCGTGCGAGAAGTGACTATCGCGTCGAGGGCCTCTCTCAAGGAACTGGATTCCGTGACGTATGCGGTGAACGGTCTTGGCTCGAGATCCCGGACAGTCGTCGCTCCGGCCAGGGAATCCCTATCGATCCATCCCAGCAGCTCCCCGTTGTCGACGACGCTCGACCAATCGAAGCCGAACCGGTCCATCTGAGCGCGCGCATCCTCGCGACTTGCATCGGGAGGAACAACTGGGCCTTCCTCGACCTCGATGCCGCCGACCTTGATCAGAGCGAGCCGCTTCAATCCGCGCTCGCTCCCGACGAAGCGCTCGACGAAATCATTGGCGGGGGCGCGCAGGATCTCCTCGGGCGACGCGAACTGCTCGATGACTCCGCCCTTGTTCATGATCGCGATCCGATCGGCCATCTTGATGGCCTCGTCGATGTCGTGAGTGACGAAGACGATGGTCTTTCGGAGACGGCGTTGAATATCGAGAAACTGATCCTGTAGTCGCTCTCGAACGATCGGGTCGACCGCCCCGAACGGCTCGTCCATCAGCATCACCGGGGGATCGGCCGCCAGAGCCCGTGCTACACCGACACGCTGTCGTTGACCGCCGGATAACTCGCTTGGGTAGCGCGGGAGGAGGTCACGATCGAGGTCGAGGACTTCCGCGAGCTCCCGAACCCGAGCCCTCGTCTTTTGTGGCTCCCAGCCGAGAAGGTCGGGGATCGTCGCGATGTTCTGCTCGATCGAGCGGTGCGGCAACAGCCCGATGCTCTGGATGACGTATCCGATGCGCCGTCGAAGCTTCACGGGATCCTGCTTCAAGACGTCGACACCGTCGAGGACGATCCTTCCGTCGGAAGGCTCGATCAGCCGGTTGATCATCTTCATCGTCGTCGTCTTCCCGCAGCCGGAAGGTCCAACGAGCACTACCGTCTCGCCCTCCAAGATCTCGATGGACAGGTCATCGACGGCCGCGCCGGATGACGACTGGAATCGTTTGGAGACATGCTCCAAAGAGATCATCACCTTCGCCACGCAGCCCTCCGGGGTGGACGGTCGCCGCATCCTAGTGGGCCGCCTTTAGAGTGAAGCGATGAAGGTCAGGCTGATCGGAACGCTTGCGGGGGTGGGCATCGCAGCGTGGTTGGGCCGGCTTCTCGCTCATGCGAAACGGCCGGCACCAGAAGGTCGCTGGCGCGAGCTCGATCTGAACGAACAAAGCTGAGCATGCGAGTAACACTCTTCGGGGCTACCGGGATCGTTGGCCGCAAGGTCGCATCGGAGCTCGCTCGCAGCGATGAGGTCGACGACCTCACGCTCACCGCGCGAAACGAGGAGGCTCTCTTCAAGCTCGGGGGGCTGTTGGGCGGAGCCGATCGGATCACCACCGAGGGGATCGACCTTCAGACCTCGGCCTCGGGGGACCTCCGCAAGGTGACCGAAGAGGCGGACGTCATCGTCAACGCCGCCGGTCCTGGATACCTATGCGAGACGGTGGTCGCCGAAGCGGCGATCGACGCGGGCGCGAGCTACGTATCTCTGAACGACGACGTAGCTCCCCATCACCGGTTACGAGCGCGCTCCGTTGATGCGGCAAAGCGCGGAGTCACGATGATCGGATCGGCCGGCCTCGGCCCCGGGCTTACCGATCTGTTGACGGCTCGTGCAGTTGCCGGGTTCGACTCGATAGAGGCCATCGACCAGGCCATCGTCTCGGCTTCGGGCGATCCGTCCGGCGCAGCGGCCACTCTGCATTTCTTCTCGATGGCGGCATCCCCGTCTCGTTACGTGACCGAAGGTGAGATCCAAACCGCTCGTCCGCTTCGAGCTCCCAAATTCGTTTACTTCCCAGAGCCCGTGGGCTGGGTCGAGACGTTCCTTGTCGACCATCCCGAGATCGACACGATCTACGAGCGATGGAGCCCGGGGTCGGTGACGTTCCGTTTCGGGCTGAGCGAGACAGCTGCGATGGACGCCGCTCGCGCGGCGGTGGCGATCGGTGTCCTACGCACGCACGCCGGCAGGAAAACGTTCCTCGGGATGTCCGACCCGATGCGACCTCTCTTAGAGCAGTTGCCCCCACGCGGTGCACCTTGGAGCTCCGTTCGCATAGATGTGAGGGGACGGAAAGGCGATCGGACGACGACGGTCACTCTCGGAGCTGTGGATCACCTGGCCAACATCGCTTCCAGCTTGCTGGCATACACAGCGCTTGAGCTCGGGTCGAAGAGAGTCGAGTCGCCGGGACTCCACACGCTCGACGAGTTGTTCGAACCCAACGCGGTTCTACGCGCGATGTCGGCGAAGGGGATCCGTTTCGCTCAGCTGGAGGCGTCGAACCTCTAGACCTCTTTCTCGACGAACGTCACTTCGATGCCACCGAAGATGTCGGCGCCGACGTTGTACAGAACCGCCATCAGGGTGTTCATGAGGATGCCGATGACAGCGATCGCCAACCCGACGACGAGCACCCAGCGTTCGAACTGTCCGAACGACACGACTTCCTTGTCGCATTGCTCGAGGAGGAACGCGTCGCAGACGCCCCGGATGAACTTCAAGACTTCGAGTCCCTTGAGGACCGAGTAGATGATGAATCCGAGGATGAGCCATCCGATCATGAAGATCGCGTAGAAGAACAGCGACAGTTTCAGGATCGATAGCGGGTGGACGTGTTTGATCACGCGCTTCACGCGTCTCATCCCGACCTTGCGGCGTGGAGGCCGTCCTCTGGAAGGAGCCGAGCGAGTCACCTCGGGAGCTCGTCGCATCGGTGGGTCGTACTCGGGGGGGCGCGGCGTCATCTCCGTCTGGGCGCCGGGATCCGCTCGGCGCGCGACCTCGGAGGGAAGTGGATCGTCGAGGGACTCGAAGATCGAGCCGCTCCCGGTGTCGGGCGCGAGGTGACCCCCCGAAGCCGAGGAGACCTCAGGTTCGGCGCGGAAACGCCCTGGTTGATCTTCCCTCGAGGACAAATAACCCCCTAGAAGGCGCCTTGAGACTTATCAGTATGCGTGGAAACAGGCGCTGATGTGCGGAAAAGCTCGCTACGCCAGCTTGCCCTGTGCGGTCTCGTCGGCCTCGCCGACGACGAGAGAGATGGCGGAAACGCTCGTTCCAGAGTCGAGGTTCATGACCCTGACACCCGTAGCCGGCCGCCCCTGTCGGGAGATCGTGTTCACGGCCATTCGGATAACGACGCCGTCATCTGAGATCAGGAACACCTCATCGCCCGGATCGACGACCATCGCGCCAATGATCAGGCCTCGTGGCTTGGTCAGCTTTGCGGCGATCACTCCCTTCCCGCCGCGACCCTTGCGGGGGAAATCGGCGAGCTTCGTGCGCTTGCCGTAACCGAACTCCGTGACGACCAGCAACTCCTTGTTGTCCTCGCCGACCCGGATGACGTCGAAGGCGACCACTTCGTCGTCGGGGTCGAGGCGCATCCCGATGACGCCCGTTGCCGTCCGCCCCATAGGCCGAACGTGCTCCTCTTTGAAGCGGATCGCTTTGCCCTTCTTCGAGACCAAGAGGAAATCGTCCTTGCCGGTCGTCGGTCGGACCCGCTCGACCTCGTCTTCAGGCTTCAGATTCAAGGCGATGATGCCCTCGCGACGTGAGCTGTCGTACTCCCGGAACAGCGTCTTCTTCACCATCCCACGCTTCGTGGCGATCGCCAGATACCTGTACGTCTCGTAGTCCCGCGTGTCGATGATGGCGGCGACCTTGTCGTCGGGTCTCATCGCGACCACGTTCACCACGGCGGTGCCGCGAGCGGTCCGGTCACGCTTCGGGATCTCGTGAGCTTTGATCCGATAGACCCTGCCCGTGTTGGAGAACAGCAAGAGATAAGAGTGGGCGGTAGTCGTGATCAAGTGCTCGACGATGTCGCCCTCTTTTAGGTTCGCTCCCCTCACACCGCGGCCCCCGCGGCCCTGCTGACGGTAGGTGTCGAGCGGAACGCTCTTGATGTAACCATCGCGCGACACCGAGATGACGAGGTCTTCGTCGGCGATGAGGTCCTCGATATCGAACTCGCCTTCGTCCGGGATGATCTTGGTTCGGCGAGCATCCGAGAACTTCTCTTTGATCTCCTTCAGTTCGGTGGCGATGAGGGCCCTCAGCTTCGCCGGCGATTTCAGGATGGATTCGAGTTCGGCGATCGTCTTCTGGAGTTCCGCGTGCTCCTCCCGGATCTTGTCCTGCTCAAGAGCGGTGAGCCGGCGCAGTGGCATGTCGAGGATGTGCTGGGATTGGATCTCCGAGAGTCCGAAGCGCGCCATCAACCCTTGGCGAGCTTCCTCGACGTTCGCGGCCGCTCTGATCAGGGCAACGATTTCGTCGATGTTGTCGAGGGCGATGATCAGCCCTTCGAGGATGTGGGACCGCTCCTTGGCCTTGCGCAAGCGATATTGAGTCCGGCGCGTTACGACCGTGATCTGGTGAGTGACGTACTCCTGAATCATCTCGCCGAGGTTCAGCGTGCGGGGAACCCCGTCGACGAGGGCCAGCATGTTGACCGAGAAGTTGTCCTGCAACTGCGTGCGTTTGTAGAGCTGATTGAGCACGACGGTTGGAATCGCGTTCTTCTTGAGGTCGATCACCAGACGCATCCCCTTGCGGGATGACTCATCGCGAAGGTCGGCGATGCCTTCCAGCTTCTTCTGGCCGACGAGCTCGGCGATCTTCTCGGCCAGGCGCGCTTTGTTCACCTGATAGGGAAGCTCGGTCACGACGACGCGCGGATTGCCTTTCGGGCCCTCTTCAACTTCGCATACGGCGCGCATCTTTACCGTCCCGCGGCCGGTCGTGTAGGCATCCTTGATCCCCTGCTGGCCCAGGATCAGGCCCGCGGTCGGGAAATCCGGAGCCTTGATGTGCTTCATGCACGCCGCCAACAGAACGGCCGGGTCCTCGGAGAGTTCGGGGTTCTCAAGCACTTCGATGACCGCATCGGAAACCTCGCCGAGGTTGTGCGGCGGGATATTCGTGGCCATGCCGACCGCGATGCCCAGCGAGCCGTTGACCAGGAGGTTGGGAAAGCGCGCCGGCAGAACGAGAGGCTCGTCGGCTTCGCCGTCGTAGGTCGTCCCGAAATCGACGGTCTCCTCGTCGATATCACGCAGCAGCTGCATACCAATCTTCGAGAGACGGGTCTCGCTGTACCGCATCGCCGCAGCGGGGTCGCCGTCGATCGAACCGAAGTTGCCCTGGCCATCCATAAGTGGGTAACGGGTCGTGAAATCCTGGACGAGGCGAACCATCGCGTCGTAGATCGACTGGTCTCCGTGGGGGTGGAAGGTCTTCATCACTTCACCGACGAGCGCTGCGCTCTTGCGGTAGCGCTGGTCGGGACGAAGCCCGGACTGAAGGGCGGCATAGAGGATGCGCCGAGACACCGGTTTGAGGCCGTCGCGCACGTCGGGCAGAGCCCGCGACACGATGACCGACATCGCGTACTCGAGGAAGGCGTACTGGACCTCTTCCTCGATCGTTACTTCGTTGCTGCCGCCCGGGCCTTTCGGCCCGTCGGGAAGCTTGTCTTGAAATGGTTCGTCTGCCGCCACTACTTCACACCTTTAGATATCTAGGAATCTCACGTCTTTGGCGTTCCGCTGGATGAATTGCTTGCGGGACTCCACGTCGTCGCCCATCAAAGTCGAGAAGATCTCCTCCGCGAGGGCCGCGTCCTCCATCGTCACCTTCAAGAGGGTCCGGTTCGCAGGGTCGAGCGTCGTATCCCACAGCTCATTAGCGTTCATCTCACCGAGACCCTTGAAACGTTGCGGTTCGATGCGCGCGCCGTTGTTCTCAGCTTTGTAAGCGTCCAGTTCCGCGTCGTTGCGGAAGTAATGAACCTTCCCTTTGTAGGTAAGCCGGTACAGAGGAGGTTGAGCCACGTAGACGTAGCCCTGCTCGATGAGCTCGGGCATGTAACGGAAGAAGAAGGTCAGCAGCAAAGTCTTGATGTGACTGCCGTCGACGTCCGCGTCCGCCATCGAGATGATCTTGTGATAGCGAGCCTTCGTCACGTCGAACTCTTCGCCGATCCCGGTCCCAACCGCGGTGATGATCGCCTGGATCTCTTTGTTCTCGAGGATCTTCGCGAGACGCGCTCGTTCGACGTTGAGGATCTTGCCGCGCAGCGGAAGGATCGCTTGGAATTCGCGCGCCCGTCCGGTCTTCGCCGTGCCACCGGCGGAGTCACCCTCGACTATGTAGAGCTCGGCCTCGGCAGGTTCGCGCGTTTGGCAGTCCGCCAGCTTGCCGGGCAAAGTCGACGACTCCAGCAGCGACTTGCGGCGAACCAGGTCACGGGCTTTGCGAGCCTCGAGTCGGGCGCGCATCGCGGACGCAGCCTTGTTGCAGACCGCGCGTGCATCGCTCGGGTTCTCTTCCATGAACTCGGCGAACTTCTGGTTCATGGAGGTCTCGACGAACGAGCGGATCTCGGTGTTGCCGAGCTTCGTCTTCGTCTGGCCCTCGAACTGAGGGTTCCGGACCTTGACCGACACGATCGCGGTCAAGCCTTCCCTGCAGTCGTCGCCGATCAGGGCTTCGTTGTCCTTGTCCTTCATGATGCCTTTGTCACGCGCGTACTTCGTGATGACTCGGGTGAGAGCGCGGCGGAAACCCTCTTCGTGCATGCCGCCCTCGTGGGTGTTGATGTTGTTCGCGAAAGTGAAGACGGATTCGGTGAACGCGTTGGTCCACTGCATCGAGATCTCGAGCTCGTGCTCCTCGCCCTTCGCCTCGAAGTAGACGATCTTCTTGTGCACCGCTTCGCGCGACGCGTTGAGGTGCTTGACGAAGTCGACGATGCCGCCGTTGTACTTGAAGAGCTCTTCCTGGACGGGCTCGACCCGCTGATCGATCAGGCGGATCTCGAGGGCCTTGTTCAGGAACGCCATCTCGCGGAGTCGCTGGGCGAGAGTGTCGAATTTGTACTCGCGCTCCTCGGTGAAGACTTCGTGGTCCGGCCAGAACGCGATGGTGGTCCCGGTCTTCTTGATGGGACGACCGGGCGTGAGCTTGGTCTTCGGCTTGCCGCGCTCGTAGGTCTGGGTCCAGGCCTTGCCGTCGCGATAGATCTCGAGCTCGAGGCGCTCGGATAGCGCGTTCACTACGGAGACTCCAACTCCGTGAAGGCCTCCGGAGACCTGATAACCCTTGCCCTCGTCGAACTTCCCGCCCGCGTGCAGCGTCGTGAGGACGACCTCTGCCGCCGGCTTCCCCTTCCGGGGGCCAGACGTCATCTTGTCGACGGGGATGCCTCGGCCGTTGTCGGCGACCCTGACCCCGCCGTCGGCCAGAAGCTCGACCACGATCTTGTCGCAGTAGCCGGCCATGGCCTCGTCTACGGCGTTGTCGACCACCTCATAGACGAGGTGATGGAGGCCGCGGGAGCCCGTGGACCCGATGTACATGCCCGGTCGCTGCCGGACCGGTTCGAGACCCTCGAGGACAGTGATGTCCTTCGCGGAATAGGTCGCGTTCGCTCCTGATTTCGACCGGGTTTTCGTGGCCGGTTTAGCGCGCTCAGCCGACGTGATCACTCCTTGAAAAAGACGCCCTCCGCAACCCTCGATCGGGCCGTTTCAAGGCGCGAACAGGGAGGGTAGGAAACGCTGGGTTCATGGTCAAAATCATAGCATCTAGCAGGGCTTTTCCAGGTTTCCGGGACCCCGCGAAAGCCCTCACGGATGGCCGCCGGAACGGGTTTTGCGCCACGCGTTCTCGGCCCTTTCAAAAGCCTCCATCGGAGAGTCGGGAAGGTCCTCCGTTTCGTCGCCGACGGCAGGGCCGCGAGCGCTCTTTGCCGAGGTCGTGGCGGTCTTGCCCGGACCGGTCCAAACGAGGATCTTCGCCACCAGCTCGGCGCCCGCGTTCGCGTTGATCCGGGCCCTGATGTCTTCCGCGAGGTAGCCGAGTTCGGTCGCCCAGACCGGAGAGTCCGCGCGGATCCGCAACACACCTTCCTTGAGAGAGGTCGGTTCGGCGTGGCCGGCGACATCGTCACCCACGATGTCGGACCACCCTCGCCACAAAGCTCCGGTCGCGAGCGCATCGGAGAAGCCCAGCTTGCCCGCAGCTTGGGCGAGGACGTCCCTGAGAGCGACGAGGCCGTCCGGATCACGCACGGAGGGCCGCTTTCCCCGCCGTGATCTCCACGATCACCTCGGGCTTCAACGCGTCGAGGCCGAGGGGCTCGGCTGAGGACACGATCGTCTGGCCCATCGATCGAACGGCGTTGCAGAGCCACGCCCGGCGATCCGCATCCAACTCGGAGAAGACGTCGTCGAGCAGCAGGATCGGTTGATCCCCGAGTGCGTCGGTGAGCAGGTCGTGTTCCGCGAGCTTCAGGGCCAGCGCAGACGTCCGTTGATCCCCTTGCGAGGCGAACGTGCGGGCGTCCATGAGGCTCGAGGTCTCCGAGGACCGGGACGCGAGCAGAACAGAAACGTCATCGCGCTGGGGGCCAACGAGGGTGAGACCTCGCTCGAGCTCGGCATGTCTGAGTTCGTCGATCCGATCGCTGATCGCAGCTTCGAGCCGGTCGACACCGAGATCGAAGATCTCGGCCCCCTCGGCGCGGGCCTTGCTCAACCATGAGCTTTCGTACTCCAGTTCCAGCCGCCCTCCGCCCGCTACCTCTTCGTAGCGTTTCCGTGCGTAAGGGATCAATGCTGCTAGAGATTCGAGCCGCGCGGCGGCAAGGGCCGCTCCGGCGCGGGTCAATGCGTCGTCCCATACGCCGATCTGGTCGCGAGCTTGAGCCGGGGAAGCCCCTCGCAATGTCTTGAGCAACGCGTTGCGCTGGCGCAAGACCCGTTCGAACTCGCGCCTCAACGCGTCTCGGGCCGGGCGCAGCTTGACCGTGAGTTCGTCGAGGAACCGCCGCCGGCCATCCGGCGAGCCCTTGACCAACGAGAGCTCGTCGGGGCCGAAGAAGACCGTGACGATCACCTCTGCCAGGGCTTTGCTTCGTTGGACCGGAGTCTTGTTCACGAGAACGCGGGCTCCACGGCCCGGCTTGATCTCCATATCGATCTCGAGGTTCCGCCGGCCGCGAGTGACGTTTGCATGGATCAGAGCGCGTTCCGCTCCCTCGCGGACCAGAGCTTGTGCGTCACCGCGCGGCGAGCCAAGCCCGCTCAGCATGTGGACCGCCTCTAGGAGATTCGTCTTTCCTTGGGCGTTCGCTCCCACGACGAGCACGAGCCCCTCCGGGAGTGCGAGGGAACCCGAGCGATAGTTCCTGAAGTCTTCTAGAGCGATCTTTTCGACGCGCACCGATACATCCTCATCCTCGAGCCGGCGCGGTCGGCGTTTCTCTCACGATCTTCAGCATGCACCTCGAGTGCGGGTCGCTACGACAGCCGCACCGGCATCAGCAGGTAAGTGAAGCTGTCGTCGTTCTCGCCCCGGAGCAGCGCCGGCTTCAGCCCATCGCCAACCTCCATGACGATGCGATCCGACGAGATCGCGGACGCTCCGTCGTAGAGGAACTGGGGATTGAAAGCGATCACGAACGGGTCGCCGTTGTACTCGGCGTCGATGACCTCCTGGCCCTCGCCGACGTCCGGCGTGTGAGCCGACACCTCGAGCTCGGCCCCCAACTGAAGCTTCACGGGCAGATTGTTCTGAGCCAGAAGTCCGACCCTTTTGGTGACCTCGAGAAGCTGTTCGCGGTCGACGATCAGTTTGTTGGAGTAGCCGGCCGGGATCAGCTGCTGATACTTCGGGAACTCGCCTTCGATGAACCGGGAGCCGATCACCCATTCGCCCGTCGCGCCGGCCTCTCCCACGGTCACCGAGAAAGCGACCAGGTTGTCTTTCACCGTCGCCGCAGCGGCCTGCGCGCCACCTTGCAGAGCGCGGACGAGTTCCGCCAGCGCTCGCGCCGGGAGAACAACCTTGCGAGGTTCGGTCAGCGCGGCTCCTTCGATCGGCAAGCTTCGAACGCCCAACCTGTAGGAGTCCGTGGCGGCAAGAGTCACCGAACCGGCGTCGAGCTCCCAGAGCACGCCGGTCAGGATCTGCCGGCTCTCGTCCGTGGAAGCCGCGCGCACAACCTGTGACAGCGCCACTGCCAAAGCGCCGGGATCCAGTTCGATCCGAACCTCGTTGCCGGTCTCCGCGCGGTCCTCGATCGGGAGCGCCGGGTAATCATCTGGAGTCAAAGCCTTCACCCGGAACTGACCGCGACCCGAGCCGATCTCGACCTCGGAATCGGTGGCAGCAACGCTCACCTGACCCGACGACAAGCTTCTGGTCATCTCGCCGAAGAGCCTTCCCGGCACGATCGCTCGGCCCGGTTCGTCGACGGCAGCCGCGAACGAAGTTTCCATCGTGAGCTCGAGATCGGTGGCAGCAACTCGGACCGTTCCGTTCTCGTTCGCTTCGATACGCAGACCTGAAAGCACCGGGAGGGTTGCTCGTGTCGAGATTGCTCGAGAAGCAAACTGCACGGCAGCCAAAATGTCATCGCGCTCGGACCGAAACTTCATGCTCTCTTCAGCCTCCCATCGAGATCAAGCAACGAACGAACCGTAACGGTGTGGTGTGACAAGAAGTTATGAGGGTTTGGTTCTTCTACTAGATATAGATCTTTCTCGTAGTACTTAGTAGGTGCTGTTGGCGTTGTGGATAGGTGGTGTCTGCCCAGGTCAACGGGCATAGCGGCCTTGTGACGACCGGGGGAAGACGAAGCGCGGGCCGGCGCGGTAAAAGTCGAGGGCCGCGAAACATCCTCGGTACTCCACCGAAACTCAGGGTTGTTAGAGATCACATACGCCCCGCTTGTTGGCGAGTCCTGGTGGTGAGCTCGTGAACCTGCTCGTACCAGCTTTCTTTCTCTTTCATGTGCTTACGAACCTTGTTGACGGCGAAGACGACGGTGGAGTGGTCGCGGCCCCCGAAACGCTCCCCGATCTTGGGAAGGCTGAGGTCGGTTAGTTCGCGGCAGAGGTACATCGCCATCTGGCGTGCGTTCACGAGCGGCCGCGATCTGGATGCACTGCAGATCTCGTCGGGGGTGACGTCGAAGTACTCGGCGGCGACGGAGATGATGAGATCGGATGTGACTCGCGCTTCGTTCGAGTTGGGCAGCAACGACTGCAAGACGTGCTGAGCGCGATCGAGCGTGATGTCCGAACGCGTGAGAGAGGCGTAAGCCGCAACTCGGATCAGAGCGCCTTCAAGCTCTCGGATGTTGGTCTGGATCCTGCTCGCGATGTAATCCATGACGTCCGGGGGAACGAAGAGGTTCTCGGTCTCCGATTTCATCCTCAGGATCGCGAGGCGTGTCTCGAGGTCTGGAGGCTGGATGTCGACCATCAATCCCCACTCGAAACGACTTCGGACCCGCTCCTCCAAGGTTGGGATCTTCTTTGGGGGCCGGTCGGAGGTGATGACGATCTGGCTTTTGGGATGGAGAGCGTTGAACGTGTGGAAGAACTCTTCCTGGGTGCGCTCTTTGCCCTCGAGGAACTGGATGTCGTCGACCAGAAGCAGGTCACAGGCCCTGTAACGACCGTGGAAGCTGGGGATGGTGCGGCGCTGCAAAGCGACGATGAACTCGTTCATGAATTGCTCGGTCGAGACGTAACGAACGACCGACCCGTGGTGCCAGTCCCGGACATAGCGTCCGATCGCGTGGAGAAGGTGGGTCTTCCCCAAGCCGGCCCCTCCGTAGATGAAGAGGGGGTTGTAGGACTCGGCCGGCGCTTCTGACACGGCAAGGGCTGCCGCATGGGCGAAGCGGTTGGAGTCGCCGATCACGAAGGACTCGAAGTTGTACTTCGGGTGGAAGTTCGGCTCATCGCCGGTGGTGAGCTGGTCGTCGGGTTCGACCTGACCGGACCCCGTGACGTAGAGCGGAGGCTCTGGGACGTCCTCGGCGAGAGCCGGGTCGGTGACTATCAGGACCGAGAGGTCTCGTCCGGCCGCCGCTCCGATCGCTCCCTTGAGCTGGTCGAGGTAGCGACCTTCGATCCAGTCTTTCGCGAACTTGCTGGGCACCGCGAGCGTGAGGTTCTCCGCCGTGAGCTCGACAGGGGCCGCCTTGCCGAACCATGCCTCGAAATTGCTCCCGAGCTGTCCCTCCAAAGCTCCCAGCGTTTCGGCCCACAGTCTTTGGATCTCGGTCAGATGTTCGACGCCGCCTTCAGGGCGCGTTGCTCCGGCCTCTGTAGAGATGTTCAATCCAGCTCCCCCTTGTCGATCGACCCCGGGTGGTTATCAACACCCGTGTCAACACTGCGGAAAACGTGTAGCGCCCCGATCCGGTCGTGCCGGGTTCCACGAAGAGTCGGCGCAAGCGCGAGGGATAGCGGGCTTGAGCAGGGCTTTCGGTCGCTCCACAGCCTTATCCACAAGTGTGGACAGCTTGCCGGGCCACCGGACGTGCAAACCGAGCTCAATCAAAAGCGGGGGAAGTGCCGCAGTCCCGAACCTCGTCGTCTTTAACCCGGCTGAAGACCGCGGCGTATCGTAGCCAGCGCGCCGGGAAGGCCGTCAAGCCCCGAGGCCGAATGAGGCTCAATAACCTTCCCGCAGGTCTCCGACGTGCATAAACGCTGCTCGGCTATACTCCTGCGCCGCACCGAGAAACCCCTGCGATTTCGCGATTCCGACCTCGCGATGCTAGGGGAACTAGAGCGAGTCGGATGAGGTCTCCCAGTGACGAAGCGAACTTTCCAGCCCAACACTCGGCGCCGCGCGCGCAAACATGGTTTCCGCGCTCGGATGAAGACCCGCGCAGGCCGCGCGATCCTCAAGAGTCGCCGGGCCAAGGGCCGATCTCGACTGTCGGCCTGAAGCAACTCTCAATGCCGGAGCGCAAGGCCCTGTCGGGCAACCGCGAGTTCAAGGCCGTCTATGCGCGCGGGCGCCGCTCCACGAGCGATGGCATCACCGCGATCGTGCTCGAGACTCCCGGCGATCCCACCCGAACGGGATTCGCGGTCCCGGCCCGAGGGGCAGGGGCCGTAACCCGCAATCGGGTCCGAAGGCGTCTCCGGGAGGCGTTGCGGATCCTTCAGGTCCCAAGCGGCTACCAGCTTGTGATCAGGAGCGACGCGAGTCCGGCTAAGGCGCCCTTTTCGGAGGTTCTTGCTCATCTGAAGACTGCCCTCGAAGGGGCAGGCGTCCGGGGGCTGCCGTCGTGACACTCCCGGCCAGGCTTCTTGTGCTGATCATCGGCGTGTATCGCCGGTTCATCTCTCCCCTGTTCGGCCGCCACTGCCGGTTCGAGCCCACTTGCTCTGCTTATGCCGCCGAGGCGATCCGCACCCGAGGGGCGGTGCGGGGGACGATCCTGGCCGTCAAACGGATCGGTCGTTGCCATCCGTGGTCGCCGGGCGGCCTTGACCCTGTGCCCGCCTCCCCCAAGAAGGCCGTCTGATGAACGCGATTTTGCTCCTGGCCCAATCCCCGTCCCCATCGCCCAGCGTCCTCGAGCCGCTCCACAACACGGCGCACTTCTTCCTTTTCGAGATCTTCGCCACTGCGCTGACGGCCTTCTACGCGGTTGTCGGGAGCTTCGGACTTTCGATCATCCTGTTGACCATCGCGGTCAGGGTCATTTTGCTCCCGCTGTCGATCAAGCAGACCCGCTCGATGCGAGAGATGCAGCGGATCCAGCCGGAGGTGAAGAAGCTCCAGGCGAAGTACAAGGGCAACCGCCAGAAGTTGAACGAAGAGATGATGAAGCTCTACAAGGAGCACAGCGTCAATCCGTTCGGTGGGTGCTTCCCCCTTCTGGCCCAGTTCCCGGTCCTGATCGGGCTCTTCTATGTGATCCGGGCTCCTCTGAAGTACATGGGCTACACCGTGCCGGTCGGGACCGCCAGCCGTGCCTCGATCCCTCCCGCCGACTATCTCGTCCAGAAGGCGACTGGGATCATGCACACGCTCCAGCAGTCGAGTCTTGCGATGGACCTGCGGGAGCACGCTCTGGCGGTCAACCATTTCCTCGGGATCCGGCTCGACTGCTCCTCGGCTGCGGCCCTGAGCAAGCAGGACCCGTCCTCGCTGGGAGAGATCTGCGGGACCGGACTGGCGTCCGCTTTGCCCTATCTCATCCTGGTTCTGTTGATGGGATTCACTACCTATTACCAGCAGAAGCAGATGTCGGCTCGCCAGACTCCTGGCGACGCCACCGCGGCCCAGATGCAGACCTTCGCGAAGATCATGCCGTTCTTCCTCATGTTCCTCGCTTACAGCTTCCCGACCGGGGTCGTTCTCTACTGGCTGACGACCAACGTCTGGACCATCGGCCAGCAGCGCTTGATGTTCCGGATCGCCCCGCCGATCTCGGGCGGCCCGAAGGGCGACGGGGGTGGATCGGGCAAACCAGTGAAGGGGAGTCCGAAGCCCTCGCCGGGTAAGCCCCCTAAAGGAGCTCCGGGCAAACCTTCGAGCGGCGAACCGCCGAAGGGCGGAGGGCCGGATGCCGCGTTGCCAGAAACTACCAGTCAACCGTCCCCGAACCGAAAGAAGCGCAAGTGACCGAAACCGGCGACACCCCGATCGAGCCAGAGCAGACGCCCGCCGAGATCACCGACGCAGCAGCGCCGCCCCACGAGGAGATCCGAACCGCGACCCCCGATGAGGTCGCGGCCACCGCGAAGGAGTTTCTCGACGGCCTCCTTGCGGCGATGGGGCTCGACGCCACCATCGAGACCGAGATCGAGGGAGATTCCGTGACCGCGGACGTTGTGGGTGAGGACCTGGGCGTCCTGATCGGCCGTCGGGGACAGACTCTCGACTCGCTCCAGGAGATCGCTCGGACGGCGGTCCAGCGCCGCCTGCGGGCTCGCGTGAGGCTGCTTGTTGACGTCGAGGGTTACCGGGCCAGACGCCGTGCTTCGCTGGCCGAGTACGCTCGATCGATCGCCGAACGAGCCAAGGAGCGGGGCACCGAGATCGAGCTGGAACCGATGTCGGCCTTCGAGCGGAAGATCGTCCACGACGCCGTGTCGGAGATCGACGGCGCGACGAGCTTCTCCGAAGGGGAGGAACCCACCCGCAAGGTGGTCATCCGAGCCGAGTAGGCGTTCCACGTGGAACACCCCGACCCGGCCATCTCTGAACTCCTGAATCGCTACGCGGACATCGTCCGTGAGTGGGCCCCACGACTCGACCTCGTCTCCCCCACCGATCTCCCCCGCTTCGAGGAACGGCACATCGCGGATTCACTTCGAGCCCTGCCCGCGGTGATCGCGGCCGGGCCGGGGCCTTGTGTCGATGTTGGTTCGGGGGCCGGGCTGCCCGGGATCCCACTCGCCATAGCGTCGGGCCGGGTCTGGCGTCTACTCGAGCCACGGGCCCGGCGGGCGGGGTTCCTCGAGGAGGCGGTCAGGGAGCTCGGCCTGCCGTGTGAGGTCATCCGGATGTCTGCAGCAGAGGCCGCCGCGGCGGGGTTCGACGCGGCTCACGTGGTCGCCACCGCCCGGGCCCTGGCCAAGCCCGATGAAGCCGTTGCGATCTGCCGCCCTCTCGTATCGCCGGGCGGCTATGTCCTGGTGTTCCACGGGGAACGCTCGCCGGGGCCCGCGGAATCCGAGGAGATCGCCCCCGGCATTGCTAAAGTGGTCGTGACCGAGTAAATACTGGCAAACTTTGCCAAACGGAGGCTGTATGAAGGATTGGGCCTTACTCGAGCGCCGGCCGATAGTCGCCGGAGCCGGCCGGATCGTGTGCGTTGCGAACCAGAAAGGCGGGGTGGCCAAGACCACGACCTCCGTGAACCTCGGAGCCGGTCTCGCGCTGCGCGGCCACAGGGTGCTTCTAGTCGATCTCGACCCTCAAGCGAACGCCACGACCGGGGTGGGCGTCGACCGCTCCTCCGACCGTCCGACCACTTACGACCTTCTGACCGGCGAGTCCGACGTCTCCGAGGCCGCGTCCCCCACGAAGATCCGCGGCCTGGACTGCATCGCGTCGACCGTCGACCTGGCCGGAGCCGAGATCGAGCTCGCCGGAGCGATGGCGCGTGAGAGCAAACTGGCCGAAGCGCTGAAGCCGGCGACCGCGGCTTACGACATCGTTTTCGTCGACTGCCCTCCATCGTTGGGCTTGTTGACCTTGAACGCGCTCGTCGCCGCTGAGGATCTCTTCGTGCCGGTGCAGTGCGAGTACTACGCGTTGGAAGGACTGGGGCAACTTCTCAACACGGCCGAGAGAGTCCGAAAGTCGTTGAACGCGCAGCTGCGGATAGCAGGTTTCGTGCTGACGATGTACGACGCACGAACGAAGCTCTCGAGTCAAGTTGCCGACGAGGTACGCAAGCATTTCGGCGAGTTCGTATTCGAGACGGTGATCCCGCGCAGCGTGAGGTTGTCTGAAGCGCCATCGTTCGGCGAGCCCGTCCTGACCCTCGACCCTTCATCGCGCGGTTCGGTTTCGTATCGCTTGCTCGCGGCCGAGGTGGAGGCTCTCTACGGCCTTCAGGTTCACGTTCCTCCTCCGCCACCTAAGAACGAAGACGTAGTCGTACTCGACGATGTGAGAGGACAAGACGTAGAGATCCATAAAGCTGCGACCGGCCCTGGGGGCCGAGGTTTCGGGACGGTGACTCCCGAGCCTCCCGACCTCGAGAAGGCCTGGCCGCGCTCCGAGCCATGGACGGTGACCCGATGAGCAGAAGAGGACTCGGCAGGGGATTGGATTCGCTGATCCCGGCCCCCAGCGGAGAGATCGAAGCGCGCGACTCAGGTCTTCGCAAAGTGAGCGTGGATTCGATCGACGCGAATCCGCGGCAGCCGCGCAAAACGTTCGATGAAGACGCGCTCGATGAGCTCTCTACTTCGATCGAGACGTTGGGGTTGCTACAACCTCTTCTCGTTCGACCTAACGGAACGCGTTTCGAACTGATAGCGGGGGAGCGTCGTCTGCGCGCCGCACGCCGCGCCGGACTCGACGAAGTGCCCGTCGTCGTAGCGGAGACGGACGACCGCGGCTCGCTCGAACGGGCCATCGTCGAGAACATCCACCGCGCCGACCTAGACCCGATAGAAGAGGCGGCTGCTTACCGGCAGCTGATCGACGAGGCTGAGCTGACCCAAGATGCGTTGGGGGAGCGCATCGGGCGCAATCGAGCGACCATCGCGAACCTGTTGCGACTGCTCGACCTTCCCGTGAATGTTCAGCGACTGTTGATCGACAGAAGGCTGAGTGCCGGACACGGCAAAGCATTGCTGGGTCTACAGGACAACCCCTTTCTGGAGCGACTCGCGCAGCGCGTCGCGCAAGAGGGCTTGTCGGTCCGCGAGACCGAGGACCTCGTCCGGCGCTATCAGACGATGTCGGGGTCGGCCGGATCAACGCGCGGCGGCACTCAACGATCTGCGCAGGAGATCGAGACCCAGAGCCGGCTGACAGAGCTTCTGCAGACGCGCGTTCGCGTCGAGATGGGCAAGCGCAAAGGCAAGATCGTGGTCGAGTTCTCCTCGCCGGACGAGCTCGAGCGACTCGTTTCCGTGATCGTGGGGGAGCGCGCCGGAGCTCGAACCTCGGTCGCCGCGCTCGACTGAGGGGCATCGAGTTGAGCGGATGGATAGTCGTGCTGCTGGTGGCCGTCGTCGCCTGGCTTGCGTGGGCCTGGCAGCGTGAGGTGCGGCTCCACGAGGACCTGAGAGCCACCATCCCGGACCTCGAACGAAGCGCGCGCGAGCACTCTCTCAAAACGAGCAGCGGCACCCGGTTGGGTCAGATAGCCGAGCAGTTCGTTCCGCTCTTGGCCGACTTCCCGTTCGATCCTCGCGACGCCCAATTCCTCGGCCGTCCTATCGACTTCATAGTCTTCGACGGTCTATTCGAGGGTCAGATAGAGCGCGTGGTTTTCGTCGAGGTCAAGAGTGGGAGGCGCAAGACGCTCGATCCGCGGCAGCGCGCCGTTCGCGAATGCATCGAACAAGGTCGTGTCGAGTTCAGGTTGCTGGCGCTCGAAGGCTCGAGCTTGGTCGGCCCGGACTAAGGCTCTTCGTCGAAGTAGGCAACGACGCCTTTGGCGAGCGCGTCGGCGAGATCTCGCAAGAAGGCCGGATCCTCGAGTTTCTTTTCCTCCTCGGGGTTCGTGACGAAGACGGGCTCGACCAAGACGGCCGGCATGCGCGTCTCACGAAGGATCGTGTAGGCGCGGCCATGGCTCCGGCAGTCGTCTAAGCCCAGATGGACCAGGGCGTCTTGGATGTGTTCGGCGAGGCTTCTCCCGGCACTCGAACTGATGAAGTGGTAGGTCGACGAACCTGCCGCCTCACCTTCTTCGTGCGAATTCAAGTGCAACGAGATGACTGCCGCGGCCCCCAGGTTGTTCGCACGACGAGCCCTTTCGCTGGAGTCCGGAGACTCGACCTCGGTCCGAGATAGCCGCACCCGGGCCCCGTAGGCCACGAGTCGCTCGGCCAGTCTTCGACCAAGGGCCCAGCAGGCGTCGGCCTCACGCACTCCGTTCGGCCCGATCTCTCCGGCGTCGGTCCCACCGTGGCCGGGGTCGACCACGACCAGAGCGTTCACCAAGCCCGGGCTTTCGGCCCTGCGGAGCTCCTCTCTCAGCAACGCGGCGGTGCCCGGCCTGTCAACCCGCAAACCGTCGAGGGCCGCGCGGCTGCGCTGGCCGAAGATCCCGTCCTCGGGGACGCCGTATTCCTTCTGAAAACCCCGAACCGCGGCGTCCGTGAGGCGACCGAAGATCCCGTCCTCGCGGCCCGAGTCGAATCCAAGTGCGTTCAATCGCGACTGCAACGACACGACGTCGTCCCCCCGCATCGGAGGATGCGCGAGGTAAAGGGGCCGGTCACCTAGCCGCCACGACGCTTCCACGAGCTCGCTCCACGTGTGCGGCCCGATCACTCCATCGACGAGGATCCCGCGCTGCTGCTGAAACTCGCGCACCGCCCGTCGGGTCGACTCCCCGAACCAACCGGTCTCGTCTTCCACTGCAAGTTTCAAAGAACGGAGTCGCGCCTGGATGTCCGCAACCTCCGGCGACCGGTCGCCCTCGCGTATGAGCTTGTTCAACCGGAACGCACCGCTTCTTTGTAGAGGCGTCGCATCAAGGGATAGGGGTTCACCCACGTACCGTCGGGCTCTTCGATGCCGATATGAAGGTGGTAGGTGAACTCGTTGGAGTGGCCGGGGTCGAGCCCGTATCCGGTGTTGCCGACTTCGCCGAGTCGTGTACCCGCTTCGACGCGATCGCCGATAGAAAGACCCGGCGCATATCGACGCATGTGTGCGTAGAACCAGTAGCGACCGTCGTCACCACGCACGCCAACGCGCCAGCCCGAGTAGAAGGTCCATCCGAGGTTCTCGACCTTGCCACCGAGAACGGCCATGATTGGCGTTCCGGGCTCGGCGAAGATGTCGTTGCCTTCGTGGACGCCAACCTGAACCCACTTCCCATCTATCAGACGCATCCGTGGCGCGTGCCAGTCGTCGCCGAAATTGATCACCGAGTACCAGTTCGAACGGGCGATGGGGAACGCATATCCGTCATCGATCACGGGACGCAGATAACCGTCGCCGGCCCCCGCCGCGGGAACGCTGAGCGCTGCGCCCGCTAATAGCGAAGCGAGCACGATCGCCGTCCGACTTCTCATGAGACTCAGATTACGACCGGGCGAACCGATCGCCCTTTACTCGGGGTGGGGGGCCGGGAGGCCTTCGAGGAAGCGCTCGGAGTCGATCGCGGCCATGCAGCCCATACCCGCTGCAGTGATCGCCTGGCGGTAGCGGAAGTCCACGACATCTCCTGCAGCGAATACACCCTCGACAGAAGTCTTCGTCTGGTCTTCGTAAGTGACGATGTATCCGGCAGACAGTTCGAGCTGGCCTTCGAAGAGTCCCGTGTTCGGTGTGTGACCGATGGCGACGAAGACTCCACCAACCTCGAGCTCGGAGTCCGCGCCCGTCTTGAGGTTCTTCAGTCGAACTCCCGCGACCTTCCCTTCCCCGAAGATCTCGCTGATCACCGTGTCCCAGATGAATTCGATCTGGGGATGCGCGAAAGCGCGTTCCTGCATGATCTTGGATGCGCGCAGTTCATCGCGGCGGTGAACGACATAGACCTTGGTCGCGAACTTCGTAAGGAAGATCGCTTCTTCCATCGCTGAATCTCCTCCACCCACGACGACAAGCTCCTGCCCTCTGAAGAAGAATCCATCGCAAGTGGCGCAGGTCGAGACGCCGTGACCGAGGAGTTCCTTTTCCCCGGGAACGTTGATCATCTTTGCGGACGCTCCCGTGGCGATGATCAGCGAGTCCGTTTCGATGGTGGCGTCGGGAAGGGTGATCTGGAAGGGCGATTTGGAGAGATCGATCTTCGTGACGTTGTCGCTCAGATACGTCGTCCCGAATCGAGCGGCCTGCCCCCGCATGCTTTCCATCAACTCGGGCCCCATGATCCCGTCGACGAACCCGGGATAGTTCTCGACCTCGGTCGTCAGCATCAGCTGGCCGCCGGCCTCGATCCCTTCGATCACGAGGGGTTCGAGCGCGGCGCGCCCCGCATAGACGGCAGCAGTCAGCCCGGCCGGCCCCGATCCGATGATCGTCACGCGTCGTCTGTCCTGCGCCATCCTCATGAAACTATCAACGGCAGGGGGGACTCGGAGATTCCGCGCGTCCCTAGAGATCGCCGAACAGGTACTGGACCGGTATGTCGCAACTTCCCTTCGGAAACGCCCAAACCATGTAGCGGTCGTAACCGATCTCGAGCTCGGCCTGGAAGAGGAAGCCGAGAACCAGCACCTTGTCGCCTTTGTAGGAGCCCGTGGCCGCGTAGACCGGGATGGTGGCCTGATCCGGCATCCCTTCGATCACCTTATTGATGCACTCCTCGATCTGAGGGCCCACGTTGGCCGGAGCCTGGCTCTCGAGATCGAATATCGCTTGCTGGGCCCCTGAGAACGTGGTGTCCCCGGCGGCACCGCCGCCCGTCGAACCTCCGGCCGGAGCCGACCCTTCAGCTACGCCTCCGGCGCTCGAATCATTAGCGGGCGTCGGGGCAGCGATCTGGGCCGAGCTGCGGGCCGCTTTGGAAGTCGCGTGGGAAGGCGTTGTGAATCCCTTCTCCGCGAGCTTCTTGAGCTCGCCGTCGCTGATCTGTCCGACGTTCCCGGCCCAGACCGCCTGGGGGCCGTCTGTGGCCTGGAGACTTTCAACCGCGGCCCCGTTGTCCTCGGTCGGCGAGTCCTGTTGGTTAGTGGTGTCGCCGGCCGAAGTAGGCAGGCCCGCGTCGTTCGCACCGCGATTCGAGAACACGAAGACGCCGATGATCACGAGCAAAGCGGCGGCCCCCAGGATCCTGTAAAGGCCCGGGCCCCAGCGACTCTCCTTCGCATCGGCTGCAGGCACGGTGGCCGGTGCGCCCTCCGGCTCACTTGCCGCAGCGGCCATGACGGCGCGGTGGAGACGGGTTCTCTCCATCTCACTGAGAGGCTCCGGCTCGGTTAACGCGAACAACGCCTGCAGGGACGAGCGTTCGGCCGCGCAGTCCGCGCACCCGGCTAGGTGCGTTTCCAGGTCGGCCTGGGACTCGGCGTCCAGTTCGCCCCTCAGCAGGGCGGGCAGGAGTTCGGAGGTCCGTTCATGGTTCATCTGTGGCTTCATCTCATTTCCTTGGACGTCACAGCCTCGCCCCCCGGTTCCAACAACTCAGCAAGCCTTCTCCGGCCCCTGGATATTCGGGACTTAACGGTTCCGATCGCGAC
>JAXDJH010000022.1:0-201720 GCA_034663635.1 Actinomycetota bacterium | reverse complement strand
CGGTCCCATACGAGGTGGCGTGCCTTCGGATCTAGCCCCGTGGTGGGCTCGTCGAGCAGAAACAAACTCGGTTCGTTAACCAGCGATCGTGCGATCGTCAGCCGGCGCTTCATCCCGCCGGACAGAGGCTCGACCTTGTCTCTGGCCCTCTCCGAGAGTTGAACGAAATCGAGGAGGTCATCGATCCGCTCCGCCGCGGTGCTCTTAGGAACATCGAAGTAGCGCGCGTACATCTCGAGGTTCTCTCGCACCGTCAGTTCGATATCGAGGTTGTCGATCTGGGGAACGACGCCGAGCCGGGCCTTGATCTGGGCCGCTTGTGCAGCCGGGTCCATCCCCATCACGGAAAGGGAGCCGCCGGTGCGCGGAGACGTGCAGCCGATCATCCGCATCGTTGACGTCTTACCTGCGCCGTTGGGGCCGAGGAATCCAAAGACTTCGCCCCGCCGCACTTCGAAATCGATGGAATCGACCGCGACCAGCGCTTCGAACGTCTTTGTCAGTTCATGAGCAACGATCAGAGCTGAGTCTTGACTCATGACGTAACCCTAATCAGCGTGCATCCACCTCTAACATCACGGGACGCCGTGGGAGGCGGTAGGTGTTCGGCCCCCCGCAATCTCAGGACTTCTCAGTCACCATTTGTGGACACCCATGCCGAGGACGGAATGAATCCGCCTCACGATCTCTGCCGTCGTAAATGGCTTGGCGATCAGGTGAGCGCCCACCTCCAGCACACCTCTCTTGGCGATGATCTCGTCGCTGTAGCCCGACATATAGATCGTCTTGATACCGGGTCGAGCCAAGTGCAGCGTGTCGCTCAGAGCCTTGCCCGACATCTTCGGCATAACGACGTCGGTAAGCAGGAGGTCTACTTCAACGTCGTCCGACTTGATGTACTCGATCGCCTCAGAACCGCTTGAGAAAGCGATCACGTTGAAGCGTTGACGAGTCAACATCCGAGACACGAGCACCCGGACCGCATCGTCATCCTCGACCAACAAGATCGTCTTATCGCTGTGTGATTCGAAAGCCAAGTCGTCTGATTCGGGGGCGTCGAGCCACTGCAACCCTGCAGCAGTGGGCTCACCCTTTGAGGAGGGCCGGCCCGAGACCGGTTCGACCATGACGCGTCCCTATCTAAGAAACGAGGACGCATTCCTCCATAAGGTTCGCGCGCGCTGCACAACCGAGACCTCGTCAGGCTACTCCGCTACTACCAGCACGTTTGTGTCGAATATTCGGATTTACTTCGGCTTTCGCTTCAGCATCTGAATGATGACTTGAGTCCTACGCTTACGAAGCTTCCTTAGAAGATGAGAGACGTGATGACGGACCGTGTTGTCAGCAAGGTTGAGTTTGCTTGCTATCTCTCTATCGGAAAACCCGCCAACGAGGAGGTCGAGGACCCGCATCTCCTGAGGAGTAAGGGATTCGAGGAGACGCTCGAAGTGAGCATCTGCATCGTCGGGGTCAGAACCCTCAACTCCTCCGTCGTCATTAGCAATCCCGAAGAGGTGCGGAGCTTGAGCGACCCAGTAGCGATCGTCGGGCAACGCGACGACACCAACCTCCACGGCGCACGTAACTATGAGTGGGCCGTCTGACATGCCGTCGAACCTTCTCGACCAGCCGGCGAGTTCGATGGCGACCCCGCTGGGCTTTCGAAACGGCATCCGTCCGCGGACCAAGTGTTGGATCCCTCGTGCAAACGAGCCGTTTATCTGCTCGATAGAGCTTGCGATCTCTTGTGGGTAGAGAGTCATCACGGTCCTGCGCTTGAGTTCCGCAACGTCTAGTTCGAACAACGCCGCGAACTGATCGTTCGCATCCAAGAAGCGGTGAGTGATCGGGTCGATGAGTGCGAAGCCGGCACGCGACCGGCGCATTGCGTCCCAGAGCTCAGTGGCTTCCTTTCGATGGCCCTCCACGTATTCGTCACGCTCCAGTGGTCTCCGCCGGTCAATAACGTCAGTTGACAATGCCACTTGACAATGCCATTCGTCAAATGGGCCCTATACTGCCTACAGCCGTGATGCTGGGGCTCAGGCGGAGAGGGGGGTCTGTGTCGTCGAGCAGTGGAGCCGAGCGCGGAAACGAGATCTCCTACATAGCAGCGCGGGTCCGGGCCGCCAGGGATCGATTGGGCTGGACGCGGGAGACGCTCGCCCATCGGTGCGGTCTCAGCTGGTCGGCGATCGAGCAGATCGAATCGGGGCGTCGGCGCAACACTCGACCCGACACCCTCAAGGCACTCAGCAAAGCACTCGGAGTGACGATCGACTATCTCGTAGGCGAGTTGGCTCCGCCGAAGATGCTGGATCACCGGGTTTTGGTCTATGAAGACGACGAACTATTCGTCGACACTTCCACTCCTTTTCTGCGCGAGGGACTCGAGCGCTCCGAAGCTCTGCTGGCGATAACCGCAGCAAAGAACATCGGGATCCTGACGGATCAGTTAGGCCAAGACGCGGCGAGCGTGACGTTCGTCGACGCGGACGATGGATACAAGTCCCCAATCACAGCGATAAACGCGTATCGGGCCTTCCTGGATGATGCGCTCGGCAAGGGAGCACCGTGGGTCCGAATGATCGGGGAACCCCGTTGGACTTCAGCCGGTCTTTGGAACCAGTACGAATCGCTCTTCAATCTCGCTTTCGGATCGATGCCGGCAACGGTGCTCTGCTTGTACGACGAGCGTTCAGTCGATCCCAAGATCGTATCTACGGCGCGATTGACGCATCCCCAGATCGTTGAAGGCAGCGAAACCATCGACAATCCGATGTACCTCGATCCGAGCGACTTCCTGCTGAGGGATGCAGAGCAGCCAAAAGCCACAGGCTGATCTTTCGTGGCATCGAAATAGGGAGCGGCTCCTTCATGTGGAGCCGCTCCCTATTCAGTGCTAGCCGAGAGAGATCGCTACTTCTTCCAGGAGGTCGTAGGCGTCTTGCATGCCGGCCTCCATGCCCGACTCAATGATCATGCGGCGGATATCAGCGCTCGGGCACTGGATCAGGACCGTCATGGTCGTGCGGCCGTCGGATTCTTCCAACGTGACCGTGTTGATGGTTGCGTTCGCGTCGGCCTCTTTGGGATCCACACCGGGCATCTCGTAGACCTCGGTGGAAACGAGTCGTCGGTTAGGGACGATCTCCCGGTACTCGCCGTGGAAGGCCACTTCGAACCCGTCCTCCGTTTCCATGACGTTGCGCCACTTGCCGCCCACTTGAAGGTCGACCTCGGCGACCGTTACCGCACCGCGCTTGGCCGACCACCAACGCTTGATGAGTTCCGGTGTCGTCACCGCCTTGTAGACCAAGTGCGCCGGGGCCGCGAAATCCCGAGTGATCAGGATCTGTTCATCCGTCGGTAGTGCCACTACTGCCGTTCCGCTACTCGTCACTGCCGTCATCACCTTCCTCCTTCTTGAGCTCTTCCAAGACTTCGTCTAGGGCGTCGAACCTTTCGTTCCATGACCGTTCGTAGTCCTTGACCCAATCGTGGATCCGCTTGAGCGGACGGCCGTTGAGCCTGTAGATCCGCTGCCTGCCTTCCTCTCGTGCTTCCACAAGTCCCACCTCTCTTAAGACCCGAAGGTGCTTTGAGACCTGCGGTTGGGACACGCCCAGTCGATCGACGAGGTCGTTCACGCCGCTTTCCCCTCCGGCCAGGACGTCCAAGATCTGTCGCCGGCGGGGCTCCGCTATTGCGTTGAACGCATCCGTTGTCGTTGCTGCACGGGCCATGGGAGCATCATATGCCTATATAGGAATATGTCAATCCCCGGCTGGGGTCGGATCCTTCCGGAGGAGGCGATGGCTGTTATCGCAGTAGGGCTTGTTCTTGCTCGAGCCGCATCGACACAGGGCGACTCGGGTCTCCTCAGCTATCAGGCGGCCCTGCCCATCGACGAGACGGACCCGGCCTCGGACGTAGAGGGGGCCGAGGTTTCCTGCCCGAACCGTGGTGACGTCATCAGGTTCCTCGGGAGGAAACCCTTCGCGTGCCTCGAACTTCAACGCGCCGGTTGGGCACCGAAGGATCGCCGCAGCGATCTGGTCCGCCGCCGCACCTTCGATGTCGACCCAGGGACGCCGCTTCACATCGAACACATCGGGTAGTGCAGCCAGGCATTCAGCCACGTGCGTGCATCTAGTGGCGTCCCACACGACGGTGAGCTCTTCACGTTCGTAGGTACGCGTTGGTCCAGTGCGTCGCGGGACGCCCGCCTGCTTCGGGTTATCGGTCACATCCTCCGGCGGCACTTCGTCAACCTAGCTGATGTTCCCCGCGGTCGAGTAAGTCCGGCACATGGTCTGGGTCGATCGCCGGCTCGAGCGCAAGGCCGAGATCTTCGCCGACCGCATGACCGCCGACATGTGCGGAATCACGAAGCGCTATCTCGCGGAGGAACAGCGTGATCACCCACGCAACAACGATCAGAGGGACCGTCCAGAGAAACACGACATGGATCGAGCGAGCGAACGCTTCGACCACCCCATCGCGGACCGCGGGAGGCAAGGCTCTGATCTGAGCGGGACTCCCCTTCAGGGTGTCGACGTCGAATCCACCGGACGAAAATCCCGGCACGAGCCTCGGAAGGTTGAACGCGAGACGATTGGACAGGATCGCGCCGAAGATAGAAGCCCCGAATGCGCCTCCGAGAGAGCGGAACAACGTCGCGGACGACGTTGCGATGCCTAGGTCTCTATGTTCCACCGAGTTCTGGACCGCGAGCACCAGGACCTGCAGCACGAGACCGATCCCCAGGCCCAAGACGAACATGTAAGAGGACGCGACCGCGCGTGACGTGTGCGAGTCCATCATCGACAACAGGTACATCCCAATGCCCATGATGGCCGTGCCGACTATCGGGAAGATCTTGTAACGACCAACCGCAGTGATCACGCGGCCCGATCCGATGGAGGAGATCAACAATCCAAGGATCAGAGGCAAGAGGAGGAGACCGGAATTGGTTGCGCTAACCCCAGTCACGATCTGCAGGAAGACCGGCAAGAACACGATCGCTCCGAACATCGTCAGCCCTACGATGAAGCCTGCCCCGCTGGCGACCCTGAAGGTCGAGTTGCGGAATAGCCGCAGCGGCATGATCGGCTCTTCTGCGCGTCGCTCTTGCATGATGAATCCGACGATCAAAGCGGCTCCCGCAAGCGCGAGCCCGAAGATCACCGGAGAACCCCACTCGTATTCGGTTCCACCCCATGTAGTCACAAGGACCGCGCAAGTGAGTCCCGCTACGAGCAGAGAAGCTCCGAGGTAGTCGATCGGACGCTGGACCCGACGGAACGGGAGATTCAGCACCGCGTTGGTGACGAACAGAGCGATGAGACCAAACGGGATGTTGATGTAGAAAACCCACCGCCAAGTCAGGTGGTCGACGAAGAACCCGCCTGCCAATGGACCGGCGACGCTCGCCACGGCGAAGACTGCCCCGATGTAACCCATGTAGCGGCCGCGCTCGCGCGGAGAAACAACATCTCCGATGATCACCTGTGCCATCGCGATCAAGCCGCCTCCGCCGATCCCCTGAAGGGCCCGGAAAGCGATGAGCTGTCCCATGTTCTGCGACAGGCCCGCGAGGGCCGACGCACCGAGGAAAGCGACGATGGCGAACTGGAAGAGACGCTTTCTTCCGTACAGATCGCTGATCTTTCCAAACAGAGGTGTTGCAGCGGTCGACGTCAGGAGATACGCGGTAACGACCCAGGAAAGGTGATTGAGACCGCCGAGCTCTCCGACGATCGTCGGGAGGGCCGTCGATACGATCGTTTGGTCGAGAGCGGCTAGAAGCATGCCGAGGCTCAACGCTCCAAACACGATCTGGATCTGCCGGTGGCTCAGAAGCTGACCTGCGGCGGGCTTTGTCTCTTCGGTCGTGCTCATCGCTCGTTGTCCAGGTACGAGGCGATGCTTCGATTCAGGCGCTCGAGAAGTCCTGCGAGCTGAGTCATATCGTCGTGTGAGAAATCGCTGAGGATCTCGGCCAGCATCGCTTGGCGAGCTGCGCTGATCTTCTTCAGATGACGCTTCCCGAGGCCCGTCAGTTCGAGGATCGAAGCGCGTCCGTCCTCGGCATCGGGCTTCCGGCGGACTACGCCATCGCGTTCGAGCTGGACGATCTGCCTGCTCGCGGTCGAGGTATCTACTCCCGATCGCTGCGCAACTTCAGAAACTCGAAGGTTGCCGTGTTCCAGCGGAGCGATGAGCGAATAGGAAGCTTTGTCGAGCAAGACGCCGGATCGCGCGGCCAGCCTTTCCCTGAGACGCGGGAGGTTGCCCCAGCGGAACAACCGCCGGAGGGAGGCTTCGAGAGCCTCCAAGGGGCCTGTCTCCAATCGCATGGACATGAGCCCATCCTACAGGTACTTGTAGGCTACAAGCAATCACTCCGAAGTGTTGCTAAGCGCGCGGCCTTTGTTACACCGGCGAAATCAGATTGGAATCCGCTGTTTACCGGCGCGACACGACTCCGACACGACTCTGAAATCTGGCATCCATACGTTTCCTCTACGCCAGCACGACGGAGAGATCGGAGGGAATCGCAACATGGGCACACGTTTCAAGCGGTTTCGTGACAAGGACACGCGGCGTCTGATCCTGCTAATGGCGACAGGAAAGATGCTGGGCATCGGACTTCTTCTCGGGGTTCTTTGGGGATTCCAGGCCTTTTTCGGCGGCACAGCTGCGCACGCGCAGGAAGCCGTCACCCATGAGGCCAACGACCTCATCAACCCGATCAATACGGTCTGGGTGCTCGTCACGGCCTTCCTGGTCTTCTTCATGCAGGCCGGGTTCATGGCTTTGGAGGCAGGATTCGCTCGCTCGCGGGAGACGGTGAACGTCCTGCTGGAGTGCATCTTCGACACCTGCCTCTGCGGGATCCTCTACTGGGCAGTCGGATTCGCGTTCCAGTTCGGTGAAGGGAACGGATTCATCGGGCACCAGTACTTCTTCTTGCAGAACATCCCGCTCACCTATGGAACGTCTGGCGTTGCCTTCCTCGCCTTCTTCCTCTTCCAGTTCGCATTCGCCGACACCGCCTCGACGATCACCTCTGGGGCGATGGTCGGACGCACGTCGTTCAAGGGCGACATCCTCTACAGCGCTGCCGTGTCGGGACTCATCTATCCGATCATCGGTCACTGGGTGTGGGGGCCGGGCGGCTGGCTCGGCAACATGTCTCTGCCGTTCCTGAGCAACTTCACCAACGGCGCGCTGTTCCGTGACTTCGCCGGCTCGACCGTGGTGCACACGGTTGGTGGATTCGTAGCGCTCTGGGGCGCGATCGCACTCGGCCCACGCATCGGTCGCAAATTCAAGCAAGACGGTGGTGGGCCTTTGCCTCCACACGATCTGACGATCGCTGCCATCGGAGCAGTGATCCTGTGGTTCGGCTGGTACGGCTTCAACCCCGGCTCGACGTTGTCTGCTTTGGACTTCGCCGGCATCGGACGTGTAGCGACGAACACCACTTTGGCGGCCTGCGCGGGTGGACTTGTTGGGGTGCTTTACGTCTATCCAAGATCGAAGAAGTGGGACCTGGGAATGTGTTGCAACACATTCCTCGGCGGTTTGGTTGCGGTGACTGCACCTTGCTATTGGGTTTCCCCGTTCGGTGCGGTGATCATCGGAGGGATCGCAGGCATCGTGGTTCCGTTCGGTGTGGACCTGTTGGAGAAGTGGCGGGTCGACGACCCCATCGGTGCATGGCCCGTACACGGCCTCACCGGAATCTGGGGAACGCTCGCGGTGGGGTTGTTCGCGACCGGCAGCTACGGCATTCCAACCCCCGACGGTGTCGACAAAACGACGCTGGTCAAAGGCCTCTTCTACGGCGGCGGTTTCGATCAGCTCAAAGCTCAGTTCGTGGGGAGCCTTACTGCAGTACTCGCGGTCTCGGCCGTGTCGATAGCTCTCATGTACAGCATCAGAGCTTTCAAACTGCTGAGACTCTCGCGAGAGGGTGAGCTCGAAGGTCTCGACATCCACGAGCACGGCTCGCCCGCCTACCACATGGAATTCGGCCAGGGCATGACCTACACGACGCTCACCGGCGTGAGTGGACCTGTGACGGCTCGGCCGCCCTCTCCTTCACCCTCCAATGTAGGAGTGGAAACATGAACCTGGGGAAAACGCGGCTGATCCAACTCGTCAAGGAGGAACCGTGGTTCATCTGATAACCGCAGTCATCAAGCCCTTCAAGCTCGAGGAGGTCAAAGAGTCCCTGCGCAACGAGGGCATCCTCGGGATGACGGTGAGTGAAGTGCAGGGCTTCGGCCGGCAGGGAGGCAAGACCGAGGTCTTCCGAGGGGGCGAATACAACGTGAGTTTCGTTCCAAAGGTGAAGATCGAGGTGCTCGTCGACACCGCCGACGTAGACAAAGTGATGGATGTCATCGCCGCAACCTCCAATACCGGAAGCATCGGCGACGGCAAGATCTGGGCCAGCGACGTCGACCGGGTGATGCGCGTGCGCACGCTCGAGAAAGGCGCCGACGCTCTCTAGTAATCAGCTTCAGGCATCAAGGGAGGCGCTGCTCAGGTGGCGCCTCCCTTCGCGTCCCGATCGTTCTGCCGCGCGGCGGTCCACCTAAGCACATCACTCCGTGATCTTGAAGACCTCGAAGCCCTCGGTCATGTCCACCGCGTAGATGTAGGGCCCCTTGTGGAACTTGGCGACGAAGTAGTCGCCCGAGGGGTTCGTGTAGGAGCCGAGCTCCTTGACCGCCTCGGGCCCGGACGACCAGGTTGTTCCGAAGGTGTATCCGGTGTGCTGCTTGATGTCCAAGTAGCGGATGCCGTCGGCGTGCCACGACAATGCGATCTTCGTCCCGTCGGGTGAGATATCGAATACGTGCGCGGTGCAGAAACCTGGTGTGCTGGCCGCCGTAACGCCAATGTCTCCAGGCGAATAGGTACCAACGAGCTCAGGAACACGCGATCCCGGCGAACCGGCGATGTCGTAGAAGTACAGCGCGCCTCCGGGGCACGGATACGCGGCCCCCGTCATCGACTCATCGTTGACGACCAGAGTCTTCGAGTCCGCGGTGAAGCGCGCCTCGTGCGCGTGCTGGCATCCCGGACATTGACCGTTCCACTCGATCACCGGGTTCTTCGGATCAGAGGTATCCAGGAGTTGAAAGCCCGAGATGCTTGCTATCGCCGCCATCGATCCGTCTTTGTTGAACGAGATGTCGTGTGGGCTGTGGACGCCGGGCATCTTCACCGTGTTGACGAGCTTCGGCTTCGCCGGATTCGCTATCGACCACACCTCGAGATCGCCTATCGGCGGCCGGTCCGGCACCGCGGAGCCCTCCGGAGCGTTGTAGACGAACGGTTCCGTCGGATGGGCCGCGGTGCTGTGCGATCCGCCCGGGATCGAAGCGAACCCGATAGGAGTGGGTCGCAGCGGGTTCGAGATGTCGATGGTCGCGAAGCCCTCGTCCTGACCCGGGATACAGCTGCCATCCGTGGTCGGGCCGTCCACGCCAAGGATCAACGTCTTGCGGTCGGAGCTCACCTGGAGATTGCCTTGGAAGTACCCGCAGTTGATCTGCGCGACCAGCTTCGGCTTTGGAGGGTTAGTCACGTCGATCACACGGAGCTGGGCCCCGGCGCCCTGGTTGGCGGCGAAGAAGTACTCCCGGCCCTTGATCGTGGTGTGGGCGAGGTGGGTGCCATCCTGGTAAGGAACGGTTGCCACCAGCTCGAGCCCATGACCTACGCCTGCGGCGCGCCTCGGGGAAGCTTCGGCCTGGCCCAACGACCCTATGAAAAGGCAGCTCAATGCGGCCGTGATGACGGCCGAGCGCGCCCAACGTCCCGCCCTTGAGAACATCCCATCCATATTCGCCGGGAGCCGGTTGAACCCTGGACCCTGGGGATGACCGAAAACGGTCAGATGAAGATCAGGCGTCGGCTAGTTCGGCCGAGCGGTTCGTACCCATCACATGGACTGGGGCCCGCTGCTAGGTCAGCATCGCCTCGGGCGGACGACTACATGTTTTTTGTCAACCGAGCCGATCGTGCCGTCCGCCGTTTGGCCTTCGATGCAATAGAACTTCTTGGTCGCAACGATGCGAGTGATCGTTACGCCGGCCTCTGGCTTGAAATCGTTCCGTTTGAGCGCGCTTTCATCGAGGCCCTTGTAGGTCCCCTGGTCGAACCAGTAACCCTCGGCTGCAACGATCGCATTGGCGAGCGTTATCTGGAGATCGAACTGGATGCCGGCGTCATCCAGCGCGTCCTGGATGGGTTGGTCGTTGAAACTGGGGATGTCGATGATGACGGGATCCGATGTGAAACGGCTCTCGGTGTCGGCGCTGCCGACCGCCCGCAATACCGCCACACCGATGACGAGGGCAACCGCCGGAAGGACACCCCACCTGCGTCCGCCTTGCCTCACCGCCGGGCGTCGAGCGGGCCGGTTGAACGGGGACTGCTGGGTGAATGTGGGTGGCTGAGTGGTTGGCTGCGACAGGCTCGTTGAAGTGACCGGTGCAACGGTCGGCGACTCCCGATCGCGGTTAAGCGGCGGTGAAGCGTCCAGCGTCGAGTAGCGACGGATGGCAACCGCCAGCACCAGCAGCGCCACAGCCCCCGCGATCCAAGGCCACATAGGCATCAATGATGAGCGCCGGACCCGGTCGGGTCTAGGGGCCTGAGGCCACCTAGACCCGAGGGGGCCCCAGCTACGGAAGAGTGATGCGCTGGATGCCGTGTCCGAATGTCGCCGCAGTGATGGTGTTCGTGCCCGCGTGGTAGCGCATCTCGATCACCGGGACGGCGGGCAGGTTGAGCCCGAGCTTGTAGTAGTGCTCGTCGTCGGTGGTCACAAACACGCCGACGTCGTTCGAGACGATCCGCTGGTTCCCTACGATCAGCAGATCGTTGACGGGAGCCTCGGGCAGGTCGCCCGTCACGTCGGTCCAGGTCGCTCCCCCATCGGTGGTCTTGAAGACGTGGCCCGCGTCGTCGCCGGCGCGGTATCCCGAGTACGTCACGTAAACGACATTTGCATTAGCGGGATCGATGGTGACTCTCGTCACCCAACCATCCGCCGGAAGGACGCCGCTTTGGATCTCCGTCCAGGTAGGCGAAGGCAAGGCGAGATCCGTCGACTTCCACAGAAGGCCGTCGTCGCTCCCCGACCAGAACACGTTGGGGTCCGACTTCGATGCCGCGATGGCGGTCACCACGTGTCGGATCCTGTAACCGAGGTTCGGATCGAGCTGAGTTTCGTTCCTCGTGAGATCGCCGCTGATCGGCGTGTAGGTCAGCCCCCCGTTTAGGGAACGGTGGACCTTGTTCGTCCCGAAGTACATCGTGTTCGAGTTGATCGGGTCGAAGATCATCGGCGTCCACCAACCCTTGCGATCAGCCGGGGCTCCTGGAGGATTGGCCAAAACGATCGGGACGCCGGCCGGCGCGCCCGCGGGTGCAACACTGCAGGCCCCATACTGCGAGCAGGCGTACATCGTCTGTTCGTGGGTCGGATTGATGAGCGTCTCGAGACCATCGCCACACCCGCCGTAGGAGGTCCACTTGTCGGGTCCAACTTCGTTGACATTCCAGCTCTTGATACAACCGTTGTCCTGAAGCCCCGTGACGATGTGGGAGGGCGTGAGCTCGCCGACGTCGACCGAATAACTCTGAGTCCAACCTTGCGAGGTCGCCGCAGTCCAGTTGTTCCCATCGTTGTCGCTGCGGTACATGCCGCCGTCGTTGGCCAGGTAGACGCGGTTCGGCACGTTCGGATCCCAAGCCATCCCGTGCTGATCGGAATGTGGACCGCTCACGGTTGAAACCGCGGCCCCCCCGTTGGTGGAACGAGCGAGGCCGAGTCCGGTGATCCAAACCCTCTGTGCGTCATCGGGATCGACATAGATACGACCGAACCACCAGCCGTAGCTGGACTGGCTCAAGCTTCCGGCGGAAGCGGCGGTCTTGGTGAACGTTGCGCCGCCGTCATCGCTGCTGAAGAATCCGACACCCGTCCCATCAGGCTTGTTCGCGACGATCGCGTAGGCCCGGCTCGGGCTCGACGGGGCAAAGGCGACGCCGATACGGCCAACATCGGCGGCCGCGATGCCGTGCGGGATGGGGATCTCGCTCCAAGTCTCACCACCGTCGGTAGAGCGATACACGAGCGATCCCACACCTGTGTAGATGCGATGCGACGGGAGCCGCTGGTGATCCCAGAACGCGGCGAGCACGTTGTTCGGGTTCTGAGGATCGATCGAGACGTCGATCGCGCCGGAGGTTTGGTTCAGGCCGTCGAGCACGCGTCTCCAGTGATCTCCACCGTCCTCGGAAAGGTACAGACCGCGTTCGCCGCCCGGCTTGTAGAGGTTCCCGGCGGCCGCTGCGAAGACCCGCTGAGGGTTGGTGGGATCGACGGCGATGCGGCCGAACGATCCAGAGTTGCGAAGCCCGACGAACTCCCAACTCTCCCCGTGATCGACGGAGCGGTACATGCCGGTCCCGCCATACGTGATCGAACCCCCGCCGGGGTTCGACTCGCCGGTGCCCGCGTAGATGACACCGTCGCTGCCGGTTGCTATGGCTCCCATCGTCTGCGTGATGTCATCGGGCCACGAGAATGCGTAGTGCGCGCCCGCGTCGGTCGATTTCCACACGCCCCCACCCGCGGTGGCGGCGTAGACGGTGTCCGGCAGGGTGGGGTCGACCGCGACGTCGTTCACGCGGCCCCCGATATTCGTCGGCCCCATTAGTTGCCATTCGGCTGCCGCCAGGTCCGGCGCCTCGGCGATGGTGCGGCGCTCGGCGGCTTTCGCCTGGCGCAACGCACGCGAGTACGCGTGGACTGAGATCGACCCGGACTTACCCGCCCTCTGGTTGACGAGCCAATCGGGACCAGGTGAGTTCGGCTCGGTTTCGCCTTCTTCGCCCTCCTCCTCTTCGGCCGACTCGGCGAAGACGAGGGTCGAAGCCGCGGCTCGAGACGCTTTCGCCCGAAGTGCGGCCACCAGCTGGGACGACTTCGCGGGAGTGGCAGCAAGGGCGATCCCGCCAAGGAGAAGGAAGAGCGTGACGCATACAGCGATGAGGCGCTTCAGAAAGGTTGTCATTCCGAGGGAGTTGCCCGGACCTCGCTCGTTCCCTTTGTGCAGATGCCCAAAATGTCCGAATCGACCACACCGGCGAAGCCCTATCCCCCGCCGGCGAGCGCCTCTACGATTCGGATGTGACCGCTCTTCGGCGCTTCTCAGTAGCTCTGGGCATGGCGTTCGCCCTTGCCCTCCCAGCCTTCCCGATCGCCCACGCGGCCCCCACTTGCGCGGGGAAGAAGGCGACCATGGTGGGCTCGGACCTGACCGAGCGCTTCCACGGAACGCCGGGAGACGACGTCGTCGTCGCAGGTGGAGGGGACGACGAGATCTTCGGCAAGGGGGGCAACGACACGATCTGCGCCGGGTCCGGCGTCGACGTTCTCTGGGGCTCCGCGGGCAACGACGTCCTTCTCGGCGGAAGTGGCGACGACGACATGATCGGCGGCAAAGGTAAAGACCGCTATTCCGGGGGCAGTGGCTTCGACGACGTCGACTCTTACGACTCCACCGCGCCCATACAGGCAGACCTCAATAAGGACACGCTCGAGATAAGCGGCACGATCGAGCCGATCAAAAGCGTCGAGGTGATCTACGGATCGAACTTCGACGACGTCATCATCGGCGACGAAGGCGAGAACTACCTGTTCGCCGAGGGCGGAAACGATCGGGTTCTCGGCAACGGAGGGATCGACTTCCTCGCGGGGGGGCCGGGAGACGACGAGCTCGACGGAGGCGAGGGCGAACTCAACAGCGTCAGCTACTGGCTGTCGGAAACACCGGTGCGGGCCGACCTTGGAGCCGGCACCGTGACGGGCGAAGGCAGTGACACCATCGCGAACTTCAACATCCTGCGCGGCTCGTCTCACGACGACGTCCTGGTCGGCAGTGAGAGGGGTGAACACATCATCGCCGAAGACGGCGCGGATCAAGTCAACGCGCTCGGCGGTGACGACGCTATCTACGCGGAACGCGGTGAGGACACCATCGACGGCGGAGACGGTTTAGACACGATCAGCTATTTCTTCTCCGCTCGTCCCGTCCAGATCGACCTCGCGGCCAAGACCGCCACTGAGTTCGAGGAACACGACGCGTTCACGAGCATCGAAGCCGCTATCGGGTCCGACTATGACGACACGATCGACGGAACGAACGGCAACGACATCATCGGGGGAGGACTTGGCAACGACATCCTCCGGGGCCTCGACGGCGATCTCGACATACTCGACGGAGGGCTAGGGGACGACACCATCGACGGGGGCCCGGGTTTCGGAGATGTCGCCTCCTTCTCGGGCTCACCCGAGGGAGTTGTCGCGAGCTTGAGCAGCGGAACCGCCACAGGTCAGGGCAACGACACGCTCGTGGGACTCGAAGGACTGGCCGGCTCGGCCGCGAAGGACCAGCTAACCGGCGACATCAACAACAACTATCTGACGGGGAACCTCGGAGACGACCGCCTCGACGGAGGAGGAGGGATCGACGTCGTCTACTACGGCTCCTCGTCGGAGGGAATCACCGTGAATCTGGCGGCAGGCTCCGCGGGTGGAGCCGGGAGCGACGCTCTGGCGTCGACCGAGGGCGTCTACGGATCACCGTCTAACGACACGATGAGCGGCGACGCCAACGGCAATATCTTGATCGGCGCCGAGGGCGACGACCAATTGAGTGGTCTCGCCGGCACCGACATCCTCGACGGAGACCTGGGCGGCGCGGATTCCCTCGACGGTGGTGCCGACTCGGACGACTGCTTCGGTGGCGAAACCGTGACGAACTGCGAAACGCCGGTTCCAGCAAACCCGCTAGGGCCCGCTTATGCGGCCGCCGGCACCTTCGCCGACGGCCAGCCGCGCTTGACCTCCGTCGAAGCCAGATCCGACGAGATCCAGATCTATGCGAAGAGGGCCCACAAGCGAGCCCACTAGCTGTCTTAGCCGGTGACTTCTAGCGTCCCGGTCATCGAGTCCTTGTGGTACTTGCAGTAAAAGTCGTAGCTCCCCGCCTCCAAACCGCTGAGGTCTACGGTCGCCGACTCGCCCCCTTCGACGTCCTGGTCGATGTCGGCGTCGTCTATCGAGAAGTTGTGCTCGGTGTCATCGTTGTTGGTGTAGTCGACGCTTCCACCGGACGCGATGCTCAGGGATGTGGGAGAGAACGAGAAGTTCTCCGCCGTCAGGGTCGATGACTCGGCCGCCCCGCCGGCGTCACCGCCCGTGTCGGCTCCGTCGGAATTGGTGTCATCCCCGCCGCACGCAGCGCCCAAGAGCGCGATGACGGCAAGAGCGCAGAGCAGTTTCTTCATGGTCCTCCCTTTCGCTAGGTTGCCCACCGTAGTTCTACGTGTCGACGACGTCGAAAAGATGGATGGGAATTTGTGGAGATGATCGGATCAGTCGATCCGATCCTTCACGTAGCCAAGTCGCGGGGTGACCTCGACCTTCACCACATGGCCCTGGACGAAGGAGGGGTAGAGCTTCTCTCTCACGCGCCAGGCCACGATCCTGTCGCCCGACCCCGGGTAGATGGCGACGAAGTAGACCTCGTTGTCGTCGTTACTTGAACCGAACGTTGGACCAAAGGCAGTCTTTGGACGAGTCCTGAGCACTTCACCTTCGACGATCGTGGATCCACCGAGATCCATCACCGCCCAGATGACCCCGACGAAGGACCAGGCTGCAAACGCGACCAAGAGGATCGCAACGAACCAGACGATCAACCGAACCCACCACGCGTTGCCGGACAGCGTTGAGGAGTCGAAGGCTCCGAGGCGCGCTGCGAGGGTGACCAACCAGAGCGCCAGCACGGTTCGAGCTACGCCGATCGCCAACGCAAATCCAGGGTGGTTCCCCCAACCCGGGCGAAATCGCGGGTACGCCACGCGGACCTGTTTCCAACCCCCGCCGTAGTTGGTCCACGCCCGCCGGTCGTGCTCGGCCCCCAGCGGCAACGTCTTGACCGCGCGTCCTGCCACCCCAAGCGCCGCGCCATAGGCCAGATGTCTCTCCCACGTGGTTACCGCTCCCGGCGGCAGATCTCGGAACGACGGGGCCGTCTTGAGGCTGTCACGAACGCCGAGCCAGTGCGCCGCGGCAGCCCGACCAGGCATCGTGTCTCTCATCCGCGACGTCTTCGCGATCAACACGAGGACGACCACGCCGGCCCACAGCGCGTAGGTGACGGCGTAGACGAATGGAGTCATGTGAACGTCGTCCGAATCCTTGAACCCCTGCGCGGCTTGGAGCAACACATAGACGGGGATTCCAAGCGCGACGAAAAGAGCCGACAGCTTGACCGTCCAGAAGTCTCTGGCCAGACCAGCAGCTTTCGCCTCGTCTGCCACCTCGCTCCGGAACTTCTTCCACCACTTGGCGGACTGGTCTTGGGGCCCGGTGGTGAGAGCTCCGGCGGGAACCACTCCATCTCGAGCCAGGCTGCGAAGATGATCGAAGACCTGCATCTCGTAGGAGCGAAGTTCGCCGACGGGCGGATGGCGGCTCGGCAACCTGCAGATCGGCTCGCCGTCACCGCGGTCTTCGATCGCCACGTAACCGCGAGCCGCGAGGTCCAACAGGGTCGCCGGTAGCGAATCTTCCGTGGCTAACCAGCCGTTGGTCAGCATGTTCGCAAGGGCCGGCGAATGAGCCCGGAGTTTGTTGGTTGGAGGGTCGGGCTCGGGAATCTGTGGCCATCGAACGATCGCGATGGCGGCCAGTGCGAAGTACCAAAGGCCGAGCGTGACCGCGGCAGCGGTCAGGAGCGAGACGTTCGGCTCGTAAAGGTCCGCAGCTAAGACCACGCGGACGTTCCCATCTCAAGATTGTGAGTGTGGCGCTTTCGGGGGGTCAACCGACTTCGACGTGGCATCATGGAGATGAGATGAGGGCCATGAGGGTGCTCTCCGCTGGTTTCGCCCTGGTGATCTTCTTCGCCCTCGATCAGGCCGCCGCAGCTACCCAGCAGGTCGTCTCTCTCAGTCTTCAGGGAGTCGTCGATCCTTTCGAGGCCTCCTATCTCACGGGTTCGATCGAGGCCGCAGAGGCCGACGGGGCGGCTGCGATCCTGATAACCATCGACACCCCGGGAGGACTCGACTCCTCGATGCGCGACATCATCAAGTCGATCCTGAACACGAACGTCCCGGTCATCTGCTACGTCTCTCCGGCAGGAGCGAGGGCAGCATCCGCTGGGACGTTCATCCTGCTCGCTTGCGATGTCGCGGTGATGGCACCCGGGACGAACGTTGGAGCGGCGAGTCCGGTAGGAGTTAGCGGCGCCATCGAACAAGCGAAGGTCGAAAACGACGCCGCTGCTTTCATCCGAAGCCTCGCGGAGGACAAGGATCGAAATCCCGACTGGGCCGAAACCGCGGTGCGCGACGCAACGAGCGCGAGTGCCGAGGAAGCGCTGGACCTCGGAGTCATCGACTCGATCGAGCCGACGGTCGACGATGTGCTCGCTTTCGCAAACGAACGGTCGGTCGAGAAGAACGGCCAAACCCTCACGATCGCTATCGCGGATGCCGACTTGGTTGAGGTCGGAATCGGGGCAGGGTCCGGCCTACTTCACACTCTGCTGAGCCCTGACTTCGCGTTCCTCTTCTTCTATCTCGGAATCGGACTACTGATCGTCGAGTTCCTCCACCCCGGATTGTCGGTCCCCGGGATCCTCGGCATCCTTTCTTTGATCTCGTCCTTCATCGCTCTCGGGATGCTTCCGGTGCAGTTGATCGGTCTCATCCTGCTGCTGGGCTCCGCCGGTCTGTTTCTGCTCGAGCTCAAGAATCCCGGCGTAGGCATCGCAGGCGGGAGCGCGATCATCATGCTGATCGTGGGAGGGCTCACCTTGTTCGATCCCGCATTTCCGGGCGTTCGCGTTTCCTACTGGTTGATCCTTCCCGTGGCAGGGATCATGGGCCTGTTCTTCTTGGCCGTCGCGCCCGCGGCTCTGCGAGCTCGACGGCTTCCAGTCGTGACCGGGGTTGAACGCCTGATCGGTGCGGAGGGGATCGTCGTTCGGGATATAGACCCGACAGGAACCGCGCAGGTTGCGGCGGAGCTATGGACCGTCGAGTCCGAGATGGGACCGATCCGAAAAGGTGAGAGAGTCCGAGTCGTGGGGGCCGAAGGGCTGAGACTGCATATCGTTCCGATCGATGTGATCCAAGAACAAGTGACCGAAGGGGTGGGAGGCGGAAATTGAATAGTTCGGCAATCGCGCTGCTAGTAGTGGTCGTTCTGATCCTCATCGTGCTCATATCGGCGATCAGGATCGTGCCCGAGTACCGACGGCTTGTGGTCTTCCGCTTGGGACGTGTCCTCGCAACTAAGGGTCCAGGGATCGTGCTCCTGATCCCATTCGTCGATCGCGCTACAAGCGTCGACCTACGCGAGCTCTACCTCGAGATCCCTCACCAGAGCGCCATCACCGAGGACAACGCGACGATCTCCATCGACTTCATCATCTTCTACAAGGTGGTTAACGCAGTGATGTCGGTGGTCGAGGTGCAGTACTTCGCCGGAGCAGCCCAGAACATCGCAGCGACAACGCTCCGCTCTGTCGTCGGTGACATGAGCCTCGACAACGTTCTCGCCAAGCGAGAAGAGATGAACGAGGTCCTCCGCGTGAAACTGGACGAGGTCACCGAGCGCTGGGGCGTCAAGATCACGAACGTCGAGATCCGCGAGATCATCCCGCCGCCGGCCGTTCAGGATGCGATGACGCGGCAGATGTCGGCCGAGCGCACCCGGCGAGCGGTCGTGACGGAGGCCGAGGGCGCCAAGCAGGCATCAATCACCGTGGCCGAAGGAAACAAGCAAGCCGCCATCCTGAACGCAGAGGGCAACAAGCAATCCGCGATCCTGAACGCAGAAGGTGGGCGTCAGGCCGCCATCCTGCAAGCGGAAGGCTTCTCGCTGGCCCTCGCGAAGATCTTCGAGACGGCGCGTGGACTCGACGCCAACACCATGAGCCTGCAATACCTCGAGGCGTTGAAGGCGCTCGGCCAGTCCGATGCGACGAAGTTCATCATCCCGATGGAGTTCTCTTCACTGCTGGGCCGGGTATCTGGCTTGGCGGAGAAGTCCTTCAGTAACGGGGAAGGGACACCGGCGGCATAGGCACGGTCCCTCTTGGGACTCAGTGGTGATGCGCGAAAGGGGCCGGTTCCTTCATGACCTTCGTCGAGAAGGTCGCGGTGATTGTTCCGCTCGAGGTGTAACTGAAGTTGTGGTTCACGCATAGACCCGCGTAGAGAAAGACCTCGACCGGCTTCTCGCTCACGAGTGGGACGTCCTGCTTCGTCCCGCAAAGCGCGTCGCGAACCTTGACGCGTTCACCTTCATCCGTTTCTTGGTACACGTAGATGATGACTTTTCCCTTCGTCGCATCGGCGAGGTCGAAGTGGACGCTTCGGTCCCCCGGTCTCGGAGTGAAGGTGAGTGGGATCAGATCGTCGGAAACCATCCCGTGTGAGGTGTCGACCCCGTTGGGGTGGATGTATTCCTGAGTCTGTACGCGCGCGGCCCCCGAGGCAGCCATGGATGGCAAGGCCGATACGGCGACGATCGCTACAGCTCCTATGAGTCTCCTCATGTCTTCCAGAGATTCGCCGCCGAGCGAGACAAGCCCTTCCCAGGCCCGAAGGGGGTGGCCGCGGGCGGTCGATTGGGCTTAGATAGCGCCCATGACCCTTTTGGAAGCGAACCAACTAATCGTCAATCAGAAGGCCAAGCTGGTCGAACTGACAAACCAGTACCTGATCCGCGACGCCGAGGGCAACGAGCTCGGACGCGTCGAGCAAGAGGGCCAGTCCAAGCTTCGCAAGGTCCTGCGCTTCGCCACGAGGGTGGATCAGTTCCTGACCCACCACCTCTCGATCTACGACGCGTCTGGGACCAAGGTGTTGGCCTTAGTGCGCCCGAGCAAGGTGTTCAAATCCCGCGTCGTCGTTACGGACGGCGCAGGACAACCGGTCGGCGAGATCGTGCAACAAAACGTCTTCGGCAAGATCAGATTCGATCTCTTGGGGGCCCAGGGCGAGAAACTCGGTCAGATCAGAGCCGAGAACTGGAGAGCCTGGAACTTCTCGATCGTTGACGGCGCCGACCGCGAGGTGGCTCGCATAACGAAGAAATTCGTCGGAGTCGGCAAAGCTATCTTCACCACCGCCGACAACTACATAGTCGACATCGAGCCGTCTTTGACCGGTGCACTTCGGACCATGACGGTGGCCGCGGCCTGTGCGGTCGACACCGCGCTCAAGCAGGACGACCGAGGGCTCTCGCCGCTCGACCTATTGGGTGGTTAGCCGCCTCGTCGGTCGGCTGCACATGAAAGAGAAGGTCCTGTCCATGCGCGCCGCCGGAACCTGGCTTAGCAGGGGAGCCGCCACGGTCCGGCTTGCGGCCGCCGAGCCCTGGAACTTCACTATGTCGATGCCTCTGGCGTTGTCGGCGATGAACACGTACCCCTTGTAGAAGTAAGCGCCCCACGTGTTCGCGCCGTCGGGCCGGAAGTACCCGACCTGACGGATGTCTTTGGGATCGCTCACGTCCAGAAAGCGCGTGCCTTGACCGTAGAACCCGTAAGCCAGAAGGCCGTCGCCGCGATCGTCGAAGTAGTGGGCCGATGAGCAGGCCGTTGCTCCCTCCTGCTGTTGTGGCGTCCACGTATCCAGCACTCGCATCCGGAACTTGGTCGTCGCGATGTCATTCCACCCTTCGCCGTCGAGAGATCCTCTTAGGTCGTAGGTCGTGAAACGGCCCGATGCGTTGCAGTTCGACGTGATGTTCTCTTCGGTGGCGTAGAGGACCATGCCCTTCGTCTCGTCCCCCGGCGTAGCCGAGTCGTTCTCGTCGGGGATCGAGGCATCCACATTGCGCCACGCGTTGTGCATGAACCGCGATGGCGTGGCCGACGTCGGCGAGCCCCCACCTCCATACGGGATCGGCTCGCAACCGGTCGCGGTGGCGGACTCCCCCGTCAGGGGGTCGATGTGATCACCGCTCGTCCAGTAACCCCGAACGCCGCCTGCTCCCGACACCCATGCGACTCCATTCGCGTCCACCTGCACATCGTGCGCGTAGTCCGTTACACCGTCGTTCCTCCCGATATCGATCGGATGAGGGCACGCAACCGGATTGAGTGGATCGCGCACATCGGTCGCGAAGATGGGACGTCCCGTGATCCCCGGCTGGGTTTGGGCGTTCGCGTAGGGTCCGCCCGTCCAGAGGTAATCGCAGGCGTTCACGCAGGTGCTCGTGTGACCCGCCGGCACCGTGAAGAATCCAACCTGGACCATCGCTGCTGGTTGCGAGACATCGATGATGTGGACCGCGCCGTAAGGAAAGGTCGAGCCCGACGTGCCGGACGTTGTGAAACCCCGAGGATCGCGACTGATGAACACGCGCTTGTGCACCACGTCCACGTCCATGTCCTCGTTCTCCCAGATGTACATCGGGAGCGCACCGAGCAGCTTCGGAGCAGCGGGATCTGAGATGTCGTAGCTGAAGAGGCCGTCTGTGGCCGATACGAACATCGTGTTGCCTATGAAGTTGATCGAGATCGCGGTCCGCATCTCCGGGAGGGTCGTGACGTAGTCGACGTTCGACGAGATGGAACCCGCCGGCGGAGCCGCCGTGGGAACCGCCGAGAGAACCCGGGCCCCGGCCGTCGGAGAGAGCCCCGCCGCCAAGAGCGATCCGGTCAGAAGGGTGAGTAGCAATCTCCGCACGGGCACGCGATCTCCTCCCTCGATGGTGAGTCTCGTGGAGATTCGCCGCCCCTATGGGGACGTCCTGCACCAAAGCGGGCGAAACGGGACGAACGGTCCGCGGGCGCTGGAGACGGTTCTGGGCTTGGGTCTCGGTCTAGATGACTTCGAAAGCCGTTCTCATTCCCTTCTGGTAGTGCGACTCGAGTTCACCGGCGTCTTTTTCAACGACGTTGCAGATGAAGACGTAGTTGCCGGCCTCGAGGGTGACCGCCAGCTCGCGCGTGGTCCCGGCCTCGATGTCTTCGATCTCGTCCACTGCTTCGATACCCTCGCCGGCCTCGTCCACCGAGCCATCGTCGGCTGTGGGTAGCGCCGTTGGATCGAGATCGGTCCTGAAGACGACGAACTCGTGGGTTTCCTCGCCCTCGTTCGTCACGCTGAAAGTGATGTCTCCGGATGCTGTGGTCGCGACCGCGGGCACGGTCGCCCATTCCTGGACGGTCACATCTACGGTTCCGGTGTCCGATCCGCCTCCGGACGCGGGCGGTTCATCGTCGGCCTTGTCGCCACAGGCGGCGAGTCCGAGCACGGTACAGAGCGCCACGATCGTGACGCCGAACCATCGAGCCGATCTTCTCAATGCGGCCCCCTTTCTTGAGGCCCCAGCCACTACCCACGGTGTTCCTGAAAGGGGGCCGCGTCAACACCCCTGAGCGTCAGGAAGTGGAGGCGTTGCCCGCATGGATCTGTTCGGCGATCGACTTCACGGAGGGGTCGGTGGCGCCTATGACCAGAAAGATCAGGCCGTCGGTTTCATCGAAGAAAGCGATGAAATGACCGCCCGACGCCTCTCCGGAATAGGCGTCTTCCCCGCCCAGCTTGATCGGTGTTGCTTCCGCCCCGCTGCCTGCGCGGAAACCGGCGAGAAAGTCCTCCCGATAGCTTCCCTTGAACTCATCGGGGTCGATGCCGAGGATGATGACCGCCGCGACCGTCTGACTGCCAACTTGCACCTGCCGCGCCTGGAAGACGGCGATGCCCTCCTCAAGATCGGGCTCGGATGCGATCGCGTCGCGCATGGGCTGGAGCTGAGCATCCGGCACGTCTAGGTATGTGTAGCCCGAGATGGGCGTGAAAGCTGCACTGACTTCTTCTTCGGTGGGGGGATCGGCGTTGCCCTTCAAGAACCCAACGGCGAAGAACCCGATGACGAGCCCGATCACGACGAACAGGATCGGGCCGAGGGGAATGCTCCTCTTGGCCGGCTTAGTCGAAGTCGGAACCGGGGGCAGTCCGTAGCTGGCTGTGGTTTCGGCCGGCCGGGTGGAGGTGCCGTAGTAGTCCTCCATCCCCGGAGGCGGTGGCGGCCGCTCTGGCGTGCTGGGCCCTGGAGGGTCTTGCATCGCGTCACACTATGCCCGTAGCCTCAGTGTCAAAAGGATTGTGTTTCCGACAAAGCAAGCAAAAGGAATCCTTCCGACACCGACGAATAGAGGGCTTGGCGGCAAGATGAATCGAGCACCTGAAAGGCGGACACCTGTGCTCACTGAAAAGGCGCTGGACAAGCTCTGTCCAGAATGTGGCGAAGACATGAAGCTGAATAGGGACTACGGACTGCGCGGCGAGTCTTTCAACTGCGCTTCATGCGGATTCTTCCAAGAGGTCATCGACCTCAGATCGTGATCTCCGTTCCTAAGGACTGGGATCGCGCTTGACTTCTGCCCGCTAGAACCGTTCACTATCCCTCGCAGCGCGCCGTCCGGCGCCACGAAAGGGGGGATCCGTGATGACAATCGCTCACGCACCCGCTTTCGTCGCGGCCCTCTAGAGCTCCGCTCTAGACGGTCACCTCGCTTCGCATACCCGTCTTTGGCGCGCACGCGCCCATGTGAATAAGGAGAGCACTCAGATTGGATCGACTCAACTCTTACGGATGGGATCCCGTTCGTGAGGAAGCATTCACGCGGCACCGTGCTCAAGGTCTTGAACCTGGGCGCGTTGTCGAAGAACACCGAGATCGCTACATGGTGGCCTTAGACGCCGGAGACACAAGCGTCTACCGCCCGAAAAGCGCGCATGGGACGGAGGACCACCCCATCGTGGGTGACTGGATCTCTCTCGAGAAGGTCAACGACGATCACATCTTTAGAGAAGTTCTCGATCGGCGTAACTCGATCATCCGCAAGGTCGCTGGATCCACGACCGTCCCGCAACCTCTTGCCGCCAATCTCGACTATGCGTTCATTGCGACGGCAATGGAGCTCGACCTAAACGAGCGTCGGCTCGAGCGCTACATCGCGACGGTGCGAGGCTCGGGAGTGGAGCCCGTCGTCATACTGACGAAAGCTGATCTGCACCCCGATCCTGCGGACGCTGTCGTTCGCGCCCTCTCGGTGGCCGGCGACACGCCGGTGATCGTCACGAGCGCGGTGTCGGGCCGAGGCCTGGCCCAGATCGGGGCGTACATACGACAAGGAATGACTGTGGCGCTCTTGGGTTCATCGGGAGTGGGCAAGTCGTCCTTGCTCAACTTGCTCGCCGGCGAGGCGATCCAAGCGACCAACGAGGTGCGCTTCGACGGCCGAGGGCGTCACACGACGACATCGAGGCGTCTAGTTCCCATGGCTGGGGGAGGCCTGATACTCGACACGCCCGGGATGCGAGAGCTTCAGCTCTGGGATGTCGCCGATGGGCTCGAGATGGCTTTCGCGGACGTGCAAGCGGTCGCAGCCTCATGCGGGTTTCGCGATTGCGCCCACGACTCCGAACCCGGCTGTGCGGTCAAAGCAGCGGTCGCGGACGGTTCGCTCGATCCGGCACGGCTCGAGAGTTACCGGAAGCTCGAGCGCGAACTCCGGTCTCTAGAGATCCGACGCAGCAAGAGAGCTCAGATCGAGGAGCGTCGACGCCACCGCGTACAGGCCCGCGCTATGCGAAAGAGTCATCGGTAGCGCGTCACCGAACGCGAAGGAGTTGCCCTGTGTGGTGATGAGGTCGTAGCCCAGCCTCGTCGGGCTCGCGACGATCGCGGTCACCGGGGATTTGGGAGCCGTGTCCAATGAGCCCAGGGCTACTGCATCTCCGATCGCGTTCACGCGACCGGACTCGGTTGCTATCCAGTAGCCCAGACCCGTCGACGTGCGGACCATGCCGACGGCATCGTCACTTCCGTCTCCGAAGCTCTGCGCGTCTCCGAACGGAACGACTCGACCGTTCTGGGCGAGGATCCAATAACCCTTCCCGGTCGTCGTCGATTCGATCCCGACGGCGGGTGTCGTCAAGTCCTTGGCGCTGCCGAAGCTTGGGATCTTGCCGAAGCTGAATACCCGGCCCCCTTCAGACACGATCCAGTAACCGCGACCAGATGGGTGAGCCGCCATGTCCGCGACCTGCGTCTTGCCGGTGACCGAGCCGCGGCGCGGCGCATCTCCGAAGGCGAAGACTTTGCCGCGCGCATTCGAGAGCCAGTAGCCGTTGCCGGAAGGAGTGGAGGTGATCGCGACGGCCGGCTTGTCGAGCCATTCATCGCTCTTATCACCGAGGTATGGCGCGCCGTTGGCCGGCATCACTCCGCCGTTTCCGCCGACCGACCAGGTAGCCGAGGTCGAAGGAAGAGCGGTCGCGTCGGCGAGATAGGTGCGCTCAGGGTGCCAGAAGGTCGTTTGCTTGTACGCCCCCGCCCAAGTGAAGCTGAAATGGACGTGACTCGTGTGCGGGTCACGCACTCCGTGATCGTCTGGGTCGACGCAAGCACCGTGGCGCGTTACGCAATAAGTGCGCCACCCGGACCCGGGGAAGAAGATCCGCTTGTTCCAGATGATGTACATAATCCCCAGACGCCGCGCTATCGCTGCCTCGTTGCCGTAGCGGTCCGATGCGATCAACCAGTCGATCAGTTCGTTCGCCGACCGTCTCTGACCGGCATCCGAATAGCTGGCGGTCCAGTCCCAGGCACGGCCTTCTTTGTGCTCGCTCTGGCCGCCGACGTTGCATGCCCGGCTTATGCCGCCGAGCCCGGTGTTGGGATATGCGCCCACCACCATCCTTTGGAAGGCGACGACTCCAGGCTTCGGCGTCGGTGAGCACTTCGTCTGGCCCTCGTATCCGGTGTATCCGTCCATGAACGGACCGGCCTGCGGCGCTTTGAGCGCAGCCCAGGACGACGGCGCCAGTACGCCCACGATGACGAGCGCGATCAGCGCGACCGCGATGGACCTGAAACGAACCAGCAAGACGAGCCCCCTCGAAAACGGTCTGGAAGTGGGCCGCCGCCGGCCCCACTGTTCACTTCGACAGGGTGGGAGGGGGTCTTGACCTAAGCGAGCACAAAAGGGACGAAACGCCCTAACCCGTGATGGCTCGCTCCATCGTGAGGAGGGTTCCGCGGGGGCCGGATGCGATCTTGAGAGAGTCCATCAGCGCTTGCACCAGGACGAGCCCGCGTCCGCCGGTAGACATCGCGTCGGGCATTGCCGATTCGATTTGGGCCGGCTCGAACCCGCGACCCTCGTCCTTGATTGTGATGATCACTTTGTCCTTCAGGGCGTCGCAGCTCGTCGTGATCGTCCCCTGCTCGCCCAGACCACCGTGGTTGACGGCATTCCCAGCCGCCTCGGTCGTGGCCACGAGCACGTCGTAGAGGGCGTCATCGTCTAAGACCTGAGCAAGCTGCTCATGTACAAAAGCCCGTACTTGGGGCACGGACTCAGGGACGCTCGGCAATCTGAGCTCTCCCATCACACTCCCCTCGTCCCTGGGTAATTACCCCCCTGAGGGAGCGGGAACCTCAAACCAAGCACTATTCGAAGAAATAGCCCGAATAGGTGGCTTCTCTTAGTGCTTAGGACCTATGAACTCATCAAGACGAGCCACCGCGGCTTTCCGGTAAATCGCGATATCCAAGCTCGTAGGATTGCGCTGCGCGGGCGTGATGAAATCTGGCAAACATGCCGGCTTTAGGTGCCGGTGCTCGTAAGAGCTTGAGGGTTCAAATCCCTCCGCCCGCACGACCCTTACGGGATGGGAAGAGGCGCCGGCAGGTTGGCCGAGCCGAGCGGAGTGACGCCAACTCCATCACGAACCGTGGCTTGGAACCGTCCCGTGGCAGGGTCGAAGGTGCCCTCCAAAGAGAAGTCTGCGTCGTTGAAGGTTGCCGCGAACAGGCCTCCCGGCAACGACGTGATCTCTGAAGTCATCACGGGTGTGGACCACCAGCCGTCCTGGGTCATCCGGAACTTTCCGCTTGCGAAGTCGATCTGCAGAGTGCCCAGATCACCTTCGCTCTCGAATGTGTAAGGCCACGCGACTACGTCGAGGTCGAGGCCGGAGAAATCGAGACTGTGAGTTTCTCCCGTCGCTTCATATTCCTCTTCGATCGAGCCATCCCTCAGATATCTCGAGAAATTATCCGCGAGGTCCCGAAGCGAGACAGCCGCCAATTCGTAGTGACCGACGCTCCAAGAGTTCATCGACACGTCTATATGACCGTCGAGCCCATCCGGGTCATCCGACCATTTGGTTGCCCACTTCCACACTTGATCTTGAGTGGTGAAAAGGAAGCCAACGGCATCCACGCCGGAGGGATCCGAGGCCGTGTAATCGAACTCGAGGCGTTCGCCCGGGAAATACGTATGCGAGTCGCCACTCGAGACTCCCGTCAATTCGGGGCCCACGAAGTCCCCTCCCGGGTTGTCGACCGTGAAGGTGACCTCGTCGAACGAAAGGTTGTTTGCGGTCGGACCGGAGGCGCCATCTGGGAACCGCTCTACGGTTCCGTCGCCGTAGTAGACGATCCCCAGATCGTTTTGGGACCAGACATAAACGGTGTCGAGGACGTAGTCGCCGCTCCTCCAGTTCTTCCCCACCGCCTGGCTGAGCGTTCCGTGCGCTTCGGGAGCGGTATCCCATAACCAGCGCACCCGTCCCGCGGGATCTGTGAACATCATGTCAACGAAGTCGATGGGTGCGTCATCGGCGACATCGAATGCGATCTGGAGGTCATCGTCTAGGCCGAGAACGCTTTCATTGAGAACAGAGATCGATTGCAACTCAGGAACGGTCACATCCGCGCTGGCTCCTTCAACAGTGAAGTCGAGAGCTTCGAAGTCGAGGGTGTGCGATCCATCTCCATCAGACGTTCCATCGCGGTAGTAGCTCTTGAGGAACCAACCGTTGTCCACGCGCCAGTAGGTGGTGACTTCGGTCAACTCGTGAGGGCCGTTGAGCCAGGCGTCAGTTACTACCCTGTCGAATCCTTCATCTCCGGCCCGCGCGTTCCTCTCGCGGCCGATCGAATCCTCGAAGGTCAGATCGATGGAATCGAGCTCTCCGGGACCCGATGCTTCGAAGGTGAAGGTAAGGGCATCTCCGGGACGCACCACGTCGGGCGAGGTCCTGGCGATCGCCGTCAAGTTGAATTCAGAGCTTTCGGCAGCGCCGGCGCCCAAGGGGATCAGAGATAGGAGCAGCGCGACTACAACTACGGCGTTGAGACGCCTCAGGTTCATTGGTTTCCTTTTCCGCCCGCGAATGGTTTCGTCCAATTCGCCGTGCTTGTCCTGTTTCCTGCAGCTCCGGCGCTTCTCGCCCCGGGGCGCCGGGAGTGATTCACTCGGATGCGATGGCGGACGATCCAGCGGCCCAGGCCGAGCTCAGCCCCTACACGCGACCCGCCTCGATCGGGGCCCGGATAGGGGCGGCCCTGGTCGATGCGCTGCTGCTGGGGGTTGGGGCCTACGCGGTCTCGGTGGCGGCGGACCTTGCCTACTCGAGCTTCTACAGCATCACCTTCAAGGGCGCCGCCGCCAAGACGATCTGGGGCGAGCTTTCCGCGGCCCTCTTCGTGCTCGTCTACTCGGCCGGATCCGAGGGCTCCATCCGACAGGGCACCATCGGAAAGACGTTCTTGCGGATCCGCGTAACGGACGAGGCGGGACGCAAGATCTCGCCGGTTCGCGCTATCGCGAGGGCTCTAGCGAAAGCGGCGTTCGCCTACTCCGCTTTCGTTTCCCTGATCGTGGCCCCGATACTTCTGCTGGTGCTCTCGGCTCCGCTCTTCATCACCCCACGGCGGCAGGGCCTGCACGATCTCGCAGCGGGAACTCTCGTATTGAAAGGGCCGGCCCTGGACGAACAGGGCCGGCCCGTTTACTGATCTTTGCAGCGCCTGTTAGGTGAGCTCGATCGTGACCCTGTCGCCGTTGTCGAAGCCTGGACACTTGCGGTCGGCGATGGTTGCCGTCCCATCGCGCCCGGCGTACTTGCCGGTCCCTCCGACGACCGCGAACTCGAGCTTCCCGCCGAAGTTAGAGAACTTCGTCGAACCCTGAAGCTCCAGACGTCCACCCTTCAGATTGATACTGACGTTGAGCTGGGACACGCCATCGTCATCGTCCAGCAGCCGAAGAATGGTTCCTTTCCCAAATACCTTGCCGACGTGATTGCCGTCCTTGTCGAATTCCGGCTCCGAGAAGATAAAGACGTCGCCGGCAGACGGCCCCTTCCGACCGTTGTCTATGTCTGTTTCGTAGTCCTGGTCTCCGTTCTTCTCGCAGAGCACGAAGCGCTCTCCGCTCACCTGCGATGCTGCGGGAAGCAAGGTTGCGACGAGTACCCCGACGCTTACCGCCGCAGTCACAACGCTCAGGATCTTCCATCTGCTCAAGAACGACCTCCCTCTCTCCCTCCGGCTGCTGTTGCCGCCGTCTCGATTCCGGAACATAAGCGACCTGGCTAGGCTCTCCCTATGAACGACTACTCGTCCGAACTCGAGTTCGCGCTCGAGCTTGCTCAGCTCGGCGGCCGTCTCGCGATGGGTCACTACCGCAACGACCCAAAGAGCGAGAAGAAGGCCGACGGGACTTGGGTCACTGAAGCTGATTGGGCGGTGGAAGCCCAGATCCGCTTGCGGATCGCCCGATCGTGGCCCGAGCACAACATCCTCGGAGAAGAAGAAGGCCTAACTGCGGCTGGAGGTGGAGCGCCGATCGAAGGAGCACCGACCTGGGTGATCGATCCGATCGATGGAACCAATAACTACATGGCAGGGATCCCGATCTGGGCAACGCTCGTGGGATTGCGAATCGATGGACTAAGCGTGGTCGGCGTCGCGCACGCCCCAGCCCTTGATGAGACCTACGACGCTGCTATTGATATGGGAGCGCGCTGCAACGGTGAATCGATCTCGACCGACGAGGGCGTTGATCTGAAGTCGGGGACGCTCTTACATGCCGGGTTTCCGAATGAAGGCGAACCGTTCGACAAGTTTCTTACTGAGCTTTCCGCCAAGGCAGCGCGCACGCGCGGCTTCGGCGACTTCTGGGGCCACATGCTCGTCGCCCGTGGAGCGGCACACGCCATGGTCGAGCCGGAACTATCGATCTGGGACGTGGCCGCGTTGGAGCCGATCGTCACGGAGGCCGGGGGCCGTATCTCGACGCTAACGGGCAAGCCCTTCGAGCACCACGGCTCGTGCGTCTCCTGCGCGTCATCTCTGGCGGAGACCGTCTACGAAGCAGCGAACCGCTACGGCGTTTCCTGACCCCCGAGGCCGAGCCGGCCGGCAAGCTCCCTAAACGCGCGTCCTCGATGACTGAACTGAAGCTTCTCGTCGAGTGGGATCTCTCCCATCGTGCGGGTCTGTCCCTCTGGAATGACATGCGGGTCGTAGCCGAACCCCAGCGACCCGCGGCCCTCTAGAACCACGGTGCCCTCACACGTTCCGGTGGCCGTGACCTCTCGTCCGTCGGGAGTAACGAGTACCGCGACGCATCTGTAGCGACAGGAACGGTCTGCTTCCGGCACGTCCTTCATCTCGGCGACGAGCTTTTCGTTGTTCTCCTTGTCGGTTGCGACTTCGCCGGCCCATCGCGCCGACCGCACTCCGGGTTGCCCGCTCAGCGCATCCACTTCGATCCCGGAGTCGTCGGCGATCGCGGGCATGTGCACTGCGGCAACAACGGTCCGGGCCTTCGCGAGCGCGTTCTCCTCGAACGTGTCGTACGGCTCCTTCAACTCGAGGTCGGGAGCGACTTCATCGAGCGAAAGGATCTCGAGTTCCGGTAGCAACCGCGCTACCTGTTCGGCCTTGTGCCGGTTGCGCGAAGCGAATACGACTCTCACTCGCCCGAAGGGGCTCCCAGGGCGCGTTCCTGGTACATCGTCAGCTCGCCGATCCCCTTCGTCGCGAGATCGAGGAGAAGGTCCAGCTCGGATCGTTCGAAAGCTCCATCTTCGGCAGTGCCCTGAACCTCCACTAGCTTTCCGGCCCCCGTCATGACGACGTTCATGTCGACCTGCGCGCCGGAATCCTCGATGTAGTTGAGATCGAGACACGGAACGCCGTCGACGATCCCCACGCTGATCGCCGAAACCGAATCGATCAGAGGCGACTTCGTCAGTTCGCCGTTGTCCTCGAGCGTTGCGAATGCCTGAGCGAGCGCGACGAACGCTCCGGTGATCGAAGCCGTCCTCGTACCACCATCCGCCTGCAACACATCGCAGTCGAGCCACACCGTTCGTTCTCCAAGCACAGACATATCCGTCACTGCTCTAAGCGACCGACCTATCAAGCGCTGGATCTCTTGGGTGCGTCCCGAAGGACGGCCCTTGTTGACCTCGCGCGGGATGCGTTCGGATGAGGAACGCGGGAGCATCGAATACTCGGCGGTGACCCAGCCGACGCCTCTCCCCTGCATCCATCTAGGCACACTTCCCTCGAGTGTCGCCGTGCAGATGACTTTGGTTCCGCCCATCTCGACGAGACAGGAGCCCTCCGCGTTTGGCATGAACCCGAGAGTCATGGTCACGGGTCTCATCTCGTCGGACGCTCGTCCGTCATGTCGAGTCACGATCCCACCTCCAGCGCGAGCCCATCGGCCGCGAGTTGAACCTGCGAATCCCCCGCAGAGTGAACGGCTTGCGTGAGGGACAGACCTAGGTCCCGGCCCGCCGGCAGGTGCGTGAGCACGACCTTCCGCGCTCCCACTCGATCCGATATCTCACCCGCTTGGCCGGCGAACAGGTGCCCGAACCAGGGGTCGTCTCCGTCCTGGTAGGTGGCTTCGCAGATGAAGACGTCCGCGCTCCCGGCCAGGCCATCGAAATCGGCGTCGAGTCCCGAGTCCGCCGAATAGGCGAATACGGCTCCTTCGACCTCGAGCCTTACGCCAACCGTCTCCGGCGGATGAGCCATCTCGAACAGCGACACCGCGCTCCCCAACACATCGAGCTTTTGCCCCGCCTTGATGGTCTGAAGATCGAAAGCCTCATCCAGCTCGGTGGAGAAGGCGTTGATCCTGTCCATGGTCTCGGCAGGGGCCCACAACGGGATACGAGGCAAGGCATCGGCCGCTCCGTAGCGACGGGCGTGGAAAACCTGAAACAGATCGGTGGTGTGGTCGGGATGTCGGTGGGTCAAGAGGACTCCATCTATACGGTCGTAGTCGATGTGGCGCAGGAGGTTACGCCAGACTCCGGCCCCCGCATCCAGCAGGAGGTTCTTGCCGTCGATGACGACCAGATAGCCGGAGCACGCTCGGTCGACAGTCGCGTACATCGCGGAGGATCCCAGGACCGTGACGTCGAGACTCACGCAGCGGCCTCCCACGGTCTGTGCTCGGCATGGCCGAACTCGGGCCCAAGGAACCGCCGACCGAGTTCTCCGCCGCTCTCCGGCTCGCCCGACAACATGAATCGTTGATGGCCGGGGCGCTCGGCCCGATTCAGCCGGTCCGTATCGAGCAACTGCGCATAGACCTCGTTGGCCGTCGCCTCCGCGCTGGAGATGAGAACCACGTCATCGCCCATCACGTACTGGATCACGCCGGACAGCAATGGGTAGTGGGTGCAGCCGAGGATCAGGGTGTCGATGTCGAGCTCTTTGAGCGGAGTCAGATAGTCCTCTGCGGCGGCGAGCAGTGCGTCGGATGTCGTGTCACCTCGTTCGACGAAGTCCACGAACTTGGGGCAGGAGCGCGATTCGAAGAACACATTGGCTTTCGTTCGCTCGACGGCAACGTCGTACGCGCGGGACTCGACCGTTGCGACCGTTCCGATCATCCCGAGACGACGGTTGCGAGTCGCGCCGATGCCCGCCTTGACGCCGGGTTCGATGACGCTGACGATCGGAACGCCATAGCGTTCGTGCACGTCGACGCCGACCGTGACGTCTACAGAGTTGCAGGCGACGACGATCATCTTCACGTTCTCTTCGACCAGGAGGTCCATGATCTCCAGACCGAACTCCCGTATCTGCTGGGGCGGTCTGGGTCCATACGGTGTTCGGGCCGTGTCTCCGAAATAGACGAGATCTTCGTGCGGAAGGAGATCGATAACCGCTCTAGCCACCGTTAGTCCGCCGAGGCCCGAATCGAACATTCCGATCGGGGCCGACGACCGGTCGCTTACCACCAGAGCGTTTCCTCCACCTGCGTCTCAGCAGTGTCGAGATCCTCTGTCCACGCCTCGGTAGAGAGATACTTCCATCCACCGTCGGGCAACAGGCACACGACATCGCCTCCACCACCGTCACGCGCCAGCCGTTCGCCGACCCGTTGTGCAACCCAGATCACAGCGCCCGACGAGATGCCGGCGAAGATCCCCTCGCGCTCGAGGAGGGCCTTCGTCCACACGATCGAGTCGCGAGCCTTGACCTTCACCTTGCCGTCGAGGATGTCGGGATCAAAGATCGGTGGGATGTAACCGTCCTCCAAAGAGCGCAAGCCGTAAACGAGCTCGCCGAGCTCCGGCTCCGCGGCCACGACTTTTATCGAGGGGTCGTGCTCTTTCAGCCGTTTGCCGGTCCCGGTCAACGTTCCGCCGGTTCCCAATCCCGCCACGAAGGCTTTCACCTCCGGGAGGTCGTCGATGATCTCCTGACCTGTGCCCCTGTAGTGGGCTTCGACGTTTGCCGGGTTCCCGTATTGGAAGGGCATGTAATAACGCTCGTCCTGCGCGACCTCCTGCGCAAGGGCCACGGAGCCGTTCGTTCCCTTGGCCCCTTCGGAAAAGATGACTTCTGCCCCATATGCCTTGAGAAGTTGAACCCGCTCGGCGCTCGCGTTATCCGGCAAGACGGCCGTGAACCGGTAGCCGCGGATCTTCGTGACCATCGCCAAGGCGATGCCGGTGTTGCCGGAGGTCGGTTCAAGGACGATCTTGTCCTTTGTCAGCTCCCCTGAAGCCTCAGCGGATTCGATCATCGCGAGGGCTATCCGGTCCTTGACGGAGCCGGTGGGGTTCTCGCCTTCGAGCTTCACCCACAACCTCACGCCCTCGGTCGGGGACAAACGTGGCACCTCGATCAATGGGGTGTTGCCGATCGTGTCGAGGACCGACTTGTATTTCACTCGATCGTTCCTAGCCGCCGGCTACGGAGGGCAGGATGGCGACCGTCTCACCCTCGGCCACCTTCGTTTCGAGCTTCTCCAAGTAGCGAGCGTCTTCGTCGTTGACGTAGACGTTCACGAAGCGATGGAGTTCGCCCTCCTCCGTGAGGAGCTGCTCTTTGAGGCCCGGAAAGCGGGCCTCGAGCTGGTCGATCAGGTCCGAGATGGTCCCCGCCTCGAGCTCGACCACGGACTCTCCGCCCGTGAACTTTCGAAAGACTGTGGGTATGCGCACTTCGACTGCCACTTTGCCTCCTTGACGGCGCTCATCCCGGCCCGTGACCGGGGGGACGAGACTCGAACCCGTCCATCGTAGTCAACCGTTAACGACGACGGGCACTTCCTCGATCCGCCCCTCCTCGGCCAGCCAGTCCTCCTTGATGATCCGAAAAGCCCTGATCACGGGCGGTTCCTCTGCCAGCGACACGATCAGATAGGGGACCTCTTCGCTCGCCATGCGAACGTCTGTGGGAGAGGGATAGGCCTCGGTGTGCGTGTGGGAGTGGAAGACGCCGCCAAGCTCCCATCCCTCATCGTCGATCTTCCGGTAGGCGGCGAACTGCTCTTTGGGATCCAACGAATAACGAACGGGGCTTCCGGACGCGTTGGTCATACGGAAAACCTTCACGACGATGCCATCCTTCGTGGCAAGGATCCCGCATGCCTCATGTGGACGACCCTCGAGGCAATGCCCCACCATCTCGTCAGCCAGCGGCCCGGGGATGTTGACCTCGACCGTCACCGAGTCACCTCGATGCGGCCATCGCCCGAATCGATACTGCCGATACGAGCGGCGTCTTGGACACCCTTATCGCGGAGGAGCTGCAGCAGTCGGTCGGTGCGGTTGGGTTCAACCGCGATCAGAAGTCCGCCGGATGTCTGTGCATCGAACAGGACGATGGCCTCCGCGCTATCAAGTCCGTCCGTTGTGACCCGGTCGCGTCCAGCTTCGAAGTTACGTTTGCTTCCCCCCGGCAAGACGCCGGCTCTCGCGAGCGCGATCGCTTCCTCCAATACCGGGATCGAAGAGAAGTCGAGTACCGCCGAACGCTCCTTGCCCAGCATCTCGAGAAGATGACCAATCAATCCAAAACCTGTGACGTCGGTCGCGCCACCGGGACCAACTTCCAACATCGCCTCACACGCGCTCTTGTTAAGTGTCGACATGATCTGGATCGCGCGCTGCTCGGTTTCTGCGGAGGTTTTCCCTTCCTTCACGCCACTCGAGATGATTCCCATCCCAAGTGGTTTGGTCAGAACCAGATCGTCGCCCGGGTTAGCTCCCCTCTTCGTGATGACTCTCGTCGGGTCGATCAGCCCGGTTACCGCGAGACCGAACTTGGGCTCCGGATCGTCGACCGAATGCCCTCCTACGATCGCCGCACCGGCTTCAGAGCACGCGTCATGAGCGCCCTCGAGCACCGCGCCGAGCAACTCGAAGCCAAGATCGCGGGGCCATGCGACGAGGTTGAGCGCGGTAACCGGCCGCCCGCCCATCGCGTAGACGTCCGAGAGGGCGTTCGTCGCGGCGATCCGTCCCCAGGCCCAGGCGTCGTCGACGATCGGGGTGAAGAAGTCGACGGTCTGAACGATCGCCACGTCCGGCGAGATCCGATAGACCGCGGCGTCGTCGGGCGAATCCAATCCGACCAAGACGGCCGGGTCCGTGGCGGTCTTTACATGACCGAGAACCTGCGCCAGCTCGGCGCTTCCCAATTTGCACGCGCAGCCGCCACCGTGTGAAAAGGACGTCAATCTGACCTCTTGGCGAATCGAGCCCACCTCCTCACCCGTTCTCGGCTCCAAACCCACTTTCACAATCCTGCCAGGGTGTCATCATCCGACGAGAGAGAAGGTGCGGATGACGGCCTACGAAGAAACGAGGTCCCTCGAGTCTCTGAGGGAGCGCAGCAAACTCCTCGAGCGCCTGACGAGGATCCAGCGCTCGATCTCTCACCGCGCGCCCCTTCAAGAAGTCATGGACGCGATCACACAGGGGGCCAGCGACCTGCTCGGCGACGAGATCGCAGGCATCCGCCTGATCGATCACGATGAACCGGATTACGTAAATCTGGTCTCCGTCGTCGGCGTCCCGGACGAGCAGATCAACGCACTTCGTAGAGGGCCGATGAGCGAGGGAGCTGGGGGCCGCGCCGTTCTGGAGAACCAGCTCGTGATCATCCATGGCTACGACGAACAGCCGACAGGCATCCCCTCGTTCAAAGACTCTCACCTTCAAGCAGCGATGGCCGCGCCGGTCAGAGAGGCGGGCAGGGCCGTGGGGAGTCTCGTTGTCGCGACCTACAAACGCGGTCGCGAGTACAGCCCCGAGGAGCAAGAAGCCCTGACGTCCCTTGCCGAGCACGCGAGTCTCGCGTTGACGGACGCGCGCACCGTGGAGGCGATGAGAGAGGCGCAACACGCGAAGGACATGTTCCTCGCGATGGTTTCGCACGAGTTGAAGACGCCGCTAACAGTGATCATGGGCACGCTCAAGACGTTTCAAAAGCACTTCGGAAGCATGAGTGATGAACTGAGAAGGGAGATGCTGGCCTCGGCGTTCGAGCGAGGGCGTGAGCTCGAACGCCAGATCGATCGGGTTCTCCAAGGTTCGCGGGCAGAGCTCGCCGGTGCCCGGCAACACGCATTCCTCCCGGATCTAGTCCTTGAAGCCGCTCGGGGCTTTGTTGCAGGTAGCAACCTGATCATCGATCCCGTGCCCGAGGTGTTCGTCTACACGGATTCGACCGCCGTACAGAAGATCGTTGGCATCTTGTTGGAGAACGCGGTTTCGCACTCGCCGAACGAGACTGAGATCCGATTGGCCACCGTCATCGTCGGCAAAGATGCCGAAGTGAAGGTCACGAATACCGGATCCCTCCCCGAGAATCTCGACTACACATCTCTTTTCCTCCCCTTCCAAAGAGGGCCCAATGTCGAGTCATCTGGCGTGGGACTCGGCCTCTACATCGCGTCGCGTATGGCCCTATCCGCAGACGGAAGGATCTACGCGGAGTCGGCGAACGGAACCGTGACCTTCACCTTCGCGTTCCCAGGCGTCGCGGAAGGCCAGACCTAAGCGATCTCTTTCACGATTATGTCACCGTGCATCCCGTAGGCGAAGTGCCCGGGGAGATGGCAGGCGAAGAAGAGCGTCCCAGCCTCATCGAACTTGTAGACGGTCGTCCGGGTTTCGCCGGCAGGGATAGAGATCTCGCCGGGGACGGATCCATGCTCGGCCTCAGTCCCTTTTTCATGGAGGTCTTGCACCCGTTGGTCTCCGATGATCAATTCGTGGTCGATCGGGTCGGCGTTCGTCACCGTGAAGCGAACGATGTCCCCGGCCTCGAACTTCATCTCACCCATCCCGAAGCTCGAATGATTGATGGTCATAGCGAACGGCGTGGCCTTTTCGGTTAATCCACAACCCACCCCCGCCAAGACCATGACCAACGCGGCGACCAAGACGCGTTGGGTCATCGGTCCAGAACGGCGGTGGAGGCTTTGAAGAGGAAGAATCCAAGGCCGGCAGCGATCGCCCAGGGCCAGGCTAGAGAGCTCTGGGTCGGCGGAAGCTGCGGGAGCTTGAGCGGGAGGCGCAGTCCGGCGGCGACGGGCGATGGCCTGCCGACCCCGCTCGCATCGATCGCCAAGTCATGGTTGAACTCGCCGACCGGTCCGTCGAGTTTGAGGTAGCTCAACCACATGTTGGCGGGCAGCCACTTCATGCCCTTGTCCGACCGAAGGTCCGAGAGGAGGAAATCGGAAGCAGCTTCGCTGCGATCGAGTCTCATCGCTTTGTCGGGGGCCGGCAGCAACGATGGCTTCGTCTCGGTAAGGAGGAAAACATCTGCGTCGACCCGAGCGTCTTCGCCGAGGCCCAAGGTGAGGATGCGAAGCGGGACCCATGGCTGTGGGGTTGGGATCACGAGGTGGATCGGCGTTCCGTCGCCGAGGGACTGCCCGAGCTCCTCCGCGGCAGCCGGGTCGAAACGCGCGGCCATGAAGATTGGGCTTCTAGACGCGTAATAGTCGAGGATCTCGGGAGCATCCGGAGTGAGCGCGAAGCCGTTGTCTTTGGCCCACACGCCGACTTCGTCGCCGCCGCCTTTGAGGATCGTGATGTCGAGAGCGTCGATCCGCGTTTCGAGGATGACTTGTGCGCTGTCTTCAGCTGCTCCGGCAGAAGTGCGCGCCGCCTTGAACAGGATCGGTGGCTGCACTTCCTGAACGAGTCTCTGCAGCGTCCAGTCTCCCGCCCGGACGACCTTCGACGGGATCCCCGGTAGCGGCACGATCGAGCCGAACTCGGCCCCCCCGCCGGCGAACTCGAATGACGTGACGTAGTGCTCGACGCCATCTGCGTAGGCGGCCAGCGTCGTCGTCTTGACGAGGCTCACGCTTCCGTTGGGATTGACTAATCCTCCGCACGCGAACGCGGGGCCTCCGACAAGAACCATCATCGTCACCATCGAAAGCACCGTCATCAGTCTGCGGGTCATCTGGTCACCTCACTCGTAGGCTCGTCCGTCCTCCCTTTGACGGCAGCGATCGATCAAAGGGTTCCCATAGAAAGGTGGCAGGATTCAGGCGTGGATGTTCTCCAGTGCCCCGTGTGTGCGCTCAAATACCGGTTCTCGTCGGAGCTGGAGGAGCATCTGAAACTCGAACATCCCAAGTTCGAAGCCACCGCTCGATCAGGTGATGAAGAGAAGCTTTCGGCCGCCCGTCGCCGCCTCCAAGCAAGACGTGAGGGAGACGCTCCTTCGTAATCGAAGGAACCCCCCGATGCGCGCCGGTGTAATCGAGAGGCGCGACTAAGCCTGTGGAGGGCCGACCACTGGACGAGGCCGTACTGATCGAGAGAGCTCGCGGTGGTGATGCGGGCGCCTACGAGGAGCTCGTGCACAACTACCAGGGGATCGCTTACCGCACCGCCTATCTCATCACCGCGGAGGCGGCAGATGCAGAAGACGCTGCGCAGACCGGATTCATCAAGGCCTTCTATGCGCTCGACCGCTTTCAGCTCGATAGGCCTTTTCGACCGTGGCTCCTCAAGATCGTCGCCAACGAAGCTCGTAACAAGCGGAGGTCTGCGGGGCGCAGATCGAACCTCGAGCTCCGCCTCGCTGAGGATCGCCCCCGGGGTGATGCGGCCCCATCGCCCGAAGGGGCGGTCCTCGCAATGGAACGCAACGAGAAACTCCTCGAAGCCATGAACTCGCTGCGGGAGGCAGACCGTCTGGTGGTCGCTTACAGGTTCCTGCTCGGCCTATCGGAAGCGGAGACCGCGGCGGCGCTCGATTGCGCGCAGGGAACGGTGAAGTCCCGAACGTCGCGAGCGCTCAAGCGGCTGCGGGCCAGCCTTGAAACCAGCGACATGGAGACCGGAGGTGCCAAATGAGCGCGCGTCGCGACGATGACCTCGAGCGGGCGCTCGTCGAGCTGGGTCGCAGCATCGATCTGCCTGCCGAGCCCGACCTGGCTCCGAGGGTTATCGCCCAGATCCGTAGCGGCGTCCGACCGGAGACCACGCGCGCGCCCATCTTCGCTCGCAGGGGCTTCGTCTACGCGACCGCGGTGACCGTCGCCCTGGCGACAGCTCTGCTTGTCTTCTCTCCATCGACGCGTCATGCCGTCGCTGACTTCCTCGGGATCGGCGGAGTGCGCGTCGAGTACACGAACGAACCCCCGCCGGGTATCGCAATGGATCTTCACCTCGGCGACCGCGTCTCGCTCGACGAAGCTGGAGCGCGCGTCGACTTCGGCTTGCGCGTGCCGGAGGTTCTCGGACCCCCACCCGAGATCTACGTTCAGAAAGAAACGCCGACGGTCTTCGTGTCGATGATCTGGCCGGCGACGCAGGATCTCCCGCGTGCTACCTCCACGGGCGTCGGTGCATTACTCACGCAGTTCAGGTCGCATGTCGAGCAAGACTTCATCAAGAAGCTCACGCAGACCAAAGTCGAGGTCATTCAAGTGACGGCCGAAGGCGTCGAGGGCTATTGGGTCGAGGGACCGCACAGCTTCATGCTGCTGGACGCTCAGGGGCGCCCTCAGGAGGACAGCGCCCGGTTAAGCGGCAACACCCTCATCTGGGAGAAGAACGGGGTCACGTACCGGCTCGAGGGGGATTTCGACCGGGCGACAGCCATCCGGATAGCGAACTCGATGGGATAGGGAACCTTCCCTCTACCGCCCGTGTATTGGAGTCGTAGATCGGACCTCAGAAAGGACGCGAGATGATCCGTCGACTTCTCCTCGCAGCTGCATTTGTCACCGTGGCTTTCGGAATCGCCCTGCCCACCGCTTCGGCGGGAGGTTTCTGTGCGGATCCCAGCACATTCAGCGCGGCCGACACGACCCAGATCGACATCAAGAACTTCTGCTTCACGCCAACCGTTGCCTACGTCCAAGTAGGCGACACCGTCACCTTCACCAACCGAGATAAAGAAGTGCACAACCTGGGTGGTGTCAACGACGTCTTCGGCAACCTTCATGACGAATTGATGCCGGGGGATGACATGTCCTACACCTTCGACACTGAGGGAACGTTCCCGTACCTGTGCATCCTGCATCCCGGCATGGCCGGAGCGATCGTGATCGGCGATGGTCGGGACGACGACACCGGGACCCCAGGCGGTGCGATAGCCCCCGCGCAACCTCCGACGAGTTCGGGCGCAGCATCGGGCGCCGGAACTTCCGCGTGGGTAATCGTAGCCGGCATCGCTCTGGGTCTCGGCGCTCTGGGTCTCGCAGCGATCCCCCGTCGGCGAGCGACCTCGCTCGGCTAACGCAGCGCGAAGGCGATCATGTTGTTGAAGATCTGACCGCCGGCCACCGTCACGGCGTAGTCGGCGAGACCGAAGAAGTGATCGAACTTCTCGGTCGGTGGAGGCAGCAACGCGCTGATGAATCCGATCGTGCCATCGCCATACTTGACGCGGCCGAGACCGACGTCGTTGGCATCCTCGACGTGGGCTACAGAGACGCCTTTGGCTTTGTCCCATGCGCCTTTGCCTACGACCCAGTGCGGCGACGAATCCTCGTCGACGGAGTAACCGAGTCCAACCTCGTAGTAGGTCTGACTCGCGGTCGAATGCACATCCTTGGTGTACGGATCGTTGAAGTCGTCGATGTTGACGTGGCCGGCGGTGTAGACCCACTTCTCGATCGAGCTCTTGGGAACCACGCCCAGCTTCACTAGGAGCTTCACGCCCTTATCGGTGAGGACGAGATTGCCACCCGCCCGGACGAAGGCGGAGATCTCCTGAACCGCGGCCCGCTTCTGCGATTTGTTCGACCGCCGGTTGAACGGCTTTCCCACGACGACGAGCGTGTCGAGGCCACGAAGCTTGCCTCTTAACTCATTGGGGAACACCTGTTGGATGGCATAACGGGTGGCCTTCGATAAGTCGAGGAGATACCGGCTCGCACACACCGAGTACGGCTCCGGCGTCACTCCTTTAGGAGGCTTGGGCCCGCCGTAGCCGTCTGCGCTCACGGCGCAATTGCCGGATGAGATGAATCCGACGTGCCCGAGCTCGAGGTCCACCTCGATATCCCTGAACTTCAGGGCTTCGACGATGAGGGTCTCGATCTCTCCTCGAACTGCCGCGACATGTGCCTCTTCGAGAGGCGCTACCCAGGTCGAGTTGGGGGCCGAGTGTGAGAGGAAGTGCTCGATGTCCATGTCCACCGCGTCGAACTCTTGGGTGAACCAGTCCCCCATGAACCCCGCGTCGTCGTAACCCACGACATCGAACCCAGTTGCGTACTCCGCAGGAGTCATGCCCGCTTGTCCCGTGGCTTCACCTGCGTCGATGTTCGTTTGCTCGAAGTACCACTCGACCTGCGACTTCATGTGACGCGCGAGGCTCTCCTCGCGCGCCTGTCGCACGGGATCCCATTGGCCGGCGGGGATCATGATGTCGGCGAACGAGTCGTTGGCCGACGTGAGCTCGCCATGGATGTCCGAAGTGAGCATGGGCTGAATGGAGCGCATGAGCTCGGCCCACGCCTTGGCCTCGGGCTCAGAGAGAGTCGTGTACGACGTCTTCGTCCAACCGATCGTCGGCCACTCGCGATTGAGGTCCGAGCCGCTCGCATTGCCCCGCTCGAACACTCCGCCGTTCGCCAGGTCGCCGTTCGACCAACCGTCGGGATTGATGTCCGCAAGATAAAGATGAACCTTGCTCAGAACTTCGGAGACCGGTGCCTCGATCGAATCCTCAAGTGTGCCGTTACGGAGAACGTGATCGGGTTCGTTTGCGGCCCACCGGACGAGGTCCTCCATGTAACGAACACCGCCCTCGAGGCCCGCCCGCTCGGGGCCATGCACCGACATCGAAACTGCAACCGGAATCTTGTTGCGATCCGAGACATCGAAGTCCGTGATCTCAACCAGCCAGAGATCGCGGCCCCCTGCCGAAACCGCTTTCGGGTGTAGGAGGTCAGAGAATTTCGTGACCTTCATGAAACGCGGGAATTCCTTTGCCAGGGCTTTGATGCCATCCGCGTACTCGCCGCTGTCGTGTTGGACGAACGACGCGGTGTTCGGGGGCTCGGGGAACACGCGATTCCCGCACGCGGCCCGAGGCTCGTCGGGACAGACCGGAGACGCGATGGCAGGCAACGTGGACGCGGCCACGGCTACAAGCAAGGCGAGCGCTCCCGTTCTGGTTGAGAGTCTCATAGTTATCGATTCGCCCGTCTCATCCCCGTCCCTCTACATCGCCCGATCAAAGGGAACATAGCCGCCGCTCGTTCGAGCGCCGGGCTTGATTTAGGTCTCTTCTACGGCCGTTAGGGGGCACCGAGACGGAAATGGTGTCTCTATTCAACATCTGGGTAGGAATCCCGGGCTTCTACGTCTAGGTCCTGATCGTTAAGCCGCCGCTGCGGGAGGCCCGATGCCCAACCTGTCTTCGTTCTGGAGAGTTCTGCTCGCGTCTTGCCTCGCCGCCATCACGATCCACACGACCGGGTGGGCCGGCACAGGTCAAGGTCCCGCGCCCATAGTTGCCGTGGATCACCACGGCGTCCCCTTGGTCGGTGGTCCCGCGGGGAAGAGCACCCGCGTCGCCACCAGGTACCTCGGGCCCACGAACCCTGACGCCGGCGCGACACCCGGCATCTCTTGTGACGCGGGTTCGATGCCTGAAAAGGTCCAGGGCAAAGCACCGAAGGCCGACTACGACTCCGGACGAGCGGAGAAGGGCTACTTCTGCAACGCCCGTGAAATTTCTCATTCCGCCACTTCGGGCGGTTACCGCGTCGAGCGTTACGTGGATAAGGCCGGACACGAATGCGCTTTCTGGGACTCCACGCTGCTGTGGCCGCACAACGCGCCGGAACAAGGCGCTGAGGGGCCGGGCGTCTACGTCATGGACATGACCGACCCGGCCAAGCCCGTCCACACCGACACGTTGCGTACCCCTGCCATGCAGTCGCCGCACGAATCGGTGCGACTCAACACCAAGCGAGGGCTGCTCGTCGCGGACATGGGTTACCCGACGTGGCATCCCGGCATGCTCGACGTCTTCGACGTCACCGAGGACTGCACGCATCCCGCGCTCCAGTCGTCCACGCCGATGGGCATCCTCGGCCACGAAGGTGGATTCTCGCCCGACGGCAATACCTTCTACGTCGCGTCGCTGTACGCGCACACGCTCACCGCAGTCGACCTAACGAACCCCCAGGCTCCCGTGACTTTGTGGACCACGCCCGACTATCAACCACACGGAGTCTCGGTCAGCAACGACGGCAACCGTCTGTACATAGCGGAAGCCGCGTTCGACGACAGCGGCCAAGACTTCTCCGGCTTAACCATCCTCGACACGACCGAGATTCAGAAACGAGTGACGAACCCGACGGTACCCATCGTCAGCCGGCTCACCTGGCCGCAGATCAGCACGCCGCAGAACGCGACACCGTTCACGATGAAGGGGCACAAGTACGTGCTCGAGACTGATGAGTTCGGCTCGGGCGAGCAGATCGGCGCCGCACGGATCATCGACATCCAGGATGAGAAGAAACCATTCGTCGTCTCCAACCTGCGGCTCGCGGTGAACAAGGGCGACCAAACGACCGACCCAGGAGACGATCAAGTCTTCCAGGGTTATCAGGGGCACTACTGCTCGCTGCCGAGCAGAACCGACCCCTACATCGTCGCGTGCAGCTTCATCATGTCCGGACTCCGCGTCTTCGACATCCGCAATCCGGCCCACCCGAAAGAGATCGCGTACTTCAACAAACCGCTTATGCCCGGGACGGGCTTCGTTCCGAACAAAGCCGGCTCGTTCGCGATGTCGGCGCCCGCGTACGACGAAGAAACCCGCGACATCTGGTACACCGATGGAAACAGCGGCTTCTACGTCGTGCGCCTAACAGACGGCTCCGGCATAACGAAATTCGCAAAGAGCGTGATCTACCCAGGCAACTAACCGCAAATATTCCAGCCCAGCTGGGCCACGCCAGGTTTCCCTGGAGAATTTGGGACGTTGGCGGAGCGAAGTTAGTGGAGCTGCCGGGAATCGAACTCGCCGGAGTAGCGGCGAAGCCGCCCGGCGAGTCGATTGGCATCGGGCTAGGCGGGCAGCTCCACATAAGGAGCGAAGCGACGTTGTGGAGCTGCCGGGAATCGAACCCGGGTCCTCCAACCCCTTGGTGGGTCTTCTACGAGCGTAGTCCGCAGTTGAGATTCGGCTTCGACCGGCCTACGGACGGCACTGGCCGTTGCCTAGCTCCAGTAGATGTCCCGCTTCTCACCTGGAGCACGTTCGAAGCGGTAAGCCTGCTAGGCGACGCCGGATCCCGAGATCGCAGGCGAATCTCGGGCCGACGGCCATCTTTTAGGAGATGGCGACCGTGCGATTAAGCAGCGGCAGTTAATTAGTTTCCGAGCTTTTAACGAGGCATCTCGGAACCTCGGCTCGCTTCTCCCACCTCGGTGCAGTCAGAGTCGATACCAGTTCAGCCCCAAGGATGGTTCTTTTCAATGTGCTCACTCAGGATAACGACAGTGGAGGTCAGTTACTCCGGAGAAGAGGCAGCGAGCTAACGGGCTTTGACGCGGACCATACGGCTGCGAAGGCGCTTACCGAGCTCTGCGAGACCGATGCCGATGGTGGACCCGGCCACGATCGCGATGAGGGGCTCGGCCAGTTGGTCCATATATGTCTTCTATCTGCCGGGGCTTGCTAGGCGACATACGTAATGAAGGAATACGAGCCGAATCAGCGCCTACGACCAAGATTTCTCGCGATAGATCGGTCGGCATCCCGCTTCGCGATCGTCTCTCTCTTGTCGTGGGATTTCTTGCCCTTGGCCACGCCGAGTTCCACCTTCACGAGGCCGTGCTTGAAGTACATGCGGGTGGGGACAAGGGTCTTTCCCTCCTGCGACACCTTTGCGTGCAGTCGCTCGATCTCCTTTCGGTGAAGGAGCAGTTTTCGCTTGCGCAACGGGTCGTGGTTCATGCGATTGCCGTGCGAGTACGGGGCGATGTGACACTGGAGGAGCCAGGCTTCTCCGTCGCTGATATGCGCGTATGCGTCGGACAAGGTCACTTTGCTCGCCCGGCAGGATTTCACTTCGGTACCCGTGAGCATGATTCCCGCTTCGACCATCTCCTCGATGAAGTAGTCGTGCCGCGCCCTTCGATTCTGCGCGATGAGCTTGGTGCCGGACTTCTCCTCGATGGTGGCCACGGTTTAGCCCGCTGAATTCTGCGAGAGCACGAGGCCGCGCAGGATCTGGAACGCCCTGGCCTTCTGTTCGGCCCTCTGGGAAACCTCGACATCCGGGTCGATCCCCGTTCCATCGATGCTCCCCGACTTCGGAGTGAAGTACGCAGCGATGGTTAGTTTCATCGCCGAGCCATCCGGAAGAGGCACGAGTTGCTGGACCGAGCCCTTTCCGAACGTGGTCGTCCCCACCAAAACGGCACGCCCGTAATCCTGGAGTGCGCCGGCCACGATCTCCGACGCGCTCGCGGTCCCGCCGTTGACAAGGACCACGACAGGAACTTTCTCGTACGCATCGCCTTGCGCGTCGTAAACGATCTCATCTTCGCCCCGCTGTTTGTAGCGGACGACCGGGCCGTCTTCGATGAAGAGGCTTGCCACATCGATCGCCTCGTCGAATACGCCGCCGCCGTTGTCTCGCATATCCAGGACGATCCCCTCGGCCCCCTTAGTCAAGAGACGCTCGATCTCGAGACGAGCCTGAACCGCGACTCCGTTGGAGAACGTGAGCAGCCGGATGTAACCCACATCGGTGCCTTGGAGGTTCGCCTTCACCGCAGGGAGCGAGATCTTCTCGCGCCTGATGTCGAACGAGAGTGACTCGCTCCCCCGGTCGATCTCCAGACTCACTTTGGATCCCTCCGGCCCCTTTATCAGGGCGGCCGCTTCGTCGACGGTCATGTCGATCACCGCTTGGCCGTCAACGGTTCGGATGATGTCGCCTTCTTGCAGACCGGCAGCGGCGGCGGGTGTGGACGGAAGGACCGAGACGATCTGCATCTCTTTCGCGTCCGGCTTGAGCCACACTCCGATACCCGAGAACTTCCCGGTGGTCAGCTCACTGAAAGACTCGTACTCATCCGGCGAGAAGAAGAGAGCGTAGGGGTCGTCCTGCGCGTTCTGAAGAACCTTGATCATGCCGCGGATCGCTCCGCGAGCTAGTGCGTCTTCGGTCGGTTGCTTGACCGCTTTCCCGCGGATCTCGTCGTAGGCATCGCGGATGATCGCGAGGCCGGCCCCCGGCTGAGAGGTGTCGATGCGAAGCGGCACCTGCCGGCCCGAGCCGTTGCGGTAGCCGAAGGTGTACGAGGCGAGCCCGATGATGGCCACTCCGAGGCACGCGATAACAACTTTGAGGATGCGATCCATTGTCATCACAGGGTAGTTGGCTCGGAGGGCTAGGCCCTATCCGAGGTAGGGCATGGGGTCGACGGGATTGCCGTTTATCCGCACCTCGAAGTGCAGATGGGGACCCGTGCAATAGCCGCTGCAACCCACGTTCGCGATAGGCACACCTCGACCAACCGACTGACCATCCACCACGGCGAATGCGGAAAGGTGCCCGTACAGCGTCGCGATGCCGCCCCCGTGGTCGATGACCACGGCGTTGCCGTAACCGCTCATCACGCCGGCGAATATGACCGTTCCCGAGTCGGCCGCTACCACCGTTGCCCCGTACGGCGCCCCGATGTCGATCCCCGTGTGGAGCCTCGTGTCTCCGAAGATCGGGTGCGTTCGGTATCCATAGCCCGAGGTGACCGGGCCCGCGGCCGGCCAGAGCAGCTGGCCGCCTCCGCTCGGCAGGATCCCCGCCGAGCTCGAACCCTGTCCCTGGAGCAGCGCGGTAACCGACGCTGCGTCGGCCTCGAGCTGCTCGATCACCCGTTCGAGGTCCCGCTTCTTCGAGAGCACCCCGGAGAGGATCTGTTCCTTCGCGCGTAGCGCCGTCTTGCGCGCTTCGAGGACAGACGCTCGTTCCTGTCGCACCTGTGTAACCGCAGCCCGATCGGTCTCGAGCCCCAATTTCTTGGTGGAGATCTCCTGGCGCTTCTCTTCAACGAGTTTGCGCTTCAACTCGGTTTCGTCGCGCAGAACCTGGATCTCCTGGACGAGCGCGGAGTCTGAATCGAGCGCGGCTTCGTAGTACGAGACCCTGTTGCCGAGCTCTACGAATGTGTTCGACGAGACGAGTCCCTCGACGTACGCGGTGGGCCCGGCGATGTAAGCCGCCACCGCGCGTTGCGTGAAGGCATCGAGGCGTCCATCCAGGCGGCCGAGGATGCCTTGCAGCTCCTCCGAGAGGAAGGCGAGCCGGATCTGAGCATCGGCGAGCTCCTTGCGCACAGTGAGAATGCGTTCGCTCAGCTTGTCGATCTTGGCGTCCAGGGCATCGACCTCGGCCTGCGCTCGTGCGGCCCGCTCGTCCAGCAGCCTCACTTCGTCCGAGAGCTCGCCGCTCCGGGCTGATAGAGCGTCGACCTGGCGTTGGGCCTCTTCTTTCTTGCGCTGGATCTCGTCCAACCGGTCGCTGGGGTCGGCCAGGGCCGGAACCACGGACAGGATCATCAGGGCGGCCAGCAGGAGGGGGATGAGTCCGACCCGGCGGCGCCCGCTCGCCAAATTCATCCGATTCATCCTAGTTAACAAAAACCTCATTAACAACAGCCCCAAACCCGCTAAATCCGGCAAAAGTCTCCCGGGATGGAATCGGCGCCGAGAGGGCCGCGCTTAAACCTCGAGGAAGCGGCGAAGGGCAAGCGTCGACCCGATCAGACCCACAACGAGGCCCACGCCCACCAGAAGGAGGAGAACCGAGATCATCTCGCCTGGCGAGAACTGGAATACCTGACGGAGGAAGGCTAGCGCGTTGCCGATCCGAGAGAACAAGAACGTATTAGCGCCGATGACTATCAATCCCGAGATGAGGGCCCCAACCAGTGCGGCGAACACTCCTTCGAGCATGAACGGGATCCGGATGAACCAGTTCGTGGCCCCGACGAGCTTCATGATGCCGATCTCCTCGCGACGCGCATAGATCGCGAGCCGGATGGTGTTCGCGATAAGCGCAGCGGAAGCGATCATCAAGATCACCGACATCGTCAGAGTCGTCGTTCGAAGAAGCGCGTTCACTTGAAGTAGGCGTTTAACGAACTCGTCACCGGCCTTCACTTCGTCCACGCCCGGAGCCCCAACCAGCCTCGCGACAACCTCTTCTGTGGTGTCTGCGTCCTTCAGCTTGATGCGGTACGACGCAGGGAGCGCGTCCGCGGGAAGGCTCTCGTAGAACTCCGGTTGCTCCTTGAACATCTCCTTGAACTCGTTGAAGGCGTCGCTCTTGGTGATGTAGGTGACGGTCTTCACCTCGGGCATCTGAGTGATGTCCCTGGAGAGCGTCGTTCGCTCGTTGTCCGTGATGTCGTCGCGCAAGAAAACCGAGACCTCGACCCGGGCTTCCCAGCTCTGGGTCATGTTGTTGACCATCAAACCCAGGATCTGAACCCCCCCGAGCAGCAGCAACGAGATCGCAACGGTCGAGATGGCCGCGATCGTCATGAGGAAGTTGCGGCGAAGGTTCTGAACCGTCTCCGAAAGGAAATAGCCGATCCTCAAGAGCCCACTCCGTAGATTCCTCGGGACTGGTCGCGGATGACGTGGCCGCCCTCCAGTTCGATGACGCGTCTGCGCATGGAGTCCACGATGGCGTGGTCGTGGGTCGCCATCACGACGGTCGTTCCGGTTCGGTTGATCCTGTCGAGCAAGCGCATGATGCCGACCGACGTCGCGGGGTCGAGGTTCCCGGTCGGCTCGTCGGCCAGCAGGATCAGCGGTCGGTTCACGAACGCTCGGGCGATCGAAACGCGCTGCTGCTCGCCACCGGAGAGCTCGTCGGGGAACCTGTCGAGCTTCTCGCCGAGCCCCACGAGCTCGAGGATCTGAGGGACCTGCTTGTGGACGACGCCCTTCGGGCGACCGATCACCTCGAGCCCGAACGCGACGTTCTCGAAGATCGTCTTGCTCGGCAGAAGCTTGAAGTCCTGGAAGACGCAGCCAACATTCCGGCGGAGGTAAGGCACCCGCCAGCGAGGCAAGCTCGAGAGGTTCTTTCCGGCCACGAAGATCTCGCCACCGGTGGGCTCCTCTTCTTTGGTCAGGAGCTTGAGGAGAGTCGACTTGCCCGAGCCGGACGGGCCCACGACGAAGACGAACTCGCCCTTCTCGATGTCGACCGACAGGCCGTCCAGGGCCCGGTTCCCGGTCTTGTAGTCCTTGATGACGTCTACGGTTCTGATCACGCTTACAGGGTACCGGGGCGTCAGCCGGAAGCGGCAGCCATCCGGTCGTAGTAGCGCCTGGGGTGCTCCTCGGAGTGGATCTGCTCGTACTCGTCCCAGGCGGCCTCGTAGTAGGTGTTCCCCCGGCTGTGGATCTCCTCCAGGACGTCCTGGGGCAGGCCCACGACCCTGAGGCGCTTGGTCAGGGAGTTCAGGGAGAAAGAGGCCACTTCGTAGGGGTTGATCTGCAGGTTCGGAGGCGTTTCCTCGGCTTTTATGGCGTATCGGCGCTCGGGGGCGGCCACCGTGCGGCAGGCGGGCTCCAGCAGCCGGAAGACCGTCTCCGTGACCCGATCGAGGAGGTCACGGTCCCTGATCCCCGCCTCCATGAGGGCCCTGACGCCGTAGTTCACGTGGCGGGACTCGTCTCGAGCGACCGCGGTGAAGCCGGAGTAGAAGCCGGGCAGGAGACTCATCTCCCTGAGGATCCCGAGCAGGTACTTCTGCCCCGTCAGGGCCAGCATCCCTTCGACTACAAGGTGGTAGACGGTGATGCCCTCTACCCAGGCGCCGTAGTCGTGCGGGTTCAGGCGCACCCGCTCGGTTACCTCAACTAGATCGTTGTCGAAGATTTCCCGGAAGCCGCCGACCACGTTCCCGCGCACTTGCAACAAAGCGGCCGAGAGCCCGCCGGGGATCCCGATGACTTCATCGAAGAACTTGGAGAAGAAGACCGCGTGGCGCGCCTCGTCGACGAGTTGCGTTGAAAGGAAGATGCGTGAGGGTTCGTCCGGCGCGCCGTGCACCAGTGGAGACAGCGTGTCGGTAACCGCTTGCTCGCCGACGAAGAAGAGAGTGAACGAGCGTTGCAGCTCGGTGCGGATCCCTTCGAAGATCCCTTCCATGCTCGCCCACTGCGCGGCGTCTTCGGAGAAGTCGAGATCCTGTGTCTTCCACTGCTGCTGCTCCCACCGGTTGTAGAGATCCATCGGAGTGGGTCGCGATTGGAGGAGCCAATCCATCTGAACGTAGACGTCATCGATGTCGACGCTGCGCATCTCGGGGAGAGTCGCGCGCTCGACGCGGGCGACGATCTCGGGAACCGGGTCGGTCGATTGTGTCATGACACTCCTCCTCGGGTCGCCCTAAGTATGGCCTGCTTCGGATGCTTTGCGTCGAAGCTCCGCTTCGATGAACTGGTCGATCGACCCGTCCAGGACCGCCTGGACGTTGCCGGTCTCCACCCCGGTCCTGTGGTCCTTGACCATCTGATACGGGTGCAGGACGTAGGAGCGAATCTGGGAGCCGAAGCCGATCTCTCGCTTCTCCCCCCTCAGCGCGTCCATCTCGGCCTCACGCTCCTCACGCATCTTCTGGAGGAGTCGAGATTTAAGGATCCTCATGGCGACCTGACGGTTCTGCATCTGAGAGCGCTCGTTCTGGACCGCGACGACGGTGTTGGTGGGGATGTGGGTGATCCGAACTGCGGAGTCCGTCACGTTCACGTGCTGGCCGCCCGCGCCGGACGACCGATAAGTGTCGATCCGCAGGTCGTCTGGACCTATCTCGATGTCAACGTCCTCCTCCACCTCGGGTGTGACGTCCACCGAGGCGAAGGAGGTGTGCCTGCGCTTGGCCGCGTCGTACGGCGAGATCCGAACGAGCCGATGGACCCCTCGCTCGGCGGCGAGCTGGCCGTAGGCGTGACGGCCCTCCACGATCATCGTCGCGCTCTTGACGCCGGCTTCCTCTCCGGGCGTCAGCTCGAGGAGCTGGAGCTTCAGGCCTTTGCGCTCGGCCCAGCGCTCGTACATGCGCTGCAACATCTCAGCCCAGTCCTGGGAATCCGTGCCGCCTTCACCGGCGTGCACCTCGAGGATGGCCGGCGAGTCATCGAACTCGCCGCCGAGAAGCGCCCTGACCTCCAGCCCCGAGAGCTCTTTTTCGATCGCTGCGACCTCGGCCTCCGCTTCCTTGGCCGTCGCCTCGTCGTCTTCGGCTGATGCGAGTTCCCACAGGACCTTCGCGTCGGAGATGCGGCTCGCCATACCTTCGTAGGCGTTGACGTCCTCGCCTAGGCGCGACATCTCCGCCATAGCTTTCTGTGCGTTGTTCTGATCGTCCCAGAAGTCGGGGGCCGCCGAAAGCTCTTTGAGTTCGTCTATGCGCGCGCTTTTTCGGTCGACGTCAAAGGTACTCCTTGACGTGAGCGAGCGTTCTTTCGATGGTCTCTATGCGCGGTGTGAGGTCATCCATAGCGACAGCAGACTATTCGCTTCGGCTGGTCGTCAGATCGAAGCGCGACAGTGACCGGCCTTCCTGGTTCGCCACCCATACGCTGCCGGCGCCTACGGTTACCCCGTGTGGAGAATCGCCGACCTGGAAGACCTCTCCCGTCCACTCGGTGGTCTCGGGATCGATCCGGATCAACGAATCGCTATCCGCTCGCGTCACCCATACGAATCCTTCGCCTGTGGCGATCCCGGATGCTTCGCCGCCGACGATGATCGGGTTACCAACCGTCGCGTTCGCGGTGGGATCGATCTTCGTGACCGTCGAATCGTTGAAGTTCGCGGTCCAAACGAAGCCTTCACCAACCGCGATGGACGTCGGTGCCGTTCCAACATCGATGCGGGCCTGAACATCGCCGGTGACCTCATCGACTCGGATGACTTCGTCCGAGACGACATCGCTCACCCAAAGGCTTCCGAAGCCCACGGCCACGTCCGAGGGGAAGCCTTCCTTCAGCTTTATCGGCGAACCGGGCTCCCCCGTTGTCAGGTCGATCGGCCACAACTCCCCGTCATCGATCGATGTAACCCAAAGCTGCTCCGCACCAGCGGCCAATGACTGGGGCGTTCGCCCCACCTCGGCATCGCCGATGACTTGTTTGGTAACGGGATCGACGCGAAGGATCGTCGTGCCCTCGATGAAGCCGACCCACACGAGACCTCCCGCGACTTCAACATCGCCGGGGAGCTCACCAAGGTTGATCGCATCTCCCACCTCGGCCGTTTCGATGTCGACGGGCACGAGTGTGCTGTCGCTACCGATCGTCGCCCACACAGTGTCTTGATCGACGACGAGCGCCTGAGGCTCGCCCGGCATCTCGATGGTTTGAGCCGTCAGCGCCGGGACCGGCGGCTCTTGCTTCGTCAAGAAGAAGATCGTGGTTGCGCCCCCCAACACGACGACTGCTCCGAGCACGATGATCCGGGTGCGCAAAGGGACTTTCGGTCCAATCATTGCGCCAGGGTAACTACGCACCACCGATTCATCGTGGACGCGAAAGAGGGGCCGGTTTCCCGGCCCCTCCGTTGGTTTCTAAGCGTTTAGCTGTTCGAACGGGATCTCAGAGCGAACCCGCCGATGATGATCAACAGGAGGCCGATTACCACGAGCGGGACAACGTTGCCTCCAGTGAACGGAAGGACTCCACCTTGCTCTTCGGCTGCCGGAGCAACCGCAGCAGGAGCCACTACCGGTCGAGTGATGCGCTCGCCCAAGACAGAGTCGGGAGCGGGCTGAGTGGTGTCCTCAGTGGGTCCGACGCCCGGAGCGGGGCGGCAGACATCGATCGGTCCCATGAGGAAGCTGTCACAGCGGTCGATGATCTCGCCTTCGACAAGCGGAGGCGTGGAGCACTGACCGTTGGTTCCCATGATCGTGCCTGCGGGACAGGTCTGCGTCGGAGGCGTGGTGCACTGACCGTTGGTTCCCATGGTCGTTCCTGCCGGGCAGGTGTTGTCGACAGGAGGCGTGGTGCACTGACCGTTGGTGCCCATCGTCGTGCCGGCCGGGCAGGTCTGGGTCGGAGGCGTCTCGCACTTGTTGCCGTGCATCTCCGTGCCTGCGGGGCACGTGGTGGGCGGAGGCGTCTCGCACTTGTTGCCGTGCATCTCGGTGCCTGCGGGACAAGTCGTCGGAGGCTGCTCGGTGTCCTTGTCTTTGGGCTTGCCACACCAACCGTTGTTGTCGTCGTCGAAGTCGTCGTCGTTGCCGCAACCGTTGTTTCCGTCCTGGTCGGCCTTGTCCGTGCCGCCGCCACCGTTGGGCTTGTCGGCCTCGCCGCAGGTTCCCTCACAGCGCATGGGACCCTTGGAGTCGTCAGGGTGTGATTCGGACTTGCCCTGGTTCCCGGAACCGCCGTTCTCTACCGAGCGGTCCTTGCCGGACGGGTGCTGGTTGTCGCCCTCGTCGGGTTGGTTGTTCGGAGTGCCACCGTCGTTGGTGTCGTTGTCCTCGTTGTACGCGGTGTTGGGGTCGCTGTCGGCGTCCCCGTCCTTATCGCCGGAATCGGTCGACGACGAGCTCTGTTCCTGCGAGGCGTCGTTTTTCTTCTCTTGTCCCGGGGCGCTGTTCTCACCCTTGGGGTCGGTAGCGATCCCTGCCAGCGCCGCTGGAGCGACCGCGTACAGACAGAGGGCTATCAATGCAGCGATCAGACCTACGAGTCTCGTCCGCCTTGCAACCATGACTTTCCTCCTGTGCTTGGGTTGATTGGTTACAGGTGAGATATGTCCAACAAACGACGAACCCAAACACAGCGCGACCGAACAACTACATAGCGTGGGATTGAAGGGGCCGTACAGCGCGCAAAGTGTCCAAATGACTACCCAGCGCGCTTGGAGGGTGACTAGAGAGGCGGAGCCCCTGCCCGTCCATGACAGAGCTTGTATTTCTTTCCGCTGCCGCATGGGCAGGGCGCATTGCGGGGGATCTTGTCTGAATGGGCCTGCTCGATGGCGATCGCCTGCTCGGCCGGCTCGCCCGGCCCCCCAACCGCGACGCCGTCGCCTTCCGCAACCGGAGGCGGCCCCGCGCTCGCGAGGGGCATCTCTCGTCGCTCTTCGCGCATCTGGGTCGGTCGTTGGGCGCGCTCCTCGTTGCGAACCGCTTCGACGTGGAAGACGTAGCGGGTGAAGTCATCCTTGATGATCTCCTGCATACGGACGAACATGTCGAAGCCCTCACGCTGGTACTCGACGAGCGGATCGCGTTGTCCTACCGCCCGGAGCCCGATCCCCTCTTGCAGGTAGTCCATCTCGTAGAGGTGCTCTCGCCACCGGTTGTCGATCACCGACAGGAGCACCAGACGTTCGATCTGACGGAGCTCGTCGGTTCCGAGCTCCTGCTCTCGGCGGGCGTAAACCTGTAGACCGTCCTCGACGAACCTCTCAACCACATCTTCGGCGTGCGTGTGCTCGTGATCGAAATCTTCAGGCTTCAGCGTCGTCGGAAAGATCTCCCGAGCCCGGGTGAAGAGCTGTTCCCAGTCCCACTCTTCGGGATGAACCTCGTCCGTGGCGTGCTCTCGCACGGCCATTTCAATGGAGTCGGTGGCTAGCTCGAGCGCTTGATCGTGGATGTCTTCGCCTTCGAGGATCTTGCGGCGCTCTCCGTAGATAACCTGGCGTTGCTTGTCCATCACCTCGTCGTACTTGAGAACGTTCTTGCGGATCTCGAAGTTCATGCCCTCGACTTGCAGCTGAGCGCGCTCGATCGCCTTCGAAACCATCTTCGCCTCGATGGGGACATCGGCGGGGATCTTGAGCCTGTCCATGATCGAGCCGATGCGGTCCGATGCGAACAGTCGCATCAGGTCGTCCTCGAGCGAGAGGTAGAAACGGCTCTCACCAGGGTCACCCTGTCGACCCGAACGACCACGTAGCTGGTTGTCGATGCGGCGAGACTCGTGCCGCTCCGTGCCAAGAACGTAGAGGCCGCCTCGAGCAACCACTTCTTCACGCTCGGCCGCGGTCTGTTCCTTGAACTTCTCGAACAGCGGTTGGAACTCTTCCTCGTACTGACGAGTGTCCGCTTCGTCGTACTGGCCCAACAGGTACGCGTCGTTGTCCCACCCGGCGGCCTGCATCTCGGCCTGAGCCATCCCTTCGGCGTTACCCCCGAGGATGATGTCGACGCCTCGCCCGGCCATGTTCGTCGCGACGGTCACTGCGCCAAGTCGCCCGGCCTGCGCCACGATCCCAGCTTCTTTCTCGTGATGCTTCGCGTTCAGAACGACGTGTGGAACGCCTGCCTTCGAAAGCACGCGCGACAAGTGCTCAGACTTCTCGATGGACACGGTGCCGACGAGAACGGGCTGGCCTTTCTCGTACCGCTCCTTGATGTCGGCCGAGACCGCATCCCACTTGGCATCCGCGGTCTTGTAGATGAGATCGTGCTCGTCCGCGCGGACCATGTCGCGGTTCGTCGGGATCGGAGCGACTTCGAGCTTGTAGATGTGACCGAACTCGGCAGCCTCGGTAGAGGCCGTACCGGTCATGCCCGAGAGCTTCTCGTACATACGGAAGTAGTTCTGAAGGGTGATCGTCGCGAGGGTCTGGTTCTCCTCTTTGATGCGGACGCCCTCTTTCGCCTCGATCGCCTGATGGAGACCCTCGGAGTAACGACGCCCCGGCAGGATGCGTCCGGTGAACTCGTCGACGATCTTCACCTCGCCGTGCTGCACCACGTACTCGACGTCTTTCTTGTAGAGCTCCTTCGCCTTCAGCGCGGCTTGGAGATGGTGAACGAGGTCGGTGTTGACGTGGTCGTAGAGGTTCTCGACCCCAAGGATCTGCTCGACCTGGGACACACCCTCTTCGTTGATGGCGACGGTGCGCTTCTTCTCGTCGACCTCGTAGTGCTCGTCGGGCTGCAGACGAGGGACGATCCGAGCGAACTGCTGATACCACTTGGGCGAGTCCTGGACGGCGCCCGAGATGATCAGTGGGGTCCGAGCCTCGTCGATGAGGATCGAGTCGACCTCGTCGACGACCGCGAAGTAATGCCCGCGTTGCACGAGGCGCTCCTGCTCGGTGACCATGTTGTCGCGCAGGTAGTCGAAGCCGAATTCGTTGTTGGTTCCGTAGGTGATGTCGGACGCGTAAGCGGGCCGGCGTTCCTCCGGGCTCATGCGCGCCTGGATCAATCCGGTTGTCAGGCCGAGGGCGCGATAGATCTGGCCCATCCACTCGGAGTCGCGCTTGGCCAGGTAGTCGTTGACGGTGATGAGTTGAGCCCCGTCGCCATACAGGGCGTTCAGATACAGGGGCAGGGTCGCGGTTAGCGTCTTTCCTTCACCGGTCTTCATCTCGGCGATCCACCCGTTGTGGAGCGCGGCCCCACCCATCATCTGTACGTCGAAATGGCGTTGACCGATCGCCCGGCCCGATGCCTCCCTGACCGCTGCGAACGCCTCCGGCAGCACGTCGTCGAGGACCGCACCGTTATCGAGTCGCTGTTTGAAGTCGGCGGTCTTGCCCCGAAGCTCGTCGTCGCTGAGGGCCTTGAATTCGTCCTCGAGCGCGTTAACTCGCGGTGGGACCGACTGAAGGAGCTTGAGTTTCTTGCCTTCGCCGGCCGACAGAACCTTATTGAAGATGCTCATAAGCCACCCATTATCCGGGGTCGGGAGCCTCTACGGGTAACGCCCCGGCATCCTGCCTCGGGGCGGACTACTTGATGTCTAGGAGTTTCTCCCTGACCGCGTAGACCACGGCTTCCATCCTCGAGTGAAGGTGCAGCTTCTCGAGGATGTTGCGGACGTGGTTCTTGACCGTGTTCTCGGAGATGAAGAGCTCCTGCCCGATGTCCCGGTTGTTAAGGCCCTTGGCGACGAGCTTCAGCACTTCGAGCTCACGCTCCGTAAGACGAGGGCCGGGGACCTGGGTTCGCTCGTCGCGTCGCTTGACCATCGCGGCGAACTCGTTGAGAAGCTTCGAGGCCATCGACGGCGAGATGAGGGACTGGCCCTGCTGAACCGCCCGCACCGCGTCGGCAACCTCTTCGATCGAGATCTCTTTGAGGAGGTAGCCGGATGCTCCGGCTTTGATCGCCTCGTAGAGGTCGGCCTCTTCGTCGGAGATCGTCAGCATCAGGATCTTGGTCGAAGGAAGCGTGTCCTTGATCATCCGGGTCGCCTCGATCCCTGAACGCTTCGGCATCCGCACGTCCATCAGAACGACATCGGGAGTGGTTGCTTCGGCTCGCTCGATGGCCTCGTGCCCATCGCTGGCTTCGCCGACAACATCGATGTCCGTCTCGCCCTCGAGAACCATCTGCAGGCCCCGACGGAACAGGGCGTGGTCGTCGACGATCAGAACCCTGATCGCGTCGTCGGAAGCGGATGAATCTTGGATCTCGGCCACAGTCCCCCTCTATTCCTTCAGGCCGGGTTCGCCCCCGGTCTCAGGATTGTAGTCACAAGGCCACTCAGAAATCCCTAAGCACTAGTGCCTAGGTCTTTCAAACTACCCGAGCAACGTACTCCCCTAGTCCCAACAGGGGCGGAAATAGCCGTTTGTCATGCTCTACATGCCGAAATGACCTCCACCACGGAGTGGCCCGCGCCTCGAAGGGCCCGAGCGCAAGCCGATGCGGTAGCTCCGGTAGTAACGAGGTCATCAACAATGACCACCTTCGAGTGGCCTGAAGGGATCGAGCGGAACGCGTTCTTGAGGTTGACGGCCCTTTGGGTTCTAGACAGACCGGCCTGATCGGGTTGACGCCCGGTTCGGACCAGGGCGCGCACCGCGGGAAGGCCGGTTCGCGCGGCCAGATGGCGCGCGAGAAGCTCGGCATGATCGAAGCCTCGACGCCGGATGTCTCGGCGCCGAGCGGGGACCCAAACGATCGCTTCAGCCTGCGATCCGGAGCGCGCCAGCTCGCGCGCCATGCCCGAGACAAGTGGAGTCACCGATGAGCGCGACGCACCCAGCTTCAGATGAAGGACGAGCCGGCGCGGGATGCCCTCGTAGTTCCATGGCGCGAGTAGCCGATCCACACCGCTCGGAACCGGAGCCGGAGCCGGGCGGGCACAAGATTCCAGGCAACCCGCGCACGCCGGGTCGCCCGGACGTCCGCAGCCGAAGCACGCGGTTCCGAGAACCGAAGAAAGATCTGCCCGCACCCCATGAAAGTAGTCAGAGGGTGCGACAGGTCAGATCTAGGTTCCTTCCTCCCAGCCCGCGAGATAGGCGGACTGATCTTCGGTCAGCTCGTCGATACGGACACCCATCGTCTCGAGCTTGAGTCTCGCCACCTCTTTGTCGATCTCCGTCGGCACCGGATAGACCTTCTTCTCCAGTTGCTTGGCGTTGGCGACGATCCACTCACACGAGAGCGCTTGGTTCGCGAACGACATGTCCATGACTGATGCGGGATGGCCTTCCGCTGCGGCGAGGTTGACGAGGCGTCCTTCCGAAAGGACGTAGATCTTGCGATCGCCGCCCATGGTGAATTCCTCGACCTCGGGCCGGACCGTGCGAACGTTCGACGCCGTCTGCCTCAGAGATCGCAGATCGATCTCGATGTCGAAGTGGCCCGCGTTGGCCATGATCGCCCCGTCCTTCATCAACTCGAAGTGCTGGGGGCCGAGAACGTGCTTGTTGCCGGTGACGGTGATGAAGATGTCTCCCTGAGTCGCCGCGTCGCGGCCCGTCATAACTCTGAAACCGTCCATCGCGGCTTCCAGAGCCCGGGTGGGATCGATCTCGGTGACGATGACGTCGGCGCCGTGACCCTTCGCGCGAGAGGCGACCCCCCGCCCGCACATCCCGTAACCACACACGACAACCGTTCGTCCGGCGATCAGCACGTTGGTCGCGCGGATGACTCCGTCGAGCGCCGACTGCCCGGTCCCGTAACGATTATCGAACAGGTGTTTCGTGTCGGCCTCGTTCACGCCGACGACGGGGTAGGCGAGCACTCCTTGTTGCTCCATCGACTTCAGACGGATGATCCCCGTCGTCGTCTCCTCGGTGCCGCCGATGATCTCCGCGAGTTGGTCGGGCCTCTGCTGGTGGAGCATCGTCACGAGGTCGCAACCGTCGTCCATCGTGATCATCGGACGGGAATCGAGCGTAGCTTTGATGTGGCCGTAATAAGCGGTGTCGTCGACGCCGCGGATCGCGTAGACGGAGATGTCGTAAGCCTTGACGAGCCCGGCCGCGGTGTAGTCCTGAGTCGACAAGGGGTTCGACGCACACAAAACGACGTCCGCCCCTCCGGCAGCGAGCGTTCTCATGAGGTTCGCGGTTTCGGTCGTCACGTGAAGGCATGCCGCGATGCGGATGCCGTCGAGTGGCTTCTCTTTCTCGAACCGCTCGCGGATGCGCGCGAGAACCGGCATCTGCCGCTCGGCCCACTCGATCTTCAGGACCCCTTCATCGGCAAGAGCGAGATCCTTGACGTCGTACTCGACGGTCACTGCATCAACTCCTATCTCTTCGACAACTCGGCTTTGAGGCTTTGAATGACCTCGACGGGCCCCGGGTCGATCCCGTAAGCCAAGCCGACATAGATGGACGCAAGCTGGGTCACCAGTATCAGAGAGAGCAACCGTGCGAGCGATGACTTTCCTTCCGAAGGAACCTCAACCACCTCGGCGAAATGGGACTCGACGAGACGCCGAGTGATCTCGAAGCGAAGAGCTATGCGCTCGTGCTCGCCCGAATCCCGCAGCTCGATGAGAACCATGTTCTTGGACGTAACGTCGGCCAGCTGATTCCATCCCACGATCTCGTTGTGGTCGAGCTCGGGGATCAGATTCCAGAACGCCGGCGTCTTGCCGTATTCGTTCAGATCGCATTTGAACCGGTAGGCAGCGGTGGCTCCGATGCCGTCGCCGCCGTAGATCACGGGGATCCGCCCGACGATTCGAGCCGCCAGATCCTTCGCGGGGTTCTCGGGTCTCGGGTTCTTTCGATGGGATCTGTGGCCCAACTCGGCCAGAACCTCGACCGCCTCGTCCAGATCTTCCTGAAGGTCCGGCACGAGCCCGATGGCCACGAGGATCGAGAGGATGGGAAGCGTTAGATACCCCAACGACGCGCGCGGTTGGAGGCCCGTCGGGATACCGACATGAGCGAGGCCGTAACGACGTGCCATATCAGCGAGCGGTCCCCCCGATGAGAGCGCGATCGCCCGAGCGCCTTTCGCATGCGCCTCTTCCAGCGCGGCGACGGTTTCCTCGGTGCTCCCCGAATAGGAAACGGCGAAGACGAGAGTGTTCCTGCCGACCCACTCGGGGAGGGGGCCGTAGTTCTTGATGACTCGGAAGGGAACGGAGAGGCGAGGCTCGATGATCGCCTGCGTGACGTCTCCGGAAACGCCCGAGCCGCCCATACCGAGGACCACGATCGAGTCCACTCCTTGTGCGTCCGGAAGGCCCTCCGCCGAACGCCCTATCTCCCACCCCTCGCGCACCTGATCGGCGAATCGCTCGACCGCACCGAGGACATCCTCGGAGTCGAGTCGTCCGATCTCATTCAGATCGTCGATGTCGATCACCGGATCGGTCACGGCTTCTCCGCCTCATCTATGAGCATCACGGGGATGTCGTCCCTCACGGGGTAGCGGTACTTGCACTCACCGCGACAGACGATGACTTGTTCCGCTTCTATGTACTCGATCTCCCCATGACAGTTCGGGCAGATGAGGATCTCCAGCAATCGTTGGTCCAGCGCCACGATCCGACCTCCTGGTTGCCTTAGTTGCCTGCGTCCAGCCAGTCCACGACGATACGCCGCCAGTCCTCGGGCGCCTCGATGTGGAACATGTGCCCGCAGTTAGGGATCAGCTCGACGGTCGCCCCCGGCAGAACGTCGGCCAATAGCTTTGCTTGAGCGGGACCGCAGATCACATCCTGCTCGCCCGCGACTATCAGCGTCGGACACTTGATCTCGGTCACCACCGGGCGGAGGTCGATCGTTTGATAGCCCCCGCTCTCCCAAGCCTTGATCGCGGCGAGATCTGCTTTGACGTACTGCTTCTCGAGCTCGAGACGGGCCCAGACTTCCGGTTGCTCCGGGTGAGCCGTGTACAACGGCAAGATGTTGTTGAACATCCCCTCGATCTCGGCCACGTCGCTCGCCGCAAGGACTCGTTCCGTCCAGGTCTCCCAGTCGGTCTTTGCCTGAGGGAACCACTCCGCGCCCTCGTGCCGGGTCAGCAGACGTTCCATCTCGGCCGCTGCATCGCCTCCGGCGGCTTCGTCGATGTCGGTTCCGATCGCAAGGGGGGCGGACGCTATGCATCGCTTGGTGCCGACGGGAAAGAGGGCCGCGTAGGTCAATGCTGTCACCGCACCGAATGAATGCCCCGCGATGCTCACTTCGTCGAGACCCAAAACACGACGGACATCGTTGTAGAAACGTGCATGACCTTCGGCGGAGTAGTCGGCGGGGTCGGTTGGGGGCGTGGATTCGCCCGATCCATGGGGATCGATCATGTAGATCCGGAATCGATCGCGAATCAGTTCCGCGAATGCCACGAGCATGTCGGCCGCGAATCCTGGGCCACCCACGAACATCAACATCGGATCGCCTTCGCCCATCACCGAATACGACGCGCGTCGGCCATCCCCGAGATCCAACGTCTGTTTCATCTCTCTCCTCTGATGGCTGCAAGCACTTCATCGCGTTTGCGTTCCATCGAATCCTGCGTCCTAGCCTCAAGGTTCAGTCTCAGGAGCGGTTCAGTGTTCGATGGACGGCAGTTGAACCACCAGTCGTCGTATTCCACGGTCAATCCATCGGTCCAGTCCAGCTTGCCGTCTGAATAGCGCTCGGCGAGCGTCTTCAGGGTTCCGTCCTGATCGGTGACCTCAGAGTTGATCTCGCCGGATTGGTAGTAGCGCTCGTACGGCTCAACCGTTTTCGACAGGGGGACGCCGGCCTCGGACATCGCTTCGAGAACAAGGAGGGCGGCGATCATCCCGGAATCAGCTCTGAAGTTGTCGCGGAAGTAGTAGTGACCGGAGTGCTCACCGCCGAAGATGGCTCCCGTCTCGGCCATGATCTCTTTGATGAACGAGTGCCCGACCCGCGTGCGGATCGGGACGCCGCCACTCTCCTCGATCACTTCCTTGACCGCCCACGAACAGATCAGGTTGTAGAGGATCTTCTCGCCCGGGTTCTTCTTGAGCAGACGTGCTGCCACCATCGCCGTCGTCGTCGAACCGGAGATCAGCTCTCCCCGCTCGTCGACCAAGAACATCCGATCGGCGTCCCCGTCGAACGCGATGCCGACGTCACATCCGTGCTCCGCCACGGCCTTCTGAAGGTCGACGAGGTTGGCCGGTTCGATCGGGTTGGCGAGATGGTTCGGGAAGGTTCCGTCGAGTTCGAAGAAGAGTGGAGTCACTTCGAAAGGCAATTCATCGAACACAAGCGGAACGGTCTTTCCGGCCATCCCGTTGCCCGCGTCGATCGCGACCTTCAGAGGCCTCAACACGGATTCATCGACGAAGCCCCGGCAGTGCGCTGCGTATCGCTCGAGGATCTCCTCTTTGACGGGGTCCACCTCCGGGAACCGGTCGAGCTCGGTCGAGGCCGCCGCCTTCTTGATCTCCTGGAGGCCGGAGTCCTCCCCTATCGGCGCGGCCTTGGCCTTGCACACCTTGAGGCCGTTGTACTTAGGCGGGTTGTGCGAGGCCGTGAACATCGCTCCCGGCATGTCCATCACGCCGGAGGCGTAGTAGAGCGCGTCGGTGGAAACGAGCCCAAGATCGACTACCTCGGCTCCGGCCGCCACAGCCCCGGCGGCGAAAGCCCTGGACAGGCTCTCGCCCGAGATGCGCATATCCCGGCCGAGGATGACCCTGTCGCCTCCAACGAATCGTGCGAAAGCGTGACCTATCCGAGCCGCCCCGGCCTCGTCGAGCTCGTCCGGGTAGACCCCCCGGACGTCGTAAGCCTTGAAGATCTTGTCGAAGTCGGTGGGCATCGCGGCATCCTAGTTGTGAGCGCCCAGGGCCCCAGGCCGAAAAACGTTGACCTACCTGAGGTTGCCTGGGACCATCTATCCAGATGGGAGATGCACCGGTGTCCGGCGACCTGGAGTGGCGCGAACGCGCCGCTTGCCTCCCCTACCCCTCCGTGCTGTTCTTCGGGCTCGACGACAACGAGGCCCCGGCCGACCGGCGAGCCAGGGAAGATCAAGCCAAGGCGATCTGCGCGACCTGCGTGGTCAAACAGGAGTGCCTCGAGTACGCGCTCACGATGCGGGAGCCTTACGGCATCTGGGGTGGCCTTACCGAGGTCGAACGCAAAGCCCGCCTTAGAGGCCGGGCCAGCTGACCGGGTAACGTCCGGGCGTGCCGGACAAGCGCCCCACTTTCCTCGCCTCGCTCTCAAAAAGCGCCCACAGGTTGGGAGCGCGCGGACCCGGCGAGGTCCTTGGTCTGGCCCGCGCCCGGATCGTCGAAGCCATCCGGTCCGACGACGTTCTGCGATTCTTCACTCGAGACACGGTCGACACGACCTTCCCCACCTCCGATGGCCTCACGTTCAAGCGAGCGACCCCGGAAGACGCCGACCGTTTCGCGCGTGACATCGGCACGGATACCGCGAGCACTTTCCGCGCTCGGCTCTCGGACCGGACGAGGTGCTATCTCGTCTTCGAGGGGGACACGATCCTGCATTCCTCATGGGTTACCAAGGCCGCGGCCTGGACACGCGAGCTACGCGCCTACGTGCAACCGCCGCTCGGGGACGCGTACATCTACGAGTCGTTCACGCGGGCGCAAGCAAGGGGGCGCGGGATCTACCCATTCGCTCTCAGGTCCATCGTCGCCGACCTCGCCGGCGACGACACAAAGCACGCTTGGGTCGCGGCGGAAGCGGACAACCCGGCCTCGATCAAAGCGATAACGAAGGCCGGATTCGAAGAAGCGTTCACCATCGCCTATAGGCGCAGATTCGGCCGACTGATCATCGATCGGGCAACTGGTCCGATGGCATCCATGGCCGCCAGATTCGTGACGAAAGGACCCGTCGTCTAGGTCTCCGGGGCTATGGCGCTGGGGAACAGAGCGAGCGATAATGCCAGCGAGGGTGCTGCTTCTAAGAGAGGGGCGAGATTTTTCTTCTTGATTTGCGGACGCTCGGGCGCCATGGATCCGACCTGCGCCCTGTGAGCGATTCACTTCGCTCCCGGGGTCGCTACCGGCACGACCCCCTCAACTGGCACCTGTTGCCGGACGGTTCTCGGCCCCGAGCGCCCGCAGTTTCGCCACTGATGTAAACGACGCGTCCTCCGGATAGTTACCCAACCCAACAGGACGCGAAAAAAAGAGCGCCCCCTCGGGCGCTCTTTCGTTTCTAGCCGTAGAAAAGTCAGTGATCGGCGTGTGCGGCGAGGTTCAGGACCTCGTCGAGGGCGATCGTGTCACCCTCGTGCTCCCACCACTTCGCCTCGCACTTCCTGCAGGAATAGAACTGAACGCTGTCCTCTTCCTTGAGGTTAACGATGATGTGTGTGCAGTCTTTGCCCCCGCACTGTGGACACTGGACGTCCATCTAGCCTCCCTATGACCCCTTTTTCGGAACGGTTCCCATTGTGGAGTGCAGCCGAGCCGGGATACATAGCCCCGAAGGGTGGTTTCGTCCCTTCCGTCCGCACTAGTTCCGAGTGGGTCCTTATGCGCTACTAGGAGTTTCCCCACCTAGCACCGCCTTAACCGCATCTGGAAGCTCTCGTCCGATGTATCTGGACCTTTGCTTGTTCCCTTCGCGGAAGTAGGCGTACCAGTAGGGGCCGTGGGGACATGACTTGCAGTTGGACTTGCCGCACCGAACCGACTCGAGACGGTAAGTGACGTTTCCTCCCTCGCCCTCGATCCCGTGGCCCTCGCCGCCGAAGTCGTCGTCCAGCGAGTGGAGGAGGCCACGCACGAAGATCAGGACTCGCCGCAGATCGTGGCGGTCGAGCCGTCTCAATTCCGAAAAGAGTTTCCGGTCCATGGTCCCCCAACCCGTCTTAGGTCAAGGATGTACCTAAGACGCGCCCAGCTCAAGCAGCCTGTTCGTGAGTCGCAAGTCGTGATTAGGACGAGTAGCCAAAGAAGAGCTGCCGGCGGGCCTGCTCGGGCTCGTCCTCCACTTCGGGAGCCGATGCACCTACGGTCACTCGCTCGCCGGTCTCGATGAACAACGGCGGCTCGCTTCTCCGGTCCTCGAGCGTCCAGCCGCGCGGAGGAACCAGGCGTTCCGCGCATCGCGAGCAGAGGACGTAGAGGTGAGGGTCGAGATGGCCGGCAACGGGATCGCCGAGGATCGCCTTGCGAGCGGAATAGTCGTAGGACAGCACGACGGCTCCAGGCCGCGCGCAGCTGGGTTTGGAGCACAGATTCATGGCTCCGAAGGCTACGGGAGCCGGTGCGCCTAAAGTCGGATTCTTAAGCGGTGACCCGGAATTGCTTCGAGTAGAAGACCGCTGCCCCGCCCACTGCGATCAAGCCGTATGAAACAAGCAGCCACGGCTCTGTGTTCATCCCGGTGTTGGCCAGACCCTCGGAACCGACCGACGGACCGGGCTGAACGACGGTGGTGGTGCCTCCGCCTCCCTGCCCGCTCGTGTTGGTCACGGTTCCGCCCCCTGTGCTGGTATTGGGGGTGAGGTCGATCGCCGGGTCGAACGGGTCGCGTAGGGCGAACGCGGGGGCCGCGAACGCCATCGAAAGAACAACTCCAACGAGCACCGTCAACAACAGCTTTCTCACGTAACCAAGAGTACCCACTTTCGGGCTGGATACAAGAGGGGACTTTTAGGGCTTTTCGCCCTAAAGCCGGGCGAGGAATCCGGAGACGGCCCGGTTGAAAGGCTCCATCTCCTCGATCATGCAGCCGTGGCCGGTCTCGAACATGTGGAGCTCGGCCCCCGGGATGGCCTCCGCGATCTCCTCCGAGCCGAAGCCGGGGACCATCTGATCGTTGCGGGCCCCAAGGACGAGCGTGGGCACACTGATCTTCGGCAGTTCGGCCAGGACATCGTGCTTGTCGAGGGCATCCAGTTGGGCCAGGGCGTCGTCAACGCTCGCCGGCGGGGAATCGCCTCCGAGAGAGACCTCGACGATCTTGTCGATCAGCTCGCGGCCGACCTCGAAGAATTTGGGGGTGAACATCCTCAGGAGGGCTCCGTGGATGAGCGCTTCCTCGCCGCCTGAACTAAGGATGACGCGAGTGAGGTCGTGTTGGCGTCGCATGAACTCGATGGGGCGGGCGAACGTGATGCCGAGGATCAGAGCCGAGACCCGGTCGGGATGGTCGAGGATCACTCGCTGAGCGATCGCTCCTCCCATCGAGACGCCGAAAACGACGCACTTCTCGATCTGCAGGTGATCCATCAATCGCACGGTGTCGTCGGCCATCTCGTCGATGGTGCCGACGGCGGTTCCGGTGGACTTACCGATCCCCCTGTTGTCGAAGACGACGAACTTGTGGGTCTGAGCGATCGCGGGGATCTGGGCGGCCCAGAGGCGATGGTCCGAGGCGAAGCCCATGATCCCGAGGACGGGCTCACCGGCCCCGTGCTCTCGGTAATAGAGCTCGAAATCCCCCAGATCGGCCAGCGGCATGGCCCGGAGCCTAGCTGCTAAGTCTTATGTAGCGGTTTCGTACCTAAGTAAGTTTTGTAGTTCGCGCTTCCAGGGAAGTGGGTTCGCCCGATCTCGTACCAGGGCGCGGCCCGACTTTGGGGCCAGGAAATGGGGATGGGAAAGAGTTGTACCCCGCAGTGACTTTCGGCCGAGGCCTACTCATCTCTACGAGGTACAAGAAATATCTTAAATCGGCAGACCAGGTGCTCGCAAGTAGTCAGCTTGGATTTTCTTCGCGGGCTCGGCTCGACCGGATCTTTTCGTTGTGAAGAACCAGCCAACGCGACGCGAGCGGGGGAGGTATCGACATGATCAGAACCGGAAGCGCGAGCGCGACCACGTCGGGGACGTCGTCACCGGCTAATCGCTGCACGAGCCAGAGGAACGAAGGAAAACTGACGACCGCCCAGGCTGGGATCGCAGCGGCAACCAGAGCAGCGGTTGGCGCGGCCGCACGCCGACGAGCGGACTTGAGACCGAAGAGGACGCCGGCCACTCCCCCAAGCCAGAGACCGACGGCGGCCCCGACGACGACGGGCCCGAGACCTTCGAGTTCGGCGTTCGGCATGAACCGGTCCGAATAGGCGGCCCCCAAAAAGCCTCCGACCAAGGTCGCGGCGGCCGCCCCCACGACGCAGCCCACAACGCCCGCGATGTAACCCGCGGGTTCGCGCCGCTCGGCTACAGGTAGTTCCGTAGGTGCCAAAGCTCTGGGTAGAAACGTTTTTCGAGCGTCGTCCTTAGGTAGGGGGCGCCGGTTGATCCACCGGTCCCGCTCTTCGTTCCGATCTGACGCTCGACCATCAACACGTGCCGCTGACGCCAGTGAGCGATCATCTCATCGTGCGTCAGCAGATCTTCCGAAAGTTCGAACTCGGCTGAAAGGTCGTCGCGCTCGCGCGCGATGCGAAGGAGCGTCGAGCGCCGAACATCTTCCTCGTCCGCTGGCATCGGAAGGCCGCGCGCGGTGAGCATCTCGCAGAACGCGTCCCACAGCGTCGGCTCCGCGAGTCTCTTCTCGAGTCGAGCGCGCTCCTCGGGAAGCGTCGAGAGCCGTTCGAGGTAGGCCGGATCCTTCAGGCCCGAGATGAATTCGATCTCGCGGAACTGAACCGACTGGAAGCCGCTTGCCGGCGAGAGCTTGTTGCGAAACTCGAGGAAGTCCTGAGGCGACATCGACTCGATGATCGGGATCTGCTCGACGAGGACGCGCTCGATCGTGTGGACGCGGTGCAGGAAATGTCTTGCGCGATGGATGGTGCCCTTCTGCATCTGCTCCCGGATCGACTCGAGCTCGAACAGGATCTCCTTGAACCAGAGCTCGTAGACCTGATGGATCGTGATGAACAGCAGCTCGTCGTGGGCCGGCGGGTCCGACTGGTGTTGCTGAAGCTCCAGCAGCTCTGGGACCTTGAGGTAGCTGCCGTAAGACAGCTTGCGATCTTCTTCGCCGAAGCGCGGCGGCTTGCGTTCGAGGTCCAGCTACTGACCCTTCCCGTCGTCCTTCTTCGTGTCGTCCTGCGCGCCGTCGTCTGGGGCGGCCGCCGCTTCCTCGTCCACGGCCTGAGCCTCGTTCTCCGCTACCGGCACGGGATCGACGCTAACGGACGAGTACAGCGGACGAAGCGGGCCCGAGATCACCGACACGATCGGAGTGCCGACGTCGACGAGGTCGTAGAGCTCGATCACGTCCTCGTTCGCCATGCGGACGCATCCGTGCGACGCGTTGTAGCCGAGCGAGTAGGTGGCTGAGGTCCCGTGGAACCTGATCGCCGGTGCAGACCAGTTGAGGGCGCGAAGCCCAAGAGGGTTGCCGTAACCGGGAGGGATGCTCGCCGGCATGCTGGCGCCCCATGTGGTGGGGGCCGGATTAACCCACGTCGGCATGTAGCGCTTCTCGACGATCTCGTAAAGACCGGTCGGAGTCATGTACGAAGGTTGACCGGTTGCTACCGGCCATTCGTGCGTGATCTTTCCGTCCTCATAGAGGTAGAGCTTGTTCTCGCCGATGCGCACCAGTAGGACTTGGTCAAACTCGTCGGCAGTGACCTTCGGGTCAACGGAGTCGATGTCTAGCGATGCGGTGTCGTCGCTATTTCTGAGAGCGGTCATCAACGACTTGAAGGACGGCCTGACGTTTACCGTCCGGCCCTCTTTCTCCTTGCGGATCTTCACCCAATTGGTCGAGTAGTCGATCTCGGCATCGGTTACCTCGCGGTCGAGCGTCGACGCGAGACCTTCGACGAAGCCCTTCACGCTCTGACGCGGGAATCGAAGTGCCACCGGCCTGTCGAAGCTCAACTCCGCCCCCAGCAGACGCATCTGAGCCTTCTTGAGGAACGAGGTCTGAGCGGAGGTCGAAAGAGCCTCGTCGACCATCCCTCGCGCATCGCTGCGAGCGCCGAGCTCCCGCGGCGTCACGGTCCATTCGTGACCGCCCCACTCGAGGGTGACGACACGATCGAATTCGGGCTTCAATGCTGCTCGCACTGCTCCGATCGCTTCAGCGCGACTCAGGCCACCGACGTCGACGCCGGCCACGCTTGAGCCGGGCAGGATGCGGTCGCGGTACTCCTGGCCGTACTGATAGGTGGCGTATGCGGCCCCGCCGGCGCTGAAGAGAGCTGAGACGCCGAGAGCGACGAGCCCGATGGTTCCCCACCTGCCCAGGTGGGGCATGCGGGGCCTGAATCGCCTTTTCCGCTCGACGACCACTTCGGAGTTCGCTGCAGGCGTCTCCGGGTCGGGCGGCGGCGGAGGGGCCGCTGTCGTTGAGTTGTCGAGGTCGTCCACCATGCTCCAATCGTATTAGGGGTTACGTGCGGATAGACGTCGGTTGAGTGGTTTTGGTTGCCATCAGCTTCAACGCTGCTCGACTCCCTTTCAATCCCCCAGGCACTGGTCGGAGCGAGGTGTGTTGCGCAGTCCGTCCCGCTGGACAACGATGCGGTCATGACTACTTACGACTCTTTGCTCGATGCGATCGGCGGCACCCCTCTCCTGAGGCTCAACAGGGTGGGGGCCGGGCTCAAGTGCGATCTGCTCGGAAAGCTTGAGATGCTCAATCCGGGCGGGAGCGTCAAGGACCGGATCGGGCTCAGGATGATCGAGGCGGCCGAGAAGGAGGGCCTGCTCAAGCCCGGCGGAACAATCGTCGAACCGACCTCAGGCAACACTGGAGTGGGCCTCGCGATCGCCGCGGCGATCAAGGGTTATCGGTGCATCTTCACGATGCCGGACAAGATGAGTCAGGAGAAGATCCACCTGCTGCGCGCCTACGGGGCGGAAGTCGTCATCACGCCTACCGCCGTCGCGCCCGAGTCACCGGAGAGCTACTACCGGGTTGCCGATCGACTAACCGAAGAGATTCCCGGTGCGTTCCAGCCGAACCAGTACCACAACCAAAAAAACCCCGAGAGTCACTACTACTCGACCGGGCCCGAGGTATGGGACCAGACGGATGGAAAGATCACTCATCTCGTCGTGAGCGTCGGAACGGGCGGGACGGTTACAGGAACCGGTCGATTCCTGAAAGAGAAGAATCCCGATATCCAGATCATCGGCGCCGACCCCGAGGGTTCGATCTTTTCTGGAGGCGAACCGCATCCCTACCTCGTCGAAGGGATCGGCAAGGAGTCGTGGCCGGACACGCTCGACCGCAACATCGTCGATCGATACATCACCGTCGGCGACAAAGATTCATTCCTCATGGCGCGTCGCATCACGCGGGAGGAAGGGTTGCTGGCGGGGGGCTCGTGCGGGACCGCGCTGTTCGCGGCTCTTCAGGTTGCGCAGGAACTCGGGCCGGATGACGTCGTCGTCGTGATCCTTCCCGACTCGGGTCGCAACTACCTGTCGAAGATCTACAACGAGTCGTGGATGCTCGAGCATGGCTTCCTCGAGCGACCCGGAACCTCTGCCCGGATCGGAGAGGTTCTAGCCGAGAAGCGTCGCCAATCTCCCGACATGCCAGATCTCGTTGCGGTCCCTTCGCACGAGAAGGTCGGGAAGGCGATCGATGCATTGCAGGAATTCGGGATCTCGCAGGTGCCTGTCGCCAAGTCGGACAAGCCGGAGACGCTCAGCGAGATCCTCGGCTCGATCCGTGAGCGTTCGCTGCTCGACAAGGTCTTCCGCGATCGGGAAGCCATCCAACGCGATGTCGCCGAGGTGATGGACGGACCGTTGCCGATAGTTCAGAGCTCCGCCGGGGTCGAAGAGATGTTTGCCGACCTGTCGCGGGGGGCCGAGGCGATCGTCGTAGCAGACGGAGACAAACCGGTAGGAGTGCTAACGCGCGCCGACCTATTGGAGTTCCTGGCCCACCAAGCCCGCCCCTAACCCCAAATATTCCGGCTCAGCCAGGCCCAGCCGGGCCCACTCGGATTATTTGGGAGAGATGGCGCGGGTTACTGCTTCGCTGAACTCCGGGGACTTGATCGCTTGGGCTTGTGCTTCGGCTTCGTTGTCCATGCCTCCGTGATGGGAGACGAGGTGCGCAAGGTTCACGACTTGTTTGACGAGACGCTTCGCGAGATGCGGTGGCTCGGCCAGTCGCGCTGCGATGTCGTCGACTGTTTTAACCAGAGCGCTCTCCGGGACGACCACCTCGGCAAGGCCGATACGTTCGGCCTCGATCCCGTCGACCTTCTCGGCGAACCAGATCATCTTTTTCGCGCGACCGGGACCCACGAGGAGGGGAAGGATCGTCGAGCCTCCGCAATCCGGAATGAGTCCGTAACGCATCTCGAGCAGGCCGAGCGAAGCGTCCTCGGCAACGACCCTGAGATCGCACGCGAGAGCGACCTGCAGGCCGGCTCCATAAGCGTGCCCTTGCACCGCTGCGATCGTCGGCATCGGGAGTTCGGCCAACTTGCGAAAGCCCGACTGGGCGCGAGCGATCATCTCGCGTGTCGTGCCCCCCACCTGCCCGAGGGAACCAAGATCGATGCCACTCGAGAACGAGCGGCCTTCGCCGGAGACGACCACCACGTGAACGTCGGCCCGATTCACCTCGTCTGCCGCTTCCGCCAGCGCGTCGAAGACTTCGACGCTCAACGCGTTCAGAACGTCCGGACGGTTGAGACGGATATCGGCGCGGGGGCCATTGATCGAGACTTCGATGACGCTCATTGGTCGAAGATCCTCCTGCGCTTAGAGGGCTTGGGTCAGATCGGCGATCAAGTCGTCGATGTGTTCGATGCCGACCGAAACGCGGATCAGCGTGTCGGGCACGGCGATGTCGGAGTCCGCGAGACTCGCGTGGGTCATCGTCGCCGGATGCTCGATCAACGATTCGACTCCGCCGAGCGATTCGCCGAGCCAGAAGAGCTTCGTGCGCTCGCAGATCTTCAGTGCCTCGGCCGCGGAATCGACTTCGAAAGAAACCATGCCCCCGTACAGAGGCTCACCCGCCGCAGCCATCTGTTTCGTCGCCAGGTCGTGACCGGCGAACGACGGAAGGCCCGGGAAATGGACTTTCGTCACGCGAGCTTGTTGGGTCAACCACTCCGCGACTCGCTCTGCCCCCGCGCAATGCGCGCGCATGCGGATAGCGAGGGTCTTCAGGCCGCGCAACAAGAGCCAGCAGTCGAAGGGGCCGGGTACGGCGCCAGCTGCGTTCTGCAGGAAACGAAGTCGTTCGTTCAGCTCCCCATCGCTCGTCACTATCGAGCCGGCAACGAGATCCGAGTGGCCTCCCAGATACTTCGTCGCCGAATAGATCACGGCATCCGCTCCAAGCTCCAGCGGCCTTTGGATGAAGGGGGTGGCGAAGGTGTTGTCCACGGCGAAGCGGGCCCCAACGCTCGATGCGATCTCGGCGACGCCGGCGAGGTCCACGATCCGAAGGAATGGGTTCGTTGGGCTCTCGGCGAGGATCCAGGTGGCTCCTTCGGCCGCAGCTCGAACTGCATCCAGATCGGTCATGTCCACGGTCGCCCAGCCGATACCGAGATGATCGAAGACCTTCGAGAAAAGCCGGTAGGTGCCCCCGTAGACATCGTTGGTGAGCAGCACCCGGTCGCCGATCTGCAGAGTCAAAGCAAGCGTCGTGATCGCGCCCATCCCCGAAGAGAACGCAACCGCGTGATCGGCCCCCTCGAGCGCCGCCAGACATGTCTCCAATGCCCGTCTTGTCGGATTATCGGTACGTGAGTACTCGAATCCTTTGTGCTTACCTACAGCTTCCTGAACGTAAGTCGATGTTTGATAGATGGGAACCACCGCTGATCCAGTTGTTGCGTCCGGATCTTGTCCAGCGTGGATGGCGGCTGTTTCGAAGCGAATAGAGTCAGACATCACCAAAAGCTCCGTGAGGGGGGATCAAGATCAGCGATAGGGATACCACGACGGCGTCAAGCCGTGGTCCCTGGATCGCGGTGATCGCTCAGTGGCGCAAGAACGCTTCTCGTCTCCCGCTCCCCTACATCCATGCGGTGGAGCTGGCCGGGGGGAAGGCGAAGGTCCTCTCGACCTTCGGGAGTAACCCGACTGAGGAGGTCCCCGAGAGCCTCGAAGTCATGCTCGACCTCGACCCCTTGGACCCATCCCCGCTCGAGGGAGCCTCCGGACTTCTGATCCCGGGTGGCGGCGATATCGACCCAGAGCTCTACGGCAAGACCCGCCATCCGCGCACCCACAACGTGAGTCAGCGACGCGACCGCTTCGAGTTGACGATGTTGGGAGCCGCTCTCGAACGGGATATGCCCGTGCTGGCGATCTGCCATGGGATGCAGCTCTTGAACGTCTACTTCGGCGGAGCGCTGGTGCAACACATCGCCGACAGCCCGCGCAGACTCAATCACGATCGCGACATGCCGCGCGCAGAGCCGGTGCATGGCCTGCGCGTGAAGGAAGGATCGCTGCTCGAGAGGATCCTCGGAACCGACGACACCGCCGTTAACTCGCACCATCACCAGGGGCTCGACGGCGCGGCAGGTCCGCTCGAAGAAGTGGGCTGGGCGGAGGACAGGGTCCTGGAGGCGGTCGTGTCTCGGGATCACACCTGGTGCCTCGGCGTGCAATGGCACCCCGAAGCGATGGCGGACACCGATTCCACGGAGTTGAAGATCTTCCAGGACTTCGTGGGGGCCGCTCGCAGCTACAGCAGCGAATCGCCCGCAGAGATACGAGTGCAGTCGGCCTAAGAGCCCGACTTCGGCTCGAACCTGCTGCCCATCACGGTCGCTACATCGCCTCCAGCGGAGCCCACTCTCTCTGCGACGATCGGCTCGTCTGAGGTAACGATCACTATCGCGGTCCTGCTACGCGTGTAGGCACCTATCGGCATCTTGAGTCGCGTCCCGCCCTTCAAACGCACTCCGGTGAACTGCTGAGGCTTTATCGGCTGACCCTTTCCGCGAAGTATCACCACCGAGAACGTCGCTGTGTTGACTCCAGGGTTCATGACCACAATGGAATCGGTCTCCGGGGCGGCCGCCGGCGGCCCGATCATCCATGCGAGGGCCGCGTCCGGGGCACCTATCTCGCCTGCGACTCCGGTCAGTCCAGCCGAGTCGTAGAACACTGTCCTCTCCGCGACGATGCCCGTGCCGTTCGTCTCGCGAACGGACACGCTCGCTCCTCCAAGGTCGCTACTCGCGCCGGTCACGAACTGATGCAATGGAAATGGCCTCAGGGAGCGAGGCGGAACGACCACTTCCACTAGTTTCGGTGGCTGCACCGTCTCCGAAGAGGTCGAGAGAGAGATATTGACGATGGCCTCTTCGTCGGTGGGGTTTAGAACCGTGATCCTCTCGTCGGCCCCCGGGGAGACCTCGCCCTCGGGGAAGAACCAAGTCTCCGAGGTCTGGGTCGCGCCCAGGGTCAATGTCGTCCCGGCGGGTCTGTCCTCGGCGGTGACCGCAAGCGACTTCCACGCGACGACGCGCCCTCGCAGCGCAGTGATGCTCGCGCCGACGAAACGCTGCTGACGGATGAATTCGTTCAGGTCGACGATCGTCGTCTCCCCCGCCGGCACCGGCTGCTCGGCGAGGTTCGCACGTGACTCTTCCCCAGCCGGAGTAAAGAGGGAGATCCTCACCACGGCCTCGTAAGGGAACGGGTTGTAGACGATGATCTTCTCGGCGAAGTCCAACGCGCTCGAGCCTTCGGCGAAGTACCACTGAGGTGATGCCACAGCCGAGCAGCGAGCGGCAGCGGTTGCCGGCGCACTCGTCACCGACCGTTGGAATGCGGAGGCGGTTATCACGGTTCCTGCCCCGACCGGCGCAGACGCCGCGGTCGTGCCTTGGACGACGGCTCGGTCCCCCGTTACTTCGACCTCCTCTCCTTCCTTCCGGACGATTCCGTTCGAGCCGGGTGGACTCGCGAGAGCGATGCCGGCATCGACGCCTTTTCCGATAGGAGGAGGACAGAAGCGCGCTCGTTCGACAAACAACTCGCCGGGAGAAGGAGTTCCGGTCGACTTGACGGGGCCGCGCGCCGCATCGAATCCGATGCCCGCCACCAGCAACGCCACAACAGCCAGCCCGAGCGCGATCTCTCGCTGTCGCTCCGTCATCGCTCGCTCCTCGCGATCGTGCGCGACCTGCGCGAGAACGCGCCGCCCAGAACAACTATCCAGCCGATCCCGATGATCACCAGCCAAACGATCTGAGACAGTGGGCGGTCGTAAAGGATCGCCAGTGGGCGCCCTTCGACCGCGGACACGTCCAGTCGGAACGCGTTGCCCCAACCGCCGTCTTCTCGCCGCTCATTCAACGATGCCGAGGCTGCGACCCAGTTCTCGTCTCCGCTCTCGGCCAAGAACAAGACGCCCGACGCAGGAACCGTTTTCAACTCGTAGCGGGAGGGGGACAGCTGCTCGCCCTCGAACAACGGGCGCGGCACATCGTGCGCGAGCGTCGGGTCGTTCTTAGCGATCGCCTTCACTATCGAGGGCACCTGCTCGTAGACGCCCGCGCGCGCGAGGGGCTTCTGGTTCCGGAGCAACAGATAGTTCTCGCTTGGATCACTCCTGATCACCGCGAGATCCCGTTGGCTGAGCCAGCGAGCCGCACCCGGCCCCCTCTGCAACACGACGTAGTTGATGTTGAACGCCCCGAGCAGGCTGCCGCCTCGGTCCGTTGCTCCCTCTTCGATCGACGCAACCGTCCGGTCTAATTCGCTGTACGACGAGCCGGTGCGCTTCTCGAACAGGTCCGAAAGGATCTGGCCGCGCGGGCCCGTCAAGATGTAGTGGGATGCAGGCCGGCCGACTGAGGATTGTGGCGAACTCCATTCCTCTCCGACCCAAAGGGCGCGGAACTGACCTTCGTCTAAAGCCTCTAGAGAGAGCACATCGGCGACATGGACCACAGCATCCGAGCTCGCGACTCGAGACTCGAGGCCCGGATCCCACTCCCCTTTCAACACCGCCTGGCCCAGCCCGGCGACCGCGAGGAAGACGCTGGCACCAAGGGCTGCGAGCGTGACCGCATGAAGAAGACCGATCCCCCGTCGGGGCAGGTCGAGTCGGAATGCCCCTACGGCGAGCCCTGCGAGGCCGGCGTACGCGGCTGAAGCCAGGACTCCCAACTCGGTTGGTGATGCAACGATCGGCCGCAACCACCCGCCCGAGATGGCGGCCGTCAACCAGCCGATCGCGACCACCACGGTCCAGAGCGCCAGAGCCACCCGCCTCCTCTGACCTTCGCCGACGACCACGGCCATGACTCCGAGGATCGGCAGCGCTAGACCGAAAAGGGGCGGAGCGTCGGGCGTCTGTCCCAACAAGACGCTTGCAACTCCATGGTCGGCGAACGATGTGGCGTATGCGCGCCAGGTTGAATCGGAGGTCAGAAGATCGAAGGGGCCGCCGTCGGAGAACCACGTCAAGCTCCACGGCATGAGCAGTGCAAACCCTGCGGCGATCCCGATCAAGCTCGAGTACACACCGCGCAGCGTTTTGGCTCCGGCGTCGAGGAAGGTGCGGGTGGCGGCCAGCATGATCGCACTGACCGCGAAGAGAACAAGGGCCCCCGGAACGAAAGCTGCCGAGATAGCGCTTCCAAGTGCAACGCGTGCGATCGCCCGCCCTCGGTTCCAACCCGGAGGACGCATCCAGCCGATCAATCGCATCATCGACAAGAGGACGAACGGAGCCGCCGCGCCAAAGACGAGGGAACCGAGACTCCCTTGGCGAACGCCCGCGTAGCCCACCGCTCCCAGCGCGTAGATAGTCGCGGCAGCGATGCGCGAGGGCCGATCGACAACCGTCGCGACGAGCCGGTACGCACCGATCGCCGCTATGACTCCGAGACCGAGGATCAACAACTTCTGAGCGAAGCCGGTAGCTCCTAGCGACAGGATCGGGAAGAGCCCGAGGATGAACAGAGAAGGCGGGTTCGGCGCAGGCTGACCCAATCCGACGGCGCGCCACGGAGAGAAGAATGCCCGGAACAGCGCGGTTGCCCTCTCTGGATACGGAAGTAACTCGCCGACGGCGACGGGGGGGCCGAAGAGCACCCCTCTGAAGCCGAGTATGAAAGCGATCACGGCGACGGTCAGGAGCACGGCGGGCCATCCCCGCAATGACCGCGCGACGGATGTCACAACCTCTCCGGGTCGTGAGATCAGATCCGAGCGACGGCCCCAAGCGTGTTCGAGGCGATCGGCCTGATGCGTGACGTACGAGCGCATGCGCGTCGATTGCCGAACCGTATGTCGACCGATCACGCGGTCCGATACTTTTCGCTTTCGTTGCACACGGGCGCGCTCCGAGAAGGTCTGGGGCGCGGTCAATAGGTTCCACATCAAGCCTCGCGCGAGGTTTCCGATCTCTCGCGGCTGTCTGAGGATGATGAACCCCAACATCTCCGCGAGACTCAACAAGAAAAACGTCGGGATCAAATAGATGAGCCGTATCCCCGACGCGTTCTTTGAGATCGTCCTGAGTCGGTTCCTACGGATGTAGTACCGCGGAGGAGAGAAAGGCGACCTACGAAGGCCGCGTGCCATCGCGATCGCATGGCGGGCCTTTGCAGCGGGCTCGACCTTGATCGCGTAACCCATCACACGGGCTCTCCAACAAAGATCGAGATCCTCCGCATAGGCGCGCATGCGCGCGTCCCAACCTCGGAGGTCCTTGAACACGTCATGGCGCATCAACATGCAAGTCGACGTGACGAAGAACACCTCGGTTGAAGCATCGTGCTGTCCCAGGTCGATCTCGTTCTCGTCCAGCCCCTTGTAGGGGTAACCGAACCGGTCGACCGCCATCCCGACTTCTTCGAGGACCTCGGGGTCGTCCCACGCGACGATCTTGGGGCCGACGATCGCGGTGGACTCGTCGGCAAGCAGCCGCCCCGCCATCCTCTCGACCGCTTCCGGCTCTAGCGCCGCATCATCGTGGATGAAGAGCAGGAGGTCGGCGTCGGTACGGACCCGGGATAGCGCCCAGTTGATGGCTCCGCCGAATCCCAGCGGGCGTGCGGTTCGCAGATACCCCCAACGGCGACGCCTCAAGTGACGCTTTGCTATCCGCTTCAGTTGGGGGGGCTTCCGCGAATCGGCGGAGGCATCATCGATGACGAGGACGTCGAGCAACGGATACGTCTGCGTATTGAGCGAGACGAGGCAATCCTTCAACCACGGTCGGCCGTTGTGAGTCACAACGATCGCCAAGATGCTTGGCATCGCAGGGTCGATATTCGGTCGCGCGGCGCGCGCCCGTTGTGGCTCGGTTTTAGCGGTCATAGAAAAAAGAGGTGGTTGTAGGCGACGTTCAGACCGGCGCGCCGTACAAAGTTGTGCGCCGTCGTGGGATCCGACCGATGGAGCGTATCAACCCCTCCATATCGGTCCCCGTTAGCTCCTGACCGTGCGAGGCCCCGGCCGCCCTGGAGATGTTCTCGTTCATCAGCGTCCCACCTAGGTCGTTCGCTCCGGCCCTCAGGGCGAGCTTGGCCCCTTCGACCCCCATCTTCACCCACGAGACCTGGATGTTGGGGATGTGGCCGTGCAGAGCGATGCGAGCTACTGCGTGCATCTTGAGGGCCTCATCGAAAGTCGGTCCCCGCCTCGCCTTGCCCTTCAGATAGATCGGCGCCGCCATGTGCACGAAAGGAAGAGGCACGAATTCGAACAGTCCCCCGTCCGCTGCGAGTTCCTTGTGCAGGTCTCGAACCACCACGAGGTGTCGAGCCCAGTGACGAGGTGTTTCGACGGTGCCGAACATGATGGTCGCGTTAGATCGAAGACCGAGCCGATGAGCGATGCGATGGACATCGCACCAGTCCTTCGTGTTGATCTTGTCCGGGCAGATGATCGCCCTGATCTCATCGTCGAGGATCTCAGCCGCGGTGCCCGGGAGGGTTGCGAGCCCCGCGGCCTTCAACTCAGACAGGAAAGCTTCGATCGAGATGCCGGAGGCCGCCGCGCCCTGAGCGACTTCGAGCGCAGTGAATGCGTGCACGTGCATCTCCGGGATCTCTGCCTTCACGGCCTCCAGGTACTCGCGGTAGTTGGCACCGGTGAACGAGTGGTGGATGCCGCCCTGCATGCAAACTTCGGTCGCGCCCTGCTCCCAGGCCTCTCTCGCCCGCCCTGCGACTTCCTCCGGAGTAAGGAGGTAAGGCTCGCCGCGGAGGTTCAGGGACTTCGGTCCCTTCGAGAATGCACAGAACCCACAGCGGAAGTAGCACATATTCGTGTAATTGATGTTGCGGTTGATCACGTAGGTGACTTCGTCACCTACGGCTTTCTTTCGCAAGTCATCGGCCACTGCGAACAGATGCTCCTGCTCCGCTCCGCGCGCTGTGAACAGCAACGCGATCTCGTTCTCAGCAAGCTCGTCCTCGCGAGACGCCCGGTCAAGAAGGCGGGTGACGGACGGACGGGCCACACGGCCGGGCACTCTCCACGCCCCGGTTTCCCCGGCCTCCACGGAGATCTGCGCGCGCTCCGGGGGGGACTCGGACACGCCGGAGAACCAGACCTCGTCCTCCGGGCGCCTGTACCCCTCTGCATCGATCGCGTCGAGCACTCGCGGCCGGATCCCCGCGTCCACCCACTTGGCAAGTTCCGCCGGCTCCGCCGCGTAGCGCGGATAAACCGCTAGTCGTTGAAGGAGAGTGAAACCCCGTCCTTCGGTCACCTCGCGCAGCTCGTCGAGCTTTGGCCATGGACGCTCTGGATTCACGTGATCGGGCGTGACCGGCGAGACGCCCCCCCAATCCGAGAGACCCGCATCGAGGTATTCGCCGTATTCGAGAGGAGTGAGGTTCGGCGGCGCCTGGATGCCGACATCCGGCCCCATGATCAATCGAGCGAGCGCGATGGCAAGTTTCATCTCGTCGACGCCGGGTTCCGGATGTTGCGCCATCAGAGTGTCGGCCTTCGCTCTGAAGTTCTGGACGATCACCTCTTGAACGTGTCCGTGTCGCTCGTGGCTGTCGCGGATGGCCAGCAAGGCATCGATGCGCTCGGCATATGTCTCGCCGATGCCGACCAGGATCCCGGTGGTGAACGGAACCCTTTCCTTTCCCGCCGCCTCCAATGTCGCCAGGCGAACCTCGGGTTTCTTATCCGGAGCGCCGAAGTGGGCCATACCGCGCTTCAAGAGTCGTTCGGAGAGCGTCTCCAGCATGGTTCCCTGACTAACAGTCACCGCTCGCAGGGCGCGAGCTTCGACCTGTGTCAATGCACCTGGGTTCGCGTGCGGAAGCAGACCCGTCTCGGACATGACGGCCTCGCAAGCAGCCACCAGGTATTCGATGGTCGACTCGTAGCCAAGCGCGGCGAGTTCCTCGCGCGCTACTGCCCACTTGCGCTCGGGCTTGTCCCCGAGTGTGAACAGAGCCTCCTTACAACCAGTCTCGGCTCCTGCGTGCGCGATCTCGAGCACTTCGTCCATCGTGAGGTAGGCGCGTTCTCCCGGACGAGGTGGATGAGCGAATGTGCAGTAGCCACACGCGTCGCGGCAGAGTTTCGTCAGTGGGATAAAGACCTTCTTCGAGTAAGTGATGCGCGGGCCAGTCGAATCGTCTCTCGATGATCGGGCGGCCTCGATCACGGGGGTCGGAGAAACAAGAGCGAGGTCCGCCAGCTCGCGGATCTCATCGTCGGTTAGTCGCTCGCCGAGCGCAGCGCGTGCGGCAAGCGCGTCAAGGCGAGTCATGGCAAGGCAGTCTAGTAGCCTCACCAGCGATGAAGATCACCGCGCTTGCCGGTGGAGTAGGCGGAGCAAAGCTACTTATCGGACTTCAGTCCGCCCTCCCATCCGAAGATCTCACTGCGATCGTCAACACCGGAGATGACTCGGTCATATATGGGGTCCACGTCTCGCCGGACGTCGACATCGTCACCTACTGGCTGGCCGGCATCGCCGACCGAGCCAGAGGTTGGGGTATCGCAGGCGACACCTTCGACGTCGTCGAATCGATCGCAGCCCTTGGCGGGGACTCCTGGTTCAGGCTCGGGGATCGCGACCTCGCGACTTGTCTCCACCGAACGGAGAGACTCCGAACTGGGGCCTCGCTGAGCGTCATCACAGATGAGATCCGCACGAGTTTGGGAGTGCGGACGCGGGTCGTACCGATGTCCGACGAGCCCGTGCACACGAGGATAGTTAGCGAAGACACGGTTTACGAGTTCCAGGAATGGTTCGTCCGAGAGAGACAGCAACCCCGGGTGACCGCGGTGGAGTTCGAGGGTCTCGACGATGCGAAGCCGGCGCCCGGCGTCTTGGACCTGATCTCGGATGCCGACGTCGTGGTCCTGTGTCCGTCGAACCCCGTGGTGTCGATCGGTCCGATACTGGCGCTTCCCGAAGTGCGCGAGAAGCTTCGCGAGCATCCACGGGTCGTTGCGGTGAGCCCGATCGTTCAAGGCGCGCCCGTCAAAGGACCCGCCGACAAGCTGCTGGCCGCATCCGGCACCGAAGTCACTGCAAGCGGGGTCGCCGGGCTCTACGCAGACTTCTGCGACATCTTCGTCATGGACGAACGCGATGCCGCAGAGGCTGAAAAAGTCGAAGGGATGGGGATGAGCGCCTTGGTGGTCGACACCCTCATGACCGATCCTGCCGCGAGCGAGCGCTTGGCGCACTCCGTCATCGGAGTTGCTTGAGCGAGATCCGGATCATCCCGATCGAGGGTGTTCCCGACGTATTGGCGGGCGACGACGTCGCGCTGCTGATAGTCGACGCTGCCGGCGACGGCACGCTCCTCGATGGTGACGTGCTCGTCGTAACGCAGAAAGTCGTGTCGAAAGCAGAAGGCCGGATCCTTCCGATCGAGGACAAGTCCGCCGCCATAGAAGCAGAGTCCAAGAGAATCCTGCGCGTTGGTCGAACGGGAATGGCGATCTCGGAAACGCATCATGGCTTCGTCTGCGCGAATGCCGGGGTCGACGAATCGAACATCGAGGGAGACAACATCGCCTTGTTGCCGGTCGACCCAGATGCCTCCGCTCGTCGGATCCGAGCACGGATAAAGCACCTAGCTGCCGTCGATGTGGGAGTGGTGATCAGCGACACGTTCGGTCGCGCCTGGAGACTCGGCCAAACCGACGTTGCGATCGGAGTTGCAGGGATCCAGCCGTTCGTCGATCACGTCGGAGGCGTCGACGTCTACGGCAAGGAACTCGTCGCCACGAGGATCGCCATAGCGGATGAATTGGCGGGGGCGGCGGAGATGGTTATGGGTAAAGCGGAGCGGATATGTGCGGCGATAGTGCGAGGTGCTCCGGCCGTCCCTGGCCCGGGAGCTGCGGTCCAGATCGTCCGCCCGGCCCAGGACGACTTGTTCCGCTAATCGCTCCACCTCTCCCTGTGCACGACCTGATCCTTGTCGCGCCAACCTCGCTTCAAAGATCCCGAGGGTCTGTCCTGCGCGGGATGACCGATCGTGACTACTCCGATCGGTGAAACGTCCTCGGGGATGTTCAAGAGGCCTTTCAACTGAGGCAACCTATGGACGCCAAAGAATCCCGCCGCTAATCCAGCATCCACCGCCGCCAGCAGGAGCAGCATCATGGCGGCCCCGGCATCGACCCACCAATATGGGACCGGCCATTCGATCTCTCGGCCGGCGTCATCGACCTTGTCCGACTCTCGGTAACGCTCGTGATAGTCGTCTTCCCGGACGCACATGACGACATGAACGGGTGCTCTCGATAGCCAAGGATCCATGCCGCCCTCGACGTAGGACTCTTCCTCCGCCAGCTCGGCGATCTTTCTTCGGGTCTCGCCGTCGGTGATCACCACGAACCGCTGCCCCTGCGAGAAACCAGCGCTGGGCGCTCGCGTGGCGACCGAAAGGATCTCGTCCAGAACGGCGGGGTCCACCGGCTCGTCCGTGTAATTGCGCACCATCCGCCGACGGCTCACCGCTTCCCTCAGGTCCATCTCGAGCCTCCTCTCTGCCGACCGAGCCTAGGCGTGGGGGGCTGTTACCCTCTCCCGCCGTGAGCAAGAAGCTCGAAGAAAAACAACGCAGGCGTGCAGCCGAGGAGCAAAGGCGCAACGAGCTCGCTCGCGCCCATCGCCGCCAGAACCTCGTAACACTCGGCATCGTGCTGCTCGTCGGCGCATTGGTCGTCTTCCTGGTCCTCAAGGACCGAAAGGACACCGGACCCTCCGAGAACGTCGGGGTGGCCGCTTCCGAAGCCAACTGCTCAGAGATCGAGACGAACGAGGTCGCAAGCCGCAACCACGTCGACGCCGGAACCGACGTCCAGTACGACACTTCACCGCCCGTCGGCGGGGACCACTGGCCGCCCGAGGCCATCGCCGACACCGGCTTCTACACGTCCCCGATCGACGAGGAGCGCCTGGTCCACAACCAGGAGCACGGGCAGATCGTGATCTGGTACAACCCAGACGCTCCTCAGGGCGTCCAGGACGATCTCGAGAAGGTCACGGACCAGGAACCCGCAGCGACCGCCACTGCTCCCTACGACGACATCAAGTCCCCTTACAACTTCGCCCTGACCGCGTGGCAGGCCGGCGAAAGTCAGGACTCTGCAGGCAGCGGCGTCACGCAGTTCTGCGAGCTGGTCTCTCAGAAGGTCGTCGACGACTTCCGCCGCGCTTACCAGGGGAAAGGCCCCGAGCCGATCACCCCGCCTTTCCGCGGCTAGCCACATCTAAGTCTGTAGTCGCCCCTGGCCGCCCGCTCCGCCGGGGAGCGAGGGGACCCCGGCGACTACCGGCTCAGTGCGGCCCACCAGCGCAGGAAAGACAAACAGGCCTCAATAGAAAGAGGGCCGGTTTCCCGGCCCTCTCCTCTCTCTCTGGGTTGAGATCCCCAGCTAAATGTCTACTTCTTGATGGGTTCTAGGACCCTCTTCTTGCGGGTGGCGAGCAGGCCTCCGGTCATGATCAGTACTCCGCCCACGATCAGGAATGGAGCGACTTCGCCACCGGTGAACGGCAGCACTCCAGCCTGAACCCTCTCGGGCAGAACCGCCGCAGGAGCCGACGGGTTGAATCTCAGGTTCGGCCTGTTGAACCTCACACCGAGGACAGTGTCGCAAAGTCCGTTGACCGGCATCGGCGTTCCGTCCGGGCAGGTCTCTTCCTCGGGCGGGTTGCACGAGACGGTGTCGGCATCGACATCATCCGCTACCCCATCGTGATCGCAATCGTCCGGCGTGCAGTTTTGCGTGCAGGGATTGCAATTCGTGGTGCAGGGATTGCAATTCGTGGTGCAGGGGTTGCAGTTCGTAGTGCACGGGTTGCAGTTCTGCGTGCATGGATTGCAATTCGTGGTGCATGGATTGCAGTTCTGCGTGCAGGGGTTGCAGTTCTGCGTGCAGGGGTTGCAGTTCACGGTGCACGGGTTGCAGTTCTGCGTGCAGGGGTTGCAATTCACGGTGCACGGGTTGCAGTTGACCGTACACGGCGGTGGGCTTGCACAACGAGAGTGCGCAGGGTTGCCCTTGCCAACTCCGCTGTTGTGATCGCACTCGTAGCCGTTGTTGTGGTCACCCGGGTACTGACCGCCCGGCGACTTGTCATCGGCTTTTCCGGTACAGCCGGCGCACTTGCCGTTGCCGCCGTTGCCGTTCATGCCTTGCGAACCGTCGCAGTTGTCGTGATCGTACGGACCGCCGGACTCCTGGCTGTAGTCGGGGCACTCAGTTGGGCCCTTGGTTGCCGGAGGCGTAGGCGTCTGAACCGGATCCGGGTCGGGCTCTTTCTTCGTGTTTCCGTTCCCATTCCCATTACCGGGGTTGCTGCCGGTTGTCGTCGTCGACGACGACGAGGACGAACTCGCCGTAGAGGAGCTGGAGCTGGAGGAAGCGGCCGAGACTGAAGCCGTGCTTCCCGAATCGCCGGAGCTTCCCTCGTCCTTGTTGTGGCCGGGGGCGTTCTCGGAGTTGCCGTTGCCGCCCTTGTCCTTGTCGCCGGAATCGGCGACTGCAGCCGTCGTAGTGGCGGCTGTCATAGCTGCTGCCGTCGAAGTATCCGCAGAAGCGGTTTCGGCGGTTCCTGCGTCCTTGTTGTGGCCCGGCGCGTCCGCGGAGTTGCCGTTACTGCCATCCACAGGAGGTAATCCCGCGAAAGACTGAACGGGCGCGAGGACTATCGCGGCCGCACAAAGACCGAGGAGAACGGATCGGATGATCCCTCTCAATGTCGCTCCCTTCTTCAGGCCCCGAAGGCGACCTCTCTCTTTCCGCCAGGAGCGTCACGATGATGCCTAGGTAACCGCGAAGCCGGATTTGCCCTCAGGCTTCGTGACTCCCTATTTATTCCATGGCAAGCATGCAGGGTTGGGACATAAGGGCGAAATACGCAGTTGTACGTAATCGGCTGGGCGCGAAACAGCCTCCTAAGGGAGAGAGTCCCTAGGAGGCTGCACGCCGTCCCGCGAGCCGTCGCGTCTTTCGACGCAACAACTACTTCCCACATCTGCGACCGGGGCGGGAGGGCTACCTTTCCCGGTCGAAACCTCTGTTCCATCGTGTTTGGGAACTACAAAGAATGAATCGGAAGGAAGCGACCCCAGGCACATACGCAACTATGCCTAAATCGATTGAACCCGAGGCAGAGCCTCGGGACTCAGCTATTTGCTCTGAACCAGGCCACGGTCTGCTTGAGGCCCTCTTCGAGCTCTACCGTCGGCCGCCATCCCAGGACCTCGCCCGCCTTGGAGGGGTCCACGTAGATCCGCTGGAGCTCGCCGGGGCGAGCGCCGCCGTAGATGGGTTCGAAGCGATTCCCCGTGAGCTCGGTCAGGCGCGTATGAAGCTCCGTGACGGACAGCTCTTTTCCACTCCCTACGTTGATCAACTCGCCATCGCCCTTCTCCCGGGCTGCCATGAAAGCCGAAACGACGTCGTCGACGAAGACGAAGTCACGAGTCTGCGAGCCGTCCCCGTAGATAGTGGTGGGACGACGGGCCAGCATCCTGCGGGCAAAGATCGCAACTACCTGCCCCTCGAGACCAACCTCCGACGCGGGCTCCTGACGAGGGCCGTAGACGTTTGCGAGGGCCAGAGCGGTGTAGTTGAGCCCTTGAACCTCTTTGTAGTAGCGGAGGTAGTCGAGGACGACTTTCTTCGAAACGCCGTAGGGAGATTCCGGCATCGCCTCGGGCAGATAGACCTGATCCTCGGTTACGGGCAATCGCGACTCGTCGGGCTCGCCGTAGATACATCCGCCGGATGAAGTGAAGATCACCTTCCGCGTGCCCGCCTTACGGGCCGATTCGAGGACATTCAGAGAGCCGATGACGTTGATCATGGCGTCGTGGATCGGGTCCTTGACCGACTTGCGCACGTCCACCTGAGCTGCGAGATGGAAGATGATCTCGGGCTTGCTGCGTCCGACGTACTCGCCGAGGGCTGTCGAAGTGATGTCGAGACGATGGAAGTGAAACTTGCCGAGATTCGATCGGCGGGCGTCGTCAAGATTCGCCATTGCGCCGGATGACATGTCATCGATCCCGTGAACATCATCGCCTTCCGATACGAGGCGATCGACGAGATGAGAGCCGATGAAACCGGCCGCCCCGGTCACAAGTACTCGCACTATCCCTCCTCGTCGTCGCCGATGGCGAGATCAACGACCTCGGTTCCTGAGCCAACGCTCGCCCGTTCTCCGACGACCGAGTCGCGCACGATCGCTCGTTCGCCCACCCGGGCTCCAGCGAGCAAAACCGAGCGTTCGATCGAAGCGCCCGAGGCAACCACACAGGCTGCCCCGATGCACGAGGAGGATACTTCGGCTCCCTGCGCCACCTTGGCCGATCGATCCACAAGAGATGCTCCGTGACCAGGGTGCGTCACTGCATCGGTGACGAACCTCCCCTCCAGCGCGTCGACGTTGGCCTGGAGGTACTTGGCGGGCGTCCCGATGTCCATCCAATACGCCTCCGAAGCAGAGGCGAAAAGCGCCCCAGCCTCAACCATCTCCGGGAATAGAGCACGTTCGGCAGACCACTCTTGGCCAGCGGGTATCCGGTCGAGCACTCGAGGCTCCATCACGTAGACCCCTGCGTTGATGAGATTCGTCGGAGCTTCGTCGCGCGGCGGCTTCTCGATAAAGCCGGTGACACGACCGTTTCCTTCCGTTGGTACGACCCCGAACGCAGAAGGATCCTCGACGGCCGTCAGTAGGACAGTCCCCTCAGCGCCCGTCCCATCGTGGAAGGCGACGAGGCTCGTCAGATCCGCTGCGGTCAACACATCAGCGTTGAGCACGAGGAATCGTTCGTCGCCGAGTGCGGCCTGCGCGTTCTTGATCGCCCCCGCGGTTCCCCTTGCCTCGGGCTCGTGCGCGACCTCGAGCCTGATCCCACGGGCGCCGGCCTCCGCAACCGTGGCCTCGAACGCCTCCGCAAGGTAGGACGTCGTGAGCACGACATCGGTCACTCCGTGCCGGATCAACCCATCGAATACGTGGTGTATGTGGGGACGATTCGCGATCGGCAGGAGGTGCTTGGGGCGGGTGAGCGTCAGGGGCCGCATCCGCGTTCCGAAGCCACCCGCCAAAAGAAGGGCTTTCAACCTCCGGTAAGCGTCTTGCTCGAGAAGCCGATCAAGGCGATGCCCAAAGCGATCACCAGGACCCCGAGCCAGCGAAGAGGCGGAACGTTCTCATGGAACATGAATTTCCCGAGCGCGACCACGATCACATACGAGATCCCCACGAACGGGTATGCGAGTGAAAGGTCGACGCGCGACAGGACCACGAGCCAGAAGAGGGCCGAGATCCCAAACAGGGCCAGGCCGAACCACAGCTTCGGCTCTTTGACCGCTCGCGTGATCGTGTCGCCGGCTTGGGATATCTGGTCCGAGCCGATCCTGCCGATGGATTCCATCGCCGACTTGAGAGTGACTTGGCCGGCGGTAGCGAAGACCAGGCTTACGAGCAGGAGAGCGATCGAGATCCCGGTCGAGCTCGTTCTGTGCCCGGCCGCGATGAGATGTTCTTCAGGAGGGGGTACCTCGAGTGCCATGGCCGGGAGCTTAGTTGCAGGTGACCGTGAGGTTCCCGTCCGGTGCGACCTCGATGGTTCCCCGCTCGAACGAGGCGCTCTGGCCCGACTCGTTCTGGGTCAGCGAGGAGGTTGGGTAGCCACATGGTGACGTCGCCTCGCCGATCTTCCGGTACCGGGCATCGATGGCTCCCCAGAGGCCGAAGATGGTGGCCAGCTTCGGGTTCCTGTAGAAGGTGCCGTTCTGGAATCTCTGCCTTGCTCCACCCTTGGGCAGCGTGTCTCGCCGCTCGCGTTGTTTCAAGGGAAGGCCGAGAGGCCCTTTGACTCCGCCGAGATCCGCATAGGCATCCTGGAAAGCGCCCTGCACCGAGTAAGCGCCGGTGGCCTCCGACCATGCGATCAAGCCGTCGACGTATGACGCACCGACGTACTCGCCCGGCCCCCAGATATCCGAAGTTGGCATCCCGAGATTGGATCTTTCTCGTCCGAGAGCGTCGTAGCGCTTGAGGACGGGGCCGAGCTGCCAGACCGTCTTGCCGCTCTGCTTGCGCCACGTAAGACGGCCGCGTTTGAAGTCCTGGGCGCGGCCAAGCGAGGTAGAGGCATTCCGGGGAACGGAATACGAGTCGCCGCGCGGAAGACCCGTCGCCCCGTCCAAACGCCGGTACTTGCGAACGAGCTCTGGGTCGACGGGATAGGTGATCGCGACCCGGAACAGCGTGTCTTTGAGACCGAGGGCCGCGCGCAGCGACCAGCCGCTCGTTCTCACCGTCTTACTCGCGCCGACGATCTTGGCTCCTCCGGCGGCGTCGGTCTTGACTACAGTCACGCGGCCCGAGACGCCGAAAGGTTTAACGAGCTCGAAGCTCTGCAGCGATCCGGTCCCATAGGCCGCGTTGAGCTTGCTCTCGAACGACGAGTAGCTCATCTCGACCGACCACTCGTGATTGGGGTTCGCCGAGACCGAGTCGGGTCCGTCCGGCACGCCTCTCAGGTACGGGATCGGGGTGCCGCCCCAGACGTTCTCGTTGTTCTCGGTGTATCCGCCGGATGAAGAGGAATAGAGGGCCTGGATCGGATCTCCGTCGTAAAGGATCACCTGTGAGTCGGTGTCGTCGACCGCTGCCTTCCAGTCGCCCCAGTACTCACCGGAGCCGGTGCGTTTCCCATCGCCGACGTAGGCCTGATCGAGCGTCGAGTCGTAGACCGCGCAATCGCACGGATACCTGTGCTGACCGGATCGGATCGTTTTGTCGAATGCGTAGGTCCGCCCGGCGATCGCCTGCGACCTAAGGGCAGAGGCCGGCCACGAGGACGGCACCTCGCCCAGCCCGTAGAGATATTTCTGCATCGGAAGTTTCACCACGAGTCGCAAGCAATACCCCGCCGGGCATCGGTCCGTTTCATAGCTGGCGAATTGCAACGTCCCGTACGCGTATCCCTGGCTCTTCTCCGAGATACGGACGACGGTATTGAACGTTTCGTAGATGGCTTTAAGAGGTTGTTGTGGGGTTCCGAAAACGGTCTTTCCGTCACGCTTGACCTGAGTTCCGTTCTTGTAAAGGCGCATGCCCCCAGTGGTGCTCGGCTCCACCTTCCAGGTCGTGCCCTGCGGACCGTCCGCCACCTTCTGATTGCCAGCGCGGAAAACGACACGTCCATTCGACTCCGGAGTTAGTCCCGTGGACGTCGCGGAGATCGACGACCTGTACTGAAGGAGTCCCACCCGGATGCGCGACGGAAGATCCCCATTCGTCACGGAGGCTCCCGAGTAGTAGTGCTCCAGGATCTCGTCGGCGCTCTTGCCTTTGAGCGCGCGGCCGTAGGCCCCGTACTGGGACATGCCGATCCCATGCCCCCACCCACCACCGTCGATGACGACGGTGGACTCGGCGGACGCTGGAGACGCGGGGAGCAGGCCAACCAACAAGCCTGCGATCAGGGCGACCCCCGTAGCCCTTGAAAAACGCATCCTGGTAATCATGCCCTGAAATCGGACATAACGGCCATACGTAGAACTACGTAGAGGCCGGCGAGCCGTTAGAGCCGGGCCGCCTCAGCTTCCTCTCGGTGAGAGCGGTACCAGTCGATCGTCGTACGAAGCCCGTCTTCCAATGCCGTCTTTGCCTCGAATCCGAACAGCTCTTTCGCCTTCGAGGTGTCGAGCTGACGGCGCGGTTGGCCATCGGGCTTCGATGCATCCCAAACGAGTTCGCCTTCGAAGCCGCTGAGAGATGCGATGACCTCCGCGAGCTCCTTGATCGAGATCTCGCGTCCGCTACCCAGGTTCACCGGATCGGCTCCGTCGTAACTTTCGGTTCCAGCGACGATCCCCTCCGCCGCATCGTCGACGTAAAGGAATTCCCGAGTCGCTGTCCCCGAGCCCCAAACTTCAACCGTCGGCGCCGATGAGTCGACCGCGTCGACGAACTTCTTGATCAGCGCAGGGATTACGTGCGAAACGGATGGGTGGAACTTGTCACCGGGTCCATAGAGATTCACGGGAAGCAAGTAGATCGAGTTCTGCCCGTACTGAGCGCGATTCGACTGCGCGTGAACCAACAGTGCCTTCTTGGCGATGCCGTAGGGCGCGTTCGTCTCTTCCGGGTATCCGTCCCATAGCGACTCTTCGCGGAACGGGACCGGGGTGAACTTCGGGTAGGAGCAGATCGTGCCGAGCACCACGGTCTTCATAACGTCACGCTTGCGCGCCTCTTCGATCACGTAAGTGCCCATCAAGAGGTTGTTGAGGTAGAGGACCGCCGGGTTCTTCATGTTCGCCCCGATGCCTCCGACCTGAGCAGCCATGTGGATCACTACATCTGGCGCCGCGTCGGCAAAGAGTTTTTCGACGTCGTCGGGCCGAGTCAGGTCGTACTCCGCACGTCGGGGAACGATCATCTCGGTGACCCCGGCCCCCATGAGTTTGCTTTGAACCGCTCGGCCCAGGAATCCTGCGCCGCCGGTGATGAGAAAGCGTTGGTCCGCCAATTCCATGTGCCCATCGTAGTCGGGAGAGCCCCTGCGGAGCCCAGCCTTCCGCCGCAAGTAACACGGGTCTCATAAGGTTTTCGGATGAGAAGAGTCGGGATCAATCTCCTTTGGATGGTCCCTGGTGTCGTCGGCGGATCCGAGACCTACACGACGCGCCTTCTTCATGGCCTACGAGAGCGATCGACGCCCGATCTGGAGTACATCCTGTTCGCCCTCCCCCAGTTCGCGTCCGCGCATCCCGACCTCGCCAGCGCGTTCGAGACTTTGTACGCCCCCCTGACCGGGCAATGGAAATCATTCCGCGTCGCGGGCGAGAACACGTGGTTGGCGGCTCAGTCGAGAAAGAGGAAGGTGGAGCTCCTGCATCACGCGGGAGGAGTGGTTCCGTTCCTCCCGGCCCGCCGCCCCGTCCTTACGATCCACGACCTCCAGTACCTCTTCTATCCCGAGTACTTCACACGGGCCAAGCTCACCTACCTGAAGCGGATGTTGCCGCGCTCGGCAGAGGCGGCTCGACTCGTACTAACACCGAGTGAGTTCACACGGCGAACGGTTATCGAGCGGTTGAGTATCGATCCCAGCATCGTGCTGGCCGTTCCGCACGGGATCTCGCCGCGCGAGGACAAGGTTGATAGTTCCGACCTGCGCGAGCGTTTCGAGATCGAGGATCGGTTCTTCCTCTATCCGGCCGCCACTTACCCGCACAAGAACCACCTCGTCTTGCTGGAGGCGTTCGCACGCGTGCTCAACACGCATCCGAACGTGTCTCTCGTCCTGACGGGGGCCAGAGCCTGGACCGAGTGGGTTGTCGCAAAGGAGATGCAGGACCGCATCGTTGCGGAGATCCATAAGCTCGGGATCGATGACAGCGTGAAGATGCTCGGGTACGTGCCGGCCCGCGATCTCGACGCTCTCTATCAAGAGGCGACCGCGGTCACGTTCCCGTCGCGGTTCGAGGGCTTCGGCGCCCCGGTACTTGAGGCGATGGCTCACGGCTGCGCGGTGATCGCCGCCGACGCGACGGCAACTCCCGAGGTCGTGGGAGATGCGGGCTACCTCGTTTCTCCCGACAATGTCGACGACTGGGCCCGCGCGATGACCGAAGTTCTCGAGGACCAGGAGCTTCGGACCCGCCTCGCCAAGGCAGGGCCCGACCGGGCTCGCGACTACACGTGGGATCGCTCGGCCGGCATCTTGGAAGACGCGTACCAGTACGCACTGGAGACCACGCTTTGAAGCTCGGGATCATCACTCCTCACTTCGCTCCCGATCTCGCGCCGACGGGCACGGTTATCACGCGTCTCGTCGAAGAGCTTGCCGCGAGAGGCCATCGCATCGACGTCGTGACGGCACTCCCTTGGTACAGGTTGCACAGAGTGGAGCCGGAATTCGCAGGGCGACTTCGACGGGTCGAAGACACGCCGTGGGGACGCATCACGCGCCTCCACCCATTCCCTGCCTCAGACAAGCGGAATCTGATGGCGCGGGCGGTCTCCTTCGGAGCGTTCACTACCGTCGCGGGCGTCTCCGCGACTCGCGGAGAGCGACTCGACGGCGTACTTGCCGTATCGCCTCCCTTGACGATCGGTCTGGCGGGCTGGATGGCTGCGCGCGCCCGGCACTCCTCTCTCGTGTTCAACGTGCAGGATGTTTTTCCGGACGTTGCGATCGAGCTGGGGGCTCTTCGCGGTGCGCGAACGATCGCGGCGGCTCATCGTCTCGAACGGCTTTGTTACAAACTCGCCGACGCGGTCACGGTTCTGTCCGACGACCTCAAAGACAACGTCGCCGCCAAGACCGATGCGAGCAAGGTCCGCGTCATCCCTAACTTCGTCGATATCGAAGCGATACGGCCCGGCGAGCGGGACAACGCGTACCGGGCTGAGTTCGGGCTGAAAGGTAAGACGGTGGTGATGTACGCGGGCAACGTCGGACTGTCGCAGTCCTTGGAGATGGTGATCGAAGCCGCGGGCGCGCTCGCTTACGAAGAATCGCTGGTGTTCGTGATCAACGGCGAGGGAGCCGCTCGCTCGGACCTCGAGGCAAAAGCGAAAGGGCTGCCGAACATCCGATTCGTCGGCATGCAACCGGCCGCACGCCTTGGTGAGGTGATGGCTGCCGGCGACATCCATCTCGTGCCGCTGAAGCGAGGCCTCGCCAGGTCGAGCGTTCCGTCGAAGACCTATTCGATCCTTGCCGCGGGCAGGCCGATCGTGGCGAGCGTTGACGAAGGAAGCGAGGTCGCTCGCATCGTCGAACGAGCGGGAGCGGGGATCGCGGTGCCCGCCGAAGACGCGGAAGCGATGACGAAAGCGATCCGAAAGCTCCTCGACTCGCCCGAAGAGATGCAACGAATGGGCGCCGCCGGCCGCTCATTCGTGGAGGGTTGGGCATCGCCCACTGCCGTTGCCGCTGCCTACGAGGAACTCTTCGAAGAGCTGAAGCGCTGAGAGACATCGACCTGAACTTGGGAGCGATCCCCGGGAACCTTTCAGGCGGCCGAGGCGTCCAATCGTCGATCCTGAAGGATGGGTAGCATCCGGTGGGACTTCCTGCCTTGGGGGTAGCGATGCGGGCGAGACTGCGGACGATCTTGCCGATGGCGATTGGCGCCATCATCCTCGGCGCGCTGATGGGGCCGACGATCAGCAGCGGACAAGACCCCGATCTTCGTGAGACCGTCACGGTCTCGTCTACCAGTTCCGTGGACGTTCCTCCCGACCTAGCGCGAATCTCCGTCGGCGTGAACGTCGATGCCGCGACCGCGCAGGAAGCGGCTCAACGATTGAGCGCCGACACGAACAGAGTGGTCGACGCTTACAAAGCAGCCGGGTTCACCGAGGATGAACTCTCGATCCGAGACGTGAACGTCTTTCAACGGCGCAAGGACCGGCAGGTCATCGGCTACACCGCGACTACGGCCGTGGTCGTCAAGACGACCGAGCTAGATCGCGTCGGTGAGATCATCGACATCGGCGTCGACGCGGGAGCCAATACGGTTCGCGGCGTCGATTTCGAACTCGATGACGACTCCGCAGCGATCAAGCAAGCGCTACGCCAGGCGATGGAATTCGCAAAGGAGAAGGCCGACGTCCTTGCAACGACATCTGGTCGAACCCTCGGCCGAGCCCTAGTGATCGAGGAGGGCGGGACCCGGGCTCCGGGCAGCGTCGACTTCGTGCGCGGCGTAGCGGCAAGTGCCAGTAGCGGTAGCAGTGGTGGAGCTCCGTCGTTCCCTGTTATTCCGCCCGACCTCACCGTCAGGACACGGATAGTCGTCACGTTCGCGCTGCAGTAGCTCTAGACCGGCAACCAGTCCTTAACTTGCGCGACGAACTCGGGGTCGATCGTGTGCGCCATCGGCGATTCCTTGTAGAGGACGTTTGCTCCGGCCCCCTCTAACTTGTTTCTAGCGTCCTTACCGAAATCGACGGTGATGACCGGATCGAACGTTCCGTGACCGATCGCGACAGGGAGACCGGCGGCCTTCGAGAGATCGATCTCGAACCCATCCACGGTCGGGATGAATCCGCTGAGAGCCACTATGGCGGCGGGAGTGGGGCGGCCCTTGCCCAACGACACCGCGTAGCTCATCACCGCTCCTTGCGAGAAACCACCGATGACTGTCTTGTCCATCGGGATCTCGTGCTGAGCGAGGAATCCATCGAGCCAACCCGTCAGGCGGTCGTAGGTCGGCTGGAACGTGTCGGGGTCTGGATAACCAACCCGCTTCACGACGTACCAGTGGGCCCCGCCGGGCGGGAGGGTGAGGGGGCCGCGGGGTGACAGGCAGAGAAGCCGGTGATCGGGATCGAGCATGTCGAACACACCCAAAAGATCGTTCTCGTCCGCTCCCCTGCCGTGTAGGAGCACCAGTGCCCCCTCGGCTTGACCCTTCGGGAGCCGCAGGCGATGTATGAGTTCGTCGCTCATGGCGCCGGTGACACTACTTACATATTTGCGGCGTGTCGGATGGCTTCGGAAGCGGGATCGGAACTATCTGAACGATCTTCTTCGTCTCGAACTTCTCGCGGCCGACGATGACGGCAACGTCCACACCTCGTCGCGTCCTGCCCGACTCGACCTCGGCCCCCGGAACAGCCGCGGCGATCAACTCGGCCATCTGTTGGGTCTCCGGCTTGTCCTCGTCGTAGCGGATCACGGTCGTGCGGTACTTGAGATTGTCCGCGTTGGCGACTTCGGCGATGTTGACGGGCCCCTCGCCGACATCGGTGGCCTCCTTCAGGGCCTCGGCCGCCTCCGATGCGCGGCCTTCTGTGAGCGTTCCGTTGTAGACCCCGACGTTGATGGTCGACGGCTCGATGTCGGGAACGCCGTCGGCCTCGGACGGCGATTCGTTGTCGGCCAGCGCCTGAGAGACGAGCTTGATGCCCTCCATGTCGGGCAGCACGACCGAGATGCCGTCGATGTTGCCTACGCCGAAGTTGGGGGCGACGTATGCCTCGTAATGCTCGGGGTCGAAGTTCCGGAAACGCTGGGCAAGGCTACGGAGGCCGAGCGGTGTCGTCTTGGCGTCGGTCCTCACGTTGTCCCCAGCCGCGTCCGCAAGCTTCAGTATCCGGGTGGGCCTGAGCAGGGTCGAAGAGGAAGTGACCTTGTCGAGCGCCGCCGAAAGGAACCTCTGCTGATTGGCGATGCGTTCGAAGTCGCCGGTCGTGAAGTTCCTCGACCGGACGAATCTGATCGCGCGATCACCGTCGAAATGAACTAGACCAAGTTCGTCTTCGGTCACCTCGATGCCTGTATGTGGATCGAACGGAACCGGTTCCGTGATGCAGAGATCGACGCCGCCTATCGCGTCCACGACATCTCGGAACCCCGCGATGTTCACTTGGATGTACCTATGGATCTCGAGACCGGTCAACTCCCTCACGGTTCTCACGAGGTAGTTGCGCCCGTAGTCGAGGGCCGCGTTGATCTTGTTCTCGCCCTTGTCCGGAAGCGGAACCCAAAGGTCGCGTGGGAACTGCACCATGATGACCTTGTTGGCGGCCGGATCCACGTGCGCCACGATCAATGTGTCGGCACGCTCTCCACCAACCGCATTCGCTCCGAGGTCGAACTGCTCCTGTTCGGTCAGGCCCTCGCGAGAGTCGGAGCCGACCAACAAGACGTTGAACGGGTCGACCTCGACATCGACGCCTTCGTCAACCTTGATGGAGTTGTCCCGGAGCTGTCCCTGGAGCTTGTAATAGCGCCAGATGCCGAACGCCGATACGAGCGTGATGAACGCAAAGAGCCCGAGGAGGGCCCACTGCCACCAGTGACGCATGTGTTTGCGGTGGCGCGTTCGGACCCCTCTGACCATCCCCTGCCAGCGAGAGGCGGCGAATGGATCGGGCTCTTTCCTGAATGGGAACTTCATCGCGTCTGTTATGCCACCTTTTCTCGCAAACAAGTGCGCGGCGTTCCGCCACGGAGTTGCAAGGGAAACGTCAAGATCTAGGTCAGTCTTCGGACAGCGGGTGGGTCATCTCCTCGGCATCCACCCACTCTTCGAACTGCTCTTCGTTCACGTACCCGAGCTTCAACGAGGCGTCCCGGAGGCTCAGGTCCTCTCGATGAGCCAGGAGCGCTATCTCGGCAGACTTCTCGTATCCGATATGCGGCGTAAGGGCCGTGACCAGCATCAGGCAGGCTTCTAAGTGCTGCTCGATCATCTTGACGTTCGGCTCGATGCCGACCGCGCAATGTTCGTTGAACGAAAGAGCAGCGTCCGACAGGAGCGAGATCGACTCGAGGACGTTGTGCAGCATCACCGGCTTGAAGACGTTGAGCTGGAAATGACCCTGGGAGCCGGCGAACGCAACGGTCGCGTCGTTGCCGATCACCTGCGCGCACACCATCGTCATCGCTTCGGACTGCGTCGGGTTGATCTTGCCCGGCATGATCGAGGAACCGGGTTCGTTCTCTGGGATATTGATCTCGGCGATCCCTGCGCGCGGCCCACTTGCGTAGAGCCTGACGTCGCTGGCGATCTTGAAAAGAGCCAGGGCGAGCGTCCTGATTGCACCGCTGGTCGACACCATCGCGTCGTGAGCGGACAGCGCCGCGAACTTGTTGGCCGCACTGGTGAACGGCTTCCCAGTTTCATCGGAGATCTTCTGGGCCGTCACGTCGCCGAAACGGGCGTGGGCATTGAGGCCGGTGCCGACCGCGGTCCCGCCGATCGCAAGCTCGGAAACACCGGGCACCGAGCGCCGGATCCCGTCGATAGCTTGGTCGATCTGGGCGACCCAGCCCGAGATGACCTGGCCAAGTTTCACCGGCGTCGCGTCCATGAGATGGGTTCTGCCGACCATCACAACGCCGGCGTGGGTTTTGGCCTTGCCATCGAGCGTGTCGCGGAGCTTCGACACCGCTGGGATCAGAACGTCTTCTAGTTGTTCGACGGTCGCGATGTGCATGGCCGTCGGGAACGTGTCGTTCGAGGACTGGCCTTGGTTCACGTCGTCGTTGGGATGCACCGGCTTCTTGGAGCCGATCTCACCGCCGGCGAGTTGGATCGCACGATTGGCGATCACCTCGTTCGCATTCATGTTCGATTGGGTTCCCGAACCCGTTTGCCACACGACGAGCGGGAACTGATCGTCGAGCTTCCCCGAGATCACGTCGTCCGCGGCCTTCGCGATGAGCTCGACCTTGTCCGCTGGGAGCTGTCCGAGTTCGCCGTTCGCGAGTGCCGCGGCTTTCTTGAGTACCCCCAGCGCTCTGATAACCGATCTGTCCCAGACGAAGCGATCCCGGCCGATCGGGAAGTTCTCGATCGAGCGCTGGGTTTGAGCTCCCCACAGGACATCGGCAGGCACTCGTACCTTGCCGAGGCTGTCTTTGTCGATCCGGTACTCGGTCACCGGTTGGGTGCACCTCCCTCGACGCAGATGATCGGTAGATCGCAGTTGTGCATCGCGGCCCCCGTCTTGGCAAGGGCCACGCCGGTAAGGAGCGCGCCGAGTGCGATCGCTGTCGCCCAGAACACGATCGCCGTCCGGCGGTCCGGGTGGATGATCGCGGAGTGGATGCCGGGCGGTGCCGCCGGTTGATCGAAAGCTATCTCTGCGAGGACGATCCGTGCGTCGTTCAACTGGACCTTCCGGACCATGATCGTCACAGGCGCCCACTGATCGGAGCCGCCGAACAGCCAAGATGGGCCCGAACGATCTTTCACCGCGGTCGTGTCGACCCCGGCAAAGCTCAACCGCCCACACATGAGACTCGCTTCGATGTCGTTAGCCGCGCGCGTCAACTCGACCCAACCCGAGCCGCCGCCGCCCCTCTCCCCGTCGATTTGGATCGGAGGCAGAGGCCCGTTCGTGGAGGTCGGGGGCCTGAGAAGCGCTGTCGTCATCCCGACCTCAGTGCTTGCCGAACAGAGCGCGGGCGATCACTACCCGCTGGATCTGGTTCGTTCCTTCGTAGATCTGGGTGATCTTGGCGTCGCGCATGAAGCGCTCGACCGGATACTCGCGGATGTAGCCGTAGCCACCTAAGGCTTGAACGCAGTCGGTCGTGACGGCCATCGCCACGTCCGATGCGTAGCACTTCGCGATCGCTGCCCAATAGGAAACGTCCTTGTCATGAGAGTCGACGGCGGTTGCTGCCTTGTAGACGGCGAAGCGTGCGGTCTCGATCTTCATCGCCATGTCGGCGAACATGAACTGCATCCCTTGGAATGTAGAGATCGGCTTTCCGAACTGCTGCCGCTCCTTGACGTATCCGACTGCGTAGTCGAACGCGCCTTGCGCGATACCCAGCGCCTGAGCTGCAACTGTTGGCCGCGAGAAGTCGAGCGTCCGCATCGCCAGTTGGAACCCGCCGTTGACCTCGCCGATCACGTCGTCGTTCGAAACGCGAACGTTGTCGAGGATCACCTCGCGCGTAGGCGATCCGCGGATACCCATCTTGTCTTCCTTGCGCCCGAGCGAGAAGCCTTCGAGGTCCTTCGAAACGAGGAACGCCGTGATGTTGCGACCCTTCGGCGCGTCCGGGTCGGTGACTGCAAAGTAGGTGTAGAGGTCGGTCGCGCCGGCTCCGGTGATGAAGCGCTTCGTCCCGTTGATGACCCAGCCCTCACCGTCGCGCACCGCCTTACTCTTCATCGCAGCGGCGTCGGAGCCGGAACCGGGCTCGGTCAGGCAGTACGACATGCGGTGCTCGCCGTTAGTGATGCCCGCGCACACCGTTTTCTTCTGGTCGTCGGTTCCTCCGAGCAGCACAGGGATGGCCCCGAGCTTGTTCACCGCGGGGATCAGCGAGACGCCCGCGGAGACCCTGGAGATCTCCTCGACCAATATGCAGAGCTCGACGGCGCCGCCGCCCGCTCCCCCGTACTCCTCCGGATAAGAGACTCCGGCGAAACCGTTGTCGACCAGCAGCTTGTCGATGTCCTCGGGGAACTCGTCGGCCTCGTCGATGGCGGCCGCCCGAGGGCCGATCTTTTCCTCGGAAAGCTCCCGGATCGAGGCTCGGAAAGCTTCTTGCTCCTCAGTAAGGCGGAAACTGAGTCCTTCGCTCATCCCTTGATGCTACTTGGGCCGTAACTAGGGGGCGGAGTGCCCAAGCTTTACCATTGCCCGCTCGTGACTGAAGGCGGCCCTCTGCGCATCGCGCTCCTGACCTACCGCGGCAACCCACATTCGGGTGGCCAGGGCGTCTACGTCCGCTACCTCAGCAAAGCGCTCGTCGACCTCGGGCATTCGGTCGAGGTCTTCTCGGGACAACCCCACCCGGAGCTCTATCCGGGGATCTCCTCGACGAAGCTGGAAAGCCTCGATCTGTATCGCTCGGACGATCCATTCAGGACCCCGCGCCGGAGCGAGTTCAGAGACGCGATCGACGCCCTCGAGTTCGGGATCATGTGCTCGGCGGGGTTCCCGGAACCTCTCACGTTCTCCCTGCGTGCGATGAGCGAGTTGAGGAAGCGCAGGAGCGAATTCGACGTCGTGCACGACAACCAGAGCCTCGGCTACGGGCTCCTTGGGATCGAGCGAGCCGGACTCCCGGTCGTCGCGACCATCCATCATCCGTGCTCGGTGGATCGCGATATCGAGATCGAGCACGCGCCGTCCCTCAAACGCAAATGGAGCATCCGTCGTTTCTATGGATTCACCCGGATGCAGGGCCGGGTTGCGCGCCGGCTTCCCGAGATCGTCACGGTGTCCGAGAGCGCTCGCGCTGACGTCGTGAACGAGTTCGGCCTGTCCGATCGGCGCATCTCGATAGTGCACAACGGGGTCGATACGGAACTCTTCTCCCCCGCCGACACACCCAAAGAACCGGGACTGATCGTTACCACCGCCAGCGCGGACGTTCCGCTGAAAGGCCTGCCCGTTCTGCTCGAGGCCGTGGCGAAGCTAAGGACCGAACGCGATGTGCGATTGGTGGTCGTCGGCAAGGAACCTCGCAAGGGGCCAACGAAAAAAGCCATCGAACGATTCGGATTGCAGGACACCGTCACCTTCGAGCACGGTATCGATTGGGCGCGGCTCGTCGAGCTCTACCGACAAGCGGAGGTCGCGGTGGTCCCGTCGTTGTACGAGGGCTTCTCGTTGCCCGCGGCCGAAGCGATGGCTTGCTCGGTGCCGCTCGTCGCGACGACGGCCGGGGCTTTGCCCGAAGTCACGGGCCCCGACGGCGAAGCGGCCATCGTGGTCTCTCCCGGTGATGCAGAAGCGATGGCCGCCGCCTTACGACGACTGTTCGACGACCCCGCCCTGCGCGGGCGATTGGGCCGAGCCGGTCGCGAGAGGGTGTTGCAACGTTTCACCTGGCGCGCTGCGGCCGAAGCCACCGTCGAGGTCTACCGGAGAGCGATCGCCGGATGCTGACGGTCGCTTACGACAAGCTCGATATCAGGCGCGGCGATCTCGTTCTGGACCTCGGTTGCGGGGAGGGTCGCCACACCTACGAGGCGCTACGGCGCGGCGCTCACGTGGTCGGGGTGGACCTCGACGCCCGGGTGCTCCCGGATGTGAGAGCGATGTGTGTGGGTATGGCGATCGAGGGCGAAGCCGACCCTCGTCAGACGGCTGCCTTCGCTAGAGGTGACGCGACGAAACTCCCGTTCAAGTCCGGTTCGTTCGACCGGATCATCGTTTCGGAGGTGCTCGAACACATCCCGAGCGATGAACGGGCGATGCAAGAGATCGCTCGCATCCTCAAACCGGGCGGGCTCGCGGCCGTTTCCGTACCGCGGTTCTGGCCGGAGCGAGTGTGTTGGGCTTTGTCGGACGACTACCACTCCAACGAAGGCGGCCACGTCCGCATCTATCGCCGCACAGAGCTGGAAGGCAAGCTGACGGGGGCCGGATTGCAGCCGGTCGACGTGCACCACGCGCACGCGCTCCATTCGCCGTATTGGTGGCTCAAGTGCGCGGCCGGCGTCGAGAACAAACAAGCGCCTCTTCCGAAGCTGTATCAACGCTTCCTCGAGTGGCAGATCACCTCGGGGTCGCCACAAGTGGATCTGTTCGAGCGGGTTCTCAATCCGGTGCTCGGGAAGAGCCTTGTCGTCTACGCGACGAAGTCGGCGGAGATCGCGTGACACCTGAGGCGACGGTTTTACTTACGGGCCTCGACGAGACGGCGTCGGCCATCTCGTCGGTTCAGCTTGCCGGCGGGATGATCCCGCACACGCCCGGCGGGATCGCCGATCCGTGGAACCACATCGAAGCGGCGATGGGACTCGACGTGGGCGGATTGCACGAGAGGGCCGCGCGCGCCTACGGATGGTTGTTCTCGACCCAGAGATCCGACGGTTCTTGGCCGGCGGCGTTCCGCGGTGACCGTGTCGTAGACGAAACCATCGACGCCAACTTCGTCGCGTACATCGCCGTCGGAGCGTGGCATCACTACCTATCGACCGACGATGCTGGGTTCCTGCACCGAGCATGGCCCTTCGTAGAGCGGGCACTGGATCACGTGCTAGATCTTCAGCGGCCCGACGGCACCATCTGCTGGGCCCGGGATCCCCAGGGTCGCATCTGGGACGGGGCGCTGCTCACCTCGAGCTCATGTATCCACATGAGTCTTCGATGCGGCATAGCGATCGTTGAAGCACTTGGAGGGGAGAGGCCGGATTGGGAGCTCTCTCTTCAGCTGCTCGGCGATGCCCTCCGCGGCGCGCCGGATGGATTCGAACGCAAGGACCGGTTCTCGATGGACTGGTACTACCCCGCGCTCTCTGGAGCGTTGTCGAAGGAACAAGGACGACGTCGGATCGAGAGCCGGTGGGACGAATTCGTGATCGAAGGCAAAGGCGTTCGGTGCGTCGGCGATCGGCCTTGGGTGACGTCGGGCGAAACGGCCGAGCTGATCCTCGCGTGCGATGCGATGGGTCTTCGGGATGAAGCTTTGACGCTTTATGACTGGCTTCAGCACTTGCGCTCAGATGACGGTGCTTACTGGATAGGAGCAACCTGGCCCGAGGGCACGGTCTGGCCGCGCGAGAAGCCGACCTGGGGTTCGGGAGCCGTGATGCTCGCCGCCGACGCTCTTGCCCACGTCGGACCTGCGTCTGGATTGTTCAGGGGCGAGAGTCTTCCACCCGTTCCGCTGACCTAAGCGGGATCGGTAACGCGCCGCAGCACTCGCAAGCTGCCGTGCGACGAATGGTCTTCGAATTCCCGCGACATGAGCGCGCGCCGGTAGATCTCGTAGGGAGCCTGCCCTCCATCGGCCGGATCCTCGAACACGTCGTGGATCGCGAGGAGGCCGCCGGCAGCGAGGTGGTTCGCCCATCCCGTGTAGTCGGCATCCGCGGCCTTCGAGCTATGGCCGCCGTCGATAAGCACGAGTCCAAGACTTGTCGACCAATGTGCGGCGACGAGTTCCGAATCCGCAACGATCGCGATCACGCGATCGTTGACGTCGGAGTCTTCGATGGTTCGGCGGAACTCCGAGAAGGAATCGACCTGACCCGATTCATCGACTAACTCTGGGTCGTGATACTCCTCGCCCGGCTGATGCTCTTCGGAGCCCCGGTGGTGATCGACGGCGAACACGACGGTCCCCTTCTCGCGGGCCGCCGCCCCGAGATAGATCGTCGACTTGCCGCAGTAACTGCCTATCTCCAAGAGGGGCCCGACATCGGCCCCCTCGAGGGCCGCGCGGTAGAGAGCCAGGCCCTCGTCGTCGGGAAAGAAACCCCGTGCCCGGCGTGCGGCATTGCGCAGCCAAGGGTCCATGGCTGGGGGGCCCGTTTCGACGCGCTCTTCCTCCATGCGACATATGTCGGCCCGTGGGGCGGGGGTGATTGAGGGGAACGGGCGGCGGAGAGAAGACGGCCTTGTAGCCCTTAGCGGGGCTTGCGCACTCGCACTCTCACCTGCGTCGTCCTCATGCTCATTAGAACGCTGAGGGCACCAAAAGGTTGCACTGGGTAGGCTCCGTTGCTCCCAACCCCAAAACAGGAGGCTGAAAACGTGCCTGGCTCGATGGACAAGATCCGTGAGGCGATCCTCAACGACGCCCCCGGAGAGGAGATCGGCGCCCTCGAGCTGCCCGAGACCATGCGCGCGGCCTTCGTTCGCAAGGACGAGCAGGACATGTTCGAGGGGATGGAGCACGACGCGAAGGACCCTCGGAAGTCACTCCATATCGACGAGGTTCCCCTCCCCCCGCTTGGGCCCAACGAGTGCCTGATCGCAGTGATGGCCTCGGCGATCAACTTCAACACGGTGTGGACCTCGATCTTCGAGCCGCTCCCGACATTCGCCTTCCTAGAGCGCTTCGCCAAAGCCGGCGAGCTGGGGGCGCGGCACAACCTCGACCATCACATCGTCGGCTCCGACGCGTCCGCAGTCGTCTTGAAGACCGGGCCGGGCGTCAGTCGCTGGAAGCCCGGCGATCGCGTCACGGTGCATTGCAACTACGTCGACCTCGAGGGGCCCGAGGGTCACGACGATTCGATGATGGACATGGGTCAGAAGATCTGGGGCTTCGAGACGAACTTCGGGGGGCTCGCCGAGATCTCGATGGTGAAAGCGAACCAACTGATGCCCATGCCGACGCATCTGACGTGGGAGGAGGCCGCGTGCCCGGGGCTCGTGAACTCGACCTCGTATCGCATGCTCGTCGGCGCGAACGGGGCGAACATCAAGCAGGGCGACGTCGTTCTCATCTGGGGCGCGACCGGTGGGCTCGGAGGATTCGCGGTTCAGTACTGCCTTAACGGCGGAGCGATCCCGGTCGGGGTGGTGTCGTCGCAAGAGAAGGTGGATCTGCTGCACGAGATCGGTTGCGAGGCCGTTATCGATCGGAAGGCCGAGGGTTACGACTTCTGGTCCGGCGATGAGCCGAACGCGAAGGAGCAACGCCGTTTCGGCAAGAAGATCCGTGAGCTGGTCGGCGAGGACCCCGACATCGTCTTCGAACATCCCGGCCGCCAGACGTTCGCGACTTCCGTGTTCGTCACGAAGCGCGGCGGCAAGATCGTGACGTGCGCGTCGACGTCCGGCTACATGCACACCTACGACAACCGGTACCTCTGGATGATGCTGAAGTCGATCATCGGCTCCCACTTCGCGAACTACAAAGAAGCGTGGGAGGCCAACCGGCTGATCGATCTCGGGATGATCCATCCGATCCTGAGCAAGACCTATCCGCTCGAGGAGACGGCCGAGGCCGCGTGGCAGGTCCACCAGAACCTGCACAAGGGAAAGCTGGGCATCCTCGTGCTAGCGCCGGACGAGGGCCTCGGAGTCAGGGATGCCGAGAAGCGGGCGAAACACGCCGGCAAGATCGAGCTCTTCAAGCGCTTCTCGGACTAGAAAAACGCCAGTCTTCCCTGGTCCAACGCTTGACTATCGAACATATGTTCGATATTGTCAAGGAATGGACTTAAAGGGCATCTCGGGCGCCAGCCGGACCGCTTCCGATCTGGGGTCGGCCATAGCTGAAGGCCGGGACGCCATCCGGACGGGTCTTATGGGCACGCTCCCCGAGGCCGGGCGGGTCGACCTCGAGCGGCTCGGCTGGATCGCCAAGGCCGATAGGGCCGAGCTGTGGCGCTCCGAAGGGGCCCGCGATTGCGCCGAGTGGCTGTCCGCGGTGTTTCACATCTCGAACTGGAAAGCCCGCCGCTGGATCGGCGCGGCCAAAGCGCTCGAGCGACTCCCGTTCACCGCCGCCGCGCTCGGCAACGGGTCGTTGTCGCTGGACAAGGTCGTCGAGCTCGCGCGATTCGCGACGCCGGCCGACGAGCGGGCACTCGTGACCTGGGCCCGGCGGGTCAAGATGTCGTCGATCCGCAAGCGGGCCGATGCCGAGTTGAAACGGACCGCGCTCGAGGCCACCAGGGCCCAGGACGCGCGTTACCTCCGGACCACGCGCTGGGACAACCACCTCGAGATCGAGGCGATGCTTCCGCTCGACGAGGGCATCGCTCTGATGGCGGCAGTCGACCGGCTCGCCCACGAGCTTCCCAGTGACCCAGACGTCGCCGATCCCTCGACCGAGATAACGAGCATCGAACAGCGACGGGCCGATGCGCTCGTCCTATTGGCGACTAACGCAGGAGCCGGCTCCAAGAAGGAATCGACCGTCGTCGTTTACGCGCCGATCGAGGCGCTCGCCGGAGACGGCGGAGGATGCTCGATCGACGGCGCCGGTTTCCACCCCGAGACGGCCCGTCGGCTCTCGTGCGACTGCCACTTGAACATCGTTCTCGAAGGCATCGACGGCGATGCGATGGGCATCGGCAATAGCTCGCGCATCATCCCAAGGCGCATCAGGCGCCATGTTCTAAAGCGCGATTCCCACACCTGCACGTTTCCGGGCTGCGAGATGTCGCGGTTCGTGGACATCCACCACGTAACGCATTGGGCCCATCACGGACCGACGCACCCCAACAACCTGATAACCCTGTGCGACTTCCATCACAAAGTCGTTCACGAGATGCGGTGGAAGGTCACGTTTTCCGGGACGGGCCCGCCGATCTTCCATCGACCGGACGGCCGCGTTTACGAACCGGGCCGGCCGCCGCTGGAAATGCCTCCCAAGACCGCGCCGACACGCCCGGATCTTTCCGAAGCCGCCGGCTACTCGCGGGTATTCGATCTGATCGCCCCCCACAACTCGTCGCGGAAACGAAACCCGCGCGCCGTGATCGCCCGGTTCAAGGAAGAACGACTCCCCGACTGGGCGCGCGAACAGCTCTCGAGCTAGAGGATCTTCACGATCAGGGCATCGCCCTGGCCGCCACCGCCACAAAGGGCCGCGCAACCGGTGGTCTTGCCCTGTCGCTTCAGCTCGTGGATCAGCGAGACCATCAACCGAGCGCCGGTGGCGCCGATGGGGTGACCCAGCGCGACCGCGCCGCCGTTGACGTTGACCTTCTCCTCGGCCTCCTTGTTGCCGTTGAAAAGCATGCGCGTCGAGTGAAGGGCGACCGCGGCGAACGCCTCGTTGATCTCGAGGAGATCGATGTCGTTTGCGGAGATCCCGGCCTTCTTGCACGCGGCCTGGATCGCCAGTGCAGGCACGGTGTGGAGATACGGCGGCTTATCCGCCGACATCCCATGAGCGACGATCTCGGCGATCGGAGTGACACCGAGTTCCTGAGCGCGCTGCTCACTCATGACGACGACGGCCGCACCACCGTTGGATATCTGCGAAGCGTTTCCGGCCGTGATGGTGCCTTCCTTGTTGAACGCCGTACGCAGCTTCGCGAGTGACTCGAGAGTTGTCTCGGCCCGAACGCCCTCGTCGGTGTCGAAGACGACGGGGTCGCCTTTCCGTTGTGGGACCTCAAGAGGAACGATCTCATCCTTGAAACGGCCCTCTTCGATCGCGGTCGCAGCCCGCTGGTGCGAGCGGAACGACCACGCGTCTTGGTCTTCGCGCGAGATCTTGAACTCCGTGTTGACCTCGTCGGACTGTCCGCCCATGTGCTTGTCGGTGAAGGCGTCCCACAAACCGTCGTAGATCATCGAGTCGACGAGCTTGCCGTCGCCCATCCGGTAGCCCTTGCGAGCCTTCGGCAACAGATAAGGAGCGTTGTCCATCGATTCCATCCCGCCGGCAACGACGACATCGACCTCGCCGGCGCGGATCATCTGGTCCGCCATCGCGATGGCATTCAGACCAGAGAGACAGACCTTGTTGATCGTGATGGCCGGCACCGTCTCTGGAACTCCGGCCTTGATCGATGCCTGGCGCGCGGTGATCTGGCCGGTGCCGGCTTGCAGAACTTGGCCCATGATCACGTAGTCGACCTGGTCGCCGGTGATACCGGCCCGTTCGATCGCGGCCTTGATCGCCGTGGCGCCGAACTCGACAGCAGGAAGATCCGCCGCCGCCCCACCGAACTTGCTGATCGCGGTTCTTGCCGCCGAAACGATGACTGAGCGAGCCATCTTCGTGACCCCTTTCGATTACCTGATGTCTGGAAGACTCCCATTCTAGAGATGCTTTGACCGACCCGAGGAGGCAGCCCATGGGAGCACAGCGCTGAGCGGAGTTCAGGTCGAGAAGTCGGCGCAAGTCACCGTCGTCACGATCGATAGACCCGAGGTCCGGAACGCGGTCGACAAGCCGACCGCGGAGGCACTAGCCGCCGCTTTCCGCGAATTCGAGAGGGACGACGACCAGAGAGTCGCGGTCCTCACGGGTGGTGGCGGCCACTTCTGCTCGGGAGCCGACTTGAAAGCGCTTGCGAACGACCCCGACCGGGCAAACCGCCTGGATGCCGAGGGAGACGGGCCGATGGGACCCACCCGGATGCAGCTCGACAAGCCCGTCATCGCGGCGATCGAGGGTTACGCGCTGGCGGGCGGTATGGAGTTGCTCCTGTGGTGCGACCTTCGTGTCGCTGCCGAAACCGCAACGTTTGGATTCTTCGATCGCCGCTGGGGTGTGCCACTCGTGGACGGCGGAACGATCAGGCTCCCCCGACTCATCGGACAGAGCCGGGCGCTCGACATGATCCTCACCGGGCGTGCAGTTGGGGCGGAGGAGGCTTACGAATTCGGGCTGGTGAATCGGATCTGCGCGGAAGGAACTGCATTGGAGGTCGCGCTTGAGATCGCGATCGATCTCGCTCGGTTCCCCAACTCCGTGATGCGATCGGATAGGCGTTCGACGCTCGCACAGTGGGGTCTCTCGCTTGAGGACGCGCTGGCTCAGGAATTCTCCTGGGGCATAGCCTCCGCCGCGGGAGGGGAAACTCAAGCCGGCGCCGAACGCTTCGCTTCGGGCAAAGGACGACACGGGAGTTTCGAGGATGTCTGAACGATGAGCTTCATCCCATACGAAGAATTCGGCGTGAACTTCGTCAAGCTCGCGGTCACTCCCGAGCGGATCAAGGCAGCGGTCGAGGAGACCGGAGGCGGGTCCTTCCAATTCGGGCCGATGGGCGTGGGGCCCGGTGGCGTTGCGGTCGTCAAAGCAGACGGCCAGATGGGAGAGGTCCACGTCGAGATGATCGAGGGGCCCGAGCTCAGGTTCGAGGCCATGCTTCCCATCGACATGAATCTCGAGGTGCGGCTCGCGGGAGTCCCGAACCGGTACCGGGGAGTTATCGACGTGCCGCTGTCTTTGATCGTTCGAACCCAAAAGCCTCTGTGTCTGCTGATCGAGGTCGAGCCCGTTGCTGCGAGAGACGTCAAAGTGGATCTGCGATCGGACGGCATCAGCGCGCAGATGCTGCAAAAGGTCGGCAACATGGACGAGGAGGTACAGCGACAGGTCGCGCGCGTGGTGAACGAGCGCATCAATGCTGAATCGGCCAAGGCGTCTCGTGAATTCGATATCGCCACGATGATCGAGGGCGCCCTCGACCACTGAGGCGCGGTCTTAGGATGCCCGGATGCTCGGGAAGATCGAACACGTAGCTCTCGCCGTCGCCGATCTCGACGCCGCGGTGAAGCATTACGAAGAGGTCTGGGGCCTGTCGGTCTCCCACCGGGAACGGGTCGAAGACCAGGGCGTCGAAGAGGCAATGATCCCGCTGGGCGAATCTTTCCTTCAGCTGCTCGGTCCTACGGGCCCCGAAACGACGGTTGGGAAGTTCATCGAGAAACGGGGCGAAGGCCTTCATCACATCGCGTATGAAGTCGACGACCTCGAGGGCGCGCTCGCGGAGCTGAAGGAAAAGGGCGTTCCGCTTATAGATGAAGCCCCTCGACTTGGGGGCCGCGGGCACATGGTTGCGTTCGTCCATCCCAAGGGGAATCACGGACTGTTGGTCGAGCTCATCCAGGCGCCGAACCACACGTCTTGAGCAAACCGGAAGAACTAGCCGCACTGTCGCCGTGGCGGCGCCCCGAGTTCGTAAAGCTCTTCGGTATCTCGATCACCGTCGCCCTCGGCTTCGGCATGGTCATCCCGGTGCTTCCCGTCTTCGGGAAATCCTTCGGAGTGAGTCTGGCCGTCCTCGGTTTAGTTCAAGTCGTTTTCGGACTGACTCGCTTCTCGTTCGGACTGGTCGGAGGGTTCGTCGTCGACCGTTTCGGTGAACGCGCCTGCACCATCGCAGGGCTCTTGATCGTCGCCCTGTCGTCATACGCGGTGGGCTTCTCGCAGAACTTCCCGCAGCTCGTCCTCGCGCGGGGCTTCGGGGGCGCCGGTTCCGCTCTCTTCATCGGTGGCTTACAGAACCGGATCATTCGCATCATCGAACCCGAAGCGATGGGACGCGCAACCGGAGCATTCAGATCATCGTTCCTCGTCGGGATCGTCCTTGGGCCCGTCATAGGAGGAGTCGTGGCGGAAACCCTCGGGGTGCGGGCGGTGTTCCACCTTTATGCAACCGGGCTTCTGGTCGCGGCCGTCATCGCATACGTCGTGATGGCGGGCGAGGCCCGAGAGGTAACAACCGACAGAAAGAAGGGGCCGCTCGAAGCGTTGCGCGCCGCCCGACCCCTCTTCCGAGATCCCCGGTATGTGATCGCGCTCCTCGCGACGTTCGCCGCGTGGTGGACGATCTCGGGTCCCGGCCAATTCATCGCATCCGTATTTGCCAAGGAGAAGCTCGACATGTCGTCGGACCAGATCGGGCTGGCGATCACGATGAGCGCGATCGGGGAGATCCTCGTGTTGTTCGTCGCGGGCCGGGCTTCGGATCGTTATGGGAGACGTGCAGCGCTGCTGCCCAGCCTTGCGGTCGCCGCAGCCGCAACGGCTCTCATCGGCCAGATCGGCGACTCGAGGCTCCTCTTTTTCCCGCTGATGGCTTTCATCGGCGCCGGGGTCGCCGCGTCCACCACCGCAACCGGCGGCCTGCTTGGGGACGCGGTCGGGCAAAAGGGCTCGGGTACCGCCGTCGGCGTCAACCAGATGGCCGGAGACCTCGGGTACCTGCTGGCTCCCTCCCTTCTCGGCGTCGTGGCAGAGGGGCCGGCCGGTTTCTCCGGCGCATACTTGGCGGGGGCACTACCGGCAGCCCTCGTGCTGGTCGCGGCCCTGAAACTGCCTCGTCGCGAACGCCACATCGAAGGCGAACAGCCCGTAGAGCCGCACCCCGTCGGTTAACCGCGGCTACGGTTGCCCAATGAGCAGCAGGGGCTACGACGAAGCCGGGGTGCGCGGTCAGGGCGACGCTCTAAGCGCGGTCGAACGACACTTGGGCCCGACGCTCGGGCTGCCTGCCGGAGCCGAGGTTCTAACTCGTTTCGGCCAATACGCGAGCGTCATGAAGCTCTCGAACGAGCTCGCGATCGCGTTCTCGACCGATGGGGTCGGGTCAAAGACGATCATCGCGTCGCTGCTCGATCGTTACGACACCATCGGGTTCGATTGCGTCGCGATGAACGTGAACGACGTCATCTGCGTGGGCGCAAAGCCGATCGCGATGGTCGACTACCTCGGCGTCAACACACTGGATTCACGACGAACGGATGAGATCCTTCGAGGGCTCGGCTCCGCCGCGAAGGAAGCGGGCATCGCGATCCCCGGGGGCGAGCTGGCGCAGCTTCCGGAAGTCATCGGCTCGGACGGACGATCGGACGGAGATCCAACGGCATTCGACCTCGTGGGAACGTGCATCGGCACCCTCCATCCAGACAAAGTCATCGTCGGTGACACGATCGAGCCCGGCGATGCGCTGATCGGGATCTCGTCTTCGGGGATCCACTCCAACGGCGTGACGCTCGCTCGCAAAGTGCTCTTGAAAGACGCCGGGCTGCTTCTCTTCGACGAGATCTCGCCCGGGCGCACGCTCGGCGATGAGCTCCTGGCGCCGACGGAGATCTACGTCCGAGCAGTGTTGGACCTCTGGTCAGACGGCATCGAGACGAAAGGTCTCGTTCATGTCACGAGCGATGGCTTCGCGAACCTGTGCCGTCTCGATGCCGAGGTCGGATACCGCATCGAGGAGTTGCCGGAGGCGCCGCTGATCTTCCGGATGATCCGAGAGCGAGGGTCCGTTCCCGAGGCCGAGATGTTCCGCGTTTTCAACATGGGGATCGGATTCGTCGTAGTGGTGTCGGAGTCGGTAGCCGGCGACACGATCGAGCGCATCGAACGAAGCGGCTACAAGGCGGCTCAGATAGGAACGGTTACGGACCGGACCGGAGTTGTCGAGATACTTCCCGCCGGCCTGGAGGGATCGCTGAACTCGGGGGAGAGCAGCTTCAGGGCCGTATAGGAGGGACGGACTGGGGCGTCGGCGGAGTTTCCGACTCGTCGCCATCGTCGTCGGAGCCGTCCCCGCCCTTGCGCTGGTCTTCGGTTCCGTCGGCCTGGCGCTCGGAAGCGTCTTGCTTGGAAGTCCCCGCGTCCTCGGAAGCGGCGTCCGCTTCGTCTGAAGCCTCGTCGGCTTCCTTCTCGGCTGCTTTGTGGAACCCTTGGATCGGCCTGGGGTCCACTGCAACGGGAACGACCTCTTCGACGGTAGCCACGACCCCATTCGCGGTGTCGATCGCATGTTGGATCTTCTGGGCGAGGGCATCCGGCAGGAAGTTCATCAGATCGCTCAGGCTGTGATCGTCGACAGTCCCATCCGTAAGTTTGATGATCCGGCGGAACTGAGATGCGGTAACTAGAAGATTCATGTCTGCGATCTTCAACCGGCGCATGTTCGAGTTGTCGGCCGCTACGTCTCGGAGGGCCTTGCCGGGATGACGGATGCTGCCGTCGTATGGAGCCAGATTCACGGGATGCTCGGTGCTATTGAAGACGCCGGCAACGGCCATGCCCACTGCAGAGAAAGCCAGTAGACAGAACCCAAGCAACGACGCGACCAGGGCGCGAGCGAGACGAAGTCGAGTGATCCGTTCACGACGGATCGAACTTGCGACCTTAACCTCGTTAACGACCTCGATGAGAGCGGCTTCTTCGGAACGAACTTCGTCCTCGACCTCTCTTAAAAGGCGGTTGGCGGCGTTGACCTCGCCCGCACGCATCAACGTGGCGGAGAAGGTGAGCTTGTCGTCGACGACTGCACGGGTACGACGCGAGAATGTGCGCGCGGAATCGGCGAGCTGTTTGCTCGCGGCTTTCTCTTCCTCGGTGTTCTCGGACAGGAGCTCTGAGAGGTTCGTCTGAACCTCACGAAGATCTGCCGCTATGCGTCGTAAACCCATGTATGTGGAGTTCGCCCCACTCCGGGGGTCCCCTGCCTGACTCGTGTTAATTGTGTCCCGATTTGCGTATTTTTCAGGCGGCCGTTGCGCCGGGCGGCCATATGATTCCGGGGCATGAACTCTCCCGGATCCGACCTGCCCAAGACCTCACGGCCGATCGACGAGCGCATCGAAGAGCTTCAGGCGTTGAAAGCTGAAGCCGTCGTCGCCGGCGGCGACACCGCGATCACCAAACAACACGAGCGAGGCAAGTTAACCGCAAGAGAGCGGATCGAGGTCCTTCTCGACAAGGGTTCTTTCGTTGAGACGGATGCCCTTGTTCGCCATCGAAGCCATGGGTTCGGCATCGAAGACAAGCGACCGTTGTCCGACGCGGTGGTGACGGGTTGGGGAACCATCGACGGCCGCAAGGTCTTCGTCTTCGCTCAGGACTTCACGGTCTTTGGCGGCTCTCTCGGTGAAGTCATGGGCGAGAAGATCTGCAAGATCATGGATCTCGCGCTCGAGACGGGGGCGCCGGTTATCGGGCTGAACGATTCCGGAGGGGCGCGGATCCAGGAGGGGGCCGCGTCGCTCGCCGGTTATGGCTTCATCTTCGACCGCAACGTTCGTTCCTCAGGGGTAGTCCCACAGATCTCGGCGATCATGGGCCCGTGCGCCGGCGGGGCCGTCTACTCCCCCGCAATGACGGACTTCACGTTCATGGTTTCTGGAACCTCGCACATGTTCATCACCGGTCCCGAAGTCATCAAGGCGGTGACCGGCGAGGAAGTGTCGCAGGAGGAGCTCGGCGGGGCCATGAGCCATGCGTCGAAATCCGGTGTGGCTCATTTCGTCGCAGGCGACGACGAGGACTGCTTGCGACAGGTTCGCTACCTGCTCTCGTTCCTGCCCTCGAACAACTTCGAGTCCCCGCCGTACTTCCCACCCACCGATGACCCCACCCGTTCGTGTGACGAATTGCTCGACCTCATCCCGGATTCCTCCAACCAGCCCTACGACATGCACCGAGTTATCTCGAGCGTCTTCGACGACGGTGAATTCTTCGAAGTTCATCAACACTGGGCCCAGAACATCCTCATCGGATTCGCCCGGCTGGCGGGACACCCGGTGGGCATCGTGGCCAATCAACCTCAGGTGCTCGCCGGCACCCTCGACATCACGTCTTCGACCAAAGCGGCTCGGTTCGTTCGGTTCTGCGACGCTTTCAACATCCCGCTGATCACCTTCGTCGACGTTCCGGGCTTTCTCCCAGGAACCGAGCAGGAATACGGCGGGATCATCCGCCACGGATCGAAGCTCCTGTACGCGTTCAGCGAAGCCACTGTTCCGCGGATGACCGTCATCACCCGGAAGGCTTACGGCGGGGCCTACGTGGTCATGAACTCGAAGCACATCCGGGCCGACATCTCGTTCGCCTGGCCCTCCGCCGAGATCGCGGTTATGGGGGCCGAAGGAGCGGTCAACATCATCCACCGCAAAGAGATCGCAGCCGCGGGAGACGACTCCGTCGCCAAGAGGGCCGGGCTTATCGACGACTACAAGGCCAAGTTCTCGACTCCATACATCGCAGCCGAGCGTGGATACGTCGACGACGTGATCGAACCGCAGGACACGCGGCGGAAACTCGTCGCATCGCTCGAGATGCTTCGCAGCAAACGGGAAACCATCCCGCAGCGGAAACACGGCAACATCCCGCTATGACCCGCCCTCGCAAGCCGCACCTCGAACTCGTCTCTGTGGACGGCAAACCCACCGACGAAGAGAAGCGCGCGCTGCAGCGAGCCCTGGAAGAGATGACCGAACACGACCGCGAAGCACATCGAGCATCGATGTGGCTGCGCGCCGGCCGCGCCCAGGGCCGGAGGCTCGGAAACCTGGACTACAGGGACCGGCTCAGCCGTGAAGACGCGTGGCGCTTGTCGACGCGGTTCCCATTCGGGGGCCGCGAGTATCCGGGCCTCAACGGCCGAGGCGACGCGAAGTAGCGTCTAGTAGGTGAACATGCTGTCTTGTTCCAGGGACAGCTTGACCAACATCTGTGGCGTGGTCATTTCCGCTTTCAGTGAAGCTGCGTCGTCTTCCGTTATCTCGCGGGCCTTACTCGACATCCGGGAAAGGTAAAACGTCGCTCCGGCCTCCATTAGGGCTGCAGTGTGTTCGGCAACCGAGCCGAGCCCGACCCCAACCGCTTCTTCCCTAACTCTGGCACGAGCGAACTGCACGGCATCGCCCGCGAGAAACACGGTGACGTCGTGACCTTCCTCTGCGGCGGTCTTGGCGACGAGGAATCCGAGAGCGACCCTCGTCGGGTGCTCGGGACCATGCGTGATGTGAACCATGACCTTCGACATGTTTCTCCTTTTCGGTGTGCTGAAGAAAGCGAACCCTAGTCGCTCCCGTGACCACTGTTGTCACTCCCGCTGCGACCGCGACGAGTGTCGTCACCGGGGCCGACTCTCTTGGAGACCGTGTTAACCACGAGGAAGACGATGAGGATGGCCACAACGATCGATACGAATACCTGCAACGCGTAAGAGCGGTCTTCGGACATCACTGACCTCCCGAGAGATAGCTACCTGCGGACGAGAGCCACACGATCCCGAACAAGACGAACACGCCGATCCCGATAAGCGGAAGGAAGCGACCGAGTCGATGCCACCATCGGACGACTCCGATCTTGAATGCGATCAGGGTCAGGAGGCCCGCGCCCGCAACCATGTGAACGACGGCCCCTCTGGAGTCATCTCCGCCGTGATCGTCCGCCTCGAATCCGAAATAACCCATGCACATGACCGCCACCACAACGGTAACCACGACTATCGCGTCGCCGACCGATCGGTGCGCAAACGAGGCGGCCTTCGGCTTCAGATATGGGAGCTTGAGCTTCCCGTAACCGACCGCCATCAAGAAGACCTGATAGATCGCTAGCGCCATCACCACGGAAGCCAGCACGACTTTTACGCCGGTAACGTTTCCATTGGTGAGGTTGTCGATCAGGTCTTCCATCGGCAGTTTTGGTACGAGAAGCTAGCCGGGGATGGTCAGGCCGCCGCTGACGCTCACTACCTGGGCTGTGATGAAGTTCGCCTCGTCTCGCGCGAAGTACGAAACGAGTCCGGCCACATCCTCCGGCAATGCAAGTCGTTTCAGCGGCGTCACGTCGGCCATACGAGCCATCAGCTTGTCGCCAAGAGCGCTGGAACGGATGCGATCGGTCATCGGAGTGTCTGCAGGACCGGGACAGATCGCGTTGACGGTGATCTTGTCACGAGCCAGTTCTCGCGCCATCGCCTTGGTGAACGCTATGACGCCGCCTTTCGCCGCCGCGTAGACCGCTTCGCCCAACGATCCCACTCGTCCTGCGTCGGAAGCGATGTTGATGATCCGTCCATACCCGCTCTCGCGACAGCTCTCGGCGATCAGAGGTGCAGCCGCGAACGTGCAGTTCAAGACGCCTTTGAGGTTGACGGCGATGAGCCGGTCCCACAGTTCGGGGTCCGTTTGCAAGAAAAACTCGGGCTCGTCGAAACCGGCGTTGTTCACCAGAACGTCGAGGCCGCCCTTCAGCCGCTCCGTCGCCGTCGCGACCGCCTCCTTGACGGAGTCGAGACTCGACACATCGCAACGCAGAGCGAGGGCTCGGGCCCCGTCTTCTTGGATCTCTTTGGCCACGAGTTCCGCGGAGCTTTGGTCGATGTCCGCGATGGCGACCGAGAACCCGTCCGCGGCCAATCGATGAGCGATGGACTTCCCTAGGCCGGAGCCTCCTCCGGTAACGAATGCGATGCGCATGCCCGAGAGCCTATCTACGCTGGTAGCGCTCGGCTGCTTTCCTCAAGGCGCGATCGAGATGCATCCCTCGCCGACCCATCGCCGAAGCCATGCCACCGGTGGAGGCAGGGTCTCTCATGATCAAGGGCCAAGGGGAAGCGATCTTCGCCAGGGAGATGCCCGTCGGTGGATCGGGGGCGGGTTCGACCTCGCCGGAGTCCGAGGCGGGAAGGACCAGAAGAGCCGACGAGACCGCGCGCTCGTACCCGTCCGAAGGGCGATTGACCACTCGACCGTTCGCCCATGTCGTCGACGAACCGCCACCGTCGAGGTTCAAGGCCCATGTGGCGCCGAGGCTTCGGAAAAGGGAAGCGAACTGCCCGAGGGTCATCCCAACGCTCCACTTCGGCTGCCGCCCATCGACGGTTACCAGCAGCACCCGGCCGTCGGGAGTCGTACCGACCCCAGTACGCGGGTGGCGATGGAAGAACGCGTCGTTTCCGTACACGTTCTCAGGAACTATCGAGCCGTTCTCGATCAAGGTCGGATTGCCACCAACGGTATCGAACACGTTGTACCAACCAAGCGACCAACCAACCGTCAACTGCTCGCCCGGAGTCAGCGTCGCGATCGTTGAAGGCCCGATGGTTCCGCCGATCGGTGCCGCGAGGACCGCACCGCCGGCACGCGTCATGCGGCGGAACTGGCACGACACCTTGTTGACCGTGTAGGGAACCTCTACTCCCGGCGTTGAATCGGATGCCCGCGGCGTGTTCATCGGAACGAGTCGCGCGGAGCACGCGTTCTGAGGTGGTCGCTCCTCGTGACCGCCGGCTTCCGTGTAAAGCGCTATCTCTTCGACGTCCGGATCCCCCGCGTTCACGCGTCCGATCGAGTAACGAGAACCCGAGTCGTGCTCGAAGAACCAAGCGGTCGTCGTCGGATGACCAACGTAGCTACTCGTCTCTGTTCGATCGACAGCGAAGTTGCGTCCCCAGCTCAGAGGAGTTTGGTCGAGATGGCCGTCCTCGGCGAACGTGAAGACCGGCCGGCCCGAGGGCCGCGCGTAATCGCCGTTGATCGCCGCGATCGCGTTGTGGCGTGCGCCCATGGACGATGTCGTCTCGAACCCGGGAAGCTGGTCGCTTGCCAGCGCCACGTCGAGCGTCGCCGAAGCGTTCAGATCGACGGTGACAACTTTGATCCGATAAGGGCCCTTGGGATCCTTGATCCGAGTGAGGCTCACGCCCTTAGCGAGATACTGGGTCCACTGCTCGTAGCCCTTAGCCCCACCGGGCGCCGCCGTCGCCGAGAGAGCCGCCAAAGCGACAAGAAGAGCCATGCCCGCGCGGGCTCTGGGGAAGTGAGTCACAGCCGCTTGACCCTATAGAAGAGGCTTCCCGCTAGGAAGCAAACCGACCCGATCTACCTAGGTTGAGTAGTCATAGAAGCCGCGGCCCGTCTTCCGGCCTAGGTAGCCGGCTCGAACCATGTGCTCGAGCAAGGGGGCCGGGGCGTAGCGGCGCTCGCGGAACTCCTCGTGCATCGAATTCAGGATCGCGTAGGTGACGTCGAGCCCGACGATGTCCATCAGCTGGAACGGCCCCATCGGGTGGCCACAACCGAGTTTCATTGCTGAATCGATGTCCTGAGGAGTCGAGTACCCCTCCTCGTGCATGCGGACGGCGTCGTTCAGATACGGGAACAGCAAGAAGTTCACGATGAAACCAGCGCGGTCACGACAACGCACAGGACGCTTCCCTATCGCTCGGGCCCAGGCGGTCGCGCGCTTCTCCACTTCGCCGGACGTCGCGACCGTTCGCACCACCTCGACAAGCTTCATGATCGGCGCCGGGTTGAAGAAATGAAGGCCGAGCACGCGGTCGGGCCGCGAAGTCACCGCGGCGAGGTCGACCACCGACAGCGACGAGGTGGTCGACGCGAGGATCGCTTCCGGTTTCGTCGACGCGTCGAGCTCTTTGAAGATGTCGAGCTTCACGTCGAGGTCTTCCGCGACCGCTTCGACGACCAGGTCGACCTCTGCAAGATCCGAGAACTCCAAAGTCGTTGTGATGCGGGCGAGGATCTCGTCCGCCGCGCTCTGCTCGAGCTTGCCTTTGGAGACGGCCTTGCCCAAACTTTTCTCGACCGCGGCTTTCGCCTTCTTGATCGACGATTCGCTCCGCCCGCGCAAGATCACCTCGTTGCCGGCCTTCGCCGCGACCTCGGCGATGCCCGACGCCATCAGTCCCGTGCCAACGACGCCGATCGTCTGGATGTCGGAAGAAGGGACACCTGCGGAGTCCGGGATCGCGTCGGCGATCTTCGGAGACTCCGGAGCTTCGTACTTGTAGAAGCCTCTGCCGGTCTTGCGTCCGAGGTAGCCGGCGACCACGTACTGCTTGAGAAGCGGCGCGGGCGCATCTTGATCGTCGCGGAACTGACGCCATAGCGCCTCGCAGATCTCGTATCCGGAATCGAGTCCGATCAGGTCGAGGAGCGCGAGGGGACCCATCGGATGACCGCATCCGAGTTGCATCGACGCGTCGATGTCTTCACGCGACGCGAATCCGCCGTCGTACATCCGCGTGGCTGCATTCAGGTATGGAAAGAGCAGGAGGTTGGCGATGAACCCCGCCCTGTCACGCGCGACTACGGGAGTCTTTCCGAGTTTCTCGGCGAACTCCTTGGCGGCTTCTACGACGCTCTCCTCGGTCGCGACCGTCCGGATCAACTCGACGAGTGGCATGACTTGAGCGGGATTGAAGAAGTGAAAACCGATCACTTTGTCGGGGCGCTTGGTGGTCACGGCCATGTCGATGACCGGAAGCGATGAGGTGTTGGTCGCGAGGATCGCTTCTTCCTTGACGATCCCGTCGAGCTCGGCAAACACGACTTTCTTCAGGTCGAGATGCTCGGGCACGGCCTCGATGACGAGGTCGCAGTCCGCCAGGTCAGAGTTGCTCACCGACGACGAGATCCGTGCAAGAGCAGCGTCCGCATCGCTTCGTTCGAGCTTCCCGCGCTCGACCGCCCGCTCGAAGCTTCGGTTCATCCGCTCGAGGCCGGCGGCCAAAGCTTCCTCGGTCACTTCGGTGATGACGACGTCGAGACCCGACTTCGCCACCATCTCGGCGATGCCGGAACCCATCGTTCCGCAGCCGACCACCCCAACCTTACGAATCTCCACCGTTCCTCCTCCGATAGCTGTGACCCCGGAGCGCGCAGCGCCCGCACGCTCTCAACGGGGAGCGAACAGCCTACGATTGAGTCGCTATGGCTGCCAACGAGCGGGACAAGCCCTGGATCTTCCGGACGTACGCGGGTTATGCGACGCCCGCGGCCACGAACGCTCGGTTCAAAGGCAACCTCGCCAAGGGTCAGACCGGGTTGTCGGTCGCGTTCGACCTGCCGACCCAGACGGGCTACGACTCGGATCACGAGATGGCGAAGGGCGAGGTGGGGAAGGTCGGCGTGCCGATCTGCAACCTCGGCGACATGAGGGGCGTTTTCGATGGCATCCCCCTGGCCGAGATGAACACCTCGATGACCATCAACGCCACTGCGATGTGGCTGCTCGCCGCCTACGTGGCAGTGGCCGATGAGCAGGGTGCCGATCGATCTGCACTCGCGGGAACGACTCAGAACGACATCCTCAAGGAGTACCTCTCCCGAGGCACTCACATCTTTCCGCCGGAGCCCTCGATCAGACTTACGACCGACGTCGTCACGTGGACGCTAAGCAACACTCCCAAGTGGAACCCGATCAACGTCTGCAGCTATCACTTGCAGGAGGCGGGAGCCGACCCAGTTCTAGAGGTGGCCTACGCGCTCGCGAACGCCGTCTGCGTTCTCGACGCGACGAAAGCAACGGGACGGGTCTCGGAGGACGACTTCCCCCGGCTCGTTGGGCGCATCTCGTTCTTCTGCAACGCCGGCATCAGGTACGTGGAAGAGACGTGCAAGATGCGTGCGTTCGGTCAACTGTGGGATCGCATCACTAAGGAGCGCTACGGGATCGACGATGACAAGTTCCGTCGTTTCCGCTACGGCGTGCAGGTCAACTCTCTTGGCCTTACTGCCGCACAGCCCGAGAACAACGTTTACAGGATCCTTCTCGAGATGCTTGCAGTCACTCAAGGAAAGAGCGCCCGCGCCCGCGCGGTGCAACTCCCCGCGTGGAACGAGGCGCTCGGTCTTCCCCGAGCGTGGGACCAGCAATGGTCCTTGAGGGCCCAGCAGATCCTCGCCCTCGAGACCGACCTCCTCGAGTACGACGACATCTTCGAGGGCTCGAAAGTGATCGAAAGCAAGACCGACGAGATCGTCACCACCGCATGGGAGGAGCTGCAGAAGGTCCTAGACATGGGCGGATCGGTCGACGCTCTCTCCTATATGAAGGAACGACTTGTTACTCGACACGCAGAACGTCGGCGCGCGATCGAGTCCGGCGAGCAAACCGTCGTCGGTCTTAACGCGTTTCAAGAGGGCGAGCCGTCTCCGTTGGTGGAGGGACTCGAAGAGCTCGCGTTCGAGCGGATCGATCCCGCCGCGGAAGCCGAACAACTTGAGAACCTCGAGAAGTGGCGAAGCGAACGCGACTCGGCCGCGTCAACTGCTGCCCTCGACCTGCTCAAACGGGAAGCAGGAACCGACGCGAACTTGATGGAGGCCTCCATAAAGGCGATCAAGGCCGGCGTGACCACCGGCGAGTGGGCGGATGCACTACGCGAGACGTTCGGTGAATACCGTCCGCCGACCGGAATGGGAGCCCACGTGGGGGGAACCGAGCCGCAGGCGATGGCCGAGACGCGTCGGAAGGTCGCCGACGCGGCGCAGCGCGCCGGAGTGCCGAAGCTCCGGATGCTCGTCGCGAAGCCCGGCTTGGATGGTCATTCCAACGCGGCCGAGCAGGTCGCGCTGCGCGCTCGGGATGCCGGGTTCGAAGTCGTCTATCAGGGCATCCGTCTGACCCCCGAGCAGATCGCCAACGCCGCGGTCGAAGAGGACGTCCACACGATCGGCATCTCGATCCTGTCCGGCGCGCACGGGCTGCTGGTGCCCGAGATACTCGACCGCCTCCGGGCGGAGGGCATGGACCCAGCCAAGGTTCCTGTGATCGTCGGCGGGGTCATCCCGGACGAAGACGAACGAAAGTTGCTCGAGCTCGGTGTCGCACGTGTTTTCACGCCCAAGGACTTCGATCTGAGTCGCATGATCGGCGAGATCGCCGACCTCATCGCCCCCGGCTAGCAACAGAAGCTCTCTCCCGCCTGGGTGTGGGAGCCCGCGACCCGAAGCAGGAGGGGGGTCGGGCTGGGCGAATCCTTTCTTCGACGTAACTCCAGCCTGAAAGGGATCAACCGGCGATGCGCAAGACCATGGCGCTCCTATTGGGGGCTCTTGTCGCGTCCAGTTTCACGGCCGCGCACGCCTCGCCCCTGACCGAAACGGGTCCGGGCCCGGGTGGAGTCACCTCCGACAACGTCGAATTCATCGCTCACCTCCCCTTCGCCCAAGACGGGGTTGGGGGCCGAGTCGTGGGCAACTACTTCTACGCAAACGACCAGAACAAGGTCATGGTCTTCGACATCAAAGACCCCGTTAACCCGGTGATGACGGGCGTCGTTCCCATGCCCCAGGAGTGGCTGTTCTCTCGCGAGGACCTCGACGGCAACGACAAGGTCATCGTCGTTCCCAACACTGTGACCGGCTCGGCCGACGGTACTCCGAGAGCGAGCACGAACGCCCTCTACATCATCGATGTGGAAGACAAGTCGAACCCCGTGATCGTCGGAACGCTTCCCGGCGCCGGTTCGCACACTTCCAGCTGCGTTCTCGACTGCTCCTACGTCTACAACTCGAACGGTCAGATCATCGACATCCGCGACCCGTCGAAGCCCACATTGCTCAAGACGAAGTGGGGCGACGGCAAGATGGTTCAGGACGCTCACGACGTCGACGAAGTCTCTCCTGGGGTCGTGTTGACGGCGAGCAACCCGATCATGCTCTTGGACGCTCGCAAGAACCCGGCAGACCCCAAGCTGCTTGCGATCTCTCCCCCACTCGAGAACGCCTCCGTTCTGCACTCGACCCGCTGGGGCAGCGGTGGCATGGACGACTTCTTGGTCGCCGGCACCGAGCAGAACTTCGTGGCTCGTTGTGGAGCAAAGACGAACGGTCACCTCTTGACCCTGAGCACGAAGAATTGGAAGAAGACGAAGACGCTCGGCCCGGTGCTGGATGAGCACTACGAGACCAACGGCACTTACGTCGACGGGAAGCCGGCGGCGAATCAAGGAGGCTGCTCGTCACACTGGCTCGAACTTCATCCGTCGTTCCACAACGGCGGGCTAGTTGCGCACGCCCGCTTCGAGCACGGCGTCCGGATCATGGACATCAGCTCGAAGGGAAAGATCAGCGAAGCCGGTTACTTCATGCCGTGGGCGGGAAGCTCCGGCGCTGCGTATTGGGTGACCGACCGGATCATCTACTCGCTCGACTACAACCGAGGCATCGACATCATCAAGTACACGGGAAAGATCTAGTGGCGAAAGAGGGGAAAGTGATGAAGAGACTTTTCAGTGCTCTGCTGGCGGGCGGATTGCTGTTCGGCATGATCGCGAATGCAGGAGCGAAGCCGCTAACCGCGTGGGAAGACCCATCCGGCGACGCCGGCGTCGCGAGTCAGAGCGTTGCGGTGCCCGGATCGGAGATGTCTGGCTTCGACCTTGTCTCCGGAACCATCGAGAAGAAGGGCGCGAACCTCGAGTTCACGGTCACTCAAGCCGGCATGCCGCCGAGCGGAGAGCTTCCCGAGGGCTTCCGTTTCCTGTGGCACATCAACGTCGCAGGCAAGGAGTACCGCTTCTCGGCCAAGAGCGTCGACATCGGTAAGCCGGACCCGCTCAGCGGCCCCAACGGCCAAGAGCGTCTCGGTCAGGTTTACCTCGACGGGCAGTTCCGCCTCGAGACGTGGGAGGAGCAGCCTCCCGTCGGTGTGCTGAGCACGCCGATCTATCAGACGATCGCCTACCTCGACGGCACCTTCGACCCGGCCGCCGCTTCGTTCACGATCATCCTGCCTCTGAAGACGATCAAGGCCAAGGCCGGCCAGACCATCGCCGGTGGAACCGGCGCGGCTGCTGCAACGCAGTGCGTCATCTGTTGGGTCCCTCAGTACGCCGAGCGTTCGCTCACCCCGCACACCGTCATCGACTACGCGATCCAGACGACCGCGTACAAGATCCCCAAGTAGGAGAGGAAAAATGAAGAAGCTTCTTTCGGTATTACTCGCAGGCGGTCTGCTGTTCGCCGCCAGTTCGATCGCACCGGCCGCCGAAGTCAAGCCGACGGTCGTTTGGGAAGACCCCGCGGGCGACGCGGACCTGGGCCAGGGCCTCGGTCAGTCGATCCCGGGTGGTTGGGACCTAGTCTCCGGCACGATCCAAAGGGTCGGCGCCGACATCCAGTTCACAGTTACGCACGCCGACATGCCTCCCGTGGGGAGCATGCCGGAAGCGACGAGGTTCCTCTGGAACTTCAACGTCAACAAGACCCCCTACCGGATCACCGCCAAGAGCGCGGACATCGGCAAGCCCGACGTTATCGCCGGTGGCACCGGTCAAGAGCGAGTCGGCCACGTCGACACAGCAGGTCACTTCCGGATCGAGGGTGAGTGCATCACCGACCAGACGCTGCCCGTGGGCCAGGTCAACTGCCCCGTCGTTGGTTACGTCACCGGAACATGGGACCCCGCGTCCATGTCGTTCACCGTCGTGGTTCCGATGAAGTTGATCAAGGCGAAGCCCGGATCTTCGATCATCGGCGGTGGCAGCCAGATCTGCACCATCTGCTGGGTGTCTCACTACGCCGAGCGCTCGCTCAGCACCACGATCATCGACACGACCGCTCAGGTCGTCACGTACAAGATCCCCAAGTAAATCTCTCTGCTGTTAGCTTGGCCGGGCCCCCACGGGGGCCCGGCTTTTTTTCTTTGCGTCTCGCCGACCGGAGGTGCGTGTGGGCTTCAAGATTGGCACCGGTCTGTACACCGGACAGATCCCGCTGGATTCGAACAAGACGTTTCACCAGGAATACGAGGACATGATCTCGCTGGCGAAGCTGACCGAAGAGGTCGGGCTCGATGCCGCGTGGGTCTCTGAACATCACTTCTCGGCCGACGGTTATCTGCCATCGCTTCTCGCGATGCTTGCGGCTTTCGCGGTGGCGACCGAGCGGATCGAACTAGGAACCGGTGTGATCCTCGCGCCGTTCCACGACCCCATCAGGATGGCGGAGGACTTCGCGGTGGTCGACCAGATCTCCACCGGCCGAACGATCGCGGGCTTCGGCATCGCCTGGCGCGACGAGGAGTTCAGAGAATTCAACATCCCCGTTAAGTCACGCGTGGGTCGCACCAAGGAACTCGTCGAGATCCTGCGACTGGCCTGGAACGAGGACAGGTTCGACTACAACGGCAAGCACTTCACCTATTCCGGCGTTTCGGTCACGCCGAAGCCGGCGCGCGTTCCTCCTCTTCTCGTCGGAGGATTCGTGGACGATGCGATCAAACGGGCCGGCCGCATCGGTGACGGGTACATCTCATCTCGGGCGGCACCCGAGCGCCTGAAGCAGGCATTCGAGATGGCGGCCGAGGAACGCAAGAAGGCAGGGCACGAGGGCCCACCGATCGTCGGGCTATTGCAGAACGTGTTCGTAACGAACGACCCGGACGGTGATTGGGACATGGTCTATCGAGGGATCGGACATCAACTCGGCGTGTACACGGGATGGCGAGTCGGGACCGACGTTCCCGGCACCCCGCTGAAGGTCATGCCTCCCACCGAGGACGAAGTCCGGCAATCGACTGCGTACGGAACCCCGGACCAAGTCGTCGAGTTCCTCACGCCCCTCGCCAAACTGCTCGGCGCCTACCCGGAGAGTCACATCGTGCTCCGCTTCTATTACCCCGGGATGCCGGCCGAGGCGGCCGCAGCTTCGATCGAGCTGTTCGCCAAAGAGGTCGCTCCACGTCTCCGCGAGGCTGCCGGGTCCTGAGCGCGACCGAGGAACGAGACCGGCGGTCCGGCTACGCGCGCGCCGCGGTCCTTCTGCTCGCGCTTGGTGGCTTCTACCTCTGGGCAGCGATGTTGGTCGGGCCATGGCGCTTGGCGACGGGGCTGGCCGACGCCGGAGATCATTTCTCCAAGGCCGAAAACAAGCTGTCGGCGGGCGCTATGAAGGAAGCGCGCTACGAAACGCTCGCTGGAGTGGCTGCGGCGAAGAGGGCGCGAGCCGGTTTGGACGCAGGCGGGCCCCTACTCGAGCTCGCGTCCAAGCTTCCGAAGGTCGGCCCGGTCCTCGGCGAGGCGGACCATCTAGTGAAGGCTGCGGAGTTCTCGGCCGTTGCCGCACTCGGAACCCTCGATGTCGCCCAGAACGCACTGCGCGGCCCGGACAAGGTCATCGCCAAAGACCCGTCGGACTCCGAGGGCGGATCCCTCATCCGGATCGACCGTCTCGAGGAGATCGGTAGAACCATCACCGACGTGCGCGAGGCGATCGATTCCGTCGGGCGCGAACTGGGGGCCGTAGATCTGAAGGCGTTGCCCGATCGGATCCGAAAGAAGGTCACGGACGGGATCGACAAAGCAACCGAGACCGACGAGCTGTTGCGCAAGGCCGAGGCCGGGTTCAAGGTGCTCCCGGGCATCTTGGGCGCGGACGGTCCTCGCACCTACGTCATCGGTTTCCAGAACAACGCCGAAGAGCGCGGAGCGGGCGGTGCGCTGCTGCAGTTCGCTCTCATGACCATCGTCGACGGCAAGCCCGAGTTGGTGAAGAACGCAAGTTCGATCTACGACGTCGATAAGGACCGTCAGCAGGTGTCGATCCCCCTGCCCGATGACGCTTGGTACGTGCAAGACATCCCCGACGCACAGCGGTTCGGCAACGCGAACTGGTCGCCCGACTGGCCGCTCTCCGCGGATCTGACGGTCAGGTACGCACAAGCGAGCGAGAACACGTTCCCGCGCCAAGTCGATGGCGTGATCGCTGCCGACCCCATCCTGATGCAGGACCTGATGCCAGGCGTCGGTCAGTTCGAGTCAGACAAGTTCCACGTTTACGTGACCTCGAATCGGATCGTGTACTTCCTCCTATACAAGGCGTACGGCGCCTTCCCCATCCCGAAAGTCCGGCGCGCCCGGCTCAGCGACGTCGTCGACAGTTTCTTCGAACGCATGTTCAAGCCACACCATCCGACCGAGCTGGTCGACGGCTTCGGAAGCTCATTCGAAGGCAAGCACATGCAGATGTGGATGTCCGACCCGTCCGAGCAAGCATTCGTCGAGTTGATGAACTGGGATGGAGCCATCGACGAAGCGAAGGACTCGGATTACCTCTATGTCGTCGAGCAGAATGTCGGCGGCAACAAACTCGACTACTTCGGCCGGCACGCGACCACGATGGACATCCAGTTCGATGGAGATGACGCTGCCATCTCGACCGAGACGGCCGTCACTAACGGCGTGTTCCTACCGCAGCCGTTGTATCCGATGGGTGACTCGGGCAAGCGATTGGAGACGAACGGATACCACCGCCCGATGATGAACGTCTACGTTCCGGATAACGCCGAACTGACCTTCGCCGACGTGAAGGGCTCGCGGCTGGACACTCCTCCCGGCATCGCCACCTGGCCGGACGCGAACACTCCGGCCACCCACAGCGAAAAAGGCAAGAAGGTATGGAGCGCGACTCTCGAGATCCCGCCCCAGGAAACGGGAAAGTTCAGCCTCGGCTATCGGGTCCCGGGGGCCGTTCGTACCGAAGAAGGACGTAGGGTTTATAGGCTCACGGTCCAGCATCAGCCCCGCGTTTGGCCCGAGCAGCTAACGATCAATCTCGACCTTCCTGCGGGGGTGCGCGATGTAAGGGCACCCGGATGGAAGCGGACGGGGTCGACGCTGGTTTGGGATAGACCGCTCACTAAAGACTTCGTTTTGGAGGTGTCGTGGCAAAGCTAAGGGCCATCGTGCTGGCGGCAGGTAGAGGCGTGCGCATGGGCGGAGCCGCCCCCAAGACGCTTTTGCCTCTGGCCGACAAGGAGCCGATGCTCCACTACATCCTGTCGGGGCTGAAGTCGGCCGGGATAGAGGACCTTCTTGTCGTCACGGGTTTCAAAGCGGCCGACGTTCAGGCCTTCGTCGACGAACGATGGAGCGCCGACGACGTCAGCTACGTCTTCAACGCGCGTTACGCCTCGTGGGGGAACTTCCACACCGTCCGGATGGGCCTGGACCAGTCCCCCGGAATGACCTGCCTGGTCGTGAACTCGGACGTGATCGTTCCACCGGATGTCTATCGGAGGACCGTCGACACGCTCGGCGACCTTGTCCTCGCGGTCCAGCGTCGTCCGCAACATCAACTGGACGCCGAGGACATGCGGGTTGAGCTCGACGGCAACCACGTTCGCGGTATCGGCAAGGATCTGAAACTCGCTCGAAGTCGGGGCGAGTACTCGGGGGTCTCGCTCATCCGTCCGACCGCGACGGACCTCTATCTTCAAGCTGCAACTGACGTCGAGTGGTCCGGCGATTCCCACATCTACTACGAAGACGTCTACGCGCAGATCCTCGACAAGGTCGACGCCCACGCAGCGTTCGTCGAGTCGGACGAATACGCCGAAGTGGATACTCCGGAGGACGTCCCCGGAGCGATCGATGTGATCGAGCGACATGCGAGCGCGTGGGGCTCGGGCGAGCCCGCGGTGGCTGCAGCTTCGGCCGGGTAGTTGGAGTTTCCACACGTATTCGTTTTCGACGAGAGCGACGACGAAGACGACGCAGCAGGTGCCCTTTCGGATCGGCTGACCGGGCTCGACATAGACAAGCCTTTCGTTCTGAACTCGGTTCACGGCGAACGTTTGGCTTCGAAGATCGAAGGCGCAACACCGGCCGAGATCCCAACTTCCGATGCGGATCAAACCTGGGCCGCGGAGCTCGGTTCGCGCGCCCAAGAAGCGGGAGCCGACGCCATAATCGCGATCGGCGGAGGACGCTGTCTCGACCTCGGGAAGCTCGCTGCCGCTCGCGCCGGTTTGACGATCGTCGCGGTGCCAACCCAGCTATCCCACGATGGACTCTGCTCCCCGGTTGCCGTGGTGCCCAACGAAGGGGGCCGAGCGGAGAGCCTTGGGGCTATCGCGCCCATCGCAGTTTTCGTTTCCCTTCCAACGGTCGTTACGGCACCGGCCGCCAGTGTCAGCGCCGGCATCGGTGACTTGCTCGCCAATCCGCTCGCGCTGCGTGACTGGGCCCTCGCCGCAGAGCGCGGCATCGACGAAGTGGACCACCGTGCCTGGGATCTGTCGGTCGAGTCGTTCGAGACGATCGAGCCTTACCTCGACAGGAACGCAGGGGAACTCGCGAACGATCCGGCCTTCTTCCGTCGCCTCGCAGACGCACTTGTGATGTCGGGCCTCGCGATGATCTACGCAGGAACATCTCGCCCGTCGTCGGGGGGCGAACACGAGATCAGTCATGCGATCGACGAGTTGCACGGCGGGCTTGCACTCCACGGCGCTCAGGTCGCGTTCGGTTGCATCGTTTCAGTGGCTCTCTACGGCGAGGACACCGACCTGTTCAGACAGCGTCTGCGGAAACTGAGCCTCCCCGATTCTCCGGAGTCTCTCGGACTGTCCAACGAGCAGGTCGCTCAGATCCTGCTACACGCCCCCGACACCCGCCCCGGCCGCTTCACCATCCTCGAGGACACGAACCTCGACGAAGCCGACGCCGCCAAGCTGGTCGACGACATCTGGGGACGCGAAACCTAGGATGCCCGGCGTGGAAAAGGCTGCGGTTATCGGGCTCGATGGGGCCGCCTGGCACCTACTCGATCCGCTGATCGAGAAGGGATTGATGCCGAGGTTGGCATCGTTGCGCGAGCGCGGGGCCAGCGGAACGCTCAAGTCGACGGTGCCTACGTACACGCCTCCGGCTTGGACCTCGGCCGCCACCGGGGTGAACCCCGGCCGTCACGGGATCTACGGGTTCATCGAGGGCCACGCGCAGCACGAACAGCAACTGGTGCACTCGGGTCGGATCCGCTCCGCGACGATCTGGGAGATGGCCAACGCGCAGGGAGCGAAGGCGGGCATCTACAACCTTCCTCTCACCTACCCGCCACGCGAACTGGACGGGTGGATGGTCTCAGGCATGCTCACGCCCGGCTACGGCGAGAAGCAGCAAGGGTTCGCCTATCCGGCCGCGGTCGAGCCGCGCATCCTCCAGGTAGCGCCGGGCTACGTGCTCGACGTGCACGCCAACTACGAAACGGACTGGAAGGACGCGGGACTGGCAAAGCGTGCCCTCGCCTCGATCGAGCAGCGCTACAAAGTCCTCGAGATGTTGGTGGCCGAAAACCCCGTCGACCTGCTGTTCAGCGTGCTCGAAGCGCCCGATCGCCTGCAGCACGTCTATTACCGATACATGGATCCACGCGATGCTTCGTCAAGCGTCGGATCGAGCGAGATGATCGACGGGCTCGAACGCTGCTTCGCGGCGATGGATCGGATAGTCGGTCTCCTCGACGATTGGGCCGGGGGCCGCGCCGTGGTGTGCTCGGATCATGGGTTCACCGCGTGGGAAGTAAGCGTCCACCTGAACACGCTGCTGCAGCAGTGGGGCTATCTGAAGATCAAGCCGGTCGCTAAAGCCATGCAGACGAAAGCGGCGCGGGCGATGGTGCCCCTCGCCAAGCGGATCCTCCCGCGGAAGGTCGCGCGCGGTGCCAAGGAGAAGACGTTCGGAGCGATCGACTGGTCGGAAACCCGCGCTTTTGCTTCGCCGATCCCGCAACAGGGCGTGTTCGTGAATCTCCAAGGCCGAGAGCCCTTCGGGATCGTTCCACCGGGCGAACTGGAGAGTCTGAAGAAGGAGCTCGCGCAACGGTTCGCCGCCCTCCAGGGACCGGACGGAAAGCCGGCAACCGATCGCGTGCATCTCTCACAGGACGTTTTCCATGGAGACGCGCTCGACGGAGCGCCCGATGTTTTGCCGGTGATGCGCGATCACCGCTTCGAGCTCGATGACGAGCTCTTCCACACGGATCCATTCACCGATGTCAGAGAGCTCCCCCGCGGCGTCCACCACCCAGATGGGATCGTCATCGTGACCGGCCCCGGTGTTAAGGCGGGGGGCACGGTGTCCGGTTCCGTGATGGACGTAACTCCAACGCTTCTCTACCTCGCAGGTCTCGCCGTCCCCGAAGGGCTCGACGGCAGCGTGTTGACCGATGCGTTCGACCCTCAGGCCCTGAAAGATCGGCCCATCGAGGCGACCTCCCCCCTATCATCAGGGGCCGGGGATGAGGCCTCTCCGTACTCGCCGGAGGAAGAGGCCATCATCGAGGAGTCCTTGAGAGGACTCGGATACCTCTAGGGAGGACCATGGCTCAGCCCGCTCAGGCCGTCGAACCCGAAGGGGCGGTGGTCCGGCAACCTCTCCAGAAACGCAGCGCCAAACGGATAGCTCTTCGCGTCGTGGCCGACGCGATGGCTATCTCGGCTGCGTTCTTCCTCGCGTCGACGATCCGTTTCGAGATCATGAGCGGCGCTCCCGCGGCCAAATACGACTACACGATGATCACCCTCGCGGCGGTCCCCGTGTGGCTCCTCCTGTTCTACGTCTACGGCCTATACGAGCCTCGTCAGGTACTCGGGCCCGTGAACGAGTTCAAACAGGTTTTCCACGGCGTCGTCGCAGGGACCGTTGTGGTTTTCATCGTCGACTCTGCGCTCAACCTCAACCTCGCAAGAGGGTGGGCTCTCCTAGCAATGGGCAGCGGTTTCGTGATGGTCGGGGGCGAACGGCTCGTGATCCGCAAGGTCCTGCACTTCATGCGCCGGCGAGGCGGAGACACGACGCGAACGATCGTGTTGGGGTCTAACCATGAAGCCCGGACCGTGGCGCGCACGCTCGAGCGGGAGGGATGGCTCGGCTACAAGATCCTCGGATTCGTCGACGATGAATTGCCGGTCGGGCAGGAGGTAGACGGTCATTCGGTCATCGGCTCGACGAGCGATCTCCGCGATCTCATCTACTCGAATCGGGCGACTCTCGTGCTCGTCGCGGCTTCCGCCTTCGAGACGCCGAGGTTGAACCGGCTGTTCTGGGAACTGCAAGACATGGATGTCGACCTCCAGGTGACTTCGGGGACTATCGATCTCATGGCGTCCCGCATGACGGTGCAATCGGTCGCCGGCGTGCCTCTCCTATACGTGCGACGCACCGGCATGGACCGGCTGCAACGCACGCTGAAGCGTGGGCTCGATGTCCTGGGGGCGGGGCTCGGCCTTCTGTTCCTGTCGCCCCTCCTCGCTGTGATCGCACTACGGATCAGGCGCGATTCCCCCGGCCCCGTTTTCTTCAGACAGGTCCGGGTCGGCCGAGATGGCGAGCACTTCGAAGTGTGGAAATTCCGCTCGATGTACATCGACGCCGAGGACCGGAAGGCCGAGCTAGAGCACATGTCGGAGGGCCCGGGTCTCCTCTTCAAGCTGAAAGACGATCCGCGAGTAACGAAGGTAGGGGCGACGTTGCGTCGCTACTCGTTCGATGAGCTCCCGCAACTATGGAACGTGCTTAAAGGCGAGATGAGCCTCGTCGGCCCGCGGCCCGCCCTCCCGTCGGAGGTTGAGCAGTACGACGACTGGGTGCGCAATCGCTTGAAGGTCAGACCTGGGATGTCCGGGCTCTGGCAGGTGAGCGGCAGGACGGAGACGAGCTTCTCGGACTACGTTCGATACGACCTCTTCTACATCCAGAACTGGTCTCTCTCGCTCGACCTATGGATCCTGTGGCGCACGTTCAGGGCCGTGTTCGGCGCCGAAGGGGCTCACTAGCTCGTCCGGCTGAGGACCTCGTCGAGCTTTCTAAGGAGCTCGTCGGCAGTGAAGGGCTTCTGGATGTAGTTCTCATCGCTGGTGAGGATCCCGTGTCGCCCGATCATGTCGGCCGTGTAGCCCGACATATAAACGATCCGCGTATCGGGCCTTCGGATCTTGACGTGGCTCGCCAACTCGCGGCCCGACATCCCAGGCATCACGACATCCGCTAGCAGGAGATGGATCTTGCCCGAATGAGCATCGCTCCGCTCCAACGCTTGTTTCCCGGACGATGCATTCAGAACGGTGTAGCCATGACGTTGGAGGATCTTGCGGGTGAGCGCTCCTATCGCCTCGTCATCCTCTGCGATAAGGACGATCCTGCCCTTCCCCTCGGCTGGGCGAGTCCCCTCTGCCAGGTCGATCGTCTTTTTTGGGTCGACGACCGGCAGATAGATCTTGAACGTTGTGCCCACGCCTTTCTCGCTGTAGACGTTCACGTGGCCGCCCGCCTGTGTCACGATCCCGTACACCATCGAAAGACCGAGCCCGGTCGCCTCCGCTTTTGGTTTGGTGGTGAAGAACGGTTCGAAGATCTGAGACGAGACATCGCGTGACATCCCCTGGCCGGTATCGCTGACGGCTATGCACACGTAGCGACCGGGGGTGACATCAGCATGTCCTGGGAACTCGCTTGCGATCTTCACATTCAGCGTCTCGATACCGATCGTGCCTCCGGTCGGCATCGCATCTCGTGCGTTGACCGCGAGGTTCAACATCACCTGGACGAGCTGGTTCGGATCGATGCGAGTGTCGTCCAGATCGTCCGCCAGCTTCCAAGAGAGCTGAACGTCTTCACCGATGGTGCGGTCCAGCATCCCAGAGATATCTCTCAGAGTGTCATTAACGCTAAGGGTCTCGGGTGTGACGATCTGCTTGCGACTGTAAGTCAGCAACTGCCGGACCAAGTGAGCGCCGCGCTCCCCCGCCTCGACGATGTTGTGAACGTCGGCTCGGGCTGGATGCTCTTCCTCTAAGGCTTCCTGTACGAACCTCGCAGAATTGAGCACAACCATCAGGAGGTTGTTGAAGTCGTGAGCGACCCCGCCTGCCAAGCGGCCGATCGATTCCATCTTCTGAGATTGGAGAAGTTGTTCCTCCAGGAGCTTGCGCTCCGTGATGTCGGTGATAGTCCCTGCCACGCGTACTACGTCACCGTCGTCTCCCGGGACGGGGAACCCTCGCTCCTGCACCCAACGAACCGAACCATCGGGGCGCACGACCCGGTATTCGATCTCGAAGGGAGCCACGATCCGATGTTTCAAGAGCGAGGTGCGTACTCGCTCGAGATCCTCAGAATGGATCCGCTGGAACCGAGACAGAGGGTCCGCGTGGACTGTTTCGACGGGCTGGCCCCAGATCTCCTCGAATGCGGGACTCACGAAAATGGTCTTGAGATAGTCGACGCTGCTCAGATAGAAGACCTCGCTGATGTTGTCGGTCAACTGGAGCAACAGTTCTTGGCTTTGGGTCAGAGCTTGTTTGTCGCGCTCGGCTACCGTGACGTCGCGAGCGACGCCCCAAAGCCCCACCACATCGCCCTCGATGACCACGGGAAATGCGCAGACGTCGACGCGGACTTCAGCCCCATCGGCCCTGCGGATAGTGAAGATCTCGTTCTTGAGAGGGGTTTGGGTCAACAGTTCCTCGAACAACCCAGCGGCGCGGTCTAAATCCCGATCGACAACCAGAGTCTGGAAGTGCCGGCCGAGGATGTCCGAGCGCGGGCAATCCACCATCGCCTCGCCTGCGGGATTCACTTCCGTGAAAAGACCTTCTGGGTCTAACCAGAAAACCGCATCGGGATTATCGATGAATAAAGCCTGGTAGCGGGCCGCGTCGTCCAGACCCCGCGAAAGCTTGCTAGTCAGTATTCCCCCAACCCAACCATGGATCCCCAGCCAGAAACTGCCCGCCTTGCTGGCGGCAGAGTACTCATTCTTCACCACATGCGCCAATCCTGCTGGCCTCTTCATGCGCGTCCTTCACAGGAGTAATCTCGACCCGTGCTCGAAGAGATGATCGTCATCGTCGACGACAAGCCGGGGGCCCTCGCGGAGCTCGGCGAGCTGCTCGGCGGAGCGGGCGTCAACATCGAGACTCTCTCGGCCTCCACCCACAACGGGACCGGATTCGTTCATCTCGTCGTCGACGACGGCGAGGACGCCGCCGAGCTGCTTCAGTCCACAGGCTTCAAGGTCGAACAGGTTCGGCCCGTGATGACGGCAACCCTCGACGATCGCCCCGGAGAGCTGGGTCGATTCTGCCGGGAGCTAACCGTCCGGGGCGTCGATATCAGCGCGGCTTACGTTGTTAAGCGCGGCGGCGGCGAAACCGAGGTGCTGTTCGCGGTCGATGACCTCGAGGCGGCTAAGAGCTAGGCGGGCGGGGTCGCCGGCGTCGCTGCCGCCCCCACGGTTCCGAAGTACACGCCGAGTGCGCCCGATACGAGGTGCAGGAAGTTGTCGGCCGTCTCGATATTCAGTAGGTCGCTCATGAAGTCTTTGGCCACGAACCCGAGGGCGGCGACCAGGAGATAAGCGACTCCGATCGCGAGACTCACCTGCTTCGCCGTTAGGAGACTCCGAGCCGAAGCCAGCCAGGCGGCGCCGATGGCCAGATGGACGACGTTGTGCAGATGGTTGACCGGGAAAAAAATCAGCTTGTCGTCGGCCGACCCTCCGGTGAACTTATTAGCCACGAAAAAGCCCAGGATCCCGATGAGCAGATACACGGCCCCCATCACCGTCGCGAAAAGTTGGACGGGACTGCGGGTCGATGTGGTGGCCATGTGAAGGATCCTAGATCCCTCTACATACCGGATGAGCTGCGGGTCCACTCTCCGGCCTCGGCTCCTGAATCAGTGGCTCGTTCGGCTCCTGAGAGAAATCGAAGGCGTCGAATAGGTCGTTGGCGTTTCGATCCCTGGCCGTCAATGGAGCCACGTCGAAGAGCCGTTCGAGAAAAGCCAGGAACGACGAGAACTCGTAGGTCGTATGGCTGATATGGCCGGGCTTGGCGTAGGGGGAGATAACCAGCAAGGGGACCCGGGGGCCGAGGCCCATGTCGTCGACGACGGGTGGCTCGACGTGGTCGTAGAGACCCCCGAAGTCGTCCCAGGTGACGAAGATCGCCGTGTGGTCCCAATCCGGCCCCTTCATCACGGCGTTGATCTGCCGGATGGACCAGTTCTCTCCGACGCACATGCTTCGATCGGGGGAATGCGGATGATCGTTGAACACAGTCGGGGGCAGAACGTAGGAGACCTGAGGTAGCTCGCCCGCACGAGCGTCTTCGATGAAACGAGCGGGATCGACGACGTTGTCCCAACGAGACGTGTTGCGGATCTCGTCGATGGCGAGCAGAGCGTTGTGGAACTGCGTGCGTTGACCGTAGTAGTGCCAGCTGACACCGGCGTCCTCGAGCTCCGGGAAGATCGTGTCGACGTCGATGCACGCTTGCACCGCCTTCAATAGTTGCTCGATGCGTTTGATCTGGACGTTGCGTTCCCACTTGATGAGGTCAGGGTGTTTCTGCAGTTTGTAGAACCGCTCCCTGACGTCTTCGCAGTAGAGGCCGTCGCCGTCCTCCGGTGTGAGCTTGTTGCTCACGATCCGGCCCGCCGTTGCGGCGACCGTGAACATGTGCTCCGGGATGGTCGGGCCGTACATCGACGAGTACATGTGGTCCGCGAGCACGAACTCCTGCGCGTACCGCCAGTACCCGGGGATATCGGCCTTTCGATACTGCGTGAACGGAGATCCGTCGCGACCACCCGGGATGAGATCGAACCCGTCCATCGCTCCGCCGTTGACCACTCGAAGGCCGGAGAAGAAATCGTGGCCGATGTCGTGCTGATAGGAGTCGGGGGCCCTGGTCAGAGGGACCGTCTCGCCGGTCGACAGTGTGGCGGTGGTAGTTCCCTCGGCGCCGGGGAACCGTCCGAACATGTTGTCGAACGTCCGGTTCTCTTTGACGATGAAGACGACTTTTTCTATCGGAACCTTCGGTTCCGCTTCCGGAGTCGCTGGAGGAAGCGCCTGCTCCTGAGGGCACGCGGCCAGGAGGAAGGCCGCCGTCGTGCAGGCCGCCAGTGTTAGAGGTAGCCGAGGTTTCGTAACGACTCCTCTATCTGGGCTTCCTCTTCGGCCGAATAAGGCTTCGCCTCCGCGCCTTCGCCCGCGAGCGGAAGCTGCATCGCTTCGATCTGCGGGGGCTGTTCATTCACGAGACTCTTCGGAAGGAAATCGGTCAGAACCTTGCCGTCCATCACGGGGATCTTCAGACCCGCGAGGTACAGAGCGGTCGGCGTGATGTCGTAGAGATGCGCCTTGAGGTCGCTCGCCGGTTCAACGCCCGGCCCGGCGATGCCGAAGATCCCATCGATCTGGTGAAAGCCGCGCGGGAGTTTGCGATAGTCGTCGAGGATCCCCGGCGAGTAAGTGCCGTCCGACAGTTCGTAGGAGTAGCCGCGGCACACCGGAAAGATGTCGGGTGCATCCTTGGCTTCGGGCCCGTGCACTACTTCCTCACGCTTGTAGATGCGATCGGCGACCGGCTTGCCGTCGTCGGGATCGATGAGGGCACTGAACCGGCTGATGATGTCGTCGCGGACGCTCTCGTATTCGCTCTCGGGCACGATGCCGTTCGGCTCGCGGCCCGCGAGGTTGATGTAGATGCCCTGCTGCGGGATCGGGCCCGAGAACGCTTTCGTCTTGCTCCAGTCGATCGACGATTGGGCCGCGCCCTTGGCCTTCTGCCATACGGATTTGGGGAGGACCTGCTTGGCCCGGCGAGCGACCTTCCGGAGACCCGCGGACTTCGTCATCGCGCCCGCGCCGCCGACGTTGAGAAGTCCCCACTCGCGCAGCGCGACGTTGACGTTCACGCTCTTGTCCTTGGGGCCGAAGCCGTGATCGGACATCGTGATGACGTAGGCGTCGTCGCCGGCCCACTCGAGCAGGTCGCCGATGACCTCGTCCATCTCGTCGAAGAAGGCCCAAGCGCGCTCGCGGATGGCTTTTGCCTCGGGACGGTTGTAGTGCTCCTCGCGGGGATCGATGTACTTGTAGTGCACGTGCATGAGGCGGTCGGGCGCCTCCAGAACGGCGAACAGGATCGGCAGATCACCGTCGGTGGCCAGGAGGTGCTTCAGGGCCTTGCGCTTGAGCGCGAGGTTTCGCGAGAGCCGCTCGATGATCTCGGTCGACTTCCAGTCCTCGTCGTAATTGACCTCGATGTCGATCTCGTAGGTGCCCGCGGCCTTGATGATGTCGTCGCGGAGCTCCTTCGGATGCGTGAAGTTCTCGGGAGTCTCTCCCCCGCCCTCCGGCGTCAACATGCCCGACACGGACCAGCCGTCCACGACGGGGGCCGGATACGTCATCGGGATGTTGAAAAGGCCGATCCGTTTGCCTTGGGCGTTCGCCGCGTTCCAGATCGCGGGAGCCTTCACCTTGTCGAGTTGAACGAGGCCTTTGCGCTGCTGCACGTTGCCGAGCGTGAACCCGAATATCCCGTGCTTGCCCGGATTGACTCCGGTGAAGATCGACGTCCAGCCCGGCGGCGTGTACGGAGGGATCGTCGATTCGAGGATGCCAGACGCACTCCGGTCGAGCAGGACCTTGTAGCGCGGCATGTGTCCGGCCTCGAAAGCCGGATCGAGAACGTTGTAAGTGGCCCCATCGAGCCCAAGCATCAGCACGCGGCTCAACGCAATCTCCTTCGCACGGTCAGCAGGATAGCGACGCCGACCATCGCGATGCCGACACAGAGAGCTGGAACGACGAAACCAGTGAGGGGGCCGAAGATGAAGACGATCGCCTGGACGTCGGGCATCCCGGGATTCGGGAGCAGCCGGCGCTTCGCAAGTGCTTGGGACCACGAGCCACGCACTCCTCCGGGAGGATCGCCTTTATCGGCGCCGGAGATCTCGAGGAAGTAGTACGCGAGCACGACGTACAAGATGATCACCACCAGATTCCCACGGCTGACGGGGAAGCAGAGGTTTCGCTGCACGAGTAAGTCACTGCACGGTTCAATCGCGTTGGCGGCCGCAATAAGCAGGCCCAGGCTTGCGCTCGCGCGCCGTCCGCCGTCGGCAAGCGCATCCAAGGCCTGGCCCTTGTCGCTCGTGATGCCCGTAGCTCTGGCCAACTTGCCGTCGACGCAGTCGAAGACGAAGGCGAGATAGAACGCGATAGCTCCTGCGATCAGCCCCCAGCGCTCCCCCGTCGCGAAGAACGCTCCGGTCGAGAGCCCGAAGATCAAGGCCAGGATCGTGACTTGGTTCGGCGTCATGAGCTTGCGCTTCGCCAGGAAGTTCGTGATCGGCACCGCGACCGGGTCGGTCAGAAGGACCGTGAACCAGTAGTCGCGCTTCTTGGCGCCGCGCTCGTCCGCCTCGAAACCCATCTAGCGTTTCTCAGTCGCTGGGTCGACGAGGCCCTTGCCGCGCGCTTGCTCCCACGCTCCCGCAAGCATCCCCGTAACGAGGCCGGGGTCGCGCGTCTGCGCAGCCTTCCCGATGTTCAGGATGAACAAGCCCAGCCACGCCCACCACAACGCGGCCTTGTGGCGCGCGTCCTGGGGCATCAGCTTGCGGTGGAGATAGAACTGGTTCGCGAGGTTCATGCGCTGGAGGTTGTGATTGTTGAGCCGCGCGCTCGGACTCTTCAGATGGTCGCAGCGCGCTTTCGGAGTCTGCAGCAACGTGTAGCGGCGCGACACGCGATACGAGAAGTCGATGTCTTCCTTGTACGCGTATCCCGACAACGCTTCGTCGAAGCGCTCGTGATCGAACACCTCGCGCCGGTAGCTCATGAACCAACCGTTGAAGTACTCGAGCTTCTTGACGCCGGTGGAGTCCGAGACTCCCTCCGCGTAGAAACCGGGCCGCACTTTTCCGCTCGCCTCCGGCCACCATCCACCGATGCCGAATAGGCGGCGATAGATGCGAGTGGCAAGACTGGGCCGAGCGGGTCGCACCGGAGTCGCCCGAACGCCGCCGAGCTCCGGCCCCCACTTCGCGTACTCCGCCAAGATCTGTTCGTGACAGTCGGGAGCGAGCCAGACGTCGTCGTCGATGAAGAAGACGGGGTCGCCTTTGGTGCGATCGATCCCCTCGTTGCGCTGGATCGTGAGGCCCCTGGGGGCCGGATGGTGGAAGTCCAGAGCGATGCCGGCCGAGGCCGCCAGCCCTTCGATCTCGGCCCGCGTCTGAGTCTCGTCGCTCGAGTCGACGATGCACAGCTCGGCCGGCAGGACCGTCTGCTCCACGAGGCTCTTGACCGTGTTGAGCAGGTCGTCCGGCCGGTTCCGGGTCGCGATGACGAAGGCTGAGCTAGCTCTGCTTGGATTGTCCATACGGGTGAGCAGGGTACCGTCGGGGCGGCTGTGAACAGCGCCCCAAGAACACTCCTCAGGCTCAAACGCGCCCTGGCCCTAGGCCTGGTCGCCCTGGTAGCCGCGCCCGGCCTCGGCTCGGCCCCCGCCCGAAGCGGCGGCCTCCGCTACCGCTTCGCCGACGTCACGGCCGAAGCCCGCCTCACAGGGTCCACCCGTACCTGGGGGGCGGCCTGGGCCGACTACGACCTGGACGGTGATCCGGACCTCCTCGTCGGCCGCCACCACGCCACGCCACGCCTCTACCGGAACGACGGGGGCCTCTACTCGGTCGTGCAAGACGCGGGCATCCAGCAGGCCGTCGACCGCCACGGCTGCGCCTGGGGCGAGGCGAACGAGGACGGCAAGCCGGATCTCTTCTGTCAGGTCGGGGCGAACCACGGAACCGGCACCGGCCCCAAGCAGCTCTTGATCCAGACGAAGACAGGATTCGACAACCAGGCTGGAAAGTTCGGTGTCGTCGACGCGCTCGCACGCGGGCGAACCACCAACTGGATCGACTACGACGGCGACGGGGACCTCGATCTATTCCTGGGGAATCAGCAACGACGCAAGCATCCGAACCAGATGTTCCGCCGGCGCGGAACCAGATTCATCGAAGCTCGCGCCGGCGTTGCCGATCAACTAACGACGTTGAGCTCGTCGTGGGCCGACTGGGATCGTGACGGCGACCCCGACCTGCTGGTTACACAGCATCGGTTAGGCAGCACCGTCGCGTACGAGAACCACCGCGGTCAGTTCGAAGAGACCAAGTTGCGCGGGATCACCGGTAAGGACTGGAGCTCGGGCGCATGGGGCGATTACGACGGCGACGGTTGGATCGACTTGAACGTCGTTGGAAAGTGGAAGAACGCGATCTTCCGGAACGTCGGCGGCCGTTTCACCCGCGTCTACCACCGCGACATCAGACAGGGGCGGATGAGCGTGTGGCTCGATGTCGACAACGACACGGATCTCGATCTGTTCGTCGTTCAGGGATCACCCGGCAACTTTCCGAAGCGAGGAGCCCAGAACCGCGCCGACTTTCTTGTCTTGCAACGAGACACGGGCTTCGATCGCCTGAGGGGTTTCAGCTACCGCGGACCAACCGATGGCAACGGCGACTCGGTCGCTGCAGCGGATCACAACCGGGACGGGCGCATGGACCTCTTCATCACGAACGGGTTGTTCCACTGGGCCGGACCTAACGAGCTTCTGGAGAACCGAACCGACGGAGGGAACTGGGCCGCGCTCGACTTAACCGGATCGCCGGCGAATCCCTTCGGCATGGGGTCAAGCGTCTTCGTCCAGGCAGGCTCGCGATCTTTCTGGACCTACACCTCCGACGGCTCGAACTTCCGGAGTCAATCCGAGCCCGGCTACGTCCATCTGGGTCTCGGACCGGCGACTGCTGCCACCGCGAGGATCACCTGGGCGGATGGAACCCGGGATTGTGTCAACTTTTCGGCGGGCTCGATAGTCATGGTGAACGAGGGGGCGCACCCCTGTGCCTGAATCGATCGCGATGCAGGTGAACGTCCCCACAAGTTCCCACGTCAGTTACAACTAGAAGGTGGCTGCTTTCAGACCGAACCCGGGTACTCCCGCGCTCTTCCGGCGCAAGCGCAACCGCGCGCTGCCCGTCGCTCTCGCGCTCGTGCTACTCGTCGGAGGCGGAGCGGGTGCATACGTGCTGACGCAGAAGGATGATCCCAAGCCCCCGGACGTAACCAGGGTGAAGGTCGTCCGAGCTTGCGATGTGCCTCTTGATGTCCTCGAGCACGTCTGGCGTGGCTACGTCCCGGGTCGCTCTGGGGATGTCCTTGCGGTCGAGCGCTTGCCCAATCAGTTCAACACGAGGCACTCCACGCCGTTCGACTACACCCAAGAAGTGCCGATGCTGTTCTACGGGCCCGGCTTCATCGAGCCCGGAACCCACGACGAACCGACCACGGTGGCCGACATCGCGCCAACCCTGGCTTCGATCCTCAAGTTCGACGAGTTCCCGCAGCGCGATGGTGCCGCGCTGCCGATCGAGAAATCCACCGACCGCGTCCCGAAGTTGATCGTGACGCTCATCTGGGACGGCGGCGGCGACAACGTGCTGGAGCAGTGGCCCGATGCATGGCCCAATCTGAAGGAGCTCATGACCAAGAGCGCTTACTTCACCAACACCAAAGTCGGATCTTCACCGTCCATCACTCCATCGATCCACGCGACCATCGGCACCGGCGTCTTCCCGAACACGCACGGACTGTCAGACACCAGGATCCGCGTCAAGGGCGAGATGGTCGACGCGTGGGAGGGCATCTCGCCGCAGAGACTGCGCGCTAAATCACTCGCGGACCTGTGGGATGCAGCCAACGACAACGCGCCGATAGTGGGGATGGTTGCTCGCGACACCTGGCACCTCGGGATGATCGGCCATGGCTCGTACCTGCCGGAGGGCGACTCCGACATCGCGGTGATGGACGACTTCGGTCAGGTCGAGTTCCGCCAGCCTGGCCGCTACTACACGCTCCCCACCTATCTCCTGGGCAACGAGGGCCTGCAGGCCGCGGTCGATGAGGTGGACCAGCGGGACGGCAAGGCGGACCAGCGGTGGCTGGGCAATCCGATCCTCGCGATCGACGGGCGGGTGCGGGAGACGCCGGCCTGGTCGATCTTCCAGACGGAGAAGATCAAACAGCTTTTCGCCAACGAGGACTTCGGCGTGGACGACGTCCCGGATCTCTTCTTCACCAACTACAAGAGCACAGACCTCGTCGGGCACTCCTACAACATGGTCGAGCCGGAGGAAGAAAGCGTGCTCCAGGAGCAGGACCGGCAACTGAAGATCTTCATCGACTATCTAGACAAGAAGGTGGGGCCCAACAACTACGTGCTCACTATGACGGCAGATCACGGGATGACGCCGTACCCGTCGGTCACGGGCGGTTGGTCGATCGTCATGACGGAGATGACCGATGACATCGAGAAGCGTTTCGATCACGTGACGCCCGACATCCCGCTCGTGCTCAGCAACCGCGGCTACCAGATCATGCTCAACCACAACGAGTTGAAGCGGAACGACATCATGGCTTCGGACATCGCGGCCTATCTCCGCAACTACACGATCGAGGACAACTCTCCCGACATCGACAAGATCGCCGACAACTTCAAAGACCGCATCAGCGAGAAAGTGTTCCTCACCGCGCTGACGCCCGACGAACTGCAACAAGCGGTCGCCTGCGCCCGCAAAACCCAGACCTAAAAACGCCAAATATTCCGGCCCGGCTGGGCGTAGCCCAGCCGGCCTGGAGAATTTGCGGTTAGCGGGAGCGGATCACTCGGTAGAGGAAGGCCGGGTTGCCCACTAGGTAGCGACGCCACATCCGGGCCGGCTCCTGGATGAGCCTGTAGACCCATTCGATGCCCAACCGGTTCATCCAGGCCGGAGCTCGAGGAACCACTCCGACCGTGAAATCGAAGAATGCGCCGACGCCCACGCCGAGCCGGGCCCCACTCGCCTCGAGATACCTGGACAGCCATAGCTCCTGGAGCGGATTGCCCATCGCGACCATCACCAGCCCGGCTCCCGAGGCCCTCACGGCCTCTGCGACGCCCGAGGCGGCTTCGGGCGGGAAAAAGCCCTCGCGGGTCCCTGCGACGACAAGTCCCGGATAGCGGTGGGTCAGCTCGGCCCCGGCCCTCTCGGCGACGCCGGCCCCTGCTCCGAGGAGAAATACGGGCCACCCCTTGGCCGCAGCTAGCTCGACGATCCGAGGGTTGAAGTCGCTCCCGTTGAGGTTCTCGGGGAACGACGATCCCTTGATCCGGGCGGCCAGTCCCACCCCAGAGCCGTCGTTCAAGACGAGGTCCGACTTATTCAGCACCGCCCGATAACCTGCATCCCGACTTGCGAGATTGAGCGTATGTGCGTTCACGTACGCAACGAGAGCGGGCGTTTCTCGGTCGTACAGCCTCTCGATCCGCTGTAGTGCCTCCGTGGCATCCAGACGCGCCACGGGCACGCCAAGGATCTCGATCGTTGAGGTCTCGTCGGTCACGGAAGGCATTCAACCCGAAGCGGCCCGAAGAGGAGAACGATGAGACGCAGCAGCGCGGCGATACTGACCCTCCTCGTCCTTGCCGCCTGCAGTTCCGACGGCCCCACCAGTCCGACCGCGACGGACACGCCCGCACCGCCAAAGAAGGCTGTGGCCAGCGCAACTCCCATCGAGATCGTCACGGAGCCCGCAGGCGATTGGCTCGAATCGGCGTGCTCCATGCCCTTCGAGTACGTCGAACGCATCAGGCGCGGCTACGTGAAGGGGCGCTCGCCCGAGATCCTCTTCGTGCCGCGGGAGCCGAACTTCTTCGGCGGATTCACCTCGACGACCCACTCCGGGCCGTGGGACTACGTCCAGGAAGTGCCAATCGCGTTCTACGGGCCCGGCTTCATCCAGTCCAAGGGCGAGATCGAGCTCGACCGTGAGGTCACCCTTGCCGACATCGCCCCGACGCTCGCGAACCTTCTTGAAACCGATTTCCCTAAGGACCGGCCGGGCCGAGCCATCACCGAAGCACTCGTGCCTAAGGACGAGCGACCCAACAAGCCGCGCATGATCCTCGTCGTCGTCTGGGACGGAGGAGGTTGGGATGTGCTGCACACCTGGCCCAACGCGTGGCCTTTCCTCAATGGATTGATGCAGGACGGTACGAGCATCACCAACGCAACGGTCGGTTCCTCGCCATCGGTCACTCCGGCGGTTCACGCAACGATCGGAACGGGAACGTTCCCCAAGGACCACGGCATCGTCGACATCCCAATCCGCATGGGGGCCGACATCGTCGGCGCTTACGACGGTCGCAGCGGCCAGTATATGGAGGAAACCACGCTCGCCGACATCTACGACCAAGAGACAAACAACAAGGCGAAGATCGGCATGCTCGCCTACAAGTCCTGGCACCTCGGGATGATCGGCAAGGGGGCGCAATTGCCCGGCGGCGACCGGGACATCGCCGTTATCGCCGAGAAGTCCGCCGGCGATCTGGTCTCGAACGAGACCTACTACGAACTGCCCGAATACCTGCAGCACGTATCCGGGTTCGACGACGACAAGCGAAGCGTGGACCTCGAGGACGGGAAGCTCGACGACAAGTGGATGGGCCACGAGGTCCTAGACGACCCGAGCGAGCTTCGTCACACGCCGGTGTGGTCCCTTTACCAGACCCGACTTTTGACGACGCTGTTCGACAACGAGCGCTACGGCCAAGACGACGTGACCGACCTCTTCTACACGAACTACAAGCAGGTGGACGACGTCGGACACGACTGGAACATGTTGAACCCGGAGATGCGCGAGATCCTCAGGTACTCAGACGATCAACTCAAGAAACTCGTCGTGTACCTCGACAGCCATGTCGGCAGGCACAAGTGGGTAGTCGCTTTCACTGCAGACCATGGCCAGTCGCCCGACCCGATGGCCGCACAGGCTTGGCCGGTGCGGATCCAACTCCTCCAAGATGACGTGTCAAAGGAGTTCGACCACACCGACAACGGCGTCGATCTGTTCCAGGACGAACGACCAGTCGGGTTCTGGCTCGACGCGGACGAGATGGCCGCCAACGACGTGACCGAAGAAGACATCTCGAACTACATCGTGGATTACAGGCTGGAGCAGAACCTGCGTCCGGGCGAGAAAGTTCCCGACCAGTACAAGAAGCGATTGCGCGAACCGATCTTGGCGTCTGCGTTCCCGAGCGACGAGATGGGCAAGATCTGGGCCTGCGCGAAGAGGCGCGCGTGAAGCGGGGACTTCTTTACGCCATCGCGCTCCTCATCGTGGCGGGTGTGGCCGTCGGAATCGTGTGGCGGATCCAGCAAATGGCTTCCGGCGTCACGGTGGGTGCGAGTCCCGGGCCCGGTCAAGATCTGAACAACCGTGATGAGGCCACGGTCTTCATTCCAAAGCAGGCGTATCTGAAGGACGCGTGCGAGATCCCTCACGAGTGGGCTGTTCGCGTCGTCAGAGGCTGGGTGACGGGGGGGCCGCGCGATCTGGACATCGCCGTCGTGCCCCATCCGCCGAACTACATGGGGTCGTTCGTGAACACGAGTCACTCGGCCCCCTACGACTACGTGCAGGAAGTCCCGTTGGTTTTCTACGGGCCGGGATTCGTCGAACCGCAAGGAAACGTGAAGCTCGATCGCGAGATAACGATCGCGGACCTCGCTCCGACTTATGCCCGCCTGATGGATTTTGACGACTTCCCGAAACGAGCGGCACATCCGATCCCCGAGGTATTCAAAGAAGGCGCGAAGCCGCCGCCCCAGCTGATCTTCACCGCAGTGGTAGACGGCGGCGGTTGGAACGATCTCGAGCAGTGGCCCGACGCATGGCCGAACCTAAAGAGGCTCATCGCGGAGGGAGCGAACGTTTCCGACGCGATCGTCGGTTCGTCACCCTCGATCACGCCGGCGACGCACACGAACCTTTCAACCGGCACGTTCCCAAAGACACATGGCGTCTCTGCGATCGCCGTTCGAGCGCGCAACGGCCGGATAGTCGGTGCTTTCTCGGAAGACGATGGCAACCCCGGCTACAGCGTCATGGATCCGACGCTCAACCTCCGAGTCACGACGCTCGCGGATCTCTGGGATCTATCGGTAGACAACAAGGCCGAGATCGGGATGCTCGCGGCCGGCAACTTACAGATCGGCATGGTCGGCCACGGTCAGGCGATCAAAGGAGCGGACAAGGACATTGTTGCCATCCGCAAGGGAAAGCGATGGAAGACGAAGCGCCTGTACTACGAAGGTCCCGGCTATCTCAACGGCGAGGGCAATGGCCCGGGCCCATTCATCGACGCGGTTGACCGAGCCGACGGCAAGGCGGATCTCAAATGGATGGGTCACGACCTCGAGGGCGAGGCGATCGACGCAACGCCGGCCTTTGCGGGATGGGAGAACGCAACGATCCAACGCATCCTCGAAAAAGAGAACTTCGGCGGCGACGGGATCACCGATCTGTTCTATGTGAACTACAAGGCGCCCGACAAAGCGGGCCACAAGTGGAACATGATCGCTCCCGAACAACGCGACGTTCTCGAATCCGTCGATGATGCTCTTGGAAACATGGTCCAGTGGCTCGACGACAACGTCGGGCCGAACAACTACCTATTCGTTGTGACGGCCGACCACGGTCAGACACCGCTCGAAGTTGGAGGCTGGCCTGTCCTTCGCAACGAGATCGTCGCCGACATCGACCGACGGTTCGACAAGATCGACAACGGAGTCTCGATCATCGAACGGACGTCCGCATCGTCCTTCTTCTCGAACATCGATGAGATGGAAGCGAACGATGTGACGCCGGAGGACGTTTCATCGTTCATGTCCCGGTACCGGATCGGAGACAACATCCCCGATGGCGGTCAGATCCCGAAGGGCTACGAGGACCGGCTGAACGAACGGATATTCGACGCGGTGCTGCCCGGGCGCAAGCTTCCGAAACTCCTGGCTTGCACCCGGGCAGCAGCTAACAGCTAGTCGTCAGTTAAATACTGCGTTGATCGTGGTTGGTGCGTTCGGCATCGTGAAGGAACACGTTGCCGTCTTCGTTCCGTTGTCGATGCTCGGCGTCGTCGGGCAGTTGGTGAATGAAGGCGTGGCACCGAGCGGTCCTGTCTGAATCGCGGTCACAGTCACGGGAGCCCCCGGTACGACGGAGGATCCGCACGGCAGGGGGGCACAGCTAGTGGTTCCCGTCGCCATGAAGGCGCCGCTCTTCGAAGCGTCCATCGGCTGAGGCGTAACGCCTCCTCCCGGCGGTGCAAACGTCGCCCCCACCGTCTTGTTGGCGTCCATGAAGACATCGCAGGTAGTCGTCGCACCGCCGCAGTCGTCGGTCCAGGCTTGGAACTCGAACAACGGGTTCGTCGAGCTTGCGGTCAGATGGGCCGTCACCCCTCCGGTGTACTGCTCGGAGCAATCGGCGCCCGGCAGAGAGGTACAAGCGATCCCACCGTCGGTGCTGGTGATGCTGGTGCCGGGCGCGCTGGGCGGTGTCACGGTGAGGGTGAAGGGACCTTTCAGAACGAACTGGAAGGTCACCGCCTTCGCCTGTGCGATGTCGTTGATCACGCACGGCCCCGTCGTGTTGCTGCAGGCGCCACCCCAAGTAACGAAGGACGAGTCAGCCAACGGCGAAGCCGTCAAGGTCACATCCTGACCGGCCGCGAAGACCGCCTTACATGTCGTCGAGCATGTCGTGATGCCCTGGGGAGTTGAAGTCACCGTCCCGTTCCCGGGGTTGGAGGCCGGAGCCTTAGAAACCGTCACCTCGTAACCGAAGTTGGCAACAACGGTCTTGTTTGCATCGAGAGTGATCGCGCAGGTCGCGGACGTTCCGGTGCATTGGCCGCCCCAGCTCATGAAAGCGGCTTGACCATCTGCGATCGAACGTAGCGTTACGGAGGTCCCCGGCGCAAAGCCTGCAGCGCAGGTTTGCGGAGTGTTCGACCGGCAGGCGATCCCTGTGTTCGGGGCGTCCGAGTTCACAACGCCTCCGCCCACGGCACTGACGGTCAGGACATAGGCGAACTTGGCAGTGACGCTCTTAGCGGCATCCATCTTCACTGTGCAGCTCGTGCTGGCGCCGGAGCACGCTCCGGTCCAGTCGATGAACTTCGTGCCTGGAAGTGAGTCGGGGGTGGCCGTCAAAGTGACGCTCGAATCCTTCGGGAAGCCCTTTGCGCACGTCGCGCCACAGTCGATGCCGGAAGGGTTCGACGTGACTTTGCCGGCCCCCGTCTTGGTGACCGTCAGCAGCATCTCGCCACCCGCGGTGAAGGTTGCAGTCACTGTCTTGTTCGCGTCCATCGGGACCACACAAGCGCTGCCGGTGCCTGCGCAATCGCCGGCCCAGTTCGCGAACGCGTCGCCCTGAGCGAGCGGTGTCGCAGAAAGGTTGACGTCTGTGTCCTTCGGATACGTGGCCTCGCATGTCTCGCCACAGTCGATCTGTGCCTGCTGAGATGGTGAGGAGGTCGAGCTGACCTTACCGGGGCCTGTCACGTTGACCGTGAGAGTGAACTCGGTGGCCTCGAGCGGAAGACCGATGGTCTTGATGAAGACCTGAGGCTTCGCCTTGTTGCGAGCGAGGTCCGTCACGGGCTTGCTCTTCGTCTTTACGTACTTGATGTCGGGTTTGTTAGCTCCGTTGGGGTTCTCGCGAAGGATGATGACCAGCTTGGTGGTCTTCGTCGCGTTGACCTTCTTGATCTTGTAACTGGACGCCTTGTCCGGTCCGAGGATCTGGAACGGATACTTCCCGTCCGTGTCGAGTTGGTGTTTCACCTTCTCGCTGTAATTGAGCACGACGCGATCTGCCAATCCGTTGCCGTTCGCGTCGAGCATCTCAGCCCGAACGATCTTTGGCGCGGTCCTATCGCGCTTCGCAAGCGCATCGCCCATGGGCAATACAGCCAAAACGGTCCCACACGCGAGAAGGATCAGCCCCATCTTCCGCATAGTTCGTTGCATTCCCAGCCTCCTCCGACTTTTTCTGTCTGAATTTGGTATCGGCAGACAAATCGGACTCCTGAGCGCGGTCGTGTAGCCCAGATGGACTAAAAATGGCATAGCCCGCGGGGCCTTCTTTTTCGAAAACGTGCAGGTCAGAGGGGGTTTTTGCTCTCTGGACCGGTTTCGGAGGAAACGCGGCTCTAGACGGAGAAGGCCCTCTGAAACAGGGTCGAACCGTCATCGTTCGCGATGCATCGAACGTGCACTTTTCGGTCCGGACCATCCGCATCCAGCTCTACAAGGGCGAATCCGCTCCGGTCGTCGATGTTCACGAGCGTGTGCGCCGGATCGTTGTTGCCTTGACCGCCACCGGGGAAATCGGTTCCCGACGAGTTGATCTCGTAGAGCTCGCCGAACTCGAAGTGATGGATCAGCCGCTGGCCGTGCGAATCGCCCGAAAGGATGAACACGGTCCCGGGTTGCTCCGAGAAGAACCGGAGCAACTCATCGCGTTCGGTCGTATAGACGTTGTGCCAGCCCGGATCGTCGTCCGGTTTGTTACGGAAAACCATCCCCGAGGCCACGACTTTGACCGGCGCGTCAGAACGCGCCATCCCTCGCTTCAACCATGCCTTCTGCGACGCGCCGATCCGAGACTTGCCGGCATCGTCCGGCCCTTCGGGATCGGTCGCATGCAATCTGCAGTCGAGGCACCAGACATGTACATCACCCCAGCGGACGTCGAAATAATCGTCCGACGGATTCGCATGGATCTCGTCGAACGCCTTGACGGTGAAGGGCTTCACGGTCGCTGACCAGCCGTTATCGGCTGCATAGTCGTGGTCGTCCTGCCAGAACATGAGCGGGGTTCCCGACAACATGGCTGCGACGCTGGGTGCTCTAAGCATCCGTATCCATCGAGCTTGGAACTGATCCGGCGAATGGCTCACGGCACATAGATCCGCGTATCCCCAGTCCCCCGCATGGAGATAGAACTCCGGTTCGAGTTTCGCTGCCTGTTCGAACGACGGGTATTCGGTAACGCGCCCCGAGGTACAGGAGGCGAACGCGAACCTCACGCCTTCCCCCGCGCCCGGTGGAGTCTTGAAGCTAATGGTCGGACCTCTCTTGTTCCCCACCAAGGGCCACCACGTGTACAAGGTGTTGGGCGCCAGAGCGTCGATCTGCGCGAAGGCTGCCCCCAGGTCACCCGATGGCTCCACGTCGCGCACATGAGCGAAGTCATCGCCGGCGGCTTCCTGGGACACCTGGAAAGAAACCGCTGAAGGAAGGTCTGTGCGTGCGGTAAGGCGCGCGCTGTAGCTATCGCCGTCCGGAACGATCGCCCCCGTGAACGCGTAGAGGAAGCGAGTTTCGGGAGACCGTGGCTCCTCAACCGAGGCCGCTTCGAACGCGCGGAACTCGACGCGGCCCCCGTCAACGTCGATGGGATTCGCGAGAACCCCGACCAGGCCCGCCTCCAATGGCGGATCGTCGAGAACCTCGAACGAGACCCCGCGCTTCGAACCGTGGAGTGGCTCGACGATGCCCGAGATGTGGTCGCCTTCCGCGATCAGCGTCAAACGAAACTCATCGTCGCCTTCGTCCAGCTTCTTCTTCTGGAGGATCGTGCGATCGAGAACGTCGTAGCGACAGAGGAGCGCTTCTCCCTTGGCGACTAGGAGGGCGTAGGCGGAGTCGAATCCGGCTCGCACGAGCACCCCTCCTTCGACGCCCCCTACGATCCGCACGCGAACTTGCACCTCCGTGTCGCTCGACTCCTTCTCGGTGACGAGCACGGGTCGAGCCATGTATGCCGCGACGACCTTGCCCTTCTTCCCGATCGCCTTGGGAGTGGGGGGCTCCAGAGGGATGATGCCTCGGCCCCCTGCCACCGCGAGAGGGCTCGCATAGCGGATGTTGTCCCAGCCCGAGCCCCACGAGTCGCCCGGTGTGTCGAACTCTTCCGTGAAGAACAGACTCCGACGGGCCCCCGGCTCGAGGCCTGGATCCTGAGACGAGTCGTCCTCACACGCGCCGAGCAGGCCGGCCGCGACGATCGAGCCGCCTGCAACGCGGATGAAGTCGCGCCGATCTAGCCGTTTAGGTGTCAGGTTGCCTCCCGGAGGGTGCCGCTCGGGTCGCCGGTAGGATAAGACGCCTACCTGCAGTCCAACGTCCCTAGCCATGGAGAGCTTGAGTGAGCGCGCCAAACGTCTTGTTGCTGGCGATCGATTCCCTGAGAGCGGATGCCGTTTTCGGGGACGCTGTGCGCACCCCCAACATCGATTCATACGCCGAGCGCGGCGCCGCGTTCCTCCAGGCGGTATCGACCACGACTTCGACCACCCCATCTTTCTCGTCGATCCTCACCGGCTGTTACCCGCCGAAGCACGGAGTTAGGGGGCTTCAGGGCTACCGCCTCTCGAGCGCTCTTACGACGATGGCCGAGGCCTTCGGCAAGGCCGGGTATCAGACCCACGCTGAGGTCACCGGTCCCCTCCTCCCCCAGACCGGCATCCTGCGTGGCTTCGATGACGCAGTGCACCGCCCGGGCTACAAGGTCCCCTTCTTTTCATGGCGTGACGATGTCGTGTCAAAGATGCACTCGTACGTCGACCCCTGGTTCATGCTTCTGCACATCTGGGAGGTGCATCGTCCCTACCGCGCACCGCCCGACTTCACCAAGCGCTGGGACAAGGCTGGGTACGAGGCGGCGGTCGCGGCAACGGACGAGTACCTCATGCCGATCCTTGAGGCCGCGGGAGACAACACGATCGTCGTCATCACCGGCGACCACGGCGAGGACTACCCGGACACACCGTTCGAGCAGAAGTTGATCCGTCTTGCCCGGCGGTCCCGCTCGAAGCTCAAGCTGAAGAGCTGGTTCCCTTATCTCGATCAGAAGTTCCAAGCGCTCGCCGTCGGGCATGGGTTCGCTCTTCACGAACATCTCGTGCGCGTGCCTTTGATCCTGGCCGGGCCCGGCGTTCCGTCCACTCGCATCGACGAACAGGTCCGTCACATCGACCTATTCCCGACGCTCGCCGATCTGGCCGGGCTGGAGATACCGGAGGGCATCGACGGCCGGAGCTTGAAGCCGTGGTTGGAAGGACACTCGCTTCCGGAGGAACCTGCCTACATGGAGGCGGTGGGAGTCAAGCTCGAAGGCGATCGCATCATGGGTGCTCGTAACTCCGAATGGAAGTTGCTCAAGTCGCGCAAGACGAAGCCCGCGCTCTACAAACTCAACGGAGGAAGCCTTCCGAACGAGAAGCGCAACCTCTATGGGCGCTACCGCGAGGTGGCTCGCCCACTGGAGGCGTATCTCGACAAAGTCGAAGCGTCGACGGTGGCATCTGAGGACTCACCACTTTCCGAAGAGGACGAGGCCACCATCGAGCAGCACCTCCGCGACCTCGGTTATCTGTAGTCCCCGTGGCTAGAAGCGATCCGCCGTTCTTCATTGTCGGGTCGGCCCGGTCCGGCACGACTTTCCTTCGCCTGACCCTGAATGCACATCCCGAGATCGCGGTGCCTCCGGAATCTCGCTTCATCACCGAACTTCACAAGGGTCAAGGGGATGTGGAGGTCATGTCGTTCCTCGCGAAGCTCCAGGGCCATCCCCGTTTCGAGGCCTGGGAGCTTCCGATCGATGTCGTCGTGAGGGAGTTCCACGGAACTCAACGAGTGCCTTACGCGACTGCCATCCGATCGACCTATAACGCTTACGCAGCGCACCATGGCAAGTCGCGCTGGGGAGACAAGACCCCTCGCTACATATTGAACATCCCCGAACTCGCGAAGCTCTTCGGTGACGCTCGGTTCATCCATCTGATCCGAGACGGACGGGATGTTGCCCTGTCCTACGCGGATGTGCCGTTCGGGCCCAAGAACGTGGCCAAGGCCGCGGAGATTTGGGCCGCGCGAGTGGGTGCCGGGATACGTGATGGACGCGCGCTCGAACCGGGCCGCTACCTGGAAGTCTTGTACTCGGACCTTGTCGAGGACAATGAGGGTGAGATCAAAGACATCACGGAGTTCATCGGAGTCGACTTCGATCCGGCGATGCTCGATCCCGACGCGGCAAAGCAGGGCGTGCTCGCTCGAGCCGAGAGGTACAACCCGAACGTCACCGAGAAGGCCATAAGACGCGTGCGCGACTGGCAGACAGAGATGCCGGCCGATCAGGTGGAAGTTTTCGAGGTGATCGCCGGAGATGTATTGAGCGAGCTGGGCTTCGAGCGAAGGTTCCCCGAGCCGAGCCGAAAAGCCCGCCTGAAAGCGAAAGCCGGCCTGCGAGGGCTCCCTGTCGGGAAACTCCCCTCGCGGGCCGGCTGAAGATTCGCCGTACTGCTGGTTACTTGACTACAACGGTGCCCTTCATGAAGGGGCCGTGGAACGTGCAGATGTACTTGATCGGGCTGTCGCCGGTCTTGGTGTTGAACTGGACGGTCCAAGGATCGTCGTTGAGATAGCCGGTGCCGTTAGCTGCGTCGTAAGCCTTCCAACCTGAGTCCTGATACTCGCCCAGAGAATCGACGGAGCCATCGCCCTTGGGTGCCGTGTTGCCCATATCGACCTCGAGCTGAGTCGGATCGTTGCAGAACGGCGGTTGCTGGGTCTGAAGGTCGCCGTCGGGGCCGGGACCTTGGTCTCCGTCGGGGTCGCAGAACGGGCTGAACATCTTGAACGCCTGCTTCTTCGCCTTCTTGATCGGCATCGCGGCGGAGTGAAGCTCGTTCGTCAGATCGAAGTGGTACTGGACGCTGTCGCCCTTCTTGAGGTTCAGCTTCGCGGGAAACATCGCAAGGATCACGATCGGACCCCGGTCGATGCCCACGTACGCGTCCCAGACCTTGTGGCCGGCGTCGTCCGTCGTGAACGTCTTTTTGTGGCTGTACTCGTCGAAGAGCGCGAACGCGTCGTCTTTGTCCTGGGCCTTAAGGGTCTTGGCCGTGGCGTCGAGCTCCGCTTGAGTCGAGGCGGTGTCGTTCGGGTTGACGACCTCGATGCGGATCGCGGAGGGACCCCAGGGGATCCCGATCCCGTAAAGAACGTCGCCGGGGTTCGCGTCGACCGTCACCGAGAAGTCGCCCTCGGTGAAGAAGCCCGGGTTGAGCAGGTCATGTCCGTCGGCGCTGCATGGGTTGTCCACCGTCCCGCAATCGAGGAACACAAGGAGATTCGGGTTCAGTTTCGTCGCGGTTGCGCCATCGTCCGGGTCGGCTGCGAGCAGGTTGCCCGGAGCGCCGAGGGCCGCGTTGTCGGCGAGGTACTGCTCTGGCGTGGTGCCTGCAGGCAACACGAAGACCGGAGTGGAGAAGTGCAGCGTGTCGCCCTTGTGAACCTTGACCTCGGGCGGGTAGAAACGAGCCGAGCCGCCCGGAAAGTCGCGTCCGAAACCGCGGCCCACTTGGATCTCGTACGTGGTAGCCGCCCCTGCATTCGCGTTGGTGACTGGGAAAAGTCCAGCCAACATCGCCAGGGCGGCAAGAAGCACAACTTTGCGTTTCAAAGGGATGCCTTTCTCCTCGCCGCGATGACCCCCTCGGTCATCGATTCGAGAGCCACGCTACGCGGAGATCAGCGGCTACGTCTAGGGGGTTAGGCGTTAATGAACGGACAAAGCATCCGCCCCGCAGCGTGCAGCGAAGGCGAGCGCGATTTCGATTTGCTTGCCTTGCGCAAGTGCGAAAGTGAGACCCGCCGCGAAGCTGTCACCAGCTCCGTAGCGATTCTGGATAGCAGCCCTTGGAGCAACCGGCGCATAGCGGCGCTCGTCTTGCCCGCGCTGTTGAAAGACGCCACCGCGCTCCCCCTCGGTTCGGACAACTAGCTCTGGGGCGGGATCGAGGTCGCCGGTTCGATAACTCTCCGCCGGATCCGCGGCGCTACCCACTAGAGCGTCGAGAAGCACCCGAGCCTCCGCCAGCGGCGGCAGGTCTCTGGATGTAGCTACGAGAACGCGAGCGGACCTCGCTGCGGTCACAGCCGACGCATCTCCCGCCGTGAAGTACACCGCGTCCGCGGCCCCCAACTCATCCCACGGAAGGGGGTCGGTGGCCTGGGGGCCGAGCCTGTCTCCCAGGACGGTGATCGTGCGCTCTCCAGTCCCATCCAGATGGGTGAATGCCCGTCTCATGGTGGTCGAGCGAAAAACAGCGTGGACGTCGATCCCGGCCTTCACCAGCACGTCGTGCGCACGATGGCCCAACTCGTCGTCCCCGAAAGCGGTGAAGAAGGAGGTTGAACCATTGAGTTCGACGAGCACGCGGGCGGCCACCGCGCCACCGCCTCCCGCGATCTCCCAGGTCTCAGTGGCGTGAACGATCTCGCCGTCGCGCGGTAGATGGTCGACGCGCGCGAACGTCACCCATTCGACATGCCCCACCACCGCGACCTTCATCGACCCCGGACCATAAGCTGCTTCACATGGTGACCCCCGACACACCGGCGACCCGCGCACTGGCGAACACCGATCTCGAGCACGAGGTGGTCGTGACCGAAAGGGCGCGCAGCGTTGAAGAGAGCGCTGGATTCCAAGGTATCGACGTCACGGATCTGCTCAAGACTTTGGTTGTACGCAGAGGGGATGACGATTACGTCTTCGTCCTTGTGCCTGGAGATCGCTCTATCGATTGGCCGAAACTTCGCGCCCACCTTGGAGTCAGCAGGTTGTCTCTGCCCGATGCGGATGAAGCTCGTGAGGCGACGGGATACGAACGCGGAGCAATCACTCCGTTCGGCGCAGCTAAAGCTTGGCCCGTCATTGCTGATGCGGTGGTTGCAGGTCGCAGCAAGGTCGCGATCGGTGGAGGGGCTCATGGCGTCAACCTTCACGTCAATGGCGACTCCTTGATCGCTGCGTTGGGAGCAGACGTTGCAGATGTGACAAAGCCGGCGGGCGGCTGATCGGACTTGTCGCCCACCACTCGCCCGATCAACCTCAACCACTCCGGCCCCCTCGAGCTCGACTGGATGCTGCGCTTCCTCGGCGAGCGAGGAGTCGAGGGGATCGAACTCCTCAACGAGACCTCCTACAAGCGGAGCATCCCGCTCGCCCACGGCGACGCGGTCGTGTCGATCTCTCTGGGTCCCGAGGGACCCGTCGCTGATGCGACGGTCGAGGATCCCCGTGACGCCGCCGAAGCCGAGACGCGCGTTCTGAGGATGCTCGATCTCAATACCGACGTCCTGGCGGTGGGAGCAGCTCTCGCAAGTGACGCGAAGATGCGCCCACTTATCAAGCGCAGACCCGGCCTCCGGATCCCCGGAACCGCCGACCCGGCCGAGCTCGCGATCCGGGCGGTCATCGGGCAGCAGGTCTCGGTAGTCGGCGCCCGAACGCTCGCAGGGAGACTCGTCGCCGCATACGGCCGCCCGCTGGGGATCCACGACCCCGACCTCACGCACACGTTCCCGCGACCGGCGGATCTGGCCGACGCCTCACTCGCCGAGATCGGGATGCCGGGAGCGCGAAAGAACGCGATCCGGACGCTGAGCGCGGCACTTGCAGACGGCACCGTCGTTTTGGACCCGGCGACCGATCGCGACGAGCTCAGGGAGAAGCTGATAGCGCTTCCTGGGATCGGCCCGTGGACGGCCGACTATGTCGCGATGCGCGGTCTCGATGACCCGGACGTCTTCCTGGCGTCCGATCTCGGCGTGCGTAAGGCTCTAGAGAAGATGGGGCTGCCGTCCAAACCCGCGGAGGCGATGAGAGTGTCCGAGCGGTGGCGGCCGTGGCGCTCCTACGCGGTGCAGTACCTGTGGTCGAGCCTCGGCTAGCCGATCACTCGGGTGCTTTATAGCGCGGATCCCTGCCGTAGTACTCGGTCCACTCCTTGCAGCGACCTTCTTCATCGAATCGCATGACGAAGACGTTATAGAAGAGTTCGGCGATCCCACCATCGGCATCGAAGTAAGTGCTCGTCCCGCGTGCGACCGCAACTTCTCCCTCCACCGCGACGGGTTCGTACTCGCCGTCGTAGGTCCCCGGAGCGTCCTTCTTCCCCAGCCAGTTCGCAACGACTTCCTCTCTCGTCGTCAGCGGCTCGGCGAATGGATAGTCGCGGTAGGAGACGGTCTCGCTGAATAGTTCGCCTATCGCCGCGGGGTCGTAGCTCTTCCACGCGGCGAGGTAGCCGTCGAGCCAGGCCTGCACATCGCTGTGGTCCATCGTTCCTCCGGTCCACGGATAATCCGTCCACCTCTAGGGTATTGCGGAAACGAGACCTCCAAAGGAGACGCTAGATGATCGACGAAACGGTCAAGAGATTCGCCCAGGCCGCGAACTTCGGGACGATCGCAACACTGCTTAAAGATGGATCGCCAATCACGCACGTCATGTGGGTCGATTGCGACGACGAGTTCATCCTCATCAACACCGAGGTCCATCGGAGGAAATACAAGAACATCAAGCGCGACCCCCGAGTGTCGGTTGCTATCTGGGACGATGACGATCCCACGGAATACGTTGAGATCAGGGGCAGGGTCGTCGAGGAAGTGCGCGGTGACGAGGCTCGCGACCACATCGAGAAGCTAAGCCAGAAGTACGAGGGCAAGACGTACACGAACGAGATCGTGTCCGAGCGAGTGATCTTGAAGATCGCACCCGAGCGGCAGCGGACCTACGTCTAGGAACTGACGAACGAAAGCCGCACCTTCCGGCTGGGATTGTCGTCATTGAGATCGACGAATACGACGCTTTGCCAGGTTCCCAATTGCATCGCGCCACCGACCACGGGAATGACGAGCGAGGGCGACATGAAAGCGGGAAGGACGTGATCCGCTCCGTGCCCAGGCGAGCCATGACGATGTTTCCACCTGTCGTCGCGGGGCAGCAACTCGTTCAAGACCCGCTCTAGGTCTTGCTCTGAACCGGAGCCCGTCTCCACAAGAGCGAGGCCCGCGGTCGCATGCGGCACGAATACGTTCACGAGGCCATCACTTTCACGGACGATGAAGTCAGCCACGACACTCGTGATGTCGGCGAAGTGTCTGCCCGACATTTCTAGCGAGATCTCCTCAGACCTCATAACCGAGCGCTTTCATCGTGGGCGTGATGCGCGGAAGGATCGCCTCGATCTCATTCGGGTTCTCCTTGCGCCACTTGCCGCGCTCCGGAGGGGTGACCACATTGACGGGCTTGCGAAGCGCGGCAGAGGCCTGGTCGCGAATTGAGCTCTCATAGTCAAGCTCGAGAGCGCTCATGACCTTGCCCACCTCCGTCACCGGATCGTCGGCGAGCTCCTCGTAGGCGACATCGACGCGGCGACCCGGATCGATGTCCGAGAAGGCACTAAGCGCTTCGTCGTAGGACGACTGCCATTGCTTCGCGGTGACTACCTCGAGCGGTCCTGCCGCATCGGCCTCCCAACCAGGATAGAGCGTGAACTTCCACCAGGCTGGGTCCACGCCGGGGATCGAGTGCGGTTCGGGAAGACGATAGGTGCGATAGCGCGGAGTGCGCCACGCGTTGATGAGGGAATTGATGTTGTCCCGTCCATCGCGTTTCAAGAAGACATAGCGCGCGTCCGGAAAAAGAGCGTCGATGAAACGAACTCGGAGAGCGTTGCGCGGAGTCTTATCGATCAGTCGTTTACGGGTGCCCGCTATAAGAAGGAAGGAGCGCTTGATCCGCGCCGCCTCCGGCCCCCGCGCGTCGCCGGCATCCAGCGCGTTGGAGCTCCAGCCCCTGAGCGCAGGGTGGAAGTCGGCCTCCCAGACCTCGTGAGCCTCACCCGGCCAGTTCGCCAGCCGGCTCGAGCGTCGAAGGATCGAGTAGAGCATCGAGGTGCCCGAACGCGGCGCACCGATGATGAAGATGGGTCGATCGAGTTTCCCTCCGGCCGCGAGAGCGGGAAGGTGCGAGATCTGCCTGGCTCGCAGCGCCATCCGATTCAGGTAATCGCGAGGGCCGGGATCGAAGTTGGTGCGCAGGCTTTTCCGGATCCTCTTGGGGTTGATCTCCACGGGAGCGACCTTATCCACGGCCCCTCTTGAAGGCTCGCTTGCGGATCCGCTCCCACACGAGCAGCTCCTCGGGATCGAGCCCAAGCAGTTTGAGCACGAGGAGATACACGAGTGTGGCTACCGTGATGCCTGCGATCTCCAACCACGCATGGTCGTCGGTGAAGAAGCTCAAAGGGAATAGAACCGCTGCGCCCGCGAGGGTCGCGACCACCGGCTTGTAAAACGTGCGACCGAATGGCTGGATGCCTACCAAAGCCTTGGCTTGAATCACGCGCACGCTGTTCATCAAAGCCGTCACGACCGAGTCCACTATCGCCATCCCCACGACTCCGTGGTCGGGCACGACGATTATCCCTAGCGCGATGTACAGAGCCACGCCGATGATCGAATTGACGAAGTTGACCCCCGGGCGTCCCGTCATCGACAACACGTATCCGGTCGGACCGGTGCCCGTGTAGAAGATGTTTCCAACCGCGAGGATCGCCACCGCGGCGGTGGCATCTCCGATCAGGTTGCCGCTAACTTCCTTACCGGCGAAGAGTCTGACGAAAAGGTCGGGCTCGATGATCAGGACGGCTGCAACGGGGAACGAGAACGTCGCGATCCATCGGTTGATCGTCTTGTAGAGAGAGCCCAGCCGATCCATCTCTCCCTTCTCGTGGAGATCGGAAACCATCGGAGCCCAGATGTTCACGATGCCGCCGAGGAAGACGTTGGCCGGACCCTGAAGAGACAACGCGATCCCGAACACGCCTACCGCCGCGTCGTTGGAGATGATCCCTAAGAGAAGTATCCCGAGGCCGAGGCTCTGGACGCCGAGAAGTGAAGCGCCGGCCTGAGCCATCGAGAACCTGACCATCTCTCCGGTCTTTCGAACCGGCTCGGCGGCCCTCTCCTTCTCCGTCAAAAGCCGGCGGTAGTACCAGTAAGCGACGACCGCGCCGACCCCCATGCTCGCGACGAGCGTCACAACGACGCCGGCGACCTCGAAACCGGCGAGGATCAGAACGAGGCCGAGGATGAACCGGACGGCCGGCTGAACGATGTTCCCCGCGATGACAGATGGAACCATCGTCTTGTAAGCCTGAGTGCAATACCGGTACACCTGGAGTAACCCGAACAACGGAACGTATGCGGCCCCAAGCCGGATGAGCCGAGCGAACTCTGCGTCCTTCGCCGCGCTGTCGCCGAAGGTGGCTCCGATCGGTCCCGCGAGGACCATCAAGCCGATGAAAACGACGGCAGACGAGATGAGAGTTCCGAAGACAGCGACGTGCGTAGCTCCCTTTACCCCCCCGGGCTCCCCCGCCGCGCGCGAACGTGCGATCCAACGCATGGCGGCGAAGTTGAACCCCAGAAGGCCGAGTTGACCGGCGAGCGTCAGAGTTTGAGCTACCTGCCGGTACACGCCCGAGGCGGCGACCCCAAGCGCTCGCACGACGACCGAGGCGAAGAGGAAAGAAAGGCTCCGCTGAAGGATCTGGCCCACCACTTGGATCGCGCCGCCCTTCGCCACTATCGCGAGGTCTTTGGCGGCCTCTTTCGAGAGTTTCGCTTCTGCCAGTGGATCCTTCGGTTGATCGCTCACGCGGAGGCCGGAGCCGGCTTCACCCGAACCACGCGCCCCGGCAATGACATGGCGCCGGCCATGGCGAGCGCCAGCAACAGAGAGATGACGAGGGTATAGACCGGTTCGACGTACAAGCTGAGGATGACCGCATGAGCGCCGGCGATTGCTATCGACGACGCCGTAAGGCTAGAGAAGGCTCGCTCGGTTGGGTCCTTCATCCGGGCCGCGGCTCGAGCATGTAGTCCTGCGATCACGTAGAGGGCCAGGATCATGAGGGCCCCCGGCACTCCGGTGCGGAACAGGTAATTGAGATAGGTCGAGTGCGTGCCCGCACGAGGCACATAGCGCGCCCCTTCTTTCACCGAGCCGCTCTCGGTGCGCGGCTTCTCGGTCCCGTATCCCAGCGCGACGTACTTCTTCGGCCCCCTCAAGATCTGAAGGGTGTCCTTGTAAAGGTCGCTACGAGTGCTGATGCTCTCGCCGCCGCCCGCCCGGCCGTTGAGCGGGTCGACCTTGTACTTGGCGAAGAAGATCGCGGTGAGGACGAGGGCCGCGGCCGCGAACGCGCCGAAGATCTGCAACTTCTGCTTCTTATCGAGTGAGCCTTCGATCAACAGATAGACGAGGCCGATCAGGATCGCGAGCCACGCTCCACGAGCGAGTGAGAACGCCGCCCCGAACAAACAGGCGGTTACCCCCGCCCAACCGAGCCACCTGCGGCGGCGAGATCCATACCAGACGAGGAAGAACGCAAGGGGGAAGAGGGCCGCGCAAACACCAGCGTAAGTGAGGGCATTACGCGGGAACGAGCGCATCCGCGGAACGGTGTTTGCCGGTGCGAGACCAACGTTGTCGTAAAGGAGGGTGATGCCCTCGCGTTCCAGTTGATCGGCGTACGGACGGGCAGAGCCCTCGAATCGAACGACAAGGGAGTTCTCGTAGGCCTGGAACTTCGGTCTGAAAACCTGGAAAGGAGGAAGTCCGTCGATCTCGCGGGCGATGCGCGCCATCTTGTCGCGCAGTTCGATGGAACCCGCTTTGACCGAGCGCGCGTACTTGATCATCCCGATGTTGTTGGGAAACGCATCGACGCCGTATGCAGCCTCCACGCGCTTGCGTGTCTCTCCGTTCTGCAACCCTTCGAGATTCACGCCGAACCATTGCAGCATCACGGCGACAGACAGCAGCACGATGAACGCGACCAGTCCCTCTACAAGCTGCACCCTTCCCTCGAGCGGTTCCAATCGATCGACTGCCGCAAGGAGGATCCCGCTTGCGAGACCTTGGATGCCGAGCAAAAGCAGAAAGTGTTTGAAGTCGAGCGAGTTGATAACCAGGACGCCTAAACCGGTCCAGAACACCAAAGCAACAGGCAGCCAGATCCACTTTCCGCCACGGGGCAATCGCTTCTCTTTCAGCAACAGCGCGGCGAACCGCAGAACGACCGCAAGCCACCCCACGAGGATGACGAGAGGAAGCATGTCCACCAGCCAACCGAGGACGCCCATGAATAGAGGCGAGACGAGCGCGTAGGAATAAGGAAGCACGAGACCTAACGTCGCTGCGGCGATCGAGAAGCTCCAGAGCGCAACGACTCCACCGACTAGCGTTTGAGACGCCCAGCCTCCGAGCCCGATCAGCGTCGCTCCGATTGCTACGAGCCAGAGCAGGCGCGAGGTCCGTCCTGGTGTTTCGGCCGGCAACCGAGCCAGGCGGTCGAGCATCGAGCCCGTCAGGCGCTCGTGCCGGTCCGGCCGTCCGTGAACGGCAATCCGGCGCCGGAGCGCAAGCCGACGACCGACGCGATGACGGCCGCAACCACGAACGAGATCCACGCGTGGCCCGACGAGAACGGCGATCTGGTTACCGCCAGCACGATGATCCCCGCCAGGGCCAGGAGTCCGGCTGCGAGGGCCGGAACGAGGCCGAGGGCTTCAGGCAGCTCGGCGTCGGGCATCAAGCCTCTGTAGGCGATGTACCCGGGCAGAGACAGAAGGATCAGGGCCAGAAGGATCCGGATCGGGTTCGCACCTTTGACGGGTTCGGCCTTTTCGGGCCCCACCACTTCCGATCCGGCCGCGTCCACGACGCCTTGGTCGGTGAGGATCCAGACGTTGGGATCGCTCGTTGTTAGGTTCGTGACGTCGGAGTTAGCGCCGGTCGGATTGAAGATCTGAGCCACGACGATCAGAGGCTCCTGACCCGACTCCTCGATCCCCTTCTGAGCATCCTCGAGTAAGGCCGGGGACAACTTGTCGTAGGTCTCCGTTCCGTTCAAGGTCGGCTTGCCGTCGAGGAAGTTCTGCAGAGAGCCGAGGTAGAGATAACCCTGATCGATCTGCCCGGGCGGCAGGCCGTAACGGGACGTGTTGCCCGCGAGTTTCGTTACGCCCCAGATCTGAAACGTCTTCGCTGCATCTGCGTCGTCGACGACGAAGACCACCGGTCTGTCGGGGTCGGCTTCTTCAGCCAGAGCGGCGCGCAGGTAGTCGAGATCGCGCTGCTCATCCGGGGAAAGCCACTCGTTGTGCGGATTCGTCCAGCCCGACACTTCGAAACCCTTCGTGAAGTTCGTGGCAAGAACGAAAACCACCGCCAGGACGCCCACAAGCGCGAGGGTTGCGATGCCTCCGCGCTGAGAGATCCCTATGAGGAATCGCATTACGAACCACCCGCCGACGCCCACGAGCAGAACCCACGCGAGCGTCGTGTTGAAGAACCGGTAGTACGGATACGCCACGCCCGCGATGAACCCGAAAAGACCCGCCAGCGGTACCAGCCAAACGACCGACACGCGCGCAAGCTCGTCCTCGGCTGCTCGTCGGCCCGCTGCCAGAAGGCCGACCGCTCCGATGACGAAGAGCGGGCCGTTAAGCAGAGGACGCATCGCCTTCACCCATAGCACCATGCGATCGACGAAGAAATCGACCCCGTATGGGGGCGGGAGAGCCGCTTCCGAGAGGGAAACGGACTTGCCCCAGATACCGATCGTCCAGATGGCGAACGTGAGTACCGCGGAGATGAAAGCGGTGAGCAGCATCGGCCCGTCATCTCGGATGACGCTGCGGAGATCGAACTTTCGATAGATGAGCCGTCCTATCGACATCGCGCCGAGGACGAAACAGAAGATCACGAGCGTCGTCGGATGAGTCATGCCCGACAGCACGAGGAAAAGACCAAACCCCAACCGAGCGGGCCACGAATCGCGCGCTCCCTCTAAGAAGAACAGCGAGGCCGCGAGGAAGAAGAGGCATAAGACGTTGTCGAGGTAACCGATGAAAGGCGGCGTCAAGAACAAGCCACCCGCGGCGAACGCGACCGAATGGAAGAGCAGCGGATCTCGTCTCTTGCTGTACGCGAAGCCCGCCAGTAAGAGCGCGGTCAGCACGGGAAGGCCGATCATGAAGAACAACGTGGTGTCGAGCGGTGCAACTCCCGCGATCTGACGCAGGAAGCCACCGAGGACTGGAGCCGTCACACGATAGCCCGCCGCGAACATGCCGAACGCTCCTTCGACCTTCAGGAGGTCCGCGGGATTCTCCGAGATCAGAGTCTCGGTCCGCCAGGTGTAGAAGGCCGGATCCTTCGTTGGAGCCACACGGCCCGGATCCGAGATGAAGGGCCATGCGTAGAGGAGTAGCAGTACGAGGGCCGTCCCCACGAAGACCAGCGGGTGGCCGAGGATCCTGTCGAGCCGGCTCGGTCCGGCAGGCTCCTGAGGCGCCCCAGGGGCGCGCTCGGTCAAGGTCGTAGTAGCCATGGGTGGCGGCATCCTACCCGGGGGCTAGCACTTCAAGGTCGGGAGCATGGCGGCGGGGATGGCCATGTCGAAGAGGCGGTCCCGGGCTCCAAACTGGCCCTGGCCCCCTATGAGGAAGTCGACCCGCTGGGTGTTGTCGGCCAGCCGGTAATCGCCGAGGAAGCGAGCAACTTCCTCCACGGTGACTCCCCGCTCGGCCATCGCATCATCCAGAAGGAAAACCTCGGTCGGCCAGACGGCCCGGACGATGGGACCGAACTCGTCGCGGATGTCAGCCTCGACCTCGCGGGGGTCGATCCCATAGGCGTCGATCGCCTTCGCGTCCGGCTGTTGACCGTGGTCGGCCGTGACTATGACCACCCAGTCGCCCTCGCCGACGATCTCGTCCAAACCGTCGGTGAGAACCTTGAGCTGGCGATCGGATTCGACCACCGCTTGATGGACTTCTTCCGACGCCATGTTGAAGTAGTGCCCGAGCCTGTCGATCTGTTTGAAGTTCGTAAACATCAGATCGGGGATGTCGTCGCTCCCGTAGCCCTCCGCGCGGATCGTGTTGAGCATCGCGCGTGCGTGATACGTGATGAAGGCCGGCGTTTCCTCGACCCGATCGGGAGCATCCAGGATCTTTTGACCCAACCAGGTCTCGTCCTTCTCGCCATCCTGTGAGTCGAGCGCGTCGAGGTCATCCTGCAGGCCTGGCGTCTCCGGCAACGCCGGCGGAAGGCGATAGTGCGCGTCGTTGGTGATCCAGTCGTTCGTCTCGATGTTCAACCAGGCCGCGTCGTCTCGGTCCCCCGTCGATCGCTCGGCCCCCTGACCGATCATCCCGAGATGCCACGGCTCGTACCCGATCATCCCAACGAGAGCTTTGTTGTCGTGCTCTTCGTCCCACTTTTCGGCGACCGTTGGAACTTGGATGAAGCGCGACGACTCGCCCTTGAGAAATGCATCGACGACCTTCCCGGTCTCATCGCGGACGGGAACCCCTGTTACTCCGTGGGTCCACGGGAAGACGCCGGTGCCGAGAGTCGTATGAACCGCAGGCGTGACGGACGGGCTCGAACCCACCGTTGCGTTCGTGTAAGAGACTCCCTCGCGCATCATCCGAGCGAGGTTCGGCCAATCGTCCGGCCACTGGTTCAATGCATTCCAACCACCGCCGTCCCAAACGACCGTGAGGATCAGTTTGGGGGGGCCGCGCCGGATCATCGAGCCCGTGAAGCGAACGGCTTCATCGAGGGAAGCGCCGTCGTCGCTTCGGATGAACGCGTTGAGGAAAGTCATGATCGTCGGCGCGACGTCCGCCATCGTCACGGGTCGGTCGACATCACCTACCGGATCGATGCGGCCCGGCGCGTAAAAGACGAGCGGGATCTCTTGGAGGTAGTCCCACGGGCCGGAATGGCTCCAGCCGCCTCCTCCGCTGGCCATGTAAGCCGGATACTTCGGAAGGATCGACACTTGCCCCGAACGCGGCTCGTAATAGCCGCGCTGCGTGCGCAGCAGCCACTCATCCGGCAACGCGCAAGCCTGAGCCTTGAAACTCGGGAGGTCTCCCTCGCTTTCGAACACACCGAAGGCGTTCGCTAAGAGCACTGCAGCGGCCAGGATCGCCGCCGCGGCGGGCACCCGCCAGTCGAGGGTCTGGGGCCCGGTCAACCTTCCGCGTTGCTGGGCGCCGGCGCAGTGAGCAATCCCGCTCGGCGGAACCACGCCGCCAGAACCGACAACCCGACAAGGAACACCCCGCCCATGATCGCGATGAGGATCGTGTCGCCGTCCCAGAAGATCTTCATGAGGGTCGCGGCCGCAACCCAGGCAAGGTTGTAGGCGATGTCATAGAGAGAGAAGGCCCGGCCTCGGAAGTCGTCGCCGAGAGCCTCCTGAACCATCGTGTCGAGCGAGATCTTGCCGAGGAAGAAGCCGAAGCCGAGGAAGAACGTCAGCACCGCGATCGATGCCTTGAACTCGAGGCCGCCGAGGATCAGCACCGCCAAGCCGGCGAGCGTCGAGGACGCCAGCACCAGCTGGGATGTGGTGCGGAATCGCTCCGTGAGCCGTGCGGCCCCCAAAAAGCCGAGGGCCGCGCCGACCGCTCCGGCTCCGCCGGTTAGTGCGAGCACCTGCAGGTCGTCGTCTGCAACCAAGTCTCGAGCTACGAACGCGATGCCCACGATCGTGAAGCTCCACAGGAAACGGAGCCAGAAGTACGTCGATATCGAAACCGCCGCCTTGGGATGGCGCGCAACCTCCCGGACTCCCTCCGCGATGTTCCGGATCACCCGTGCCACTTCGGCTCCGAAAGTCGATCGAGCATGGCCTTCACCCGCATGAGCGATCTTGATGGCGGCGAACGCTCCCATCCCGTAAACGATCGCCCCAACCATCGCGACCGGAGCGACGTCGATGACGGACGTCGCGATGAATGCCACCCCCGCGCCGCCGAGCTGGAACAGCGCTCCTCCGAGTTGAGAGACTGCGTTGCCCTCGACTAGTGACGACTCGCCAAGCGTGGTCGGCAGAGCTGCCGCTTTCGCCGCCAGCACGACGCGGGTCCCGGCAAGAGTCAGCATGAATATCAAGAAGAGAGCGAAGGACGGGAGGGCATCGGACACGATCAAACCCGGCAACTTCTCGTTGATCACCGTCGAGACGCCGAGGAGCGCCACGATCGCAACGAGAGCCGCGCGGATCCCGTTCGCGACGAACAGCAGTCGCCTGCGATCCCACCGGTCGATGACCACGCCGAGGAACGGACTGATGATCGAGTAGGGGATGAAGATGTAGAGCGCGAGACGCAGCAACTCCTGCGGGTTGCTCGCTCCCTCGATGTCGAAGCCTTCTTGCCCTCCGAAGACGATGAACTTGGCGAGTGCCGTCTGAACGATCCCATCGCCCGCTTGCGCAAGGAACTGCGTCGCCATCAGGAGCCCGTAGTCCCGCTTCTTGAACAGAAGCGCGAGTCCGCGTTTCAGCATCCCGGGACCCTACCCGTCGCCTTGGTCGGAGCACGGCCCCGTGATCGAGAAGTTTCCCTCGGGGTAATCGCCGCATCCGAATGACGCGATCTTGTCCGGCGTCAGCTTCGAGAGATAGTCAACGGTGAAACCACCGGCGAATAGGAGCTCATCGAGACGCGCCTCGGGGACGAACTTGGCGCCGGGAGCACCATCAGGGATGTTGTCTCCAAGCGTGTAGGTCCCGATGTAGCGAGCGACATCCTCGACATCGACACCTTCTCGATCGAGAGCTTCGAGATCGAAATAGACGTCCACGGGCGTGACCTTCTCGACGATGCTCCCGAATCGGTCGTTGATGTCGCGCTGGAGCTCCTTCGAGTTGATGCGCCACCCTCCGTAGAGGTCCGGCAATGGCTGCTGGCCGTGGTCCGCCGAGACGGTGAACACGAAGTTGTTCTTGCCAACGATCCGTTCGAGCTCCTCATGGAACCTCTGGATCTGGCGATCGGTCTCGCGAAGGACGTCCTCTTGTTCGCGATTGATCATGTTCCACGCGTGGCCCGCGTAGTCGGGCATCTTCATCTCGATCCAGACCATGTCGGTGATGTCATCGGTACCTATGTCTTCGTGGCGGATCATGTCCACCACCGCGTCGCCGGTGAACTGAACGAAGGCGGGCGTCCCCGGTCGCACCAGCAGCGCACCTCCGCTCTCGGCCCGGATGTCGTCCAATGTGTGTCCGTACCAACTACCGTCGTCGAGCCCGTCTCGCCCATCCAGCGCTTCCTCGTACGACTCGAGCGTCGCGATGTCGGTGGTCTGCAGCTCCTTCGGAAGTTCGTAGAAGTCGTCGTTGATCCACCATGCGTTCTCCTCGGGGCTCCACAGCGCGGCGAGATCCTTGTCGCCGCCGTCTCGTTGTGCTCCATGGCCGATCATGCCGAGGTGCCACCCCTCGTATGACACCGTGGCAACTATCGGCTTGTTGTCGTTCTGTTCGTCCCACAGTTCGCTCACCGTCGGAACATTGAGATAGCGGGGATCCGCGTTGTCGAGCCACGTGTCGACGTTCTCGCCGTTCGGATCGCGCATCTGGTTGCCATTGATCCCGTGATCCTTGGGATACACCCCGGTACCAAAGGTCGCATGAAGCGCGCCCGTGATCGAGGGGGCCGATCCGATCGTCGCGTTGACGAAGGTGGTTCCCATGTCTCGCAATGAGTTGATGAACGGCCAGGAGTCGGCATGCTGTTGCAGGTCGTTCCATCCTCCGCCGTCGATCACTACCGTGAAGATCACTTTCGGTTTGTGTTCGGTTTCGATGCCGGGAAGAGGAGACGATTCGACGTCGAAGCCATCAACGCCGCCGAGGATCGACGAATAGGTCGGCGCGACCTCGGAGATGTCGACCTCGTCTGTTGCAGTGCGACCGGCCTCGATCCCGTCTCCGCTCATGATGATCGGAACGCGGGTCAGATAGTTCCAAGGATTCGGATGCGAAGTCGACGTCGTTGGCGTGTCGCTCCCGAGCGTCTCGAGATCCCACTCGCCGATCAGGAAGCTGTTGGGCTTCGGCACGAGCATCAGATCGCCGGCTCGGCCGGGGACGGCTCCGTTGTGCAGGTGCTCCATCACGTGCGCTCCGATAGAGGCCGCCATCTCGTCCTCGGTAGGAGCGCCCTCCGGGACTCCCCGAGCGGGACGGAGCACCCATGCGGCCGCCACGCCCGCCAGGACGGCGATGGCAACGACGATCAGGACGCGCTTGGACAAGGCGTGAGCTCCTTAGGGAATCGGTACGGGCGGCAGACTAGTACAGGTACGGATCTTTAGGAGCCGCGATCGTCTCGATCCCGCCCGAGGCGTAGACGACGTATCCGCCGGCTTCCTTCACCACCTCGCCGGTGACGTGAAGCCAAGTGTCGTCGGGGTAGTCCTTCGTAGTCCCGCCTTTCCACGTGATCCGCACCGAATACGGGATCGCGTCCGCCGCGCAGCATGAAACGTAGAAGCGCGTCAACTGGATTCCGCCATCGTGAGTCACGAAACCTGTCAGGTCGATCGGCATGCCCTCCGAGATCCCGGCGCGCGCCGCGTAGTCGGGAGAGTCCGCTGCATAGTGCAACTCGCGAAACGACACCTCGCCGTTGGGGTCCGGCGCTGGAAGAAACGCGGCTATCCCGCCGGAGCTTCGCCTTGCCGCTGCAAGCGCGCCGAGATTCGGGCGCGGGACGAGGATCACGAGAAGTACCGGCACCACCATCACGATCGCGCCAAGGACCTGGAGCCTGTCCGGTCGCCTGTCCCGCCCACGGAGAGCTCCGAGATGCGCGAGGGCCGCCACGGTCAGAGCGATAGCCCCGAACGCGACAACCCAATAGGTACGGGGCCCGAGGTAGCGGGACCGCTCGCCGCTGAACCAAAGCCAAGCGAAGAAGCCTGCCCAGGTCGCCAGGACGGACCCACGAAGTGCGAGCACCCGGTCGATCACCGCCCTACCACCGCCTCGAACCAGAGGGATCCGGCGAGCACGACGGGGATCGCGATCAGCACGAGACGACCGACGAACTTGCGTCTGAAGGCCGCGCTGTAAAGAAAAGCGAGTTTCGCATCCACGACGGGCCCGAACACCAGAAACGCTAGTTGCGAGCCGAGCGGGAACGGCGTGAGAGAAACGGCCACGAACGCGTCGGCCTCTGAGCACAACGACAGAACGAACGCGATGCCCATGAGAGCGAGAGAGCCGACGATCGGCGTTCGCGCAACGCCCGAGACCAAGCTTTGAGGGATCAATGTCTGCAGCGTCGCGGCAAGCGCGGCCCCCGCGACTACGAAACGACCCATGAAAAAGAAGTCCGAGGCCAGGTGATCCACAAGAGCACGCCGCTTGTTGGTGTGCTCTTGTGTTTCCGGCTCGACGCGCTCACGCAGGAGATCCTCTGCGTCGTGTCCGAGCGCCCACCCTGCCGTCAATGCAAGGATCAAGCCGAGTCCGGCCCGGCCCGCGACCATCTCCCACGCGACCCCGCGACCCCGGTAAGCCACGAGCGTCGAGGTCAGAACTATCGGATTGAGGATCGGCGATGCCAGCATGAACGCGATGCCCGCGCCGGGATGAAGGCCTCGCGAGATGAGTCGCCGAGCGACCGGGACAGAACCGCACTCGCAGACGGGAAAGGCGAAGCCACCAAGAGCGGCCACCGGCAGCTGCACCGCCACGGGCCATGAGCCGATGCGAGCGAACGTCGTCTCCGGGACGTAAACCTCGATCACCGCGGAAACGAGTGCCCCCATGAGCACGAAAGGCAATGCCTCGACCACGATGGATGTGAAGACAAGGGCGAAACTCTCGACTGCCGCAAACCGGCCGAGATCGACGGCGCGCCCCAGCGCCACTGCAGCGATGACGACGAAGATGAGAAAAAGCCCGCGCGGCGCCGCCCTACGATCGAGGGCGGGTTCCAAAGTAGCCACAACTCCCACGGTAACGTCAGACTCGTGTCGCTTGACCGCCGTCTGGTGACCGCGATCGTGGTTGCCGCCCTCGTAGCCCTACCTGCATTCACTCTCCGGGTGTTCTGCGTCGGGCGCTCGTGCTCGAACGATGACGGGCCCGTTGCCGAAGTTCCCTTCTGCTCGCTGCCGTCCGCTCTCCGAGATCCGATAGCCGCGGGCTTCCGGGAGGGGCGTTCGCCCGACGTTCTGGGGGTGGCCAAACCGTCGGGCATCGCGGGTGGAAGCGGATCGGCGCCTGGAGTTGTCTGGCCGGGAACTGGAGGGGTGGAGTCGAACGTCCCGCTCGTGTTCTCCGGCACCGGGGTCATCCCCTCGGCGAAGATCCCGGACGGAACCTCTCTGGACGACGTCGCTCCGACGATCGCCCGGATCATCGGGTTCAACCGGCCTCACCCCGAAGTGCGATCCGGAGCTGCGATCGAAGGGGTGGCTTCGGGAGACGCTCCGCGACTGGTTCTCGAGATCGTGTTGAGCGGAGTTGGCTCGTCCGAGATCGCGTCGGGCGAGTGGCCGAGGCTGGACGCGCTCATCAGCGACGGTGCCGGAACGATGAACGCCTCGATCGGATCGAGTCCGTCCGACCCGACGGCCGTGATGACGACCATCGGAACCGGGGGCATTCCATCTCAGCATGGAATAACGGGCACACTCGTGCGCGACGACGAGGGGCGTCTCGTTCGGTCATGGGGACCGAACAGTCCCCTTTCGATCATCGCAACGCTCGGAGATGACCTCGACGAGCGATTGGATCAAGAGCCGCGGATCGGACTTGTCGCTGCCAACTCCTCCGCGCGCGGCTTGATCGGAGGCGAGTGGTACGTCGACGTCGACTCGGACGACGTGAGCTATGCACCGACCGGCAAAGGCGCTGAGAAGGCTCTGACCCGAACGCTTGCAGACGGCTACGGCGCCGACGACACGACGGACGTTCTCGCGTATTCGCTGGAGGGTGAACCGAGCGGGATGGACGACCGGATCGGGGCCGCGGTCGACGCTGCGCTGGAAGCGGCCGGAGGATCAGTGGCAATCGTGGTCACGGCCACGGGCTCGACCGTCACGGACGCAAAGCTCAACGGCGACGATGTGGCTTCGGCTCTCGAGAGTGCCCTTGCAACGCCGGGCGTGGTTGAAGCGTCGGTACCAGGAGGGGTCTTCCTCGATCAGGAGGTGCTCGTCGACAAAGCGCTCAGCGAGGACGAGGTGCTTAAGGGGATGCGGGAGCTCGAGGATCAGTCGGGGGGCCCGATGTTCAAGGACGTCTTCCCCGCCATAGCCGTTTCCTTCAAGAGGTATTGCTGATGGTCGATATCGCCCAACCGTTGCCGCGCGACTCCGCTTCGTGGAGGACCGCTGCCGGCGTCGTCGTCGCTCTTGCCGCGATAGGCATCGTTCTGCACGTCACCGACCCCCAGCGGATCGCTGCCGCTCAAAACTTCGTCCTCGTCTTCGGCTCGCTCCTGATCGAAGCGATGCCGTTCATCCTGATCGGGGCGATCGTCTCCGCGGCGATCGAGGTGTTCGTCCCGGCTCGCGTTTTCGAACGCCTCACGGGCCTCCCCCGTCCACTTCAACTTCCGGCAGCAGCCATGGCGGGCTTCGCGTTCCCGGTCTGCGAATGCGGATCCGTGCCAGTCGCACGACGGCTCATCTCGAAAGGTCTTGCTCCGTCCGCGGCGGTCACGTTCATGCTCGCCGCTCCGATCCTGAACCCGGTCGTTCTCGCATCGACCTTCGTCGCCTATCGCGGACGCGACACGTTGTGGCCGATCCTGCTGGGCCGGGCCGGTTTGGGTCTCGTCGCCGCGATGGCGGTCGGATGGGTCGTCGCAGGGCGATCGAAGGCCGAGCTCCTGCGGGCTCAACCCGAGGAGGTTCACGAACACGAACACGAGGAGTCGAAGCCGAAGGCGTTCTTCTCGCATCTCGCCGGCGACTTCGTCTTCATGGGTCGCTACCTCGTTCTGGGGGCCGTGGTGGCAGGGCTACTCCAGACCTTCGTTCCGCAGTCGGCGATCGGGTCGGTCGCGGGGACCCCGGGTATCGACCTGATCGCGATGATGGGTCTGGCGTTCCTGCTGTCGCTCTGTTCGGAGTCCGATGCGTTCGTCGCTGCATCGTTCGTGCAGTTCGGGGTCGGCGCGCAACTCGCTTTCCTGGTGTTCGGCCCGATGGTCGACACGAAATTGGGCATCCTCTACTCGGCAACGTTCAGTCCGCGCTTTTTCAGGACGGTGATCCTGTGCGTTGCCGCCGTCACGCTCGCCGGCACATTGTGGATCGAGGTGGTGTTCGGATGAGACCGTCGCCACGCGCGATAGCGAGCGCCTTCACCCTCGCTTGCTGGGCGGGATTGTTCTGGTTCCTGATCTTCAGCGGACGAACCGCTCTCTATCTGTCGTCGAGAACCGACTGGGTGGTGCCGATGGGAGCCATCGCTCTGACGATCGCGACGGTCGGCCTCCTGTTCACTTCGAGGGACAAACGCCCCGACCGGCTGGCGCCAAGGGAGGCGCTCGGGATGGGGGCCTTGATCTTGCCCGTGGTCGCCGTGCTGGCATTGCCGCCAGCGTCGTTGACCTCATTCGCCGCGTCTCGACGCTCCAACTTCTCGAGCGCCGGTTTCACGTCTTCAGCAGCCGACATCGAAACCGGCGAGTTGAGCCTCGCCAACGTTGCCGGAGCCTTGCGATCCCGCGAGGCGATGAAGGCCCTGGTCAAACGAGCAGGCGCCGAGGTGGATTTCACGGGATTCGTGACCCGCGACCCCGGCCAGCCCGCGGACGAGTTCACGCTGACGCGCTTCCTTATCTCGTGCTGCGTCGCGGATGCCTTGGGAGTGGAGGTTCGAGTTGTGGGGGTTCCACCGGGCGAGTTCGCAAAGGACGACTGGGTGAGGGTGACGGGCAGCATGTACCCGCTCGGTCGCGAGGTGATCGTGGACGCTTCGAAGATCGAACCGGTGCCGAAGCCTCGGCACCCCTACCTGAACCCGTAGTTAGGGCTGATCGGCGACGAACGCTCCGAGCATGATGCCCATCGCGTCCGTGACCGGCTTCTTGCCCTTCTTGTAGATCGCGGTCAGCTTCATGTTGTCGCCGGCTGAAACGCTCACGCCGGGAAGCGTCGAATAACCCGTCATCGACGTGAGATATCCGGGCTCCTTCTTGGACTCGTAGAGCGCACGCGAGGTGAAGATGTCGCTCCCCGTCGTCTCATTGCGGAGGATGAGCTTCACTCCCTGGTCGTGCAGGTGGCCGTACATGGCGATGAAGTGGCCGCTCCGCAACATCCCGATGCTCCAGGTTCTCTTGAAGCGACCCTCGCCCGCGGGAACGCGGAATTCCGAATCGTTCGTGCAATTGGAGATGTCGAACCAAGCCGGCGTGGTATCGATCAGCTCGCCTTCGGCCGCAGGCACGAAACCAACGTCGAGCTTCACGTAGACGTCCATGATGTGACCGACCTCGGAATGCATGTTGTCGATGTGCGCGTTGAAGACCCAATCCGTGCCGGCTTGCGGGAAGTTCTGAGATGTTTCGTGGCTCCAGTAATAGCCGTAGCCCTCGGGAAGCTGCATCTTCGTGCGTTCTTTACCGGTCGCGAAGAACCGATCCGGCAAGGACGGACAGGTCAAGTCGTTGCGATCCGCGTTCAACCAGACCGCGTGATGCAGATGGGCCATGTGATGAGACAGAGGATCGCCCTGGTGATCCAGGAGTGTCGCTCGTGCGGACGTGATGTAACCCGCCTCGGGGATCGACTCAACGACTCCGAAGAAGACATTCATGCGCTCGTCGAGCGTGAAGGGGCCGTACGTGCATGTATAGCCCGTGTCCGTCGGGTCGCACTTGGAATCGATGGCCTCGGCACTTGGCGCCGTCGTTACCAGGGTCGCGCCCAAGAGAGCGAGCGCGGCTAAGACCTTCGTAAGGCGCATCTAGTCAAGGTAGCAGTGCGGGGCGCTCCACTGCCCTACGCAAAAGGCGCAATCAGGGCTTTCCGTACAACGAAACGTGCTGTTCGCTCTTCGACGTGAAGGCCGACCCATCCCAGTCGCCGTAACGCGCCTTCAGTTCGAGTCCCGCGAGCCGCGCCATCAGGTCGATCTCGGCCGGCCATGCGTAGCGAAGGAAGACGGGGAAGATCTTGAACTTCTCGTCGCGAACCATCAAGTGAGCAACGCTGACCGTCTGGTTCACAGGATCATGCCGGGAGAAGTCGACGTGGAAGTTGTCGATCCCCACATCGGTTACGTAGGTGTTCTGGTCCCTGTTGTAACGGGTCAGGTCGGGAACGAAACAGGAGACGGCGAATGTCCCGTCGTCGGTCAGATGCTCCCTCACGTTCCGGAAGCAACGGATCTGGTCTTCCTGCGTGGTCAGCGCGAAGAGCGTGTTGAACACCAAGAAGATCAACTTGAACTCGCCGTCGACCTCGACCTCTGCGAAATCTCCGTACGTCACGGGGATGTCCTTGCCGCCCGGCTTGGCTCGGAGTCGCTCGACCATCTCGGCAGAAGCGTCTATCCCGTGAAGCTCCACGCCCTTTTCCTTCAAGGGGATGGCCACACGACCCGTGCCGATCGCGAGCTCGAGGGCCCGGCCCCCGCGCGCCAGCTCGGCCAGCATCTCGACCTGGGCCTCTTTGTCGAAGAGGTTCTCGTAGAGCTGGTCGTATACGTCCGCTATCGAATCCCCGTAGGTGGAGATCCCCCACCCGTCCACGAAGGAAGTATCGCTCGCCCCCTGGACCTGATACCAGTGGGTTGAGCTTGCCCTGGTGGGGAATGCTCATCGTGCTACCCTCACCACGGCCCAAAAGGCCTCTGACCAGGACTTTCATAACGCTGGGAGGCGAGAACCAAGTGGGTCTAAGGATCCTCGGTGCGGTCGTTGCGGCGCTGCTCGTGGCGTTCGCCGCCACCCGCTACCGGAAGGGCCAGCTCCGCAGAGGCGAGATGCTCGCCATCGCGGTCGTGGCCGGCGCTCTTTACGTCGCCGCCCTCGTGCCCGATCTGTTCGACCCAATCCTCAACGCTTTGGGATTCCAGGCCGGCGAAGAGCGAAGGATCATCGGTCTGCTCGTCATCTCCAACCTGTTCACGCTGGGACTCGTCTTCAGAGGATTCACTCGGGACGATCAGCTCTCCAACGAGATCGGCAACCTCGTCGATTACGTCGCTCTTCGTCGGGTCGAAGACGAAGGTTGGAAGGGGTCGTTGAAGGGTTCATGTGCCGTCGTGATGCCGGCGTTCAACGAGGGAGACAACATCGGCGCCGTGCTCGGGGAGATGCCCGAGACCATCTTCGACATGCCCGTCCGTCCGGTGGTTATCGCGGACGGATGTACCGATGCAACCGAGCAAGTCGCGCGGAATCTCGGCGCGGCAGTGATCCGACGGGACCTTCGCAGGGGTTCGGGGGCCGCAGTTCGGCTCGGCTATCAAGCGGCACTGGAATCTGGAGCTCGCGTCGTCGTAACTATCGACGCCGACGGTCAGCACGACCCGAAAGAGATGCAGCGTCTCGTGGAGCCTTTGATCAACGGCGACGCCGACATGGTGCAGGGGTCTCGCGTCCTCGGTTCGTTCGAAGTCGAGTCGCCGGCCAGGAAATACGGCGTGAAGGTCTTCGCTCGCCTCTTGACCGCCCTCGGTCGAACCAAGATCACCGATCCTTCGACCGGATACCGAGCGATGACAACCGACACGTTAAGACGTCTAGATCTTCGTCAGGATCAGTTCTACGTCTCGGAGGTCATCCTCGACGCAGCTCGCAAGGGGATGAAGGTCGTCGAGGTTCCGATCACAATGCGCCGCCGCGCGTCGGGTGAAACCAAGAAACCCGCCACCTTCCGCTACGCCTGGGGCTTCTCGAAAGCGATAGTCCGTACCTGGCTGAGGTAGGCATGACGCGTATCGGGATCTTCGTGTTCGAGGGGGCCGAAGAACTCGACTGGGCCGGGCCGTGGGAAGTGCTCTCGTTCTGGGCCAAGATGTGGCCGGACGATGGAGTAGAGGTCTTCACGATCTCGCGCGAAGAGGGCCCGATCACTTGCGCGAAGGGCCTACGAGTATTGACCGACCACACCTGGGCGACCGCCCCTGGGATCGACGTGCTCGTCTACCCCGGCGGCATCGGAACGAGAGCCCAGCTCGGCGACGAACTGATACGCGATTGGGTGCGCGGCCTCGCCGACCAAGGAACCCTGATGACGAGCGTGTGCACCGGCTCGCTCGTCTACGCCGACACCGGCCTGCTTAAAGGCCGTCCGGCCACGACTTACTGGAGCGCCCTGGACCTCCTGAAAGAGATCGATCCTTCCATCGAGCTTCGCCCCGACGACCGCTTCGTGGACTCCGGCGAAGTCATAACCGCGGCCGGAGTATCAGCCGGCATAGACATGGCGCTCCACCTAGTCGCAAGACTTCATTCTGTGGAACGCGCGAAGCAGGTACGTCGAGGAATCCAGTACGACCCCGAACCTCCCGTCTAGCTCCCTGAGGTCAGACGGCGTCGGTGTAGAGGTAGTAGTCCTCTGATTCGTCGTCCCAGTCGAGATCGACAACGCCTTTCGCGCTTGCGGCCTTCACAAACTGTAGGAAGCCGTTGTAGCCGTAGTCCTTCTCGCTGAAGTCCGCCTTGCGCTTGCGTAGTTCGTTCTTCAATCCCGAAAGAGGCGGAGCTCCGGTGCGTTTCTCGAGCTCGGTCACGACGTCTCGCAACAGTTCGAACGCTTGGGCCTCGCCCCCGCCGTCGGCTGGGAAGTCCACCAGCGGGTCGCCCTCGGCGGCGCCCTCCTTCAGTTCGACGAAGCCCATGTTCTCGAGGTGTCGCATCAACTCGCCCCACGACCTGAAGCCATAGTCGCTCTCCGAGAACGTTGGGTCCTTGCGCACGATGACTCGCTTGATCATCGAGGAAAGAGGCGCGCCGCCCGCGGAGCGCTGCAATCCACTCAGCGTCGACGTGACCTTTCGCGCCAGGGCCGCGAGGTCAGAGATCTCGGCCTCGGGCTCTTCATCCTTGCCGGCGCCTTCCTCGGGCTTCTTCTTCTTCGAGCTGCCTCTACGGCCACTCTTGACCGCCACGCTCGGTCCGGCCAGCTTCTCGTAAAAGAGGAATTCGTCGCAGGCACCCGGCAATAACTCCGACGTGGAACCCTCGACGCCTACACCGATCACGCGACGGTTGAGCTCGCGCAACTTGAGGACGAGCGGCGTGAAGTCGGAATCGCCCGACGCGATCACGAAGGTCGTCAGGAACTCGCGCTGGAAAGCCAGCTCGAGCGCATCGACGGCAAGCTTGATGTCCGCCGCGTTCTTGCGAACCATGCCGGTCCGCTGGGGGATCTCGATCAACTCGATCCTTTGAGCCACGAGATTCTGCCGGTACTCGGCGAAAAGGTTCCAGTCCGCGTAAGCGCGTCTGATCACGATCCGCCCTCGCACGCTCAGCGCGTCCATGATGATGCCCATATCCAGGGTGGTTCCGCGATCGCGGGCACCCAGCGCAAGGTTCTCGAAGTCGAGAAAAAGGGCTATGCGTTCTTCTTCGTTCGCCATATCTCTAGAGTGACACCTCTTCCACGTAAGGGGGTTTCGGGCTCGCTTTCACTCCGACCTCGCCACGCGCGAGTGCCAGGACCGCGTCGCCGGCCAATTCACGGCGCCAGCCACGGAGCAAGCGGTGATTCGCCTCGTCCACCCGGTTCGAAAAAACATCCAGAAGGAGGGACTCGAGCTCGCCTCTGGTCGCGACCACTTCGGTCGCGATGTCGGCATGGTCGCAGCGCGATCGAACTATCGCGTCGGCGAGACCGGAGATCATCCGGGCTCTTTGCTGGGCTGATCGGGGTGGCTGAGCGGGCATCTTCACCTCGGGGCCCGTCCTCCCCGTTTGGATCGCGTCCAAAAGTGCATGTCCGCTGCGCTCGACTTCTTTCGACGTGAGGCCTCGGATGGCAAGAAGATCGTTGCTGTTGGACGGGGCGCGCCGTGCGAGCTCGATCAAGGTCGGATCCTTGACGACCCATCCGCGCGGGAGGTCTCGCTGTGAAGCGGTCTCCTCACGCCAGCGCGCGAGCTCTTTCAGCACCGCGACCTGTTTCGGCCGCAGGGCTCCACGACCGGTGACCTTCTTCCATGCCTCGTCTGGCCTTGAGCCGAAAGAGTCGGGCGTCTCGTAGACCGACATCTCCTCTCGAACCCACGCCGACCGTCCCATCTCGGCCAGCTGCGAACGTAGCTTCGCTGCGATGGCCGGCAGATACCTGACATCGTCGCTTGCATAGCGGAGCTGAGACTCGGTCAGGGGCCGCGCGCACCAATCCGTATAGGACTCGCCCTTCTCCAAAGGCAACCCGAGGATCTCTTCGACCAGACGGCCGTAAGGAAGCGACGCGCCGTAACCAGCAAAGCTCGCCGCGAGCTGAACGTCGAACACGTTCGCCGGAACAACGCCATAGCGTTCGAAGAAGATGTCGAAATCCTGCTTCCCCGCGTGAACGAGAACCTCGACACTCGGATCCGCAACGAGGTCCGCGATCGGTTGAAGGTCCAGTCCCGAAAGAGGATCTAGCAAGAAGATGTGATCGTTGGCCGCGACCTGAACGAGACACAGGCGTGCGCGATACGTCTTCTCACGCATGAACTCGGTGTCGAGAGACATCGAGCCCGACTCCTGTATCCGCTCGGCGGCATGCCGCAGCTCGTCCTCGGAGGTAACGAGAGCGTCACGGCCGACGCGGGTCTTGGAAGTCAAGACTCCGGCAACCCCAGCTCTCGCGCGATGAGGATGCGCATGACTTCGGATGTGCCTTCGCCGATCTCGAGGATCTTTGCGTCGCGATAGTGCCTGCAGACCGGGAACTCCTCGATGTAGCCGTATCCACCGTGCACCTGGACGGCATCCCTCGCGACGTCCACCGCGATCTTCGACGCGTAAAGCTTCGCCATAGCGGCTTCCTTCTTGTAGGGCCTGCCTATCTCCGCAAGCCACGCGGCCCGGTAGTACGCCTGACGCGCCAGCTCAACTTTTGTCGCCATGTCCGAGATCATGAACTGCAGTCCCTGGAAGGATCCGATCGGACGACCGAATGCCTCGCGTTCCTTCGCATACTTCAAGCATTCGTCGAGACAGCCCTGCGCGAGACCGACTGAAAGGGCCGCTATCGCGATGCGACCGTCGTCGAGGATCTTGAGGAAGTTGCGGAAACCTTCTCCCCTATCGCCTAGAAGGTTCTCCTCGGGCACCTTGCAATCGTTGAACGACAGCTCGTGGGTGTCGGAGTGCCACCAACCCATCTTGCGATAGGACTTGCCGACCTCGAATCCGGGCGTTCCCGTCGGAACGATGATGGCCGAAATCTCGCGGGCTCCGGCCTCTCCGGTGAGAGCGGTAACGGTCACGAACGAAGTGATCGGGGTGCCGGAGTTCGTGATGAACGACTTCGATCCGTTGATGACCCACTCGCCGTCCTGAAGCTTGCCGGTGCTGCGGGTCGCTCCGGCATCGGAGCCGCCTCCCGGCTCCGTGAGGCCGAATCCCGCCAGCGCCTCGCCGCTCGCGAGCGTCGGCAACCAACGCTGCTTCTGCTCCTCGTTGCCGAAGCGGTAGACCGGCATCGCGCCCAAACCGACGGCCGCTTCGAGCGTGATGGCCAGCGAAGAATCGACCCGGGCCAACTCCTCGATCGCCAGACAAAGCGTCAGGAAGTCGGCTCCCGAGCCCCCGTACTCCTCGGGGAATGGGAGGCCGAAAAGGCCGAGGTCGCCCATCTGCTTCACGGCTTCCATCGGCAACTCGTGCTCGTGATCCCAGCGCTCCGCATTGGGGCGGATGGCGTCGTCGACGAACTCCCGAACCGTCTTCTGGAAGTCCTGCTGCTCCGGCGATAGATCGAGATCCATCGCTTGAGACTAGCCGGGATGGGCCTGTCTCAAGGCGTAGGGGCCGCGGTTCGCGAACAGGCGAACTTTCTCGATGGTTCGGGCGTCGATTAGGCGTGAGATGGGACGATGGCCAAGCGCAGCACTGATCACAGGTGGGGGTCAGGGTGGAAGAACCCGATCCACGGATCGTCGCGTCCGCGCGTGCGGGGGACATCGTCGCGTTCGAACGACTCGTTCGCACCTACCAAGTCGAGGTTTGGCGGCTCTGCTTGCATCTGCTCCGCGATCCACAGGCAGCGGAGGACGCATCCCAAGAGACGTTCATCCGTGTCTTTCGCTTCATCGGGAAGTTCAAGGGCGATGCGAAGTTCACGACCTGGCTGCTATCGGTGGCGCGAAATTGCGCGCACGACGAGTTGCGTCGGCTCGCCCGCCGAAAACGTTTGTCGGAGACGATGGATGCTCAACCGGAGCGTGCCGCCTGGGATCAAACGCTCGGCGTGGAAGTGCGCGAGGCCCTCTACGAGCTTCCGATCGACCTACGCGAGCCGATGGTTCTTATCGACATCTTCGGACTGAGTTACAGCGAGGTCGCGCGCATGCTTCGCTCTCCCGAAGGAACCATCAAGAGCCGCGTGCACAGAGCCCGGGAGACGATGCTGCACCGATTGAGTCCGGGTCGGGAGGCGAGCGATGAGCTCTGACCTGAGTCACGAGAAGGCACGGCTCGAACTCTCGGCGCGGATGGACTCCGAGATCGACGGTTCCACCGCGCTCACGTTGGATCGTCATCTCGAGACGTGTGCGGAGTGCAGCGCCTATGCGGAGCGATTGCACGACCTCCGGCGGTCGCTTCGTCTGCAGCCGTTTGAGACTCCGCCCGACATCGCCGGCAAAGTCATGGCCTCGCTCGCCGATCGCAAAGGGCCCGTTGGCCGGGACGTTTTCAGGTTCCGGTTGCGCATCGCGTCGGTGGCCGCAGCCGCGACCGCTCTCCTACTTGTCGCATCCGTGCTGCCGCTCGACCGCGCGCCATCGGGAACGGCAAAGGCGAGCGAGATAGAGCGGGCTGTCACTTCGGCAGCTCGATCACTGACCGACTATCACGCTCGATACTCGATTACCGAACGCGGGTGGCACGACAACGTGCCGCTCCGGACGTTCGCCGCGGAGGTTTGGTATCAAGCCCCGGAGAGCTTCCGGCTTCAGGTACGCGACTTGACTGAGTACCCGTCGCGAGTCTGGCCGCGCAACGACGTCGACCTCGTGTCGGGCCCGAGGGCTTACTGGATCCGCGAGCCTTACGCATGTCCTACCGAGGCACTGCCGGAATGTGCAGCCGGATCGGGAGTCGAACAGCGTTCCGTGGTCCATCGACAGCCGTTCGACGGCACCAGCGACGCGCCTACGGACATCGTCGTTCCACTCGAGTCCGTCGCGCGGTCTGAGGGACTTCAACCGATCGGCACAGCGACGATCGACGGAAGGGCGGCCCAACGTGTCCGACTCACGTACAGGGAAGCTCATCCTTTGGTCGACGCGCTCCAAGCGGGAGGCTCGTGGGCTCCGATCGCCCCTCTCGATTCCGTCGACATCTGGCTGGATTCCGAGACCTGGTTTCCGCTTCGCTTCGAAGTGAGCGACGGGACCGGGACGGTGCTTGAAGTAACGGCGACATCGGTCGAAGAACCCGATTCCCTGTCACAAGCATTGTTCGAAACGCCACACAAAGGGGTCGTCACGGACGGAGGCTTCGTGCAACGAGACGTGGGCTACGGCTACATCGACCTGCACCCGAGATACGTGGCCGGCCTGAAGCCCTTCCGGTCCGGCGTCATCAAGGGTGGACCGACGATCCTCAGCTACGCGAGCGGGATGACGTGGCTGAAAGTGATGGTCGGAGACTCGATGCCGACCGACCTGGCGACGCAGTTGGAGGCCGAGGTCGTTGCCCTCGCGAATGGAGGGCGAGCTCTATATCAGCCGGCCGACGGCGAGTTGGAACGCAGGCTCGACGTCGACGGTGCCGGCCTTGACTTCCATCTCGAATCCAACCTGCCACGCGACGAACTCCTCCGTGTCGGCTCGTCCTTGCCCCTAGAAGGGAAGGTAGACGACGAGATCGCGGTCGAGGGTGGAACGCTTCGACGCCTGGCCGCCGGAACGAAGACCTTCATCGATTTCGCGAAGCGGCCCACCTATCTGCCCGCCGGTTACCGGCAGACCGGGTCGTTCCTGAGAACGGGGCGACAACGCGCTTCGATCGAACGATTCTCACTGCCCGAATCCGATCTCGGAGGAGCGGGCATCCAGATCGATCAATCGCCCTCGCTGACCGCCCTACCTCCGTCTTCCGAAGACCTCTTCGGAGTGAGGATCGGCTCGGCCATAGCTCGCTGGTCCGAGGAGCGGGGCCAACTCGAATGGATCGATGGCGGCGTTTACCGCTCCATAACCGCTCCATCGTTCGACTGGTGGACGGTCGTGAAGATCGCTCGGAGCATGCGGTGAGCCGGCGATGGTTCGGCCACCTCGCCGCGGCATTCGTCGGCGCGGTGGTTGCCGGCGTCCTAGTGCTCGGAGTCGCCGAAGCCGTCAGGCCGGCCGATGGAGCCGGTCGCGCAGCGGTGCCGGCGCCGGCCCACACGCCTCCCCCCACGGTCAAGACCCAGGCGGTTCATGCGGGCTCCAAGTTGTTGCTCGCATGGTCCACCGGGGGTCTCCCCCTCGAAACGGAGCAGGTCCTCGAATCCATGCCACAAGTCGTCGATGCGACCACCGTCAGCGCGGGCCTCGACTGGTTGCAGACGACGATCGGCCCCCAAGGGACGAGACGCGACGAGAGCCGAGGCGATCTCGCCACGCCCATCGAGTCGGCAGTCATCGACCCGGTCGATTACGCGCCGTTCGTTCCGGCGACCGAGCGTGAAGCCGTCCTATCGCTCAAGCCCGGGCAAGCCTTGATGGCGGCAACCGAGACGACCATCCGAGGAAGCGGAGCCGGGTCGACTCTCGTACTGCGCGAACGCGATATCGATGTGACCGGCGTGGTGAGCGACACCAGCACGAGCGGCTACGAGCTGCTTATGGCGGCTCCCGTTCCCGCGTCGTGGCAACGGGTCGATCACTTCGTGTTGATGCACCTCCGCCATCGATCGGACCGGATAGCGGTGGAACGCAAGCTCTCGGCCATAGTTGAGCCGGGTCAGCGTTTCCGCGTGCGCGCCAAAGGCGAGACCCCTTACCTCCGCTATGGCGACGCCGTTTTGCCGCAGCTCTTGATCAAGAGGACGTTCGGCGAATATCAGGCTCGCTCGCTCGGCGACGGAACGCTGGCGATCGAACAGGATTGGACCGCTCGCAACATCGTTCACGCGAAAGTACCGATCCTGGACGAAGTTCTTTGCCACCGCGTGATGATTCCGCAGTTGCGAGATGCCTTGGAGGAAGTGCAACGACGCGGTCTCGGCTTCCTCATCAATCCGAGTCAGTTCGGCGGCTGCTTCGGCCCCCGTTTCATCGACCGCAACCCCGCGGGCCGGCTCTCGCACCACTCGTGGGGCATCGGCATCGACATCAACGTTGCGGAGAACGCGTTCGGAACCAGACCCGATCAGGATCGCCGGCTGGTCGAGATCATGGAAGACCACGGCTTCACTTGGGGAGGCCGCTGGTTGGTCCCCGACGGGATGCACTTCGAATGGGTGCGCTTCCCTTGAACCTCTAGCGGAATAGTTTCGGGAGTTTCGCTTTCGCCGCCAGGCTTCCGTGGACCCTCAGTCTGCGCTTCAACAGGGCCCAACGCGGGTCGACCCGGCCGGCCGCGATCTTGGCCCAATCCGCAGCGGAGGACTCGAGCCGAAGCGCGGCCCCCTCGCCTGCCTTCCCCGGCTTCGCCTCCGCGTGACCGTTCGTCACGATGATGTGCCACGGCTGAGCATCGGTGAATTCCCACTCGATCGCTCCCCCGAGTGAACGAGCGACGTCGAGGTCCAACGCCAGAGTCATCCCGTCGAAGAGGATCTCGAACGCTTCTTCAGAGACAACCGGCTCACGGCGATCGTCGCCCATGATCCCGTCGTTGATAAGGACCCAAGCCCGGCGCGCCCGCTCTTCGTACGACTCCGACTGGTTCTGACGCTTCAAGAGCGGCACCTCGTCGGGCTCGATCCCTAGGCGACGCAGCTTCGTGTCGAAGGAACGAAGCCCGAACGCGTAGATCTCCTCGAGCGTGAAGTCGAAGCACTCGGCGTAGGAAGGGTCGCGGTTCGGTGGCACGAAAACGCCGATCGTGAACGGAAGAACGCGGTTCCACTCCTCGATCACCGCCGACCGAACATCGTCTGATGATCGGACGAGCTCGCCCAAGAACTTGATGCCGAAGGCGACGTGGCGCGACTCGTCCCTCGAGACGTGAGTGATGCCCTCCCTGAATCCGGGAAGGATGTCGAGCTTCTCGACGTAGCGCTGGATGAAGTGCTGTCCGGGGATAGCGAGAACGCCCTCGACTATCACGTGATACAGCGCCACGGACTGTCCGAGGAGAGCTCGATCCTTCGGCTTCTTCCGGAGCGCGTCGGTGACGCGGTCGAGTTCCCCGAAGACTTGATTGAAACCCCACGTCAAGTAAGGCTGCATCGAGTTGAGGGTCGACTTCGTGTCGTGCCCGAGATTCGCGACCTCGCGCATGAAGCGGTCAAAGAAGACGTGGTGGCGCGCCTCGTCCACGACCTGCGTCGTGAGGAAAATCTGTTGGGGGTAGTCGGGGGCCGCGTCGAGGACGGGCGTCAACGTCCGGGCGACCGCCTCCTCGCCGACGAGGAACATCGCGTAGTTCCACAGGGCAGACTCCCGCTGCCGCTCGGTGAGCCTGGTCTCCCAGTGCTCCTTGTCGACCGTGAAGTCGATCCCGGTGGCGCTCCAGGGGTTCTGCTCCCAGCGCCGGTAGAGCTTCTCGTATGAGATCGCCTCTGGTTTCTGAAGCTCGTCATCGATGGCCATGGGCCGTCCTTCCTGGTTTGTGAAGGTCTATCCTTGCGCAGAATAAACTTGACCGCAGAGTCAAGTTTCCAGTCGGCAGGTCGGGTTTGGGCGGGGGACGGTTTAGAGCAGGAGGATCTGGATGGATTTCCAACTCAGCGAAGAGCAACTCGAGCTTCAGAAATGGGCTCACGAGTTCGCAGAGAAAGAGATACGGCCGGTCGCGGCCGAATACGACGAGTCCGAGGAATTCCCCTGGCCCGTCCTCAAGAAGGCGGCCGAGGCAGGCCTCTACTCGATCGATATCTATCTTCAGGCGCAGCAAGACCCGACGGGCCTGACCTTGCCGTTGATCATGGAGGAGACGTTCTGGGGATGCGCGGGCATCGGGCTCGCGATCTTTGGAACGGGCCTGCCGCTGTCCGCTCTCGCCGCGGTTGGTTCGCAGGAACAGCTCTTCGAGTGGGCCCCCAAGATGTTCGGCACTCCCGAGGATCCGAAAGTCGGTGCGTTCGCCGTCACCGAACCGCAAGCCGGCTCGGACGTTCGATCGCTCCGCACCCGCGCCAAGCGAGAGGGCGACGAGTGGGTGCTCAACGGTCAGAAGACCTACATCACCAACGGTCAGTACGCCGATGTTTACGTCGTCGTCGCGACGGTTGACCCTGAGCTTGGCCATCGCGGCCAGGCGAGCTTCATCGTCAGCAAGGAAGACCCCGGCATAGCGCCGGGTAAAAAGGAGAAGAAACTCGGGATCCGCGCGAGCGACACGTCCGAGGTACTGCTCGATAACTGCCGTATCCCCGTCGACCGAGTGCTCGGCGGCATCGACAAGCTCGAAGCGAAGCTCGACAAGGCTCGCAAAGGCGAGTCGAGCGGACGTTCGTCTGCCGCTCTCCGCACTTTCGAAGTAACTCGACCCTCCGTCGCGATCCAAGCGGTTGGCATCGCCCGCGCCGCCCTCGAATTCGCCACCGATTACTCGAAGCAGCGTGAGGCTTTCGGAGTTCCCATCAGTCAGCACCAATCGATCCAGAACCATCTCGCCGACATGGCGGTTGGGGTCGAGGCATCTCGGCTCCTCGTCTACAAAGCCGCATGGCTCGCCGCGAACGGACAGCCGTTCCCGAAAGCCGAAGGATCGATGAGCAAGTTGATGGCCAGCGAAACGGCAGTGAGCGTCACCGAGAAAGCGGTTCAGATCCTTGGGGGGGCCGGATACATCAAGGACTTCCCAGTCGAGAAGTGGTACCGGGACTCGAAGATCTACACGATCTTCGAAGGCACGAGCGAGATCCAGCGGATGGTCATCGCCCGCGCGCTTCTGTCCTAATCGCTCAGCTTCAACATCACCCACTCGCGGCCGGCGAAAGTGCCGGCCGCGATCGCGTCCTGTATCGGCCCGTTTGGAGCGGGCAACACGATGAAGTCCGGCTCGAATCCGATGTTGCTCATCCGCTCGTCCCAGGCCTTCGCAAGGTCCGTGTAGCGGATCCTCAGATCGTTGCCTTTTAGCCTCGGGTCGTCGAATTCCGCTATCCGGACGCCCGACAGTTGAAATAGATAGAACGCGAGCTCATCGGAGTCCTCGACGAGGACGACGTCGCTTGGGTCCAACAACGCCGCGGCTCGGCGAACGAAAGAGCCGGGCCCCAGATCCGGCCGCGCGTATTCAAAACCGGAGGCGCGTTGTTCGATGATGTCGGTCAGTTCCACCGACGCGAGCACCGGAGAGGCCGCCGAGACGATCAGGAGTGCAGAAGCGGTAGCGATAGAGAGACGCTGGCCCTTCAGGCGCAGCCAGTCCCAACCAAACGCGAGCGCGATCCCGGCGAGACCGCCACCGAGGAGATGCGCCGGGGGCCACACCCTTCCTTGGTGCAAAAGAGTCGCGTTTCCGTCGAGGCTCCAACCGAATCTCCCTCGAGCAACGGCGAGACCGAGCAAGAGCGAGGTTCCGAGGACGAACGCAAGAAGTGGACGTCCCTCCCGACTTTTCCAGGTGAGCCATATCCCGATCAAAGCCGCCGGCAACAACAAACCCCAGGAAGCAAGAGCCACCGGCAGGGGCCATTCGATCCCGAGTCGCGGAGTGATATTCACGAAACCTCCGAACCGGACGTAGTCAGACACCACCGGGCCGGCCCATAGAGCGAACACAACCAGTGCAGGAGCGGTTACCGCGGCGAGCCAGCGGGTCCGCCGCATGCCGCGGACGAGAGGGAGCGCAGCGATGACCCAGACGACGGCGCTGACGAACAACGGCACACTCGTCAGCCCGACACAACCGACCGCGGCGCCGGCTCCGATGGCCGTCCGTCTCGACTGGTCACTGAGCGAACGAACAAGGAGCCAGCCCGCCGCACCCAGCACGACAAGAGCCAACTCGCGCGGCAACGCGGGAGGGAAAAGTTCGTAAACGGAGTTCGGAGACGCGACGACGAGATCTGCGCCGTAGCGCGCATCGCTTGGACTAGCCACGAAGTCGGGGCCGCGCGCGACGAGCCATCCGAAACCCCCCACGAGTCCACACGCCGCAGCCGCCGTCCACCCTGCGTTGCGTTTCACGAGTCGAGCGAGACACGCTGCGGCAAGTGGGATGGTCAACATGAGCAATAGGTGGAGCGCCTCCAGAGCAACGATGGGCGTGGACCCCGGCACCAAGCGCACCATCGTGGCAAGCACCGCGTGCGATGCCCAGGGATAAGCGTTGCGCCCCAAGGCAGGAGCTGGTCCAGTGGGCACGGGTTCGCCGGCAAGGAGCTGCTGCGTCCATCCGAGATGCCAGGGAGGGTCCCCGGTCCGAACGCTCGACCCTCCGACGATCGCGGGCCCGATGTAGATCGCTCCAAGGAGCACGACGGCAGCGATCACCGCGCGCCATGGGACGTCGCGCGGCCCCCTCACTCGAGGTGCGCATCTCCAGATCGCTCCAAGGGTGAGCAGCGGCACCATCAATCGGGTTCCGAAAACGGCTCCTCCGGTCACGATGTGACCGACCATAAGAAGGATCGAGAACGCGATGAATCCCATCGCAGCCGCCAAAGCGCGTTCGGGCCATTCGATGTCACCGTCGTCGACCCGCCCCGCCAGGATGCGATCGAGCGCGTAGTTGCCCACCACCCAACCAACCACGGCGATAGCGGCGAATTGAAGCAGCGCCCCGAGCGCGGTGCCGAGGCTCATCCGACGATCGCTAGAACCTGCCCCGCGGCGACCGTCTCTCCGGGCACCACGCGTATCTCCGCAACCGTGCCGCTCTGAGCGGCGACTATCGCGGTTTCCATCTTCATCGCTTCGAGAACGATGATCGTCGCCCCCGCCTCCACGGCATCGCCCTCCTCGACGGAGACCTTGATGATCGTTCCGGCCATGGGAGCCACCATCTCGCCGTCGGCTCCCGCGCCGTGCACGGCCGCCGTAGCGGAGGCCGCCATCGCAGGGCTCCACAATCGCACCGAGCGGGACCCGACCATCAAGACGTTGGATTCGGCCGCCCCGGCGGGTTCTTCAGCGGCAAGTTGGTCGAGAGCCGTGCTCTCCTCGACCGTTCGAGTCGTGTGCGTGCCTTCGACGAAAGACCTTTCGTTGAGCAAGGCGACATGTGCAGGGATAGTCGTTGCGATGCCTTCGACCGTGAACTCGTCTAGGGCGCGCAACATGCGCACGCGCGCCTCCTCGCGATCGTTGCCCCAGGTGATCAGCTTCGCGACCAAGGAGTCGTAGGCCGCAGGGACCTCGTCGCCCTCCAGATAGCCCGAATCGACGCGAACGCCCAGCCCATCTGGCTCGATGTAGCGCTCGATGGCCCCGGGGGTGGGAGCGAAGTCCCGCCGTGGGTCCTCCGCGTTTATCCGACACTCGATGGCGTGACCGCGGAAGTGGCCGGCGATCCCCTCCTGCGTCAAGCCGGTGGGGTCACCCGATGCGATCTGAAGCTGACACGCCACGAGATCGAGTCCAAGGACCTCCTCCGTGACCGTGTGCTCCACCTGCAACCGAGCGTTGACTTCCAAGAAGAAGAACTCACCGCTTGCGTCCACGAGCATCTCGACGGTCCCGGCGTTGACGTATCCACACGCATTCGCAAGAGCGACGGCCGCGGCACCCATGTCGGCTGCCCGATCTGCGAAGAGCGGGGGTGGGGTTTCTTCGATCAGTTTCTGATGGCGACGTTGAAGCGAACAGTCCCTCACCCCGAGCCACAGCGCCTCGCCGGCGGCGGGCGCCAGGATCTGAACCTCGAGATGTTTCGGGCTCTCGATGTAGCGCTCGACGTAAACCTCGCTGGACGAGAAATATGCCTCCGCCTCTCGTCTGGCCGAGTCGAACGCGTTCTCGACCTCGGCCGGGGAGCGCGCCACCTTCAACCCCCGACCGCCACCCCCGCCCGATGCCTTGATCGCGATCGGAAAACCGTGTTGCTCGCCCAGTTCCATCGCTTGCGCGGCCGAGGCAAGTGGCTCAAGGGTGCCGGGAACCACCGGAACACCGGCGCTCTCGGCCAATCTCCGCGCTCGGATCTTGTCGCCCACGGCGCGAGTCGCCTCCGGCGGCGGCCCTATCCACACGAGGCCCGCGTTCGTCACAGCCTCTGCAAAGTCCGCATTCTCGGAGAGGAAGCCGTAACCCGGGTGGATCGCCTCGGCCCCCGTCCTGGATGCAGCTTCGAGGATCGCCTCGACATTTAGATACGTATCGGTCGGAGCGACCCCCGGGAGGTGAACCGACTCGTGCGCGACCTGCACGTGACGCGCTTTCGCATCCACATCCGAGTACACGGCAACCATCGCGACCGAACGCTCGCGACAAGTTCGCGCGATGCGAACCGAGATTTCACCACGATTGGCGACAAGGATCTTCGAGAACATGACCTAAGTCTCTACGCTGGTCACTGGCCCCGCCGTCTCCCATCGAGGGCCCGCCTTCATGAGCTTGCCGGGCAACTCCCCGCGCACGAGAGATTGAGCGAGTCGAGCCGCGTCTATGAGTTTGCCGAGATCGACGCCCGTGTCGCAGTCCATGTCCATGAGCATGTGAACGAGATCCTCCGTCGCGATGTTGCCGGTCGCTCCCTCCGCGAATGGACTCCCGCCCATCCCGCCGATCGAGGAATCGAAGTACTCCACGCCTAAGTCGAGGGCGGCCAGGACGTTGGCTAGACCCGTCCCCCTTGTGTCATGGAAGTGCATGTTCAAAGTGATGTCCGGCAACTTGTCGTGAAGGGCCTCGACGACCTCGCGCACTCGGCGCGGGGTGCCCATACCCGTCGTGTCCCCGTAAGAGATGGCCGTGATCCCCTCGTCGAGCAGCCAGCGCGAGACATCCACGACCCGCGACACCGGCACTTCGCCTTCATAAGGGCACCCGAAAGCCGTCGAGATGGTTCCCTCCACCGGGATGTGTGCCTCGGTGCCGATCTCGACCACGTCGCGAACGTCGGCAATCGAATCCTTCGTCGTCTTTCGGACGTTGCGCAAGTTGTACGAATCCGACGCGGCGATGAAGACCTGCATCCCGTCGACGCCGACCTCGGCCGCGGTCTCGGCGCCCTTCCGGTTGGGCACGAGAGCCGAGTAGAAGACGTTCGCCCGGCGACTGATGCCCTTCCATACATCTCGGGCATCGGCCATCTGAGGTACCGCCTTGGGCGACACGAACGAGACGGCCTCGATGTACTTCAGTCCCGTGGCGCTGAGCGCGTCGATCAGCCTGATCTTTTGCGGCGTGGGGATATCGGCCTTTTCGCTCTGGATCCCGTCGCGTGGGCCTACCTCTCGGATACGGACGACCCGAGTGCCTTTGGGGCCTAACGGTTGGTCCAGTTGGGGTCCCTCTTCTCATTGAAGGCCGAGATCCCCTCGGCTCGATCGTCGCTCGAGATGACCCGGCGCCACGCCATCTGTTCGATCTCCATGCCCTGTTCCAGCGGCGTGCCAAGTGCAGCATCGATCGCTTCCTTGGATTCCCTTGCCGCGACGGGAGACACGCGGCAGATCTCCCGCGCCACCTCCAACGTTCGCGCCTCGAGGCCGTCGCGAGTTGTGAGGTCCGACAGCAATCCCATCTCTTGTGCCTCGAGAGCGCTGATACGGCGGGCCCTGAGGATCATGTCTTTCGTCCGAGCTACGCCGATCTTGCGGGTGAGGAGCTGCGTACCTCCGCCGGCCGGGAGCAAGCCCACGCTCACCTCGGGGAGGCCAAAAGTCGCATCGTCGGCAGCGACGATGAGGTCGCAAGACAACGCGAGTTCAAAGCCTCCTCCGAGAGCGAATCCAAAAACCGACGCGACGATCGGCTGCGAGATCCGCCGGATCGACGAGAACATCAACCTCATCTGTTCGCGGTTCCTATAGAAGTCGTAGATGCCGAAGGATGCACGTTCCTTGAGATCGGCGCCTACGCAGAACGCCTTTTCACCCGCTGCCGCGAGCACGACTACCCAGACGTTGGGATCGTGGCGGACCTCCCACATCACTTCGGCAAGCTCTTCAGCTAGCGCGCTGGAGATGGCGTTGAGAGATTCCGGCCGGTTCAGGCGCACGGTCGCGATCCGGTCCTCGACCGTCAGGGAAACGAGACCACTTGGCAGTTGCATCAAACGGGCGGTACGCCGTGGCGACGATCCGAGAAGTGCCGATCCTTACGTGCCGCCGCGTCGATCCGTCCGATCAACTCATCTCTCAGGTCGTCTGGTGAGATCACAGCATCGACGACGTTCTCGGCCGCGAGATGGACGATGTCGATGTCCTTCTCGTACTCCGATCGACGTTCGGCGACGTATGCGGCCCTCTCGTCCGGATCCTCGATCGCTTGGATCTTGTTGAAGAACACCGCGTTCACGGCCGGCTCGGGACCCATCACTGCGATCCGCGCGGTAGGCAGAGCGATGGTGGCGTCGGGCTCGAAGCCCGGGCCGGCCATGGCATACAAACCCGCGCCGTAGGCCTTACGGACCACAACGCAGAATTTCGGAACCGTGGCTTCGGACACCGCCGTGATCATCTTGGCTCCGTGCCGAATGATCCCCTGGCGCTCGACCTGCGTTCCGATCATGAAACCGGGAACATCCGACAGAAACACCAGAGGGATGTTGAACGCGTCACAGAGCCAGATGAAACGTGCGGCCTTGTCCGCGGAGTCGACAAAGAGCACGCCCCCCTTCTGCGCAGGCTGGTTCGCGACGATCCCGACCGCGCGACCATCCATTCGCCCAAGGCCGGTTATCAGCTCGGGAGCGAAGGCCGGCTTGATCTCGAAGAACGTGGCTTCGTCGACGAGACCCGCGATGAACGAATACATGTCGAAGGCGCGGCTCTCGTCGTTCGGGACGATCTGCGCCAACGACCCTCGGAAGGCCGGACGTCTGCCTTCGATGCGTGGCGGGTGATCCCTGAAGCTCTGTCCGAAGTAGGCGAGGTAGCCCTTGGCCGCCTCGATGGCGGACTTGTCGTCGGCAACGAGTAGATCCCCGCATCCGGAGACCTCCGTGTGCATCCGCGCTCCGCCCATCTCTTCGAGCGTGACCTTCTCCCCGATCACCTCTTCCGCCATCCTCGGCGAGCCCAGGTACATGGATGCGTTGCCGTCGACCATGAACACGACGTCACAGAACGCGGGGATGTAAGCGCCTCCCGCGGCGGACGGCCCGAACAAGCAGCAGATCTGAGGTATCCGGCCAGAGGCCTGAACCTGGTTGTAGAAGATCTTTCCCGCTCCTCGCCGGCCGGGGAAGAGATCCACCTGATCGGTGATGCGCGCCCCGGCGGAGTCCACGAGGTACACGAGTGGATGTTCGTGCTTCCGCGCAAGCTCGATGATCCGGATGATTTTCTCAACGGTTCGCGCCCCCCACGATCCCGCCTTCACGGTTGGGTCGTTCGCCATCACGGCGACCGGGCGGCCCTCGACCTTGCCCACTCCCGTCACGACGCCATCGGCCGGCAGATCGCCGGCCAGAGCATTCACAAGGAGCCCGTCCTCGACGAAGTCCTCGGCGGAGTCCAGGAGGAGGGCGAGTCGGTCGCGAACGAACAGCTTTCCTTGCTCGGCGAGCTTGTCGTGGTACTTCTGGGCGCCGCCCGCGCGGGCGCGCTCGGCTATCTCGGCCAGATCCTGAGTGCGATGCCCCTCTTCACCCACGCCGGCAATCCTAATGGGCGGCCCTTCCAGCTCTGAGTGCAGCTCAGCGAAGCTGCTCTATCTCCCCCACGTTCAGGGTGCGGCTCTCCCCCTCGACCTCGATCTCGAGTGCACCTGTCGTCGTGAGCGAAAGGGCTCGACCTATCAAGAAACTGCCGTCGATGAAGCGCGCGACAACCTCTCGACCGAGTACGACCGACCGATCCGCCGCCCCGTCCAGGATGGGCTCGACCCTGCCTGCGGCAAGTTCGTCGTAATAGGTCTCGAGCCTCAGCAGAACCGCAGCAAGAAGGGCCGGTCTAGGGACGGGCTCCTCGGCCCAGATGGCGATGCTCGTCGCTCGCTCGGAGATGTTGGCGGGGACATCGGATTCCGTCCACCCCACGTTGATGCCGACCCCGACGATCGCCGCGTCGACGGACTCGTCGAGCATCCGCGTTTCCACCAGGACTCCCGAGAGCTTGCGCTCCACGACCATCACGTCGTTGGGCCACTTGATGCCGGTTTTGATCCCAGCCGAGTCCTCGACGCCTTCCGCAGTCGCGAGCCCAACTGCCGTCGTCAGTAGTCCCATCTTGTCGAGGGAGAACTTCGGTCGCAGCACTAAGGAGAACTGGAGCAAGTGCCCCGGCTCGGACACCCAAGAGCGTCCCCAACGTCCGCGTCCGTTCGTTTGATGTTCGGCCACCACCAGCGCACCCTCGGGGGCACCTTCGACCGCCCATGCCAGCGCGTCGGAGTTGGTCGAACCGATCGACTCGTGGAAGCGCAGCGGTGAGCCGAATCGCCCGGTAAGCGCGTCGGCGATCGATGTCTGGGTTAGATCGCCGCTCACGCGCTCAGGACTTGGCGGAGTTGATCGGGCGTGATGTTCGCGCCGCTGCAGATTAGAACGATGCGCTTGTCCCGGAGTTCATCCTTGGACGCGAGCGCTCCCGCGAGGGCCGCCGCGCCTGCTGCCTCGACCAGCGTGCGCGTGTGCTCGATCATCGTCATGGTCGCCCTGTCGAGATCCTCGTCGGACACGAGGACGAAGTCGTCGAGCAACTCCCACATGATCGCTTGCGGCAACTCGAACGGAACGCGGGTCGCCAGACCCTCCGCCCTAGTGTTCATCTCGTCGGAGATGAGTTCGCGGCTCTTCCATGAGAGATAGGCCGCGGGCGCGGCGCTGGACTGAACGCCAATGACGCGCACCGAAGGGTAGAGAGCCTTGGCGGTGATGCACGCGCCCGCTGCACCACTGCCGCCACCGATCGGTACGAGGATCACGTCGGTGTCCGGTTGGTCCTCGAGGATCTCAAGCGTGTGCGTCCCGACGCCCTCGATCAACAGACGCTCGTTGCCTGAGTGGATGTAGCGATAGCCGTTGTCGACGGCAACCTTCTGACAGTGTTCGCGCGCGTCGTCGAAGTCGCGTCCGTGGAAGATGACTTCAGCGCCTAAGTCGCGCATAGCGCGAACCTTCACGGGGTTCGCGGTCTCGGGCACACAGATGTGAGCCTCCACGCCGAACCTCCGCGCCGCGTAGGCGACGGACTGTCCATGATTTCCGGTGGATGCGGCGATCACGCCGGCGTCGCGGACCGAGTCCGCCTCCGCGCTCATCAGATTGATGCCGCCGCGCACCTTGAAGGCTCCGGTAGGAAGCATGTTCTCGTGCTTGACCGAGATCTCGGCCCCCACAAGCTCGGACAGCGATGGATAGGAACGGAGCGGCGCCGGCGAGAGGTGCGGGGCTATGCGGTCGCGAGCGCGTTTGACGCCCTCGAAGGTGGGATACGACTGTTCCGGGACCGGTTGAAGCACGCCACTAGGATACGGACCCCATGTTCAAGAAGCTCCTGATTGCCAATCGCGGCGAGATCGCCATAAGGGTGATCCGAGCCTGCCGCGATATGGACATCTCTTCGGTGGCGGTCTTCTCCGACCTGGACGCGGACGCCAGCCACACCCGGATGGCCGACGAGGCCTACAACGTGGGGCCCGGCCCGGCATCCGAGTCATATCTGCGGATCGACAACATCCTGGCCGCGGCGAAGCGGTCCGGTGCGGAGGCCGTCCACCCCGGATATGGGTTCCTGGCCGAGAACGCTGCTTTCGCTCAGGCGGTCATCGACGCCGGGCTCGTTTGGGTAGGTCCTTCGCCCGAAGTGATCGATGGGATGGGTGACAAGACCGCGGCGCGCCGGGCCGCATCCGATGCCGGCGTCGCAACGGTTCCCGGGACGAAGGAACCTGTTACTTCGGCCGAGGAGGTCAAGGCTTTCGTTGCCGAGAACGGACTGCCGCTCGCCATCAAGGCGTCGGCGGGCGGAGGCGGCAAGGGCTTCCGCGTCGTTAAGGATGAATCCGAGATCGAGGATGCGCTCGCGGGAGCAGCGCGCGAAGCCCAGGCTTACTTCTCATCGGACGACGTCTATCTCGAGCGTTACCTGGAACGCCCCCGACACATCGAGATCCAGGTCATGGGCGACGCGTCTGGGGCGATCATCTCGTTCCCCGAGCGCGACTGTTCGCTCCAGCGGCGGCACCAGAAACTCGTCGAGGAATCTCCCTCACCCGCACTCGATCCGAACGTGCGCGAGGCGATCATGGAGGCCGCTGCCCGAGTCTCCAAGCAGGTCGGCTATCGCAACGCGGGAACTTGCGAGTTCCTTCTCGATTCCGACGGCAAGACTTTCTATTTCCTCGAGATGAACACAAGACTTCAGGTCGAGCATCCAGTGACCGAGCTCGTGACGGGGATCGATCTCGTGAGGGCTCAGTTGCTGGTCGCCGCGAACGAACCGCTCGGGTTCGGACAAGACGATGTGGAGTTGCGAGGGCACGCGATCGAGTGCCGTATCAATGCGGAGAACCCCGCCAAGAAGTTCATGCCGGCACCGGGCCGGATAGGCGAGTACAGAGAGCCCGCGGGGCCGGGCGTCCGGGTTGACTCCGGTACGGAACGCAACGCGGAGATCCCTCAGGCTTACGACCCACTAGTCGCGAAGCTAATCACTTATGGAGCAACGCGCGACGAGGCTCGCAGGCGCATGCTTCGCGCTCTGAGCGAATACGAGATCGAGGGGATCAAGACGACCATCCCCTTCCACCAGCTGATGCTGGCGGATGAGAAGTTCGTGTCCGGCGACTATCACACGGGCACGGTGGAGCGAGACATGGATCTCTCTGTGCTCGCCGAGGTCGCGGAACCGAAACCCAAGCCCGGTGAGCCGGCGATCTCGCACCGAACGTTCGACGTCGAGCTCGACGGAAAAAGGTTCGCCGTCAAGGTGCGCGAGGAGCTCGAGTCGACTGTGCTCCCCCGCAAACCCAAACCACCTGAGAAAGCCGCCGGCATCGGCGGCGGGGGGGCCGAAGAGCTCGTCGCCCCGATGCAAGGGACGATCGTCAAGGTGCTGGTCGAATCGGGACAAGACGTCAAAGCGGGCGATGTCGTTTGTGTGCTCGAGGCGATGAAGATGGAGAACTCGATCTTGGCCCACAAGGACGGGGTCGTCGAGGATCTGAAGGTTGAGCCGGGTCAGTCCGTGCTCGCCGGAGCTCCGATAGCGGTTATTCGCTGAATCCTTAAATCCCTGCGGCCCTGTCAAACGAATCAGTCCTAAAGGGGGATATCCCTCACCAAACCAAGCCGTCATCCTTTACTTACGACGTAGGGAAGGACCAGATGCCTCCTCGCACCGTCCTGCTCGTCGATGACGACGAGGACTTCCGGACGCTCTTACGCATGCACCTCGAACGCGGCGGCTATCAGGTCGTGGGAGAGGCCGCGAACGGCGCCGCCGGAGTGGCGGAGGCATTCCGACTGAATCCCGACGTCCTCACCCTGGATGTGCAGATGCCCTACCTCACCGGTCAGGACGCGCTCGAGCACATCCGCGAGATCAGGCCGAAGACGAAGGTCATCGTGATCTCGGCGACGGTAACGGAGCCGCCCGACTGGGCCGACGTCTTTGTCCACAAGAGCGAGATATCCGGCCTTCCGGAACTGTTGAACGGCCTGCTCGAAGAAAAGCCCGATATTTAGCGGTTTGCTATCTATCCAGCTCCTCCGCTTGAGGATTGGATGGACCACATGAAAACCAAAGTCATGTGCGTTGCTTCTTCGCTTCTGATCTTGCTCGCGTTGGCCACCCCGGCTCAATCCGCTCCCCCGCCCGTGCCCGATCCGCTAAGAGCGTTCAGCGTCCTACCTGCCGGACAGAACGGGTTCGTGAGTCTCGGAGATGTCCTCGGTGGAACCCACCAACCACACAGCGTCGATCAGCTCGACATGTACGCAGGATTGATCGAAGACGACGACGTGACCGAGGATGAACTAGACGACCATTTCAAGTCGTTCCAGTTCGGACCTGGAGCCACCATCGAACGCGAGTACAAGCCGCGCGCTGATGTGACGGTCTATAGAGACAACTTCGGAGTGCCTCACATCTACGGCGAGACGGACGATGCAGCCTTCTATGCAACGGGGTACGTAGCAGCCGAAGATCGACTCTGGGAGATGGACCTCTTCCGCCACGCCGCCAACGGCGAGCTGGCTTCTCTGTTGGGCCCCGGCACCAACGACGCTTACTTTCATAACGACGAGATCACGCGTCGAGACGGTTACACGGATGCCGAGCTCGACGAGATGCTCGGGGGTCTCTCCGACCAGTTCGCAGCGGACGGCCAGCGCGTCGAGGATGGTGTTGCCGCTTACGTCGCGGGCGTGAACGCTCGGATCGCGGAAGTGAAGGCCGACTCGACTCTGGTTCCCGCCGAGTATCAGGGCGCGGCCATAACCGATTGGGCGCCGCGCGATGTCGCAGCGCTGGCAGTCTTTCAATTGCGAGACTTCGGGGACACCGGTGGCTCGGAGCTTTTCCATGCCGCGCTCTTGGACCAGTTAGGCAAGAGTGAGAGCTCGGCATCCCGTTCGTTCGGTCGCGATGGCAAGAGAGCGCACTCAGCCACCGGCGGGGGCGGCGGGGGTCCCGCACCCTCCCCCAGCTCTACCTCGGGCCCGGCCCTCGACGCTCTCAAAGACTTCTTGATCCCGATGGATCCCAACACCTACACGACGATCCCATCGGCCGAAGGAAAGTACCCGTCGCAGTCGGTTGGATCCGTGAACGAGGCAGCTCTGGCTCTCCCCGACGACCCCAAGAAGCTTCTCAGGAAGGTCTACGGAGAGCGGCAAGTCACAAAGGAGACTCAACGGGTCCTGGGTTATCGACCCGAGCAGCAGTCGAGCTTCCTTGCGGTCGCTCCCGACCACTCGACCACCGGCAAAACCCTTGAATATGGCGGACCTCAGGTCGGCTACAACATCCCGCAGTTCTTCATGGAGATCGACGTTCACTCCCCGACACTGGATTTCAGCGGCCCTGCGGTCCCCGGTGTTTCGCTTCTAGTGCCACTCGGCCGCGGGATCGATTACGCGTGGTCGTTGACCACAGGCGTCTCGGACAACGTGGACACCTGGATGGAACAGCTTTGCAAGCCGGGCGGAGGAAAGCCCGCCCTTGACGCGGACCACTACATGTACAAGGGACGCTGCCGAGCTATGACCGAGAGAACGGAGACGATCTTCGTCAAATCGGCGATCGGGACGCTCGAAGAGCACAGCCTCGTAGTCCAACGGTCGGTTCACGGGCCGGTAAGAGCGAGAACGACCGTCGACGGGAAGCCGGTCGCGGTAGTTCAACAGAAGGCGTATTGGATGCACGAGGCCGATTCGGTTGTCGCCTTCAGCCGGATGAACCTGAACTCGATGTCCACTGCCGAGGATTTCATCGCGACGATGGAAGACGCCACGATGAGTTTCAACTCGGTCTTCGCCAACAACGACCAGATCGGCTACTTCCACGCAGGCAAGTACCCACTTCGCGCAAAGGGAGTGGATGGGAACCTCCCCGTGTGGGGCACCGGCCAATGGGATTGGAAGGGATACTTCCCTGCCGATCAGCTCCCGAGGATGATCAACCCGGCTCAGGGTTGGATCGCGAACTGGAACAACAAGCCATCCGTCGGGTGGCGGGGCGGCGATTCCAGTGGGTGGGGGGCAACCCACCGTTCATGGATCCTGCAGGATCAGATGTCCAAACTGTTGGAGGGATCTAACACCGCGTCACTTTCCGACGTCGTCGATGTGATCCGCACGGCCGCCACGGTCGACGGCAGGGCGTTCAGAGTTGGCAACCAGATGCTCGGCGCTCTAGGTGACGTCTCCGGAACCTCGAGCGATGCTCGCGCGGCGGTAGCCGATTGGATCGACGCAGGCTCCCACCGCATCGACCTCGATGATGACGGGCTGCAGGACTTCGGGCCGGGCGTTGTTGCATTCGACCTTTGGTTCGACACCCTCGCGCGCCGCGTGTTCGGAGACGAGCTTGGAGGGAACTACGACCTGGTGAGCGTGCCGATCTCGGACATCGCAAGCGAGGGCGGGTCGTCGTATTACTCGGACTACTCGAACTACATCTGGAATCTCTTGCGCAAGTCCACTCGGGACAAGCTCGCGATGGATTACTGCGACGACATAAAGACCTCGAAGAAGGAGTCCTGCGCGTTCCAGGTGCGCAAATCGTTCTCCCAAGCGATCAAGAGCGCTACCGAAGAGATGGGGACCGGCGACGTCGCCTCATGGACGGCCCCGATCGAGAAGATCCATTTCTCAGCGATCGGTGGTGCGGAGGTGCCGGACATCGACTGGCAGAACCGAGGTACGTGGAACCACATAGTCGAGGTGATGGGAACCCGCTAGGAATCCCCCACCCGGCGCCCAGGTGTGTCTAGACGCATCGTCTCTGAGCCGATGATCCACTGCGAGTCGCCCGCCATATAGAGCACTTCGACGTTGTCCTGTTTGTCCGCGTAGCCGCCGTAGAGCTCGAGCAAGGACCCAGGTGTGTCGTCGATCCGATGGAGCGCGACATCGAGGATGCCGGTGACTTCGATCCCGACCTTCTCGAGTGCCGCCTTCGCATCTGCTCCGGACTCGACCAGCACGTGCAT
>JAXDJH010000012.1:0-82610 GCA_034663635.1 Actinomycetota bacterium | reverse complement strand
CGATCGTCGACGCCGGAGACTACGTGCCAGACACGCTGACCAACGCTCTGGTCGAAGACCGGCTGCGTTCGGCGGATGCGGCGCACGGCTTCCTCCTCGACGGCTACCCGCGCACTCCCGACCAGGTGCAGCACCTCGACGCACTGCTCGCCGCCGACGGTCAAGCCCTGGATGCCGTCATCCGGTTGATGGCAGACCGCGAAGAGATCGTGCGCCGGCTGCGCAAGCGCGCGCTCGAGCAGGGCCGTGCCGATGACTCCGAGGAGGCGATCCGTCACCGCCAGGAGGTCTATCAGCGCGAGACCGAGCCCGTGGTGGCGATGTACCGCGACCGCGGCGCGCTGCTGGAGGTCGACGGACTCGGCGACGTCGAGGAGGTCACCGAGCGGATCTTCGCCCGCCTCGCCGACCACGGCATCACCAGCCCGGAAGCGGCAGAGACGTAGTTCGCGCACGGCGGAGCGGAACCTTACACCCGACTTGGCCAAAACGTTCCACATGCCGTAGGCTCGATCTTTGGTGCTTTGGGCTCGCTTCGTGCGTGCCGCGGCACCGACAAACCCAACCCCGCCAGAAATGGCATTCCGCACGACCAGTGCGATTACGTAAGCGATTAAAGAAGGTATGGCCAAAAAAGACGGCGTCATCGAGATCGAGGGCTCGGTTGTCGAAGCTCTTCCCAACGCGATGTTCCGCGTTGAGTTGACCAACGGCCACAAGGTTCTCGCGCACATCTCGGGAAAGATGCGGATGCACTACATCCGGATCCTTCCTGGGGACCGCGTTCTCATCGAACTGTCGCCGTACGACCTGAGCCGCGGCCGTGTCGTGTACCGCTACAAGTAGGAGCCTCGAAAGATGAAGGTGCGTCCGAGCGTCAAGAAGATGTGTGACAAGTGCAAGGTGATCCGTCGCCATGGCCGCGTCATGGTCATCTGCACCAACCCACGCCACAAGCAGCGCCAGGGCTAGTCAAGGTTAACGAGGAGTAAGGGTTGCGGCGACCGAAGGTCGCTGGCGGCCCGCCGACGAGTGCGGGGATGTAATCCCCGCAAGGGAGAAGATAGATGGCACGTATAGCCGGGGTCGATCTGCCGAGGGACAAGCGCCTCGACATCGCGCTCAGGTACATCTACGGGATCGGCCCGACGAAAGCGATCGAGACGTGCGTCGGCTCGACCGTCAAACCGTCGACGAAAGTGCGTGACCTCACCGATGACGAGGTCGTCCGGATCCGTGACTGGATCGGCGCGAACTACCGCGTCGAGGGTGACCTCCGCCGCGAGGTCAACCAGCACATCAAGCGCAAGGTCGAGATCGGCTGCTACCAGGGGCTCAGGCACCGTCGTGGCCTCCCGGTGAACGGTCAGCGCACCCATACGAACGCCCGCACTCGCAAGGGACCGAAGAAGACCGTGGCCGGCAAGAAAAAGACCGCGGCGAAGAAGTAGACGAGAGGGGAATCAAAGAACTTGGCAACTCCTAAGAAGAAGACAAAGACCAGGCGGCGGGAAAAGAAGAACGTCGTCCACGGCGTCGCTCACATCAAGTCGACGTTCAACAACACGATCATCTCCATCTCCGACACGGAGGGGAACGTCCTCTCGTGGGCTTCCGCCGGCAACGTCGGATTCAAGGGTTCGCGCAAGTCGACCCCTTTCGCGGCGCAGCTCGCCGCCGAGGCCGCGTCGCGCAAGGCTCAAGAACATGGCGTGCGCCGCGTGGACGTCGAGGTGAAGGGGCCCGGGTCCGGTCGCGAGACCGCCATCCGCTCACTCCAAGCCTCGGGTCTCGAGATCATCGGCATCAAAGACGTCACCCCGGTGCCGCACAACGGCTGCCGCCCTCGCAAGAGACGGAGGGTCTGAGGCATGGCTAGATATACAGGCCCCGTTTGCAGGCTCTGTCGGCGTGAGAAGACCAAGCTTTTCCTCAAGGGAACCCGTTGCGAGTCCCCGAAGTGCCCGATCGAGAAGGGTCGTCCGCCACCCGGCGAGCATGGCCGTGGCCGGGTGCGTGAGTCCGAGTATCTGCTTCAGCTTCGTGAGAAGCAGAAGGCGAAGCGGTTCTACGGCATCCTCGAGAAGCAATTCCGCAGCTACTACGCGGAAGCTGCCACTTCGAAGGGCATCACGGGCGAGGAGCTCCTGAAGCTCTGCGAGACGCGGCTCGACAACGTCGTGTACCGCGCCGGCTTCGCGATGAACCGTCCGATGGCCCGTCAGCTCGTCACCCACGGGCACTTCCAGGTCAACGGTCGCAAGGTGAACATCCCCTCCTATCGGGTTAAGGAGGGCGACGTCGTTACCGTCAAAGAGCGTTCGAAGTCTGTCGGGCGCATCGTCGAGAACGCGTCGTACGCGGAAGGTCGCGTGATCCCGGAATGGTTGGAAAGCAACCTCAAGCAACTGGCCGTGCAGGTGCGTGCGCTACCAGAGCGGACTCAGATGGACGTTCCTGTCCAAGAGCAGCTCATCGTCGAGTACTACTCGAAGTAGCGACAGCGACACCTCTGCAGTAGCACCATCGAAGTAGGAGAGGAGTTACATGGATCTGCTCATCGTTCAGCGTCCATCGATCTCTGAGGAAGAGATCTCGGACGTCCGCAAGAAGTTCACAATCGAGCCCCTTGAGCCTGGGTTCGGTTACACGTTGGGCAACTCCCTTCGTCGCACGCTCCTCTCGTCGATCCCTGGCGCCGCAGTGACCCAGGTGAAGATCGATGGAGTACTGCACGAGTTTTCGACGATCGACGGAGTTACCGAAGACGTAACCGACATCATCTTGAATCTGAAAGGCCTCGTCGTCCGTAGCGAGAACGAGGAGCCCACCACCGTTCACCTTCGTGTGACCGGGCCGACCGTGGTCAAGGCCGGCGACATCGAGCTGCCTTCAGGTGTCGAGATCTTGAACGGCGATCACCACATCGCAACGCTCAACCGCAACGCCAACCTGTCGATGGAGCTCCGGGTCGAGCAGGGCCGCGGCTACGTTGCGGCAGCCAAGGAATCAAAGGAAGCCATCGGCACCATCCCGATCGACGCGATCTTCTCGCCGGTTAATCGCGTGACCTACCAGGTCGAGCCGACGAGGGTCGAGCAGATGACGAACTACGACCGCTTGATCCTGGACGTCGAGACCGATGGTTCGATCTCGCCGTCGGACGCTCTGTCTGCAGCGGGCGCAACTCTCGTGAACCTGTTCACGCTTTTTGCCGAGCTCGGCCAGGGACCCGGCTTGGACCTCGGTCCGGAGCCCGGCGAGGACGAGGCCTCCGGGATCCTCGCGAAGCCGATCGAGGACATGGACCTCACGGTCCGTTCGTACAACTGCCTGAAGCGTGAGGGCGTGACCACGGTCGGGGAGCTCGTGCAGAAGTCCGAGGAGGACCTGCTCGAGATCCGCAACTTCGGCCAGAAGTCGATCGACGAAGTTAAGGCCAAGCTCGAGGAGATGGGTCTCGGCTTGCGAAGCAAGGACTTCTAGGAAGGTCTATCGATGCCGCAGCCAAAGAAGGGCCCCAGACTCGGATCCGGTCCGGATCACCAGCGACAGATGCTGGCGAACCTGAGCGCGTCTTTGTTCGAGCACGAGCGGATCAAGACGACCGAGGCGAAGGCCAAGATGCTCAGGCCGTTCGCAGAGCGTCTGATCACCAAAGCCAAGAAAGGCGGCATCCACGACCGTCGCCAGGTCCTCTCGGTGATCGAGGACAGAGCGGTCGTTCACAAGCTCTTTGCCGATATCGGCCCTCGCTTCGAGGACCGCAACGGCGGGTACACCCGCATCTTGAAGCTCGGCCCGCGCAATGGCGACGCCGCGCCCATGGTGCTGATCGAACTTGTCGAGGAAGGCACCGTCACAACGGTGACTTCCGATGGCGATGACGAGGGTGGGCGCAGGCGCCGACTGCGCGCTCCGCGCAGGCGTCGTGAGGGCGAGGAGAAGTTGCCGCAAGACAAGCCTGCTCGCTCGCGCGCGGCCGAGGCCGCTGCGGCCGGCAACCTGTCTGGTGAGGACGAGTCGGATGAGGCCGGCGAGGCCGCCGAGGCCGACGAGGCGCCGGAGGCACAGCTCGAGGCCGAGGAGGTTTCGGCTGAAGCGGCCACCGACGACGCCGAGACAGAAGCCGCGGGCGACGACCTTCCGCACGACGACGGCGCGGGTGGCGTGCCCGAAGGCAACGAGACCGACAACAAGTAACCCCGGAGTCGGTTGTGAACCTCCGGCTAGATCTCGCTTACGACGGCGGACCGTTTCGTGGTTTCGCGCGTCAGCCCGACCAGCGCACCGTGCAGGGCGATATCGAGGTCGCGCTCGGCAAACTCTTCGGAGGAGAGCCGCGCACCGTGGGGGCCGGACGAACCGATGCCGGCGTGCATGCGGTCGGCCAGGTGCTTTCGGTCTTCGATGCGCCGGATGACACGGACCTACGAAAAGTCCGCGACGCGCTTAATGCCATGTGCGCTCCGCACATCTCCGTTTGGCAGGTGAAGCAGGCGGCCGATGACTTCCACGCTCGCTTCAGCGCACGATCAAGGACGTATGTCTACGCGATCCTCAACAGCGAAGTTCCCGACCCGTTCGTCGCAGGGACCAGTTGGTTCCACCCCGAGCCTCTACACGTGGACGCGATGGCTGAAGCCGCCGGCCACTTGCTCGGCCCTCACGACTTCAGCTCGTTCGGCAGGTTGCCGGAGGCTACGGACCCGGCGAATCCGCCTTCGGCCGAACGGGTCCTGTACGAACTGAACGTTTCTCGGTCCGACGCCATGGTGCGGATCAAAGCTCGTGCAAATGCCTTCATCCAGCAGATGGTCCGATCTCTCGTCGGAACGCTTGCTCAGGTGGGCGAGGGCCGGAAGGATCCGTCGGACATGATGGCGATCCTGGCAGCGAAGGATCGAGCGGCGGCCGGACCGGTCGCTCCGCCTCATGGCCTTTGCTTGGTTTCCGTCGAGTACGACGAAGGCTGGAGCTACCCGCCTACCGCCTCTGACCAGGGATTATCCGCGTGATAAAGTCTCGTTTCCTCGCTGAGCGGACCCTCAGCGGTCCGGTAACTAGAAGGTAGCGATGAAGACCCATTCAACTAAACCGAGTGAGATCACGCGCGAGTGGTGGCTCGTCGACGCCGAGGGCGTCGTGCTGGGCCGTCTCGCGTCCGAGGTCGCCCAGCGACTCCGTGGCAAGCACAAGCCACAGTTCGCCCCGCACCTCGACACGGGCGATCACGTGATCGTCATCAACGCTTCGAAGGTTCTTCTGACCGGCAACAAGCTGACCCAGAAGATGCACTACCGTCACTCCGGCTACCCGGGCGGCCTCAAGGCCGTTCCCTACGCCAAGCTCATGAGCACGAAGCCCGAGATCGCGATCGAGAAAGCGGTCAAAGGGATGCTTCCGAGCAACCGCCTCGGCCGCGCGATGCTCAAGAAACTCAAGGTCTACGCGGGTCCGGAGCATCCACACTCTTCACAGAACCCGAAGGATCTCGATATCAAACAGGTGGCCGCGCCACACAACCCCGATCAGGCGCACACCGTCGAGGAGGTAAAGGTTGGCTAACGTGTTGGCGCAGGCCTCCGGCCGGCGCAAAGAAGCGGTCTGCCGGGTGCGTCTCGTGGAAGGTTCCGGGCGCTTTGAAGTCAACGGCCGCCCGCTCGAGGATTACTTCCCGAGCGCGACCCACCGCATGATCATCAACGAGCCCTTCAAGATCACGAACACCGAGGGTCGCTACGACATCCTCTGCAAGATCACCGGCGGGGGCGTGAGTGGCCAAGCGGGCGCGTTGCGTCACGCGATCTCGAGGTCCCTGATCGACCTCGACCCCGATCTTCGGCCGATCCTCAAGAAAGCCGGCTTCCTCACCCGCGACGCGCGGGAGAAGGAACGTCGCAAGTACGGTCTGAAGAAGGCGCGCAAAGCGCCGCAATACTCCAAGCGCTAAACGAAGGCCCCCGGAAACGGGGGCCTTTTTCTTACGGAGCGCGTTTCGTTGCCGTATGGGCAACTCATGGCGACAGCTAGGGGGTGGCCGTGCGGGGGCGCAGGACGCAGAACTCGTTGCCTTCGGGGTCGGACATCACAGTCCAGTTCGTTTCCCCTTGGCCGATGTCGATGCGTTTCGCGCCTAGACCTTCGAGCCGGGCTACTTCCGCCTCTTGGTCGTCTGGGCGCAGGTCGAAGTGGAGGCGATTCTTACCTTTCCGATCATCGTGAACCTCGATCAGTAAGATCGTCCAGCCGGCGCCCTCAGCGTCCTCGGAGATGATGATCTCGAGCGGCTCTTCGCCCTCGTCGGACCGGTAGATCTCCTGAAAGTCGAGCGCTTCCTTCCAGAATGTCGCGAGGACGTCGGGATCTTCACTGTCGATCGTCACCCAGCCGAAACGAAGCGGCATCTGTTACTCGGCCAGCATCCGTCGCAGGACCATCTGGAGCACGCCGCCGTGGCGGTAGTAGTCGAGCTCGACATCGGAGTCGATCCTGCACTCCACGTCGAATTCGATGTCGCCGCTGTCGCCGTGCGCGACGACGGTCATCTCCTTGTGTGGTTCGAGCCCGTCCGCGATCCCCTTGATGTCGAACGTCTCATGGCCGGTCAGGCCGAGCGACTCGGGGGTCTCATTGTTGATGAATTGCAGCGGGAGGATCCCCATGCCGACGAGATTGCTGCGGTGGATGCGCTCGTAAGTCTCCGCGATAACCGCCTTAACGCCAAGCAGCATCGGCCCCTTCGCCGCCCAGTCGCGCGAGCTGCCAGACCCGTATTCCTTGCCGGCGATCACGATCAGAGGGATTCCCTCGTCCTGGTATTTCATCGAGGCCTCGTAGATCCGCATCTGTTCGCCCTCTGGGAGCTTGAGGGTCCAGGCCCCTTCCTTGCCCTCTACGAGTTTGTTGCGGAAACGGATGCTCGCGAAGGTGCCGCGCATCATCACCTCGTGGTTCCCACGTCGGGATCCGTAGCTGTTGAAGTCTTTGGGCTCCACGCCGTTTGCTTGTAGATACTCGCCCGCGGCCGATTTCGCAGGGATAGCGCCGGCGGGCGAGATGTGATCGGTGGTGACCGAGTCGCCGACGAGGGCAAGCACCCGGGCCCCCTCGATATCCGTCGTCGCGGGAGGCTCGGGCCCCAGGTCGGTGAAGAACGGCGGTTCCTTCACGTAGGTGGAGTCGGCGTCCCACTCGTAAAGGGCGCCGGTCGGAGAGGGAAGCTGCTGCCAGTTCTCCTCGCCCTCGAACACCTTGGCGTATTCGGTCGAGAACAACTGCGACTTGACGGACTTCAGCGCTTCGACGATCTCCTCGGGGGCCGGCCAGATGTCCTTTAGGAAGACGTCGTTTCCGTCCTGATCCTGCCCCAGCGGGTCCTTCGTCATGTCGATGTTGGCGGTTCCCGCCAGCGCGTACGCGACGACCAGTGGGGGAGAGGCGAGGTAGCTGGCTTTCACCTGAGGATGGATGCGGCCTTCGAAGTTCCTGTTGCCCGACAAAACCGATACGACCGCCAGATCGTTTTCGTCGACGGCCTTGGCCACCGGCTCCGGGAGGGGGCCGGAGTTCCCGATGCAGGTCGTGCATCCGTAGCCGACGACGAAGAAGCCGAGTTTCTCGAGGGGCTCGGTCAAACCCGCGCCGTTGAGATAGCCCGTGACGACGCGCGAACCTGGAGCCATGCTCGTCTTGACCCATGGCTTGCTGTGAAGACCTTTCTCGATGGCTTTCTTGGCGAGTAACCCCGCGGCCGTCATCACCGTGGGATTCGAGGTATTGGTGCAGCTCGTGATCGCGGCGATGACGACGGAGCCATGACTGATCTGAACCTCTTGCAGGTCCTGGTGTGATTCGTCCTCCGGCGGAGGCATCTCTTCATCGTCGTGGAAGTTGCCCTGTCCACCCTCGTCGAGGAACCGGCCGATCTGTATCGTCACCGCGTCGTTGCCCGATGCCGTTTCCTTCGTGTAGACGTCCGTGAAGCTCTTCCAAACGTCGGCGAGGTCGACGCGATCCTGCGGACGGCGCGGCCCGGCGAGGCTTGGACCTACGGTCGTGAGGTCGAGCTCGAGAGTCTCTGTGAACTCGGGGTCGACGTCGGCGTCGGTGCGGAACATGCCCTGTTCCTTCGCGTACCGCTCGACGAGATCCAGAAGTGCATCATCGCGGCCGGTCAGTCGCATGTATTCAAGAGTCCGATGATCGATCGGGAAGAGAGAAGCCGTTGCACCGAACTCCGGCGACATGTTCGACAGCGTCGCCCGGTCGGCGACCGTCAGGTTTGAAAGGCCTTCGCCGTAGAACTCGACGAACTTTCCGACGACTCCGTGCTTACGCAGCATCTCGGTAACGGTCAGAACGAGGTCCGTTGCGGTAACGCCCAACTGAAGGGCGCCGGAGAACTTGAACCCCACAACCTTTGGAGTAACCAGCGGGATCGGCTGCCCAAGCAGTGCTGCCTCCGCCTCGATGCCACCTACTCCCCAGCCGAGGACTCCCAGCCCGTTGATCATCGGGGTGTGGGAATCCGTGCCGACGACCGTGTCGGGGATGGCGACGGCACCTTCATCCGTGTCGACGGTTCGGACCACCCTGCCGAGGTATTCGAGGTTCACCTGATGGACGATCCCCATCCCGGGTGGCACCACTCGGAAGCCGGCGAAGCCCTTCTGAGCCCACTTCAGGAGGGAATAGCGCTCCGCGTTGCGCTCGTACTCCCGCTCGACGTTGAACTTGACGGCGAACCGATTGGCGAATGCGTCGACCTGGACAGAGTGGTCGACGACTAGGTCGACCGGGACGAGTGGGTCGACCTTGGACGGCTTGCCGCCCTGGCGTTCGATCGCCGAGCGCATCGCCGCGAGATCGACGACTGCCGGCACGCCCGTGAAGTCCTGGAGGATCACTCGAGCGGGTGAGAACGAGAACTCTCGCTCGTCGAGAGGCTTCTTTCCCCAACCCGCCAGGAGCTCGACGTCGGCCTGGTCGGCGAACTTCGTGCCCGCGTAGCGCAACAGGTTCTCGATAAAGATCTTGATCGTCTTGGGGATCCTGTCGAGCTCGGCTTGAAGGGCGTCTTCGAGGATCTTGAGGTCGAAGAAGGTCAGCGGTCCTGCCGATGTTTTCAGCTCGCGCCGCGCCCCGAATGGATCTGGGAATCGTTGTTTCAGGGCGTCTGAAGTCATCCAACTCATCATAGCCAGCGCGCCAGAGGGCCCCCGAAGGGGCCCTCTTTCGATACGAAGCTGTGATCTAGATGCCGGGGCAGAGATCCTGGAACTGCTTCTTGACGTCCTTCGGCGCACCTTCGAGCTGGCTGCAGTCGAACCCGGTGTCGCCACCCGGAACCGCAGTGCCGCCGGTGCTTCCGGGCATACCGCCCAGTCCGCCGAGCAAGCTCTGGAAGATCACAGACGGGTCGACTTCGACGGCACCTTCCGGCACCGACGTGTCGCCGCTGAAGTCCGCGAAAGCGATGCGGAACGCGAGCTGGTCGACTCCGTCGGGAACCGTTTCACCGGCCAGTGCGGCGAACTGCAGGAAGTCCACTTCGACCTGCTTCAGGTCGCTGCCGTCGACCCACACGTCGACGACTACGTCCTCGTCGGGGATTTCGCTCGGGTCGGGTAGTTGCGCGCCCGGGATGGACCCGGTGAGCGACTGAAAACTGCCGCTGAGCTCCGTGTAGAGGTCGCGGATCGGCAGATTCACCTTGAGATGAGTGCCGACGTCGTCGTCCCCTTCGGACGTGACCGTCGCCTTGCTTTGTATCGCCGCGGTGATGTCGTCGATGATCTTCTGCTGGTCCATGGTCGGGGTGGCCGCACCGCCGGTGAGCTGGCCCAATGAATCCTGCAAGCCTTTGATGCCCAGCCACTCGCCGTCGAGCGCCGGTCGCACGAAGGTCAATCCCTGGGCCTCCGCTTGAGCGGCCACTCCGTCCAACATGGAAGTGTCGGCGCCGAATTGCTCCATCAGCCCCATAACGTCTGCCCGGAGATAGAAGTCCTTGCCGATGACTCGCATCTCGACCGCGCCTTCGCTGCCCGCCACGTTGACGAGCACCTGTGCTTTGGCATCTTCGCCTTCGCCCTCGGCAGAAACAGTTAGAGACGAGTCGAGGATCTTCTGCGCGTCCTCGGGCGTCATGCCGGAGCCGCCACTGTCGCTCGCCAGCGCGTTCAGTGACTCAGGCGTGGACTGGATGGTGAAGACGATCGTGTGACTGCCACCCTGGAGGCCCTCGAAAGAGCTGACGAGCGCTCCCTTCGGATCCTCGGCCGGGTCGGGACCGTCGCCGCTGCCGCCGCAGGCCGCCCCCAACAGGGCGAGCACGGCGACCAGAGAGAGAAGTTTCTTCATGGGATTCAAGCTCCTTCAGAGTCGAAAGGTCGGACCCACACTTTAGAGAAGGTCGTTGAGGACGGCTAGTAGGTCCTTGCGGATACCCGTGTAAAAGGGGATCTCCACCTTCGTGTACCGCCTGGCGTCCGTGGCCCTCAGGCGGCGTATCAACTCGACCAAACGATCGGGCGAATCGGCTTCGAAGGCGAGCAACCACTCGTAATCGCCCAAACCGAATGCACTGACTGTGTTGGCCAAGATGTCCGGAAATTCCCTGCCTGCTTCCCCGTGCTCTCTAAGAAGCTTGCCGCGGACATCAGGCTCGAGCAGGTACCACTCCGGCGTTCTGACGAAGGGGTAGACGGTGAAGTACTTCTTCGGCTCCACACCCTTGGCGAACGCAGGCAGATGGTCCTTGGAGAACTCGGCGGGACGTACGAGCCCGAGCCACGTATCGACCGCGCGCAACACCGACCCGAACGACGACTTGCGAAGTGCTGCGAGAACATCTTGGATGTCGTCGGCCGAGCTGGCCACGAGCCATGTGACGAGGTCGGCCTTGGCGGTGAATCCTGTCGTCGAATAGAAGCCGCGGATCTGAACCTTGTCGGCGTATCCGTCCAGGATCTCTTGCGCCTCTTCCGCGATGGACTTGGCAGAGATCGGTCCGCGTTCGGCCTGCGGAAAGACTTTGCAGACCTGGTAGGCGCTGAAAACGAGCTCGTCTGACATTTCGGGTTCCTTCCTGTAACCCCCGCTTGGGAGACTAACTGCGCAGGAACTCGAGGACGGAGCCGGCTGCCTCTTCCGCCTGTCTGATGCAGTCCGGGATGCCCGACCCTCGGTAGGAGGCCCCTGCCAGGAAAAGGCCACGCGGGGCAAGGCGGCGGCTCACGGTGTCCACGCGATCGAGGTGGCCGATCTCGTATACCGGAAGGCCGCGCTCCCACCGGGTGATCTTCGACTTGATCGGGTCCGATCGCACCGCGATCAAACGCGAGAGATCCTCGACGATGTCTTCGACGAGATCTTCATCTCGAAGATCGAGGGCAGGATGACGTTCGGCGCGGCCCACGAACGTCCTGACCATTCTTAGTCGATCGTCGAGAGAATGTTGCGGCCACTTTCGGAAAGACCAGGTGCATGCGCTCAACACCCGTTCTTCGCGCGACGGGACCAGAACACCGCTACCGGTCGACGGCGGTTCGATGCCGTCGGCGCGGAACAACAGATTCACTACGGCTCCAGATGAATGTTCGATGGCTGCCAGGCCTTCGGCCGCGACGGGATCCATTGCGTGAATGAGATCTGCTGTTACGAACGATGGTGTGGTGGCCACCAACGAGTCGATCTCGAGCGTTTCCCCCGACGCGAGTGACAGGCGAAGCGTGCCGTGGCGTTCCACTCTCGTGACCGAGACGCCGATACGGATCTCGGCGCCATGTAGATCGGCACAGAGAGCCTCGATCAGTCTTTTCATCCCCGCGCGAGGCGTGTAGAAAACCGGCCCCGAGCGACCGCGCCCGTTGGACTTCTTTCCTCCAGAAGCGCGCAGCCCGCGCATCACGCTTCTTTCACTGCGTGCCGCGCGATCCACTTCGGGTGCTGCCGCTGCAAGGCTCATGTTGTCTGCGCGACCGGCGCGCGTCCCGGCGAGAAGGGGATCGACGAGCCGCGTCGCAACCTCTTCGCCGAACCTCTTGCGCGCGAACGATCCGACGGACACGTCGGGACCCTTGAGGGGGCCGGGGAGCACGAGATCTAAAGCCGCCCTTGCGACTCCGAGTGGGCCGATGATCCCGCTGCGGCTCAGCGACCGTAGCGAGGTCGGGAATCCCAAGACGGTGTCGCGGGGCAGAGGTTTCAGCCCGCCGTCCGCGAATACATGAGCTCCGAACTCGGTAGGGGAGGTGAGCTCATCGGCGATGCCTAGCTCACTGCAGATCTCCAAGGGCCGCGGCCCACGAGGAAGGAACGCGTCGGGTCCTTCTTCGATGGTGATCCCGTCGATCTGATCCGTGCGGATCTTGCCACCGGGCTGGTCCGCCGCCTCGAGCACAACGACGTCGAGTCCTTCGGCTGCTAACGCGCGGGCTGCAACCAAGCCGGTTATCCCGGCCCCGATCACCGCTACGCGCCTGGTTTTGCTCACCCCAGCGACGCGAAGGCCCTTCGAACCACTCCTGCCACCGCGTCTAGGAAGCCTGGGTCGGTGTTCGGAGAACGAGTCCGCGCGAGTGCCACACCGACGCGATCTGCTACGGCCTTCGCTTCGATGTCGACGTCGTAGAGAACCTCGAGATGGTCCGCGACGAATCCACACGGGCAAACGACGACACTACGAACGCCATCGGCCGCGAGTTTTTCGATCACTTCGGTGAGATCGGGTCCGAGCCAGGGGTCCGTCGTACGCCCGGCGCTCTGCCAGGCGATGTCCCACTTCGGAATCGATGCGGTCTCGGCGACCGCGGCCGCCGTCTCGCGCAACTGATCGGGATAGGGGTCGTTCGCTTGGAGGATGCGCTCCGGGAGGCTGTGCGCCGTAAAGAGAACGACTGGTTCACCGGCATCGGGGGGAAGCGAAACCTTGGCGACCTCGACCTCTCGCGCGAGGAAATCGATGTATCCGGGCTCGAGATGCCAGCTACGAACGACCTCGAGACGACCGGGCCACGAGATGTCTTCCGCGGCTCGTTGCACCCTGCGTGTGTAGTCGCCGATGCTCAGCGCGGAGTAGTGGGGCGCGAGGACGATCCCCACGACGAGTTCGATCCCGTCCTTCGCGATCTGGGCGACGGCATCGGAGATGAATGGCCCCGTGTGTTTCTGCCCGTGATAGGCGGGCGCGTCGAGTCTGTCTTGAAGTCCCAACGCTTGCGCTTCAGTTATCTCGAAAAGAGGAGATCGACCGATCGCGCGATACCGCCCCTTGAGCTCCTCGAGGGACTCAGGCGAGGGCGGCCGACCGTGACGTATGTCCGTGTAGTAGCGCTCGACGTCGTCGAGATCTTTGGGCGTGCCGTACGACATCACGAGGATGGCGCGTTTGTCAGTCATCCGGACCCCACGAATGCACGAGATCGACCAGTCGCTTCAACACATCCGGATCGGTTTCAGGCAATACGCCGTGACCGAGATTGAAGACGTGGCCCGTTCCTCCTCCGCGCCGGAGGATGTCGAGCGTTTTTGCTTCGATCACGTCCCACGGCGCGAGACACAACGCGGGGTCGAGGTTCCCTTGCACCGGTTTTCCGCCGGCGCGCTCGCGTCCAACATCGATGGGGATGCGCCAGTCGATGCCCATCACGTCGGTTCTCTCGCTCATCGATGAGATCAGTTCGCCCGTGCCGACGCCGAAGTGGATGCGCGGGACGCCCTTGATCCCGTCGAGGATCCGGTCGACCCAAGGCTTGACGTGCACCGCGTAATCGTCGGCGGCGAGATGTCCGGCCCAGCTGTCGAACAACTGGATCGCTTGAGCTCCGGCCTCGACCTGAGCCTGAAGGTAACGAAGCACGCTTTCTGAGAGCCGATCCATCAGAGCGGCCCAGGTCTCGGGATCGCCGAGCATCATCGCTTTCGTCCTACCGTGTGTCTTTGAAGGGCCGCCCTCAACCAAGTAGCTCGCGAGCGTGAAGGGAGCTCCTCCGAAACCGATCAGGGGAACCTCAAGCTCGGCCCGCAACCCCCGGATCGCGTCGAGGACGTAGCCAACGTCACTTTCCGGTTCTAGCGGCCGCAGACGTTCAACGTCCACGAGAGTCCGGATGGGCTTCTCGATCACCGGCCCCGTCCCGGGTGCGATGTCGAGGTCCACCCCCATTCCTTCGAGGGGCACGACGATGTCCGAGAAGAGGATCGCCGCGTCGACCCCCAGCCGCCGGACGGGTTGGAGCGTCGCCTCCACCACGAGGTCAGGGGTTCGACACATCTCCAGGATCGAGTGCCGGTCGCGCAGGGCGCGGTACTCCGGCAAGCTGCGGCCGGCTTGCCTCATGAACCAGGCGGGAACCGCGTCGACCGGTTCGCCTCGGCAGGCGCGGAGGAATCTGTCTTTCATGATGATGGGACAGGGTAAGGGGCGCGGGGGTCGTAGGCGCCGGGCTCAGCCCACCAGCTTGGCGATGAGCTCGAGGTACTGCATCAGGTGCCGGGGGCCGAGGAACTCTTCCCGAACGCGCTCGTGGGCCGCCTGCCCGAGCCGTGTGGCGAGGGCCGGGTCGTCGAGCAGCTTTCGTACGGCTCGACCGAACTCGTCGAGATCGCGGGGATCTTCGATCAGGAAACCAGTCTCTCCATGAACTATCTGATCCTGGATGCCGCCGATCTTGCTGGCGACGACGGGACGCGCTTTCCACATCGCTTCCGCCACCGTGAGACCGAACCCCTCGGCGATGCTCTTTTGGACGATGACGTCGGCGCGGCGCTGAATGGCGTTGACGATCGCGGCGTTCTCTTCGCCGTCGTCCATCGGAAGACAAGCGAGGTGGACGGACGATCGGATGTCGTCTGGGAGATCCGCCCATGCGCGCTTCGACTCCTCGAGCACCTCGGCCCCCTCGGGGTCATCGGCGACGTCCGCAACTGATGGTCCCGCAAGCACCAGATGCGCACCGGGATAGGTGTTCGCATGATCGGCGCACCCACGCATGACCCCGATCGGATCCTTCAAGCGGTCCCAGCGCGAGACCTGCACGATCAGCTTTGCGTCGGCAGGGATCGTGCCGGTGTCCAGTAGGTCCGCGGTGTTAGTGACGACGCCTTCGCTTCCGTCGACGCGAATGAAGGTCGGGCGAGTGTCGGAACTGTTGGGCATCAAGCCTGTAGCGTCGAGGATCGCGGCGACGTTTGCATCGTCCATGTCCTGATTCTTCGGAGAGAACGCATCTATCGAGGGCGGGATGATCGTGATCTTGCTGTCGTCCAGGTCTTCCCATGCGAAAGCCTCTCGCGAGAAGACGTAAGCGTCTGCGACTTCAACGTAGGGATGCAGGAACCGCCACGCTCTGCGCGCGATGTCGTTCGGGGTGTCGAGTCCGACATGGCATCTCCAGATGACCGTCGCGCCCTTCCGCTTGAGTGCCTGCCCGAGACCGGCAGTCTGCGGATCGTGAAGGATGACCACGTCGCGTTCCGATACGAGGTCGTCTAGTTCGTCCGCGTTCGAAGACAGCGTGCCCTCGTAGATTTCGGTTTCGTTCTTCCCCAGAGGGCCTCCGTCGCCTTCCGCGCCGTGGAGGTTGTTGTGGATCCGCTTCGTCACGCGGAAGAAGTCAGGATTTCCCTCGATCACTACCCAGCGCGCCTCGATGCCGGCCCCGCGCGTGTAGGCGATGAGTGACTGGAGCATCTCGGCGACGCCGCCGCCTTTCCCAGTCGAGTTGACGTTCCAGACCGTTCTGTCCTGGAAAAGCTCTTTCCCCTTGCCGATCGCGTCTCGGAATTCGCTCCAGTGCTCTTCGATGATCGGTTCGAAGCGCTGGGGCGGAAGCGGCGCGATGTCGACGAACTTGAGGCGAGCCATGGGCCGTTCTACCGCGTTGGGCCCCTCTCGGCGACCTGCGAAGATGCCGAACGTGAAGAGATTGTTCGGAACCGACGGCGTACGGGGGGTTGCCAACCGGGACCTCACCCCCGATCTCGCCCTTGCCCTCGGTCGAGCCGCGGGTCAGGTGATCGTTGCGGGTGGCGAAGTCGTGGTGGGGAGAGACACCCGAGTGTCCGGTCCGATGCTCGAAGCCGCCTTGGTTGCCGGATTGTGCTCGTCCGGAGCTCACGTCCTTATCGCGGGGATCCTTCCAACTCCCGGTGTGGCTTACCTAACCGTCGACGAGAAGGCACGTGCGGGTGCGGTTATCTCCGCTTCTCATAACCCGGTCCCGGACAACGGGATCAAGTTCTTCTCGGAAGAAGGTCTCAAGATCGCCGGCAAGATCGAGGAAGCCATCGAACGAGCCCTGGAAGAACCGCCGAGTGAGCTCCCGACCGGCGTCGACGTGGGGCGGGCGGAGCAACTACGCGACGCGGCCGGTCGTTACGGCGATCATCTACTGAAATCGATCGGCGGCGACATCAAAGGACTGCGGGTCGTGCTGGACTGTGCGTACGGCGCCACATATGCGATCGCCCCGCGGGTATTCAGGGAAGCCGGCGCCGATGTCACGGTCATCAACGCGGAGCCCGACGGAACACGGATCAACGTCGATTGCGGATCGACCAACCTGCGTCCTCTGACCGAGAAAGTGCTCTCCGCAGGTGCGGATCTGGGCTTGGCTTTCGATGGAGACGGCGACCGCGTCCTCGCCGTAGACGAACGCGGCGAGGAGGTTGACGGCGACCGCATCCTCGCCATGAATGCGATCCGTCTTCATGACGATGGCGCACTGAAGAACGACGTCGTGGTCGTCACAGTGATGGCGAACCTGGGCTTTCGACGCGCCCTTATCGAACGCGGCATAGAGATAGTCACGGCCCCCGTCGGCGACAAATTCGTGGCTCAAGCCATGGCCGAGATGGGCGCCGTTCTCGGCGGCGAGCAGTCGGGCCACGTGATCTTCGCTCAGCATTCCACGACCGGCGATGGGATCCTCACGGGGTTACAGGTCTGCGCGACGCTCGCTGCATCGAACGCTCCAGCGTCTGTGCTGGCCCACGTGTTCGAGCCTTTCCCTCAGGTGCTTATCAATGTTCCAGTCAGATCTCGGGAGGAGCTCGAGGGGGCCGAGGAGCTTTGGGCCGAGGTCAAAACTGTCGAGGAGTCTCTCGGCGAGCACGGCCGGGTCCTCCTGCGGGCCTCCGGTACCGAGCCCCTGGTCAGAGTCATGGTCGAAGACGAGGACGAAAAGGTCGCGCGATCGACGGCGGAGAGCCTCGCCGCCACGGTGAAGCGCCTCCTAGCCTGAAAACGATTCAGCTGAATCGACTCCGCGGAGTCGTTTATCTCACTCTCAGTGACGATCCGACACGCAGCGTGGCTGACCTCGCGTGCGCCCCCTTGAGAAACGCATAGCCGCGGGCCGAAAGGATCGCCCAGAGACTCACTTGATTCCGACTTTCAGGGGCCAGGATCGTCATGGCCACAAGGGCGATCCTCATGATGTCGATCCGATGGTGGGGGGCGCTGTTTCGTGGACACCCGTTGTTGCGACGAAAGCCATGGCGCCGAACAGGGAGATGGCGAGGCCGGTGAACACCGCAATGGTCTCGTTCTGTACAAGTACGTAGGCATAGATCCAGGCGGCCTCCCAGATCGAAAAGACCGCGAGGAAGATCCATCCACCACGAGTCCATCCACTAGAGGCGCTTCGAGCGAGGAACCAATGGATAGGAACGAGAACCGGAGCAGCGAGTGCCATTCCTCCTCCGATCGAAGCGAGTAACAGAAGCGTCAAAAGGACGACGCCGATCCTCATCAAGACCGATCCGACCGCTCTGAGGTCGCGAGCGAGCTCAGATCCGTTCATCGGTTTCCGTCCATGAAGCTCGATGCGAAGGGCAGCATCGTTTGGCCCATCTGGAAAAGGCGCTCGACCCTGTCGCGGTCTCCGTCGAGAACGGTTAGCAGGTCGGCTCCGATGTAGAAGGCCACGATCGCGAAAGCGATGTCGCGCGAGGGGAGCAGCCCCGCGAATGGAGTGCCTTCAACGGCTCGGTTGACCGCAAGCTCCGCGAAATCGATCCAGGGGTTCATGCGCGCCGTTATCTCGGGGCCGAGCTCTGGATGCGTGAGACTGCCGGCGATCATCTCGGAGAGGACTGTGATGTGTCCGGACTCGAGGTCCTCTAGATAGATCTCCCTGGCCACTGCCAGCAGGTCGGCGGGTGTGGAGGCGGACTCGAGGGCAACCTCGTAACGCTCCATCCGGCGCCGGCTCGTCTCGTCGAGGGCCGCGAGCAACAGGTTCTGGACGGAGCCGAAGTGATAGAAGACGAGCGCCTGGTTGAAGCCGCCCCGGCGGGCGATGGCCCGGGCGCTGGACCCGGCGAACCCGTCTCGCTTCAGGCTCTCGAGCGCGGCCTCCACGATCTGACCCTTGATCCCCGTTGTTGGGGCGCTATTTTGAGCAGTTGCTTTGAGCATACGCTCAAACTAGCACACATTTGGTAACCGGACCGAGTCGCTGGGTATCCTTGGTGGTGAGAGGAAGCAGTCCAAGAACGGATCTAGCGCCAGGACTCATCGTTGGAGGCGATGAGTCGACGAGGTGGGGGATCTCGGAGGACCGGCATATGCCGCTCCACTCGGCGGGTGACCCCCGGCCGGCCACGGTCGTGACGGTGCCGACAAACCCCGGGAGCGATCCCGGGACACAAACCGGCTCCGGCGTGGCCCTCTCGGAAACGAACCCTAGCTATGCGCGCTCTATGGCCTGCGCCTAGATGGCACGGCGCGTTGAACGAGAGGAGTACGCCTTTGTGTGGCATCGTCGGATACGTCGGTGACGGGCAAGCGCTGCCGGTCCTTCTGGACGGGATGGCCAAGCTCGAATACCGCGGGTACGACTCTTCCGGTGTCGCCGTCCTCGAAGACGGTGCGATCCGGACGGAACGAAAGGCCGGTCGACTCAGCGAGTTGATCGGAGCGATCGACGGCAAGCCGATGGAAGGCTCGCTTGGGATCGGACACACGAGGTGGGCGACGCACGGCGCGCCTACCGACAGCAACGCCCATCCGCACACCGATTGCGAGGGTCGCCTCGCGATCGTTCACAACGGAATCATCGAGAACCACGATCTACTGCGCGCGCAGCTCATCGAAGACGGACATGAGTTCAGGTCGGAAACCGACACCGAGGTCGCGGCCCATCTGATCGAGTCGATCATGAAGAAGAAGGGTTGCACCCTGCGTGAAGCGGTGCAGGACGCCGTTCACGTGCTCGAGGGCGCGTTCGCTCTCGTGTGCATCCACGCCGACGAGCCCGAGCAGATCGTCGTAGCTCGTCAAGAGCCGCCGATCATCGTCGGCTCGGCTCCTGGAGTTGGCCTCGTTGCATCGGATATCCCTGCACTGCTCGACTACACGCGCGACGTGATCCCGCTCGACAACCGGCAGATCGCGTTGGTGGAGCCGGGCTCGGTTCGCGTCTTCACCTTCGAAGGCGAAGAGATCGAACCCGAACGGGTTCACGTCGAGTGGGATATGGCCGCCGCAGAGAAGGGCGGCTACGAAGACTTCATGCTGAAGGAGATCTTCGAGCAGCCCCGCGTCGTCCGAGACACGCTGCGCGGACGTTTCGACCAAGCCGGTCGCATCGTGCTCGACGAAGTCCACTGGGATGCTGAGGCGCTGAGGCGGATCACGAAGATCGTCGTTGTCGCGTGTGGAACGTCATTCCACGCCGGCATGGCCGCGAAGCACTCGATCGAGCATTACACCCGCATCCCAGTCGAGTTGGACCTTGCGTCCGAGTTCCGTTACCGGGACCCGGTATTGGACGACTCGTCTCTCGTAATCGGCATCGCCCAGTCCGGAGAGACCGCAGACACGCTTGCAGCAGTGAGGTTCGCTCAAGAGATGGGAGCGAAAGTCGTAGCCGTCACCAACGTCGTCGGATCGTCGATCACGCGCGACGCCGATGCCGTGCTCTTCACTCATGCGGGCCCCGAGATCGGTGTCGCCGCGACCAAGACGTTCCTCGCGCAGCTCGTCGCGTTGAACGTGTTCGCGTTGTACCTGGCTCAGGAGAGAGGCAGCATGGATCCGGCAAAGATCGCCGAGACCATCGATGCGATGCGGGCGTTGCCCGATCAGGTCGAGGAGGTCTTGTCCATCCAGGGCGAGGTGCAGCGCGCTGCGAAGCGCTACTCGGAGGCGCGCGACTTCATCTTCATCGGCCGCGGCGTGGGCACCGCCGTGGCGTTGGAGGGGGCCCTCAAGCTCAAGGAGATCTCCTACATCCATGCCGAGGGTTACCCGGCGGGAGAGTTGAAGCACGGCGCGATCGCGCTCATTGAAGAGGGCGTGCCGGTGGTCGCTGTTCTGACCGGTCAACGTCTCTACGACAAGATGCTGGCGAACGTCGAGGAGGTTAGGGCGCGCGGGGCGGACACGATTCTCATAGCGCCCCAAGGCGATGACAGGGCAAGGTCTCTGGCCAACGAACTGTTCGAGGTTCCGACCACGAAACCGCTCTTGAGTCCCATCCTCGACACCATCCCTCTGCAGTTGCTCGCTTATTTCGTCGCCAAAGAACGAGGCTTGTCCCCGGACAAGCCGCGCAACCTGGCGAAGAGCGTCACGGTCGAGTAGGGGACGCGGGGTGAGACCGCTCCTCACGCCCGAGGAGATGCGATCGGCCGACGAGGCCACCATCTCTTCGGGCACGTCCGGCGAAGTCCTGATGGAGCGGGCGGGGCGCGCTGTAGCGCGGGCGGTCGTCGATCTGGCCGGTGGGCGTTACGGCAAACGGGTGACGGTCGTTTGTGGGAAGGGAAACAACGGCGGCGACGGGTTCGTCGCCGCCCGCGTTCTTCACATAGCGGGGCTGACCGTCGTTTGTTGCCCCCTTGTCGATCCCGATGCCCTCGAAGGAGCGTCGAAGCTCCACTTCGAGAGACTCGTCGCAGTTGGTTGCCGGGTCTCCTCGTTCTCGGATCGACTGATGGACTGCGATGTCGTGGTGGACGCGATCTTCGGCACTGGGTTCAAAGGGTCGGTTGAAAGTCCGTTCCGTGAAGCGATCGACTCGATCAATGAGTCGGGCGCCTCCGTGCTCGCGATCGATATCCCTTCGGGAGTCAACGGCGCGACCGGATCGGCCGGACCGCACGCGATCAAAGCCGACGTAACCGTGTGCATCGCCGTCGAGAAGATCGGTACCGCGTTCGCGCCCGGTTTGGATCACGCTGGGCATGTAGAGGTAGTCGACATCGGTATCGCAACGCGCGACGCAACCGCTCTGTTGATCGAAGCGGAAGACGTCGCGGGGTGGCTCCCCAAGCGATTGCCCGACGCCCACAAGAAGAGCTCCGGCGTGATCGCGATCATGGCCGGCTCCGACGAGATGCCGGGTGCGGCGGTGCTCACGTCTCGTGCCGCTCTTCGAGCCGGCGCCGGATACGTGCGCCTCGGCTGCGTTGAAGCCGTCCGAGCCGCCGCCTCTTCGGCCCCCGAACTGCTCGTTCGAGTGGTAGCGGATGAGAGTTTCGACGAATCCTCGGTTACGCGATTCAAGGACGCGCTCGACGGAGCCCAAGCGGTTGCAACCGGCCCCGGCATAGGCACCGGAGACGCACAACGTTCTTTCATAGAAAGTTTGATGAGTTCCTACGAGGGCCCGATGGTTCTCGACGCAGATGCGTTGAACGTTCTTGCGGACGACACCGGCGTTCTCGAAAGACGTGCGTCAAAGGGGCCAGTGGTGATCACACCGCATCCCGGGGAACTCGGTCGGCTACTAGATCGCGATTCGAAGGCGATCCAAGCAGACAGGCTCGGGGCGGTTACGGAAGCGAGCCATCGCTTCGGCTGCACGGTGCTGCTCAAGGGCCGAAGGACCCTTATCGCTTCGCCGGGGTCGCCCGTACTCGTCAATCCGACCGGCGGGCCGGAGCTTGCAGTTGGCGGCTCGGGCGACGTCCTCACAGGCATCGTTGGGACCTACCTCGCTGCAGGCCTCGCTCCACGTGAGGCGGCGGGTGCTGCGGCCTACGTCCACGGACTCGCGGGTTCGCTCGTGCGAGGACGGTCGGGGGTCCCGCAGGGGGTCCTTCCCTCCGACGTCATCGAGGCCCTCCCCGAGGCGATTGCTCTCGTCGCGGCACTACCCTGGGAGCCATGAGCCTCACTCGCGCCGAGATCGTCGCTCGCGGCCACTCCGTTTGGGCCGAGGTTGACCTAGACGCGATAAGACACAACATCCGCGCGCTTGCTGAAAGGGCCGAAGGCGCCGAGGTAATGGGCGTCGTCAAGGGTTACGCATACGGGCACGGGAACCCCGAGTCCGCCAGAGCGATGCTCGAAGGCGGAGCGACCCGACTTGGGGTCGCGCGAGTGGCCGAGGGGATACACCTGCGGGACGCGGGTATCGAGGTTCCGATCCACGTCTTTACCGAACCTCCCTATGAAGCGGCGCCGACCATGATCGAACGGGATCTGACTCCTACGGTTTACACGGAGCCGTTCGCCCAGGCACTGGCGGATGCAGCTGCAAGCGCCGGCAGCCCCGTCGCCGTTCACGTCAAACTCGACACCGGGATGCACCGTGTGGGTCTGCTCGCCGATGATCTCCCAGACGCGCTCCGCCGGCTTAAGAGTCTCGATGGGATCGTGATCGAAGGCGCGTGGAGCCATCTGGCCGTGGCCGATGTCCCCGACCATCCCTTCACCCGAAAGCAACTTGAGCTCTTCGAAGAGTTGCTCGGCCAGATCGAACGCGCCGGAGTGGTCCTCAAGTACCGGCATCTCGCCAACTCGGCCGCAACGATCGCTCACCCCGACACTCGATTCGACCTCGTTCGGTGCGGCATCGCGGCGTATGGATTGTGGCCGAGTGCCGAGCTCATGGGCACCATCGATCTGCATGCAGCCTTAGCGCTGAGGGCGCGCGTGAACATGGTCAAGCAGGTCCCGGCCGGCGACGCGGTCTCATATGGCCTCAACTACGAGCTGAAGGAAGCGAGCAAGATCGTCACTATCACTGCCGGGTATGCCGATGGATACGACCGCCGTCTATCCGGTCGCTCGGATGTCGTGATCGACGGTCAACGGCACCGGGTTTCGGGGACCGTTTGCATGGATCAATTCATGGTGGACATCGGCGACGCAGACGTAGAGACGGGCGCGGTGGCCACCTTGATAGGAGACGACGGAGAGGACGGCGTGTCGGCTGAGGAGCTCGCGTTGCACATCGGCACCATCAACTACGAAGTGACGACGAGGATTCCATCCCGCGTCCCTCGAGTGTTTCTTAACGAGGCGATCTGATGGCGCGCAAGGGTTTGTTCGCACTGGCGGGCACCGCGGTCGGCGTGGGGGCCGGGCTTGTCGCGCAACGAAGCATGGTGAACCGCCGCCGCCGAAACGATCCCGAAGCCGGCGAGCCCTTTGGCAAGCGACGCGGCGATCGATCGACGATGCTCGCTCGTCCGGATGGAGCCCAACTCTTCGTCGAAGAGGTGGGTCCCCCCGATTCCAAGACCGGCATCGTGTTCATGCACGGCTCTGCCCTGCGTACCGATGTCTGGCACTACCAGATGCGTGCATTCGAAGGACGTCGGTTGATCTTCTTCGATCTACGCGGTCATGGGCTCTCGCAGCCGAAGGGGGATGCGGATTACACGATCTCGGCTCTCGCGGACGACCTCGAAGCCGTGATCGATTCCTCGGGGATCGACGAAGTGGTGATCGTCGGGCATTCGATCGGCGGGATGGTCGCCCTCAACTACGCGATCGCTCACCGTGACCAGCTCGGGTCCCGCGTCAAAGGCCTCGTGCTTACGAACACAACTCACCGCCCCGCCTACGAAACGACAGTCGGAGGAGCGGCTCTCTCGCGGCTGGAGCGGGTGGCCAGGAATCCCCTCGATGCCATCGGCAACTACCACGAGAGCGTCGAGCGGCTCCGACGGATCATCAAGCCCACGGATCAGGTTTTCCTAGCGGTCTCTGTCGCGGCTTTCGGCCCCCGGGCTTCGGCCAAGCAGGTCGACTTCACCTACGACATGCTGGCCGAGACTCCTTCGGACGTGATCTTCGACCTGTTCCGGTCCTATCGAGACTTCGATGTGACCGACGCGCTGGAGGATGTCACGGTCCCGGCTTTGGTGATCACGGGAACTCACGACCGCCTCACCGTGTCCAAGGCGTCCGATTTTCTGGCGGAACACCTTCCAAAGGCCGAACTAAAGGTCTTGCAACGAAGCGGGCATATGACCATGCTCGAACGACACAGAGACTTCAACGGGATGCTTGACGGTTTCTTCTCCGACGTGCTGGGCCCGGTCAACGAAGACTGAAAGGCAAACGACATGAAAGATGTTCGGGTCGAAAAGATGGCCCAGATCCTCGTCGACTACTCGGTCGAGGTGAAAGAAAACGACCTCGTTGGCATCCGAGGGTCCTATGTCGCCGAGCCGCTCATGCTGGCGCTCTATCGGCGGTGCTTGGAGAAGGGCGCTCATCCGATGATCAGGGCGCATATCCCCGCGGCCCAACCTCTCTTCTACAGATTCGCCAAGGAACATCAGCTCGAATACATCTGGGAGACGGACCGCTGGCTCAATGAGAACCTCGATGTCGAGTTCGCAATCATCAGCGAAGTGAACACCCGTCAGCTGTCGAAGGTGGATCCCGAGCGCCAGGTGAAGGTCGCGAAGGCCCGCCGAGAGTTGTTCGACATCAGGATGCAGCGGGGTGCGTCGGGCGAGTACCGCTGGAATGTGACCCTTTTCCCCACTGAAGCCCATGCGATGGATGCGGAGATGAGCCTCGAGGAGTACGAGGACTTCTTCTACGGAGCGTGTCTGGTCCAGATGGACGACCCCATCGCGGAGTGGAAGAAGGTCGCCGCTCATCATCAGAAGATCATCGAATGGATGAAGGGACGAAACGAGGTCCACATCGAGGGGGAGGGCACCGACTTGATCCTCGAGGTCGGGGGCCGCACGTTCATACCTGCGGACGGGACCTCTAATTTCCCGGACGGTGAGATCTTCACGGGGCCGATCGAAGACAAGACCCGCGGAGTCGTCTCTTTCAGCTATCCGGCTATCTATGGAGGACAAGCCGTCGAGGGGATCAGGCTCGAGTTCGAGAACGGGAAAGTGGTGGACGCCACCGCTAGCCGTAACGAGGAGTTCCTGGTCAAGACCCTCGACACAGATCCCGGCTCCCGAACCCTCGGCGAGCTCGGGATCGGCACCAACTTCGGGATCACGGGCTTCACCGGTGAGATCCTGCTCGACGAAAAGATCGGCGGGACGATCCACCTCGCCCTCGGTGCGGCCTATCCGGAGACTGGGGGAGTGAACGAGTCGGCGGTTCACTGGGACATGGTCTGCGATCTGCGCCGGGGCGGCAGGATCAGCGTCGATGGCGATGTCTTGATGGAGGACGGCAAACTCTCCGTATAGCCCGATGTGCCTGGGGCCTAGTGGTTGACCCCTACCTAGGGGGCTTCTACGCTCACACGATGCCTCCCCCCGCGGCCACGTCCGTAGACATCGACGCCGTCCGGGACCAGGCACTCGTTTGCACCCGCTGTGGCCTGGCTGCAACCAGGACGCAGGTCGTCTGGGCCGCGGGCAACCTCGATTCAGAAGTGTTGTTCATCGGGGAAGCCCCGGGCTTCCACGAGGACAAAGAAGGCATCCCGTTCGTAGGCGCGGCGGGCAAGCTGCTGGATCAGTTGATGGCCGATGTCGGCCTCGACCGCACGAAGGTAGCGATCGTCAACGTCTTGAAGTGCAGGCCGCCCGGCAATCGCGACCCGCTTCCAGACGAGATCGAATCCTGTCGCCCTTACTTGGACGCACAACTGCAACACATGCAACCGAAAGTGATCGTCACGCTCGGGAACTTCGCTACCCGCTTCATTCTCGAGGAGCAGATCGGGATCACGCGAGCACGGGGGCAGAAATACCCGCGACGAGGTGCCACGGTCATCCCAACTTTTCATCCGGCCGCGGCGTTGCGCGGAGGCAAGTTCGGGGGCCTGAGCACGATCGACGCGATGCGGCAAGACTTCGCCCTCGTCCGAGAAACGCTCGACGCGGTTCCTCCCGCACAGCCACCCATGGCTACGGCGATGGAGCCGAGTCCGTCCGAACAACTCGGTCTCTTCTAGGCAAGGGCGCCCACCGATGCAGAGGGCCCTGGTCGTCACGACGAAGTCAGCCGAGGAGACTCGGATCGTGGGAGCTTCGCTCGCCCCTGTGCTGCTCCCCGGCGACATCATCAGCTTGAGCGGCGATCTTGGAGCCGGCAAAACCGTGTTCGTTCAAGGGTTGGCCGCGGCCCTCGGCGTTCAAGAGCGCGTGACCAGCCCGACCTTCACGATCGTCCACGAGTACTCGGGCCGCTATCCGATCCTCCACCTCGACGTCTACCGCTTGAACAATTTCCAGGAGGTCCTCGATCTCGGCTTCGAAGAGTTCCTCGATCCCCATTCCATAGTGGCGATCGAATGGGGCGAGGCGATCAACCCGATGCTTCCGCGCAGGCACCTCGATATCGACATGCGCAGGGTGGCGAGTATCGACGAAGCCGACGATGACGTTCGGAAGCTGCTCTTCCGGCCCCACGGGCCAGACTGGATCCGAAAAGTGCAGGCGATGCGATCGACGGCCGAGACGCTGCTCGACGCCATCTCAGAGAACGAGGGGGAGGGCTCCCGCTTCACAGTCACGACCGAGCCCACGGCACGCGACGATATGGGGACCACGCCGCTCGGGGATGACCCAACGATGGGAACGGGGGAGAGCTAGGTGCTCGTACTTGGGATCGAGACGTCCACGCCTCAGGCGAGCGTCGCGATCGGATCGGAACAGGGGTTGGTGGCCAGCGCCATGGTCTCTAGAGGCGCGAGCTACAACGAGTTCCTGCTGCCCGCGATCCAGTTCATCCTCGAGGAGGCTCGGATCGGATTCCGGAACCTCGGGGCGATCGCCGTCAGCCTGGGCCCGGGCCTCTTCACAGGGATGCGAGTCGGAGTGGCAACCGCGAAGGCGCTGGCGCAGACCTTGTCCCTGCCGATGATCGGCATGGCGAGTCTCGATCTGTTGGCTTATCAGGTGCGCTACTGCCCCAAGACGGTGTGCGCGGTCTTGGACGCTCGTCGCAACGAGGTTTTCTACGCGTTCTACAGGTCATCTCCCGGTGGCATCCAGCGGATGTCCACCTACCGCGTCGAGAAGCCGGGCCAACTCGCTATCGGTATCGCGTCGAGACCGGAGGAAGTGCTTCTCGTCGGCAACGGAGCGCTTCTTTATCGCGACATGTTCGAAGAGGTGGGCACCGGCGTCGAGATCGGTTCGATGAGCGATTCATTCCCTCACGCGAGCTCCCTCGTTGAATTGAGTCTTCCCAGGCTGTTCCGCGAGGATTTCGATTCTCCCTATGACCTCAAGCCTCTGTATCTGAGGAAGTCCGCGCGGCCCATCCAATGGGAGCGCATACGCGATCGCAGGAGTGCTTAGCCCGATGGCCGTCGCCCACAATCCCGAGGAGCGCGGCCCGTACCTGAAAGAAGTCGAGCTGACGAGGATGCGCCGCAGACACCTTCGCCGCGTCTTGGCGATCGAGGCGCGCGTTTACCCCCGTCCCTGGAGCCCGTCGCTCTTTTTGTCCGAGCTTGCTCAGCGTCATACGCGTGCTTACCTCGTCGCCCGCTTCGAAGGAGAAGTGGTCGGCTATGCGGGAATGATGTTCATGGCCGGCGAAGCGCATGTCACGAACATCGCTGTTGATCCCGATTTCCACGGCCGCAAGGTCGGCACTCGGTTGCTGTACGCGATCATCACCGAGGCGGTAGCCCGGGCCTCCGAGATCATCTCTCTGGAGGTGCGCGTCACCAACCACAAAGCGCAGGACATGTACGAGAAGTTTGGCTTCTCGGTCACGGGGACGCGCAAGGGCTACTACATAGAGACGAACGAAGACGCGTTCGTCATGGAAGTTCGAGATGCGCTCGGAAATGATTTCAGGGAGCGGTTGAAGACGATCCGAGACGAGTTAGAGAGACAGCGCGATGAGTGACGTACCCCGCGACCCTATGGGTCGCCCCATGACGGGCGGCGGTTGGAACCCGTCCGCCGAGGACACTTGGACCACCCCATCCACGGCGATCAAAGAGCGGCCTGTCGAGGAATGGGACGAAGACACGCTCGTTCTAGGGATCGAGACCTCTTGTGACGAGACCTCTGCCTCGGTCGTGCGCGGCGGCAGGCAGATCCTCTCGAACATCATCGTTTCGCAAGGCGAACTGCACGGTGAGTACGGCGGGATCGTTCCCGAGGTCGCGGCCAGGGCGCACGTCGAGGCGCTCACGCCTGCGATCGGAGAAGCCCTTGTCCGGGCCGATGCGACCTTTTGGGACCTCGACGGCGTGGCCGCGACTTTGGGGCCGGGCCTCATCGGATCGCTGCTGATCGGCGTTGCGGAGGCAAAGTCCATCGCGGCGGTCCTCGAGGTGCCGTTCGTTGGAGTCAATCACCTTGAAGCGCATCTCTACTCCGCCCTGCTTGCCGACGAGCAGGCCAAGTTCCCGGCGCTCGCGCTCATCATCTCCGGCGGACACACGCTGCTGGTTCAGGCGTACAACCACGGCGAGTACGAGATCCTCGGAAGCACTATCGACGACGCTGCGGGCGAGGCCTTCGACAAGATCGCTCGGTTCCTCGGCCTCGACTACCCGGGCGGCCCCGAGATCGACAGGTTGTCGTTGCTCGGCAACCCCGAGGCTTTCAACTTCCCGCGCTCCATGCTCGGCGAGCCGGGCTTCGACGTTTCATATAGCGGGCTCAAGACTGCGGTCATCAACCAGGTTCGGAAGCTCGAGGCGAGGGGCGAGCCGGTGCCCGTGGAGGACGTGGCCGCATCGTTCCAGCAGGCGGTCGTCGAGATCCAGGTGACGAAGACGATGGCCGCGGCCGAGCACGTGGGGGCCGAGCGGGTCTTCCTCTGCGGAGGGGTTGCCGCGAACTCCGGCCTCCGCCACGGGATGAACGAGGCCTGCTCCAAGCGAGGTATCAAGCTCTCCGTCCCTCCGATGGAGCTCTGCACCGACAACGCGGCGATGGTGGCCGCTTGCGCCACGGCCCGCCTGCGCCGGGGAGCCTGGACGAGTCTGGACGCCTCGCCCGACCCGAACCTCCCCCTGGCCTAACCCCTCGCCAAATTCTCCAGATTCGCCGGGCAGAGGGCGGTTAGCTCGGAATATTTCGGGGCTTGAGGGTCCGTTTGACCCTTCTCCGACGGCGGCGGTATCCTTAGCACTCGAAGCTTTGGAGTGCTAAAGCCAGATCCGGTCACCCCCTGAAGGAGGAACTAAGAATGGCCACTGCTACGAAGACCATCAAGCCGCTCGAGGACCGCGTCCTCGTGCGTCCCGAGGACGCCGACGAGACGCTTCCGTCCGGCCTCGTGATCCCGGACACCGCCAAGGAGAAGCCCCAAGAGGGCACCGTCCTGGCCGTGGGCCCGGGCAAGCGCAGCGAGACCGGCGAGCTCATCCCGCTGGACATCAAAGAGGGCGACCGCGTCCTCTACTCGAAGTACGGCGGCACCGAGATCAAAGTCGAAGGCGAGGACCTTTTGATCCTCTCCGGCCGCGACGTGCTCGCCATCGTCGGCTAGCACCGGCCCCTAAGAGAGGAGTTCCAAATGTCCAAGATCATCAGGTTCGACGAGGACGCACGACGCGGCCTCGAGGCGGGCGTTAACAAGCTCGCCAACGCGGTTCGAGTAACCATCGGCCCCCGGGGCCGCAACGTCGTCCTCGACAAGAAGTGGGGCGCGCCGACGATCACGAACGACGGAGTGACGATCGCGAAAGAGATCGAGCTCGAGGACCCGTTCGAGAACATGGGCGCGCAGCTCGTCAAGGAAGTTGCATCCAAGACCAACGACGTCGCTGGTGACGGCACCACCACAGCGACCGTTCTCGCGCAGGCCATGATCAAGTCCGGCCTACAGCACGTCGCGGCAGGCGCGAACCCGATGGCGCTCAAGCGCGGCATCGAGAAGGCCGTTGCCGCGGCCGTTGACTCGATCAAGGCTCAGGCGAGCGACATCGAAGGACGTCAGCAGATCGCTTACGTCGCAGCCATCTCCGCGAACAACGACCCCGAGATCGGCGAGCTCGTAGCCGAGGCGATGGACAAGGTCGGCAAGGACGGCGTCATCACCGTCGAGGAGTCAAACACCTTCGGGATGGAGCTCGAGCTCGTCGAGGGTATGCAGTTCGACAAGGGCTACATCAGCCCTTACTTCGTCACCGACCAGGAGCGCATGGAGTCCGTGCTCGAGGATCCCTACATCCTCATCGCACAGCAGAAGATCTCCTCTGTACGTGACCTGCTTCCGATTCTCGAGAAGGTCATGCAGTCGGGCAAGCCGCTCGTGATCATCTCCGAGGACGTCGAGGGCGAGGCTCTTGCGACGCTCGTCGTCAACAAGATCCGCGGAACGTTCACGTCCGTTGCCGTCAAGGCGCCGGGCTTCGGCGATCGCCGCAAGGCGATGCTCCAGGACATCGCGATCCTGACGGGCGCCCAGGTGATCTCCGAGGAGATCGGCCTGAAGCTCGAGTCGATCACTCTCGACATGCTCGGCACCGCTCGCAAGATCGTCGTCACCAAGGACGACACGACGATCGTCGAGGGCGCCGGCGTTGCGGCCGACATCAAGGGTCGCATCGACCAGATCCGCGCCGAGATCGAGCGCACCGATTCCGACTGGGACAAAGAGAAGCTGCAGGAGAGGCTCGCCAAGCTCTCCGGTGGCGTCGCGGTTCTGAAGGTCGGCGCGGCAACCGAGGTCGAACTGAAAGAGAAGAAGCACCGCATCGAGGACTCCGTCTCCGCGACCCGCGCTGCGGTCGAGGAAGGCATCGTCCCCGGCGGCGGCACGACGCTCGTTCGGTCGCGCGAGGCCGTCGAAGCACTCGACCTCATCGACGAGGAGCTCGCCGGAGCCAAGGTAGTTATGGACGCACTCGACGCGCCGTTGCGTTGGATCGCCCAGAACGCCGGCTACGAGGGCGGCGTCGTCGTCGACAAGGTTCGCAACGAGAAGCCCGGACACGGTCTCAACGCCGCCACGGGTGAGTACGTCGATCTTCTCGTCGAAGGCATCATCGACCCCGCTCGCGTCACGCGTGCGGCGCTCGAGAATGCGTCTTCGATCGCGGCCCTGTTCCTGACCACCGAGGTTGGGATCGTCGACAAGCCCGAGGAGAACGACCCCATGGCCGGTGGCGGGCACGACCACGGCATGGGTGGCATGGGCGGAATGATGTAACCAGGTTCCACAAGACAAAGGGCCCGGCTTCGGCCGGGCCCTTTGCTTTCTAAGACATGTTCTCTAGGGACCGACGTGTGCTTCGATCGCTTCGATCAAGCCCACGTAGTTGTCCTTGAAGAAGTTCTCGGACGCCCCAGCGGTGATCAGGTCTTCAACCATCCCGGCGTCGCTGATCGCGGTATAGCCGAGCACGTCGATCTCGGGGAGAATCTTCTTGATCTCTCGGGTCGCTTCGATGCCGTCCATAACCGGCATCGCGACGTCCATCACCACTACGTCGGGACCCAACTCCACCGCTTGGTCGACGGCTTCCCGGCCGTTGGTGGCTTGGCCCACGACCTCGCACCACGGAGTCTGCAACCTGAGCGCGAGCATCTGGCGGATGCCCTCGTGGTCATCCGCGATCAGGACCCTCACCGAGCCTGCGCCGTCTGGATTGCCGTTCATCCCTGTCGATTCTGCCAAACTGCCGTCACTCCTATGGATGACGCCTCATTTCCTGATCTGCCCGGCTACGTTCTTCGGCCCCCCGAGCGCTCCGAGAGCCGGGCAGTGGCCGAGCTGGTCGCTGCCTGTGACATCGCCGAGGGGGCCGAGCCGGGCTATACGGAAGCCGACATCCTCGAGATCTGGGGCTGGAGCTCCTTCGATCTGGCTAAAGATGCATGGGTGGTGGAAGCTCCCGATGGGTCACTAGCGGCCTATGCAGAGCTCGCCGATGAAGGTGGTGAGCGGATCTGGTTCGAGGCGACGGGAGAGGTCCATCCCAGCCACCGCGGTCGTGGGATCGGGTCGGGGCTGGTAACCGCTTACGAGCGGCGCGCTCGAGATCTCATGGCCGCGGCGGGACGTGATGAGGCCGAGCTGTGGGCGTTCACCAGCGCTCTGGATGAGTTGGGGGTAGAGCTCCTTCGGCGGAACGGTTACTCGCCGAAGCGCCAGTTCTGGCACATGCGGATCGAGCTGGAGGGCCGCACCTTCGAACCCAAGACGGTTCCAGGCGTATCCGTCCGACCGGCCGATCTCAACCTCGAAGCTCCCAATATCCATGAACTCATGGAGGCGGGATTCTCCGAACACTGGGGCTTCTCGCCATCCACCTTCGACGACTGGAGCGTCGTGATGCGCCGACCGGACTTCGATGCCGGCCTTTGGTTGATTGCGGAAGCCGAGGGCCGGATCGTCGGCGGCGCGATCGGCAGCCTCGGAGACGTTCCGTTCATCAGGGACCTAGCGGTGCTCAAGGAGTGGAGAGGCAGAGGGATCGGCGCCGCTCTCCTGGAGGCTTCCTTCGCGGAGTTCGCCCGGCGCGGGGTTCCGAATGTCACCCTGAACGTGGACGCCGGTAACGAAACCGGAGCCGTCGCCCTCTACGAACGTGTCGGCATGCAGCCCATCAGGCGCTTCGTCGGAGCGGTGAAAGAGTTGCGGGATTAAGGCAGGTAATCGAGCGGGTCGACCGGCGTCCCGTTGACGCGCACCTCGAAATGGAGGTGATCGCCCGTGCAGGAGCCCGTGCAGCCGACGCGGCCGATGATCTGACCTTGTGCCACGTCTTCCCCGCTTCGCACGTCGAAGGCCGAAAGGTGACCGTAGAGGGTCGCGAAGCCGCCTCCGTGATCGATGATGATGGCGTTTCCGTACCCCGAGTAGGCCTGGGCGAGGATCACGCGTCCCGCTTTGGATGCAACGATCGGATCGCCCGTGACGCCATCGATGTCGATGCCGGTGTGCATGCGTCCCCATCGGGGGCCGAACGGGGAGTTGATAGCGCCGTTGAGCGGCCAGATGAATCCTTCGGACGATTTGCCGAGGATCGCGACCGAATGGAGTGTGCTCTTCTCGAGGATGATCGCTGAGAGCTTCCTCGCCTCGGACTCGAGGACACCTTCTTCCGCGTATTCCTTACCAAGTAGCGATTGGAGCTGCCCGACCTTGTCGATGAGCTCCGCTTTTTGCGAGTCGAGCGTCGCGTAGATCTTCTCTTGATGCTGGCGGATGCCGTCGAGCTCTTCTTTCATGTTGAAGAGATCGCGGTGCTGGGCGGTGATCTCGACTTTGAGGCGGCCGTACTCCACGAGCGCTCCGGTGTTCTGTTGCGCAGCGACTCCGAGCATCTCGACGCGATTGTCGAGTTCAGTCAGAGATGCGGAGTCGAGCAGCGCGCTGATCGCTTCGGTCTGACCCTGCTTGTACAGGGCGACCGCTTGATCCGTCGCTAGGTCATGGATCGAGTCGATCTCGCCTTGGGTCCTGTCGATCCGAGCCTGGGCAGTGCGCACCTGGGACTCGACCTTCGCCAGGGCGGTTTCGGTGTCGTCGAGATCGTGACGGAGAGAGATCATGTTGTCGTTGAGCGCCTTCGCCTCGGCCCTCAGGGTGTCGACCTGAGACTCGTGGGCGCCGATGTCGGCCTGGACCTCGTCGAGCTTCTGTTCGGCCTTGTCGAGCTCGTCTTTCGTGTCGGCTATCGATCCGACCGCGGGGAGGAGGAGGGTCGCGAGGATCGTTCCGGCGATCCAGGCGCGAACGCCTCGTTGATGCATAGCCTCATTCTCCTTGTTCGGTCTCCGGAGCCGTGCCGCGTTGTCGGGTCCGGTTACGCCGCCAGCCTTCCGGGTCGTGCCGGGGGGCGGCCTGGGGCATCCTGCCACAGGCCTCCCAGAGGGGCAACACCACCTTTTCGAGCAAAAAGCAGCCTTTCCTGCTCCCTATAGCCTTCTTGTAGTGTGCGCCGTGCATCCGTTGAGTTGTAAACCGGCTCCGGCCGGGACGAAGACTCGACGGGTGCATTTTCTTTGCCTTCTCGCCTCCAGGAAGGCTCCCTATATGCTCTCTGCCAGGCTGATAGGGGGGATGAGAGTTGAGCGAGATCGATCTGGAAGACCTCGAGTCGACCATCAAGCAACTACCGGGCGTACTGGGCTGCGTCGTGCTCAGGGGCGTCGACGGCACCCCGTCCGAGATCCAAGCGTTCACCCAGATCGGCACCGACCGGGATTCCGTCCAGGCGATGATCCTGGAGGAGATAGCGAGGCGCGATCTCGGATCGCCGGTCAGCCAAGTCTTCGTCTTCGAGCTGGAGGCGGAGAGCTATTTCGGAGACCTCGAGTCGCTCGAGCGAGCCGCTGAATTCGCGGAGCAAGAGGCCATCTCGCACGGCCCCATCCAGGAAGGGGACGAAGAGGCCCAGGGAGGCCCGATCACGATCGACCAACCGCTGGTCGCGACGCCCCCGGCCGGCCTGGACGCTCGCCCCGCCTTGAGGCGAGTGGCCCTGAGCTCCACGAGCTGGCGTTCCCAGGCGGAGGTAGCCCTCGGGGCCCCCGGCACCGAGGTGATCGGGCAGGCCTCGTCCGAGAAGACCCCCCACGGCCTGAAGGTTCTGGCTGAGGCCACGCTAGAGGCCGTCAAACGCCTCCTCCCAGACGTCGAGTTCAGGCTTCGTGCATCGGCCCTCGTCAACGTCAGCGGGCAGGAGGCTGTCCTAGTGATCGTCCAGGAGGAAGGCAAGCTCGACGTGCTGGGCGCAGCCCTGACGCGCGGAGGCCCCGTGACCGAGACAACGGTCAGGGCGACTCTCGATGCGGTCAACCGGCGGTTCCTGATGGCTTCGAAGGGCGAGAGCTCGTAATCTCCTCCGGCCCGAAAGCAAGGCGACCATCCGGGGCAGAAGACGGCCGGATTTGGTAGACTCAGAGTGCTATAGGAGTGCGCCCAGAGTGTTCTACGGACCCAGAGTCCATCCGGAAGCGCCTCCGATGCATCTTTCCGACGTTGCCTCGTCTAGTGAAACGGAGCTGTGATGCCCACGACTTTGAAGGACGTACCCGGAAACCAGCCTCATGGAGGGGCTTTGGAGATCCGGATGGCGGGCGACGATGAAGTCGCGTCGCTCGTAGAGAAAGCCGCGTCCCTGCCTCGTATCGAGGTTTCGGAGCGCCGCGTTCTCTCGGATCTCGAGCTGCTCTCGGTAGGCGCGGTGTCGCCGAACCGCGGGTTCATGACGAAGGCCGACTACGACAGCGTTGTCGAAGAGATGCGCCTCGCGAACGGCCTGCCGTGGAGCCTGCCGATCACGCTTTCGGCGTCGGAGGACGAGGTTAAGAACCTCGCCAAGGGTGAGCAGGCCGCGATCTACTTCGAGGGCCGCCCAGTCGCGATCATCGACGTCGAGGACATCTACACCTACGACGCTAAAAACGAAGCGCAGAAGTGCTTCAAGACGACCGAGGACAAACACCCCGGCGTCGCGTACATCTACAGCCAGCACCCGAACTACGTGGGCGGCGAGGTGACTGTGCTCGAGAACGTCTTCGGCCACGAGTTCACCGAGTACCGCAAGACCCCACTCGAGTTGCGCGAGGAGTTCGATAAGCGCGGGTGGAAGACGATCGTCGCCTTCCAGACCCGCAACCCGATCCACCGTGCACACGAGTACCTCACGAAGGTCGCGCTCGAGGGCGTCGATGGTCTTCTGATCCACCCGCTCGTCGGTGGAACGAAGGGCGACGACATCCCCGCCGACGTTCGCATGAAGTGCTACGAGGTCCTGATGGAGAACTACTACCCGCACGACCGCGTGATCCTCTCGGTGTTCGTTGCCGCGATGCGTTACGGGGGGCCGCGCGAGGCCATCTGGCACTCGCTCCTTCGTAAGAACTACGGCGTCACTCACTTCATCGTCGGCCGCGACCATGCGGGTGTCGGCGACTACTACGGCACCTACGAGGCTCAGGAGATCTTCGACAACTTCGAGCCGGGCGAGCTCGACCTCACGCTTCTGAAGTTCGAGCACACGTTCTTCTGCAGGAAGTGCGAGAGCATGGCGTCGCAGAAGACGTGCCCTCACGACCGCGAGAACCACGTCCACCTCTCCGGCACGCAGGTGCGCGAGATGCTCCAGGACGGCCAGGAGCCTCCGCACGAGTTCTCTCGTCCCGAGGTCGCTCGCATCCTCATAGAGGCCCAGAGGAGCAAATAAGCCATGGGTCTACTGGACAAGCTAAAGAAGAAAGACGAGGCGCCCAGTCCGACGGCTTCTCCCAAGAAGGCCGGCCGCAAGGTCATGGTCATCGGGTTGGACTGCGCTCCGCCGGAGCACATCTTCGACGAGTACGCAGGCGACATCCCGAACCTCACGAAGCTGCGTGAGAACGGCGTCTACGGGCCTCTCGAGTCGATCGTCCCGCCGATCACCGTTCCGGCGTGGGCCTGCATGATGACGTCGAAGGATCCCGGCACGCTCGGGATCTACGGCTTCCGCAATCGCAAGGACCACACCTACGACGGTCTCGAGTTCGCGACGTCGTTCAAGGTGAAAGAGCCGCTCGCATGGGACTTGCTGAGCGACGCTGGCAAGGACTGCATCGTCATGTCAGTGCCGCCGATGTATCCGCCCAAGCCGATCAACGGAATCCAGATCGGGTGTTTCCTCACGCCGAACAATCAGGCGGAGTACACCTACCCGAAAGAGCTGAAGGCCGAGATCGAGTCCAACGTCGGCGAGTTCATCTTCGACATCCGCAACTTCCGCACCGACAACACTCAGTACATCTTGGACGAGGCTTACAAGATGACCGACATGAAGTTCAAGACCGCGGACTACCTGTTGACCAACAAGCCGTGGGACTTCTTCATGATGGTCGAGATGGGTCCCGACCGCCTCAACCACGGGATCTGGTCGTTCATCGATCCGAACCACCCTCGCTACGTCCCCGACAACCCGTACAAGGACTCGCTGCGCGAGTACTACCGCTTCCTCGACGGCAAGATCGGCGACCTTCTGAAGCACGCGGACGAGGACACGACGGTTCTCGTCGTCTCCGACCACGGTGCGAAGGCGATGGTTGGCGGGGTCTGCTTCAACGAGTGGCTCCGCGATGAGGGTTACCTCGGATTCACCGGCGAGAAGCCGACCGAGATCACTCCGATCAACAAGATGGAAATCGACTGGTCAAAGACCAAGGCGTGGGGCGACGGCGGTTATTACGGACGCCTTTTCTTGAACGTCGAGGGCCGCGAGCCCGACGGCATCATCCCCGCCGACCAGTACGACACGGTCCGCGAGGAATTGATCCGCAAGATCGAAGCGATGGTCGATCACGAGGGCAACCCGATGGGCAACAAGGCCCTCAAGCCCGAAGAGATCTACGGCACTACGAACGGCGTCGCGCCGGACCTCATCGTCATCTTCGGCGAGCTCCGTTGGCGCAGTGTCGGCTCGCTCGGGCACGGTTCCATCTACACGTTCGAGAACGACACGGGTCCCGACGAGGCGAATCACGCCGAGCACGGGATCTTCATCATGAACAACGCCCCCGGTCAGCAGCCTGGTCCGAAAGAGGGTCTTCACTTGTGGGACGTGCATTGCACGGTCCTCGACCTCTTCGGCCTGGATCCCGCGCCGGGCGCGCTCGGCACCTCAGTACTTCGTAAGTAACACCCGACCCAGACCAGGGAGGCACATCAATGAAGCAAGCGAACAGAGAGCGCGGCGTAGTTCTGTGGTTCACGGGACTCTCAGGCTCCGGTAAGTCCACGATCGCTCATGTCGTTGAGGAGAAGCTCCTCGACGCGGGGGTGCCAGTTGAGATCCTCGACGGCGACGTCGTGCGCGAGAACCTCAGCAAGGGCCTCGGTTTCTCGGAAGAGGACCGCAACACCAACATCCGCCGCATCGCGTACGTCGCGCACCTGCTTCAGCGCAACGGCACGTTCGTGATCACCGCCGCGATCTCGCCTTACAAGGCGATCCGCGACGAGGCTCGCGCCATGATCAAGGACTTCGTCGAGATCTACGCCGACGCCCCGCTCGAGGTTTGCGAGGAGCGCGACGTGAAAGGCCTCTACGCCAAAGCCCGCGCCGGCGAGATCAAAGGCTTCACCGGCATCGACGACCCGTACGAGGCTCCCACCAACGCCGAGGTCGTGGCGAAGACCGGCGAGCAGTCCGTTGAAGAGTCCGCTCAGCAGGTCATCGACAAGCTAATCGAACTGAAATACATAGAGGCTTGATCGACCTTCATGCACACACCACCGTCTCCGACGGTGGGGATAGCCCGGCTGAACTCGTCGCCAAGGCGAGTGCGGCCGGGCTTTCCGTTATCGCCGTAACCGACCACGACAACGACGCGGGCTGCGCGGAGGCGATCGCGGCGGGGGAGCGACTTGGGGTCGAGGTGATCCCGGGCGTCGAGATCTCGTGCGACGTCGAGGACTACGCGGAGCGCGGGTGGACTCCCGACGGGCGACCGACGATGCATCTGCTCGGCTATTTCATCCCGCAGCGGGACAACCCCTTGACGGCGGCCCTGGCCGACCTCCAGTACCACCGCGCGAATCGCAACCGGATGATCGTCGAGCGGCTCAACGAGCTCGGCATCCCGGTGACGTTCGAGGAGGTCGAAAACGAAGCGGGGGGGCCGGGCTCTCAGATCGGCCGCCCGCACTTCGCCGCCGTTCTCGTGCGGCATGGTGCGGTTCCCGACTACCAGACGGCCTTCGACGATTACCTGGCGAAGGGCGCGAAGGCTTACATCGGCAGGAAGCTCTACAAGCCGACCGAGGCTGTGGAGTTGATGCTGTCGGCCGGCGTGGTGCCCGTCCTCGCTCATCCGTTCACGCTGGGTCTTCCGTTTGACCAGCTCGAGGGCTTCGTCGACGAACTGTGCACTGCCGGACTCGTGGGCATCGAGGGGTATCACGGAGATATGCCGGAGGTTGCCCAGGAACCGTTCCGGGCTCTGGGCCGTAGTAAAGGTCTGGTGGTCTCGGGCGGGAGCGACTACCACGGCGACATGCGGCCCGACCGTGGACTTCCAGGTGGCAAGAACAACGTCACCGTTCCCCCCGAGGCTCTGGAAGGATTGCGCGCCAAAGCGATGGAACTGCAGGGAGCCTAGAAACGATGTTCATCACGAGAGCCACGCGGCACGACTCCGACGACCTCGCCAAATTCTTCGAGTCGCAGGAATGGGATGACCCGATCCTCGACAAAGGCGTCGCGTTCATAGCGCGCGACGGTGCTGTGGTCGGGAACGTTCGATTGATCGAGGTCGAGCCCAATATCCTCGTCGTCGAGGACGTGGTGGTGGAAGAGAGTCGCAGGGGGCAGGGCCTCGGCGCTCGCATCATGCAAGCTGCGATGAACAGCCGCGGAGGAACGCTGTACCTCTGTGCGCATCCGCCGCGCGAGGAGTTCTACAAGAGGCTCGGATTCACTCGCGTGGACTTCTCAGAATTGCCTGGGGGAGCGTCGCTCTACTTCGAAGAGCACGGCGACGCCCCCCACCAGTTGGATCCCGATCACATACATCTGTTCATGAAGGCTCGTTAGAGACCTTTCACTCTCCTTGCGTCAAGCCGATCACGTGACCGTGCGGATCGGACATGATCGCGAGCGTCACTTCCGGGGTCACTTCCGACTTCGGCATCAGCGTTTTGGCTCCGAGGCTCTCGGCCTTGGCCAGCGTCGCGTCGATGTCTGGGACCATCACGTAAACCGTCACCATGCCCGGGCCCTGCTGAGCTGCGGCGATCCCTCCGGGGATGCCTTTGTCGGAGCCGGTCTCGACCAACCCATATTTCTGGGGATTGTCCGCGTCGATCTTCCAGCCGAACGTCTCGGCATAGAAGTTCTGCAACTCGCCCGCGTCTCCGTCGGTGAGCACCTCGAAGTGCACTACTGGATAACCCATCTTTTCCTCCTTCTCGTCTACCTATGGCTTATTTGGGTGGGACCGCGTACGGATCGGGCCCGGGGTCGCCGCCGGCGGCCCGCGTCGCGAGACGGGGGAGGAAGTGGATCCACCCCTCCGCATGCGGTTGACGAGCCGGTTCGGCCAAGCCGCTGTGAGTGAGTCGCACCATCGTCGAGTCGCCGCGTGGTTCGAGCTCGATCTCGACGGTGGTGGAGCCCGGACGTACCGGATTCTCCGGCCCTTCCCAGCCCCAGGTGAAGACGATCCGAGTGAACGGCTCGATGAGGATGTATTCGCCGAGGACGACGTCGCGGCCGTTCATGCTGACGCGGTACTTGCCGCCGGGTCGCGCCTCCAGATCCGCTTCGATGCCCTTCCACTGGATCATCCGCTCTGGATCGGTGAAGTAGGGGAACACGGTCTCCGGAGATGCTTCGATCAGGATCTCCTGGACGATCGTGTCTTGTTCGTTGCGGATCGTCTTAACGTCTGCCACCGCGCTTGTTCCTTTCCTCTCGCTCCGCCGCGTCCTTCAACCGGATGAGTCCTTTTCGCCAGAAGGAATCGAGAAACTCTCTGAGCTCACTCAAACCCTCGGGCCGCACGCTGTAAAGCCGGCGGGTGCCATTGCGTCGTTCCTTCACGAGGCCAGCCCCCTTGAGAACGGTGAGATGTTGCGAGATCGCAGGACGGCTAACGTCGAAGTGCGAAGCGATATCGCCGGCCGTCATCTCGGAATCGGCGACGAGTTCGAGGATCGCTCGACGTCGCGGTTCGGCGAGTGCCTTGAGGGCTGCTTCCATGGGGCATAGCGTAAGCCAAGGCTTACGTAAGTGTCAACTTAAATTACTGGGTGACTCCCTAGGAGCAGTTAGGCCAGCGGCTGTACTGACCGGCCGCCAGGAGACGGGCGGCGGTGCGCGCTTGGGCCGTCGCGTCGTAGATCGAGCCGTAGCCGTACGCGTTCCAGGTGGTCGTGTCGAACTGGAAGAGCCCGTAGTACCCGGCGGCGTTGACCGCGTGCGGATCGAGATTGGACTCACAGGTGGCCACCGAAAGCAGGTAATCGGCGCTCAGGCCGAACTCGGCTGCGGCGGAATTGACGATCTCATCGATCGTGCCTACAGGCGCTGAGATCGTCGGGGTGCTCGACACGCTGGGCTTGGGGCGAGGACGTGCCTCGAATACATCCCTCCGGAACTTCATCAGGGACTGGGTCGAGTCGGTTGTAGTCACGGATTCGGCGGGGACGGCAGCCACCGGCAGCCGGCTTCCTACGACTCGCTGAAGGGCCGCCAGGCCCGTGTCCGCGCCCGGAACGCCCAGCGCGAGAGCGCAAAGCGAAACGAAAGCGAGGCGTCGCCGGATCCGTAGCCGTCTGGCTCGCCGCCGAGCCATCCGGCTGAAATGCAAGTGCTCCACTGAACGTCTACCTCCCGAGGTGATCGGCATCGATCCCCTCTGTTTGCCCGCGGTATGCGATGTTAAACGGTTGCAAGCATTTGTGAAATGGGTCACAAGTGCCCTTGTGAAGCGACCTAGGCGCGTTCTAGGGGGGAAAGAGTGCCGCGATAGCGCCTTCAAAGTCACCTCGTGGGGAAGAGCGAGGGAGCATATCCTCTACAGATGAAACGGGCCCTCGTCACCGGAGTGACGGGCCAGGACGGTTCATACCTGGCCGAGCTTCTTTTGTCGAAAAGCTATGAAGTTCACGGCTTGATCCGCCGTGCATCGACCTTCAATACGCAGCGGCTGGACGCGATCTATCAGGATCCGCACGAGACCGGGGTCCATTTCCTCATGCATTACGGCGACCTCTCGGACTCCGGATCCCTCGTTAACCTGATCCGCACTCTCGAGCCGGACGAGATCTACCACCTGGGCGCTCAGAGCCACGTGAAGGTCTCTTTCGAGATCCCCGAATACACGGCCGACGCCACCGGCATGGGGACCATGAGGATGCTCGAGGCGATCCGGGCGTCTGGGATCGCTACCCGCTTCTACCAGGCGGGCTCCTCGGAGATGTTCGGGTTGGCGCCGTCACCGCAGAGCGAGAAGACGCCGTTTCACCCGCGCAGTCCTTACGCCGTCAGCAAGGTCTTCGCCCATTGGGCGACGGTGAACTACCGAGAGGCGTACGGAGCCTTCGCCGCGAATGGGATCCTGTTCAACCATGAATCTGCCCGGCGGGGCGAAACATTCGTTACACGAAAGATCACCCGCGCTGTCGCGCGGATCAAGGCCGGGCTGCAGGCGAAGGTCTTCCTCGGCAATCTCGACGCGAAACGTGACTGGGGGCATGCCCCCGAGTACGTCGAGGCGATGTGGATGATGTTGCAACACGAAGAACCGCTCGATCTTGTCATCGCAACGGGAGAGACCCACTCGGTGCGAGAGTTCGCCGAGCGCGCTTTCGCTCACGTCGATCTCGACTGGGAGCGATACGTCGAGGTCGACCCGAACTACTACCGACCGGCCGAGGTTCACGAGCTGTGTGGCGACCCGTCGGTCGCGAAGGCCACCATCGGATGGGAGGCAAAGGTCCGGTTCGACGAGCTCGTACCGATCATGGTGGATGCGGACGTGAAGCTCTTGGACGACGAGATGTCCGGCCGGCTCGTCCGCCAGGACCGGGACCATTGAGCCGCCAGGATGAGAACATCGACCATCACTCCAGACACAGTTTCAACATCGCGGTGGGGTCCGGTGCCCCCTCTGATACAAAGACTTAAGCGCTAAAGAAGGAGTCAGGGTGGAGATTGAGATCGGTATCGGCAAATCCGGTCGCCGGGCCTACGGCTTCGACGACATAGCCATCGTCCCCTCGCGGAGGACCCGCGACCCCGACGACGTCGACATCTCGTGGGAGATCGACGCCTACACCTTCGAACTTCCGTTGCTGGCCTCGGCGATGGACGGAGTCGTGTCAACTCAGACCGCGATCGAGATAGGCCGTTTGGGCGGGCTCGCCGTGCTGAATCTGGAAGGCCTCCAGACGCGTTACGACGATCCCACCGACCTCCTCGCCGAGATAGCCGAGCTTCCCGGCGACGAAGCAACGCGTCGCATGCAGGAGATGTACCAAGAGCCCATCAAGGAAGAGCTCATCTACAAGCGGATCCGCGAGATCAAAGACGCCGGCGTCAGAGCCGCCGCGTCACTCACGCCCCAGCGCGTCGAGCGCTATCACAAGCTCGCTCTCGAAGCCGAGCTCGACATCCTCGTGATCCAGGGGACGGTCGTGTCTGCGGAACACGTCTCCAAGACGACCGAGCCGTTGAACCTCAAGCGATTCATCTCGACCTACGACATCCCCGTGATCGTCGGGGGGTGCGCGTCGTATTCCACTGCGCTGCACCTGATGCGCACCGGGGCGATCGGTGTTCTCGTGGGAGTTGGCCCGGGAGCTGCGTGCACGACGCGCGGCGTGCTCGGGATCGGCGTTCCTCAGGCGACCGCGATCGCGGACGCAGCCGGCGCACGGATCCGGCATCTCGACGAGACCGGCCGCTACTGCCACGTGATCGCGGACGGCGGGATGCGCACGGGTGGTGACATCGCCAAGGCGATCGCCTGTGGAGCCGACGCGGTGATGATCGGTTCTCCATTGGCAACGGCCAGCGAGGCACCGGGTCATGGCTACCACTGGGGCATGGCCACGTTCCATCCCACCCTGCCGAGAGGAGCGCGGGTCAAGACTTCGACGCTGGGAACGCTCGAGGAGGTGCTGGTCGGTCCCGCTCACGAGAACGACGGCCGACTGAATCTGTTCGGAGCGCTCCGGACGAGCCTCGCGACCTGCGGCTACGCCAACATCAAGGAGTTCCAGAAGGCGGAGGTGATGGTCGCACCGGCCCTCAAGACCGAAGGCAAGGACCTCCAGAGGTCTCAGCACGTGGGCATGGGGGCTTAGCGGGCTCTAGAACCAAGCCAAACTCAGCAGTTCCAGGGGGCCGGGAAACCGGCCCCTTTATTTGTCTCGGTCTGGAATACCCATGCCCTATAATCCGTTGGTAGATATGTACATCGGATTAAGAATTGGAGGTCAAAATGCTTACGGGCCTAATAATCGTTACGGCTCTGGTCGGTCTGGACCTCCTCGCTACCTGGTATGGCCGGGACACGAGGGACGCCGACGACTGGTTCGAGCATGGCGGCACCTTCGAGCGACAAGGCAGGTGATGAATATGTACGGAAGCGGATTCCTTTACGGCCTCGACCGGACACTGGCGGTCCGAGGCACCCAGGGGGCCGTTCGCACCCCCGAGGGCACCCGGCGGGGTTGGTGAGCTGAGATGCCCACCGGCCTCGATCGGATCGACCGGCGGATCCTCGAGCTTTTGCGCGAGGACGGCCGGATGGCCCATGCCTCGATAGCGAAAGAGGTTGGGCTCTCCGGCCCTGCCGTTCACGAGCGCGTTCGAAAGCTGGAGCAGAGCGGAGTCATCTCCGGCTACACCGCGGTGTTGGACCCAGAGGAACTCAATCGGTCCCACGCGGCTTTCGTGATGGTGACGATGGCTGAAGGCAACGAGTTCGCCATCGACGATCCGATCGTCGCGAGGATCTGTGACGAGCCAGACGTTCTCGAGTTCCATCGCATCGCGGGCGAGGACTGCTACCTGCTCAAGGTCAGAACCGCCACAAACAAGGACATGGAGAAACTCCTGCGCCGGATCCGTTCGATCCGAGGCGTGGCCCGAACGAGGACGACCATGGTGTTGTCCACGGAGCTCGAGCGCCCGACCATCCCGGTGCCGGTTCCCGAGGAGACCCCCGCGGACCAACCCGCCTAGGTCAACTTCCGTTCAAAGACGGTTCTTGGGCCCTCGCCAGGTGCATATTCGTGCCAGTGCCTTTACATGTAACCGCGCCGATTCGCGCGAACCGCTTTGTAGCATGGCGGCTCTATGAGCGAGCCTGTCACCGCGCAAGATCTCATCGATCTGGGAGAGCGAGTACTTCAAGACAGTACTCATCTGTTCGACGACCACGACAATCGACTGGAGGCTGAGCAGCTCCTCGCCTTCACGCTCGATATCGATCACGATGATCTGAACGCCAAGGTCGAGCCTTCTCGCAGACTGCGCGAGAGGTACCTGTCGCTGATCGCACGACGCGCCGGCGGCGAGCCGTTCCCCTTCATCACCGGCAGGATCGAGTTCTACGGGCTCGACCTGAAAGTGAAGCCGGGGGCTTTCGTGCCCCGTCCGTCCTCCGAGCTGACCGTTGATCGCGCGCTGAAGCGGTTAAAGGGGCGGAAGAAGCCCGTCGTCATCGATGTCTGCGCGGGAGCGGCTCCGATCGCTTTGGCCATCGCAGACGAGTTCCCCTCCGCCGATGTGTGGGCGCTCGAGATCGACGAGGAGGCTTTGGTCCAAGGCCGCAGCAACGCGCGTCGCCTGGGCATCCGGAATCTGACGGCGCGTGCGAGCGACATGTACTCGGAGCTGCCGCACGAACTCGTCGGAAAGGTCGACGTCATCACCGGACACGTGCCCTACGTACCGCACGGCGAGCTCGAGGACATGCCAACCGAAGTCCGTGATCACGAACCGATCTACACGCTCACCGATCAATCGGCCGATGGATTGACGTTGATGCGTCGTGCCGTGCAAGAGGGAGCTCCACTCTTGCGGCCCGGGGGATGGCTGCTTCTCGAAGTGTCCGACGACCTCGGAAAGAAGATCCAGAAGCTCTATCGAAAGGCGCAGCTCGAGGATCACGGCGTAGCTACGGACAACGACGGGCTCTCGATCGTCGTCGAGGGCCGCAAGCCTCCAAAATGATCGCTCCGGGTTCTGAAGAGGGTGCGCGGTAAGATTGCTTATGCGGATGTCGCCTGACCCCCATAAATACATCTCGTGAGCGATACCCCCACCGTTCTGGTCGTCGATTACGGCGCCCAATACGCGCAGCTCATCGCGAGGCGCGTGCGCGAATGTCACGTCTATTCAGAGATCGTGCCGCACGACATCCCGATCGATGAGCTGAAAGCGAAGAACCCGGCGGGGATCATCTTGTCGGGGGGGCCGAAGTCCGTGCACTCGCCGGGGGCCCCAACCGCAGACCCGAGGCTGTTTGAACTTGGGACTCCGGTTCTCGGCATCTGCTACGGGATCCAACTGATGGCTATGAATCTCGGCGGCGAGGTCGCCCGAACCGGAACCGCCGAGTTCGGCAAGACGCATCTCCAGGTGGCCGCGCCTAACTCGACCCTGTTCCGCGAGTTGCCTCCCGAACAAACCGTGTGGATGAGCCACAACGATGCCGTCGTCAGGCCCCCCGATGGGTTCGTGGTGACCGCATCGACGGAAGCCGCCCCGGTGGCTGCGTTCGAGGATCCGGAGCGCCGCATGTATGGCGTCCAGTTCCACCCCGAGGTCGCACACACGCCGAAGGGCACCGAGCTGCTGAAAAACTTCCTCTACGACGCGTGTGACCTGATGCCTTCGTGGACGATGACGTCGATAATCGAGACGGCGATCGAACAGATCCGAGCGACGGTTGGCGATGAGCGGATCGTCTGTGCGTTGTCGGGTGGAGTCGACTCGTCCGTTGCCGCGGCCCTGGTTCACCGAGCCGTCGACGATCAGCTGACGTGCGTGTTCGTAGACCACGGCCTCCTGCGCTCAGGTGAGGCCGAGCAGGTCGAGGAGACTTTTCAACGGCATCTTCAGATCGATCTCGTGCATGTGAAAGCCGCTGATCGATTCCTCGAGAAGCTCGCCGGCGTCACCGATCCCGAGACCAAGAGGAAGATCATCGGCGAGACCTTCATCCGCATCTTCGAAGAGGTGGCCCGCGAGGAATTGGGCGACGCTCGCTTCCTCGTTCAGGGAACGCTTTACCCCGACGTGATCGAGAGCGGGACGCGCGATGCCGCCAAGATCAAAAGCCACCACAACGTCGGCGGACTGCCGGCGGACATGAAGATGACGCTCGTCGAGCCGCTCCGGAACCTCTTCAAGGACGAGGTCCGACGGGTCGGCGAGGAACTCGGCCTTCCCGAGGAGATCGTCTGGCGGCAGCCGTTCCCGGGGCCGGGCCTCGCGGTGCGGATCATCGGCGACGTAACGGCGGAACGACTCGAGCTGTTGAGGGCCGCCGATGCGATCGTCATGGAAGAGATGAAGCGGGCCGACATGTTGCGCGAGATCTGGCAATCGTTCGCGGTCCTTCCGGCAGTTCGTTCGGTCGGCGTCATGGGCGATGAGCGCACCTACGGCCATCCCATCGTCCTGCGCGCGGTAACGAGCGAAGACGCGATGACCGCCGACTGGGCGAGACTCGACTACGACCTGCTCGAGCGCATCTCGAGCCGGATCATCGCCGAGGTGCCCGGCCTCAACCGCGTCGTCTACGACATCACCTCGAAGCCCCCCGGCACGATCGAGTGGGAGTAGAAGCTCACCCGTCTGCAAAAGTGGCGCATATGACCGTTTCTGCAGATAGGTGACGAAGGCTTCGGCTTCTTCAGGTGGCGGGGATTACCGGCGGATCTTCGCCGGGACGGCTCAGAACGTTCTCGGGATCGCTATCGCCGGCGTGGCGACGCTGGCCGCGAACCTCCTCATGTCGCACGTCCTCGGGCGCGAAGCGTTCGGAGTCGTCACCGTCGTGACCCAGGCCGCTTTCGTCGCGTCGTTCGCCACCCGGGCCGGGATGGACATGGCCGTTCTGCGCGACGTTGCGGTGGAGGCCGGGGTCGGACGGTGGGAGCGCATCAAGCGTCCGGTGACGCGCGCCGTTGCGATCGCAGGAGCAGTCAGCCTCATCGTGGCTTTTCTCGGTCTCGTGCTCGCCGACCAGCTTCGTTCGGTTTTGTCCATCGACGCCGCGATGGGCCGGCACGTCATCGAAGCGGCAGCGCTCGGCCTTCCGTTCCTCGCGCTCACGAACGTCTGGCTATCCGCGACGCGCGGCCTCAAGATCATGCGTTACACGCTTTATGTGTTCTGGGCCGGACAGCCCGTCATGTGGGTGGTCCTGATGGTCCTTGGCTGGCGGATCAGCGAGACGGCATGGATGAGCGTTCTCGCGTATTCGGTTTCGTGGGTACTAGCGTCCCTCGCGGCCGCCTACTTCTGGCTGAAGGAAAGCTCGAGATGGGAGTCCGCGCCGCTCGAAGCCGGTGCGATGAGCAAGCTGTTCCGTTACGCGGGTCCTCGAGCGCCGGCCGCTCTGTTCTCGCAGCTCCTGTTCTGGACGGATCTATTCGTTCTCACCCGCTACGCGTCGGATGCCGAGGTTGGCAGTTACTCGGCGGCCCTCCGCGTCGGGCAGATCGTGGTCCTGTTCCTCACCTCGGTCAACCTGATGTTCAGCCCCTACGTCGCGGATCTCCACAATCGGGGCGAGACCGAACGGTTGGACAAACTTTTCAAGACGCTGACCCGGTGGACGATCGCGGCAACGCTGCCCGCCTTCATCCTGCTCGCCGTTGCACCGCAGAACGTATTGAAGTTATTCGGGGGCGAGTTCTCGGACGCCAAGGGCGCATTGTTGATCCTCCTCGGCGGACAGCTGTTCAACATCGCGACGGGGAGCGTGGGCTTCGTCCTGATCATGGCGGGACGGACGGGATGGGATCTCCTTGTCTATGCAGGGTCGCTCGTGTTCGACCTCGTTCTGGCGTTCTGGCTCTGTCCGAGATACGGGATGGAGGGGGCCGCCATCGCGAACGCTGCGACTTTCGCCGTCGCCAACATCGCCAGGCTGATCCTGGTGAAGAGGTTCGTGAAGATCCAGCCCTATGACGGCCTCTACCTCCGAATGGTCCCGGCCGCAGTTGCTTGTGCCGTGGCCATGTGGGCTGTTCACCAGGTCCTGGACGCGGCGAGTCTGGTCGAGCTCGTCGCCACCGCCGTTGCCGGCGGGATCGTTTATCTGGCCGTATATGCCGCCGTAGGTCTCACTCCCGAAGAAAGGCGAGGGGCCGCGGGCCTCGTCGCCCGACTTAGGGGCTCGTCCCAGGCTCGATAATCGAAGGGTGAAGTCGGACTATCTCGATGACCTGAACCCCGTGCAGCGCGAGGCCGTCGAGTACCCGGGGGGCCCCATGCTCGTCGTTGCGGGGGCCGGCTCGGGGAAGACGAGGGTTCTCACCTACCGGATCGCCCATCTGATCGCCCAGGGGATCTCGCCTTTCCGGATCATCGCCATCACGTTCACAAACAAGGCGGCGGCCGAGATGAGACGGCGGGTGGCGGAACTCGTGGGATCCGTCGCCGATCAGATGTGGGTTTCGACGTTCCACTCTGCGTGCGTGCGGATCCTTCGACGTGAAGCACATCAGTTGGACATGCGTTCTTCCTTCTCGATCTACGACTCCGGCGACACCGAGCGGATGATCAAGATGGTCATGAAGGACCTGAACGTCGACCCGAAGCGAGTCCCGCCCAGGGCCGTCGCAACGACGATCTCGGACGCGAAGAACAAACTGATGGGCCCCGGTCTCTACGCTGACTTCGCCTCCGATCCGTGGCAGCGCCAGGTCGCGGAGATCTACACGGACTATCAGAGACGCGTTCGGCTGGCGTCCGCGATGGACTTCGACGACCTGATCATGAACGTCGTCGAGATCTTCGACCGTTTCCCCGAGACACTCGCTCGCTACCAGGATCGGTTCGAGCACGTCTTGATCGACGAGTTCCAAGACACGAACTACGCGCAGTCACGTTTGGGCACGTTGCTGGCCGGCAAGTTCCGCAACATCTTCGTCGTCGGAGATGCCGACCAGGGGATCTACGCGTTCAGAGGAGCCACGATCAAGAACCTCCTCGACTTCGAAAGAGATTGGCCCGAGGCGCGCGCCATCACTCTCGAGCAGAACTATCGGTCGACACAGACGATCCTCAACGCGGCGAACTCGGTGATCGAGAACAACGCGATGCGCAAGCCGAAGTCGCTTTGGACCGAGTCCGCAGCTGGAGATCTCATCACGCGCTATCACGCTCAGAACGAACACGACGAAGCCGCATGGGTATCGGGCGAAGTCGAGCGGTTGAAGGGGAACGGATACGCGATGAAAGACATCGCCGTCTTCTACCGCACCAACGCCCAGTCGCGAGTCCTGGAAGAGATCTTCTCGAAGGACGGGGTTTCCTATCGAGTCGTGGGTGGCGTGCGTTTCTACGAGCGCAAAGAGGTCAAGGACCTGATGGCTTGGTTGCGTGGCGCGATGAATCCTTCGGATGTTGTGAGCATCCAGCGCGCGGCCCAGGCCCCTCGCCGGGGGATAGGCGACACGTCGATAGCGCGACTGACGAACTTCGCGGAGCAACACTCGATCCCGCTCGGCGAGGTGTTCGATCGCGCTGAGGAGGTCCCCGGCATCACGAAGAGAGCGCTCGGCGGCATCCTCGAGGGAGCAGGCCTGTTCCGGCGGATCCGAGAGGCTGCGGAGCGCAAGCTTTCGGTGGCCGAGATCATCGAGATGGCCTGGGACATCACCGGCTACATGGACGAGTTGAAGTCGGACCGAACGTTCGAGTCGCTCTCGCGCCAGGAGAACCTTCGAGAGCTCGCCGGGGTGGGCAAGGAATACGACGATCGCGCGGCAGAGCCTTCGCTCACCGGGTTCCTCGAAGAGATCGCGCTGATGACCGACACCGACGAGGAGCAGGGCGAGGAGATGGGCGTCACTTTCATGACGCTTCACAACGCGAAGGGGCTCGAGTTTCCCGTCGTCTTCATAGTCGGGCTGGAGGAAGGGGTGTTCCCGCATATCCGTTCCCTCGGTGACGCCGACCAGCTCGAGGAGGAGAGGCGACTCTGTTATGTGGGCATCACTCGTGCGCGCGAACGGCTGTACCTTCTGAACGCATGGTCCAGGAGCCTGTGGGGAGGGACGAACTACAACCCGGCCTCACGTTTCCTGAACGAGATACCCAACGAGCTCATCGCCCGAGCGGAGGCGCGCTCGAAGCCCCTCAAGTCTCAAGGCCCCCAAGCGGACCCGACGACTTTCAAAGTCGGCCAGGAGGTCGAGCACACGAAATGGGGCAGGGGCACGATCATCGAGATAGCGCGATCGGGCGTCGGCGGACTGGAAGCGACGATCAATTTTCCCGAGGCGGGCGAGAAAAGGCTCGATCTAAGCCTGGCCCCCCTCAAGCCGGTTGCTTAGACTGACTCGTATGAAGAGGCTGCTTGCCGCGATGGTCTTGGTCCTGTTGGCTGCGTGCAGCTCGGCCGCGGTGCCGGGCGCGGAAGGCGTCCTGAGCCAGGCCGACAAGGCCAAGAAGACGGCGGTCGATACGGCTCTGCAAGATGCCATGCGGGCCGAAGCCACCTATCTCAGCATCCACGGGTCGTACACGCCCGATCTGAACGCGCTCGCGAACGAGGTCGATTACCGGCCGCAACAAGACGTGACGATCACCGTCAGCGGAAGCGACCAAACCAGCTTCTGCATCCAAGCCACACATGCGACGCTAGATGGAACCTGGCACGTCACGCCCCTGATCCCCGATGTGACCGACGGAGCTTGCGGGACAGTCCCTTAGTTCTCGGTTATCTCGATCGATTCGATGTAGGCCGGAACAAGCGGCTTAACGTTCTCCGGCGGTGGGGCGGACGCGTTGGTGGGCAGCGCTCCGAGCTTCTCCAAGACATCGTTCGTCGAGCCGTCCTCGGTTCCGATCACTCGCCCGAAGATCGCGTAGAACGGCTGATACCCGGCGGGCCGATTCTTGTGGATAACGATGAAGAACTGACTGCCACCTGTGTTCGGCCCGGAGTTGGCCATACCAACGACTCCGTAGACGTACTCCTTCGACTTCGTCGGTAGCTCGTCCTTGATCGTGTATCCGGGTCCGTCCGGTGGGGTTCCGTTCAATCCATCCGGGTCCCCACTCTGTAGAACCGAGTTCTGTTCGATCCTGTGCCAGATGAGTCCGTCGTAGTAGCCCTCCTGCGCGAGGAAGACGAAGTCGTTCACGGTCTCGGGCGTGTCATCCTCGAGCAGGTCGATCTCGATGGGTCCGCACGAGGTGTTGATCACGGCTCCGTAATCGACTCCATCCTTTAGGACCTGCTCCGGTTCCTTGTAGTCGGTCTTGGGTGAGGCCGGCTTGGGGGGTTTCGCTCCACATGCGGCCTCATCCGAGCTCGCGGTGGGTGGAGCGGTAGGCGCGGGGGAGCCGCCCGGCGTCGTTGCAGGTTTTCCGCCCGCTTGAGTGTTCGGACCTTCGTCCTTCGAATTGAAGATCGCCAATCCGACAAGGGCGCCAACCACAACGAGGGCCGCGCCCAGCCGTACGTTGCGCCTCCGACGGAGCGCCGCCTCACGGGCCGCGACTATCGCGTCGCGATGTTCTTTCTTTCGGACTCGCTTCTCTGGGGGGGCCATCAGCCGTTCCTCCACCTTCGTCGCCGGGCCTCGGGGCCCGGACGCTCTTCGACCAGGCGGGCGAGATGATAGGCCACCGCCGCGGTTAAGGAGTCGGCTGAGGGGGGTTCCTCGATCAGGCCATCGGCGATCCCCAGACGCTTCAGGTCCGCTGCGGTGGGTTTGAGCAGCGCTGCCGCTTCAGACGCCCGGCTGCCATCGCGCCACAGGATCACCGCGGCCCCCTCGGGCCCGATCACCGAGAAGATCGACTTCTCGTAGGCCAGGACCACATCGCCGGCGGCGAAAGCAAGAGCACCTCCGCTGCCTCCTTCGCCGGTCACGACCGAGATGATCGGAGTGTCCGCAGCCAACATCACGTCGAAGAGTGACGCGATCTCCCACGCTATCCCCGCGTTCTCCGATCCCTCTCGAGGGTCGGCCCCCGGCGTGTCGATAAGAGTCACGATCGGAAGACCGAGCCGGGCCGCGATCGCGACGACGCGTTTCGCCTTGCGGAAGGCACCCGGTCCCGGAAGGTGGGCGCGGTCGAGAGCGAGGACGGCCACGCGTCTCCCTGCGAGTCGTCCCAAGAAACATGCGAGTGCGGGATCGTCGGTTCCGGCGCGATCGCCTCTGAGCTCGATCACCGGATGCAACGCATCGCGCGCGAGGTCGGGCGCCGTCGGTCGGTCTTTCGCTCGTGCTGCGATCACCGCGTCCCAAGGGTCGAGTTCTATGCCGGCGACGTTTGGTTTACCCACAGCCGGAAGGCCTCGGTCGTCGGGGCCCAACACTCCGAGTGTGGTTGCTACGAAGCTGCGGATCTCACTCGCGGGGATGACCTCGTCGACGAGTCCGTGGGCGAATGCGCTCGTCGCAGTGTGGCTGTTTCCGGACAGAGGTGTTCCACCGAGCAACTCCGCGACACGAGGACCCGCGAACCCAATGGTCGCCTCGGATTCCGCCGCGGTGACATCGGCGAGAGCCGCGATGCTGGCGAGTACCCCGCCCGTCGTCGGGTCTCCTAGAACCGCGATGAATGGGACTCCGGCTGAGGCAAGGGTCGCTCGTGCGGCTATGACCTTCGGCATCTGCACGAGCGCTTTCATCCCTTCTTGCATGCGAGCGCCGCCGGTCGAGGTTCGCAGGACGAAGGGCTTTCGCTGCTCGGCGGCCAGCTCGAGCCCGCGAGCGAGCCTCTCACCCGCGACTTCGCCCATGCTTCCCCCGAGGAAGTTGAAGTGGAACGTGGCGATGACGATCGGCGTGCCGACGATGGTTGCTCGCCCGACCACTAGGGATTCATCGACGCTCGAAGATGCCCTAGCCTTCTCGAGGATCTCGTCGTAACCGGGAAAGTCGATCGGATCGGACGACTTCAAGTCCTGCGCGACGGGATCGAACGACCCGTCATCGACTAAGGCCGCGACGATGTCGTGCTCGGTTTCGTTCAAGCCTGGCCCCCCAAAACGACCTGCTAGGGTCGCCACCGTAGCAAGACCGACTGAATCAAGGAGCATTCACCATGGCTTCAGGACGGCCGCGCATCCTGGTCGCCAAGCCCGGTCTCGACGGCCACGACCGCGGGATAAAGGTAGTCGCACGCGCTCTGCGGGACGCGGGCATGGAGGTCATCTACACCGGCCTTCATCAGACGCCCGAGCAGATCGCTGCCGCGGCCCTTCAAGAAGACGTCGATGCCGTCGGACTGTCGTGTCTTTCAGGAGCCCACATGACGCTGTTCCCGAAGGTGGTCGAGCTCCTGAGGGAGCAGGGGGGCGAGGACATCATCGTCTTCGGCGGTGGGATCATCCCGGAGGCCGACTTCGAACCCTTGAAGCAGGCAGGCATAGCCCAGCTCTTCACGCCGGGCGCGCCGACCACCGAGATCGTCGATTGGGTCAACGCAAATATCGGAGAGAGAACGGGGAGCTAGGTAGTGGACCTTTTCGAATATCAAGGCAAAGAGCTGCTTAGGAAGTTCGAAGTTCCCGTCCCTGAGGGCCGGGTTGCCACGACCCCGGACGAGGCGTTCGAGGCCGCCAAAGGACTCGGGGGCCGCGTCGTCGTAAAGGCACAGGTGACGATCGGCGGGCGGGGCAAGGCCGGTGGAGTGAAGCTCGCCGAGTCTCCCGAGGAAGCTCGCGAAGCCGCGACGCAGATCCTGGGACTGAAGATCGCCAACCGTCAGGACCCCAAGGGCCAGATCGTTAAGCGCGTTCTCGTCGAGCGCGCTGGAGACATCCGGGCCGAGTACTACCTCTCGTTCGCTCTGGATCGTTCGGCCCGCAAGTTCATAGGGATCATGAGCGCACAGGGCGGGATGGACATCGAAGAGGTGGCGGAGAGCAACCCGTCGGCGCTCGCGAAGGTGCACATCGATCCGTTGCTCGGCATGTTCGACTTCCACGCCCGCAAGCTCGTTTATGGAGCGAAGCTGGACGAAGAAGCGAGGAAGGAAGCGATCGCTGTTCTTCCCAAGCTGTATCGAGCCTTCATCGAGTTGGACGCATCTCTTGTCGAGATCAATCCGCTCGTGCTGACCGGCGACGGACGGGTCGTGGCGTTGGACGCGAAGGTGTCTCTCGACGAGTCCGCTGCTTTCAGGCATCCCTTCTTCGACGATCTGAAGGCCGCCCACGAGATCCCCGAGCAAGAGCGCTTTGCTAAGGAGCGTGGCCTCAACTTCATCAAACTGGACGGCGACGTCGGCATCATCGGAAACGGTGCGGGGCTCGTCATGTCGACTTTGGATGTCGTCAAAGACGCCGGCGGCGATCCCGCGAACTTCCTCGACGTCGGCGGCGGCGCGGGGGCCGAGACCTTGTCCTCGGCTCTCGAGGTCATCATGAGCAACCCCGAGGTCAAGAGCGTCTTGATCAACATCTTCGGCGGCATCACCCGGTGCGATCTCGTGGCCGAGGGAATCATCGATGCGCTCGGCCGATTGGAAGTCACCATCCCGATCGTCGTTCGTCTCGATGGGACCAACGCGGAACAGGGCCGAAAGATGCTTGCCGATGCTCCCCATCCGATGTTGTTCGCGTCCGAAACGATGTTGGGGGCCGCCGAGGAAGCAGTGCGTCTCGCGAAAGAGGGGGTCTCGTCCAAATGAGCATCCTCATCGATGACAACACGCGCCTGGTCGTTCAAGGCCTCACTGGACGCGAGGGCTCATTCCACGCAGGGCGCAACAAGGATTACGGGACGAAGCTCGTCGCGGGGGTTACTCCCGGCAAGGGTGGGACCGACGTCGACGGCGTTCCGGTTTTTGACACCGTCGCCGAAGCTGTCGCGGAAACCAAGGCGAACACGTCGATGGTCTTCGTCCCCGCTCGCTTCGCGGCCGACGCCGTTCTGGAATCACACGAAGCGGGGATCGAAGTGATCGTTGCCATTACCGAGAACATCCCCGCGATGGACATGGCCCGAACGGTTCCTTACATCCGCGCTTCTTCCCCGGATGTGTCGCTGATCGGGCCCAACTGCCCGGGCGTCATCTCTCCGGGCAAGGCGAATGTCGGGATCATTCCGGGCGAGATCTGCATGCCCGGCCCGGTTGGCCTCGTGTCGCGCTCCGGCACGCTCACCTACCAGATAGTCCACGAGCTGACCCAGCGTGGGATCGGGCAATCGACCTGTGTGGGCATCGGTGGCGACCCGATCCCCGGCAGCAACTTCATCGACATCCTCGAGAAGTTCAAAGCCGATCCGGAAACGGAGATCGTCGTTTTCGTTGGTGAGATCGGCGGCGACGCTGAAGAGCGCGCGGCTGAGTGGGTCAAGGCAAACATGCCCGACAAACCCGTCGTCGCGTACATAGCGGGACGGACGGCCCCCCCGGGCAAGCGCATGGGCCATGCCGGAGCGATCATCTCGGGGTCGAAAGGAACGGCCGCTGCGAAGGAAGAGGCGCTGGCTGCGGCGGGCATCCCCGTCGCTAAGAACCCGACACAGGTCGCCGAGATAGTGGCGGACATCCGCGGGCGGTGACCCTCAAGGAAGTCGAGGGACCTGCCGGCCCTCCGTGGGAACGCGAGCTCGACGGCACCTTCGAGACGCTCGTAGTCGAATCTGACCTGCTCGCCGACAACCACCTCGGGGATCCAAACCGTCGCCCGCTCTACGTTTATCTCCCACCCGGACACGGCGAAGGGACGCGGCGTTACCCGACCCTCTACGTCATCCAGGGCTACACCGGTCAGTTGGACGGATGGCTTGCGCGATCTCCGTTCGAGCCAACGATGGTCGAACGTCTCGATGACCTCTTCGGAGGAGTAGGCGGACGGCGAGCGATCGTCGTCTTCGTCGATGCCTGGACTTCACTAGGGGGATCCCAGTTCCTCAACTCTCCCGGGACCGGTCGTTACATGGATTACCTCTGCGACGAGGTTGTCCCGTTCATCGACGAGCGTTACGGAACCATCGCGGACAGAGATCACCGTGCTCTCTCGGGCAAGTCGAGTGGTGGGTATGGGGCGATGGTCGTCTCTATGAAGCGGCCCGATGTCTTCGGAGCCTTTGCGACGCATGCAGGTGACGCCCTGTTCGAGGCTTGCTATCTGCCGGAATTCCGGCAAGTGGCTCGTTTGATGAGGGATCACTTCGATGGGTCACTCGACACGTTCTTCAAGGCATTCGAGAACCGGGAACGCTTCGAGTTCGAAACGCACGGAGTGATCCTCGAGCACTACGCCCTTGCAGCCAGTTACTCGGCCGACGTCGACGGCACGCCCTTACTTCCATTCGAGCTCGAGACCGGGAAAGTCATCCCCGAGATCTGGGCCCGCTGGCTGGCGTGGGATCCCGTTGTCATGGCTCCCGACCATCTCGATGCTCTGAAGTCCATGCGGCATATCTACATCGACGCAGGTCGATCCGACGAGTTCTACCTGGATCTCGGAGCGCGGGCGTTCTCTCGAGAGCTCACGAAGGGTGGGGTCGAGCACTCGTTCGAGCTTTTCGATGGTGGACACATGGGGATCCAGTACAGGTATCCCCAGGCACTGCGCTCGCTGGCGGAAGCGCTCACCCCCTGAACCGGCTTCTGTAGGGTCGCGGGGTGACAGGGAAGATCGTCGTTCTCATCTCGGGCTCGGGCACGAACATGGAGGCCTTGGCCGACGCATGCGAGAAACGAGATGTCCCAGGGACGATCGTCGCAGTCATTGCGGATCGTGACTGCATAGGTCTTAAGGCGGCTGAGAAGCGTGGGATCGAGGCTCGTCTCGTGGATTTCGCGAACTTCGTCTCACGAGAAGACTGGAGCCGGGAGTTGCGCGATGTGGTCGTCGACTACGAGCCCGACCTCATCGTCTCGGCCGGATTCATGCGCATCATCTCGCCGGTCTTCGTGGAGTCTTTTCCCAACCGGATCATCAATCTCCATCCCGCTCTGCTGCCGTCCTTTCCCGGCCCGCACGGAGTGCGCGACGCTCTCGAGCATGGCGTGAAAGTGACTGGATCCACGGTGCACATCGTGGACAACCAGGTCGACCACGGCCCGATCCTTCTTCAGGAAGCTGTTCGGGTGGATCAGACCGACGATGAAGCGACCTTGCACGACCGCATCAAGCATGTGGAACACCGGCTTCTGCCTCAGGCATGCCGGTTGATGCTGGAAGGCCTGGTGAGTGTGGACGGCAATAAGGTGACGATCGAGGACTGATGAAAGAGGACTGGATGGACGTAAAAAAGGCGCTCTTGAAGGCCGTTGCTCATGAGGCGAAACCTCAGAAAGAGGAGCCGCCCGCCCCCAAGAGGGCTCTGCTTAGCGTCTCGGACAAGACGGGCATAGTCGAGTTCGCTCGAGGGCTGGTCGAGGCCGGTTACGAGATCGTGTCTTCGGGAGGCACCGCTGAAGCGATCGCGGAGGCCGGAGTTCCCGTGAGCAAGGTCAGCGATGTGACCGGCGCACCCGAGATCCTCGGGGGCCGCGTGAAGACTCTCCACCCGAAGATCCATGGAGGCATCCTGGCCAATCGGATGAACTCAGAGCACATGAGTCAACTCGATGAGCTCGGCATCGTTCCCATCAACATCGTGGCGTGCAACCTTTATCCGTTCGAGCGAACGATCTCGCATCCCAGCGTCACCCTGGAGGATGCCGTCGAGCAGATCGATATCGGCGGCCCGGCGATGGTTCGTGCTGCCGCGAAGAACTACCACTCGGTCGCGGTGGTGGTTAATCCGGCGCACTACGAGCTCCTTCTAGCGGAGATCCGCGACGCAGGCGAAACTTCACTTGACACGCGTCACGCGCTCGCGGTCGAGGCATTCGCGCACACGGCAGGCTACGACGGAGCGATCACCCGATACCTATCTGGCGGGGATGGCCTTACGGCACGGTTGGTGATGACGGGGGAGAAGATGCTGGATCTCCGCTACGGGGAGAACCCTCACCAGGAGGCCGCTTTCTACCGTAGCCCCGGCTCAACCGTCGGTCTTTCGGCGGCGGAGCAACTGCACGGCAAGGAGCTCTCTTACAACAATCTGCTCGATGCCGACGCGGCCTGGAAGCTTGTTCTCGAGTTGGAGATTCCCGCGGCGGCGATCATCAAGCACTCGAATCCGTGCGGGGTCGCGGTCTCGGATTCTCTGGAGGATGCGTATCAGAAGGCCCTCGACTGCGACAGGACCTCAGCTTTCGGCGGGATCGTGGCTTTGAACCTGGACTGCGACGGCCATACGGCCAAATTGATCTCGGAGATCTTCACCGAGGTTGTCATCGCGCCTGGTTATTCCGACGAGGCGCTTCAAACGCTCACCGCGAAGAAGAACGTGAGGATCCTCAAGGCACCGGCCGAGCTACGCGCCGGCTGGGATGTCCGCTCGATCGCCGGGGGGTTCCTCGTTCAAGCGTCAGACGGCAAGGACCTTCTGGAGGATGCTCGGGTAGTTACCAGGGCGCAGCCGACCGACGAGCAATGGCGCGATCTGCGATTCGCGTGGACGGTCGCGAAGCACGTCAAGTCGAACGCGATAGTCCTCGCGAAAGATGGGATCGCGGTCGGGGTCGGAGCCGGCCAGATGAGCCGGATCGAGTCGACCGAACTCGCGGCCCGTCGGGCGGGCGAGCGCGCACAGGGAACCGCGTGCGCGTCGGATGCCTTCTTCCCCTTCCGCGACGGTCTCGACGCGGCGGTGGCGGCGGGAGCCGCGGCCGTCATCCAACCCGGGGGCTCGGTCCGCGACGACGAGGTCATCGCCGCCGCGGACGAACACGGCATCCCGATGGTCTTCACCGGGCGCCGTCACTTCCGTCACTAAGCGCTGATCAATTCGCTTTTCGGCTCGTCCTGCTCCTGGAGGGGGTGGATGCTCCCGTCTCGCTCCGTGTCGCGAAGGCCGGGCCAGAACAAGACGATCACGGTGGAAACGCCAGACAGGATCCCCGACCACAGGAAGGTCTCGCGGACGCCGATCCACTCCGAGATAGGGCCGACGAGTGCGAACGAGATCGGGATCAGCGCGGTAGCCATCATCCAGTCGAGGCTCACCGTGCGACCCAGAAACTCCGGCGGCACGAGCCGGTGAAGAAGCGTCATCCAAACGATCTGGCCGGCGCTGAAGAGGGACCACGCCACGAACTCAAGAACCATGACGTGCCACAACTCGGTCGCGAAGTAATAAGGCGCGAGTAGCGTGAGGCCCACGCCCCAGGACAGGTACATGAAGAGGATGTGCTTTCGTGGGATCCCTCCCCTCGCCATGAAAAGAGAGGCGACGACGGCTCCGACACCACCGGCTGTGATCACGTAGCCGAGTGATTGCGCCGACCCATTCAGATCGTTCTTGACAAAGTAAGGCAAAAGGATCTCGAAGGGTCCCAGAGCGAAAAGCAAAGTGAACGGCGCCCAGATCAGTGTGACGATCAACCACGGCTGAGATCGAACGAACCTGATGCCTTCCTTCACCTGAGTAAGCGGCTTCTCTTGAAACTCCGTCTGGACGCGCGGCCTCTTGCGGATCATCGAGATCATGAAAGCGGAGAAGACGAAAGTTCCAGCATCGATCAGCAGCGCGTTGCCCGCGCCGAAGGCGGCGACTGTGAAGCCACCGATCGCGGGGCCGAATAGCCGTTCGGCCGCTTGGCGGACGAGGCTGTCGAGCGAGTTGGCCTGAAGGATCATGTCCTTCGGAACTATGTCCGGGACGACCGCTCCGAACGCGGGGTTGAAGAGCGCCTGGCCAACTCCATATATGGCGCCGAACACGATGAAGTGCCAGATCCGGGGGGTCCCGAACACAGCAACCGAGCCCATCGCGAGCACCGCGCTTCCTCGGAGGACGTCGCCGGCGATCATCACCTTCCGTCGATCCACCCTGTCGCTCAGGACGCCGCCGGCCAGCAGGAAGAGCACCATCGGCAAACTCCATGCGACGGCGACAACGGAAAGGGCCGAAGGAGCGTTAGAGAGCTCGTAGACCTGCCATGCAAGCGCGACGATATAGATCCCGTCACCAAGGAAGGAAACGGTCATCCCCGTCCAAAGCAGGCGGAAGTCGCGCACCTGCAGCGGGCGAAGGATCCCGAGTTTTCGTTTATTCAAGTCTTGTTCGTTAGGCACGGCGTCATCCAAAGATTCGTTCATTAGAAAGCGCTCCCGAAAGAAGGTGGATAAGACAGGAGGGCCCGGTCAGAGCGGGCCGGCGGAGAGCGGCAGAGGCGTCAGCAGCAATACATCGAAGAACCACGCTAAACCACGAGAGCGTGGGGTCGCAACATATTTTTCGCGTGTGGGCACCTAGTTATGCTCGACTGATTCGATACGCGGCATTTGGGGGGAAGAGATGACGGCGACGATCATCGATGGGAAAGCGATCGCTGCGGACGTCCGCAAGGAAGTTGCACAGGCGGTCACGGAATTAGGTGCCGATGGGATCACTCCGGGGCTGGCCACTGTGCTGGTGGGTGACGACCCCGCGTCGCATGTCTACGTTCGCTCCAAGCGGAAGGCGTGCGCCGAGGTAGGGATCAAGGCATGGGACCATGACCTGCCTGCAAGCGTTCCGCAAGCAGAGCTACTGGGACTCGTCCAGGATCTGAACGCGGATCCTGGCGTCCACGGGATCCTCGTGCAGCTCCCTCTCCCCGAGCACATCGACGAACAGGCGATCCTCGATGCGGTCGATCCTTTGAACGACGCCGACGGATTTCACCCCTACAACCTGGGTCGGCTGCTATCGGGCGAAGCGATCGTCTCTCCGGCGACTCCGGCCGGCATCCAGGAGCTTTTGATCCGCTCCAACGTCGAGACGGCGGGGGCCGAGGTCGTGATCGTTGGGCGCTCGAACATCGTGGGAAAGCCTTTGGCTGCTCTTTTGATGCAGAAGGGGCCGGGCGCGAACGCGACGGTAACCGTGTGCCACACGGGGACGCGCGATCTTGCAGATCACACGACTAAGGCGGACATCCTCGTCGCAGCGATCGGCCGAGCCCACGCGATCACAGCTCCGATGGTCAAACCGGGGGCGACCGTTATCGATGTCGGGATCAACAGGACGGATGACGGCCTGGTAGGCGACGTCGACTTCGATGCAGTTGTTGAGGTCGCGAGCGGGATCACGCCTGTGCCTGGGGGAGTCGGACCGATGACCATCGCGATGCTTCTGAGCAACGTGGTGAAGCTCGCTCGTCGAGGAGCCAGCCCCGGTTAGTCAGTCCCCGAACCGCTCCCACTTCCGTCGCCGTCCGCCTCGTCTTCGGCATCTTTGGCAGCATCCTCGGCCGCATCCTCAGCGTCCTTCGCGGCCTCCTCTTCGGCGTCGGCACGGGCGTCCGCCGCGTCTTCGCGCCGGTCGTCACTTCCACCGGAGCCGGGGCCAGAACTATCATCGATCCCACCGGAGCCGGGGCCGGAACTGTCGTCCGAACCAGAACCGCTCCCCGAACTATCGTCGGAGCCACCGGAGCCGGGGCCAGAACTATCGTCGGAGCCGCCGCCATCGTCCGAGCCCGAACCCGATCCAGAGCTGTCGTCGGATCCTGAGCCCGGCCCCGAGTTGTCGTCTCCGCTGCCCGAACCACTGTTCGAGCCGGACCCCGAGTTCACGCTGCCTGGTCCCGAGTTGTCGGGGGCCGCAAGGTCGAGCTTCGCTTCAACGATGTCATCTAGGAGTTTGGAGGCGTTGGCCTGAAGATCGGCAACTTGGTCGCGCAGGTCGGCTGCGTTATCGAGCTCGCGCAAGAGATCTTCGGCCACGTATGTCTCGCCCAAGGCCTGCATGGCCAGGACTTCTGCCTGTGGCAGCTGCTCCCGTTCGAATGCGTTGCCCGCTTGAGTGAGGAATTGAGTGGCGCGTTCGATCCGATCGCCGACGTCATCCTTAACCGAGTGCGTGATCCCGACGCGGCCCAGCACGTCTCGCACTGGATAAAGCGTGTCACCGGGGAGAGAGGAGCCGGCGAGGAAGCCGATGATCCCCGCGAATGCAGCTGCAGCGAATGCAGGCGCCACCAATCGACCGAACGAGGATCCGCGCTTCGAACCGGCGATCCCTTGAACGAACATCGCTCGTTCGCGGCCCGCGTGCGGCACCGGTGCGGCGGTCAGACGCTCCTCGAGACGGCGCGCGGCTTCGACGGTGGGGGCCAGTTCGGCCGGCACGTCCCCGCCGCTCGATAGCAGCTTGTCCAGTTCTCTAGATCGATCCGACATCGCTCATCCTTGTTCTCAGTGCGTCCAGCGCCCTGAATTGAAGTTGCCTGACTGCGTTCGCGTTGCGGCCCATCACGCGGCCTACCTCGTGAGTGTCCAATCCTGCCGAGAAGCGAAGTAGAAGCACCTCTCGCTGATCGTCGGACAGCTCGGCCAGCATGCCGTCGAGCTCCCCCCGTAGTTCGGTTTGGGCGAAGACCGTCTCCGGTGTCATCGGGTCCGCTTCTTCCATCTCCGCCCTTGTGTCCCGAACCTGCTCCCGTCCGCTCCGGCGGTAAAAATCCACCACCAGGTTGGACGCGATCCGAAAGAGCCAGGCTTCGAAACCGGACCCCTTCCATCTGAAGCGGTCCAGCTCCCTGAGCACTTTCGCGAACGCCTCAGAGGCGACGTCCTGAGCGTCTTGCTCCGACCCAAGTTTGGACAGGGCGTAGCGGTAGACGCGCGGGTAGTAGTGATCGAACAGCTCAGCTGCTGCCTCTTCCTCACCCCGCGCGGCCCTCCTAACCTGTTGCTTGAGCCGGCTTTCTTCCACACTTGAACTTCTAACGCACCGGTGTGGCCGGGCGTTACGGCCATATGGCCCTTCTTTCTTGGGAGTAACGCGGGACGGGCCCCCCCGTTGAACCTCCGTAAGCCCCTTAGGGGGGACCAGGAGCGAAGGAGTTCGGATGGACAAGCTCAAGGCGCTACTCGACAAAGCAAGCCCCGGCAGCCTGGCGGTCATGCTTCTGGCCGGAGTGCTGGCCTTCGGCGGAGTTGCAGCCGCCCTCGAGACGACGGGATCGACCCGAGCCAAGACCGCCAAGGTCAAGGCGTCAACTGCACAGGTCAGCCCGACCCCGTCTCCAAGTGATGACGACTCCGCCGACGACAACCAGAACGATGACAAGGGCCGGAGCGACAACAAGGCCGATGACAACAACAAGGCCGACGACGACGTCGCGAACCTCAAGGATGACGGCGACGACGAGGCCGACGACCAGGCCGACGACGACGGCGACGACGATCAGGCAGACGACAATTCAGCCGACGTCGCTGGAGATAACACCGCCGGCGACGACAACGGTCAGGACGACTCAGCCGACGATCAGGACGACCAGGGCGACGACGATCAGGGCCGCGACGACCAGGCCAACGAAGATGACCAGGGCGACGATCACGGTGACGACGGCGTAGAGGCCGGAGACGACAACGGTGGCGACGACCACGGCGATGATGGCGCCGACGACGGAGGCAACTCCGGTCACGGCGGTGGCGACGACAACGGTGGCGACGACGACTAACTAAGCAGAAGTTGAGGGGAGAGAGGCGGTCCGAGTCTTCGGGCCGCCTCTTTTACTTGTGCACTACCTCTGGGACAGGGGCACCCAACTGCGGGGCGGGGGTCCGACGTACTCGTGATCCGGGCGGATCAAACGGTTGTCCGCGTACTGCTCGCGGACGTGGGCGGTCCACCCCGCGACGCGACTGCAGGCGAACACCGGCGTGAATAGATCGGTCGGGATCTGCAAGTAGCCGTAGACCGACGCAGCGTAGAAGTCGACGTTGGGGTAGATGCCCTTCTCTTCCATCACGCCGCGCTCGAGCTCCTCCGAGATCTCGAAGTTCGACGGATCTCCGGTCTTCTCGGCGAGTTCTCTCGCCATCTTGCGCAGCACCGTCGCTCGGGGATCTTCCGTCTTGTAGACGCGGTGCCCGAAGCCCATGACCTTCTCTTTATTGCGCAATTTCTCGACGATGTAGTCGCGCGCTTTGGATTTGCCACCCAGCTGCTTGATCTCCTTGATCATCCGCATCACCTGCTCGTTGGCGCCGCCATGCAGGGGTCCCTTGAGCGCGGCGATCGCAGCGGTGACCGAGGAGTGGATATCGGAGAGGGTGGCCGCGCATACTCGTGCGGCGAAGGTCGATGCGTTCATCGTGTGGTCTGCGTGCAGGATCAGGCACGTGTCGAAGATACGAGCGGTTTCGTCGTCTGCTTTGTCCCCTTTGAGCATGTAAAGGAAGTTGGCAGCCTGCGAGAGGCTGGCATCGGGAGCGATGATCGACTCCCCCCTACGCCGGCGGTCGTAATAAGCGACCAGCGTCGGCAACACTGCAATCAACCTCATCGCCTTGCGATAGTTCGCGGCCTCCGACGTGTCCCATCCATCGGGATCCTTCGCCGACGACGCAGAGACCGCGGTACGCAGCATCGACATCGGCGCGCAGTTTTCCGCAAGCGCGGGGAGGAGTTCCATGACGAAGTCGTTTGGTTCGCGCTCGCCGGCGATCTGCTGGGTTACGTCATCGAGCTGCTGTCGGTCCGGTAGTTCGAGGTGGTGGAGGAGATAGCAGATCTCCTCGAAGGTCGAACTCTCGGCGAGCTCGGCGATGTCGTATCCGACGTAAAGGAGAACGCCTTTCTGGCCGTCGATGTCGCTGATCGCGGTCTCGGCGGCGATGACACCTTCAAGTCCCTTACCGGGCGCAGCAGCCATGTATTCCGAGCCTTTCGTACCGGGCCCCCTCGGGGCTCCACCTCGGTGAGCGACCAAGGCTATCAGGTAGGTTAGGGCGGCCCACCAGGGCATTCACCTCGAAGGACCTCGAAGGACAAGGAGCTTTCCTCAGATGTCGCAGACCACTTATCGCGTGACGCTGATCCCCGGCGATGGGACCGGACCCGAGATCGCGGAGGCCACCCGGCGCGTGTTGGAAGCCACCGGAGTCAAGTTCGATTGGGACGTCCAACACGCGGGCGTCGATGTGATGGATGAGTACGGCACGCCGCTTCCGGACCAGGTGCTCGATTCGATCCGAGCCAACAAGGTGGCGATCAAAGGGCCTATCACCACCCCGGTCGGCACCGGCTTCCGAAGCGTGAACGTCGCTCTTCGAAAAGAGCTCGACCTCTACGAATGCCTGCGGCCGTGCAAGTCCTACCCCGGTGTTCGCTCGCGTTACGAGAACATCGATCTCGTCATCGTGCGGGAGAATCACGAGGACCTCTACGCGGGGATCGAGTTCGAAGCGGGTTCCCCCGAGGCGGCCAAGCTCATCGATTTCATCGCGGACCTCGGCGAGCGGAGGATCCGTGAGGACTCCGGCATCTCCATCAAGCCTATCTCGGTCACCGGCTCGCAGCGGATCGTGCGAGGCGCCTTCGACTACGCCATAAAGAACGGACGCAAGAAGGTCACGGCGGTTCACAAAGCCAACATCATGAAGTTCACCGATGGACTTTTTCTGAGAGTCGCTCGTGAAGTCGCCGAGAAGGAGTACGGCGACTCCGGGGTCGAATTCGAGGATCGGATCGTCGACAACATGTGCATGCAACTCGTCCAGAAGCCCGAGCTCTACGACGTCCTCGTGCTTCCGAATCTCTACGGCGACATCGTGAGCGACTTGGGAGCCGGACTGATCGGAGGTCTTGGAGTCGCTCCGGGAGGGAACATCGGCGATGAAGTCGCCGTGTTCGAGCCCACTCATGGTTCGGCCCCCAAGTACGCGGGCCAGAACAAGGTCAACCCGATGGCGATGATGCTCTCCGGCGTTCTCATGCTCCGGCACCTGAACGAGGTTGGCGCTGCGGATCGGCTCGAGAAAGCGATCGCCGGCGTCATACGCGAGGGCAAGTCGGTCACCTACGACATGAAGCCTTCGCGAGACGATCCAACCGCCGTCGGAACCTCGCAAGTTGCGGATGCGATCATCGAGAAGCTGGAGGCGGATTCGATATGAGCAAGGTCACGGTTGTAGGGGCCGGCAACGTCGGCTCTAACGCGGCCCGCGGGGTAGCAGAGAAGGGCCTCGCCGATGAGGTCTGGATGATCGACATCGTCGATGGGCTACCGCAAGGCTTGGCACTGGACGTCAATCACTCGGCCCCCGTCGTCGGTTTCGAGACGCGGGTTCACGGCACGAATGATTACGCCGACACTGCGAATTCAGATGTGGTTGTCATCACCGCAGGACGGCCTCGCACCCCTGGTATGAGCCGCATGGACTTGCTCGAGGTCAACACCGAGATCGTCGGCGGCGTCACCGAACAGATCGCCAAGCACTCGCCGAACGCGATCCTGATCATCGTCTCGAATCCTCTGGACGAGATGACTTACCTGGCATCGTTGGTGTCGGGTTTCCCCAAGGAGCGCGTCATGGGGATGGCGGGAGTGCTCGACTCCGCTCGGCTGCGCTTCTTCATCGCCGAGAAGCTCAACGTCCCACCAACGTCGGTTGAGGCGATCACGCTCGGGTCGCACGGAGACCAGATGGTCGCCTTGCCGCGACATGCCAAGGTTCAAGGCAAACCTCTCCCGGAACTTGTAGATGAGGCCGACCTCGAACAGCTCTTCCAACGGACGCGCGACGCGGGGGCCGAGATCGTCGGCTATCTCAAGAAGGGGAGTGCCTTCTACGCGCCGGGCGCGTCCAGTGCACTGATGGTCAACGCGATCCTCGCCGATTCGGGCGACGTGCTGCCCGTCTGCGCTTGGACCACGGGCCAATACGGGATCTCGGACGTCTACCTCGGAGTCCCGGCCAAGCTTGGCAAAGGTGGCATCGAGGAGATCGTCGAGCTCGATCTGAACTCCGATGAGCTCGCCAAGTTGAACGAGGCCGCCGAAGCCATCCGAACGAAGTGCAAGGAACTGGACGAACACCGGAACTAAGACGACTCTGAACGCGTTATACCTGGAGTGATCCTCCGAGGAGCTCGTCAGTGACAGTTCTTGATGTGAGTGAGTCCACCTTCAAAAGCGACGTCCTGGATCGCTCTCACGAGGTCCCCGTCGTAGTCGACTTCTGGGCTGATTGGTGCGGGCCATGCCACCGATTAGGCCCCGTCCTCGAAAAGCTCGCGAACGAGGCAGATGGAGATTGGATCCTCGCCAAGGTTGATGTGGACGCGAATCCGCAACTGGCTTCGGTGGCTCGTGTCCAAGGGATCCCCGCGGTTCGTGCGTTCGTCGGTGGCCAGTTAGTTGCCGAATTCACGGGTGCTATTCCAGAACCGGACGTGAGGCAATGGCTGGAGAAACTCGGCCCAAGTCCCGCGAAGTCGGCGATCGAGGCCGCCCGTCGGGCCGAGGACGAGACTCGATACGCCGAGGCGCTCGCCGACTACCGCAAAGCCTTGGATATCGAACCGAACAACGAAGACGCTCGCATGGGAGTGGCTCGTCTAGAGCTCGAAGAGCGAGTCGATGGTCGCGATGAAGATGTGTTTCGCCAACGCCTCGATGCGAATCCCTCCGATCTCGAGGCTGCTCTTAGGATCGCGGACCTCAGCGCCGCTCGAGGCAACCTCCATGGAGCCTTCGACGTGCTACTCGATGTCGTGAGGATCGGAGCGCCTGAAGACCGAGATGGGGCGCGCAAGCGCCTGCTCGATCTATTGGACATCCTCCCGCTCGGCGACCCGATGGCGATGTCGGTGCGAAGACTGCTGGCAGCCGCGCTCTACTGAGTGAGCTCAGGGGGCTTTCTGAGTGAGCTCAGGGGGGCTTTCTGAGCGAGCTCAGGGGGTTTTCTGAGAGCGCGCCAGAGTTACTACGAAGCGCAGTCCTTGCGGTTCGCTTTCCTCACAGGTGATGTTTCCGCCCATCGCCTTCACGAGAGACGACACGATCGCAAGCCCTAGTCCCGATCCCTGATTCGCTCCGGCGTTCCCTCCGCGCCAGAACGGATCGAACAGCTTCTCCCTCATGTCGATCGAAACCCCAGCGCCATCGTCTCTGACGATGATCTTGACGCTTTCATCTTCTTCGTGAGCCTCGACGACGATGTTGTCGCCTCCATAGCGATAAGCGTTAGTAAGCAGGTTCCGGAGGACCTGTTCCAGCTTTCCGGCCTCGGCCATCGCCGCGATCATGGGGGCGATCTCGATCCGAACGTTCTTGCCTGCCGCCGGAGACTCGGACTCCAGGAGCGATGAGACCACCTCTGCCACAGGCACCGGAGCCAGCCTTACGTCGCCCTTGTCGCGCTCGATCTTGCTGAGATCCAGGAGCGCATGTGTGAGAACGGAAAGTCGTTCGCCCTGCCGCTTCAGAGCCCCGACCGTGGTGGAGATCTGGGTCGAGGTCAGCTCGGACCACCGTTCACCCAGGATCTCCGCGAAGCCGACGAGGGCAGCCACAGGTCCCCGAAGTTCGTGTGCTGCGTCCGCCACGAAACGGTGACGGAACTCCTCGAGACGCTTGAGCTCCGTGATGTCTACGACCATGCCCATGGCATATATGGGATCGCCCTCGTCATCGCGGATGAGGGAGACATGCATGTTCCCGTAGATCGTGCCTCCATCGCGGTGCACGAAGCGCTTCTCGACCGTGTAGTCGTTGCATTCTCCCCGGAGTAGAGACTGAAAGACGGTGTCGTCTATCTCGGCATCGTCCGGATGCACCACGTCCGAGTACCGCATCGTGTTCAGCTCACGTGCTTCGCGCCCGACGAGCCGTTGGTAGACAGGATTGAAAGCGACGATATAGCCGTCCATATTCGTAATCTCGATCGCCAGAGCGGAACTGTCGAAGACGGCGCGAAACAGTTGTTCGTAGCGCGTCGACGTCGACATGTAGCTCGGTCGCGAGCGAGCGGCCTCTTCCATCCGCCGAATCATCGCAGGTTCGAGCCGCGTTGGAAGGACCTTACGTCGCCGATTCTCCTTTGGGCCGCACGACCTTGCCCGTCGCGTTCCGAGGAAGTTCGTCGGTGATCTCGATGCTGCGGGGGCATTTGAACCCGGCCATCCGCTCTCGCGCCCACACCTTCAGAGCCTCCACTTCGAGAGGCGCGCCGTAGGCGGGCACCACCAGGGCATGAACCGTCTGCCCCCATTCGTCGTCATCCACGCCGTAAACGACGACCTCCGAGACGCTGGGGTGGTCCGCAAGAACCGACTCGACCTCGGCGGGGTAGACGTTGACGCCGCCCGTGATGATGACGTCGTCGCGTCTGCCTGCAAGGAAGAGATATCCGTCGCGATCGAGGTATCCGAGGTCACCAACGGTGAAGGCTGACCCTTTCCAAGCTCTTACCGTTTTCTTCGGCGAACGCCAGTACTCGAAGCGCTCCGCGAGAGGATCGTCGACCCACACCTGGCCGGTCTCTTCGTCCGCCAGTTCGGCGCCGGACTCGTCGACGATCAGGATCCGTCCTCCGGCCCGCGGAGTTCCGACGCTTCCCGGCTTGCGCATCCACTCGTCGGATGAGATGCGCGTCGCATGGTTCTCGGTTGATCCATAGAACTCCCAAACCGAGCCGTGGGGGAACAATTCGAGAACGCGCTTTTTCGTTTCGATGCGGATCGGCGCGCCGGCGTGCGCGAGAAGCCTCATCGAAGATAGGTCGTGTCGTTTGACGACCGCCCCGGTCGCGAGGATCCGCTCGAGGTGAGTGGGGACCATGAAAGTGGTGGTGATGCCGAACAGTTCGATCGCGGCCAACGTTTCACTGGCGTCGAAGTGCGGCTGAAGGACGACCGTGCCTCCCGCTTCGAGAGTTCGAAGGGCGAAGCGGTGAGGGGCCGAGTGCGCGAGCGGCGAGCAGACAAGATGAGTGTCATCGCCGGTGATGTTCCACAACGTTCGGAAGTCTTCAGACATACGAGCCGCCTTGGGCTCGTCGTACACGCCGACCCAAACTCCTTTCGGCACGCCTGTAGTTCCGGACGTGTAGTGCATCGGTCGGCCGCGGGCGTGATCTCCAAGCCGGAGCGGCCTCGCTTCGGCCAGCATCCGCTCGTAGGCGTCCCCGAATGTCACCACCTGCTCCAGACCCGGTCGTATCTCGACGGGTCGGTCGACGAACAACCAGCGCGCTCCCGAGTCATCGAGGATGTAGTCGATCTCGGGTGGGGTGAGCAGCGCATTCACCGGGACCGGGATGACTCCGGCGCGGAGGGCAGCGATCGTTACCTCCAGGAACTCCGGCCTGTTAGCTGAAAGAACCGCGATGCGATCGCCTGTTGTTACTCCACCTTCGTGCAAGGCTCCGGCCAACCGGTTCTGCCGCGCGTTCAGGTCTCCGAACGAGGTCGCCCGGCCCCCCCACACGAGGGCAGCGTTCTCAGGTGCCGCTGCTGCAGCGCTGCCGATCCCGCTCATGTCCTGATCAGGCGGTCTTTTCGGCTGGAGGTTTCAGCCCTCGCGCGATCGGAGGGCAGTAATCGGGCGGCTCTCGCTCCCAGGCCGATCTCGGCGTTTGTGACTCCATGGTCGCAGGCTGGAAACCGAGCCAGTGGCCGATCACGCCGACCTGGCGGTAGTACCAAGCCGCTTGAGCGACGGCGATCAGCGGAAAAAGCCAGAAGCCTCCTCGCTGTCCGGTCACGATGAACGCGGCGACGCCGTAGATAACGGTGAAGAAGACCTGGGCGGCCGCCGTCCTCGCGACTGTGGAGATCAGATCCTCGCGGAGGAGCGCCGCCACCTTCGGATCCTCGAGACGCGCACGCCGAACCCTGTCGACGCGAAGGATCACGAACCCTCCGTACAGGGCCTGACCGACCGCGGCGAAGGCGAGGAGACGGTAGGCCCAACCGGCCTGCGATGAGCTGAATGGCCCATTCCGTTCCATCTGGATAACGAATGCGTCTGGCAACCGGATTATCGCAACGCAGATGATCGCCGCGATCGCGGCCACGACGGCGAATGGGGTGCGGCGACGCGGTCCGAGACCTTCCATTTGACAAAGAGAGTAGCGGCAGCGACGCCTGCCCGACAGCTACACTCCTCCACGTCATGAATATGCGCCAGGCGCTTCTGGCCGCGCTACGTGGCGATCCCGATCTTCCCGCGAAGGTGAGGGAGTCGCTGCGTGCCCGGATAGATGAGAAGTCCGGACCGGTCTCCACGGTCGTGCAAGCCGCGACTGCACTTGAGCCGATCCTTGAAGACGCCGTGTCCAAGCGGCCGTCGAAGCTCGGCAAGTTCGGGCTGAAGAGCGCGCACCTCCTAGCGGATCTCGCCGCGGAGGACGCGGCTTCGACGGGCGAGCTCGCCCGTATCGCGCGCAACTCATCGGTTGGCATCGTTTTCGTCGACGTGGCCGGTTTCACCGAGTTCACCGCGAGGAACGGCGACGAAGCGGCGATCGAGCTTCTCAACAAACTTCACAAGATCGTCGATCGGAACACGAAGACCGCCGGGGGAACGGTCGTGAAGCATCTAGGAGACGGCTATCTCCTCGCCTTTCCCTCCGCGAACCAAGCGGTGCGCGGAGCCGTGGGTCTATGTGAAGCGGCAAGCAAGGCGCACGCGTCCGATCCAACCTTCGAAGCCCGCCTGCGCGTAGCGGTGCATGCGGGCGAGCCGCTCATCGAACAGGATGATCTGCTTGGACATGACGTAAACCTCACGGCGCGTCTCCTCGATCACTGCAAGCCCGGGCAGGTGGTCGTCTCGGAAGCTGCGAAGGAACTTGCGGAGAAGCGGCTGCGGTCCATCGAGTTCGGCAAGCGCCGGAACGTGAAGATCCGCGGGCTCAGCATGAAGGTGCCTTTGTACACGGCCGGTCGTAAGCGCAGCGAGCCGAAGAAAGGCTAGTCGAGCTAGCGCTTCAGGATCTCGTACATCAGCAAAGAGCCAACCTCGTGGACGAGTTGTTTCACCTTCGTCGCCCGGCTCCGCTTCAGTCGCTCGTAGCCGGCGAAACTCGTGTAGACGCCGGCGAACCCAAGATCGTTCGCCATTCGATGGATCCGCTCGGAATGCAGCGGATCCGAGACAAACAGCGCCGACTGATAGCCGTTGTCATCCGCGATCTGCTTGACCGACTGCAAGGACTCCCATGTCGTGGTGCCCTCTTCTTCGAGCAGGATCCGTTCGGCCGGGATGCCTTCGGAGACGAGATACATCTCGCCCGCTTTCGCCTCCGTGAAGCGATCGCCCTCTTGTTTGCCCCCGGTCACGATGACGCTGTCGGCGAGGTCTTCCTGGTAGAGGTAGAGCGCCTGGTCGAGTCGCGCCTTCAGAACCGGGGACGGCTCCCCGTCGTATTGGGCGGCCCCGAGCACGACGATCGTGTCGGCGGTGTGGACTTCGTCTTGGTGGGATTGATCCCAGATGCGGTAGGCGAGCCACGTGGGGTAGGCGAGCACCAGCACTACGACGAGAAGCACGATCTTGACCACGAGCCTCATAGACCCAGGCTACTAACGTTCTTTTCTTGAACGAACGCGCTGAGCGCGCTGAATCAAGAAAAGAACGGCGGGTAGGGGGTTAGAGGGTGTCGAAGAGGGCTGCTCGCTTGACCTCGTTGATCGCCTGGGTGACCTTGATGCCTCTCGGGCAGGCGTAGGTGCAGTTGAAGGCCGTGCGGCATTTGAAGGCGCCGTCTTTCTGGCTGAGGATCTCGAGCCGCTCCCGGGCCCCCGTGTCGCGCGAGTCGAAGATGAACCTGTGCGCGTTCACGATCGCGGCGGGACCGACGTACTCCTCGTCGGCCCAGAAGATCGGACACGACGTGGTGCAGGCCGCGCAGAGGATGCACTTGGTCGTGTCGTCGTAACGCTCCCGCTCTTCGGGGGACTGGAGACGTTCGTGAGCCGGCGTGCGCTCCTCGACGGGGGTGATCAACCAGGGCTTCACCGCCTTGTAGCCGGCGAAGAAAGGCTCCATGTCGACGATCAGATCCCTCATCACCGGAAGGCCGCGTATCGGCTCGACCGTGATGGGTTGCTTCAAGTCTTTGACGAGAACCTTGCAGGCCAGAGCGTTGCGGCCGTTGATCACCATCGCGTCGGAACCGCAGATCCCGTGCGCGCACGAGCGTCGGACCGACAGCGACGTGTCCTGGTACCACTTCACCTTGTGCAGAAGGTCTAAGAGACGCTCCATCGGATCGGCCTCGACCGTGTACTCCTCGAAGTGCGCTTCCTTGTCCTTCTCGGGGTTGAAGCGCAGGATGCGGAGCTTCACGTCGATCAGGTGCGAGCCGTTGCCGTCTGCCATCAGTACTTCCTCTCGACCGGCACGTAGCGCCCGAGCACGACGTCTTTGTAGGTGAGTTTCGTCTCCCCGTCCGCCGTCTTCGTTGCGAAAGAGTGCTTCAGCCAGTGCTCGTCTTCTCGCATCTGATGGTCTTCTCGGTAGTGACCGCCTCGGCTCTCCGTTCGCGCTCGAGCCGATACCGCGAGAGCCTCTGCCATGTCGATCATGTAGCCGAGCTCGATGTGCTCGACGATCTCGGTGTTGTAGATCTTGCTGCGATCCCGAACGCGAGACTCGTCGTAGCGCTTACGCAGTCCTTCGATGTCCGAGATCGCCTGGCCGAGCGACTCGTCGGTTCGAGAAACGGAGGCGTTGGTCCACATGGTCTCTTGGAGCTCGCTTCGGATGTTCGCAATGAACTCTGGGCCACCGCCCTCGAAGAGACCCGCGAGCGACTCCTCGACGTGCTTCGCCGGGTCATCAGGGAGTTCGAGGTGCTTGTGCGTGTTCGCGTAATCGCTCATGGCGACTCCGCCACGCCTGCCGAACACGACGATGTCGAGCAGGGAGTTCGTGCCCAGGCGATTGGCTCCGTGAACCGAAACGCACGCGCATTCGCCGGCCGCGTAGAACCCCGGAACGACCTCGTTGGCCACGTTTCGCACCACCTCGGCCTCGATGTTCGTCGGGATCCCGCCCATGGCGTAGTGAGCGGTCGGCGTGATCGGAACCCCTTCCTTGAGGGGATCCACATCGAGGTAGGTGCGCGCGAACTCCGTGATGTCGGGCAGCTTCGTCTCGACGACCACAGGATCGACGTGGGTGAGGTCCAGGAGGATGTAGTCCTTGTTAGGCCCGGCCCCCCTGCCCTCCTTGATCTCGAAGAACTCGGCCCGGCTGACCATGTCGCGCGGCGCGAGGTCTTTGATCGTGGGCGCGTAGCGCTCCATGAAACGTTCGCCGTCGGAGTTTCTGAGGATCGCTCCCTCGCCGCGCGCGGCCTCCGATAAGAGGATCCCCAGTCGGTAAAGACCCGTGGGGTGGAATTGATAGAACTCCATGTCCTCGAGGGGAAGGCCCTTGCGGTAAACGACACCCGGTCCGTCACCCGTGAGTGTGTGTGCGTTGGAAGTGATCTTGAACATCTTTCCGTAGCCGCCGGTTGCGAATAGAACCGACTTCGCATGGAAGACGTGTAGGTCGCCCGTTGCGATCTCGTAAGCGATGATCCCGGCGCACGCGCCGTCGACCATGATCAGGTCCAACACGAAGAACTCGCTGAAGAACTGGACCCCCTGCTTGTTGCACTGTTGGTACAGGGTCTGCAGGATCATGTGCCCCGTACGGTCGGCCGCGTAGCACGCTCGTCGAACCGCCGCCTCCCCGTGATTCCGGGTGTGGCCGCCGAACCGCCGCTGGTCGATCTTGCCTTCAGGGGTTCGGTTGAAAGGAAGCCCCATGCGTTCTAGATCGAGAACCGCGTCGACGGCTTCTTTGCACATGACGTCGACCGCATCCTGGTCGGCGAGGAAGTCGCCACCTTTGACGGTGTCGAACGCGTGCCATTCCCACGAGTCCTCTTCCACGTTCGCGAGCGCGGCGCACATTCCACCCTGAGCCGCACCGGTATGAGAACGAGTTGGGTAGAGCTTGCTAACGACGGCCGTCTTGCACCTTTGACCGGCCTCGAGAGCGGCACGCAGCCCGGCGCCGCCGGCTCCGACGATCACCGCGTCATAGGTATGAACCCTTGTCGCCACCGTCAAGCCTTGGGGTTGAAAGTCACGAGGACGGCCGTGCCCATGATCATGAGAACGCCGACGGATGTGTAGAGAACTGCCTTGATCGCCGTGCGCGTGCCGGGACGCTTCACGTAGTCATCGATGATGATGCGAAGCCCGTTGGCGCCGTGGAGGAGGGCAAGGAACAACATCGTCCAGTCGAACGTCTTCCACCCGACGTTCTGCCAGCGAGCCGAGACGAACCCGTAGTCGACCCTCTCAACCCCTTCGCCGATGAGATGCATGATGTAGAGGTGGATCAGAACTAGGAACATCAGGATCAGTCCCGAGATCCGCATGAAGAACCACCACCAGACCTCTGACGAGGAAGGCTGGCGCTCGGCTTCGAAAGCCTTGGGCTTGTTTTTGCGGTAAACGTCGTGAACCGTAGCCATGCAGGCGGCATCCTAGTGGAGGTTTTAGGCGTCTAGCATGCTCTCGTGAGCCAAGAACGCCGAACCGATTCCGGCATCGAGATCCAGCCCGTTTATGGGCCGGGCGATGTGTCTTCCGACCCTGCCGCTGACCTCGGCCGGCCGGGCGAGTTGCCATTCACTCGGGGCATCTACCCGGACATGTACCGCCAACGGCTCTGGACGATGCGGCAGTACGCGGGGTTCGGGTCGGCCGAAGAGACGAACAAGCGCTTCCGCTACTTGTTGGAGGCCGGTCAAACCGGGCTTTCCGTGGCCTTCGACCTACCGACCCAGATGGGTTACGACTCGGATCACCCAAAGGCGGCGGCCGAGGTTGGGCGCGTTGGAGTGGCGATCGACTCCCTCGCAGACATGGAGCTGCTGCTCAAGGACATACCCCTCGCCGACGTGTCGACGTCCATGACCATCAACGCGACGGCGGCCATCCTTCTCCTTCTCTACGAGCTCGTAGCCGAGAAGCAGGGAGTGTCGTCGGACGCCATCACGGGGACCACTCAGAACGACATCCTCAAGGAGTACGTGGCCCGCGGCACCTATATCTACCCTCCGAAGCCTTCGATGAGGATCATCACCGACCTGTTCGCTTACTGCCGAGATCGCGTGCCTCGGTGGAACACGATCTCGATCTCGGGTTATCACATGCGCGAGGCCGGCAGCACGGCCGTGCAGGAGGTCGCTTTCACGGTGGCGGATGGCATCGCTTACGTGCAAGCGGCCATCGACGCGGGCCTCGAGGTCGATGACTTCGCCCCTCGTTTGTCGTTCTTCTTCGCGTGCCACATGAACTTCTTCGAGGAGGTCGCCAAGTTCCGAGCAGCGCGGCGTCTCTGGGCGACGGTCATGAAAGAGAAGTTCGGAGCGAAGAACCCGAAGTCGTGGATGCTCCGCTTCCACACCCAGACCGGTGGAGCGACGCTCACTGCGCAGCAGCCCGAGAACAACATCGTGCGGACGACGATCGAGGCTTTAGCTGCGATCCTCGGCGGGACTCAATCCCTCCACACGAACTCTTTCGACGAGGCTCTCTCGCTCCCGAGCGAGAAGGCCGCGCGGATCGCGCTCAGGACTCAACAGGTGATCGGCTACGAGTCAGGGGTGCCCGACGCTGCCGATCCTTTGGGTGGTTCGTGGATGGTCGAGTCGCTAACCGACGAGATCGAACAACGAGCGCGTGGGTATCTCGAGAAGATCGAGGGCATGGGGGGCGCGGTTGAGGCCATCGAATCCGGTTGGATGAAAGGCGAGATCGAAGATCCGGCCTTCAGGATCAACCAGGCGATCGAGTCGGGGGAGCGGATCATCGTGGGCGTCAATAAGTTCGCTCTCGACAAGGAGGAGCCGATCGAGCTTCACGGACTCGATCCCGAACTCCAGCGGCGGCAGCTCGAGCGACTGCAACGCGTTCGGGCCGAACGCGACCAAGCAGAGGTTGACGCCGCGCTGAAGGGCATCGAGGGAGCCGCGCGCGGCACCGACAATCTGCTGTATCCGATGCGCGATGCGCTGGCGGCCTACGCGACGCTCGGCGAAGTCTCGGACGTTCTGCGTTCCGTGTTCGGCGAGTACGAGCCGAAGGTGATCTAGCAGTGGCCGTCGAGAAGGTCGCCGTAGTCGGCGGCACCGGGGATCTCGGATACGGGCTCGCGCTCCGCTGGGCGAAGGCCGGCCTCGAGGTCGTCATCGGATCGCGCGAAGAATCGAAGGCCAAGGCGTCGGCCGAGAATCTCCTAGCGGAGATACCGGAGGCGAAGGTCGTCGGTCTTGAGAACGGAGATGCGGTGGGATCGGCGCCGATCGTTGTGGTGGCAGTCCCGTTCTCTGGATTCGTGCCGATCTACAAGTCCATCTCCGAACGCGTTTCCCCCGAAACGATCGTGGTGGATGCAACGGTTCCGGTGGAAGCGTCCCTAGGTGGCAAAGCCACGCACGTGTTCGGAGTCTGGGAGGGCTCTGCCGCGCAGCTCGGTCTCGCCTTTCTTCCTAAGGGAACGAAGATGTGCGCGGGTTTCCACTCGCTGGCGGCGTCCGCTCTGAGAGATCTCGGGGCCCCTTTGGAGGGCGATGTCCTCGTCTGCGGGAACAAGGACGGCAAGCTGTCGGTCCGCGATCTGGTAGAGGCGATCCCCGATCTCCGTTACGTGGACGCCGGCCCCCTCGAGAACGCAAGGATCATCGAGCCGATCACCGCGTTGTTGATCGGCCTCAACCACCGCTATCACACCGGCCACGCGGGCATCCACATCACCGGTCTGCCGGAGGACGTTACATAGAGCTTCTCGTGGTTCCCGCTCTCGTTGTCGCCGCGTTGGACTGGCGCGCGGTGGCGGCGGACGATAAGAGGGCCGAGTACTTCTTCAAGCCGGCCGTGATGGTGCTGCTTATCGGAGCCGCGGCGATCTTTTGGAGTCGGGGAGCGTCCGACAACCAGGCGATCTTCACGATCCTCGCTTTGGGTTTCTCCCTGGCCGGCGACGTCTTCTTGATGCAAGAACGCGACATGTTCCTCCAGGGCCTCGTCGCGTTCTTCGCTGCCCACATCTGCTACATCCTTGCTTTCGGCCTTTCGAGGCCCTACTTCGCCATCGACAACTACTTGATAGTGCTCTTGGCGTTGATCGGAGGCGCCTTGTACCTGCGCTTCCTAAAGGGGATGCGCGAGAAAGGGCAAACCGCACTCGCGGTCCCCGTCGCCCTGTACGTCATCGCGATCAGCATGGTTGTCTACGCGGCGTGGACGTTCGGCGACCGGATAGCCGGACAGTTCGGCTCGGTTGAGATCCTCCGAAGCTTCTCCTCGGAGCCTCACGGGGCGATCTGGCATCTGTCTCCTCGGAACACGGCGACCATCGGGGCCGTTCTATTCATGGGTTCGGATGCGTTGATCGGGTGGACGAGGTTCGTTCGTCCCATCCGCTGGGCGCCCGTAGCGATCATCGTGACGTACCACCTGGCGCAGGTCTTCCTGGTGCTCGCTCTTCTTAGATAGGCCAGGGCACTTGATTCATGTGCCGCTCGCTGCTCGGATGTGAGCATGGCTACGGCGAGAGCGCACTTCCAGGGACAGTTCACAGTCAAACGCCTCGTAGGGCTCGGATTGATCACGGCCGCGATGTTCGTGTTCATCGTGTGGATGGTCGTCAACTATCCGGCCGAAGGGGGAACTGCTCCGACCAAGGAGCAGTGGTCGCGCTTCGTCCCTCAAGCGATCATCTTCATCGCCTTCGTGATCGCCGTCGATCTGTTCGTCACCTTCAGCACATTCCGTCGACAGAACCATCTCGATCTGTCTGAGCTGGATCCGGCCGGAGCTCATCCGAATCTCGATCAGATAGTCGACCCAGAGTCGATATCACTCAATCCGATCATGCAGAGTTTCATCGACCGAAGCGTTGCTCACTCGGACGAGAAACCGCGGCAGTCGATGCTGTCGAGGATCCGGCATCACGTGCCGAACGTCTTCTCTTTGCAAGCCGTCCCGATCCCGGCAGTCATGATCAGCGTCGTCTGCTCCGCGATCCTCTTCCTAGGATCCTTCTATTACGGGTTCCCGCTATGGGGCAAAGCCCTCGCGCTCTTGATCCCGATGGCTCCGCTGTTCACGTTCGAGGCTGCATGGAAGTACGAGCACTACGGGTTCTACGCGTTCATGCTCGTGTTCGCGGTGCTCCAGGTCGGGCACCTCGGCGAGCATTCGGCGCAGGTAGGACAGCTTCTGTTCTCCGGCGGCGACATCACGGTCGCACACGGCGTCTTTGGAGCACTCGACCGCGAGCTCGTTCACTTCGTTTGGGACTCCGCCGTTTGGGTCGGTATCTGCGTCCTGCTCTACAAGCTCGGCCCCCACAACAAGTGGCTTTGGATCGCGTTCATCGCGTCGAGCTTCCACGAGGTCGAGCACCTTTTCCTCTTCTATCTCGACCGCTTCCACACCGCCTTCTACGACGGAGGGGGCACAACGGGGATCATGGCGAAAGGCGGTTTGGTGGGGACGCCGTTCGACCGCCCCTATCTGCACTACGTCTACAACTGGTTCGTCGTGGTCCCGCTCCTGATGGCTCTGTGGGACGAGACGAAGCGTGCCTACAACATCTATCTCGCGAAAGCCCTTCCCGGACTTAGTCAAAGCGAACGAGTCTCCACGTCCCAGAAACTCGAGCGGGTGAAGTTCGACTCCGGCGAGACGATCGTGCGGCAAGGCGAAGAGGCAGATCGCTTCTTCGTGGTCGCCAAGGGCGAGGTCGAAGTCTTGAAAGATGTCGATGGTGGAGAGGAACAGATCGGGGTGATGGGCCCTGGGGAGTTCTTTGGCGAGCTGGGGCTCATGATCGGCGAACGAAGGACCGCATCGGTCCGAGCCAAAGGTGACGTTGAGCTACTCGCTCTCGATAAGGACGAATTCGCCCGTCTCGTCGCGACCTCTACGGGTGGCGCCGGTGACGTCGATCGTGTCCTACCCGAACGCCTGGCCGAACTCGAAAGTCGCGCCGACGAAGCGGAAGGTGCTACTCGCCAAGCACCTTGATTATCAGGCGCTTGTCTCGTCGCCCGTCGAACTCGCAGTAGAAGATGGCCTGCCACGGACCGAGATCGAGACGGCCGGCCGTAACCGGCACTATCACCTGGTGATGAACGAGCAGGTTCTTGAGATGGGCGTCCCCGTTGTCTTCGCCGCCGCGATGGTGTCTGTAATCGCCGGGATCGGGCTTGAGAGCGTCGCTTAGCTGAGTCGAATGCGCCTTCCAGCTTGGCGGGGCGATCTTGTCGAGCCATTCCAGGACATCCTCTTGGAGGCCAGGCTCGTCGTCATTGATCCAAACTCCGGCTGTTATGTGCATGGCAGACACGAGCGCAAGACCCTCCGCGATCCCCGCTTCGTCGACCGCCGTCTGGACGTCCTCGGTGATCTTCACGAACTCGCGTCTTTCGGCGGTATTGAAGGTCTTGTAGACGGTATGGGACTTCAATCGGTCCTCCCTTTGGCCGGTTGATCCGGCGATCTCCTCGACGAGAAGTAAAGCCCAACGAGACACATCGCGGTTGCGCCAAAGAGGATCAAGCCGCCCAGCCCCTTCATCGCGGAGGCGATCTCGTCCGCCTTGTCCAGGGCGTCGAAGTGATCCGGGCCGAGCACGAACGCCCAGTCGTGCTCGCCGCCGATCAATTGGAGAGATTGATACGGCGCATCGGCCACGTAGATGCTCGCATTCTGAAGCGACGTAGCCGCCCAAGTCATGCAGAAAACGCCGCCCAATGCGTCGCGTCTGAAGACGAAGAAATAGGTTGCAAGCCCCCACGGCACGAGTACCTGCGTGATGCTGCCCATCGCGGCCGTCACGACGTCGGGGAACGGATACGTCAGCAGGTGGCCCAGCTCGTGGAAGCCGAGGTCCACGTAACTCAACAGCGGTACGTTCGTTTCGCGCACGAACGCGTACCAGCCCAGCACCGCGCAGATGCCTAGACCCACCAACCAACGCCACGGCTGCTGCGACTCCACATCCACTCCAGCGCTCGGATCTCCACGTCGGGGACTTGCACCTCACGTTACGTGAGGGGCTAGCTTGTGGCTCGAAAGGAGGGTGAAAGGCAAATCGTGGACGACGCTGAGCTGAAGATCGGCGAACTTGCCGAGCGAACCGGACTAACGGTGCGAACCTTGCGCCACTACGACGAGATCGGGCTGCTCCAGCCTTCCGCGCGCACCGGCGCAGGTCACCGGCTCTACTCGGGCGAGGACGTTCGCCGGCTCTACCGAATCGTCGCTCTCAAGCACCTGGGGATGCCGCTTGCTGAGATCTCGGATCTGCTCGATCGAGCAGGGGCCGATCCTCGTCCCATCGTTAGGAAGCATCTGGAGCGGCTCGAGCAATTGTTGGCATTGCAGGGCCGTTTGCGAGATCGACTCAATGTCATCCTCGACGAGCTAGAGGGAACCCAACAGCCGTCGGCCGATGACTTCATCGAAGCACTGGAGGTGATGGCACAGATGGATAAGTACTACACGCCGGAACAACTCGCCCAACTCGAAGAGCGTCGGCGCGAGATGGGAGACGAGGCGATCCAGAAGTCCCAGCAGGACTGGGCGGACCTGATAGCGGAGGCCGAGGCCGAACGGGCGAAGGGAACAGACCCGTCTGATCCCAAGGTTCAGGCGATCGCGGCCCGGTGGAAGGCTTTGATCGAAGCGTTCACTGGTGGGGACCCAGGCATCAGCTCGTCTCTGCAGAAGATGTATCAGGACCAAGGACCCGAGAAGGCGTCGCGGGGAATGGTCAACAGTGAGCTCATGGCCTGGATCCACGGGGCGATGCATGATTGAGCCCGATATCCAGATTCGGGGAGAGTTAAGAGATGGCCCAAGACGTTCGCTTCATATGCCCCAACCGGCCCGGCGCGGCCGCGATCTGCTTCGGTGCCCTTGCTGACGCAGGCATCAACGTCATGGGCGCTTGCGGCGACCTAAG
>JAXDJH010000005.1:0-173773 GCA_034663635.1 Actinomycetota bacterium | reverse complement strand
CTCGGACAACGTCGCAGTTAAGGCAGGTTCGAAAACGTGACCGTGATGGTTCCGGTCGTAGGCGTGGAAGGCGCGCAGTCAGTCTTCGCGCCGGCGTAGAAACTGATCCTCACGAGTGCGCCGGGAGAGGCCATCTTGATCGGAGCCTCATGTCCACCACAGAAGTCTCCGTAGAGGTCGCTGATCCCGTCGCCATCGACATCGCCCTGCGAGATGTATCCGGCGACCTTCTGCCCAGTGGCGTCGGCGATCTCGACCTTGATGTACTTCTCGCCGAGTTCAGGTGCGATCTCGATGCACTCCTGAGTAGTTGGGTCCGCGAAGGGACAAACGCCGGCGGACGGGCCGGGAGTCGTCGCGCCGATACCAGGAGCCTGGTAGGTGACCTCGACGGAGCGCTCGGTGCGCTTCGCTTTCTTCTTCGCCTCTGCCGGGGCCAGCATCGCACCGGCGATTAGGCCGATGACCAATGCGGTGATCATCATCTTCTTCATGTCGGGTCTCCATCCTCAAGAAATGTTTGACGTGTGATTAGTCATCTCTCGAGGGACTCCTGCCTAACGCGAAGAGGCCGGGCAGAAAGCCCGGCCTCTTTTCAAACAAAGTGGTGCCCTTAGGGCATGTTCGAGAAAGTCAGCTTGATCGTTCCCGAAGTAGCGATCGATGGGGTTGCCATATCGGTGCAAGTGCCTTCGTAGACGAAGATGTCGACCTGCACGCCGGGGTTCGGCACCGCTAGCGGCTCTTCGGTGGTCCCACAAACTTCACCGACTGGAACCTCGGCGAAGTTGTCGGTCCCGTCGACGTTCTGAGCGAGCCCGATGTTGACTTTCTGCCCGCTTGCATCGGTGATCTCGACCTTGACGAACTTGTCGTCGCCACCCGTAGGGGTCAGCGCGCCGCCGACTGCTCCACCGGCTAGCCAGAAACCGGCGGGAGAGGCGGGGTTCCAAACGCCGCAGGGACACTGATAAGGAAGCTCCACTACACGCTCCACCTTCGCGGGCGCAGGCTTCTTCTTTTTCTTAGCCTCTGCCGGCATCAGCATCATCCCGGCGAGAAGGCCCACCACTAATGCGAGAACGAGTGCTCTCTTCATGACGTGTCTCCGATCAATCAATAAACGTTTCACGTCTGATTAGTCATTTCTCGCGGGACTCCTGCCTAACGCGAAGAGGCCGGGCACAAAGCCCGGCCTCTTTGGAACTCCATTCGCTGGCTGCTAAGGCAGGCTCGAGAACGTGACCTTCACCGTTCCGGTGGTGACTATTGACGGTCCACTACCGTCGGAACAGACTCCCGCGTACAGGCTGATCCCGACAGGGGCGCCCTTAGCTTCCATCGGAACCGGAGCCTCGTGGCCGCCACAGAAATCTCCATAGAGGTTGCCGAATCCGTCGCCGTCGGTGTCGCCCTGGGATAGATATCCCCCTGCTTTCTGTCCGGTCGCGTCGATCACTTCGACCTTGATGTATTTCGCCTGGACCGACGAGGGGATCGCCTCAACACAGTGGAATGGGCTCGTCGGGTCCACGAGACAAGTCCCGCCAGATGCGGCAGGAGTCGAAGCGCCCACGCTTCCACCTTGGTACGCGAGTTCGAGGACTTCGACGTAGGGCTTCTTCTTAGCTTCCGCCGGCCCAAACATCATCCCGGCGAGTAGCCCCACCACTAGTGCAAGAACGAGTGCTCTCTTCATGACGTTTTTCTCCATTCGAATAACTGCCGTTCGATGGAGGTTCGTCTGTGAGCATCGTTTTCCTGCCCGTTTACAACTCCTCGTCGGCAATGACTACGATGCCGTTGGCTTCAAGCAAAGCAGTCGTGACCCCCACTCCCGCCTTCCGGGTCCTTGAGAAAGTTCCGTCGTAAACGACGCCTTTGCCACAGGACGGGCTGCGCGCCTTGAGGATGGCGGTTGTCGCCCCGGAATCCCGTGCCGCGTCGAGGGCAGCTTTCGCGCCTGCCAAGTACGCCTCGGTGACGTCGACCCCGGCCCCGTCATCACTCGGGCCCGGCCTTCGAGGACGTCACGCCCATCGCCGCCCACGATCTCGGCGGCGGGCCGAGGCGTTCCCAGGCCCCCCTCCTCCTCCGGACAAACGAGGACCGCCCGGCCCTCCGTTACCAACCGGACCACTTGGTCGTCCCTATTGGAGGAACCGTCGAAACGGCAGGCGCAGCCTGCAAGGCAAGCCGAGACGAGGACGAGACCCTCGGTAGGTGGATGGAGGCGCTCTGCCATCAAGACCCCATCCTAGGTGTCCGATGTATGAAATCCGAGCGGAATAACTGACCAAGGAGCGGCGTTTTTGTGACTGAAGCACAAGGATTAACCCCTTCACTAGCGGGAGGGATTCCCGTACCATGGGAGAACAGTTAGCTAAGCAACACAGCTTGCTCCGCCACTTGGTCCTCGAGAAATCTCAGCGTCCGGCCCCGCCGCATAGCGGCAGCCCCCAGGGGCATATGTGCCGGCTGGGAATCGAGATTCCGAGCACGGACCAGTTTCCGCGCCCAAGAGGCATGGCAGGCATATCGCCCACGAAAGAAAGAGGTTGATGCGTCGATGGCCCAGATGAGTCGCCCATACGAGTCCAGTCGCGAGGATGCGGCACATGAGGATCTCGTACGGCAATACCTCCGCGAGATAGGGCAATACCCCCTCCTTAACGACATCGAGGAGGTCGAGCTCGCGCGGACGATCGAAGAGGGCGAGAAGGCTCGCGCCAAGCTGGAGACCGGTCGCAAGGTGACCGACAAGCAGCGCGTGACGCTCGAGAAGACGCTCCGAGATGGCGAGATCGCCAAGAAGCGATTCATCCGCTCGAACCTGCGTCTCGTCGTGTCGATCGCAAAGAAGTACTCGGCCGCCGGCCTTCCTCTCCTAGACCTGATCCAGGAGGGCAACCTCGGCCTCATGCGCGCCGTCGAGAAGTTCGACTACCAGCGAGGTTTCAAGTTCTCCACCTACGCGACCTGGTGGATCCGTCAGGCCATCACCCGTGCGATCGCGGACAAGGCGCGCACGATCCGAATCCCGGTGCACATGGTCGAGACGCTCTACCGCGTTCGTAAGGTCCAGTCGGAGCTCCTCGAGAAGCACGGTCGTGAACCGACGATCGACGAGATCGCCGAGGCTTCCGACCTCACCCCTGACAAGGTCCGCGAGGCTTTCCGCGTCCTTCCCGAGCCCGTGTCCCTGCACGAGCCGGTTGGCGACGAGGATGCCGAGCTTGGCGACTTCATCGAAGACGAGGATGTCGAAGGACCCTTCCAAGCCGCCGCCGTCGCGCTGCGCCAGGAAGATCTCTGGGACATGCTCGGCTCACTGTCGGACCGCGAGCGCAAGGTTCTCGCGCTTCGCTTCGGTCTTGTGACGGGCGAGCCCCGCACCCTCGAAGAGGTAGGCAAGGAGTTCAACCTGACCCGCGAGCGGATCCGTCAGATCGAGGCGAAGGCGCTGTCGAAATTGCGCCACCCCTCGACCCCCGGCAAGCTCCGCGACATGGTGACGATCTAAGACTTCCAGTTCTGCTCGAGGCCCGGCGAAACCCGCCGGGCCTTTTGCTTTTCCGGAGTAACCTCACGGGCATGGTCACCACCGTCGTTCTTGCCGTCTGCGACATCCATCAGATCCCCGAGACCGCTCAGGCGATCGCCGACCTGCCCGATGTCACCGAGGTCTACTCGGTAGCGGGCGACTACGACCTCGTCATCATGGTTCGGGTCCGCAACCACGACGACATCGCCCGGGTGGTCTCCGAAGGCATCGCAAAGGTGCCTGGGGTCGAGAGGACGCACACGCTCGTCGCTTTCAAGGTCTATTCACGCCACGACGTCGAAGCTCTCTTCTCGGTCGGGTTCGAAGAAGAGGTCGGTTAGGAGTTCCGGCCCCCATGTCGGACGCCCTCATAGCTCACTTCCACGAGATCGGCCTCAAGGGCCGGAACCGGGACTTCTTCGAGACCCAACTCGCGCGCAACCTGAAACGGGCCCTGCGAGGAACGGGTTACTCCAAGTTGCGTCGCGGCTTCGGCCGGATGGTCGTTGATTTCGACGAAGGCGCTCTGATGGACGAGGCAGCCGAACGCGCGGCCCGGGTCTTCGGCGTCGCATACATCGGCGTCGGGAAACGGATCGAACCAGACCTCGACCAGATGACGAGCGTCGCGCTCGAGCTCTTGAAGGCCGAGCCGTTCGACTCCTTTGCCATCAGGGCGCGGCGGACATATTCGAGCTTCGAGACGAAGTCGCAGGACATCAACATCGCTATCGGATCAGCGGTGGTCGATGAACTTGGGGCACGCGTTGACCTCAAGCATTCAGACGCAACCGTTTGGATCGAGCTCTTCGGCAGCGCGTGCATCGCGTTTCGCAAACGGCTGAAAGGTCCGGGTGGGCTACCGGCCGGAGTGTCCGGGCGGATGCTGGCGCTCCTCTCGGGTGGGATCGATTCACCGGTGGCGGCATGGCGGATGGCGCGCAGGGGGGCCGAGATCGAACTCGTCCATTTCCACGGCAAACCGTTCACAGATCCGTCGTCCATACGTCAGGCGACGGAACTCGCCGAAGTTTTCACCCGCTACCAGTTGCGTACTTACCTTCACCTCATCCCATTGGGAGACATCCAGAGAGAGATCGTCAAGAACGCTCCCTCGAACCTGCGGGTGATCCTCTACCGGCGCACGATGATGCGGATCGCTGAGGCCCTGGCCGCGGAACGGGAAGCTCAGGCTTTGGTGACCGGGGATTCGCTCGGTCAGGTCGCCTCACAAACCATCGAGAACATCCGCACCGTGGATGCGGCGGTCGAAGACATCGAGGTTCTGCGTCCACTCGTCGGCATGGACAAGCAAGAGATCGTCGAGGACGCGAAGGCGATCGGGACTTACGAGATCTCGACCCGCAAGTATCAGGATTGCTGCGTCCTTTTCGAGCCGCGCTCCCCCGCTACCCGCGCGAACCCATTCGTCGCCGAACGTGGCGAGGAACAACTGGACATCCCAGCCCTCGTCGGCAAGGCCCTCGCCGAGATCGAAACGAGGGTTCTGGAATTGCCTCCGGTTTAGAGCCTGGTCTTCCCGGCTTTAAGGAAACTGCCGACGATCCCCTTGAGGGCCGACATCTTCTTGCCTATCTCGCGCTGGCCTAAGAATTCAGCCGCGCCTCGGAAGATCCCCTCGCTTGCGGAGTCATACGGGTACCAGACCGCACGCTTCATCGGCATCGAGGCTCGAGCTACGTGCACGGGGACCGAGAACTCACGCAGTCCTGCCTCGCCGTTGACGCGCCCGAAACCCGACTCGCCGACGCCTCCCCAACTGCCCCAGGGGGCCGCGGCACCTTCCACATGCATGTTGGTGGTGACTGTTCCTGCTTTCAGCTGTGAGGAGACGCGCTCACGTGTCGCTTTGTCTTTGGTCCAGACAGACGCGGTGAGGTTCACTCCATCTTCGTTCGCGCGCCGTACGGCCTCGTCCTCATCGCGCACCCTGACGATCGTGAGCACCGGGCCAAAGGTTTCGTCGTGAAGGATCGTCATGTCTTCATCGACATCGGTGATGACCGTCGGCGAGTACCAGAGGCTGCCGTTGGAGTTTTTCTTCCCGGTGTCCGAGCCACCGGCGAGGAGGTGAGCGCCCTTCTTTACCGCGTCATCAACCTGCTTGCCCACGATGTCGAGCTGCGGCTTGAACGTCAATGAACCGAAATCCTCACCCTGCTTGACCGTCTCCAGCTTCTTCAGGAGTTGATCCTGGAATTCATCGGCAACGCTGTCTACGACGTAAGCGCGCTCGATCGAGGCGCAGATCTGACCCGCGTTCGCGAAGGCTCCCCAGAGAATCCCCGATGAGGCGAGGTCGATGTCGACATCCTTGGTCACCACAGCCGCATCTTTGCCGCCAAGTTCCATCACGACTGGAGTCAGGTGCTTCGCAGCGGCTGCACAGATGAGACGGCCCGTTCTCGGCGACCCGATGAACGAAACCTTGTCGACAGGCGCGTCCACGAGGGCGGCACCGACATCGCCTCCGCCTTGGATGACGGTCGCGACACCGGAAGGAAGAGGCTCGAGGATCTTGCGAAGCAACTCTCCGGAAGCCGGTGTCACTTCCGAGGGCTTGATGACAACGACATTTCCAGCGAACAGCGGACTGGCAAAAGCGAGGAACGAGTTCTGGATCGGGAAGTTCCAAGGAGTGATGCACCCCACGACGCCGAACGGCCTCCACTCCATGCGCGACGACATGCCCATGATCGGGCCGATGATCGGCCCAACGCGCTTGGGGCGCAACACCTTGGGCGCCAGTCTTTCGAGATAAGCCAACATCAACATGGGAGGAACGAAGTCGTGCGCGAGAGCTTCAGCCTTCGGCTTGCCCGTCTCTGCAGCAACCGTGTCGACGATCTCGTCCATCAGTTCGTACATGTGGAACCGAACCTCGCGAAGGATGCGCGCCCTGCCCTCGGGCGAGATGGCGGCCCATTCGGGAGCGACTTTTCGCGCCTGCGCGACGATCTCGGCGACCTCGGCTGGATCGGTCGCCTGGATCTCGCCTCGAGCTTCGCCCGTCCGGGGGTCCATGGACTTCAGCGATTGAGGCGCTTTCGCCGCTGAACGGGATCTCGTCGAACGTGTGCGTGTGGTTTTTGCTTCGGCCATGGGACTCTCCTCAGGTCAACCGCCGGCGAAAGGTGGCATCAAGGTTACCTCCTCGCCTTCCGACAGCCCCTTGCCGAGATCGGCGCGGTCGCCGTTGACGAGGATCGAGTGGAGGAGCTTCTCGGGCGCGCCCAAGGCGGCGACTACGTCGGCCACGGTCGCTCCTTCGGCTACCTCCAGCACCGTTTTGTTGTCGCTCGCAGCGGGCGGAAGGTACTCCCGCATCGCCCCGTAGCAAATGACGGTGACCCTCATCGCGATGTCTGCCGCTCCAAGATGGAATCGACGATCGATCTTGCAATCTCGGTTGCTCGATCCAAGGTCGTCGGGTCAATGTTCTCGACCGTGTCGGTGACTTGGTGCCAGTTGGAGATGCCTCCATTCTGATCCAGCGCTACCAACGTGAGAGCAGGTCTGCCGCGCGTGAGCAGTGCCGTGGCATCCGTAGGAAACCCGCGCCAGGGCTTGGCAACGGCGCCCGCCGATACAGCAGCCTCCAGCAGTGCATCGTCGGACTCCCAGCGACGAAGGACGCCCTCTGCCGAGGCCGCGACTACCTCGCCTCGTCCGACGCTGTCGATGTTGAGAAAGCGCGTTGCTCCGAAGCGCCCCTCGTGGGCTCGAAGAAGAGCCTGAACGCCAACCATGCCTGCCTCCTCACACCCGGTGATCGCGTACCAAACTCCGTGGCGTTGATCCTCCGCGAGTCGCATAAGCACTTCGACCCCAGATGCATTGTCGTTGGCTCCCGACACGATCGGCGCGGCTCTTCCACTGTGGATCAAAGCGCCGATCAGGAAGATGAGGTAGATGCTGATAACGACCGACAACCCGATCAGGAAGCCGACATTGAGGCCGCGCCGTCCGACGTACCAAGAAAGCATGCCCAGGATAGGAACTCCTATAAGGACGCAGTGCGTCGCGATCAGCGAACCTCGGATGCTTCCGACGAGTCGGGGATGGAAGAGGAGTCCCGATCTTGCCGAGTCGACATGAGCGATAACCACCAGTTCCGGATCTCGATCGTCTTTGACCCGAGCCACGACGTTGAGGCTCGTGGGGCTGGATGGTTGCTTGACCGGTCGACCCTCCGCATCACGTCCATACAACACGAATGCGATGACGCCGAGGATCGCCGAGGCCAGCGGAGCGAAAGGGATGAGCGCCGCGCCGAGGAGGCAGATCGAGAGGTAGATCGCGAACGCGAGCTGATAGCCCGTCCTGCTCGGGAAGGATTCGACGTCCACCTCGTAGCCCATCGAATCGAGCTCGGCGGCGCACCACTTCGATGCTTGATGCTCCCTCGGGGTTGTCGATCCCCGCGGCCCGATCGAAACCGCAAGAGTGTTCAGCGCGTGCATCGCGTCGAGAGTAGTCGCCGGTAAAAGGCAGGGGCGCCCCGAAGGGCGCCCCTGGGGTGCCAGCAAGGGTTTCCCTACTTCTCGATGGGAACCCCGACCAGACTTCCGTACTCGGTCCACGAGCCGTCGTAGTTCTTGAGGTTCTCGAAACCGAGAAGCTCCTTCAGCACGAACCACGAGTGTGACGAGCGCTCGCCGATCCTGCAGTACGTCACGACTTCCTTGTCCTTGGTGATGCCTTCCGCGGAGTAGAGCTGCTCGAGCTCGTCCGCAGGCTTGAACGTGCCGTCCTCGTTCACGGTCTTCGACCAGGTGATGTTCGAGGCTCCCGGGATGTGGCCCGGAACCTGAGCCTGCTCCTGAGGAAGGTGAGGCGGAGCGAGAAGCTCGCCGCGGAACTCTTCAGGGGAACGGACATCCACCCATGCATTGCCCGTGTCCTCAGCGCGCTTGATCGCCTCGTCCCGGAAGATCCGGAGGCTGTCGTCTTGAGAGCCGATCTCGAAGGTCGTTGTCGACCGGTTCGGCTCGTCCTGCGTGAGCAATCTGCTCTCGAGTTCCCACTTCTTGCGTCCACCGTTGAGCAGCTTCACGTTGTCGACGCCGCGGTACTTGAAGAGCCAGTACGCGTACGAGGCGAACCAGTTGTTGTTCCCGCTGTAGAGGACGATCGTGTCCCCCGACGAGATCCCCTTGGCTCCGAGGAGCTCTGCAAGTTGCTCCGGGCTGATGAATTCCCGGCGCGGCAAGTCGTGCAGCTCGCTTTCCCAGTTGATCGCTATCGAGTTCGGGATGTGACCCTTCTCGTAAGCGGTGGTGTCCTCATCGACCTCAAGGACGGCGATCCCACCCTCGTTGAGATTCTTCTCGAGCCACTCGGTATCGACGAGTGCCTCTGGGTTGGCGTACTCAGACATCTACTCCTCCTTCTAGGCGCTTCTGCTCTTCGAGTGATTCGCGGATTCGTGTGAGTTGATGGCTCGCGTCGGCCAGGATCCGCTCCAGTAGCCGGATCTCGACCTCGAGCTCGCTTGAGTCGCTGGACTTCCGCTCCACCGGAACCTCAAGGCCGGCTTCGGCCAGTGATCCGGCTTCGCCCTCCCAGGTGAAATACACCTTGGCCGGGCGGCCTTTCTCTCGGCGACGGGTCTCGGTGGCCAAAAACCCCGCCTCCACCATTAGCTCGAGGTGGGCCCGGGCTACGTTCGGATGGATCGCGAACGCATCGGCGATCTCTTTTACGGTCTTGGGGCCGCTCCGTAGGAGAGTCGAGAGGATCGCCGCCCGGGTGGGAAGGGAAAGGACCTTGGCGGTCCTGGTGGCGGCATCGTCTCCGAGGCTCATGACAGGGCTTTGATACCAGACTTTGTCACATTCGGCAAGTGCGAATAGTGCTAAGTCCTCGACAGCCCCGAAACCAGGCCAAATTCTCCGGCCCAGCCGTCCTGGACCCAGGTTCTCTGGAGAATTTGGGGTTATTCGGCTCCGTCGACTATCTGGCGGTCGCCCAGAGGCTCGCTCAGTTTCACCATAGTGCCCTTGAGCAGGGCGATCTCGATGCAGGCCTCGTCCTCGTGGGCCGGATCGTGGCCCTCCCAGAGGGTGATCGTCACGGTCTTGGCGCTGTACTCGACGTCAAAGTGGTCGAGGACGTAGCAGGGCTCCACGCCGCTCCAGAAGCTCACGAGGATCTTCCGCCCGTTCTTGCGGGGCTTTGCCTTGTCCCAATCGACCTTGTGCAGATCCGCCATGCCGGGCCTCGGCTTGACCATCTGGGGGTTCTCTTTAGTGGCACCGCCATAGCCGGGGTCCGGCGAGACCGTGCCCGACGAGACCGTGCCGCCATCGCCCGAAGAACCCCCGCCTGTAGCACAGTCGGGCATCTCGGGTGGTGCCGGCGAGCCATCGCCATCGGGGTCGCCTTCGTAGCCGGGGACGGAGCATCCCCCGTCGTCCCACGAGGGAGTTCCCATCATGTCGTGGCAGTCTTCAGCGCCCTTGAGACAGGTGGCCATGGAGCCGCCGCCGGCAGCTCCCCCGCTTCCAGCGGACTCGCTACTGGGTTCGCCGCACGCGATCGCGAACAAGGAAAGAAAGATGAGAGCTGCGATGGACTTCTTCACGCTGGGACCTCCTGCTCGTTAGTTAATCGTTGGACGAGCCGGAAGGGTGAGTGGTTCCCGCGCTAGGCGTTCTTGCCGCTTTCCTCTAGGGCTTCCAGGAAAGTGTTCCAACCCAAGAGCGCGCACTTGATGCGCACCGGGTACTTCACGACGCCCTTCAAGGAAACGAGATCGCCGAGAGCCTTCGGATCGCCCTCTTCATCGCCCGTCATCATCCGCTTGATCGACTCGGCGAGCGCAGATGCGTCCTTTGCGTTGAGGCCTTTGATCTTCTCCGTCATCATCGAAGTGCTTGCGAGAGCTATCGAACAACCCTTGCCCTCGAAGGCGATGCCTTCGACGTCGTCACCGTTGAACTTCAAGAAAAGTTCGATCTCGTCGCCGCACAGGGGATTGTTGCGCTCGAGCGCGACATCGTGAGGGTCGAGCCTGCCCTTGTTCCGCGGCGCCCTGTAGTGGTCGAGGATGACCTCTTTGTAGAGCTCTTCAAGGCTCAGATGAACCACTCCTTCGACTTCTCGAGAGCGTCGATCAAAGCGTCGACGTCCTCTTTCGTGTTGTAGATGTAGAAGCTGGCCCTCGCGGTCGCGGCCACTCCCAGCTTACGCATAAGCGGCTGAGCACAGTGATGGCCCGCCCGGATGCAGACGCCCTCCTGGTCGACGATCGTCGCCATGTCGTGGGGGTGGACCTCATCGAGGTTGAACGAAACGACCCCGCCGCGCTCGTTGACGTCCTTGGGTCCGTAGATCGTCGCGCCGGCCGCACCGATCCGCTCCAGGGCATAAGTGGTCAGTTCGATCTCGTGTTCCCGGATCGCATCGCGACCCAGAGCCTCGAGGTATTCGATAGCGGCACCCATGCCCACCGCCTGAGCGATGTTCATAGTCCCGGCTTCGAACTTGTAAGGGATCTCGTTATAGGTCGCGCGGTCGGCCCAGACCTCGCGGATCATCTCGCCGCCACCGTGGAACGGAGGCATGGCTTCGAGCAGATCCTCCCTGCCGTACAGGACGCCGGCCCCAGTGGGACCGCACATCTTGTGGCTCGAATAAGCGAGGAAGTCGGCATCTAGCTCGTTCACGTCGAAAACGATGTGGGGCGCGGCCTGGGCCGCGTCCACCAGCACGCGAGCGCCAACCGCGTGCGCAGCATCGGCGACTTCGCGAACCGGGTTGATCGTGCCGAGCACATTGCTCATCAGCGGCAGCGCAACCAGCTTGGTTCGGTCGGTGATGTACTCGCCCAGCAGGTCCATCCGGAGCTTGTGGTCGTCTCCGATCGGAAGGTGCTTGAGAACCGCTCCAGAGTCGGCGATATGCATCTGCCACGGGATGAGGTTCGAGTGATGCTCCATCTCGGTAACGAGGATCTCGTCGCCCTCTTTGACGTTTTCTTTCGCCCAGGTGTAGCGCACGAGGTTGATCGACTCGGTGGTTCCGCGCGTGAAGATGATCGAGCGTGAGTTGCGAGCGCCGATGTAGCGACCGGCCGCTTCGCGGGCGCCTTCGTAGGCCGCGGTGGCGATCTCGGAGAGCTCGTACACGCCTCGGTGAACGTTTGCGTTCTCAGCCTCGTAGAAGTGAACGATCCTGTCGATGACCTGGCGAGGCTTCTGCGATGTCGCCGCGGAATCGAGATAGACGAGCGGTTTCCCGTGCGATTCCGTCTCGAAGATCGGGAAGTCTTTGCGTACTACAAGCGGATCCAACGTCATCGGCGAATCACTCCTAAACCTTAGCCTTCTCCGCCCGCTCCACTTCGGCGATCGCGGCTGCATCCAAGCCGAGTGCTTTCGCCAGGCCTTCGTAACCCTCTGCCTCCAGCCGCTCGGCAAGCTCGAACCCGCCCGATTCGACGATCCGTCCGGCCATCATCACGTGGACGCTGTCCGGGCGGATGTAGTTCAGAAGCCGCTGGTAGTGAGTGATCAGAAGGATCCCGACGTCCGGCCCTGCCAGCTTGTTGACGCCCGCGGACACGTGCTTGAGAGCGTCGATGTCCAGCCCGGAATCGGTCTCGTCGAGGATCGCGAGCTCCGGCCCCAACACGGCCATCTGCAGGATCTCGTTTCGCTTCTTCTCCCCACCGGAGAAGCCCTGGTTCACGTACCGGTCCACTAGCTCCGACGGGATCTCGAGCAGATCGATCTTCTCCTGCAGGTAGAGCCGAAACTCCATCGCCGACTTCGTCTCGTCGGGATGGATCGCGTTGTAAGCGGTGCGGAGAAAGTTGACTACGGAAACGCCGGGCACCTCGGTCGGGTACTGGAACGCGAGGAAGATCCCTTTGCGTGCCCGCTCGTCGGGAGCGAGGTCCAGGATGCTTTCACCGTTGTAGAGGACTTTGCCGGCGGTCACCTCGTAGCCGGGCCGCCCGGTGAGTACGTAAGCGAGCGTCGATTTCCCGGAGCCATTCGGGCCCATGATGGCGTGCGTCTGGCCCTTGTCGAGGGTGAGGTTGAGCCCCTTGAGGATCTCTTTGCCCTCGACCGTTACGTGCAGGTCCTCAATCTGAAGAAGCTTGGACATCTCTACTCCCTTATTCGTTACGAGGGCCGACAAGAACCAGATCGCCCTCGATCTTCACTGGATAGGTCGCAACTGGCTTGGTGGCCGGCAGGATGCGAACGGCCCCCGTCCTGACATCGAACTTCGAGCCATGCAGAGGGCATTCGACCTCCATCTCTTCACAGTCGAACTCGCCTCCGGTGAGGTATGTCTCCTCATGCGTGCAGATATCGCTGATGGCAAAAACCTCATTACCGACCCGATAGAGGCCTAGCACCTCGCCGTTGACGACGACTTGCTTCATCCCGCAATCGGGGATCTCGTCGAGCTTCGCGATCGGCTTGTAGTCGTTGGTGGTGGTCGTCATACGGTCATCTCGAGTCGCTGAGAGCCCTCGACCTTCGCGGAGATCGCAGCCGAGAGCTCGTCGCGGACGGCCGGAACGCGGATCCGATCGAGAACATCGCGGAAGAATCCGAAGACGACGAGTTTCTGCGCAGTGACTCGGTCGATCCCTCGACTCATCAGATAGAAGAGGTGCTCCTCCTCGACCGGTGACACCGTCGCACCGTGGGTGCAGCGGACCTCGTTCGCCTCGATCTCGAGCTGAGGGATCGAGCGCGCCATCGCATCGTCGGACAGGACGAGGTTCCGATTCGCCTGATAGGCATCGGTTCCTTGGGCCCCCTTGAGAACCTTGATCAGTCCTGAGTACTCCGAGCGCGAATGTCCCTTCAGCGCGCCCTTATAGAGCAGATCGGAAGTCGTGTGTGGGTCGTTGTGACTCTGCAATGTTCGTTGAGTGAAGTGCTGGTCGGCATCCGCGAAGTAGAGGCCGAGCATCTCGGAGAAGGAACCCTCCCCTTTCAGCACGGATTCGACCTGCGTGCGAGCGAATGTCGATCCAAGATTCACGGCGAGGCTCCTGACTGTGGAGTCGCGACCCCCAGTGAATCGTTGAGTCTGGAAGTGATGGACGCCGCTCCCCCATTCCTGCAGTGAGATGTAGTTGACGATGGCTCCGGTACGAGCTTCGACTTCGACGACGCTCGAGCAGAGCGTCGGATCATCGAAGTGCGGAGATCCGAATCGGTCGACGAAGGTCAAGCTCGCCTGCTCGTCGACAACGATCGTCGTGTGTGGGAACACCGAGCCACCGCTATCGACCCGCCGCATCACCTCGAGCGGAAGCTCGACCTCGACGCGCGGCGGAACGTAGACGAGAACGGAGTCCGAGTGGAACGCCGCATGGAGAGCGGTGAACTTGTGCTCGTCGACCGCGACGTCGGTGAAGAAATGTTCTTTGACGAGATCTGGATGCTTGTCGACGGCGGTTCGCAGGTTCTCGAACACCACGCCCTTCGCTGCCAGCTCGTCGGACAGCTCGGGCTCGGCCATACCGGCCTTCGGAGCGTCGAACCGATCGAAGTCGAAGCCACGAACGTCCACGTAGCGCCACTCATCGCCCTTCGGATCCGGGTAATCGAGTTTTTCGAAAACATCGAACGAATTGAGCCTTCGCTCGGTAAGCCAGCCCGGCTCGCCGAGTTCGGACGAGAGCGCCTCGACGGCGCTGCGAGTGAGCTTTTCGGTCATGTCCCTCTTCGCTTCGAAAGGTTTGTGAAAGGTTTCACGATGTTACCAGTTAGGGTGCCCTAACCCATGGGCCGGAGCACTCCAAAAACCCGCGTTTACCCTGGTCAAGTGGCACAACCAACGCGCGAGGCGAAGCATTCCGACGGCGCTATCCCTCTCCTCGCCGTTGCCACCGCAGCCCTGCTCTGGGCCATCGCCGCGACCGTGGCAAGAAGCCTTTTCGACGATGGCGTGGAGCCCATTGAGCTCGTCGAGGCGAGGGCGGTGATCGCGGCGGCGGGACTGGCGCTCGTCCCAGGCGCCTGGCGTGGAGGGTGGCGCGGGGACGGTCACCCCGTGAGATTGGTTGTGCTCCTCGGTCTGGCCATCGCGCTGGTAAACGCCGCCTACTACCTGGCCATCGCCCGGCTCGCGGTCGCCGTCGCGATAGTGCTCCAGTACACGGGCCCGGCCATCGTCGTCTTGTGGACGTCGATCACTCGTCGCAAGGCCCCGCCGCCCAGCATCGTCGGCGCCGTCCTGCTGGCATTCCTGGGCGTCGTCCTCGTATCGGAGCTGCTCGCAGGCGATATCGGGAACCTCGACGGACTTGGGCTGCTGTTCGGCCTCGGCGCCGCGGTGATGTTCGCTACTTACACGTTGCAAAGCGAGAAGGCAGCGGGCGCCTACGGTTCGATCGGAGCGCTCTCGAGGTCTTTCGCTGTCTCTGCTCTGCTCTGGATAGCGTTCCAGATCCCTCGAGGGGTCCCGACGGAGCTCATCGAGCTGGCCCACCTGCCGGCGGTTCTGTTCGTAGGGGTCGGCGGAACGCTCATCCCCTTCTTGCTCTATATATGGGCCGTCCAGAGGATGAGGTCGCAGAGGGCCGTGATCGCGGCGACCTTGGAGCCTCTGTTCGCGGGCCTGATCGCGTGGATCTGGCTCGGACAAACGTTGTCCTTCTGGCAGATCATCGGCGCCTCTCTAATCTTGTGCGGCGTCGCGATGCTCCAGCTCGGTAGAAACGATGCGGTTCTGGCCCCCGAGCCTTGATAGTTTGTGTTTCCTTCGAGCGGCGGGCTCGAACGCGAGATCGGGGATCGATGATCGGGAAGCGCTTGATCGTTGCGCTCATGCTGCTGGCGATGGCCCTCGTCTCATCCGGCTCTGCATCCGGGGCGAAGCGATTCCCGAAGCCCATCGACAAGAAGTCTTGGGTCCTTCCCGAGAACATGGAGTGGTCCGACTACAACAACATCCCAGGGATCGGATACAAGGGCGAGCAGGCTCAGCCCCCCAAGAAGATACGTATCGCTTTGATCCTCGGCGACTTCCCAGATCAGAAGTTCAGGGTGAGCGAAACCACGGCCGACGCGACCGGGCAGAAGGGTCTGGGAGTCGAGGATCCCGCCGCGTTCTATCTCGACTACCTCTTCAATAACGAGAACGGTGATTTCTACAACCACGGCCACACGGTCAACGAGTATTGGCTCGAGAACTCGTACGGCCTGGTCGGTGTGGAGTCGGAGGGCTTCGGGCCGTACACGATGGACGGGCCCATGTACCAGTACGGAGTCACGGACTTCGGCGATGCATCAGATTGCCCCGATGACTCGGGCTGCAGCGGCGACTTCGACACGGAACTCGTGCAGAAGTCGGCAGCCGATGTTGTATCGGCAACCGACCAGCGCGGTCCCTTCGAATTCCGGTTCCTGCTACACGCGGGCTACGACGAATCAGGCGTCTGGCTCAACTACGGCCAGAAACTGTTCAAGGATCCGAACTTCGTCACGGACAAGTTCGGCCCCGCCGACCCCGAACATCGGAACTGGGCGCACACGCGCTACGTCGACTGGACCTCCTTCTTCGCAGCTCAGCAGATCTGGTCTCACGCCCTTCCCGGCGCGTTGTCCACTCAGGGCGAAAGCGATGGCGGATCGACCTATGCGCATGAGTTGTCGCACATCTTCGGCGTGCTCGACAACTACAACAACCCTTATGCGGAGAACCCGGACAGGGCATACGCGGGGCCGTGGGACATGATGGGTCGCGGAAGTTTCAACGGCGCCGGCGGCCCCTGGGACAGGTGGCGGATCCCGCCGACCGAGGGCGGCACGATGGGATCGCATCACATGATCCGCAACAAGCTCCGATTCGGATTCATCCCCGCCAACGAGGTTCTGACCCTTCCGAAAGAATCGCTGACCGCCTCGGGCGTGATGCACGCCAGGATCCTGCAGAGGGAATCCCCTCCCCCGGTAGACGACCCGAATCTCTACAGCGGACTGAGGATCCAGCTAGGCGATGACGCATCTTCTTGCGACGCGAACGAGCCACTTTGCGATGGGGGCGGCTACGACTTCTACGACGTCGAAGTCGTGAACCGACAAGGGTTCGACTCGTTCACCCCCGACCATGGCGTCTTGATAGCGAAGACGAAGTCCGCAGACGCGAGCCCGTTCATCTGGGTCATCGATTCGCATCCCAAGGACATCAACAAAGTTGACTACGTTCGAGCCGACGGCGAGAAATTCATGGTGACCGTTGGGGACTACCGCCAACTTGCAGACGCGACTTTCCATGCCGGAACCGCGAAGGGAACGGTTAACAGGTTTGCGGACGAAGCGAATGGACTTGCCTTCTTCATCCTTTCGAAGGAGACCGTGGATGGATGGCTGGTCTATGACGTCGCCGTCGCGAGCTTGTCTCGTGGCGTCCCGCCTGGCGAGACCACGGTCGAGCAGACTTCAGGATCGCTGAAGGTCGGAGCCGTGACCAAGAACGTATTCACGATCACCAATACGGGAACAGCGCCGGGCGTCTACAGGCTCGCGGTAAAGAAATCCGGACCCGTCAAGACGCGCCTCCTGAACAACCTGATCTACCTCGACGGTGGTCAAAGCGCGGAGTTGCCCCTTTTCGCCAAGGCGACGGGGGCCGGAGCGAGCATCTCGCTAAAGGTGATCGAAGCGCACTAGACGCCGACCTCTTCGGCCAGACGGGCGAGCCTCTGTCCGATCAACGGAGCGAACTTGAATCCGTGTCCGCTGCACGGTGATCCGACCACGACGCGCCCATGCCGCTCGAGGATGAAGCTCTCGTCGGCGGTGTTCGTGTAGAAGCAAGTCTCCGTTCGATGTGGCATCGCGTCGGCGCTGCGGAAGCGCTCTTGCACCCACGTCGTAACCCTGTCGATCGAAGTCGGGTCGGGCCTGCCCGGTTCATCCGGGTCCGCAACCGGGCCCGCGATGTGCCGGCCTGCCTTGAGCCCTTCTCCCGGGCTCGACAAGGCGTAGACGGTGGGGCTGCCCCAGTCCACCACAGCGGGCGGGGTCGGGCCCAAAAGTCGGAAATAGGCAACCGACTCTCGCGTCGGTTTGACGGGAAGATGGATACCGATCGGCGCGAGCAGCTTTCTCGCCCACGGGCCCGCCGTAACAACCACCGCCTTTGCCTGGATGATCGCACTCCCCGCGCGGAGGACGACGAAAGCGTCTCCCGGATCGATGGCGTCCACCCGGATGCTCTCCTGCAAGTCAAGTCCCTGCCCAACGGCAACCCGCACGAGGTCTTGGACGGCACGGTCGGCCAGAACTATCGAGGCGTCGGGTTGGATCAGCACGTCTTCATAAGGAGGCAGCGCAAGAGCCTCGAAACGCTCGTTCGCGACGCGGCCCTCGACGTGCTTGTAGTCGACGCCCGACGCTTCGAGGGCTTGCACGTTCTGTTCGATGCCCTCACCGATGTCCACACCACCGGTATTGAAAAGGAGCTGATCGTTAGCTTCCGATTCGATCTCTCTCCACAGGCCGAAGGCCTCCTTGGCCATCTCGACGTAGCGCTGTTCCCGGTACGAGAGCCTGAAGATGCGAGACCGACCGTGGCTGGATCCGCGATCGTGCCCCACCGAGAACTGCTCGATGAGAAGAGTGCTTCTGCCGGTCTTGACAAGGGCTCGCGCCGTCGCGGCGCCCATCACGCCTGCCCCCACAACGACAAAGTCGTACCGCCGTATCAGAACCATGTGCGATAGCTAACCATCGAGGAGCGGTGTCCGATCCCCCCAGCTGTTGCCGACTACGGCTTTGGCTTGCCCGCTACAGCAATCACGACGCAGCTCACGGCGACGTTTTCGAAAGCCGACACTTCGGTGTCCGCGCCTTCCCCGGACATGGCCCGCCGGATCTGTTGATCGAGATCGTACTGGGCGTCAGCTTGCGTACGGTCGGGAATGGGTTCCTTGCCCGACAACACCTTTGCAGCCAGAGCCACCGAGTTCTCGTTGATGCCTCCGTAGCCGATCAGCGGATAAGCCAGGTCGCCGTCCTCGGGTATCTGCTTCCACGCGACCGGCGTCGTCGTGCATCCGAAGCAGAATGGGTTGGCGCCGGGTCCCAACTCTGGATGATCTGGAGCGCGCGGCTCCCCCGCCCAGTGGATGTCTCCGTCATCTTTTCCTTCGGCGGGATGAGCTTCGGCTGTGTGGAAATAGACCTGCTTCAACTCGTCGAGGGTCAACTTGCCGTCATCCAGCGGCCCTTCATCCGGCCAGATCGCGCAATCGGCGCCTTCGGCGACGATGCCATCGTGGATCCCCGTCGATCTGTCGCCAAGGATATTGCGGGCCTCGGTGATGATCGCCGCGGCACCGCCGGCCGCATACGGTGAGGCCGCGCTCGTGCAACACGCGATCGGATCGGGGCGCATCGGTTCGATCGAGTCACGGATCGCGCTCATGCCCGCATACGCATCCGCGACCACGTGTGGCGGCGCGCCCGCCCACAATGTCATCTTCCCGTTGTCGTGCCCGCCCACCAGAACCACTCCCGGCGGAGCGGTCGAAAGAAGGTAGGTAGGAGTGGGAGCGAAACCCGTGATGTACGCGGTGCCGTTGCCCGACGCAGCGAGAGTGAGCGTCTTGTCTGATGCATAGGCGAAAGCGTCGGTGGTCGCACCCGGAACGGGCTGAGGTACGAAGTTGATCCACGAGTTGGACTGAACGTCGATCCATCCCTGGTCGGCGGCCCACCTAACACCCTTTGCTCCAAGCCCTTCGATCTCGACGATCCTCGCGTTGGGCGCGAGCGAAGCGGGAGCGCCTCCGGCCCGAGAAGCGGTCATGGTTCCGTGACCATGATCATCGAGGATGGTGTGCTCGGGGCAGCTCTGTTGGAGCGTGTTCGCCGGCGGCGTCTCAACGACCGGACAGTTGCCTCCGCCTGCCCCGAAAGAGATGGCGCCGATGATCCTCGTACCGGGAACCCAGTAAAGCTTCCCGCGCACTACGCCCTTCCATGCATCCTCGTCGAGCTTGACGGCGTCCTCATATGGCACATCGAGGTGGAGGTTGAGCCGGATCGCGTCCTTCGGGTAGCCGGGGATGTAAGTGGAGGGATGCTTGTACGCGAGAGCGGATTTATCGCGGAAGGCACTCGAGTAAGGGTTGATGCCGCTGTCGATCAGCGCAACGACGGACATCGCGAACGGAGTCTCAACGCTCTTCTTGTCCACCGGGATCAGGCGATCGCCGTGAACCTTGGGCGCCGCGGCACCAGGCCCGGCTTGGGCCAGGACCGCGACGATCGTCAGAGCCGCCAGTGCCCCACGCCCCGCCCGCATGGCTCATCAGTTCTCCGCCGGCCTCTGAACCTCCTTCAATCGAGCGGTTCCGGCTAAGCGTTGAGCTGGAAGACCAGGTGTAAGTTGCGGGCGATGAGCGAGCTGAGCGATCTCGATGCCGTAGGCCAGGCCCTGGCCGTGAGGCGCGGCGACGTCTCGCCTGCCGAGCTCGTAGACGATGCGATCGCCCGGATCGAGAAGCTCAATCCCGAACTGAACGCGGTCATCCACCCTCTCTTCGAGAAGGCGCGTGCCGCCGCGGGTGGCGACCTTCCCGACGGTCCGTTCCGTGGCGTTCCGGCAGTGATGAAGGACCTCGACGGCCACCTCGCCGGCGACCCTTTCCATGCAGGGATGCGTGCTTTGAAAGAGGCCGGATATGTAGCGCCATTCGATTCTTATATGCATGCGCGCCTTCGCGACGCGGGTTTCATCTTTGTTGGGAAGACGAATTGTCCAGAGCTCGGCCTGCTCCCGTCGACCGAGCCACTTGCTTACGGACCAACGCACAACCCATGGGACACGACGCGCTCGCCCGGCGGTTCGAGCGGCGGCACCGCCGCTGCAGTCGCATCCCGCATGGTCGCCCTCGGAACCGCGGGTGACGGCGGCGGATCGATCCGGTGCCCTGCGAGCGCCTGTGGGATCTTCGGTCTCAAGCCAACACGTGGTCGCGTTTCCCTAGGACCCGATGGCGGCGATACGTGGGGCGGGTTCGTAGTGCGCAGCGTGCTAACGCGAAGCGTCAGAGACACGGCCGCCATCCTTGACGTCATAGCCGGTCCGGCACCCGGAGATCCCCACTACCCGGCGGCCCCCGAACGACCGTACGGGCAAGAGGTAGGCGTCGACCCCGGCAAGCTACGGATCGGCCTGATGACCGCGGTTCCGGCCGGGATGAACACTCTCGCTCCCGAGTGCACCGCGGCAGTTAACGACGCTGCGGAATTACTTGGTTCGCTCGGGCACGAGGTTGAAGAGTCGTTCCCCGAGCAACTCCTCGACTCGAGCCTCGTCGAGCATTTCGTCAACATCGTCAACGCGTGGACCGCACATTCACTTGATCATTGGGGCCGCGAACTAGGCAGAGAGCTAACCGAAGAAGATGTCGAGCCGGGGACTTGGTTCCAAGCCGAATCCGGTCGCCAGGTGAATGCCAGCACCTATATCAATGCACTTGAAAGTCTGACCGCCCAGAACCGCTCGATCGGGTCTTGGTGGGGTCAAGGGTTCGATCTGTTGCTCACCCCCAGCCTCCCGGAGCCTCCTTGGACCCTCGGTCAGTTCCACGACGATCCGATGATGGGACTCTTCCGGGCGGGATCCGTGGTTCCGTTCCTGGCGCCCTTGAATGCATCGGGTCAACCGGCTGCTTCGATCCCGCTCTGCTGGAGTGACGATGGCCTTCCGATAGGCGTTCAGCTGGTCGCGCAGTTCGGCCGCGAAGACATCTTGATCAGGATCGCGTCGCAGTTGGAGGAAGCGAGACCGTGGGCGGATCGGCGACCGCCGATCAGCTAGTCGCTACTTGATCTCGAAGAGATTCGAGTTCCGACCTCTTTCGAAGGTCTCTTCTCTGTTCCCGAGGCTGTCTCTCGCCCGCGAAAAGAGGATGTAATGCTTAATCTTGGAGCCGAAGCTCGGCTTCAGACGCGGCGCATCAAACGACCAGTCCTCTCCGGTAACGGTCGCGAAGAACAGTTTCTTCGAACAAGACCTCTTCTTGAAACGACTGCCGTCGAACCAGGCGCATCCGCCGCCGGTCTTCGCCATCCGGAGCGCCAAGTCGACGCCCTCCACATCTGTCGCATCGCGCGCCGTACCGGTCCAGGTCGTCAATCGCGACGCCTTGTAGGTCACGGAGTCGGCCGGTTTGACGATCCTGCTGACGGGAGCGTCGGTGTCGGGCAACGGCTCGCCGGGTAGATGACCTCGGTCGCCCGAGTTGTTCCGCGGGAGCGCTTGTCCCGCACCGAAATCGGACGCGCTGTCGTCGGTGTCATCGGCGCCTTCCAACTGGTTCGGATCCCCGTCGCTGATATCCCTGACGATCGCCTGCCCCACGGGCAGACCACTGGATGCGCCGAAAGGCGCTCCTGTCGTTGGGTCGCCGGCCGGGAAAGTGCCCCAAGCCACGCAGTCGATCCCGCCGAAGCACACCTTGCCGCCGCTCGAGGGCAGCGAGGCCGTCATCTCGAGGTCCGCCTGCACCCCGAACAACGTCTCGGCCTCTGGAGTGGCAACCAGGATGTAGCTCTGATCGAGACCGTTAGCGACATTGTCGGCGAACTCGAACCGCGCGATCTCGGTGTCGGTGTCGTCGTACACGATTATCGACTGGCCCGAAACGAAGTTCTGCCCGTTAGCCCACATCTGCAGCTCGACGTACTCCGCATTAGGAGCGTTAGCAGTCCCTGCGAAGACCTCTCGAATGAGATTCAGGTGAAACGAAGCTCGGGCCGGGCCCATAGGCAGGAGGGCCGCGCAAAGCGCCGCAACAAGCAAACCAACCTTGGCCCGGATCCGCATCGAGGTCATCCTAAGAAGGCGCGTCGAGATAGGACAGTGCTTTCAAGGTTTTTGTGGCGCAGTTAGCCGACCGAGCCTTCCATCTGCAGCTCGACTAGGCGCTGAAGCTCCACTGCGTACTCCATCGGGAGTTCCTTCGTAATGGGTTCGATGAAGCCGCGGACGATCATCTGCATCGCTTGGGTCTCGTCGAGGCCACGGCTCATCAGATAGAAGAGCTGTTCGTCGGAGACTTTGGAAACGCTCGCCTCGTGGCTGACCGCGGCGGACTCCTCTTCGATCTCGATGTAGGGGTAGGTGTCCGAGCGGGAGAAGTCGTCGAGGATCAACGCGTCGCAGATGACATGGGACTTCGCGTGCGTCGCGCCCTCTTCAACCCGGATGAGACCGCGGTAACCGCCCCGGCCCCCATCCTTCGAGATCGACTTCGAGGTGATGGAACTCTGCGTATTGGGGGCCGCGTGAACGATCTTGCCGCCGGCGTCCTGATGCTGGCCTGCGCCGGCGTACGCGATCGAGAGAACCTCGCCCTTGGCGTGCTCGCCGAGCAGATACACGGCCGGGTACTTCATAGTGACCTTGGATCCGAGGTTGCCGTCGACCCATTCCATGATGGCGCCTTCGTAGGCCGCGGCGCGCTTCGTCACGAGGTTGTAGACGTTGTTCGACCAGTTCTGGATGGTGGTGTAACGCGCGCGGCCGTGGGGCTTCACGACGATCTCGACCACCGCGGAGTGAAGCGAGTCACTCGAGTAGACCGGAGCGCTGCACCCCTCGACGTAGTGAACGTAAGCGTTCTCGTCGACGATGATCAGCGTCCGCTCGAACTGGCCCATGTTCTCTTGGTTGATGCGGAAGTAGGCCTGCAGCGGGATCTCGACCTCGACGCCCGGGGGGACGTAGATGAACGAGCCACCCGACCAGACCGCGGAGTTGAGGGCCGAGAACTTGTTGTCGGCCGGCGGGATGATCGTGCCGAAGTACTGCTTGAGGATGTCCTCGTGCTCGCGGAGCGCGGTGTCCATGTCCGTGAAGATGATGCCCCGGCGGTCGAGCTCTTCCTTCGTGCGGTGGTACACGACTTCGCTTTCGTACTGCGCGCTGACGCCGCCGAGGTAGTTCTTCTCGGCCTCGGGGATGCCGAGCTTGTCCCACGTTGCCTTGATGTCCTCGGGCATGTCTTCCCAAGAGCTGACCTTGTTGGTGGGCTTGATGTAGTAGTAGATGTTGTCGAAGTCGATGCCGGAGAGGTCGGCGCCCCACGACGGCATGGGCTTGCGATAGAAGATGTCGAGCGACTTATGGCGGAACTTGCGCATCCAGTCCGGCTCGCCCTTGCGGTCCGACATCATGTCGATGACTTCGTGCGAAAGGCCCCGCTCGGGCTTGATGTCGTAGGACGTGGCGTCGTGCCAGCCGTACTTGTAGTCGCCCTTCAGGGCGCGAACCTGCTGGTTTTCTTCCTGGACCTTGAGGTCTTCGGCGTCTGTCGCCACTTAGTCGATTCCTCTCGCAACTATTGCGTGATGAGCTCCTGAGTCTATCAGCAGGCACCCCTAGAGATTAGGTGACCCTAACCTGGAAAAGCCCTGCTCAGAGGGCATAACGCCGATCGAGAAGCCGGTGTTCCCGCCCTATGCCTTCGCCGAGCGGGGATCCGTGGGGGCCGAGGCCAGGTCGGCGAGGTCGACGTCATCTTCTTGCTCGTCGGCGTGGAAGCCGGGCCCCTGGGCGATCACCCGGAAACTCTCGGCGAAGTCGAACCCCGCTTCCTTGCCGAGTTGAGCGCTGAACTCCCTCACCCAGCCGGCGATCTCGTCGATGTTTTCGCCCACCTGGCTCACGTGACAGCCCAGCGCCTCGATCTTCCGGTCCATGAACCTAGAGATGTCGACCACGCGAGGTGTCCCCCCGGGTCCGGCGATCCAGACCTCTCTGAGACCCCGCCACGGCTCGTACCCCTCATCCAAGAGCTCCGGGAAATGGCCGGGGGTAGTGCCGGCAGTCATCGAGACATCGAGGCTCGCCTGTCCGACGGCCCGATGGTCGGGGTGGTTGATGAACCTGTCCTCGATCGTGGGGGCGGGCTCGAGCACGACGAATCGATGCGGCTTGTACTTCCTGAATACACGAGCGATGTCTTTGCGGAGATCGAGGGTGAACTCCACATAGCCGTCTCGGTAATCGAGCCAGACGAGTTCGTTGATCCCGATCACCTTTGCAGCGGCCGCGGACTCCTCCCGACGGATCTCCTTGAGTCGCTCCCCCATCAGTTCCCGGTCTTGGGTTCCAGTCGAGCCATCGGTTGCGATGCAAAGCGTCACTTCAGCGCCCGCATCGGCCCACTTCGCCAGCGTTCCACCCGCGGCGAATTCCATGTCGTCAGGATGGGCCGTGACGATGAGAGCGCGCCAGGGAGTCTTTGCCACGCCTAGGTCGTCTTCAAAATGAGAACATCGGTCGGTGCGTGGTGGCTGATCCGATGTGGAACGTTACCGAGCATCATGCGTTTCGCGCCGGCCATGCCAACGCTACCCACCGCGATGACGTCGAAGTCCTCGCCCTCAGCCAGGCTCAAGAGAACCTCGGCCGGATGCCCTTCGAGAGCGCGTACCTCCGCATCGACGCCCTGCTTGGAAGCATGTTCCTGCGCCCGTTCGAGAACGTCTTCCGCGTGCGACGCGCCGGCGATGCGCCAGCGGAACTCGGAGGGAGTGTCGGCGGTGGAGCGACTCGTGTGCCACTGGGCGACCGGATCGTTCGGATCGGCTCGCATCTTTTCCAGCTCTTGCTCGGACGGAGGTTGGTAGACACAAACAACGGTCACCGTCGCGTCCAATGACTTCGCTAGCTTCGCCGCTGCGTCCACGGCCCGCATGGCGGTGGGCGAACCGTCGGTGCCGACGAGGATCTTGCTGTAGTCACTCATGTCCTTCGGCGGCGGATCGGTCTTCACGATCAGCAGATCCGTGACGGTGTGGTGCGAAACCTTGTTCGGGACGTTTCCCAACAGGAACCGCTTCGCGCCGGTCATGCCGACGCTGCCTACGACCAGCAGGTCGACGCCGCGTGCGTCCGCCTCGGCCGTGAGCACGTCGGCAGGATGTCCCTCGACGACCACGGCTTCGGCTCCGTATCCCTCGGCCAGCTTCTTTAGGGGTTCCCCCGGATCGCGTCCCGCGTGCATGACGATCAGCTCGGCCCCCAAGCGCTTGGCGAGCGATGCAGCTCGATCGGTCGCCACCTGCGCCGTCTTGGAGAGGTCGGTCCCCACGAGGATCCGCTTGTACATCCCTACTCCTTCCCACCCGTGGGTCGTATCGCGAGAGTGCAACGCGCGACTGCGACCAGCTTGCCCGCTTCGTCCGTGATGTCGATGCCCCAGACATGCATGCTCCGCCCTTTGCGGATCGGCGTCGCCGTTGCACGCACCACACCTTCGGTCTTGGCACGAAGGTGACTGATATTCAGGTCGGTACCGACGGAGTACTCCTCGCCGGGCTTGCAGTTGAGGAAAGCGCCGATCGAAGCTGCGCTCTCGGCGATCACTGCGGAGGCGCCGCCGTGCAAGATGCCCATCGGCTGATGCACCTTGGGCGTCACGTCCATCTCGAAGACGACCTTGTCCGGTCCCATCTCGACCGCGCGAACGCCGAGAGATTCGTGGATCGTGTTCTGGTAGGCGTTCGCGTCCATGACCATGGACGGATGCTACAGGTGGAAGGCTAGGCCCTCGCCTGCACCTTGTGCGCCCGCTTGTCGGTGTACATGGCTGAGTCGGCAGCTGCGAGAAGCTCCTCAGAAGTGGAGCCATCCTGGCCGAACATCGCCACGCCGACGCTCACAGTGAGACTCACGCCAGGTGCGTAGATGATCTTCTCCTCGGCGAGCATCTCCCTCATGCGGTTGACCACGATCTGAGCACCTGCGCGATCGGCATCCTTCAGGATCACTACGAACTCATCCCCGCCGTATCGGGCGACGACGTCGCTGCCCCTGACCACCCGGCGCAGGCAGTTGGCGACCGCTTGGATGGCGGCGGAACCCGCTTGGTGACCGTGGCGATCGTTAAGGGACTTCAGGTCGTCGAGATCGACAACGAGAACTGCGAAGTCCGTGGCGAGCACCTCGAGCACCCCGAGTTCATCGTAGAAACGGGCGACGTTGGAGACCTTCGTGAGCGGATCGATCGTGGCGAGCGCGCGCAGGTTCGATTGCACCGAGTAGTGGGCCTCTGCGAACGCGCCTAGCACGGCAGCGGTCATCCCGTAGAGGATGAAGCGAGCAGTCACGACGCTGAAGACGAGGGTCGTGTCGAGCCCCCCGGTTCGCGCGGTCGCGTATGCGGCGCATAGAACCGAGGCCGCAAGCGCAGTGAGCAACCCCTCCTTCAGACCGGACGCGATCGAAGAGATCGCGACGGGAACGATGAACATCCAGCTCGAGTCAACACCGACGGGAGTTGGAATCAGGCTGAAGGCCGAAGCAACCACGAGCATGAAGCCGATCGTTGCGAGTCGAACGGAGCGCTGCTCGAGCAGAACTCGCACTTGCGTGGTGATGAGCGAGTAGAGCCGGCGCGACGCACGACCGCTCGTCAGAGCTACCTGCATCCCGTTCCTCCCGGCTTGGACTAGCACAGGATGACTAGTCACTGCCTTCCTATCGGCAGGGTGCCTCTAGCCCTTTAACTACGGGCGGGCTATGCGGAGGTAGTTATTCGGACTTGTCCGCTTTCTTGCGCTTGGACTCGGGGGTCGAGTCGGGGGCCGGCTCGTGGTGGAGCTCATCGGCCTGCTGGAGAGACTTCTCGCGCGCCCTGAGCCACTGCATGAACTCGCCGGCTGCGATGGGTCGGCTCAGGTAGTAGCCCTGCGCGAAGTCGCAACCGAGGTCGGCGAGCGTCTGCCAGTGCTCCTCGGTCTCGACGCCCTCGGCAACGACTTCAAGCCCGAGGTTTCGACCGAGCTCGATCGTCGAACGGACAATCACTGCGTCGTCCTCATCCGCCGTCATGTTCATGACGAAGCTCTTGTCGATCTTCAGCTCGTTGACGGGCAAGCGCTTCAGGTAAGAGAGAGACGAGTAGCCCGTTCCGAAGTCGTCCAGCGCGAGGCTGATGCCCTTCTCGCTCAAGCGATCGAGGATCCCCATGGCCCGGACCGGATCCTCCATGATCGAGCTCTCAGTGATCTCGAGTCTCAAGGCGCTGGAGCGAAGACCCCACTTCCGCAGGAGACGCTCGATCTGGTCCGGCAGCTGGGAATCGAGCAAGCTGCGAGGCGAGACATTGACGGCCACCGTGAGATCCAATCCCGCCTCCTGCCACACGCGGCATTGCTTGATCGCGGCTTCAAGGACATACACGGTCAACGGCTCGATCAGGCCCGTGTTCTCTGTCATGGGGATGAACTCGTCCGGGAAAAGAAGGCCACGCTCCGGGTGGTGCCAGCGGACCAGGGCTTCGACGCCCTTGATGTGCCCCGTCAGCAGCTCGGCCTTCGGCTGGTAGTACAGCTCGATCTCTTCCTTCTCGAGCGCAGTTCTGATCTGTCCCACAAGGGCGAGACGGTTCGGGCTGTGGCGATCCTGCTCGGTCGTGTAGATGGCGTAACCGCTCCGCGTGCCTTTGGAGACATACATCGCGACATCGGCCCGTTGCATCAATGTCTCGACATCCCGCCCGTGATCCGGAGCGAAGGCGATGCCGATGCTCGCCTCGATGTTGAGCCGCAGACCTTGGATCTCGAACGGAAGGTCGAGAGCTCGCTTGATCTTGTCGGCCACTTGAGCCGCGGCGGCGCGGTCCGGCACGTTAGGTAGAAGAACGGCGAACTCGTCACCGCCGAGGCGAGCGATCGTGTCGCTTTCACGAAGAACCGAACGGAGCCTCGGCCCGATCTGCTTGAGCAGAAGGTCTCCACTGTGGTGACCAAGGGTGTCGTTGACCTCTTTGAACCGGTCGAGGTCCATGAGCATCACCGCGACCAGCGACTTCTCGCGGTCTCCGGTCAAGATCGCTTGCTGGACGCGGTCCTGGAGCAGAACCCGGTTCGGCAGATTGGTGAGGTTGTCGTGCAGGGCTTGGTACTCGTTGAGAGCAGCTTGCCGCCCGCCCTTGTACAAAGCGAGAACCGGAAGCAACAACACCGGGATCAGCGGAAGGCTGTGCTGAGCGGCGATCACGACGACCGGGGCGAGCGCAAGCGATGCGCCCGCCGTCGATGCTCTGAAGGAGAGGTCTCGCATCAAGTGGTCGACGACCGGGATCTCCTGCTGAAGCGCGAACCACACGCTCGTCAGAACGTTATTGACGAGGAAGAAAACGATCGCCGCTGCCGCGATGGCTAGTAGGTCTGCCGTCTCGAAAGGCACTCCGGGTCGTGGAACGTTTGATAACAACGAAAGGACGGCGCCACTCGCTGCTAGCGCGAGCGTGTACTGCCCGATGTTGAAGGCCGATCGAGAGAACGTTTTGCCCCTGAAGAAGTAAGCGAGCAATTCGGCGAGGGCGAGGGCTAGTACGGCGGCGGCCACCCCTTGGCTGATCAGGAGGGCGAACGAGAACGCAGTCGCCATGCTGATCTCTTCGTCTGCATTCCGCCGGGGAAGTCTGATCGGGAGCATCTCGCCGAGCACGACGAAGGCCACAAGCAACCAGAACTGACCCGAGGACGACCCTGAAGCGCCGACCCTTCCGCTGGCCGCAGTGAAGAAGAGCACCGCGAACCCGGCAACCGACACAACGGTTGCGTACGGACGCACTCTGGAGCTACGTACGGTCTGCAATCGGAGGTCCTCCCGGCCCTATCTCGCCCTATCTCAATTCATCGGCCCAAGGCCGGCTATCTATATCGGTCGAACTACTGATTTAGGCGGGTTATTCCGACGAGGCCGACGGGGCCGCATCCCCGGAAGGTCTGACGATCCAGAGGCCCGAGCGGAGGTCGCTCGCATAGATGAGGCCGCCATGGACCGCTACGCCCCAGGTGAAAGCGGACGCCGGACCGAAATACCTCCGCCTAAGGCGGGTCGAAGGCACGAACTGTCCCACCTTAGTGGGGTTAGAGGGGTCCGAGATATCCAGAGCCACGATGCCGTGGCTGTACCACGAGGCATAGATACGGTCGCCCGAGACTTCCGGGTTGTGGATAGTCCAAGCGAATCCGGAGGGCAGGGAGGCGTCGCCCGTGACGTGGGGCAGATCGGAGAAGGAGCCGACCTGGGGGTAGTCGAGGTATCCGTCGCCATCGCCGTCTTGTGCTCCGGTCTCCTTGAAGACCCGCAGGTAGCCGAACGACGGCTCCGTCGCAGAGAGGGTAACGACGGGCGCCACCGGCCCGGCCCCCAGCCTGATCTTGTTGACGAGGCCGTCTGCAGCAGCCACAACGACCACGGGCATTCCCTCCGCGACCGAGTTGATCCGCTTGACCTTCCGAGGACTCGGAGCAAACACGAAGGGATCGTCTTGGCCGATGTAATTGAGGATCACGGCAGCCGCGCCCGCGTTCGCGGCCTTGAGGATCATCCCGCCGATATTGCATGGCGGCGGCTCGGCCTCGAAGGAGTGAAGGTCGACGAGCGCGACTCGTCCCGACACCGCTCCAAAGTCCTCGCTCTCGCATCCGTCACCTGCATCGGCCGTCTGACCCGAGATCGTGCCCATCTCTTGCAAAGTAGTGACCATCCAGGATTCGTCGAGCGCTTGGTAAGAGGTGTCCCCCGTGACATTGCTCGTCACGAGCGCCGGCGCGTCGGCGATGGGGTCCTCGTCGGCCTGGAAGAGATAGCGCGTTCCGTCGACGTCGTAGGGCGTCATCGAATGCGCTTCCCCGTCGGCATCGATCGGATAGCGCGTCCGTCCGATCAGCAACGGCGATGACGGGTCGCTTATGTCAAATCTGAGAACGCCACCATCCCAATAGGAAACATAGGCCGTCATCCCATCGTCCGCGGCGCGCACGCTATGAGCGAAGTGCAGAGTTAGAGCGCCCAGACCCTGGAAGGGATACGTGATCGGCTGAGGCCTTCGAACTAGGTACAAGTCCGAGTCGTCGACCACACCCCAATTGGTCAGCTCAACTGGATCCGTGGGGTCGCTGATGTCGACGATCCGGAAGTCGCCTCCGAAGTCGATGCCGGAGAGGATCGTGTTTGCTTCGGCGAATGGAACGGCGAGGAGCGCAAGCGTACGGCCATCCCCACGTGTGACTAGATCGAGTTCATGGACCCCACTGGATGGTTGATCGATCGTGCTCAACTTCCTCGGGTGGCGCGGATCGGTTACATCGAAGAGTCCGAGACCCGACTTCGAGGACTCGCCACAAAGCTGATAACCGACTCCGAGAACGGTTAGGTCCCCAACTTGGACGACATCGATGTCCTCGGTGGTCGTATTGCGACCTCCGGTCGCGTGTCCGACCAAGATCGGACGTGTGGGATCCGTGACGTCGACTATCGAGACTCCCCTGGCGTCTCCACATTGGAACGATGTACTGCCTACGTAAGCAAACGTCCCGACGCCCGCACCGTGATCGAACACGGTCACGTCGGCGTCTGGAGCCGATCCCTCGAATCGGACATGGGAGAGCACCTCGAAGTTCTCCGCCACGGGAGCCGCCGATGGCCCGGCACTCGAAAACATCCGGCGCGAGATCGTCGTTGTGGCCCGCCGAACTTCCGCCGTTCGACCCCCAGATGAACTTGTGGCGGCCGCGCCACTCGAACCGATCAAGGTGCAGGACGCGACGAGTAGAGAGACGGCGAATCTGAAGCGACTCACTCGAACCCCCTTGTCGGTGAGTTCAAGCATGAGTCTCTCCGGTAGGTGCGTCTAGTCCTCTGAAGTTGCCGGCGCCAACCTCAACCTGAAGCGCGCACCCCCACCATTCGTAGGTTCGACCGTCACGGACCCTCCATGGGCCTCTGCGACCTGGCGAACGATCGCGAGACCAAGGCCCGAGCCCGGAAGTCCTCGGGCCTTTGCCGACCGATAGAAACGATCGAACACATGAGGGGCATCTTCGGGAGCCACGCCCGGGCCATGGTCCTCGACCACAACCTCCGGGCCCTCCACTTTCACCTCGATCGTGCCGCCGGGTGGACTCCATTTCGCTGCGTTGTCGAGGAGGTTCGACACCGCTCTCTCGATGCGATTCGGCACGCCCACGACGAATGAAGGTTGGGCCTCGAGCTGGAAATGTCTGTCGGGAACGTGCCTTTCCGATCGCGAGATCACGTCGGCTACCAGTCGATCCAATTGGACCGGTTCCACTACGGAAGAGGGCTCATTCCCGCGGGCCAGCTCGACGAGATCGCTGATCAACCCGGTCATCTCCTCGAGTTGCTCCGTGACATCGTCCAGGATCCGAGACCGTTCCTCTTCGCTCATCGTTGCATCTCGCTGAAGAACTTCGATATTCGTCCGGATGCTTGTGAGAGGCGTGCGCAACTCGTGAGATGCGTCCGCGACGAGTCTGCGTTGAGTGGCTAACGATGACTCGAGCGCGTCGAGCATCGCGTTGAAGCTCGTTGCCAGTCGCCCGAGCTCGTCGGTCCCCGTCTGATCGATCCTCTGAGAGAGGTCGCCGGTGACACTCACGAGCTCGGCGGTATCCGTCATCTTCTTCACGGGGGCGAGCGTCGCTCGTGCAACAGCACCACCGACGACGCCCGCGAGGGCGATGCCGCACAGGGCCACGATCAACAGCACAAGCCCCATTCGGCGCATGGCGTTATCGACCTCGGCCATCGGCCGAGCCACCTGCACCGCCAGGCTTGGCCCAACGCGCGAGGTCAGAACCCGGACGTGAGTTCCGCTTATGACGAGGTCGTTGTAGAACGCATCGCGATCGCCGACGGCAACCGCCCTGGTCATGTTGTTCTGCGGAATCTCGTCGCGGTTGTCGGTCAGAGTGATCTCGGGATCGAAACTTGCTATCTCCGCGTAGCCACGCGGCCCCCCGAAAGGCGTGGCCGGCAAACTGATGCTCATCCTGCCGAACGAGTCGACCTCGACTACGCGTCCTGCGAGCTCGCTCAGGGCGGTGTCGATCTCGTCGCGCAGCACGCCACGCACGACGATGAAGATCACGCTTGACGCCAGCGCGACGGCGACGGCGACCGCGGCGGCGGCTCCGATGGTCAAACGTTTCTTGAAGTTCACGGTTCCCTCAAGACATAGCCAACACCCCGGACCGTGTTGATCAAACGCGGTTCACCGCCGGCCTCGGTCTTGCGTCGCAGATAACCGATATAGACCTCGAGGGAGTTCGACGCGGGACCGAAGTCATAACCCCACACGCGATCGAAGATGATGTCTCGGGTCAGAACCTGACGCGGATTGAGCATGAAGAGCTCGAGTAACAGGAACTCGGTGCGCGTCAACGGGATGGTTCGTCCTGTTCGTCTCGCCTCATAAGCCGCGCGGTCGAGCTCTAAGTCAGCGAAACTCAGATTTCCCTCGCCCGTGGAGGTTCTGCGCAGCAAAGCGCGCAGACGCGCGAAGAGCTCCTCGAGGGCGAACGGTTTAACCAGATAGTCGTCGGCCCCCGCGTCCAGCCCTTCGACGCGATCCTCGATCGCGTCTTTGGCGGTGAGCATCAGGATGGGCACGTCATCACCCATCTTGCGGAGACGTCTACTGACCTCGAGTCCGTCGGTGTTCGGCATCAGAACATCGAGGACTACCGCGTCGGCGGGCTTCTCCATCAACGACTTGAGCGCCTCGTTCCCGTCTTCGGCGAGCGCGACCTCATAGCCCTCCATAGACAGAGCGCGCTTCAGTGCCTGGCGAACGGCCGGCTCGTCATCGACGACGAGCACCCTTTGCCCCATGGAAGAAGTCTCGCGGCTCGGGATGAGAGCTACATGAACTAACGCACGACCAGGTGGTAGAGACCCCCGCCCGAGATATCGGTCAGATAGATCTCGCCGTCTTCCGACTCGCCGAACGAGCTGATGGACAGCCCCGTTTGAGCCGCCGGCATGGGGTCCTGGAACTCGGTTCCGGGATCGGAGTAGAGGGTCCAGAGGAGTCCCGAGCAGTAGTCGCCGAAGATGTAGCGGCCGCTCAAGGCCCCTTGGCGGTCCCCTCTATAGACGTATCCGCCGGTCACCGCGCAACCCAGAGAGTGGTCGTACTGGGATACGGGAGGGCTCTTACCCTTGTCATCGCAGCCGTCGCTGGGCTCGTAGCACTCGGTGCCCTCCATAACGTCCCAACCCCAGTTGATCCCCGCTTCGTCTGACGACGCCCGATCTACCTCCTCGAGCGCGCTCTGACCCACATCCCCGATCCACAGATCGCCGCCCTCGCGATCGAAGCTGAAGCGCCATGGATTACGCATGCCGAGGGCCCATATCTCCGGCCTCCCTCCCCCGCCGACGAAGGGATTGTCCTCGGGGATCCCGTATTGCCCATCCCCAATGGCATGGTCCACGTCTATGCGCAGCATCTTTCCGAGGAGTTCTTGCGGGTTCTGCGCACGCTTCTCGGGATCGCCTCCCGCTCCACCGTCACCCATCCCTATATAGAGGTATCCATCCGGCCCGAACGCGAGGTTGCCCCCGTTGTGATTCGAGTAGGGCTGGTCGATGTGCAAAAGGATGCGAGCAGATCCCACGTCGGTTTGGTTTCCGTCTCGCTGGTACTCGCCGATCACCGTGTCACCCGATGTGTCGGTGTAGTTGACGTAGAACAGACCGTTGCTTTCGTGGTCCGGATGGAAGGCGAGCCCGAGCAAACCCTGTTCTCCGCCCGCCACGATGAGATCCGGAATCTCGAGGAACGGCTCGCGATCGATCTCGCCTTTGCTGATCCGCCAGATCCGGCCCCCTTGTTCCACGACGAAGAGATCGTCCGAGCCGTCCCCGGCGTTCACGACGGCTAGAGGTGAATCGAACCCCTCGGCGGCCAACTCAAGATCTATCTCGACCGGCCCTCGAATGGGCTTCGCCTCGCGTATCGAACTCGGCTCGGGCAACGGGCTCGTCACCCTTCGTTGAGACCGGGTCGTGGAGGGAGAGTCAGAACAACCCGCGGCCAAAAAGAAACAGCAGGCGAGCGTCGCCACTTTGAGCATCCGGACGGTCATACGTTTCGAGTAGAACATCGGTTCGCTCGATACATGCCACACTTCCTCGCCATGGCCTCACCTTTCACGGAAGACACCGCTCTCAGGGTGCTCGGCGATGGCTCCTATGGAGCCGAGCTGGCACGCCACTGGTGGGTCGCGCGCGGCCCCCACGGTGGCTACCTGGCGGCTCTCATCCTGCGAGCACTCACGGCCGAGCTCGACGATGCCTCCCGTCCGGTTCGGTCACTCACGATCCACTTCACCTCGCCGTCGCAGGAAGGCAGCATCGAGATCTCGTGCGCGATCGAACGCAAAGGAAAGAGGATGAGTTTCGTCTCCGCCCGGGTCACGCAGGAGGGAAAACTCGTGGCGCTCGCCCTCGCCACGTTCTCGATGGCGTCCGACGGTCTCGCTTACGAGGACGCGGCGATGCCCGAAGTCGGCACCCCGGAAGAAGGTCTGCCTGTCGCGGCGAATCCCCAGGTGCCGCCGTTCGTCAAGAACTTCGACATGAGATGGTCGTTCGGAGACGCGCCGTTCTCAGGATCGAAGAAAGCGAGTCTTGGCGGCTGGATCCGCCTCGCGGCCCCCGAGATCGCGGACGCCCCGTTGATCGCCACCTACATGGACGCATGGGCCCCTGCCGTGTTGCCCGTCGCCACGGAGCTCTATGTCTGCCCGACGATCGATCTCACGATCCATTTCCGTTCCGATTTCCCGCTGGAGGACGCGACCGAATCCGACTATTACCTGGGTCGCTTCTCGACCAGCCTCGCTCGTGATGGTTTCTTCGAGGAAGACGGCGAGCTCTGGGCGGCCGACGGGCGCTTGATCGCACAGTCTCGCCAGCTGGCGCTGACGATCCCTTACACGCCGAGCTGATCTCAGATCTTGAGCGCGTAGTCCACTGCCTCGTCGTAAGACATCTCGCGGCCCTTCGCCCACTCGACCGCAAACGTCGTCCCGTCCAGGTGGGAGCGGGTATCCACGACTCGACCCCCGTAAACGTCTCGTTCGGACGGGGGAAGCGGCGTGTTCAATATCTCGCGCAACGCCTCAGCCGATCCGAAGAGGCGGGCGGCGTCAGCCGCATCTCCGCGTCGCGACGCGATGGTTGCGAGTATCTCCAAGAGGTCGGCCATGTCCCAGCGCGATCCCATCTCGCGACACATCTCGATACTGAGCTTGCAGTAGCGAGTGGCTTCGGGCAGGTTGCCCAACTCGAGGTTCGCTTCCGAGATGTTCATGTAGACCCGCGCGATGCCCGGCTCGTCCACCGCTCGTTTGAAAAGTTCGAGGGATTCTCCATAAGAGCGGAGCGCTTCCTCGAACCGGCCGTCGTAGCGAGCGATGAGGCCGAGGTTGTTCAGCACCTCCGCTATCCCTTGTGTGTCCCCGAGCATCCGCCGGATATAGAGCGATTCGTCGTAGAGCTCGCGCGCCCGATCTCGCTCGTTCATGTCCAGGAAGACGTTGCCCAGGCTCTTCAGAGTCACCCCGAGCATGAACTCGTCGCCGAGCACGCGTCTGAGGTGCACGGCCTCGTCCAGGTACTCGCGAGCTCGTTCGAACTCCCCCTGGCCCCGCGCGAGGACGCCCGCCCCATGGAGGGCCTTAGCCCTGAGGGCATTGGGCACGTCGTCCTTGCGCTCGAGTGCAAGCCCGTACCAGTACTGACCCTCCGTCAGGTAGGACCGAAGCTCCCATAGGGAGCCGAGGGCCGCGCACAGCCGGTAGAAGGTTTCCGAATCATCGGACTCGGCTGCCCAACGCAAGGCCGCTCGCAGGTTGTCGTGCTCTCGCTCGAGTTTCTCGAGCCAGAGGATCTGGGCGGGGCCGATGGTTAGCGAGTTGCCGCTCTCCGCTAGTGCAAGGAAGTGGCTGGTGAAGCGGACGACCGTCTCGTCGCCCTCCCCCGCTTCCTCGAGCTTGTCGAGTTGATACTCACGGATCGTCTTGAGACTTTCGAAACGCACTTCGTCCGAGCCCGATTCCGAACGGTGGAGCAAGCTCTTCACTACGAGCGAGTCGAGAAGCTCCAAGAGATCGAGCTCGTCGGCTCCCGTCGACGTGACGGCGAGAGCCGACTCGATCGTGAATCCTCCGGCGAAGACGGCCAGACGTCTGAAGAGCTCCTGCTCGGATCCATTGAGGAGTTCGTAGTCCCAGTCGAGCGCATTCCGCAAGGTCTGTTGTCTTGCGGGAGCATCGCGCGCTCCTCCCGTGAGGACCTCCAGCCTGCTGGAGAGTCGCTTCAGCATGGCTTGTGGCGGAAGCAGCTTCGATCGAGCGGCCGCGAGCTCGATGGCAAGCGGCAAACCGTCCAGACACGCCACGATGTCGGCGATGTCAGAGGCGTTGTCGGGGGTCAACTCGAAACCCGCGTTCGCCGCCCTCGCCCTTTCCACGAAAAGTTGGATCGACTCGGCGCCTGCGAGTTGATTCAAACGCGGTGCCGACGTGGCTTGAGGGGTCTCCATCGCAGGGACCGAGAACTCATGCTCACCGCGAAGCTGGAGGAGAGAACGAGACGTGATGAGAACCTTCATGTGTGGTGCCGCAACCAGGATCTCCGGGATCATGGGGGCCGCGGCGACAACCTGTTCGAAGTTATCGAGTACAAGCAGCATCTGGCGGTCGAGAAAGAACGACCTCAGCGAGTCCACCGAGGGTCGTTGGGTCGACTCCGAAAGCCCAACCGCAAGAGCGATCGCGGCAGGCACCAGCCCCTCATCGGCCACGGCCGCGAGCGTCACTAGCGCAACTCCATCGCGGAAGCGCTCTTGGATCCGGCGGGCAGTCTCGAGTGCGAGACGCGTCTTTCCGATCCCGCCCGGGCCCGTCAGCGTGACGAGACGAACGTCATCTCGGAGCATGAGCCGCTCGAGGTCCTCCAATTCCTTCGCCCGGCCGATGAACGGTGTCGAGGGAACAGGCAAGGACCTCGTCGTCGTCTCCAGCGGCGACACGGGCGCAGCGCTCCGGTCCGGAGCTGTCTCTTCGAATCTCTCCGTGAGCATCAGAGCAAGGTCGTCGGAGATCAGCTCGCGCAGCTCATCCGGCGTTCCGAAGGACTTGTACGAAAGGTTGTCCTCATCTCGGATGCGCGCGAGCATCGCGTCGAGACGTTCTTCTCGTTCGGGAGACGGCTTCTTTATGTAGATCAGCCGCGGCTTCTCGTTCGACAGCAGGAATTCATCCTCCAACCCCGACACTTCCATGTCCGGCGCAACCCACCCATAGCTCTCCCAATAGATGCCGAGGAAGATGTGACTCTGCTCGAGGTAAGCGCGGTACAGCTCTTTCGGCGGATGGGGCCGCGCCCCGATCTCGAAGAGAACCGGGATCATCCGGAGAGCACGGATCGCATCGGTCGCCGCGGCACGCTCGGCAGCCAGCTCGGTCATCGTCGAGCTGATGAATACCCGCAGTCGCTGGTCAGGGGTCCGGATCATCGGTGGTCTCAGGATAAGGAGCGCGTAAGGACTACGAGTGCAGCGAGAAGAACCCGATGTTGCGGAAACCAGAGCGAGTGCGGAAGAGGATCTTGCCGAGGTACTCCCGATCGCCGATCTGAACGAGCTCGTCGAGGATCCTCCGGATGATGAAGCTGGGATTCGCGTCGGAGTCGTAATCGATCTTCAGGACGTCTACAGCCGGGTCGACCTCTCCGGGCGCTATGCGCGTGCGGAAAGGAAAGACCTCGATGCGGTCGACGAATACGCGCTCGGGCTGGTACGACGGCCACAGTGCCTTCATCGGGAGTTTCGCGGCAGGCACCAGGATGTTCACACCCGTGCCGGTGTTGGGATCGAAGCTCTTGCCCAGCCACGGCATCCATAGATCGGCGACACGGCGCACGAAGTTGTCCAGGATGGGATGCACGGCCATCGTGACGAGTCGCCCTTCGAGGAATCCATCGGGCTGGGGGTCGGGCGTCCTACCCGCCACGAAGATGCCGTCGAGCCGTTCGATCGCGCGCCGGCGAACCTTCGCCGGTCTTAGCTCATTCTCGATCTCAAGGAGGTCCGTCGCCGGCGCGTGTTCGGTTCGCATCGGTCGAGGCTATCCCTCTCAAAGCCGGGCTATGGAGCGCGCCGAAGGCCGGGGAGCCACCCGAGGACGCCGGCCCGCGCGCGCCTCGATCATCCTGATAACGCGGCCCCTCTGCCCCTCAAATGGAGCAAGCAGCTCGAGCATCCGCTCGTCGCTGCCACGCGGCTCTCCTGCCAGCACCCACGACACGAGGTGAGGGAGATGGAAATCACCTACCGACACCGCGTCGGCGTCCCCGTAGGCGCGCGCCCCTACCTCCGCTGCAGTCCACACTCCGACCCCCGGCAGGGATCGGAGTACTCGGCACGCCGCCTCGGGCTCGAGCTCGCAGGTGGATTCAAGTCGCGTCGCGCGCCGGCAAGCGTTGCGAATGACTTCGGCGCGGCGGCGTTCCAAACCGATGCGGTGAAGAGACCAGTACGGGATCTCGGCCAGCGTCGACGGAGCAGGCGGAACGTGCAACGCGAGGGGGCCGGGGGCGGGCTCGCCGAACGCCATCACCAAAGAGCGATAGACCCGGCGCGCTTCGGCCCCGGTGATCTTCTGTTCGAGGACCGCAGGTACGAGGGCCTCGATGACGGCGGATGACCGCCCCACCCGCAAACCTCTGCACCTCTTCACAAGGTCGCGCACGACCGCGTCATCGGTGCGAAGGCTCGCGTTCACATCGTCCTCGCCGACCAGCGCAGGAAGATCGTCCAGCGCTCTTGCGGCTCCGGGCCCCCACGCGATCGCTTCAAGTTCATTCCCTCGGAGCCTCAGGTGCAAAGCCACGGCCCCGTCCCTGTTGCGCGAAGCCCGCATCGATTCGTCCTTCGCGATCCTCATCGTCGGATCGCCGCGGCCGCGACAGTGCAGCCCGAGGGTCAGTCGTAGATCGAGTGGATGGAGCAGCGCAAGCTTGCGTGTCTCGTTCATTTCAGAAGTCGCGACAGTCTGCGATCCGCAAGCACCTTGCCGCCGGTTTGGCAGGCGGGGCAATAGGTCACCTCGTAGGACTCGTATGACACGCGCTTCATCTCCGCGCCACAACGAGGACAAGGCGAACCGTACCGTCCGTGAACTGTGAACCGGTCGGGAAGCTTCGCGGGCAGACCGCCCGTACGGCGACGCTCCGATTCGAGTGCCGCCGACAGCATCCGCTCGACGGAGTCCAGTAGTCGCTTTCTTTCCTCGGACGTCAACTTCGCGAGCGTCACGTAAGGGGAGAGAAGCGCGTCGTGAAGGATGTCGTCGGAGAAACCCCGACCGATGCCGGATACCGTGCGCTGATCGCGCAGAAGCGTATGGATCCGGCGGCCGTCCGTCCCATGCTCGATGAGGTCCCGAAACTCCACTGAATCGGGTTCCGGCCCGAGCTTCGCCAGCGGCCCTTCGTCGCCGGGCGAAAGGGTCCACCATCCCGCCTTCCGCTGGGTTCCGTACTCCCGCAACAGGATCGTTCCGGCCCCACGGAACACGAACCGCGCCAGCGCACCTTTCGGGCGAGTGACTTTGGGTGCGTCCTCCAGATCGACGCGCCCCCCCTGCGAAAGGTGCACGAGGATCCGCGGACCGCCGAAGTCCGCGACGAGGTACTTACCTCTGCGGCCGACGGAGGCCAACGCGGTGCCGAAGAAACTCTCCGGCGCGGGGTCGTACGTCTTGAGTGCGGAGAACTGGATCGGAACGATCCGCTCGAGCGTGGACCCCGCGAAGCGATCGTCCAGTCGCTCGGCCAGCGCTTGCATCTCCGGTAGCTCGGGCACCCCCTCACGCTAGCCCCCCGGCAGGATGGTCAATGTCCGCGGCGAATCTCGCTTTCATGCGAAGGATCGCTCTGGGTTTGACCTGTCTTGTGCTCGCTCTGGCTCCAACGGTGGGGCCCGCCGCGGCGAACAGCCCCACCTCTCCGATGTTGCTGAGCTCGACCCCGGAGGCCGGGAGCAGTTTCGCGAAGGCGCCCAAAGAAGTCTCGTTCACGTTCAGCGAGCCGCTCGACGCGGCCTACTCACGCATCGAGGTCTACGACGCGTGCGGCCGCCGGGTGGACGAAGGAGACATCACGGTTACCGGCCCGGAAATGAAAACGAAGATCGTCAAGCGACCTGCCGGCCGCTACAAGATCTACTACTTCGCGAACGCGGTCCCCAAAGGCGCTACCGGGGAGACCGATGGGATCATCACGATCACCGCGAAGAAAGGCCCTAGCTGCTAAGAGGTGCCGTCTGACTCCGTGCCCATCTCGACCATGCCGGCGAGAAGCGGCGCGATCTCGGAGATCCGCTCCTTGTTGAGGAACGCGTCGGCCCACTCGGGTTTCCTGTCGAGCACAGCCGAGAAAGCAACGATGCGCGACTCTGGCGAGATTCCCCTGAGCACGGCGGCGGTCTTGTCTCCGCTCATCTTCGGCATCAGGTAGTCGAGAACGACGAAGTGCGGTTGGAGCTGGCGGGCCAGGGCCACGGCCTCCATCCCATCTCCAGCCTCGCCGACGACCTCGTAACCTTCGAACTCGAACAGCAGCCTCAGGGCATGGCGGACGTCCTCGTCGTCGTCGACGAGCAGGATCGTCTTATCTGTGCTCACGGGTACCTCCGAGGCCACGGCTTTCAGGTTCTACCCCGCCTGACCTTCGTAGTCCAACTGTGACACCAGGTTAGGGGTCAAACCATCAAACTCAGTCATATCGAAGAAAGGTGAGGGATGGGAGAGCCGTTCTACTCCGGCAAGCCACCTCCGTCTCGCTGGTTGCAAGTGCTTGCATTGCTTCTCGTGCTGGCGCTCGTCGGGGTCGGGTGGTTCGCCTACCGCCGCGTTCGGTCGGTGAATGAGGACGGCGCGTTCCCAACTCCGGCCATCACGCCTTTGGGATCTCCGAGTGGCACCACGGCGCGGGCCGAATCGAGCATCTACGATCACGCTTTCTCCCCCACGGCATGTCCCTACCGACCCGTCTCAGTCGCCCATAGCGCGGATAGGGCCAAGCTCTATGGGAACCTCGCGGTCATCGCCGGAGCGGACGCCGACCTCCGCGAGCTCTCCTATACGGAGCCCGTCGAGACTCGCAACCTGACCACTGCCCAGTTCAAAGCGAAGCTGAAACGATCGACGATCCCCCGCAACGAGAAAACACGCGAGTTCCAGAGAGTTTATGGAGAAGTCCTTGAACTCTTGCGAGTGATACCCGAGGCCGACGACTACCAGGAACTCGTCACCGACGTCACCACCACACAGATCGCGGGTTTCTACGATCCCGAGAAGAAGAAAGTGTTCGTGCCAGGATCAGTGACCGACCCCAGCCCGCTCGATGAGTTCGTTCTCTCTCACGAGCTCGAGCATGCTCTGGCAGACCAGGTCCTCGGCCTTCCGATAGAAGACTCGAGTGCAGCGATCGAGTCGGACCGTCAATTCGCCGCACGAGCCCTCGTCGAGGGGGACGCTCAGCTCACATCGATCTTCTATGCGATCAACAACATGTCACAGGAGGAGCTCGCGGGGATCGCATCGGATCCGACCGTGGCTGAAGCTTCGGATCTGGAGATCCCGCACGTCCTCGAACGCGGAATCAGCTTTCCGTACGAGGAAGGATTGAACTTCGTGTGTTTCCTATACGGACGCGGTGGATGGAAAGAGGTCAACCGCGCCTATCGACGACCCCCGAACTCGACTGCGGAGATCATCTTTCCCGAGCGGTACGGCAAGGTAGAACCGCCGGCCGATCCGGCCGACCCGAAAGCGCCGAAAGGGTGGCGGCTCGTCGAGCTCTCGGCATCGGGCGCGTTGGATCTCCTGACCCTGTTTGAGGCTCCGAACGGTGAAGTGACCGCCGAGCCCAGTGGCGTCGTGGATCGAGTTCGGCGCTGGAACGGCGGTGAGTTCGGGATCTGGAGCGATGACAAGGGGCGGGCGGCATTCACGATCACCGCGATCGACGAGCCCGACCTCGGCGGTGCATCTCCCACACCGCATATGTGCGTTCAGATGCAACTCTGGTTCGCACAGAACTATCCAGAGGCAGCCGAGCTCGACACCGGCAACGTTGCGATCCAGGGCCGTGACCTAGGAGATGCGATCGCACTTCTCCGGTGCACCATCGACAAGCCAGACATCGTGTTTGCGGTTGCTCCGGATAAGAGAACCGCGCTCGCCCTTGTGGGAGTGAAGCCTGTCTCGATAGCCCCGTAGGTGGAGGACCGCCGTGCGCTAGAACGGTCCTCCACCATCGTCAGGGCTAGGGGGACCCCTAGTTCTGGGACACCGCGATCTGAGCCCAGGCCGGCGTTGTTGAGAACTGATCGAACTGCCAGTGCGTGACTCGATCGCTCGTGGCCCATACGGCGGCCGAGTCGAGGTACGGCACCCAAGGAACTATCTCTTCCATCATCTTCTTGTCGAGATCGGCCCAGCACTGCACCCGCTCGTCACCCAGTGTCGGGACACAAGCGTCGATGGCGTCGTCCACACTCGGAACTGGGTCGTCCGGGTATGGGATCCCGCACTCTTGCGCCTTCTCCGGCGTGAGACCGACCAGTGAGTAGTTGCTGTTACCGGTGCAAAGGATGTTGCGGCCGTCGAACAGGAAGCCAACGAAGGTGTATGCGTCGGCGTAGTCCTTGCCCCAGCCCGGACGGATCGAGATGGGGATCATTCGCTCGACAGTTTGGATCGGCGTGTAAGCATCGGCCACCTCGCGGGCGTCCAGCGTGATGCCGATCTTCTCGAGCGAAGACTCGACGGTTGGAAGCATGTCTGTGTTCGGCGGGATGTTGCTTCCCAGCTCGAGCACATCGACGCACTCCGGGCTCTCGTCACACTTGCCGTCGCCATTGGTGTCGTACTTCGACAGCTTCATCTCCTCCATCGCGGCTTCCACGTCGCCCGTGTTGTCCGCGCCGCTCGGCAGCGGGTTGAAGTCGTCGAGCAGGCCGTTGAGCATGGTGTCCGGGATGATGTGAGTCGCGATCTCACCTTGTGTCGGACCGCCCCATGCCCTCTGCAGACCGTCCTTGTCCATAACGAGGTTCACTGCACGGCGCACGTGGATGTCGTCCATGGGCGGGGCCGCGAGGTTCAACGTGATGTACCAAGTGCGGTCGCCTGCTTCAACGTGGAGGCGATCCTTCAGCTCCGGATCCTGAACGAATTTCCGCAGGGTCTGCGGAGTTGGCGTCAACACGAGGTCGTTCTCGCCCTGCACAACCCGCGCTTCGAGATCGTTGGTGTTCGTGTTGATGTTGTGCTCGATTCGATCCAGGTAGTTCTTGCGGACGTCGTCCGTTGCCTGGTCGTAATCGGGGTTCCTAACGAGATGCATGAAGCGCGTCGGATCGAAACCGGCGATCGGCTTCATCGCCTTGCACGACGACGCGTCGAGCTTGTCGGAATCTTCGAACATGTAGGGGCCCGACGAAACGACGTAGCGGCCATAGTCACCGGCCGTGTCGAAGCACTTCGCCACCTCCTCTGGGATGGGAGCGGTCGCAGGCATGGCGAGGCGGTAGAGGAAGTCACCCGTCGGCTTAGCGAGCGTGAACTCGATGGTCTTGTCATCGACGACCTTGATGCCAGAGATGCCGCCGGCGCCCGGATCGTCCCCGAGCTCGAGACCTTTGACCGTCCCGACGTAGTAGTTCTGGTACTGGGCCACGAGCGATTCGGTCGCGATCCGACGGAACGCGTACTCGATGTCTTTCGCGGTCACGGGACGGCTGACGGGGGGGCCGAACTTGACCCCGTCGCGCAGGGTGAACGTATAGGTCAGCCCGTCATCCGAGATCTCTGGATCGGACGCGGCTAGATCCGGAACGAGCTTGTTTCCCTCGGCTCCGGCCGTCTGCTGGTAACCCATCAGAGGACGGACCATCGCTTGGTAGACGCCCCAGGCCTCGCCCAGGTATTCGCCGGTCGGGTCGAAGCCGTTCGTGAACCCGAACTCCTCTGACTCCCAGACGATCTTGCCGCCCGCCTCAGGTTTATCCCCGCCGGGGGCGCCATTCGGACCGGGCTCCGGCGACCCTCCGCCACAGGCCGCGCCGATCATGGCGGCGACCATCAGGGCCACGGCGACCCTCGTGATCCTTCGTAAACGCATCGCACCCCTCCTGCTCGGGTTGGACTACTATTGCGGTAGTACTATCGCGCTCGTATAAGCCCAGCGCAAGTTGGACGGGTCAGATGGCCCCTAGAAGGGACGCCTGGGGCTACGGCGAACCCCTCTGGGATGAAGAGATCCTTGGCGGCAGCCCTCATAGCCCTACTCGTTGCAGCGATCGCGCCCGTGGCCCACACGGACACGACCCGACTGTCCCTTGCCCGGGTTCGCTACGACTCCCCCGCAGAGGCGGGTTTCCTGCTGTCCAACTACGACGAGACCCACAACCACTCCATGACCGAGATCGAGATCGTGGCGTGGCCCGGCGACCTCGCCGAGCTCGACGCCTACGGATACGACTACCGCGTCGTCGTCGACGACCTCGTGGCCCAGGAGATCGCGTACGCGAAGGAGCCACATCCCCTCATCCACATGCCCGGGCCGGACTACTCCGACTACAGACGTCTGCCCGACTACAACAACGAGATGCAGGACCTTGCGAAGAAGCACTCCGATCTCGTGGAGGTGTTCGAGATGAAAAGGCCGACCCTCGAGGGTCGGCCCGTCTACGGCATCGAAGTGTCGGCCAACGTCAAGAATCACGACGACGGCAAACCGATCTTCTATATCGACGGCGTTCACCACGCTCGGGAGTGGCCCGCGTCTGAGTACACGATGATCTTCGCCCACTATCTCGTGGACGGCTTCGGCAAGGACCCGAAGATCACTTCACTTCTGAAACGTGAACGCGTGATCTTCGTTCCGATCGTGAACGTCGATGGATTCGATTACTCGCGCGAATCCGTGTTGTCACTCACTCAGCAGCTCCGCGACGGCACCGACGAAACCGGAGCCGTGAACGGGTTCGAGGGCTACTGGCGCAAGAACCGCCGTTCGCCTACGGGCGTCACCATCCCGGGCGTGCAGCGCAACCCCGAGGCCTGGGGAGTCGACCCGAACCGCAACTACTCCTACCTCTGGGGCGACAACCAGGGGGGCTCGTCGGGCGATGTGTACGACCAGACCTACCGGGGAGAAGCGCCGTTCTCAGAGCCCGAGACGCAGAACGTGCGCGACATCATTCTCAGCAGGAATGTCACCACCGTTCTCACGAACCACACCTTCCAAGGATCCGTCCTGCGAGCCGGCGGCGGCGAATCCCCAGAGGACGGGATGCTCGAATCGATCGGCGATCGGCTGGCGAAGGTTCTCGGCTACAACAACGCTCCAACCGTCGGTTACCCCACCACTGGGACCACAGATGACTGGGCATACGCAGTGATGGGTGCGATCGGATTCACGATCGAGCACGGCGTCATCAACTTCCACCCGGCATACGCCGACGAGATCGGCGCTCACCTCGAGCAGCACATGGAGGCGTTCTCGATCCTGGCCGAAGTTGCAGCGGATCCCAGGTACCACTCGGTGCTGACCGGTCGAGTCACGGTCAACGGCAAGCCGTCGGCTGCCGACCTCACCCTCACGAAGAAGTTCAAGACCCCGCTTTCCGAGGGGAACCCCACCGGCGAGAAGTCCGTTACCGAGAAGCTCGATGTCTCGACCAAGGCGGGATCGGACGGAATGTTCGAGTGGCACGTAAGCCCGAGTTTCCGGCCGTACGAGAAGAAGTTTGAAGCCTTCACCTTGACGATCAAAGCCGGTGGCAAGACGAAGGTCCTCACCGTGAAGCTGGATCGCGGCCAGGTTCTCAACTTGGGAACCATCGCTCTCTAGATCTTCTGAACGGGCCGTCTGGCGCCGGGTGGTGGTGACGCACATAATCGAGCCAGGATGAAGATCGCGATCGCGGTGATCACCGGAACGATCGGAGGCGTAGGCCTCTGCATCTTTCTTTACGGCGTCTACCGGGCGTTCCGCTACGGGCTGAACCCGAGACCGGGCGAGCAAGCGACGCTTATAGGAAAGAGCCCGGGCCAAACGCCGATGTTCCGCAAGGTCTATCGAGCGGACAAGGCGACGGGCGTCGGTCTGTCCTACGGCCGCATGAGGGAACTCATCGCCTCGGGCGAGTACAGATCCGACCCCAGTTACAGGACATTCTTCCTGATGATCGGGGGGATGCTCTTGGCGGTCTTGGGAGCCTTCGCGACCACCGCGCTCTTCCTTCCTGCAGGCCAGGGCCTGTACATGATCGGCGTTGTAGTCCTCGTATTCGGACTGATCGCGTGGCAATTCAGAAAGGCCGAGCCGCCCTCATAGCCATCGGCGCCTGTACGTTGGGCGCGTGAAGAAGATCCTCATCCTCCTCGCGGTTCTGATCGTCGTCGGCATCATTGGCGATTCGGCGCTTCGAAGTCTCGCAAGCAACAAGGTCGCCGAAGAGCTACAAGACGCGCTCGACCTGAACAAGGAACCAGAAGTCGCGATCGGCGGCTTTCCGTTCTTGTTCGAGGCGATCAGCGGCGATCTGGAAAGCGTAACCATCTCGGCGCAAGGCCTCGAAAAGGATGGTGTGCTCCTGACCGATCTCGAGGTGACCCTCAACAACGTGAAGGTGTCGATACCCCAGCTGTTGTCGGGGAAATCGAAGAAGGTGAAGATCGGCTCAGCGGAAGGGACCGCTCGGTTGACGACCGAGGATCTGGCGAGTGCTCTCGGGGAACCGGGCTTCAACGTAGGAGTGTTCGATCCGACGAACATCTCCGTTTCCGGAACGACCTTGACGGTGGGCCCGACCGAGCTCGAGCTACCGTCGATCGTCAACGGGATCGACTACACCGAAGCCAAGCTCGAAGGAAATGTGATCGCTCTCAGTTTCGAGACCCGAAGAACCTCGATCGGATTAGCGTCCGCGATCAGATCGGCGTCTTCGTCCTATAGGCGCGCATGAGGGCGTCGGCTCGTTCGGCCCCCAGGTACTTCACGACCTCCCGCATGGTCACGCCGGATGCGCGGTGGGCTCGCGGAGCGATCCACTCCCAGACGTCGTCGGGCCTCCTCTTCGAGGCATCGCGCAAGACCCACCCGATGGCTTTGCGGATGAAGAACTCGGTCTCGGTGATCATCGGGTCCGCATAACGACTGAAGACCTCGAACGGAGCGCCGTTCTTCAGCGGATCGTGCTGCGACAGGACGGCCGATCGTCGGATCCAGAAGTCGTCGTCCGTGGCCCACCGATCGGTCGTTTCGATAACCTCCGGATAACTTTCCACCAGGCCACCCATCGTCTTTACCGCGATCCAATCCACGAGAGCCCACGTCTTGGATTCGCGCAGGAATCGTTCGATCATCGGGAGATCGGCCGGGACGAGGAGTTTCCCCTTCAGTTCGAGGCCGAGGGCCGCGGCCATCCTGCGTTCGTGGATCGGAAGCCTCCATAGCTCCTCCAGGAGTGCGACCAGATCGTCGTGGTCGTCGACTTTTGCGAACGCGACCTTCGCGGTCGCCCGGATCTCGCCGAGGGACGTCCCGAAGAACTCCAGATCGCTCTTGAGATACCGCTTAGCCCCCGCGGCTCGCTCGGGCGTTCCTTTCGATCGCAATTCACTCTCGAGAGCAGCGGCAGCTTTCTTTGCGTCCACCGGCGCAAGTTATCCGGACAGGGATCCGCTCGCCTCCTGGAGAAACCTCCCCACAGGAGATCTAAGGGGGGCTCATGAAGGTCAAGCGTGCGATCTGTTTCCTGGCTGCCGTGCTCTTCGCGTTGCCGGGGCTCGCGGCCGCCCGCGGCTCGGAGGACCTTCACTCGGACAACATCCGAGAGATAGCGCGGACGCCGATCGTCGTTCCGGCGTCGGACAACGCCGCGGGGTCCGATCTCGCATTCGAAGGCGACCTCGTCATCGCCGGCTCGTACAGCGGCACCGCGATCATGCAGATCCTCCCGCGGGAGCCCTATCTGAAGCAGATCGGCTTTCATAACTGTCCGGGGGGTCAGGGCGATGTCTCGGTCTACGGGGACCTCGTTTTCGTCTCGCTCAATTCCGCGCAGTCGTCCGACACGATCGGCTGCAAGGAACCTTCGGCTCGCAAGTCGGCCGGAAAGGCAGGCTTGCGGATCCTCGACATCTCCGACCCGACCAAGCCAGTTCAGGTCGCGTTCGTCGAGACCGATTGCGGATCCCACACTCACGTGATCAACCCGGCCGGCGACAAGATCTACGTCTACATCCAGTCATATCCGCTTGGGGTGCCCAGCGCGACGTGCAACGTCGCGAGCCATCGGAAAGTGTCGATCGTCGAGGTCCCGGTCAAATCGCCGACCAAGTCGAAGGTCGTGGGATTCCTGGACGTCTCACCGGAGATCGGTTGCCACGACGTGACGATCTTCCCGGATGGCAAGCTCGCCGCGGCCGCGTGCATCGGGGAAACGCAGATCTGGGACGTCAGCGATCCTGCCAAGCCGACCATCGTTTCGCGCATCGTCAACCCGAGCATCGAGATCCACCACGGAACCGCGGTCACGTGGGATCAGAAGACGCTGGCTATCGCCGACGAATTCGCCGGATCGGTCACCGGTGAATGCGCCGGAAACCAGAACAGCCCCATCGGGGCGTTGTGGTTCTACGACATCACCGACCCGACCCTTCCGGTTCTGCAGGGCTACTACAACGTGCCGCGACGAGCGGCCCCCGAGACCACCGACGAAGCTTCGTACGTGGTCTGCACTACTCACAACTTCAACATCCTTCCGATGAAGGACCCGAACCGTTACATCGCAGCGGTCGGTTACCGAAGCGCGGGCATCTCGATCGTCGACTTCAGCGACCCGGCGGCCGCTAAAGAGATCGGTTACTACCAGCAGCTAGACGACGGTTTGATCCCTGATGTTTGGTCAGGCTATTGGTACAACGGCCGCATCTACGCCAACGACAACGGCGCGAACCGCGGCGTGAGCGTGTACGAGATGACGGGGACCAGTTCGAAGGATGTTCGTTTCTTCAAAGAGCGGTTGAACCCTCAGGTTCAGATCCCCGACTTCAAGTAGCCCACAAACTCGGTCGACAAGACGGCGGAACCCGAGCCGGCTTCACGACGTAGTGGTTACCTATGTCGCGCGAGGCTGCTTCAATGACCGCCGTGTCCCGATCTCAGAGACTCGCCGCGATATTGCTCTTGGTCGGTCTCTGCGCCGCATGCTCGAGTGACTCGAAATCTCTGCCGGCGGCCGCGACCCCGCAACCTTCTCCCAGCGAAACGCCAAGGATCATCGACGATGAGGCGTGCCCACCGGCAGACCCGGCCCTCGGCCTACCGTCAGGGGCCGGATGCGCGAGCTCGACGAGCGGAAGGTTCGAGCCCGGGGCCGAGCGCCAGACCCTCATCGCCTATGCGCTCCTCGATGGTGAGAGGTTTCCGACAGAGTGGCATCTACGGCTGGTGTCGGCAGACGATGAGGTCGATCGACAGATGCAGGTCCATCAGGTGTGGAGTTACCCAGTCATCGTCGGGTCCGAGGACGCGGATCTCGACGGGGTGGATGAAGCGTTCATCAAGGTCATCACGCATCTGTATCACTCAGGCGCGACGAACGAACTGGCGATCTATGGCTTCCGCAACGGTCGTTTCTTTCGGGTGAAGCGCGACGGGGAGCCATTCGTGTTCCAGGTCGGTGGCGTCTCCGTGTTCGGTGAAGGAGCCGAATGTCGCGACGTCGACACCGATGGAACCGCGGAGTTCCTGCTGTTGCGGATCGAAGGAGTCACGAACGATTTCCAGAACGTAAGCGAGCGCATCTATCGGTGGAAGAACCGGTCGTTGATCTTCATGAAGCGCACTGCCGGTGTGTTCGCCAAGACCGGCTACAGCGATCCGCTGCTCTTCCGGTACTACTCGCTCAGATGCTTCTCTCTCGATCCGCCGTTCCCCTACGCGCGCGGCTAGGTGCTGACGGCGTCGTAGATAGCGACCGCGATGTAGATCCCCGCCCCGATGGCAAGCAACTGCACTGCGAGCCAGTACAGACCCTTTTTCATCCCTCAGTCCTCCGTTAGGACTTGCAGCTTCGCCGCTTCGAACTCCTCATCCGTCAGGCTGCCCGACCTGTGCAACGCGTCGATGCGCTCGAGTGCCTCCGCGATATCCGCGGCGGATGACCCGGGTGCCCTGGGCGGCGAGTACGGAGCCGACGTAGTCGATACCGTCGCGGTGGATGAGGGCCGGGCGACTTGCCGAACCATCGACGCCGTTGCGCCGAACGCTCCCGAAAGAATCCCGCCCACCGTGCCGGGTTGTTCTTCCCTAAAGAATCCTCTGAAGATCGGCTTGACGACGGCGAGTAACGGCAGCCCGCCCATGAGGCCGAAGACGATCGCGCAGATGAGCCAGCCCCAGGCAAGGCCGTCGCCCGGTCCGGGCGGGTTAAGACCGAACTCGAGGAAGTTCCAACCGAGCGAGAGAAACAGGGCAGACCAGCCGAGCCCAAGAAAACTGGGGACGTGATGCTTCGACACCTGCCATGCGTAAAGACCGAAGAAGATGAGCCCGCCCCAGATTCCACCAAAGATCAGACCAGTGCTGCCCTTGGGGCAGTGATGCTCGATCACGAAAGCTCCGCCCTCGGCGCAGAAGCCACCGATCTCCATGACGGCACGCATCGCGAGGTAGAGGAGCGTCATCCCGCAGGTCGCCCCTGCGAGCGTGACGAAGACGCCGATGGTGGCGCGGAAACGCTCGAAGAGATCTCGCTCCGGGAAAGCTTCAGCCATAGCGAAAAGCTACCGGCTTAGCCGTCCGGCACAAGGGACTTGAGGCTTTGGGCTTCTGCTTAGTAAGGCTTGAGAGCTACCTGTGCGTCGACCGGTCCGCCGGTGTAGCTGTGGACGAGGATGAAGGCAGTGCCTGCGCTCATCACTCCGGTTTCATCGGTTCCGGCGTTGTTCGACAGGCCGTTCTCCGTGCAGTCGGCGTCGTAGAAATACAGGTCGAGGTCGTACGCCGCGGGGGTGTCCGGATTGGCGACACCGGTCGCTTCGACGATCGACTGGACGGTTGCGTATTCCTTGGGAACCTCGAGCACGTAGGCGTCCACGCCGTTGGAGCTGGGGACCGCACAGTTCTGGAGGAAGTCCTGCGAGGTCACGCTCACCATGGTTCCGGACTGACCGTGGAAGGCAGGGTGCCCGACCTGGATCGTGAACGTCTCGCTCTTGTAGGGCTTCGGCCCCTTCTTCTTCTTGCCTGCGACAGCGGCTCCCGTGACCGAGAGCAACAGCGCTCCAACAAGGGCGAACGTAAGGATCTTCTTCAGCATCGGGTACCTCCTAGGCTTATGGGAAGAGGATTCCCCGAGCGTGGCCGTTTTCCTGTTCGGGCCTCGAGACGCCCGGCTCGAGGCTCAGTCCGAGTCGAACACTTTGCCCGGATTCATGACGTTTTTCGGGTCCAGGGCGCGCTTCACAGCACGCATCACCTCGATCGCGCCAGGGAGTTCGAGGGGGAGGTACTCCTTCTTGCGAAGGCCGATCCCGTGTTCGCCGGTGCAAGTGCCGTCCATCGCCAGAGCCCGCTCGACGAGACGATGCGTGATCTCTTCTGCCGCAACCATCTCGGCGGGAACGTCAGGATCGATGAGCATCATCACGTGGAAGTTCCCGTCACCAACATGACCAACGATCGTTGCGACAACGGCTGACCGTTCGATGTCGTCCTTCGTTTCAAGGATGCATTCCGCCAGCCGCGAGATAGGTACGCAGACATCGGTAGTCACCGCTTTCGCTCCGGGGCGAAGAGCAAGCGACGAATAGAAATGGTCGTGTCTCGCCTTCCATAGCTTCGCCCGCTCAGCGCCGTCGACTGAGGAGCTGAAGCCCTCCGCCCCGAACTCTGTTGCTATCTGTCCGAAGTGCGCTGCCTGTTCTGCGACCCCTGCCGGGGAGCCATGGAACTCGAGAAGCAGGGACGGTGCCACCGGATAGCTCATGCCCGAGTAGTTGTTGATCGCGCTCATCGAGAGCTCGTCGAGGAACTCGATGCGAGCCACCGGCACTCCCATCTGAAGCGTGGTGATCACCGCTTTGACAGCACTTTCAGTGTCGGAGAAGTGACACACGGCTCCTGAGATCGCCTCTGGGATCCCGTAGACACGAAGAGTTACCTCCGTGATGACTCCGAGCGTTCCCTCCGAGCCGAGGAACAGGTGCGTCAGGTCGTAGCCCGCAGCGGTTTTCCTTGCCCTGCGCGCGGTGTCGATGATGCTTCCGTCCGCGAGTACCACCTTTAGGGCCAGCACGTTCTCACGCATCGCTCCGTAGCGGACGGTAGTGGTCCCCGACGCGCCGGTGGCCACCATGCCGCCCAGCGTCGCGTCCGCCCCCGGATCGACCGGGAAGAAAAGTCCATCCCGCGCCAGACGATCGTTCAACGCCTTGCGCGTCACTCCCGCCTCGACCGTCACGTCCATGTCGTCCACTCGAACCGCCACGATGTGGTTCATCTGTGTGAGATCCAGGCTGAGGCCACCTGAGATCGCAAGAACGTGTCCCTCGAGCGAAGTGCCGGCACCGAACGGGATCACCGGGACTCGATACGCATCGCAGACCTTGAGGACGGCCGAAACCTCCGCCGTGGTTGCCGGCCAGGCGACGGCGTCCGGGGGGGCCGGCGGGAGAGGCGATTCGTCGTGTCCGTGATGCTCTCGGATCGCAGGGGACGTGGTCACCCGGTCGCCAAGGATCGCCTTCAGCTCTGCAAGTGCCGACTCGTCCAGAGGCATGTCTCTCGGGCTAGCCCGGCATGACGGCATTCAATGCGTTGACGATCCCGGATCCGTAGAACCCGTTGAGGTTGCCCTCGCCCGCCTCGCACGTCGCCGTGAAGTCTTGCCAGCTGTACCCGAACGACTCGAAGGTGTCTCCGATCTCGGGATACTCCTGCTTTCCGCTTTCCGGACATGCGTGCGGGCTGGCGCTGGCGAACAACGCCGCCTCGACCGCGTCCGGAGACATCGTCAAACCCCCCTCGCCGTCGTCGGTGCCCGACAGGCTGACTATCAACGCAGCAACCCCTGCCGCTATCGGCGCAGAGTAGGAGGTGCCGGCGCCGAACGAGTAATAAGCACAGGGTCCGCGTTCCTTGCACCTTCTCAGAACGAATGGATCGCGCGGCCGTCCTTTCCCATCGAGCGCGCCGGAGGCCTTAAGCGACTCCTTAGATGTCGCGCCCAGTGGGAGATTCAAAGGCAAGTCGGCGGCGGGGTCGAAGTCGTCCCCGCCAGGGGCGGCGACGTCGGCGGGCCCGAGGCCCCAGTTCGAGTACCACGACTTTCTCCCGCTGGGGCCGAGCGCGCTTACACCGATGACTCCCGTTGCCTCAGCTGGAAGCTCCAAGCATGAGTCATCTACAGTGCGCGGGTATTCGCTGCCTGGTGGGTAGTCCGGGCTGATCTCGTCTGTCGTCGGGTGCGCCAGATCGGCCCACTCGTTGCCCAATGCCGCAACCATGGTCACGCCCTTGCCGCGCGCGTAGTCGACCGTGCGTTGAACCGTTTCGATGATCGTCGCCTGCTCGAGTTGGGCATGCTCACTGTCCGCGGAGTTCGACGGGCAATTGAACAGCCAGGGATCGATGAAGAAACTCATGTTGACGACGTCGATCCCATTGTCGGCCGCGTAAGTCAGGCCGTCGACGAACGATTGGAGAAAGATGTATCCGGAATCCTGGATGGCCCTAAGGCTGACGAGCTTCACTTTGGGCGCGACGCCCGATATGCCGAATCCGTCGAGGCGAGCTGCGATGGCAGAAGCGACCCAGGTTCCGTGCCCAACCGGATCGCTCAGAGGTGGATCGCTGCAGGAACGATCCTTCTCCTGGTTGCAGGGGCCGTCGACATCGGGCATATCGGTGACGAAATTTCGGGAAAGAGAGCGGGACACCGCGCCCCTCAGATCTGGGTGGCGAGCTTCGATCCCCGTGTCCATGACGCCGACTAGAACGCGGGGATCTCCCTTCTCGACCGCATAGGAACCCGTCCGGCTCGCGTCGACCATCTTCATGTTCCATTGGTATTTGTAGAGCGGGTCCCCACCGGCCGCGGTAAATCGCGCTACAGATCCTTTGGGACGCGCCCGTCCCACGAGTGGGCCTGGACGTGGCGTAGGAGCGCGACGAGGAACTGCCGCCATCCCACGGTCTCGCGCTACTCCGGCGAAACGCCCCGTGCTCATCACTTGTGAGGTAAACGCTGCGCTTGATGACTGGACGGTTGCCAGCCCGATGTGGGCATTTACCTTGAGCACCTTCGCGCCCAGTGATTCGAGTACCGCGGTCGATGAAGAGGTGCGGGATCCAACCTCGAACAACACAACGTATCGACGGGGATGAGCGAGAGAGGTGCGTGCGTCGCCCGTCGAGGGACCCTCGATGCCACTCACGAGCGCTGCCGCGATGACGATCGATGCGTATCTCTTCACTGGCCTAACGTTGCATGGACGGGTAGCGGTGTCTACAGGAGATCGGTTTGGGCCTCCGGCAGCCAGCGGTAGCCGAGCCCAGGTTCGGTGGTGATCCATCGAGGATGAGCCGGAGAATCCTTCAACTTCTGCCTGAGCTGCTTCACGTAGAGACGAAGGTAGTGCGACTCGGTGCCGTAGCCCTGACCCCAGACGCTCTGGAGCAGCCAGCGATGAGTCAGTAGCTTGCCGGGGTTGGTAGCCATAGCTTCTAGGAGCCGGTACTCCGTCGGAGTGAGATGGATGGGCTGGTCGTCCAATCTCACCAGTTGCCTGACTAGATCTATCTGCAGTCCCTCGAAGTCGAGGATCGGATCGGAGACATCATCAGTAGCCATGCGGCGTTGGACCGCGCGCATCCGGGCGAGCAGCTCCTTCATGCCGAACGGCTTCGTCACGTAATCGTCCGCGCCCGCATCGAGCGCGGCCACTTTGTCATCCTGCCCGTCACGCACTGAGATCACGATGACCGGAAGCTCGGACCAACCCCTCAACCGTTCGATCACATCCCGACCCTGGATCCCGGGAAGGCCGAGATCGAGCAAGAGAAGATCGAGGTCTTCCTCCGCTAGCACACCTAGCGCGCTCTCACCACTGTCGGCGGTGAAAACGCCATACCCGCGAGCCTTTAGGGCATTTTCGACCGCGCGAAGCATCTGAGGATCGTCGTCGACCACCAACACGCGACCGGTCGCCATCACACGCCCACCGGAGAGAGTTCCGCACACGGAAGTTCGAACGTGATCGCCGTACCTCCGCCTGGGGCAGCGGAGGCCCAGATGCGTCCGCCGTGTGCCGCAACGATGGCGCGTGCGATGGCCAATCCGAGTCCTGTGCCGGAGTTCTTCTCGCCACCCGTCTCGAACGGCTCGAAAACGCGGGCAAGGTTCGCTTTGGGGATGCCCGTACCTTTATCCGACACGGTGACGCGGACGCCACTGCTATCCCCCATCGCCGTGAGAGTTATGGGGGAAGCTTCCGGACTAAACTTGATCGCGTTCTCGACGAGGTTCGTAAGCACTTGGTCGACTTGTACGACGTCCATCGGCACGTCCACAAGATGGTCACCCAATCGGATGTCGACCTCTCGTCCTTCCAACAAGGGCCGGAGACGACCCACGACACTCTCCATGAGTTCGTCGATCGGACTTGGACTTTTGTGCGGAACCAACGCGCCGGCGCGCACGCGAGCGAGGTCCAAAAGGTTGTTCACTACGCGATTGAGTCTCTCTGCTTCCTGTTTGATCGTCTCGAGATGTTCTCTACGCGCCTCGGATGAGAATCCCACGCCGTCGAGCAGGCTAGTGACCGACGTGGTGATGGCGCCGAGAGGCGTCTTCACATCGTGCGTAACTCCGGAGAAGAGCGCGGCTTTCATCCTGCTCGCTTCGGCTTCCAATTCCGCATTCCTCACTTCGAGACTCAAGCGCATCGCTTCGAGTGCCACCGCGAGTTGACCCGCCAAGGCGTCGACTGTCCGGCGTTGATCTTGATCGAGCTCCGCTCCTGCCGGTGGATCTGCGATCGTCATCGAGCCGATGTTGCGTCCCTGCGCCACCAGTTCGACCGAGTAGACATCGCCCGCCGGTGCATCCAAGGGAATTACTACCGGCTCGGTGAATGAAGTTGTGATCTCGCACCTACCGACGCTGAGAGTCTTGCAAACGTCGTCCGCGAAACCAGCGAGGACTTTCTCCACCTCATCTCCGGCAAGCAGCCGCGTCGCCAGTTGATTCAGCAAGCGCGTCTCAACTTCCCGGCGCTCGGCACGGGCCCGTTGAGACACTGCCGACGAGAAGAGCATTCCGACGATTCCGGAAGCGATGAGGAAAACGATCAATGCAGCGAGATGCGCGAACGTGCCGACCCCGAACGAATGCAGAGGCGGGGTGAAGAAGAAGTTAAGAGTCAGAAACGACAGGACTGATGCGGCAAGTCCGGCCCCCGCACCCCCAACTCCCGCGGCGATCACAACGGCCAGGACGTAAAGGACGGCTACCACCGTTTCCGGCGGGTTCTCCTTTGGCACCGCAAGAAGCGTCACCAGCGCCGGGCCAACTACAGCTGCCAGGAATGCGCGCCATGCCCTTGGCTTCGAAGGGGCCCACACCCAAGCCGAGCCATCCATCTATCCATTGTCCGCCTATGGCGCGCTCAACTCGTAAGGCTCCGATCCTGAATCACAAAACTCACGGAATCCTTACGCTCGACGACCCGGTCCTTACGGCTCCCACACGGGGCTGCTGACAGGCTTTCGACATGAGTTTGGCGAGGGCGATGAAGCGCGTGCTCGTCGGCCGGGCGATGGCAACCGGAGAGCTCGAACACACTCTTCTGCCCAAGGTCCTGGCGTTGCCGGTGTTCTCCTCCGACCCACTCTCCTCGAACGCCTACGCCACCCAAGAGATCCTTCTCGTGCTGGGTCTGGCCGGATCCGCTGCGTTGCACCTCGTGATTCCGATCTCGGCGGCGGTCGCGATCCTGTTGGCCACCGTCGTGGTTTCCTACCGCCAGACGGTCCGCGCGTATCCCAATGGTGGCGGTGCATACATCGTTGCCCGCGAGAATCTCGGGGATTACCCGGGACTTCTCGCCGCCGCTGCTTTGCTGATCGACTACGTCCTTACAGTCTCCGTTTCGGTCACTGCCGGAGTCGACGCGATCGTTTCAATGGCTCCCAACCTCTTAAGCGAGAAGTTGCTGATGACCCTCGGGTTCGTCGTCTTCGTCACGCTCATGAACCTCAGAGGGACGAAAGAGTCGGGCACTCTGTTCGCGATACCGACGTACGGCTTCGTACTGTCGATCTATATCCTCTTGGTTGCGGGTTTCGTGAAATGTGTCGGCGGGTGCCCACTTGCCGAGAGCGCCCATCTTCATCTCGCGGCGGAACGAGGGATCGGTCTGTTCCTGATCCTGAAGGCCTTCGCCGCGGGAACGACTGCACTGACGGGCGTCGAAGCCGTATCCAACGGCGTCCCGGCTTTTCGTTACCCGCAGTCACGCAATGCCGCGAGCACTCTCACGATTATGGGAGTGATGTCCATCTCGATGTTTATGGGGATCTCATGGCTTGCGCGACATACCCATGTCGTGTTCGTCGAGGGGGCCGACCGTACGGTGGTTGCCCAAATCGCGCACACGGTCTTCGGCGGCGGATTCATGTTCTATGTCTTGCAGGTGATGACTGCGGGCATCCTCGTGCTCGCCGCGAACACCGCGTTCCAAGACTTCCCGAGGCTTTCCGCGATCCTGGCGCAGGACCGATTCATGCCACGGCAGTTCATGAACCGTGGGGATCGGCTCGTCTTCTCGAACGGCGTCGTCATCCTGGCGGGCCTGGCTTTGATGCTCGTCGTCGTCTTCCACGCAGACCTCAACAAGTTGATCCAGCTCTATCTCGTGGGCGTCTTCATCTCATTCACGCTCTCGCAGGCCGGCATGGTCGTGCACTGGAGGAAAGAGCGTCAGCAAGGGTGGCGGCACAAGGCCTTCATCAACGGCTTCGGCACTGTCGTCACGGGGATTGTTTTCTGTGTGGTGGTGACGACGAAGTTCAAGGGTGGAGCCTGGATCGTCGTGTGCGCCATCCCGCTCCTGATCCTGCTGATGCGCGGAATCAACTCCCACTACTCCTCCGTTGCAGAGCAACTGGCGCATCCCGATCGGCGACCCCTTGATCGGCGCGCCGGCAACCAGTCGATCGTCATCCTCGTCGACCGCGTCGACGCAGCTGCAGCACGCGCCGTGGGTTACGTGCGACACATCAGGCCTCGCAAGGCTTCAGCGGTGACCTTCGACGCTGCCGTCGCGGCCCCCTGGAAGCGGCTCGCGCCCGAGATGCCCATCACCGTTTGCGAGCAGAAGGGCTCGCTGGCTGAAGCGCTCAAGCCGCATCTGAACGAGATGAAGGCTCAGCTCGAGCCGGAGGACTTCCTGACCGTCGTCGTTCCTGAGGTTCTCGAGCGGAGCGGCCTCCTCGAGATCCTTCTGCATCCCCGTCTTCACCGGTTGAAGGCATCGCTGCTGCGGCAATCTGCGGTCAACGTGCTCAACATCCCAGTGCTTCGCCGCGATCTGGACATCAAACGCGACGAGGCAAGTGAACCGGCTCGAAACATCGTCATCGTTCTCGTCTCCGGAGTTCACAACGCAGCTCTCCAAGCGATCGAGCATGCGGAGACTCTCGGCGCGACAGATCTTCGAGCGCTCTCTTTCGCGCTCGACCCTGCAGACAGCGAGAAGATCGGAGAACGGTGGCTTCAGAACGCCATCCCCGTCCCGCTAGAGATCCACGACTCCCCGTTCCGAGACATCGGACGTTCTCTGGCGGAATACGTGCGGCAGTTCGACTCGGACGGTGTCGAACGTGTGGTGACTATTGTCGTGCCGGAGTTCGTCGTCCAGAAGCTCCGCCACCAGTTCCTCCATGGGCAGACCGCTCTGATCGTCAAACGGCGACTGCTGTTCGAAAGAGGCATCGTGCTGGCGAGCGTCCCCTACCACCTCGAGGAGAACGGGTAGCCCAGCCCTAGCTACGATGTCTGACCGTGGGCATCCAGGACGACCCGGTCATCGCGTTCGCATCGCAGGCGAAATTCGCGGCCTGGTTGGCGAAGGAGCACTCGAAGTCTGACGGGATCTGGCTGAAGTTGGCCAAGAAGAACTCCGGCATCCCGTCGTTGACCCATGACGAAGCTCTCGACATCGCGTTGCGTTACGGCTGGATCGACGGCCAAGCCAAGTCAGTCGACGATGCCTACTGGGTCCAACGCTTCACGCCGAGGCGCGCCCGGAGCAAGTGGTCGAAGAAGAACGCTACGAGAGCGGAGGAACTGATCGCGTCGGGTGAGATGAAGCCCGCCGGTTTACGTGAAGTCGAGCGAGCCAAAGCAGATGGTCGGTGGGATGCGGCCTACGACCCTCCAAGCAAGATCTCTGTTCCGCCCGACCTGCAGAAAGAGCTGGATAGGAGCAAGAAGGCCCGAGACTTCTTCGCTAGCCTCAACAGCACGAATCGTTACGCGATCCTGTATCGCATTCAGGACGCAAAGAAGCCCGAGACACGCGCACGCCGGATCGAGAAGTTCGTCGCGATGCTCAAGGCCGGAGAGAAGCTCCACCCCTAACGGTCAGATGACGGCGATCGCTTCGATCTCGACGAGCTGACCGGTGTAGCCGAGGAAAGTCACTCCGAGCAGAGTGCTCGGAGCCGCGACGAGAGGGCTCTCCGCGAACACGCTCCACACCTTTGGTAGGTCGGCTTGTTCGGCCCCCGCCACGTAGATCGTCGTCTTCACGACGTCGTCCGCGGTCGCGCCCGCTCTCTCAAGAACGATCTGGAGGTTGGCCACCACCGCTCTGGTTTGGGCTTCGATGTCGCCCGGCCCTATCAAGTTGCCATCTTGATCGACGGGCACGGCTCCCGCCGTGTAAACGGTGGTGCCGCCCGTCGCCTTCGACGCGTATGCGTAGCCGGGCGACACTCCCAGATCATCGGAGATGTCTAGCCTCTCGACGGTCATCGGCCGTTCTCTGCGCGCTCGAGGAAGTCGCCGATCGTTTTCAGATAGAGCTCGCGCTCCTCGAGTGGAGCCCGATGGGAGCTCTCCTCGAACACCACGAACTCAGAGTTGGGCGTCAATGATGCAAAGGCTTCGGTGGATTCGGGTGTCGCCTCGTCGTAACGGCCGCACGCGAAGAGGGCCGGACACCTGATCTTGGAGAGCTCATCGGTCAGATCCATATCCTTCAGGGTTCCGTCGGGAGCATGTTCGCTCGGCCCCCACATCCTCAGGTAGAGCTCTGCGTTCATGTGCAAGAACCCCTCTTCCACCTCGTCCGGCCATGGATCGATCCTGCAGACGTGACGTTTGTAGAACACCAGCGAAGCCGCCGTGTATTCAGGACACGAGGTATAGCCCTTCTCTTCATGGTGGATCAGGGTCTTCTGCACGTCTTCGGGCAGCGCCGCACGCAAACGGATCATGTCTTCAGCCCATCGCACGCTGCTGATAAGCGGACTCGAGAGAGTGACCGACGTCAGCCCGTCGGGTTGCGTCGCGGCGTAAGCCGCAGCGATCGTGCCTCCCCACGAATGACCGAGGACGTGAACGTCGTCGAGGCCGAGGGCTTCGCGTAACCGCGCGAGCTCATCGACGAACCGCTCGAGGACCCACAGCGAGTCGTCATCAGGGTGGTCCGAGTCGCCGCTGCCGAGTTGGTCGTAGAGAACGAACTTTCGTCCGGACATCGCCGAAAGGGAACGAAGCGCACGATGGGTCGAGCCCGGCCCGCCATGGACACAGATCAGCGGATCGCCTGGGCCATTCCCTTCGATCCCTACCCATATGCGCCCGCCGTCGACATCTACGAAGGTCTCATCCACGGCCACAGTGAAGGGCTTTGGGGGTCATTTGTCGAATCAATCCACTAGCGAGTGGACGCTCGGACGTCGTCTGCCGCTCACACGAGGAGGCAACCCTTATGAAGCGGATCGGCTCGATCGCGGTGGCGCTGGGCGCGGCCACGATCCTCGCGTCATCGACGCTTAGCGCAGCAGCGGCATCCAAGCCCCAGATCGAAGACCCGGTGGGCGACGCCAACTTCGTCAACGATCAAGGGACGGGCGACGGTTCAACGGGCGACCAAACGGCTGCCGATGCAGGCACCGTCAGCGACCTTGAGGCCATCACGTTCTCGAACGACGCGAAGAACCTCACGATCCTGATCGACACGGAGGCGGCCCCACCTGCGACCACGGGCATCGGCTACCGCGTTCGCGTCAACCCGGACGGCACGGGCGGCACCTACTGCCTTCGGTTCGAGGCTTACTACCCCGGCGCCAACAACGCGCTCACGGCCGCCGAGGCGTATTTCTTCGACGACTGTGCAGGCGGGGAGGCCGTACCCATCGAGGTGTTGGGCACCCAGCTGTCGATCCCACGCAAGCTCAACAAGGCGTTCGCCAAGGGAGCGAAGTTGGCCGCCCCCCAGGCTCAAGCGTTCCTCTACAGCGGATCGAACTACCCCACCGGCGCCCCCACCGGATACGCGGACACGACGAAGGTCGGCACGGACTACGCCTTCAAGAAGTAAGTCGCCCTGCTTGGCCCGGGGCTTCGATTGACCGGGAAATGGGAATACTGATGCGTGAGTCAGATATCCGATCCAGAACCTAGGAGGCGGTATGGCTACACGCGCGGAGGGCAAGTTCGAGGTCACCGGTTGGGACGAAGAGACCTACGAAGAACTCGCCGGCGACGCGAAGCTAAGCAAGGCTCGTATCGAGCAGGAGTTCCACGGCGACATCGAGGCCACCGGCGTCTGGGAATCCGTGATGTGCTATTGCGAAGACGGCACCGCGAGCTACACCGGCATCGAGCGGGTGGTCGGAAAGCTCGGCGACCGCTCGGGCAGCTTCGTTCTCCTTGCCAACGGTGAGTTCAGCGACGGTGAAGCCAAGACGACGTGGGAGGTCATCCCTGGTTCGGCCACCGACGATTTGAAGGGGCTTACCGGCAAGGGCACATCGGTGGCTCCCCCCGGGTCGACTGGGACGTTCACACTCGACTACGACGTCTAGAACGATCTAGTCGCTAGGTCGTGTCCGGCGGGCAGCTCGCCGGACGCGGCCCCTGCGGCGGGTCCGGGAATCCGCCGAAACCAACCACGATCTTGCAGGGATCCCATGGATCCGTTCCGCGTCCGGCCTCGATGAGCTCGACCTCGCTTCCCGTGATCTTCATGTAGGTGTATCCCTCGTTGTCTTTGTCGTTGCTTTCCAGGATGCCGTTCGTCGGATCCGCCCACATCCGGATCACGTAATAGCCATCGCCGTTCAGTCCGAAGTCGATGTAGTTGCCGGGGCGATCCCACTCGTAGATGTCGCCCCAGCCGGGACGGAGACCGAAGCCCCTCACATCGAGCATCGGGTAAAAGACGTTCCAGTCGCGCAGCAACTCGTTGCGATGAGCGAATCCTTTGGTGCGCTTGGCCCCTGCGGGCTCCAAGATCCCTTTGCTCGTGTCCTTCACGCTGAACAACCGCAGCCCCACGGCATCGGCGTGGTGCCAGTGAGCATGGGTCTTGTGATACACGGCCTTTCCTGCGTAACGCTCCTTCGATGATCCGTCTGCGTAGTAGACGCGCTGGAAGAGATCGTGCTCGAGAGGCGAGGTGCCGCTGTGAGAAAGATCCATCGGGCCGAGCCCTGTATTACGCACGCCGAAGCCGAACCTCAAGCAACGGATCGCTTGATCCTCCGCGTGTTCCTCGGGGTGGCAGCCTTCGCGTCCCGCGATGTCCACGCCTATCGGCTCCTGATCGCCCGCGCCGTTAGTCACAGGGAAGATGAAGGCCGCGTCGTGCGGAGGCAGGACCTGAAGGTTCGGGAGAACCGGGCCCTTCCTGGTTCCCAGCGACGGAAGGCGGTCTTCGAGCTTCGCCCGAATCCGGAAAGCTGAGTCCGAGACGGTTTGGGCCGTAACTTCGATCTGCCACACGCCTGGTGTTGGATCGTCGAAGATCCGCTCCTCGGAGTAGATGCCCGGACCAACGCTGAAAGCGGTCTGCGCGCCTTTTGGGTTTCGCACGACGACGCCAAAGACGTCTCCAACCTGGGGATGATCGATCCCGATGCGTAACCGGCGAGCCGATTCCGTCAAGTTCAATGAGTATTCGAACGTCTGGTCGCCGGATGAGCTCTCGACCAAAGGCCCGGACCACAGGACCGAGTCACCGGGGCCGAGCTCGAAGCGCGCCGGCACGGCCGCCAAAGCGGTGACCGGTAGCGAAACTGCAAGAGCGATCAGAAATAGGCGTCGCACCATCTCAGAGATACGGCCCCTCTTCGAACGTTCCTGCCTCGCTCGAGAGTTCAGGGGTGGATCCGTTTCCCAGCTATTCGGGGCGCCGGTCGCCGCCTCCGGCCCGGGGGCGGCGACTGTGCATTTGCCCAAAGGAATGCGGTCCATCCAGTCAAACCCGTCAATCACGGCAGCGGCTGGGCGGGCTGACGCGGCCGAGCACTGTTTGGGAGCCCGTCTCCTCATGGGAGGTTTCCTTGAAAACGTTCTTCCGACGGATCGCCCTCGTCATGGTCCCGGCCTTAATCGCGGGCATCGCGGGCATCGCCCCGGGCCGCACCCTGTTGGCAACGGCGGCGCCTAACCCGGTCGCGGTAGACGAGAACACCTACCAAGCCTTCGGCCGAGTGTTTCCAGACCCTCAGGGCTGTCTCGCTTACAACATCCCAGATGCGAACGCCGACGGACGCAAGGACACCCCGCGTGGCGTTTCGCCATGGGCCAAGGGCCGGGCGTGCGCGGATCAGTTCCTCTCCTACCAAGAGGTGATCGACGGCGCGAAGTTCCTTGAGGCTCGATTCCCACGCTTCATGCACGTCATCCGTCTCGACCAGGCCTTCGATAACCCCAACTACAGGTCGGCGGGGATCCCACGCGGGATCAGTTTCGAAGACGGGCAAGCGAAGGTGCTCGGGCGCGACCGGCGTCCTCTCTACATCTTGAAAGTGACCGACGGCGCGTCGGAGACCCCCGAGACGGAACGTCATCACTTCGCCTACTCGCTGTCGATCCACGGGATCGAGCGGGCAGGACTCGAAGGCGGCGCCCGCGCGATGGAAGACCTGGTCACCTGGGCCGCGTGCGAAGTCCCCGCGTATGTCGCGAACACACCCGCCTGCACGGCCGAAGGGCCGTTCCCCAAGAAGATCGTCGAGACGCCAACCGACAGGCCGGTTCCCACTGCCGGTGAGGTCTTGAAGAGCTCCGTTATGTATTTCGTTCTTTCCAACCCGGATGGTTGGGCCCGCGGTCAGACCGCTCCGGTGGAGATCGAGGATGGATCCCCTAATGCCAGCTACGCACCGGGCGCGATGTTCCAGCGCTTCAACGGCAACGGCGTCGACCTGAACCGTGACTTTCCGACTATCGGTTACACCTACCGTCCCTACTCTCCCGGATCCGAGCCCGAGACCAAGGCCTTCACGGACGTACTGAGTCAGATCCGCTCGCGCCTGCCTCTGGGTCATTTCACCGGAGGCCTCGACCTCCACGGGATGCTCACCGCCCGGGCGTTCAGCTACACGCTGCTCGGCGCCGGTCAGCACGACTTCCGCAAGAACGCGATCACCCAGGAGACAGCCCTTCGAACGTGGCAAGACCAGACGCAGCGCCTTGCGTGGTCGCCTTGGATCGCCGATGCCAACGCGAACGGTCAGTTGGACTCCGGTGAAACGGCGGTAAGCGAGCCTGCATTCGGGGGCCGCGTCCCTGCTCCCGTCGCAGACGCTTGGGGTTCGGTCATCGACACGCTCGGCTACCAGATCACTGGCGGATTCGGCGACTGGTTCGACTCGCCGCTCGGCTTGGACGCGGTGGGGATCGACAACGAGATGTACGCGAGTCACTTGGCTCCGAACAACGTGTTTGAACCTGCGCTCGAGCAGACGCACATCGACGGGAACAAGGGACTCATCTACTCGCAGATCGCCGCGCTGCTTATCGAGGACGACCACGTCTTCCACCCGGGCGGCAAGGTGGGCTACATCTACAACCCGAAACGGATCCAGGTCGAAGGCAAGGATCGTCTTCCCAACCCAGGGTTGCCTGCGCAGAACAACATCGAAGTCATCATGCCGTGCTCGGAAAGCGGCCCTCAGAACGTCGACGGTTCGTGTCAGGGCGCGCACTTCGCTCTCGCGAACAACCTCCCAACCCTCGAGTTCGATGTGAAGGGCCCCGAGCAGGAGATCTGGAACGGCGGCATATCGGTGGAAGTCACCGCCCCTAACGTCGCCGCGATCTCGCCGGGAGCGCTCGGCAACGTCTCGCTCGACTACCTCGACGAAGGGCAGTGGGCGACGATCGCCACGAGCCGTACGAGCGAGGGCACGAACTACTCGCAGGCCGGAAAGATCGTGACCGTCAACGACCCCCAACCGGGTCGGTGGCGTGTGCGGTTGCTGAGCCAGGCTCAGATGCCGGCGCGGGTCAAGGTCGACTTCAACCCGACCACGGCCGAGGCCTCACCCGGCCAAGCCCCGATCGATGCCTCGTCGATGGACTTCTTCTCGGATCTCAACAAGTACACCCCCGAAGGCGAGCGCCTCTCCCCCGTCAACGTCGAGGATGTCGCTGCGGATCCCGAGTTCGCTCGTCAATTCGATTCGATCGTTGTCGTGAACAACATCGGCTCGCGGAGTTACATCACGGACCAACTTGGCCTCGCTCCGGAGCAGGCCGATGCCTACTTCTCGAACCTGCGGCACTTTGTCGAAACCGGAGGCAACCTGGTTCTCACCGACGCGGCCCTCCAGGCCTTGTCTTCGATGAACCTCCTGCCGGCCGACGCGGTGAAGAACGGCAACACGCTTGCCGGCAGCTACAACTTCTCGCTGTTGTCGGGGGCCGCCGGTCCGATCACTTACAAGGATGCTGAGAAGTGGCCTTTGGCGAAAGGCGTCAACCTTCCCGGCGCGTCCGAGGGGACGGCCGGCCGTCGCCAGGCCGCCGAGCCCACCCCTCTTGGGTACACACCCGACACGGGACTCGACAGCACTCCGCAGATGCCGATCTGGGGCGTCAGCGTCCCGGCTTGGAACTCGCTGTGCACTGAAGCCGATACCAAACTCTGCACCACCGCACTCGTGTCGCAGAACTCTTACAACGCGACCACAGGGCAGACCGATCTCGGCGAGATCAAGGTCGGTGATGGACGGATCCGGATCGCAGGCGAGATGTTCCCGGACCCGATCTACTCCGTCGACGCTGGAGGGGACGTCCGATTCGGTCTAGCGTCGTACGCACTCACCTATACCGCGTACATCGTGTTCGACAACCTCGTCGACTGGTCCAACCCCTATCGCAGTGACCTACCCCAGCCACCATTCACGACCACACTCACGTTCGCCGAAGGCAGCGCGACTTCGGGGAACTACACCGACGCGTCGACGGTCGGCGCAACTCTGCTCGATCACATGGGGGCCCCGATGGCGGGCGCTCCGATAACGCTCGAGCTCAGCGACGCCGATGGGACCTTCAAAACGCTTGAGGGAGCCACGGACTCGGCGGGCCTCGCGAGCTTCAATTTCGAGAACGATGTTGTGCCCGGCGATTACGGGATGGTGCTGACCTACGCAGGGGCCGACAAGTATCTCCCCTCCTCCACGACCCAGTCCTTCACTGTTCGTAAAGAGCTCACGATCACAGATATGACGATCGAGCGCGACGCGGATGGAAAACGGATGCTCAGCGTGGCGCTCGCCGACGACGATGGTCAGGCGCTAGGCAATCGCCTGTTGACGCTGTTCGCTGACGGGGCCCAGATGAAGCAAGTCGCGACGAACAGGGACGGATTTCTCACGTTCGTGGTTCCCGATCGCTTCGCCGAGGCGGCCATCTACCAGGCCACGTTCGGCGGGGACGATCTTTTCGAGGCGTCCTCGAACTCGGTCGACGCCACGGGGGTCTAGGAATTAGGCGGAAGGAGATGGAGCTCGTCGAGACCTTCTTTGAGGGTCCACGGCAGCCCCGACGCGTAGGTGGTCTCGAAGATCGCCTCCACGCCGGGGGGCTCGGCGGACTCCATCTCCTCCACCGCCTTATCGACTACGTCGCGCGCCGCAGTCCATAGACCGGCTAGGAGCTCGTCGCTCGCGGCTCCATCCGCTCGAAGCCGCTCGACCAAACGCGCGATGGGCTCCTTCGCCCGCCATTTCTCGGCCTCGGCCTGATCTCGATAGAGCGAGGGATCGTCGGCCGTCGCATGGCCGCCGATCCGGTAGGTGAGGGCTTCGACGAGAACCGGACCTTCGCCCGAGAGCACGTGACTCAGCGCCTCCTTCGTTGCCTCCCAGCATGCGATCGCGTCGAATCCATCTACCTGGATCCCGCGTATCCCATAAGCCTCCGCCTTGATCACGATGCTCTCTGCGAAGGTCTGACGTGCGAACGGCGTCGAGATAGCCCACTGGTTGTTCGTGCACCAGAAGATCGTCGGAGTCTTCTGCACGCTGCCGAAGTTGAGCGCCTCATGGAAATCGCCCTCAGATGTTGCCCCATCCCCGAACCACGCGAGGCTGGCAACGTCATCGCCCGCGATCCGAGCAGCCCATGCAAGGCCGACCGCGTGCGGCAGATGGGTCGCGATCGAGATGCAGATCGGAGCGACGCGGTACTCGCGCGGGTTCCAGAACCCGATCTTTCCGCCGTAACCGCGCCTGTACTTCAGGAAAGTGGACGGGTCGATACCGCGGAACATCCCGATGAATTGCTGACGGTACGTCGGGAACACCCAGTCTTGGTCCCGCAATGCGTAGAGGGGAGCGACCTGGGTCGCTTCCTCTCCCCAACAAGACGGATAGTTGCCGATCCTTCCCTGGCGCTGCAACGCCACCGCGCGTTCATCGAACGCCCGAAGCAAGATCATCCGGCGCAACAACTCGATGAGATCCGAAGTCTTCAATCGAGTCTGGGCCGTCGCTCCCTCTGTCGGATCCACCGGTCCATTCTCGGCGACTCAACCGATCGAGGCGCGGATGGTTAAGGGGCAAAGCTAAGGAGAAAAGGCAGCTGAGGTACTCGGCTACTTCTTCGGGACCACGAATGTGCCGGTCACCGTCAATGCGTCGTACGGCAGGTTGGGACTGCTGACGTTCGCCTGGGGCACGGCATAGATCGACGGACCGAAACTGCTCACGGCCGGAGCGATCTTGGAACCCGGCTTGGCCCCGAACACATCCAAGCCCACCGGGATCGTGATGGTCCCGGCGGCGGAATCGAAGGTCGCGTGCACGAGGCCGACCTCTTCGCACTCGGCTCCCACGTTGCACGCTCCCTGACGGATGAAGAACGGAGACGAGCCCGGGTCGCGCGGCGGAGGGCAGGAATTCGCCACGTTCGGGTTGCAGATGCCCCGGATGTAGTCGGTGAATCCACCGGTCATCTGGAACGCTTCACCGTCGACGGCGACGTCCCAGTTGTAGCGAGAGATCTCGGGCAGCCCGCCCGAAGGAGGGAGGCTGTTCAGCTTGATGACGAAATTCACAGTCTTCGCGTCGGCCATCGTTATGGACGCCTCGACTAAGTCCTGACCCATGCCATCGCCGATCGGGGCGAGGGTGGCGTCGACATTCGCGCCCCAGTCCCCCGCTTCGTCCGTGCCCACGACTAGAGGGCCGGACTTCTTCTTGGCGGAGGCGAGGCCGGGCTGCAGGAGCAATGCCCCGGCGAGACAGGCAACTAAGAGCACGGGCAGAACGATGTTTTTTCTCATGGAGTAAAGGGTTCGCCGGAGGGCGTTGTTTCCCTACCCGACGACGATCAGAGGACGTCTAGTTCTCGCTCCTCGAAGGGGCGGTCGACCCGAAACGGATTCCGGTCGGCCCCCACACGACCGAGCATCACGTCGACCAGGTGTCGGCTGCCGGCGGGGCCGCCCATGATCCCGTGCCCGGAATAGCCGGTGTTGACGAAGAGGCCTTCGGGACCCAGGGGGCCGAGCAAGGGACGGTGGTCCGGAGTGTTGGTGTACTGGCCGGACTGGAGCATCCAGTTGGCGCTCGCCTTGGACCAGACCTCGTTCCAGAAGGGAACTATCCGCCCGACCGACGAGGGGCTCCCAGGAGCAAGAACCCGGAAGGCGAATGCCGGGTCTCCCGGAACACGATCGGTGGCTGGGGTTGGAGGTGTGGACGGATCGGTGAACAGCACGTAGGCACCGTTCAAAGCGGGTCGCCAGTGGACGCCGGTGTCGTCGTCGATGGTCATCGGAGCATCGGCGGGGACCTCCGGCAGATCGGGCAACACGAGTTTGTGTCGAGTCACCGTTTCGATCGGGAGCGTCAAGCCGATCCTGTGGCAAAGGTTGCCCGACAACGGGCCGCAAGCGATCACCGCGCGCTCGGTCGAGATCGGTCCCGCGGATGTCTCAACCGCCACGATCCGCCCGTCACGCACGGTGAAACCGTCAACCTCCGTATCGGTCATCACGGTTGCCCCTGAACCAGCTGCAAGGCCGAGAGTCAACTGTTTGGGATCCAGGAACCCATCGTTTGCTCTGAACCTTGCTTGCAACACGTTCTCGCCGATCCAGGGCCAGCGAGCTCTCACTTCATCGCCGGTCAAGAGTTCGATGTCCGACTGTCCCCAACCGTGTTGCCTCGCGACGAGCTCTTGCTGCCACGATGCGCGGTTTTCGTCGGTCGTCGCAAACAGATAGCCGGGTCGACGGACGTCGACGTCGTAGAGGTCCTGGCCGGTGGTCTCTTGGAAGTTGAGGAACAGCTCCACCGACTCGCGCACGAGCTCGAGCTCCTCGAGATTGTCGAACTGGAGCCGGAATGCCCCTGTCGAAGCGGGCGTCGTCAACGTGCACAACGCGGGTCGGCGCTCAATGAGGAGCGGCTTCAGCCCTGCCTGTGCCGCGTAGAAAGCCGTCGCGGCACCCACAACCCCACCTCCGACGATCGCCACATCGGCGGAGGTCGGTGCCTTTTCGACGTAGTCGATCCCCTTCACTCCACCATGCAAGCACACAGCCTGAGACGCGTCAGGAACTAACCTTCGAATGATTCTTTTCCATGTTGCGAGCCCTGAGGGCACGGACCGTGGAAAAGAACGGGGGGGGTTGGATGGCCGAACTAGAGCGAGTTGCCCCGAATGACGTGTCGTTGCGAGAAGTGCGGGACGACGATCTCGACGCGTTCTTCGAGGATCAGGCGGACCCAGACGCAGCCCGGATGGCGGCTCTCCCGTCGCGGGACCGGGCCGCGCACTTCGCCCACTGGACCAAGATCCTGGCCGACGAGACGGTGATAACCAAAACCGTCGTCGTCGACGGAGACGTCGCCGGAAACGTCGTCAGCTGGGAGCATGATTCAAGACGCTTGATCGGCTACTGGATCGGACGAGCGCACTGGGGGCGAGGGATAGCTACCGCTGCGCTCAGCCGGTTCATCGAAGTCATCGATGAGCTACCGCTCCACGCGTTCGTCGCGACCAGCAACGTCGGGTCGATCCGGGTGCTCGAGAAGTGCGGCTTCCGGCCCTCAGGGTCCCCTACGACCGGGGACGACGGGATCGAAGAAGTGCTGATGGAGCTCTCGAAGAAATAGTTGGACATCCGTATCCTCGTGTGCCTACTATTTCGGTAGTAGTACTACCAGGGTAGTAGGGGCACCCCTCCAGCGCCGAAGGGCCGACCCACCGAGCGAAGGGGGGAGCGATGGCTTTCCGGCGGATAGTGATCTCACTAGTACTGGTCGCGCTTGGGGCGGCCGCGTGCGGGGGCGACGACGAGGGTTTGGACTCGGGGGGAATCTCCATCGACGATCCGATCGGAGCCCCCGACACGGTTCCGGGGAGCGTTTCGGCAGATCCCTCAAGCTCGATCGACCAAGACCCGTCTGTGGTCAAGACCGCGACCGTCGATGTGGATGTGGCCCGCAACGAATTGAACTCCGCGGCTCAGGCCGTCGTGGATCTCGCCACTTCTCCGCGCATCGGTGGCTTCCTCGTCACCTCGGTCGTCGACCTCGACGCAGGATACGGACTGGCCAATGTGGCGGTGCAGGTCCCGTCCACTCGTTTCGAGCAGGTGGTCGGAGAATTGGGTGACATCGGCGAGGTGACTCGTCAGGAATTGCATGGTCAGGATCTGAGCCCGGACTTCCTCGCTACCCAGACCCGACTGCATCAAGTCCGTCGACAGATCTCTCGATTGCTCGGTCGGCTGCAATCGAGCGTCGACACCGTCGCGAGATTCGACCTGCGGCAGAAACTCAACGGCTCCCGAGAAGACCTTCGCAACTTGGAGCAGAGAGCCGGCAGCATCAACGCTCAGACGGCGTACTCATCGATAGGTGTGTCTATCAACGGGATGGCTCCGCCGGTCCCTCCAGAGAAGCCGGCGATCAAGCGAGCATTCGCGACGGCGAAGTCGTTGGCTATCGCTATCGCTTCGGGGGCGGTCTTGACGGCGGGAGTGGTCGTTCCGATCGGTCTACTCGCGCTACTTGTCTACCTAGGACTTGCACCGGTCGTGCGGCGCTTCAGACCTCGGCTGGAAACCTAGGCCGCGTTGCGTCTCTGGCGGGACGGTCTAAGCAGGCCGTCCCGCTAGTGGGCGCGTTTCTCGCCGGTGCCTCCGATTACCCCGCCCATCGTGGATAGGGCTTCCTGCTGGCTTTGGGCTTGGGCAGCTTGAGCCGACTGCGTCTGGCCTTCACATGCCGTCACGGATTCGCCCGAGAGGCAACTGTCTGTGCCGGGACCGCCGTCGAGCGAGTCGCCGCCGGGGCCGCCGTCTAGTTCGTCGTCACCCGCCGCGCCTGAGATCTCGTCTGCCCCTCCGCTGCCGAATATGTAGTTCGGCCCCCCATCCCCTGTCAGGACGTCGGCGGAGTTGGAGCCGAGCAGCGCTTCGATCCCCGCCATGGAGTCATCACCTTCACCCGTTGCGGTCCCTTGCTGCAGGTTGGCCGTCAATCCCTCGGCGAAATAGAAGTTCGCCATATCGAAGGTACCCAACCCCCCGTCGATGGCGTCGTCGCCCGCTCCACCTTCGAAGTAATCGTTGCCGTTCCCGCCCGTGAGGTGATCGTCGCCGGGGCCCCCGATGAGAACGTTGTCGTTCGCATCGCCTGTCAGCGTGTCATTGAACTCCGTGCCAACGATGCCTTCGATGTTCGCAAACGAGTCTTGCCCCTCTCCCGTTGCGACGCCGGTGGACAGGTCGGCCGTGATCGGTGAGCTCGTGACGTTGTAGAGAACGAGATCGGAGCCTCCCCCACCGTCGATCGAGTCGTCACCGGCGTAGGAGTAGAAGAGGTTGTCGCCATCGTCGCCGATCAAAGTGTCATCGAACTCACTGCCCCCGATGATCTCGAACCCGGAAACCTGATCGTTTCCTTCGCCCGTCGACACGCCTGTCGACATATTCACGGTCACCGGCGGAGCGCCGGGATTGAAATCGATCATGTCGTACACCCCAGGTCCTCCGGAGATGTCGTCATCGCCTGTTTGCCCAAGCAGGTAGTCGTTGCCGCCGCGCCCATCGATCGTGTCGTTGCCGGCTTGACCGTACAGATCGTCAGACTCCTCGTGGCCAAGCAACGTGTCGTCGAACTGCGACCCGACGATCGACTCGATGGACGAGAGTGTGTCGTTACCTTCTCCCGTAGCGGTTCCGGCCGCTAGATCTGCCGAGATTCCAGCTGGAGCCTCGTCGTAGACCATCTGATCCACGCCGCCCCGGCCGTCGATCGTGTCGTCGCCGTCCCAACCGATGAAGAGCTCGAACCCGGACTGGGAGCCGAGGAGCACGTCGTCGCCGGTCGTTCCGCCGATCATGTCCATCTTCGTTAGCTTGTCGGTGCCGGCTCCGGTCGCACGCGCCGCGGCGAGGTCAACTTGTACGGGACCGTCCCCATAGCGGAAGTCCGTGTAGTCGAAGCCCTTGCCGCCCGTCATGGTGTCGTTGCCGTTACCGCCGTCGAAGTAGTTGTTACCGCCGCCGCCCAGCAGTTGATCTGAGCCAACGTCGCCAATGAGATTGTCGTCGCCGCCGCCTCCGACAACCGTGTCGTTCCCGCCTCCGGCGTAGAGACTGTCCGCGCCGGCGCCACCGCAGATGAGGTCGGCACCGCCACCGCCCTCGACATAGTCGTCGCCGCCGAGGGTGACGATCACGTCGCGTCCCTTGGTGCCAGATATCTCGTCGTCACCGGCCGTGCCCACCTTGGTGGCGCGCTCGCCCTTGCAACGTGGAGCGGCCGCCGCAGCGCTGAGCCCGGCTGTTGCGACCAAGAGAAGCGAAGCCAAAAAGACGCGGACCGGACGGCCATGAACGACGTTCATCAACTTTCGACCTCCCTAGAGTTCCGACCGCTGCTTCCTATGGAACCACTTGAGCGTGTCTAGGTCTACGGGGTGAACATCCCGTCATAGGCGGAAAAGAGGCTCAGACCTCGTGCTTGACGAGCGATCGCACCGATGTCTTCTTGCGTGTTGGCCCCGCCCTGCACGCAGGCTCCGATGCATCCATCGGCGTAACCCACAACGACACGGCCGAACTTATCGATCGAGGCATCGATGAAGTCCAAGAGGTTCCTCTGCGTGTCCGGGCAGTTTCCGTTGCCCCACCAGATGCACCCGCGCTGGACTGGATCATTCGGCGTCGCGTCGACAGTGGTCCAGGTGGCCCCTCTGTCGTAGGTCGTCGCGATGTACAAGTGCCACTCGCCGGCGAAGTTCGATGCCTCATAGAAGTTGGGGGCGACGCCTTTTGTAGTGGTGCCAACGAACGCGACCGCAGCGCGATCGCCATCCCCCGCGACAGCCGCGGGAAAGACTCCCTGCTGCACCCCGATGGAAGCGCCTAGGTCGATCGGCTCGGTGAAGTGCTTACCGTGGTCTGTCGAGACAACTACTTTGACTCCGCCGGCCTTCTCTTCATAGGAAAGGTAGACGGTGTTGTCGCTTCCGATGGCGACGGACGGGTCGCTCTTGAAGTCGTTATAGAACGCGCCGGCAACCGTGCGCGCCTCCCACGTCTGGCCGTCGTCCTCGCTGACCACGACGCCTTGAAGGCGATTCTGGAGCGCCACCTTTCCGCATCCGATGTTGGGGAGATAAGCGGTCCCATCCGGCCCGACCTTGATGTGGCCGTGCAGTCCGAAACAGGTGACTCCGGGCGTCTTCCCATCAACCGCCGGGCGACCGGCATCGGTGTACATCGGGGCCGCCGGACCATAGGTGACGCCACCGTCCGTGCTCAGTGAACAGTTGGCGAAATAGCCGTTCTGGCCGCAGTAATACATCGAGTGCGGGTACGTTGCACCGGCGTTGGTCGGATCGGCGTAAGCGCCCCCGCCGATCGTTTGGTGGTCGTTTGTTCCGGGAGGACCACAGCCCTCCGAGACGGTCCAGTTCTCGCCGTCGTCACCCGTGACCGCTGAGAGGCTGCAACCACCGACGCCTGCGTAGAGGGTGCTGACGAGCTGCGAAACCGCGGTCTGCCCGGTCACAGGATCGGTGAAGAGGATCGGGTCCATGCTCAATACCTGGTTCGGAGCGGTGACGTCCGTCCAGGTCGCGACCGGTGGAGTCGACTCGTCGATGCTCACGCGAGTCGTCTCTACGTAAGCCTGAAACATGATGTTGCCGGTGTTCCAGTTGACCCCGATCGAGGGCTCCGCTGCATCCACCGCCATGCCGCTCGGCGGCACGAAAACATCGAAGGCTGGGGTGCTCTCGGCCCCTGGCTGTGGAGCCGGGGCTGGAACGGTCTGGCCGGGAAGTCCGGCCCGGAATGCCGCGGGGATATCAACCGGGATGGCCCGGCCGATCGGCGCCTTCATCAGTCGCGTACGGGCGCCCGCGAGAGGCTGGGAGGCCGCTAGAGCGGGAGATCGGAACGGCAGGACCACCGACGCTGCGAGCGCCGCCACGGAAACTGCCGACAAGACAAGCAAACCTCGAGCGCGACGCATGAGTCCTCCCGCATAAGGATCAGAGATAGTGCGGGGAGATTCGCCTTATTTATAGGCCTTCCTGCCTATTGTCCGGCCTGAAGCGCTCAGGGCTAAGGGATCAAACTGAAGATGAAATCGAAGTTCCCGTTGTCCCTGAACCGCAGGGCCATAGACCCACGGGCGTTCTTATAGGCGCCGGTTCCGCCCGTGACCGTCAAGACGGTTCCATGGTTGTCGTTGAACGGTCCAGCCACCGAGATCTGTCCATCCGCGAGCGAGTTCGTCCACTCGCACTCCCAGGTACCGGCACCGGGGTCGATCCGGACGCACTGCCCTTGATCCGTCCCGGCATCTTTCCGAGAGGTATCGAGGAGCTTGTTGTGGAAGGTGAGCAGGTCGCCCGAAGTGTCTCCAGATTCGCCGGTATCGATCACCACATCCGTCTTGGGCAACTCGATCACGTGGATGCGCGTCGGCTTGGTCACAGCGGTTCCAGAAGCAAGCGCGATGGCTCCAACCGCGAGCACAAGTGCTCCAACTGATAAGACGGCCCAGATTTTCTTCACCGGTCGCTCCTTTGTGAGTTCCCGAACATCGTCGTCGGGGAGGAACTCCAGGCTACGGACCCGTTCCGGTTGCCGTCTACGGGGTAGGGCGCTAATCGCCCAGGGCCGATTCGATCCTTCGGTCGGGCACGAGCCACATCAGCGCAACGAGGACGTAGAGGCCCAGCGATATCCAGCGGGCCGGAAAGGCCAGTGCGATCCCAAGTAGATAAAGGACTGGGGAAATCTTTCCCTTGATATCTCGGCCCAACGCGATCGCAAGTTTCGAATCAGGACCATGCTCGGTCACGATCGATCTGGCGAGGATGAAATAGGCGATGGCCGCGAGAAGGGACACGAAACCGTAGGCGGCAATAGGTAATGACGCGAAGTCGTTCTCGCCCATCCAGCCGGTGGCAAAAGGAAACAGCGAAAGCCAGAACAGCAGATGGAGATTCGCCCACAGGATCTTCCCGTTGATCCGCTCGGTGGCGACGATCATGTGGTGATGGTTATTCCAGTAGATGCCAAGGTTGATGAAAGACAAGACGTAGGCCAGGAAAACCGGCAGTAGCGGGCGGAGGGCATGCTCGAAATCGGTTCCATCCGGAGTCCTCAGTTCCAACACCATGATCGTGATCAGGATGGCGATCACGGCATCGCTGAATGCCTCGAGGCGTGTTGTCGTCATGATTTGGACCTCACAATAGTGTCGACATCGCGTGGCGTCGTCTTTGCCCCTGAGGGCCGGGCAACCTTTTCGGTCTCCTGCGGGTCTCTACGTCATGACTAAGAAGACGACAGCATTCCTGGCGGCCCTTCTCGGTGCACTAACCCTGGTATCGCCCGTCGCCCGAGCAAATTTCCCGGGACGCAATGGCCGGATCGCGTTCGTCAGCAGCCGTAAGGGTGCTCTCGAGATCTACACGATGAAGGCGGGCGGGGCCCACGTAAGGAAACTGACAAAGACACCCGGTGGAGATTTCGGTCCGGCCTGGTCTCCGAGTGGGTCGGAGATCGTGTTCCAGCGTTTCATCGGAGACGAACCAACCGCAAGCGACATCTACAAGATGAACTCGGACGGATCCCACGTCGTCCAACTGACCAACGACTCGGCGACCGATGCTGCTGCCTCATGGGCACCCGATGGTCTAGAGATCCTTTTCTCCAGTACACGTGACGGCGATATGGAGATCTACATGATGGACGCCGATGGAACCGACGTTCGCCAACTAACAAACGACGACGGAGTGGACTCGAATCCGGTTTGGTCCCCAACGGGCGAGGAGATCGTGTTCGCCAGCGACCGCGATGGGGATTGGGAAATCTTCAAGATGGACCGAGACGGAACCGGTGTGACGAAGCTTACGCACAATGGGTCCTTCGACGCGAGTCCCGATTGGAGTCCCGATGCAACGCGCATCGTCTTCGAAAGTGATCGCGACGGCGATAGAGAGATCTTCACTATGGATGCGAACGGCAGCGACGTGACTCAACTCACCGCCAACGGATTCCTGGATGTCTCGCCAAGCTGGTCGCCGAACGCAAAGAAGATCGTCTTCGAGAGACGCAAGAGCGGAGAGCCGGAGATCTACGTGATGAGGGCTTCGGATGGAACCAACGTGAAGCGCCTCACGAAGAACCGTGCGGTCGACTCCTCCCCGCACTGGCAAGCGAGATAGCTACTCCTCCGGAGAGCCAGCCAGCGACGCGAACACAACGATGTTGTCGAGGTAGTGCCCGGTGGAGTTGTCGAAGGCACCTCCGCACGTGATTATCCGTAGCCCGGCATGGTCGATATCGCTGTAAACGACCTCAGTTGGAAAATCGTCCTTCGAATAACGCTGAACGGTGTCGACCACGAACACTGCGATCGAATCATCGGCTCTGGTAATCGAAACGCGATCGCCGGGTCGCAGCTCGCCTAGGCGGAAGAAAACCGAGGGTCCCTCGGCCGCTGAGTCGACATGCCCCAACAGGATCGCCGGCCCTAGCGATCCGGGTGTCGGTGAGTAGCGGTACCAAGCTGCCTCGTTGTAGTGGTCTCCTGCTGGAGCCTCCAAAGTCCCGTCGGCGGCCTGTCCGAGGTATTGCACGACCGAATGCACGTCGATTGAGGGGATGTCCAGGAAGACAGGTTTCGAACGTTCGAGGATGGGCCCGATCACGCTAGGCGTCGGATCCCCGGTTGGTCGCGGAATAGGGAAGGTCGTGCCCGACCACGACTCCCCCGTCCCCGTGACATTCTGCGACGGCGGTTGTGGAGCTCGGCGTTGCGACGCGATCGATACACCGATAAGAAAGATCCCGCTACAGATAAGGACGACGGCTACTACGGTCGCTACGAGTCCACGACGGCTGCCGCTCATCGACAACTTCATCGCCGGCATCCGCTTCGCCTGACTAAGGCTTTGCCCTGACTCTGATCCTGACCCGCTTCCGCACGATGAGCGCCGGTATCGAGGCAGCAAGCAGCATGAAGCCCAGGACCAAGAGGTTCAGGTTCTCCACTCCGCTCGTAGATCCGCCGCCGGCGGCCGCGGCGCCTACCGGGACCTGGGAAACCTGCGGCGAAGTGCCACCCCCGCTGCTTACGGTCTCACCCAAAACGCTTGGGCTTGCCGAAGGCACGGGAGCGGGCGTCGGACTCTCGGAGGCGCCCGGTGCAGGAGTGGGAGCGTTGGATGGCCCGGGAGCGGGGGTTGGACTCTGCGATGGCCCGGGAGCAGGACGGGTCGCACTGGCCGACGGGCTTGGGCTGGCCGACGGGCTTGGGCTAGACGACGGACTTGGGCTGGCCGACGGACTTGGGCTGGCCGACGGACTTGGGCCGGGCCCGGTGACGTTGTTTGTGAAGCCAGTGCGACAGGTAACCGTGGCGCCTCCACCGTTTCCAGACCCATTGCACTGATTGACCGTAACGATCAGCATCGACGTCGTCGTCGAGTCTGAGTCGACGTTGCATTGCACGCGCTGCGTACCGCCACCTCCATTGCCCGACGAGTTGCATTGGTTCACGTTGGCGCTCGTTGTGTTAGCCGGGAATGGATTGCAAAGCACGGTCGGCGCGGTTCCTCCCCCCGTTCCGGACGCGTTGCACTGGTTCGTCGTGGCAGACGTAGGAGTCGTCGTGCCGGTGATGTTATTGATCACATCCACGGTGCATTCCACCGTTCCACCGCCGCCATTGCCTGAGCCGTTGCACTGGTCGATCGTGGTCACGAGATCGGTTGAACCGGTCGTAGACGGAGTACAGACCATCGTCGGAGGATCGTTCGCGGCCCCGTGACATTCCAGAACGGTGACCGTTGAGCTCGTAGCGCTTCCGTTGAGATTGTTGGTGACGGTGTAGTGACATTCAACAGCTTGGCCTCCGACGTTATCGGTGCCATTGCACTGGCCGAGAGAGGTTTGCGCCGAAGCGGTTAATGGAGTGGCAAGGAAGACTACGGAGATAAGTGATACGGAGAGCAGGAGAGCAAAGACCAAACTAAGTCTCTTCAAATTAAGGGATTGCTTCATTGCAGGCCTTCCTCTCGGCGCGTGATGGATGCGTCAGCGTCCGAGAGGGTTTGCTTAGCCACCTGCGAAAACTGGCGAACACGGCCCGAACAAGTCGTAGCCATGCCCCTTCTAGTACTAAGTGTGCGCTCCCTTTTGGGAATAGCAATAGCTAATGGGTCCGGAAAGGCCCATACCAATGCAAAACGGGCCCCCGGAGGGGCCCGTTTCATGAAACTGGAGTTACTTGGTTACCGAGACTTTGATCGCCTCGAGACCCTTGTCGTTCGCACGAGACTCGTAGCTGACTCTCGCGTCGATCGGCAGCGTCTTGATGTCGTCGCCCAGGATGTTGCGCTGGTGAACGAAAAGGTCCTTGGTGCCGTCCGAAGGGACGATCCAACCGAACCCCTTGGCGTCATCGAATGACTTGACGGTTCCGTTTTCCATGAAAAAACACCTCCCTAACCTAATGAACGAAGGCCAGGAGAGGCGCAGGTACCCAGACTCAATCACAACGTTCAGTTGATCTTGCTTCTGTCTGGACCGTAACACGGTGGTTTCGCGAAAAGGCCCCCTGACCTGCATGTTTAGGTGTCTATGGATGCTTATCACGTCACATAGCGGCACGAGTCAAAGACCCAGTTCCGACACAACCTCATGCAGTTGCAGGGCTTCATTCCTCGCAACGTCGATGTCCGCGTCGACCATCGCTGCCTGGAGCTCACCCAGATGGATATTTAGCTGAACGAGATCGGCGGGGGCGAGCGTTTCCATGATTCGGTCACGGATGTAATCCAGGGTGAAGACATCACCTCTCACCGCGTCCAGATCGCTGAGGGATGCGTCGGCCAGTAGCTGAGATATCCAGAGATCAAATCGGCTGATATCGACTTCGCGCGGCGGTTGGTAGAGAAGCTGAAGATCGAGGCTCCATTGAGCCACCTGGATGGCCGCTTGACGTGTGCGCGCGCTGCTACGAGCACGAACGGAACGACCGAGCGCTGCCAATGCGGAGGTCATGCGTGGCTCGACCCGCACCGGTACAGCTCCTGCACGGACGTTCTTCCACGCGACCGCTATCCGCCTCGTCGCAGCCGACGTCGTCTTCCAGTTTGGAGATCTCGAAAGGTCGGACAACCTCTTCGCTTCCGTCGTCAAGGTCATCAAACCCTCCGGCACTGGGGCGCCGGCAGCATCTGTCGGAACAGCTAGAGCTAGAGCCTCGACGTCCCCTCCTCCGGCAGTGAGAAATTCTCCGTACCCTGGAGCGAATGTCTTGTCCTCTATTTTTCCGTCGGTGTGCAGTTCGCCGACCGTGATCCCACCCTCGATCGGGCCCAAGGGACCCTCCAACGTCCTTCCTACTTCCCTGACGGTTACCTCCTCGAAAGCGAAGCCGGGAGCATTCTCGGTTCTGAACGCGTCGCCGACTTGCGGGTCGGCGGGCATGATCATGGCGCCGGGGCCATCTTTGCCGGCGCTCCACGTGCCTTCCGTCGTGACGATGGCTCCGTCCTTGAAGTCAGAGACTTCTTCGCCCAAATACCAAACTGCCCCGTCGTCGTCCTGTGCATACAGGTCGTAAGCCACCTCCTGGATGCGACCGTCCAAGTAGGCCGTGTACTGAGAGACGAGTGTCTCTATCCGCATCCCTTGCCATTCGATGAGTCTTGTTTGAGGCAGCAACGTCACTTCGGTACGGAATGGCTTGCCATCCACGTGCCCCAGGAGCAAGACCGACTCTTGTTCCGATACCGGGAACAGAGGATTCGTCACTCTGGTCGGATGGGAAAACGAAGGCAGGTTCAGGTCGACACGATCGCTGTCGGGCGCAACGGCCAAGCCTGTCACCTCGGGCTGAGGGATCTTGGCTGAGTTCTGCCGTTCATCTCTTTTCGATGCAGGATCGCCGGTACACGCCGCAAGAAGCGACGCGATCGCCAGGCCCACTGCGAGCTTTTTCAAGAACTCCACGATGACAGGAGGAATCTGAACCGTTACTGAAAGTCCCCCTGGGCTTGCCCACAGGGGAGGAATCGACCCAAACTGGGCGAATCAAGCGAGGCGACCTTCTACGGGGAGAGCCTCTTTGAGAAAGTTCCAGCCGTCCCAGCGAACGATCTTCAGACGGTGCTTGACGCTGCTCCTCGTGTCGACGGTAGGCCTCCTGTGTGTTTTCCCCGCGGAAGCCAGTACGGGCGACCCCGACACCAGCCTCCGCGTGGGATTCGGGAAACGAACCATCACCCCGGTTGGTCAACCCCCTGCCGAGTGGTCGCAGTACTTCACCCCGCATCCGACGACGGGAGTTTGGGGCGAGCCCTACTCGGATCTCGACGGCAACGGCTGTGTTTCGGGCCTCAATAACGACAACCTCGGTCCGATCCTCGACGGCCAGCCGCCGAAGGGAGAAAAGCCGGAACCCCACGTCGATCAACCCTGGAACTCGGTGGGCGATGCCTACAAGACGGGCGGCGTGTGGTCCGTTCGCGGAGTAACCATCGTCGGGGATCCCGACTCCAGCGGGAAATGGGATGGAGTTTTCGCGAACGCCGGCTTCGGCGCTAAATGCACCCTCGGGATGCACGATGACACCTGGGCGAGAGCCGTTGTCATGGAGTCCGGGGAGCAAACGGTTGCGATGGTCTCACTCGATGTAGTCGGGTTCTTCAACATCGAGGTGCAACGCGCCCGAGCCGAGATGGCGATCCGGTACCCGGACATGGATATCGACCAACTCGTCGTGTCGTCGACGCACACCCACGAGGGCGTGGACACCATGGGTTACTGGGGCCAGCTCTACCTCAACACCGACGGGAAGTTCCCCGCCTACCAAGCGTTCATTCGCTCACAGATCCTCGATGCGGTCCACGACGCTTACATCTCTCGGGAGAGCGCGCAGGTGAAGTTTGCGGTGGGCGCTCCCCCGGTTCCGATACGAGATTCTCGCCCGCCCAACGTGACCGACCCAGAGGTGAATACGGCCCAGTTCGTCCGTGCGGATGACTCGACGATCGGCACGATCGTCAACTGGTCCAACCATCCCGAAGCACAGGGCTCGAACAACCAACTGGTCTCATCGGATTTCGTATACGGCGCCCGAGAAGGTCTCGAGCGTCAGCTCGGGGGTACGGCCGTCTATTTCTCTGGCGCGGTGGGCGGCTTGCAAACTCCGCTCGGTGTCGACATCCCCGGGTACGGATCGGATGCGAGTTGGGCCCGCACTTTCGCGATCGGCGAGTACGTAGCCGATTCAGCTGTAGCTGCGTTGGCCGACGCCCAACCTGTGGAGATCGACTCATTGCGTTCGGCTCGGCGGCAGTTTTACCTCGACTCCGACAACACCGTGCTGCGCGCGTTGAACGTGAGAGGCATCTTCGACATACCTACCTACATCGGTGGAGAGTCTTGGGGAGAGGACCCAGCGGGACACACCGAGGGAGTGCGCACCGAGGAAGTCGGACAGGCGGTCAGCACCGAGATGGTGGCGGTCAGCCTGGGCACAACGACTGGGGAAACCGAAGCGGTGTTCCTTACCGTTCCGGGAGAGCTTTCACCCGAGATCGAGCTTGGGGGTTATGGACGGCCTGAGTGTCCCGAAGCCGACACCGGGCGGCCATTCGAACCCGTGATCCGCGATCAGTTCAACGCGCCAAACGTCTTCGTCCTCGGGCTGGGCCAGGACGAGCTTGGGTACATCATCCCGGGCTACGACTTCCACCTGAAGTCGGTTCCCTCAGACGGGCAGGACGGAACCGGTCCCGTCCCCGTCGGGGCCCTTGAAGCCGAATTCTGCGGCGAGGGCCACTACGAGGAAACGGTTTCGATATCGAGCGTCTTCGCCCCGTGGGTCGCGTGCGTGGCTGCGGAGCTCGCGGGGAAGAACTTGTGGATGACGGATCCCGCTTGTTCGCGAGAGAACACGCATCTGTCGCCTTATGGAGTTGAAGGTGAGCCGGGGTCAAGGGGGGCCGGCGCCGGACCGCTCGCCGGCGTGCCTCTACATCCAGGCCACATGCCTCCAAACCCTTAGCTCGCTTTTTCTAATCAGCCCGCGGCGGCCTTTTCCAGGGCTTCGATGTCGATCTTCTTCATCTGAAGCATCGCTTGCATCGCCCGATTGGCTCTTTCTTTGTCCTCGTCTTGAAGCAATTCGGTCAAGGCAGTGGGGATGATCTGCCAGGAGAGGCCGTACTTGTCCTTCAGCCAGCCGCACTGCACCTCTTCGCCACCTTCAGTGAGCTTGGCCCACAGATCATCGACCTCTTCTTGAGTGTCGCAGTTCACCAACAACGAAATGGCCTCGGTGAATTTGAAATCCGGTCCGCCATTGATCGCAGTGAAATCCTGACCAAAGAGCTGGAACGCAACCGTCAGGACCGAGCCTGCGGGCCGCGGTCCGGCTTCTCCGTAGTACGAGATGTCCGTGATCTTCGAGTCATCGAAGAGGGACGTATAGAAGGTCGCTGCTTCTTCAGCCTCGGTGTCGAACCACAAGTTAGGAACGATCTTTTGCAAGGGGTTCTCCTTCCCATTTGACTCTCTAGATGATTAGACGGCATCTCGGCCGAAAACTAATCGCGGGTCTTACACTCCAACCCCTCATGCCTAAGCTTCGTGTCCATAACCTGTCGATATCGCTCGACGGTTACGCGGCGGGACCCGACCAGGATCTCGACAACCCGCTCGGAGTCGGCGCCGAAGGACTCCATGAGTGGGTGTTCAAGACCCGCACCGGCCTTCGGATGATGGGCGAAGAAGGCGGCGACGAGGGCCTCGATGACGAGTTCATTGCGAATGGCGAAGCGGGCATCGGCGCAACCATCATGGGTCGCAACATGTTCGGCCCGATCCGCGGAGACTGGCCCGACGAAGAGTGGAAAGGGTGGTGGGGAGACGAGCCGCCCTACCATCACCCCGTCTTCGTGCTGACGCACCACCCAAGGAACCCTGTCGCGATGGCGGGTGGGACCACTTTCCATTTCGTCAACGACGGCATAGAAACCGTTCTCGATCGAGCGTTCGAAGCAGCCGGCGGCAAAGACGTCAGGCTCGGCGGCGGAGCGTCGACGATCCAGCAGTATCTCAAGGCCGGCCTGGTCGATGAGATGCACGTGGCGATAGCGCCGGTACTCCTCGGTGGGGGCGAACGTCTCTTCGACAATCTCGCCGCAGGTCTCGAAGGCTACGAGTGCACCGAGCTCGTCGGCTCGGGATCGGTCGTCCACGCCGTGATCTCCAAGACTTCGAAGAGTTAGCGGCTCGATCGCGATGACTCTCTAGCAGCTCTGCCAGTGCTGGTCGATCATGGACGTAGGGCTGCTTCCCAGGCCGGCAGGTCGTGTACGAACCATGCTGCAGAGTCGGGGTTTCCGGTCTCGTCCGTGAACGTGATCTTGAGCAGATCGCGGCCGATCCTCTTGCCCAGATGCGATCTCACACGTTCAACGGAAGTGATTCGCTGTCGGGGGATGTACAGATCTCGCCGAGGTAGCCACATGAGGAACACGACCTCATCGGGGGTTATCGCGAGACACCCGTTGCCACGCATCTGAGCGGCGCCGCGTGACTGCAACCCGAAGAAGTTGGCGAAGTCGTCGATCATCACGATGCGGTCCTCACCCGCCCGGGTACGGACCTCTTGGGCAACGCGTTTTCTCGTCTTCCGGAAAAACATCAGCCCTCCGCTTCTTTGTCGGGATCGACGGCCCCGGTCACGATCGCTGAGTTGATCACGAACGACCCGGGGATGGGACCTCCGGAGAGAAGCCCGGCATCTTCAAGTTCGGTCATGAGTCGTTGGTTCCGGACGTACATCTCATCGCGCTCTCGATCATCATGAACCTTGTCTCCGGTGACGACGTACATCGTCTGCAATGTGTCGAGGTACTCGACCTCGCCGGTCTCATGGATGCGCACGTGTGAGTCCCCCCAGATGCGATGGAACGAGTAGTACTCGAGGTACATGCCTCGCTCGTTCTCAGCGAAGACGTAGCGGATGAGTCCGGATCCTTCGGGCTGACGGATCGCTCCGGACGAAGAGCCTTTAGGGGGCAGCTCGATGACGTCCCAGCCAGGGTGGAGCTCCTTGAACTTCTCGACCATCACCTCGTGGCTCATGGGGCGGTCGAGCTTCTCGTCCAGAAGCCTCTGAGGCGCCAGAGCAGCAAGAGAGCCAGGGCGCCGAAGACCAGGCCGATGATCCCAGGAAGAACGTTGGAATCGAACGATCCTTCGCATGCGGCCAACCTGATGATGCTGGGATCGTCCGGGAGATAGTCGATCGTCACCGAGCCCTCGCCGTCATAGCGATTGCCCGAGCAATCCAGGATCTCCGCCGACTCAGACGAGTCGGGACCTTGGGGATCGAAAGCAACGCTGATCTTGTGATACGTCTCGATCCTGCGACCGCTTACCTCGGTGACGGACGTAACGCTCGCGTCGGTTTCGACACCGCGATCTTTGAGGTTCGATATCGCCGCGCGGTTGTCGAAGTAGGTCTTGAGACCTCCGTATCCTGCCGCACCGAAACCGATGATCACGAGGGCGAGGAAGATCTTCACCCCGAGCGTCGGGCCATCTGTATTCATCAGCGGAACGCTGTCAGAGACCGCTTGTCAGCGCAAGACCCAGCGACGACCCCTACAGAAAGCGACTCGATCTCCTTACGACTGCGGCCGGTAAGCCAGATAGACGACACCGTTGTCGTAGGAATCACACGCGGAAAGTGACATCTTGCAGGGCGCGGCTCCCTCGGGAAAGAGCCGGGGGCCGGACCCGAGGGTGAGTGGATAGACGAACAGATGCAGTCCGTCGATTAGCCCGTCGTCGAGCAGCGCTCGAACCAGCATCCCGCTGCCGCTGATATAGAGGTCGCCGTCTACCGATTCCTTCAGTTTGCTGATCGCGTCGGGGTCATACGGACCGATGATCTCCGAGTTCCTCCACGTCGTGGTCGTGAGCGTCCCAGACACGACGTACTTGGTGGTGTCGTTGAAGAACGGTGCGCCCGGGTCGTCCTCCACGGTCCGCGTCGACCAGGCTGGCTCGAACATCTCGAAGGTCGTGCGCCCGAGCAGGATCCCGCGGGACGGTTCCATGAACGCGGCGATGGCCTCCCCCATCTTGGGGTGAAAGCCGTAGTCGAACGTCCAGGTGGGCGCGTCGATCACCCCATCGAGGGTCATGAACTCGTGCACGTGGATCTCTCCCATGGTTGCACCTCCGTGGTTTTTGCACGTGGCCGTGAGTGCGTCTCAAGCCTTGGCGTTGAGAACCTCGCGCAGAGTAGCGGCGAATTCCATCAGGATCGCCGGTCTGGCCGCATTCACCTCCCAGGAATCCGCCGTGGCCGCTCGGGAATCCAGGTGCTGGTCATTCAGAGAGCCTTCTCCCAGACCGATACGTGTTGGTTGCTGTCGCTCGTGAATGGTTCGCGCCGCCAACCACTCCATCGATCACGTAGCTGCATCCCCGCAAGCTGTGCCATCAAGTCCAGCTCCGCAGGCCACACGTACCGGAATGGGATCGAAGTGCGTTCGAATCTCCCATCAACGGATCGGAAATGGTGAGAAATGAGGCCTTGGTTCGCCACGTCGTACTCGTCCAAACCGAGTCTCGTTTCGCTCACATGGAAAGGGTGAACGGTTTCGCCCGGCGGGAGCTTCTGGAGATCGGGGACGCTCGTTTCGATGACGAAGCAACCGCCCGGCTCGAGGCGCGCGGCAACATTTCGGAAGCAAGCAACCTGCTTCGCCTGGGTGGTCAGGTTCATGATCGTATTGAAAACGAGGTACGCGACGGAGAATCTCTCGTCGACGGTAGTCGTAGCGAAGTCCCCGATCGTGACGTCGATGTCTTCCCCTCCAGGCTTGGAGCGAAGCCGCGCCACCATCGCGTGGGAGAGTTCGATGCCGTGAACGGGCACTCCCCGCTGCGCCAGCGGTAGTGCGATTCGACCTGTGCCGATCCCAAGCTCGAGCGCGCGCCCGTCTCCGGCAAGCTCCGCCAGCAGATCGACTACCGGTGCAATCACCTTGGGTTCGAACATCTCCTCTAGCGAGTCGTCGTACCTCGCCGCCACAGGCTCGTCGAAATAACCGTCATCTGAGTGCATGTACGGAAACTAGCTCGACGCCAAGCCCAGTGGGACCGGCCATCCGCTCGTATGCCTCGAAGAACTTCTTCGCATTCTCCTTATTCGGCCACACGCCCAACAGGCTAGGTCGTGGAGATCGCTTTCCCCTAGCAGATTGGGCACCACGATGCTCAAATGTCCTGATGAGCGATTACCCGGAGGGTTGGTACGACGATCCCAAGGATGAGGGACGCGAGCGCTACTGGACCGGCGAGGGATGGACCGAAGACACCCGAGAGAAGTACCTGCCCGGGTGGTACGAAGATCCGAAACGCTTCGGTGCCGAGCGCTATTGGGATGGCTCGGGGTGGACGGGCGAGCAGCGCTTCGTCACGCGCCTAGACGTAGTCCTCCCGGCCGTCAGCTTGAGGAAGAAGGACCGCCGCTTGGTCGTGAGTGGCGCCCACGTCTCGTGGGGGGACGAATCGATCCGATGGGATGACGTGTCGGGCTTCGACAGCGTGACTCGCCTCAATAATGGCCGTGCCGTCCTCAACCAGATCACCTTCACAAGCGAAGGAGGTCGCTTGGTGATCGAACTCGTGCCGCCGCGCGGTGATCAGGGCTCGGTCAACGCGTTCGAGACCATCGTGGACCAGGCGTATCGCGTGATCACGCCACGGATATTGAACGATCTCTTCAAACGTGCGGATGCGGGAGAGATCATCGAATACGAGAAACTGTCCGTATCGCCGCAAGGCTTCGCCAAAGGCGGCAAGGACCTGGTGCCGTGGAGCGAATACGCGGGCTGGCGCACCATGAACGCCCTCCTCGAGATCAACCGCAAGAAAGGTGACAAGAACAAGGTTGCCGTGAGGCTTAACACCACCCACCTTGGGCGATGGATCCTGACGACGCTGCTCGATGACTACGCCGGTAAGTATTCAAAGCCACCCGATTAAGAGAACGACCAAAGCCGGACCGATGCTGGAAGGAGAGAGATGCCTCATCGCACAAAAGCTGCTCTCATGATTCTTGTTCTGGCAGTCGCCTGCTCCGGTGACTCAGCTGGAGTCGAGGCGTTCTGCGCTGCCGCACGCGACGCCGCCACAGTGACACCCGGGGACGTCGATAGGAGCCTCGCCGTCCTCGAGCGAATGCGTGAAGAGGCCCCCGACGAGATCGCCGACGCGGTCAACACGCTCGCGGACGCGACCAAAGAGGCGTTCGAAACCCAAGACGCATCAGTGGTCCAGCGTCAGCAGGTTACGGATGCAAGTGAAGAGCTTGACGCCTATCTGGAAGACAACTGCGCCGCGCCCAAATAGCCCTGATCTTCGGAGCGGTTCCGCCCCCCTTCGAGCTAACGATGATTTCGCGTTTCACCACTAACCCATACGGCTTCCGCCAGACTTGATAGAGCGTGGAGTCGGCGATTGAAATGGGAGAAATGGTCCTACGCAGCTTCGAGGAGTTCTACGGTTCCGAATATTCCTCGGTCTTTAGGGCCGTCTCTTTCGCCATGGGCGATTCGGAAGAGGCTAGGGACGCCACGCAGGAAGCGTTTCGGCGAGCCTTCGTGAGATGGCGCCGACTGTCGCGCCACGACTGGGCAGGGGGCTGGGTGATGACGACGGCACTGAACGTCGCTCGGCGGATGCGGCGAAACGACGCGCGAGAGATGTCGACCGACATTCCCGACGATCCGGTTCCTCCCTTGGCACTTGAGGATCGCGTTGACCTTCTCGATGCCGTCAGAACGCTGCCGTTTCGACAACGGCAGGCCATCGTCCTCTTCTACTTGGCGGATCTCCCCCTCCCGGTGATTGCCGATTTCATGCGAATCAGTCAAGGAGCGGTCAAGGCACACCTTGCCCAGGCGAGGACCTCGCTCAGACGGGTGATGGGGGTCCACCATGCCTGATCAACTTGACGAACAGCTCCGGGCACGGGCAGAGCGGATTGCCGTCCCACCAGGAGACCTCAACGAGGTCTTGACCAGTGGTCGGAGAAGGCTGGTGCTCCGTCGAATGGTCACCGTCGCGGGAGTCGCCACGCTGGCAGTTCTCGCGGTTGTTTTCGTGCGCGCGGATGTATTCGAAGGAGATCTATTCGAGGGACAACGGCAACAGGTCGGTGGATCCCCGACGGCTTCGCCAGAGCCTCCCGCCGAGCTTGGGGACGCGGCCATCGGCGAGCGATACCGGACACTGCGCAAGACTCTGACGTCGGTGCCCGGCTGGGCCATCGACGCGGACAACGTGGACGACGCCGCGCTCCTTCGCCGGTGCGGAGGGGACTATCTGGATGGTGCGGGTGGAGCGGGTCACAACCTCGGCCTGTCGGTCAACCCCGGCGATCCGCCGCCCGTCGCCGTGGGGACAGAACTCGAGGGCTTCAACTCCCCGGCGCAGGCGTCGGACGCGGTGGACCGGCTCATCGGAAACCTCACGTCGTGCAAAGCCGAGTCCTGGGGCAGTCATCCCATCGGGCAGACCGGGGCAGAGCTGGCATTCTCCGACGCCGGAGTGGTCTGGATCCATCAGAGGGGGACCAGCGTCGCCACGCTTGAGGTGGCCACGACCGACGGCCCGCCGCCCCTCGCCGTCCAGGTCGAGGTCGCTGACCTGATCTACTCCTGGTTCTGTACGGTCTGCGACGATTGATGCGGCCCCGGACGACGCTAATGCCGGTTCCGCACTGGCAGAAGTCCGGTTCTTGCACGGACCTCTTCGTTTTCGTTCAGCCCGCACTACCCAACGTTGGCCGCTCAGTGGGGCCGGCTGGACTCGAACCAGCGACCAACGGATTATGAGTCCGCCGCTCTGACCAACTGAGCTACGGCCCCCACGGATGGCACAGATTACAAGCGGCTCCTCGACGTCCTGGCGGCCCAGCTGAAGATGCCTTTCGACATCGTCGAGGGCTCGGACTGCGCCCGCCTCTCGTAGATCTCGGCTCGGATCTCATTCACCTCTCGATCGTCCGGTTCCGCCTTGAACGCGAGTTCCACGAGGTTCGCCGCGAGACGTCGGTCTTTGTCCAATAGCTCTCTCGCTCGACGCGCGACTGGAACCGCTCCCCCGGCCAGGTTGCTCAATTCGGCGGCCAACGCCTGCTGAGCCGCGGGTTTGAGCGATGAAGGATCTCCGTCGAACCAGCCGCCGTAGAGCCGCCAGATGTTGCGCACGATGAACTCCGGCTCGTCGTAGATCGGTCGGAGGTACGGCTTGTCTGTGAGCTCCGGAAGCGGTTCGACGAGATGAAGGATCTCGTCCAAGGATCTGCCTTCGTTCATCAGATCGACAGTGGCGGAAACGAGATGCTCGAGGAACGCGGCGGTGTCCTCGAGGACGGTACGGACGCGCTCCTCACCAACCAGAGGTGGTCCGTGTCCTGGCAACAATGCGCGCGGCCCCAACGCGGCCATCTCTCGCATCGCGGCAGCCCACTCGGCCGGATAGCGCTGAACCTTCTGCGGGTTCCCGGCATTGGGGCACGACCAGATGAACAGGTCGCCGCAGAAGACGATGCCGCGATCGGGGGCCCAGATCCACGTTTCGTCGTCGGTCTCGCCCTTCGCGTGGTGCAGATGCAAGATCTCATCGCCGATAGCGAAGTCGAGGTTGTCGAGATAGGTCTCGTCGGGTGCCCGGTACTCGGTCGGCCACGTCAGCTCATCGACCTGGAACTGGCGGCGGTTGATCTCGGCGTTGTAGCCGGCGGTCAAGCGGTAGCGCTCGAAGCGCGCCGGAACGTTCGCATGCGCGATCACGTGAGGCCGGTCGAAGCCACGCTCCTCTGAGTCAGCGTCGAATCCAGCCAGCCCATGGACGTGGTCGATGTGGCCGTGCGTCAGGACGATTGTCTTGACGGGCTCGTCGGACCACCCACGAAGGGTCGCGAGATCGGCGGCGGCGGTCAGTGGCCCTCCCGCGTCCACGACAACCAACCCATCGCCCGTTCGGAGCGCACAGACATTCGCGAACGAAGCGATGAAGAGCGTGTCTGGATCGATCTCGACGTGTCCGCTCGCGCCGAAAGGATGCACTTCGGCACCTGCCCAGAGTTGTTCGGCGAATTCGAGCGGGTCGGTCACGGGACCCGATATATCAGGCTTGCCCGGCCTCCATCTTGTCGAGTCCCTTGCGGATCAGGGAAGCGACAGGTCTCCCGTTCATCAGTTTGATCATCCCCAGCAGGACCTTCCCAAATAGGTTCGATCCGGTGCGGCTCCACTTGATGTGGATATGGCTCCCGACGTCACTTGGGGTGACAGTGGCGATGAGATGGCTTCCGGGATTTGAGAAGTTGCTCTCCGTCACGGTCCATCTGACGATCCCGGGCACGGACCAGTCGTAATGCTCGATCGACCAGATCTTCATCCCCGCCACGATCGAGCCCTCCTTGACCTCGGCCTGGGTCTCGCCGACCGACCTGACCTCATAAAGGACGGGATCGATACCGGGCCAGATCTCGGGCCTCTTCTCCGAGAAATCGGTCAAGGCATCGATCACCACCTGGGGAGGCAGTGTGGTTTCCATATCTATCTCTAGCTGGGGCATGTACCCAAGGTTATTGAATATGTCGGCACGCTTTGAGAGTGTCGTTGAGGCGATAGGAGGCACCCGCATGGAGAACGAGGCCGAAGCCCGAGGAGCGGGATGGGCGAAGGTCCTTCGCATCTCGGCGATCGAGCTCGTCGCCCTGATGACCGTCGTCATGGGCGCGTTGATCCAGGGCATCGACCCGGCCCTCCTCGTCTTCGCCCTCGCGTTCTTGGTAGGCCTGGTGCTTTTCACTATCCGAGGCAGACCCGGCGTCATCATGCTTCTGATCGTCGGGATGATCTTCGTCCTTGCCAACCTGCCGTTCGCCCTGCCGACTCTGTTTGCACTGAACTCTCCATTCGAGTTCATCCTCAACTTGCTCTTCCTACTCGGCGGGTTTGGCACGATCATCGGCGCCGTCAACCTCGTGCGCGGGAATGAGGGGGTGGACAGTCCGGGACCCGGACGTTGGCTACGCATATCGGCCGCCGTGGTGGTCCTTCTCTCAGCGGTATCGATCGTCGTCAAACTGACGGACGAGCAAGCGACAGCACGACCCAACGACATCAGGCTGGTCGCGGAAGACACTGAATTCTCGAACACTCACATAGTGACTAACGACGAGAGTGCGAGTGTGTTCGTCCAGAACAAAGACATCTTCTCGCACACCTTCGAGATCGAAGAGTTAGACGTTCACCTCGACCTTCCGGGATCGAGCAAGAAGCGGATCGACTTCGATGCGCCCTTGGGCGAGTACGAGTTCAGATGCACGATCCCCGGTCACGACGATATGAGGGGAACGCTCGTTGTCAGTGAGGTGTAGCTAGAGAAGAGCTACGCGCTGAGCTGCTGAACCAGGATGTCGCGGAGCATCACAAGAGCCCGGCGATGGAGCTGACAGACTCGTGACTCGGTGACTCCGAGCGCCAGGCCGATCTCGGCCAGTTTCCGGTTCTTGTAGTAGTGCTCGGTGATCACTATGCGTTCCCGCTCTGGAAGGAGCTCGATCGCGTCCATGACCTCTTCGTAGTCGGCTGCGAGTTCGAGGCCCGCCCCGACCTCTCCCGCCTCAGGATCCGGCAGACATTCGTCCAGCCGCTGACCGACCGAGGTACGCGCCGTCTGGAAATCGACGGTGACCACCTTCTCGATCACCCTGCTCGCGGCCTGACTTGCCCGGCGAGGCAGCCAATTGAGACTTCTGATCCCGTCGCTCATGGCGCCTCGGATCCGTCGAGAACCGTAGGTCTCGAACCGGTTGCCGAGCTCGGGCCGGAACTTGTCCACCGCATCCATGAGGCCGAGCACACCGAAGCTGTAGAGATCCTGGCGATGCGAGTCCGGCACGCTTCTCGATGCCCTCCCGGCGAGGAACTCGACGACCGGCAAGTAGTGGCAGATCAGTCGCTCGCGCGTGGCACCGTCGCCGTCAGTCCGCCAGCGTTGCCACAACTGGTCGAGTTCGACGTCACTGATGCCGGACATCGATTCTTTAAGTCCCCGCGCCATTTTCCCCGTCCCCAGTAATTAACAATAGACCTCAGAACAACTCAGGAGCTTCGTGATGGTGACAGGAGTGAACAAGCTGCGCAAGCCCTAATTTCTTCAACACCCGCCCGTTTTGCCCGGGTTACGCCTGGTCTCGAAAGAACTACATAAATGTGATTCTTCGGTCAGTCGCGAAAAGAGGTGGGAAAGAAAGAAGCCGGACCACCGATCGGCGGTCCGGCTTTTTGGAAGCTCCGGGGGCGAGACTCGAACTCGCAACCCTCCGGTTAACAGCCGGATGCTCTGCCTGATTGAGCTACCCCGGAATGCGCGTGCATCTTACGCGAGCCGGATTGACACGCCGGAGGAGCGCCGGGATTGGAGGGACACCTCTGCGGGCAATACCATCGGCAACACGTCACACCTCATTAGGGAGGCCATGAAATGGGCAAGGCGTCTTTTCTGATCGGGCTCGGAGCCGGCTACGTCCTCGGGGCCAAGGCTGGGACCCAGCGCTACGACCAGCTCACGCGGCTCTACGACAACGTCACCGCCTCGCCGGCCTTCCGGAAGGCTACGGGCCGGGCAAAGGAAGCTGCATCGACAGGACTCGAGCAAGCGCGCGACCTGGCGTCAGATGGGGTTTCTAAGGTGACGGAAGCGGTGCGCGAGAAGCGTTCGGGAGATGACTATCCGACGGGTCTATCGGTCGCTCCCCCGCCGGCTCACTGAGAGCTAGCTACTCGAGGTAATCCCGCAGCTTCTGGCTGCGCGATGGGTGCCGCAGCTTGGAGAGCGTCTTCGATTCGATCTGACGGATTCGCTCGCGGGTGACGCCGAACTTCTTGCCGACGTCTTCGAGAGTGCGTGGCTGCCCATCGACGAGGCCGAAGCGCAGGCGGATGACTTCCTTCTCGCGATCGGACAGCGTGTGCAAGACCGATTCGAGCTGCTCTTGCAACAGCTTGAACGATGCCCGCTCGAGAGGAACCGGCGCGTCCGAGTCTTCGATGAAATCGCCGAGGTGAGAGTCCTCTTCTTCGCCGACCGGAGTCTCGAGGCTGACGGGCTCCTGACTGATCTTCTGAATCTCACGAACCTTCTTCGGCGAGAGCTCCATCTGCTCGGCGATCTCATCCGCCGTCGGCTCGCGCCCGAGGTCCTGCAGTAGCTGACGCTGGATCCTGACGAGCTTGTTGATCGTCTCGACCATGTGAACGGGGATACGGATGGTGCGCGCCTGGTCGGCGATCGCGCGGGTGATCGCCTGGCGGATCCACCACGTCGCGTAAGTAGAGAACTTGAAGCCCTTCTGATAGTCGAACTTCTCAACCGCTCGGATGAGGCCGAGGTTTCCTTCCTGGATGAGGTCCAGGAAGGCCATGCCGCGCCCGACGTAGCGCTTCGCGATGGAAACGACGAGTCGAAGGTTCGCCTCGACTAGATGTCGTTTGGCGTGCGCGCCGTCGCGCTTGATCCAAACGAGCTCCGAGAATTTGTCCTCGGAGAGCTTGGGGTTCTTTTCGATCTCGTCCACCGCGAACAAGCCGGCCTCGATGCGCTTCGCAAGATCGACCTCTTCTTGAGCGGTCAGAAGTGGAACCCTGCCGATCTCTTTCAGATACATCCGGACCGGGTCGTTGGTCGGAGCCTTGAGAGCCATGTCGACTTCGCGCCGCGCCCGCACCCTGTCCTCGTCGGCGTCGGGAACGACTTCTGGCTGTTCCCCTTCTTCCTCTTCCTCTTCTTCGTCTTCCTCGATGATCGCTTCGTCTTCGACGATCTCGACTTTTATCTCGACGAGCTGCTGATACACGGCGTCGATCTCGTCGGGAGTCAGATCAAGTACCGAGAGCTTCTCCGCGAGATCGGCGGCGGTGATCGAGCCCTCGGCTTTCGCGGCCTTGATGATCTTCTCGACCTCGAGCTGACTCGGCGGCAGCTCTGTCAGGGTCCCGCCGGGCTGGTCGGCTCCGGCCGTGCCTTTAACTTTTTCGATCGGATCAGACATCCGAGGTCTCTCCCTGGAGGCTTCGCAGCAGGTCCCGCCGGCGTGCCTCCAGACCGACGAGCTCGGTGAAGAGCGCATCGTGACGTTCTGGCTCGGCGAGCGGGTTCAAGTCCTGCAACACTCCACGGCGCCCCTTCAGTTCTCGTTCCAACGAGAAGACCCTCAAGCGAACGAACAGCTCATGGGCCCTCTGAGCGAGAGACTCATCATCGAGATCGACATCGCCCACAGACAACTCAGTGAACAGCGTAAGCGCTTCCGGAGAGAGTGAATCCGCCATCTGGGAACCGGATCTAGCGCCTTGAGTGACCTCGATAGCACGCGCGAACAGCTCGCGCCGTGCTGGGGAAGTGAAGTCGGCTTCCTCAACTTCGGTCGTAGCGGTCGCAACCTCGGCCGCCTTGGTCAAAAGCAATTGAAGTGCCTCTCGTTCAACCTTTACATGACCGGGAAGCCGTCTTTGTGCATCCGGCTCGGTCTTGCCCCCCGTTACAACTCTTCCTCGCGGTGCTCTATCTGCGAGCTCCCGCTCTACTACATCTGGTTCGACACCGATCTCTCGTGCAGCCATGAATATGTACTCGTGTTGCGAGATCGGGTCAGGATCGGACACTAGCACTCGGGCCACCGCCCTCACGGCTTCCGCACGTGCTTCGGGAGTGTCCAAAGGCAGCTTTTCGAGAGTCTGACGGATCATGAATTCGCGCAGAGGTTGAGCCGTTTCGAGCACTTTTCTGATCGCGTCTTCATCTCCCTCTCGGGCAAGGTCGGCCGGGTCCTTACCAACCGGAAGAGGAGCAACCAACACTTCGATCCCGACTTTCTGATGAAGTCCCCAGCCCTTTTCCGCAGCGCCCTTGCCCGCAGCATCGGCGTCAAACATAAGAACGGCGCGATTGGTGAATCTCTTTAGCAGTTCGAAGTGACTCTGTCCCAGAGCCGTTCCATTCGTTGCAACGGCTTCCACGATGCCCGCTTCGTGCAGAGCGATCACATCCGTGTATCCCTCGACGATCACTGCGGTGTTCCCGCGTCCCAATGAGGACTTGGCGCGATTGAGGCCGTACATGAATCGAGACTTCGAGAAGACCGGCGTCTCTGAAGTGTTGAGGTATTTGGGTTGCTGGTCTCCCATCGCCCTCGCCCCGAAGGCGATGACATCGTCTTGGAGGCTCCAGGTCGGAAAGGTGATGCGCTGCCGGAAAGAGTCGTAGATCGAGCCGTCCCGCTCGCTGACCCTCACGAGGTCGGCCTGAACGAGCTCATCCTGCTTGAATCCCTTCGTCAGAAGGTGTTTCCAGAGAGCATCTCGGCCGGGGGCCCAGCCGAGCATCCAGCGCTCGGCGACCTCGTGTCCGAAGCCACGGGACTTGAGATAACGACGGGCCGGCTCGGCGTCGACCGACTCCAACAGCGACTTGTGGAAGAACTCGGCCGCCTCTCGGTTCGCCTCGAGGATCCGCCGTTTCAGGCCTTGCGTCTGAGCTTCGCCGGGTCGCTGATCCTCGTAGCGAAGCTCGAAACCGAATCGACGAGCGACCCACTCGACGGCCTCCGGGAAAGGAAGGCTCTCGACCTTCTGAATGAACTGATAGATGTTGCCGCCCTCGCCGCAGCCGAAGCAGTGCGTCAGTTGTTTTCCGACATCCACCGTGAACGATGGAGTCTTCTCGGCGTGGAACGGGCACAAGCCTTTGAACGTGTTTCCGCTCGACTTCTTCAGTTGGGTGTAGGAGGAGACGACGTCGACGATGTCCGCTTTCTCGCGGAGCAGATCGATGTCTTCGTCTTTTATCCTCGCCATGGACTTCCCTCGCGTTAAAGGCGCGCGTAATAAGGCAGGGGAAGTGGGCTCATCCTAAGGCTCCCGTCCCCAGCACCGGCGGAGGCCCGATCAGCTGCTCGTAGGCCCTCAAAGCGAACCGGTCCGTCATCCCGGCGACGTAATCGACGGCTCCGATCCTTGGGTCCTCGGTCGCTTGGGCCGATTCGGGATTGGCCAAGTAGTACTCGAGAAGGGACGTCAGGATCTTGTCGACGGCGGAGTGGGTGTCCTCGCCGACGCGACCTACATAAACGCGTTCAAACAAGAACTTGCGCGTCTCGCCCATGGCTTCGAAGACGGACTGACTCATCCTGATCTCGTCGGAATCTGTAGAGCGCTCGACCAAATCGCCCACCATCTTTCCGATCCTTTGGGTGTGCGTTTGGCCGAGAACTCGCAACGTCGCGCTCGGCAGCTCGTCCTCGTCAAGGATGCCGGCGCGCATCGCGTCGTCGATATCGTGATTGATATAGGCAATGCGGTCCGCGTAGCGCGCGATCTGTCCCTCGAGCGTGGCCGGGAAGGTCGGCATCGACCAGGTGTGATTCGCTATCCCGTCACGAACCTCCCAGGTCAGGTTCAGGCCTTCGAGCTGCTCGACGATCCGAACGGACTGAAGGTTGTGTCTGAAGCCCGGTTGGAAACGAGCCACGACCTCCTCACCCAGGTGTCCGAACGGGGTGTGGCCGAGGTCGTGTCCCAGACAGATCGCTTCGGCAAGGTCCTCGTTCAGCCCAAGCGCCCTCGCGATCGTCCTAGCCACCTGCGTGACTTCGAGGGTGTGCGTCAGCCGAACCCGGTAGTGGTCGCCCTCGGGGGCTAGGAAGACCTGGGTCTTGTGCGCAAGGCGACGGAAGGCTTTCGAGTGAACGATCCTGTCCCGATCGCGTTGGTAACAAGTGCGGATGTCGTCTTCAGCCTCGAAGACATCGCGGCCCTTGCTCTCGGCGGCCAGCTGGGCGCGTTCGGAGAGCGAGTTCCTTTCCAAGGATTCACTGCGCTCTCTAGCTGATGACGTCACGAATCTGACGCTAGCACCGGCATGTGACACACGGTCCCCGAGGAAACGCTATGAGCGGAGGTCGACGACACTGCCGTCGGAGCCGGTCGGATCGTCTGCTGCGTCGACGGCCATATCGAAGAAACCATCGCCGGTTGCCCCGGCTGGGAGGTCGTGTAGCGCCGGCGGTGGCGGTGGTGGTGGCGGCGCCTTGGGGTCTCCCTCGCGGTCTAGAACAACTTCGCCGATCGCTTGGCGACGGAGAAGGTCCTCGACCGAACTCGCCAGTAACGGTCGAGCGAAGTGAAAACCCTGGCCCAAGTGACAGCCCAAGCTTCGCAGCTCGCGCGCCTGCTCGGACGACTCGATGCCTTCCGCAACCGAGCGCAGGTTCAGCGTTTGACTGAGCTTCACGATCGCCCGACCCAGAGCCGATTCTTCCGGTCCCTGATCGATGCCTTGCGTGAATGACTTGTCGATCTTGATGGTCTCGATCGGGAACTGGCGCAGGTAGCCAAGCGACGAGTAGCCGGTGCCGAAGTCGTCGATCGCGAAATGCACGCCGAGCGCCCGGAGGGCAGTCAGGTTCGCGACCGTGCCCTTGGTGTCTTCCATAAGGATGCTCTCGGTCATCTCCAACGTCAGGCTGTCGGCCGACATTGGGGTTTCGGCGAGGATCCGCTGAACCCTCGTGACGAAGCCCGCTTCTTGGAGCTGACGACCGGAGATGTTCACGGTGATCCGCAGGTCTGAATCCCACTCGGTTTGCCACATCCGGAGCTGCTGGAGCGCCTCGCGCAGGACCCAATCGCCGATCGGGATGATCAGGCCGGAGTCCTCGGCCAAGGGGATGAACTGAGCCGGTGGCAATATCCCTCGGTGCGGGTGGTTCCAACGAAGAAGAGCCTCGAGGGCCACCATCCGGCCGGTCTCGAGATCGACGATGGGCTGGTACTTGATGATGAACTGGTTGTCGTCGAGTGCGCGCTCGAGCTCGGTCTTCAGCTCGAGGCGCTCCATGACGCCTTCCTCCATCGAACCGTCGAAGATCTCGTAACGTCCTTTGCCCTTGTTCTTCGCCGCGTACATCGCCATGTCGGCGTTGCGCAACAGCTCATCTGCAGTGACCGTGCCGTAGGAGATCGCGATCCCAACGCTTCCGTGGACGCTGACTTCCTTGCCCTCGAGCGTGAACCGGTTCCGCAACTTCTCGATGATGCGCTGAGCGACAACCGCGACATCGCGCTCGCCGTGGAAGCTCTCGATGAGTACTGCGAACTCGTCGCCGCCGAGACGTGCCGCCGTGTCGGCCGGACGTATCGCGCTGCGGATACGTGAGGCCGCGGTGATCAGTAGTTGGTCGCCGGCCGCGTGGCCGAGACTGTCGTTGACGGTCTTGAAGTCGTCGAGGTCGATGAACATGACCGCAAGAGGGCGAGACTCTCTCTCCTGGCGCGCCACAGCTTGAAAGACACGGTCTGCAAATAGCTCGCGGTTCGGAAGTCCAGTCAAAGAGTCATGGAAAGCCTGATGCGTGAGGTTGTCCTGATTGCCCTGCAGACGCCACGCCATCGTGTTGAACATGTCGACGACCTCGCCGAACTCATCCCTGCGGTATGTCTCAACCCGGTGCGCAAGGTTTCCTTTAGCGAACTCTTCGGCCCCCTCGCGCAACCGGCTCATAGGGATCCCGATCGTGCGAGCCGTAACTCGGTTGAACGCGATGACCAGGCCCACGCCAACGACGGAAGCGAGTCCGAGGATGAGGAGAGCGGTGTGAGCGCGGCTCGCAGCTTTCTCGGACTCGGCCCTCATGACCTTCTGCGAGGTCGAACTCTCGGTGGCCGCACTGAAGTCGTCGACCGTGCGGCTCAGAGAGAAGGCTGCGAAGGAGGCGACCGCGATGAAGCTCACGAGAATGAAAGCGAAGCCGAGCGTTGCGCGGCTCTGTATCGAAAACCCGGTGCGGGCTTTACCCCCGTGGTCACCCACGAACTTCTCCTTTCGGCGGCTGGGCTACCTCGCGATCTGCACGAGGCCCCTGGCTTTGCGCCCTCATCTCACGATGAGTTTGCCGTTGACTCTGGAGCGTTCCTACGTGATTAATCGGCATCCTGCCCGTGCGGCTGTGTAGGCAATGCTGCGTAGGGCTCCCCAGCCAGTTCTGCCGCTCAATGGAGATGGTAAGACGCGGGGATGAAACTCACCCATGTCCGCCTCCTCACCACCGACGTTTCGAGTCTGACGACCTTCTATAAGAAGGCCCTCGGCCTCGAGTTGACCCTGCAGATATCAGAAGGGTTCTACTGCGAGCTCTCCGCCGGCGAGGTCGTCGTCGGGATCTACCGCAAGGACCTCATGGATTCGATCTCCGGCGAGCCCAGAGAGCCCCAGGGCGACCGTGCAGTGCTCTGCTTCGCCGTGGAGGACGTGGAGGCGGCTTTCCTGGCCGCCGTCGAGGCTGGGGCCGTGGCGGTCTCGGAGCCCCACGAGCAGGAGGCCTGGTTCCTGCGAGTGGCCCACATCCGGGACCCCGACGGGAACCTGATCGAGCTGAACCGCTCGACCTACACGGGAAGCTGATTTGTTCTAGTATTACTAGAACAATGCTCATCTCGATCGATCCGCAGAACAAAGAGCCTCTCTTCGAGCAGATCTCTTCCCAACTTCGGGGAGAGATTGCCCGAGGCGAGGTTCGTAAGGGCGAGCAACTACCTCCCGCCCGAATCCTTGCGGAGGGCCTTGACGTCAACATGCACACAGTCCTCCGCGCTTACGCGCTCCTACGCGACGAGGGGTTGATCGAGTTGAGGCGCGGTCGAGGCGCAGTTGTATCCGGGCCGGCAAAGAAGCAGGCAAGGTTGATCCAACTGGCGAAGCAACTGGCAACGGAAGCCAGGAAGCAAGACATCTCGGAATCGGAACTGGTGCGTCTTCTGCGGGAACAAACCTAATGCGACGCGCGGTCGTCTGGCTCGAGGACAGCATCTTGCCACCGGCCAGCATCGTTCTTCTAATGGAGGCAACCCCATTCGGGCGCTCTCCACACAGTTTCGAGATCCTGGTGGTCGCTTTCGCTGAGGCAGCAGTCCTCGCGATCCTGATCATAGGCAACAACGGTCTGGAGGGCATCGAAAGGCGGTGGCTCGCTGGCGCGATCGCCTACCTCACCATGGGATCGCTTCTCGGCTACGGGATGGGTCTGCAGGAAGACCGTGGATTTTTTGTCGACCTCCTGCTCGTTTTCTCCGGTGGGCTCAACGGACTGGTGCTCTACGCGCTCCTCGAAAGGCTGCGTCCCCCGTTGCCTGATCGTGAAGGGCGTTCCCCTTCCGTGGCCGTTCCTCTTGGCGACGACGAACGGGCTATGTGGCTGGGAAGAGGGTTCAACCGCGGCCGCCTTACGGGGTTATTGATCTACGAAGCGGCGATTGCCGTCTTCGCTCTTACGTCGATGACACAACAAGCTTGGGGCCTGCTTGTCTTTACGGTTTTCATGACCGTCTTTGCCGTGGCGACTTCGACGATCGTCGAGGTGATGGTCATGAAGCGAGCGATCGTTGTCGCGATGAGACCGTTCGGTTATCCCAAACGGGTAATCCCGTTTAACCAGGTCCGGCGAGCATTCGTCGATGACGTCAGCCCCTGGAAACGAGGCGGTGCGGGATGGCAAGGCGGCTCGGCCATCATCCGGCGGGGCGAGGCATTGTCGATCTCACTCGTGGATGGACAGCAGGTCATCGCATCGGTGGATGATGCCGACACGGGGGCCGCATTGATCAATTCTTATCTCGGAAGGGCTAACAGAAACGAATCGGAACCTGCTTAACGTTTCCCTCTGAGCACCTGTGAGGTGTTCGTTCGTAGTTTGAAGCTATTTCGAGCTGCTTTTTGCTTCTCCCATGACGGCCTGGGCTGCGGCCAGTCTTGCTACCGGCACCCTGAAGGGCGAACAGGAGACATAGTCGAGCCCGATCTGGTCGCAGAAGATCACCGAGTCGGGATCGCCGCCGTGCTCGCCGCAGATGCCTAAGTGAATGGCGGAGTTCGCGCCCTTGCCTTTCTCGACGGCTATCCGCATCAACTCGCCCACACCGGGCTCGTCGATAGTGACGAACGGGTTCGCCGGAACGAGCTTCCTCTCTTCGTACATCGCTAGGAACTTTCCGATGTCGTCGCGCGAGAATCCGAACGCGGTTTGGGCGAGATCGTTGGTTCCGAACGAGAAGAAATCGGCGTGCTCGGCGATCTCATCCGCGGTGACGCAGGCACGAGGAAGCTCGATCATCGTTCCGAACTCGATGTGGAGGTCGACCTTCGCATCGTCGATGATCCGCTTAGCGACAGGCTCGAGCTCCTCGCGCATCTGACGGAGCTCCTCGGCGGTAGCAACGAGGGGAATCATGATCTCGGGCCGAGGGTCTTTGCCCTTCTTCTTGAGCTTGACGGCGGCCTCCGCTATCGCTCGAACCTGCATCGCATAGAGGCCGGGCTTCAAGATCCCAAGTCGAACGCCGCGGAGGCCGAGCATCGGATTCGCTTCGTGGAGTTCCTCGACCTTCGCCAGGATCGTCTTCGCGTCTTCGAGTTTCAGGTCCTCGTCCCTGAGTTTGACCTTCTTGTCCTTGCGCGCTTCCGCCAGAGCCACTTCGACGGCAAGGTCGACGTGGTTGGGAAGGAACTCGTGAAGGGGCGGATCGAGCAACCGCACCGTCACCGGCAAGCCGTCCATAGCGTCGAAGATCCCGACGAAGTCGTCCCGTTGAAGCGGGAGGAGCGCGTCGTAAGCCGCCTGCTCCTCGGCGTCATCGTCGGCGAAGATCATCTTGCGAACTGCAGCAACGCGCTCCTCGCCGAGGAACATGTGCTCAGTTCGGCAAAGGCCGATCCCCTCGGCCCCCCTTAGACGTGCATTGCTCGACTGATCGGGTGTATCCGCGTTCGCCCGAACGCGCATGCGCCGGTGGTCGTCTGCCGACGACATGAACGTTTCAAACGCCTTCCACAGAGCCGAATTCTGGCTATCGGCGTCTCCGAGCAACGCGGCCTCCAACGCGGACGGCTCCGTTTCGAGCTGCTCCGCGTAAACGGTCCCATCGGTTCCGTCGATAGTGATCCAGTCGCCCTCTTTGACCACGATGTCTTTCACTTTGAAGAGCTTGGCCTTCCGATCGATGTGGATCGCATCGGCCCCGCACACCGCCGGGATGCCCTCGCCTCGAGCCACGACCGCAGCATGAGAGTTCGTTCCGCCGGCGGAAGTGAGGATTCCCTGGGCCGTGACCATGCCGTGGTAATCGTCGGGCGTCGTCTCTCGCCGCACGAGGATCACGGGCTCGCCTCGCTCGTCCCACGCGACCGAGTCGTCTGCGGTAAACACGACCCGCCCGACCGCCGCTCCGGGCGAAGCATTGAGGCCCTTGGCTATGGGCTTGGTCTTGTCTTTCAGCTCGGCCTTGATCACGGGCTTGAAGAGCTCGTCGAGCTTGCCTGCCGTCAGCCTGTCGCGCACTGCGGTCTCGACATCGATCATGTCTTCCTGAACCATGTCGAACGCGATGACCCATTCCGCCGTCGCCGTGCGCTTACCGACGCGGGTCTGAAGGAGCCATAGCTTCCCCTCCTCCACCGTGAACTCGATATCGCACATGTCCTTGAAGTGGTTCTCGAGCGTCTTCATGTGCTGCTGGAGCTCGGCCCACGCCTGCGGCTGCTTCGCGCCCAACTCTTCGAGCTTGAGAGTGTTGCGGATACCCGCGACGACATCCTCGCCCTGGGCGTTCTCGAGATAGTCGCCGTACGGCTTGTTCTCGCCGGTTGCCGGGTTGCGCGTGAACGCGACACCCGTGCCGGAGTTTTCGCCTCGGTTACCGAAGACCATCGACTGGACGTTGACCGCTGTGCCGAGCGAATCGGAGATCTTGTTGCGCCGCCGGTAGTCCTGAGCCCTCTTGTTGTCCCAACTTCTGAAGACCGCCTCAATGGTCTGATGCAGCTGCTCGGTCGGATCCTGAGGAAACTCGATACCAGCTTCTTTCTTGATGATCTTCTTGAAGCTCTTGACGAGTCCCTGGAGATCCTTCGGGTCGAGGTCGACGTCGCTCTTCACGCCCTTTTTCTCTTTGACGTTGTCGATCTCTTCCTCGAAGAGTTCGCCGTCGACGCCCAAGACCGTTTTCCCGAACATCTGAACCAGGCGCCGGTAGGAGTCCCACGCGAAACGGTCGGAGCTCGTCTGCTTTATGAGTCCCTCGACGCTCTCGTCGTTGAGACCCACGTTGAGGACGGTGTCCATCATCCCGGGCATAGAGAAAGGTGCCCCCGAGCGAACACTCACGAGGAGCGGGTCGCGGGGGTCGCCGATCTGGCGGCCCATCGTTTCCTCGAGCGTCTTGCGATGCTCCGCTACCTCATCTAGAAGCCCTTCGGGGAACCCGCCGGTCTCCCGATAGGCATTACAGGCTTCGGTAGTGATGGTGAATCCCGGCGGAACCGGAAGGCCGATGTTCGTCATCTCGGCGAGGTTGGCTCCCTTGCCGCCGAGGAGGTTCTTCTGGGACGCGTCGCCCTCTGAAAAGTCGTAAACCCATTTAGTCATGCCGCGTCCCTACCCTTCCAAGTCGTTTAGTGACCGCCCTCAGGCTCATGCAGGTCCAGATTCACTGTCTGGTCGTCATCACCGAGAGTGACTTCGCTGGTGCCGCGGTGGCCATGCGGGTCGTAGACGTTGAGCTTCCATGTCCCCGGGGCCAGGTGGTAGTTGTAATTCCCGTCGTCATCAACGACGACCTGATCGACAACGTCACCCGACGAGTTGTGCACCTCTACCGTTGCGTTCTTCGCAGGATGATCTCCATGAACCGTAACGCGCCCAGACAGCTTCGCCATCTCTAGAACCTCTCTTTCAAGTACTCGACCACCCGATCTATGCCGATCCTCTTCTGCTCCATCGTGTCGCGTTCACGAACCGTTACCTGCTGATCCTCTAGGGAATCGAAGTCGATAGTCACGCAGAACGGCGTGCCGACCTCGTCCTGGCGCCGGTAACGCCGCCCGATCGCTTGAGTGATGTCGACGTCGGTCACGAAGTGCGGCCTGATCTCTTCGGCAACCCGCCTCGCGACCGGCACGAGATCCTCGTGCTTGCTTAGCGGCAGCACCGCCACCTTGATCGGCGCCAGCCTCTTGTCGATCTTGAGGACCATGCGCTTCTCCACCTTGCCGTCGGCGGTCGGAGCTTCATCCTCGTGATACGCGTCGATCAGGAAAGCCATGAGCGGTCGCTCGACCCCCACGGCAGGCTCGATCACATAGGGGAAGTAGCGCTCCTCGGTCTCGGGATCGAAGTAGCTCAGGTCCTGACCGGAGGCCTCCGAGTGAGCCTTCAGGTCGAAGTCGGTGCGGTTCGCGATGCCTTCGAGCTCGGACCAACCCATCGGATTCGGAAACTCGTACTCGATGTCGTAAGTGCGCTTCGCGTAGTGCGACAACTCATCCTGCTCGTGCTCGCGAAGTCGCAGGTTCTCCTTCGTCATCCCGAGGTCGAGGTACCAGTTCATCCGCTCGTTCAGCCAGTACTCGTGCCACTCTTCGTCGGTCCCGGGCTTGCAGAAGAACTCCATCTCCATCTGTTCGAACTCGCGGGTCCGGAAGACGAAGTTCCCCGGAGTGATCTCGTTGCGGAAGCTCTTCCCCTGCTGGGCGATGCCGAACGGGATCCGTTTGCGCGATGTCTTCTGGACGGTCTGGAAATCGACGAACATCCCTTGGGCAGTCTCGGGACGTAGATAAACCGTCGCCGCCGAGTCCTCGACCGGCCCCATGAACGTCTTGAACATGAGGTGGAACTGGCGAGGCTCGGTCCAGGCCGGGCCCTGGCCACAGCTCGGGCAGGCTTTCTCGAGGTTGACGTGATCGGCCCTGAAACGCTTGTGGCAATTGGTGCACTCGACCAGTGGGTCGGTGAACGTCTCGACATGACCGGAGGCCTCCCAGACCTTGGGAGACATCAGGATCGAGCTCTCGAGGCCGACGACGTCGTCGCGGCCATGGACCATCGCTCTCCACCACTCGTTCTTGATGTTCCGCTTGAACTCGATGCCGAGAGGGCCCCAGTCCCACGCCGAGCGCAGGCCGCCGTAAATCTCCGAAGATGGGAAGACGATGCCCCGTCGCTTGCACAGATTGACGAGGGAATCGATGGTGATCGCTTTCATCCGGGCATGATAGTCGGCATGAATGGAGAGCCCCCCGGGGGCTGTTTCACCGAGGAGGAGATCAGATAGAGGTCGCGTTAGGTCTCCTCGCCGTCCTTGCGCTCATCATCATCCACGCCTTCTTCGTCGCCGGAGAGTTTGGTCTTGTCGCCGTCGACCGGGCCCGCGTCGAGCAACTCGCCGAGGAAGGTGACTCGCGCGCGGCCAAGACCCTCGATGCACTGAAGAACCTTTCGTTCCACCTCTCGGGGGCGCAACTCGGCATCACGATCACTTCGCTGCTGGTCGGGTTCTTGATCGAGCCGATCGTCGCCCCTCTGATCGAGCCACTCCTCGACTTCATCCCGAAGGACTCCCGCTTCAGCGTTTCGTTAGGTACCGCGCTCGTCTTGGCTACCGCCTTCGAGATGGTCGTTGCAGAGCTCATCCCGCAGAACCTCGCCGTGGCGAAGCCGAGAACCGTCGCGTTCGGGGTTGCCGGCCCGATGAAGCTGATCAACACCTTGATGAAGCCGCTGATCATCTTCCTGAACGCGGCAGCGAACAGGACCGTGAGGCTCCTCGGCATCGAGCCTCGAGACGAGCTGAGCTCGATCCATTCGCTCGAGGAACTACAGGTATTGCTCAGGTCGTCTCGGGAAGGTGGCGCGCTCGAGGAGGAGGAGTTCACCCTCCTCAGCCGATCCATCAGCTTCGGCGATCGAACCGCGTCGGACGTGTTCACGCCACGCACCTCGCTCATCACACTGGAATCGGACTCGATGTTGTCGGACCTTGCGCGCGTTGGTCTGGAGTCGGGACACTCGAGGATCCCCGTCGAAGGCGATGACGTTGACGACATCATCGGCGTCGCGCATGTCAAAGACATCTTCACGATCCCTTACTCGAAGCGGACGTCAACACCCGTGACCGCGATCATGCGCCAGCCTCTCTTCGTGCCGGAGTCACGCGAGCTCGCGTCCCTTCTCACAGAGATGCGCCGGGACGGTCATCAGATAGCGATCGTCGTAGACGAGTTCGGCGGCACGGCGGGGATCGTGACCGTCGAGGACTTACTCGAGGAGATCGTCGGCGAGATCGAGGACGAGTACGACCCTCGAGGTCAACCTCCAGCGCCGGTCACCGAGTCCCCTTCCGGCATCCACGTGGTTCCAGGTCTCATGCATGCGGAGGAGTTGCGCGAAATGACGGGCTTCCGGATGCCGGAGGGCGATTACGACACTCTGGCCGGCTTCCTACTGACGCTTTTCGATCGCATCCCGAAGCAGGGGGATCACACCAGCTACGACGACTGGGAGTTCAAGGTCGTCGAGATGGACCGCAACCGGATCGCGCGGGTGCTGGTCGCGGCCCCCCCGGCCATCGAGAGGGAGCGCGGATGAACGGCGGCGCTCTACTGCTAAGCCTCGGCTTGCTGATCTTGAACGGATTCTTCGTGGGCGCGGAATTCGCACTGATCGCTGCTCGTCGCTCCCGCCTCGAGCAGCTTGCGGAGGGCAAGAGCCTTCGGGCTCGCGTCGCTCTCAAGGCCTCCCAAGAGCTGTCGTTCACGCTCGCCGGCGCCCAACTCGGCATAACGATGGCCTCCCTCGGTTTGGGGGCTGTGGCCGAGCCGGCTATCGCCGACGTGCTCGTCCGCCTCGTCCACCCACTGATAAGCATCCCGGAGACGGCGCTGCATTCCATCGCGTTCGTCATCGCGCTGGCTCTCGTCGTCTTCTTCCACATGGTCGTAGGCGAGATGGCTCCGAAGAACGTCGCCATAGCCGAGCCCGAGAAGAGCGCGCTAGCGGTTGCTATCCCCTTCCGCTTCTTCACGACAGTCTTCCGGCCCTTCATCGCGCTGCTGAATCTGATTGCGAGAGGCGGCCTGAAACTGTTCGGCGTCGAGCAGAAGGACGAGCTTCGCTCGGTTCACACGCCGGGCGAGATCGGCATGATGATCTCGGAGGCGGCCAAGGGCGGGATGATCGATCCGGTCGAGCATCGGCTGCTTCGAGGCGCGGTGCATTTCAGCGAGCGAGACGCTGCATCGGTCATGGTCCCTCGAACCGACATCGACGCGGCCCCCTTGGACGCGACGCCCGAGGAGCTGGAGCGCTTGGTGGTCGAGACCGGCCACTCCCGGATCCCGCTCTACGTCGAGAACCTCGATCACATCGTCGGCTTCTTCCATGTGAAGGACCTCTTGAAGGTGCCCGACGACCGCCGCGACAAGCCGCTCTCGCGTCGTCTGATCAGACAGATGCTCGTGGTGCCCGAGTCACTGAAACTCCACCCCTTGCTGCTCGCGATGAAGCGGCAGCGCAGGCACTTCGCTCTCGTTCTCGACGAGCACGGGGGCACGGCTGGCGTCGTCGCTCTGGAAGATCTGCTCGAAGAGCTCGTCGGCGAGATCCGAGACGAGCACGATGCGGCCGAGTTGGGAATCATCGTCATGGCCGACGGGCGCTACAGCGTCCCCGGCACCCTGCGGATCGACGAGGTCGAGAGCAACATCGGGATCGACCTCCCCGAAGGCGAGTACGAGACCGTCGCCGGCTTCGTGATGGACCGGCTCGGTCGCATACCTGCGGAAGGCGATTCGGTCGAAGAAGACGGGTGGACCCTGCGTGTTGCCACTATGAAAGGGCGGCGGGTCGAGCAGGTGATCGTCGAGCGGGGGCCGGGTTCTCCTGATTCTGCCAAGCCGCGAGACCTATAGGTTCGACCCGATGGACATCGACAGGATGAAGAAAGCGCGTCCGGCGCTGATCCGTTCGGCCGTAGCGAGCATTATCGCCTTGGTCGCACTGATAGTCGCTTCGTCGGCCGACGCGAAGGTTCTCAAAGGAGAGTTCACTACCGACGACCTCGTCGCGCTCGTCGGCGTCGTCGTGATGCTGGCCTTCGGGATCATGTCGGTGAGGTCGCTTGTCAACGCGATCAAGTCGGTCACTGCGGATCATTCCGGCATCGCCCGAGGGACCCCCGTCAGCTTCCTCGTCGCGTTCATCGGATACGCCATCCTCCTCATCTCATCGCTTGCTGCTCTCGGCGTGAACGTCGGTGGCTTGTTGTTGGGAGGAGCCTTCACGGGTGTCGTCATCGGTATCGCGGCTCAGCAGACGCTCGGCAACTTCTTCGCCGGAGTGGTGTTGATCCTCATGCGACCGTTGTCTGTCGGCGAGCACGTCTACGTCCGAGGCGGCCCCATCGGAGGCGAATACCGCGGCGTGGTGACCGAGATGAGCCTCTTCTACGTTCACCTCATGACGCCGAAAGGCCCCGTCCAACTCCCGAACGCGGGAGTGCTCGCATCCGCGATCGGCCCGGGCGCCCGCTCCGATGATGACGACGACGCCGACGAGCCAGAAGGAGACGAAGGCCCCGAACAAGGAGGCGTGCCGGGGGCCTAAAACCTCGAAATATTCCAGCCTGACCCGGCTGGGCCCGGGTGGCTCGGAGAATTTGGGGGTTAGAGGCGGCCGAAGCGGCGTTGCCTTAGCGCGTAGATCGAGACGGCGTCTTTCAACGAATGACGGTCGAAGTCCGGCCACAGCATCTCGGTGAAGTAAAGCTCGGCGTAGGCCGACTGCCAGAGAAGGAAGTTCGACAGGCGCATCTCGCCGGAGGTGCGGATCAATAGATCGACGTCGGGCACATCTGGTGCATAGAGGTTGTCGGGGATGGAACCGGCGGCGGCCGCGTCCTCGAGCTCGGCTCGGCCCCCATAGTTGAAGCACACCATCAGATCGAGTCGCGAGCAGTCGGCGGTGATGCGCTCGGCCTCGTCGAACTCGTCCAGAACATCCTGCGGGACCGGGTCTCGCCGTCCGATGCGCCGGATACGGACTCCCCGCTCCAACATGTCGTCGCGCCTTTGCCGAAGGAGGCGGCGATTGAAATTGAGGAGGAACTCGACCTCGTCTTGGGGCCGGCCCCAGTTCTCGGTCGAGAACGCGTACACGGATAGGTATCGAACGCCGACCTCCAGCGCGCCCTCTACGACATCGAAGAGCGCTCGCTCTCCCGCTTCGTGTCCCTGAGTGCGCGGAAGGCCCTGTTGTTCGGCCCAGCGGCCGTTGCCGTCCATGATGATCGCGACGTGTTGAGGAACGGAGCCTTCGGCCATCAGGATGCCGCTACGTGCAGGCTCCGCAGCGGTCGCTCGAGGTGATACTCCGCATAGCGTCGTAACGCCTGCGTCATCTCGAACGTCGCTTGCGCGTCGGAGACCTGTCCGAACTCGGACCGCAACAGATGAGCGAGCAGCGCGATGTGTTCCACCGACATGCGGATCGATTCCCGATCCCCGCGCCAGCAGTCGTTGCACACGGCCCCCCCGAGTGCGGAGCTAAATCCGACGAGCCCCGCTTCCTCGCCGCAGCCCGAACAAACGGTGAGTTGGGGGTGATAGCCGGAGACCGAGAGCAGTTTCACGATGAACGAAGGCACCACGTTGGGTTTGCCCGAAGCGAGAGCCTGAAGTCCACCCACCAGCAGCGCATAGACCGACAGAGCCTTCTCACGATCTGGAGTGATCTTCTCGACCATGTCGACGAGCGCGGCTCCCGAGGTCAATGACACGTAGTCACGGCGAAGCTCGTCGAAGCTCGTGATGATGTCGACGCCCGTGATCGTGTCGAGATTCCTCCCGCGATAGATGATCAGGTCGGCCCGGGTAAGCGGCTCGAGGCGCGCCCCGAAGCGGCTCTTCGTCTTGCGGATCCCCTTGGCGACGGCCCGCACCTTCCCGTTGTTACGGGTGAAGAGCGTGACGATTCGATCGGCCTCGCCGAGCTTGATCGTCTTTAGGACGACGCCTTCGTCCTTGTATATCCCGGGCATACCAACAGGTTAGAGCCGGGTCGTGAGAGTCCGTGTCTTTCAGGCGATGCCGATGCGGAGATTGCGGATCCGGGTGGTTCCGCCCTCCTCCTGGAGGTCGAACGTGACCCTCTGTCCGGGCCGAAGGAACCTGAACATCCCCGAATCTAGGGCCGCTCCATCGATCTCGAACGTCGTCTGGCCGTCGTCGGCGACGAGCACGCCGGTGCGTGTGATCGAGTCGTAGGCCTTCACGGTTGCTTGGGGCATCTCACTCCTTATCGGGCCACAACGGGCCGGCCACGGCCCAGAAGAATAACGCGCCGAATCCCGCCAGGACGATCAGATCGGAAACCACGTCGACGCCCACCGAACCTTCCAGTCCAGGCTTCAGTGCGTTAACCGCGTAGGTGGAGGGAAGCACGACGCGAAGAGAGGCAAGCCATCCTGGAAGCTTCGCGGCAGGAAGGATCCCGAGGAAAAGCACAGCCATCATGGCGAGGTTCGAGTACATGCCGGCGAGTTGCTCGTCTGGAGCTCGGAATCCGATGAGAACCCCCAAACCGGCTAGAGCGAACGAGCCCAACGCCCAAACCGGGATAGCTGCCCACAGCGCGTGCAGAGACAGATCGAACATCGCCGAGCCGAGCACGAGAACGATCAAGGTACCGGGAAGCGAGAAAACGGCGAAGGACAGGAGAACGGCCCCGACCAAACCGACTCGAGATACCGGCAACGTCTCGTAATAGTCGAGCGCAGCGGTCTCTTTGAGGTTGGCCATCCTCTGGGCGAGCATCACGACCGCCGTCATCGCGATAGCAAGCACTACCGAACCCGCGACTATCTGTTCGCCGAACTTGTCGACTTGAGCATCCGACATCACCGCCCGCATCAACACGGCTATCCCGAGCGGCATCACCGAGGAGACGATCAGATACGGACGCCACGACGTCCTCAACCGCGCCATCTGCATCGCCATCAGGATCTTGAAACGTTGCGTGCGGGCCTTGATCATTCGGTCTCCGCTTCCGCTTCGAACCCTCGGCCGGCCGTCTCGAGATACACGTCTTCCAATGTCGGCGTCACGAGCCTCACGTCCTCGAGCCCTGCCGGGGTTGCTTCCGCCACAACCTTCTCGAGGATGCGAACGGCCTCGTCTGCCGGGACCCAGCCACTGACGCGCCGGCCCTCGACCTTGGCGCGTGAGCCGATCAGCGCGGCTATCTCGTAGGGGTCGGCCGCACGCTCTTCGGCGACGACCACCTCGAGGCGCGTTCGATGTGCGAGTGAAGACTTGAGCTCGGCAGGCGTGCCAACGGCCACCATTCGACCGCGATCGAGGATCGCGACCCGATCGAGCGCATGCTCGGCCTCCGCGACGTCGTGCGTTACGAGGATCACGGACGCGCCGCCCTTTGCCCTATCCGAGATGAGAGACCAGATCCTGCGTCGTAGCACCGGATCGATATCGGTTGTGGGCTCGTCCAAGATGAGAACCGGCAGCCGGCCGACAAGGGTCATCCCGATCTGAACCAGTCGTCGCTGTCCCCCGGACAGCTTGCGGAGCTGTCTATCGGCCAGAGAGGTGAGCTCGAGATCGCGCAGCAGATCTTCGGTCTCGCGACGCGCGGTGGGGGCCGAGCAGCCCCGAAGGCGCCCGGTCCACGAGATGGCCTCCGCGACCTTCCAGTCGCCTTGCGCGAGGGAACCCTGAGGCAGATAGGCGACGGTGCGGCCGAGCCTCGGATCGGTTCGCCGCCCTTTTCTGATCGGCTCCCCAAAGAGCTTTATCTCGCCCGACGTCGGCCTCATGAGCCCAACGAGCTGCCTAACCAAAGTGGTCTTCCCGGCGCCGTTCGGCCCGAGCAGTCCGAACGCCTCGCCCGGCGACACCGTGAAGGTGATGCCGTCGTTCGCGATAACGGGAGGCGAGGGGTAGACCTTTCGCAGGTCTCTAACCTCGTAAGCGGGAGATCGCGCCATCAGCCGGTGAACCCAAGCCGTTCGAGTGACCCGCTCCGTCGTTGCCAGTCCTTCTCGACCTTCGCGCGGAGATCGAGGAACACGCGTTGGCCGAACAACGTTTCGATCTCCTCTCTGGCCTCGGTTCCGACGGCCTTGATGATCTCGCCACCCTTGCCGACCACGATGGCCTTCTGAGACTCGCGCTCGACGTAGATGGTGGCGCGGATCTCGAGGAGCCCATCCTCTCTTTCCTCCATGTCTTCCGTCACGACGGCGATGGAGTGAGGTACCTCTTCGCGGGTTCGCTTGAGCAACTTCTCCCGCACGAGCTCGGCGATGAACAGCGGCGGCGGCTGGTCCGTCCTCTGTCCGGGTGGGTAGTACATCGGCCCTTCGGGCATCCGGGCAGCGACGAGCGAATGCAGCAGGTCGACGCCATCGCCACTCTTGGCTGAGACGGGCACGAATTCCTCGTAGTCGCCGAGGTTCGAAACGCCCGTCAGCGCGAGCGCGATCTCGTGAGGCTTCATCGCGTCGATCTTGTTGACCACCGACATCACCGGTACTTCTGCGAGGGCGAGGTCGGACGCGACCTTGGCGTCACCTCGCCCCACTCCGCTCTTGCCGTCGACCACGAACAACGCGAGGTCGACATCCGACCAGGCCTCTCTCACAACGTCGTTGAGGCGCGATCCCAGAAGGGTGCGCGGCTTGTGGTACCCGGGAGTGTCAACGAGGACGACTTGAACGTTCTCGTCGTTCATGACGCCTCGGATGGCAGCACGGGTCGTCTGGGGTTTATCGGAAGTGATCGCCACTTTGTCTCCGACCATCGCATTCACCAGGGTGGACTTGCCGACGTTGGGGCGGCCGACCACAGCGACGAAGCCCGAGCGGAAAACCGGCTCGTTCATCCCTCGGCCGGCTCTAGCGCGCGCGGCACCTTTTTGATGACAACCTTCTGGATGCGTCGTCCCACTACACGTTCGGTGATGAACTCGAGTGAATCGAACTTCACCATCTCGCCCGGGATCGGCACTCGGCCGGTCAAGCCGAAGACGAGGCCGCCGACCGTGTCCCACTCTTCGTGCGGAAGGTCCGCGTTGAGGAGCTCGTTCACCTCGTCGATGGGCATCTTCGCGTCGACCCTGATGGTGTTCTCGTCGATCGGCTCGACGAGCGGCTCTTCCTTGTCGTACTCGTCGACGATCTCGCCGACTATCTCCTCGATCAGGTCTTCGATCGTGACGAGACCCGCGGTCCCTCCGTACTCATCCACGACGATCGCCATGTGGACCCGCTGGTCCTGCATCTCACGCAAAAGCTCGGCGACCTTCTTGGTTTCGGGAACGAAGGTTGGGGGCCGCGCGAGATCCTGCGCTTTGATGTCCTCCCCGCCCTCATGGACGCGTTTGAGCAGATCCTTCGCATAGAGCACGCCGACGATGTTGTCGTTGTCGCCTTCGTACAGGGGGATCCGCGAATACCCGGCGTCGATGATGACTTTCAGAGCCTCGTCCAACGGCGCGTCGGCCGGCAGAGAAACCATGTCCGGTCGAGGCACCATCACCTCTCTAACCACCGTGTCTCCGAACTCGAAGACGGAGTGGATGAGCTCGCGCTCTTCCTCCTCGATCTCGTCTTCCTCTTCAGCGACATCGACGAGGTGGCGGATCTCGTCCTCGGTGACGAACGGACCCTTTGGGAGGCCCTTGCCGGGCAGCAGCAACATGACGGAGTTCGCGAGCTTTATGAGCACGAGACTTAGAGGTCGGCCGAGCCGGCCGAGCCAGAAGACCGGTCGAGCCACCAAGAGAGCCGCTCGCTCCGTCCTTTGCACGGTGTAGGTCTTCGGCACCACCTCGGCGAAGACGAAGATCGAGAAAGTCATGGCGACGGTCGCGATCGCCTCGCCGGAGGCCCCAAAGTGATCGATGGCCATCTCGGTGGCGAGAACGGTGCCGGTGATGTGAGCCATCAAGGTCAAGAGCAGCACGACGCTGAGGTAGGGGGCCGGGTCCTCGACGATCTTCACCAGTACCTCGGCCCCGCTTCGCTTCTCCTGCGCCAAATGGTGAGCCTTGGCCCGTCCCACACGGCTGATCGCGGTTTCAGCCATCGCGAAGAATCCAGCGACGACAAGCAGAACGATGATGACCCCCAGCTCGAGAAGCTCGGTCATGCGATCTGCGCCGGATCGAAGGACGCGATGATCTCGCGCTGCCGCTCCTCCATCTTGGCCTTGTCCTCGATACCTTGATGGTCGTAGCCCAAGAGATGCAATGTGCCGTGCACGAGCAAGGTATCGAGTTCCGAGGCGAGGTCGTGGCCCAACTTCGCAGCGTTCGAATCGGCGACCGAAGGACAGATGACGACATCGCCGAGGATGAGTTCGATGTCCTCGTCTTCCTCCATCATGGGGAACGAGAGGACGTCGGTCGCGTAGTCATCCCCCGCGAATCGCTGGTTGAGTTTCCTGATGTGGTCGGCTCCGATGAGGAGCACCGATAACTCCGCGCCGTCGTCTACGTCTTCGCAGCGAAGGGTGTGTCGGGCAAGCGTCGAGAGGCGGGTCTCGTCAACCGGAAGTTGCTGCTCGTTCGCTACGAAGACGTCCATTCGGACTAGATCGCTTGATTCTTCGTGGCGAGCTCGGAGTAGATCCGGTAAGCCTCGACGATCTCTTGAACCAACTTATGTCGGACCACATCGCGGGCGGTCAGGTGCATGAAAGAAACGCCGATGATGTTCTGTAGGACCTCTTCGATGATCACCAGTCCGGAGCGCGCGCCGGCCGGAAGGTCGATCTGCGTCACATCGCCCGTGACAACTGCTTTCGAACCGAAGCCCAAACGCGTCAGGAACATCTTCATCTGTTCGGGCGTCGTGTTCTGAGCTTCGTCAAGGATGATGAACGAGTCGTTGAGCGTGCGGCCCCGCATGAACGCGAGCGGCGCGATCTCGATGGTCCCCCGCTCGACGTATCGCTTGAAGGTCTCAGGATCGAGCATCTCGTAGAGCGCGTCGTAAAGCGGGCGCAAATAGGGATCGATCTTGGCGGCCAGGTCCCCAGGGAGGAACCCGAGTCGCTCGCCGGCCTCGACCGCAGGACGGGTCAACACGATGCGAGAGACCTGGCCCTGTTTCAGAGCCTGTATCGCCATCGCCACGGCCAGATAGGTCTTACCGCTGCCGGCGGGGCCGATCCCGAATACGAGCGTGTTGTTGCGGATCGAGTCGACGTAGCCCTTCTGACCCACGGTCTTGGGCCGGATCGGCTTGCCGCTTTGGGTCACGACTACCGTGTCTCCGAGAACGTCGGAAGGGCTTCCGGTATCGCCCTTGATCATCTCGATCGAGCGGCCGACCGCCTCGGACGTGAGGATCTGGCCGCGCTCCATGAGATTGATGAGCTCTTCGAAGAGCTTGGAGACGCGTTCGGTCTCCTTGGATTCGCCGGTGAGGATGATCTCGTTGCCACGGACGAGGATGCGCGTCGCAAAAGCGCCCTCGATGATCTTGAGGAGCTCATCCCTCTGCCCGACGAGCTGGATCATGTCGTGATGCCCGGGGACGAGGATCTTGACCTGCGTGGTTGTAGTCATCTATTCGCCGATCCAGCTTAACCGGAGGGGGTCGCCGGCCCCCCCACTAGCCCGGCGGCCAGGCCATGGAGCGCCCGCCCAACAGGTGGAAGTGCAGGTGGTGGACGCTCTGTCCGGCGTCTGAGCCGACGTTGGTCACGACCCTCCAGCCGTTGGCTAGGTTCGCTTGCTCCGCGATCGACCCGAGCGATGCGAAAAGGTCGGCCAGAACGTCCGCGTCCTCGGGGCCGAGATCGGCCGCCGACGCGATGTGGCGCTTCGGGATCACCAGGACGTGCGTTGGAGCCGCAGGGTTGATATCGCGGAACGCGATCACCTCTGAGGACTCATGGACGATGTCGGACTCGAGTTCCTTGGACGCGATCTTGCAGAACAGACAATCCGGCACTCTTACCTCCTGATGGTCGTCAGCACCCGCCCTCCGCGGATCCCGTCGGCACGCACTTCGTCCCCCTCGATCTCGACCATCGTGCCCAGGAGCCCTTCACCCTCAAACCAGCACCGGACGTAATCGTCGGTCTGGCCCGAGCAGACGGAGATGCCGTCGACCTCACGCTCGTCCTCGACGAGGACTTCGAGGGGTCGACCGAGGTGTGAGTTGAGGAACTCGGCCCGGATCGTGTTGCCGAGATCGATCAATCGCTTGGAGCGCTCTTTCTTGAGCTGCGGATGGACGTCGTCGGGCATGTTCGCTGCCGCGGTGTCGTGCCGCGCCGAGAAGCGGAAGACGTGAAGCTTTGAGAAACGGATCTCGTCGACGAGAGCCATGGTCTCTTCGAACGCCTCGTCCGACTCGCCGGGGAAGCCGACGATGATGTCCGTGGCGAGGGCGAGGCCGGGAAGAGCCTGCTGCGCCCGGATAACCGCGTCGCGGTAACCGGCGACGTCGTAGGGCCGGTTCATGGCCTTGAGGATCCCGTCGTCACCGGATTGAAGCGGCACGTGAAGATGCCGGCAAATGCGCGGCTCGGCCCCCATGAATGCGAGTACGTCGTCGGTCAGGTGTTGCGACAGGATCGAGGAGAGCCTGAGACGCCAGACGTCCGGGATCGCGAGGAGGCTCTCGAACAAAGCGATGAGGCGAGACTCGTCGCCGCCCGTGTCGTAGGTGTACTTGCCGAGGTGCACTCCGGTCAGGACGATCTCTCGCGCCCCCGCAACAACTCGCGCTTTCGTTTCCGCTACGAGGTCTGCTTCCTCGAACGATCTGAGGGGGCCGCGCGTCGTGGGGATGATGCAGAAGGAACACCACTCATCGCAGCCGGTCTGGACCTTCAGGTTCGAGCGCACCCGATATGGCAGTCGCTCGGTCGAACGAGAGAGTCCCCCGATCTGCAGCAACGGAGCGACCGGCCCCCCGGCCCCCAAGACCTCGGCGAGCTTCTCCTTGTCGTTGTTGTCGACGATCACATCCACGCCGTCGATCGCCGCCACCTCGTCGGGATCGGAAACCGCGTAACAGCCCGTCACGACCACCTTCGCGTCGGGATGGTTCTTGATCGCGCGCCGGATGGCCATCCGCGATGCCTTGGTCGCCTCCCGCGTGACCGTGCAGGTATTGATGACGACCACGTCCGGCTCATCACCGTGCGAGGCCGCGACGAGGCCACGACCGGCGAGATCCTCGGCCATCGAGTCAGACTCCGCCTGATTCAGGCGGCAGCCAAGCGTGGAGAACGCGACTTTCGGCGACATTCCTTGAGGATACGGTCGCTCCCGTGGACTTCGAGTCGAGCCTGCCCGACGGACGGGCTCTCCTCATCCGACCGATACGTCCCAGCGACAAGGAGTTGCTGAAGCAGGGACTCGAGCGCTTGTCGCCCGAGTCCCGCTATCGCCGCTTCTTCCACCAGATCGACCACCTTTCCGATAGCGACCTTCGGTATCTCACGGAGGTCGACGGCGAGAACCACGTGGCCTATCTCGTCCTGCTGGCGGATACGGGAGAGGGCGTCGGAGTCGCGCGGTGGGTCCGCCTACCGGACGAACGCGACGTTGCCGAAGGGGCCGTGACGGTCCTGGATGAGTTCCAGAACATGGGCGTCGGAAAGACGCTCCTCTACGTGCTCGCCCGCGAGGCCATCGAAAGGAACGTTCGTGCGTTCCGCGCTTGGGTAGTTGGCGAGAACGCGCCCATGCTCGCGGTGCTTCGGGGATTCGGAGCGCGACAGGGACCTTGGGAGCATGGAACGGCCGAACTGACACTCCCCCTCCCCCCAACTATCGAGGAGCTAGAGGAAACCGCGACTCCGCTGGTTCTCAAACTCGTCGCGCGGGGGGAACTCGACGGCAAAGCTCATCCCGACCGACCCCAAGCGACGATGCTCACCCAATAAGTCCGTAGTGGTAGAGAAGAGCGGACACCGTCACTGGGGCCGCGTTCTCCGTACGCAAGATGCGGGGGCCGAGAGAAACGAGTTGAGCGCCGGCATCCGCGAGGGCCTCCGCTTCGGAACGCGTAAGGCCCCCTTCGGGGCCGACGACGAGAGCGAGTCTGTCGCTCGCACCCGTCAGAGCCGTCCGAAGAGGCAAGGATGCTTCTTCCCAAAGCACGATCGCTAGAGGCTCCTTCGCTATCCGGCGCACGAGCTCGACCCAGGACACGGCGCTTCCCGTTTTCATCGAGTACGGGTTTCGAGACTGCTTCGCTGCCGACCGTGCGAGGTTCGCCCACCGATCGGCCAAGCGATCCTGCTTCGCCTTGTCCCACTTCGCCACCGCGCGCTCGGATTCGAACACCCACGTCTCGGCGGCTCCAAGCTCTGCAAGGGTCTCGACCACGTAGTCGGTCTTCTGTCCCTTCGCGGCCCCCTGGTAGACGGCGATCTGGGGACGTAGAGCCCTGCGCTCCTCTCGCTCGAGAACGTCGGCTGCTAGCGAAGGTCCTTGCGTGGAAGTGACAGCACAGCGCGCCACGAGCCCGCGCCCATTCGTCACCGTGATCACGTCCGGAGGAGCGACCCTCATCACCTTCGTCGCGTGATGGGACTCGTCGGGGGGAAGCGTCACGGAGTCGGCACTCCACAGCTCGGGCGGCGCGTAGAACCACGGCGCCTGCGCCATCACTACTGGAATGCCTCTTTGATCTTGTCGAACAGGCCTCGGCCCCCAACGGTCTCGTCCCGCAGTTTCGCGAAGCGTTCGAGGAGTTCTGTTTCCTCCTCGCCGAGTTCGGTCGGCGTCTCCACCTTGAGCAGTGCCACCAATTCACCTCGGCTGCCGCCGCCCCCGACGCGAGGCATGCCCTTTCCTCGAAGCCGAACGACCTCGCCGGACTGAGTGCCCGGTCGGATGGTTATCTCCTCTTCGCCGTCTAGCGTTGCGACCGCGACCTTTCCGCCGAGAGCAGCAACCGTCATCGGCACGGGGACTTCGCACGCGAGATCGTTTCCCGCTCGGCGGAAAACAGGATGTGGGGCCACGTTCACGACGACGTAGAGGTCGCCCGATCGTCCGCCGCGCACCCCCGCTTGTCCTCGACCCGTCACTCGCAGCTGGGCCCCGTCGTCCACGCCGGGTGGAACGTGCACGGTGAGCAAGCCGCGCTCTCTGACCCGGCCTGCTCCAGAACAATGCCCGCAGGGGGTCGAGATCTCCTCACCTCGGCCCCCGCAAGTGGGACACGTAGTAGCCGTCATGACGTTCCCGAAAACGGTTCTGCGCACTTGGCGCGACTCGCCGGTTCCGCCACAGTCAGAGCATCTCGTTGGGAACGTGCCGGGTGCCGCTCCGCTGCCGTGACATTCCTCGCACTCGATCAAGGTCTCGAGCTCGACCTCGCGGTCTACTCCGGTTGCTGCTTCCTCGAGAATGATCCCGACCTCGGCAAGAACGTCCGCGCCTCGGGCCGGGCCGCGCGATGCCTGGCGTTGACCGCCGCCGAAGAACGTCGAGAAAAGATCGGAGATGCCGCCGAAGTCCGAGAAGCCGGTCGCTCCGAATCTGTCGTCTCCGAAATTGTCGTAGTGCTGACGCTTCTGCGGATCCGAAAGGACCTCGTAAGCGAGGTTGACCTCTTTGAAGTGCTCGGCCGCCTCTGGGTTGTCAGGATTGGCGTCGGGATGGAACTTGCGCGCCATGGCCCGGTACGCGCCCTTGAGTTCATCCGCCGAGGCGTCCCTGCTTACTCCAAGAGTTTCGTAGTGATCCGGCATCTGACGACGGGTGCTAGAGGCCGAGCTCGCCGAGCATGTGGCCGAGACTGGAGGCGACCTCGTGGACCGCTGCGATCGTGCGTTTGTAGTCCATGCGCGTCGGGCCCACGATCCCAAGCGAACCGATCGGCTCATCGTCGGTTCCGTAGGGGGCCGTGATCACCGTGATCGACTGCATCTCCTCAAGCGAGTTCTCGGACCCGATACGCACCGAGACCGAGCTGCTGGAGAGAGCATCGGCCAGAACCTCGAGTAGCAGACGTCTGTGCTCGAGCGCGCCGATCACTTGCCGCACGGTTTCAAGATCGGACGCCTTCTCCTCGCGCAGGATGTTCGACGCTCCATCGAGGAATACGCGCTCGCTGTTGGGGTCCGTGAGTTCCCGATCCAACGTCGTTGCCACCGCAGTGGCAGCATCACGGAGTTCGAGTGGGAAACGTTCGAGCTCGCGCAAAAGGGCGGTACCGGCGCTTTCCAACGGCTGGTCGATCACGAGCCGGTTCATCATCTCGGCAGCTCGATCCAGTTGGACCTCGTCGATGGTGACGGGCACGATGTGGTTCTCCACCCGGCCTGTGTTGGCGACGACCACGACCATGGCTCGCTGTCCCGACAGCGGCACGAGCTCGACATGGCGGATGACGCTCCTCTCGAGAACGGGAGCGAAGACGACGGCAGCATGATCGGTGAGGCTCGAAAGCAGGCCTGCGGTTTGGCGCAGCGATTCTTCGAGCTCGTAACGCGGCTCCCCAAAGAAGCGCCGGATCAGTGCGGCCTCACGCTTCGGAAGCTTCGTTTCGCCACTCGAGTCGACGAAGTAGCGGTAGCCGGCGTCCGTCGGGACTCGTCCGGCGGATGTGTGAGGTTGATAGATGTAGCCGGAGTCCTCGAGGGCCCCCATCTCGTTTCGCACGGTTGCCGAGGAGACGCCGAGGTTGAACCTTTCGACCAGCGTCTTGGATCCGACCGGCTCGCCGGAATTCACGTAGTGAGACACGATCGCCCGCAAGACTTCGGAGCGGCGCTCACCCAGGTTTTCGTCGACGGCCATGCCTTGATGGTACCCCCGCAAGGGCGGGTTTTTGGCACTCCAGACGGGAGAGTGCTAACCGAGGGTGCCGGCCAGAACCACCTGATGGTCGCGGCCGTAGCAGACCGGACAGGCGGGCAGAAGGCCCGTGGCGAGCTCGGTCTCGCAGCGGGGACACCTGCCGTGCAGCTCGACCAGCGTTCGTCCATCCGCCACATCGCCGTCGACCGCCAGGACCGTTCCGGTTTCCGGATGGACGTGAAGGACATGGTCGTTGTCGCAGCGGTATTCGTCGGCACCCTCGAAGGAGCCCCATCGGGCTGTGAAAGTCAGCCCGCAGTCCTCGCAGATGAGGTTGCCGAGATACGCCATGTCTCAATCTTTACACCGGCCGCGTTAACTTGGGACCCCATGGACCCGAAGCAGGCCGAATCTCAGATCGGAAGCGCGCAGTTCGTCGACGTCCGCGAGGCTTACGAGTTCCAAGCGGGCCACATCGAGGGGTCCGTTCACATCCCGCTGCTGGATCTGCCCGAACGATTCGCAGAGCTCGACCGGGCTGTGCCCGTCATCGCGGTATGTCAGATAGGCCAGCGCAGCGAGCTCGCAGCGCGGTTCCTGCAAGCAGCCGGTTACGACGCGCACAACCTCGAAGGAGGCATGGCTCGCTGGTCGGCCGAGGGGCTCCCCTATTCAGCGGCCGGCGGCGAAGGCCAAGTGGTAGACGGCTGGTCCCGAACCCCAGACTGGGGTTAGGCGGAGTAGCGGACGAACCTCTCCTCGATCGAATCGTCGCCCAAGTGGCTCACAACGTCGATGAGAAGGCTGGTGCACATCGGATCGTGCTGCTTGCCTGCGCATTTGATGAGTTCCTCGCAGGCCGCCTCGTGAGACATCCCTTTGCGGTAGGGGCGGTCGGTCGTCATCGCGTCGTAAGCGTCACACACGGCCACTATCCTCGCGGCTAGCGGGATGTCCTCGGCCTCCAGACGATCGGGGTAGCCCATGCCGTCCCACCTCTCGTGGTGGTGGCGGATGACCGGCATGGCAGGCCGAAGGAATTCGATGCCCTGCAGCATCCGTTCGCCGATCTCGGGATGGGCGCGCATCGTCTCCCATTCCTCGTCGGTCAAGGGACCGGCTTTCAAAAGGATGGAATCCGACACTCCGATCTTGCCGACGTCGTGGAGGATCGATCCGAGTCGGACGGACTTCAGGATCTCCTCAGGCACCTGCATGGCTATCGCGAGACCGACGGCAAGCTCTTTGATGCGAGATGTATGGGCCTCGGTGTACGGGTCGCGCGCTTCCAGAGCCGACGTGAGGGCTTCCATCGTCATCGTGTAGTGCTCTTCGAGCTTCTCCGCGAGCTGGATCCTCGAGTAGGCCGAGCCGGCGAATGCGGTTAGCACTTCGATCTCATTCGGGTCGTTCTGACGGAAAGCTCTATCCACCTTCCTGTAGCACTCGACTGTCCCGATGACCTCGTTCTCGACCACGAGAGGGGACATGAGGAGACGGTCGAACCCAAGCTCCTTGAGATTCTCGATCTCGGCTGCATCTCCATCGGGATCGTTGACCGAGATCTCGGCACTATGACGGTTCTCGATGACGCTCCTCGTGAGTGGGAAATCATTCAAGATGTATTGCTCCGCCACGACGTTGAGGCGCGCGGGTCTCTGGACGCTGGCCGCGACGTCTCGCAGGATGTGGCCATCCTCAGAAAGAATCGAGATCAGGCAAGCGTCTCCTCTAACCGCTCCGACAACCGCCCGAGCGAGACCGGCAAAGAGGCCCGCGACATCGGTCGCTTCCTGCATCGGGGCGAAGTCGTGTATGAGATCGGCGGCGCGGCGCTCGTCGACGACTCCTTCGAACACGCCCTGCTCGATCTCGCTACCGTTCCCCAGCGACTGTCCGTCTGCCATTGCGCGCTCCATCGTTAAAGGAGACGGCCGACGACCTCGTTGGCGAGCAGTGTGCCCTGGACACTCAGCCGCACGCTCGATCCGTCGCGATTCAAAAGCCCCAGCGATTCTAGGGCCGATATGTCTTGTTCGCGGGTTTGGAGGCCCGAGGGGCCGAACCTCTGGTTGAAAGACACGGTCGGGATTCCATCGACCAATCTGAGGCCCAGCATTAGCGCTTCGCCTGCTCTTGCATCGTTGGCAAGTACCTCATGCCCCGATTCGGTCGACACTTCCGACGTCACGGCGTCGATGAAATCCCGCGGCAGCCGCGTGGCCCACGATCTGCGGCCACCGATGTGCGAATGCGCTCCGGCACCGAAACCGAGGTAGTCGCCGGCGCACCAGTAGAGAAGGTTGTGCTGCGATTCGTGGCCCGCCCGGGCCCAGTTGGAGATCTCGTAGCGCCGGTATCCCGCCGAGCCGAGCATGTCCGCTACGAGCTCGAAGCGTTCCGCTTGAACGTCGGGGTCGACGTCGGTGACGCGGCCGGTCTTCACCAATGTCGAGAGTGGTGTGCCCTCCTCGATCGTGAGCGCATAGGCCGAGATGTGATCGACGCTCGTTTCCAGCAGGCCCTCCACCGATAGCCGCAGGTCATCGGGTGTCTCCCAGACGGAGCCGTAGATCAGGTCGCCGTTGACGTAGCGGAATCCCGCTCGCCGGGCAGCCTCCAGGGCCTCCACTGCTTTGCCGGCCGTGTGTCTGCGTTCGAGGCCGGCCAGGACGCGCGGCGCCAGCGATTGAACGCCCATCGAGATGCGGTCGAAGCCCGCCTGGAGCAAGCCCTCGAGAACCGCCTCGTCAATCGTCTCCGGATTCGCCTCGACGGTGGTCTCCGAACCGGCGACGATCCCAAACCGATCTCTAACCGAGCTCAGGATCCGTCCGAGGGCTTTTGGCGGCAAAAGTGTCGGCGTGCCTCCGCCGAAGAAAACCGACGTCGCCGGTGCGGTTGGCCCGTCCCACCGTTCGATATCGCGCACGAGAGCGTCGACGTAAGGCTCGTGGAGCGCGTCGAGGCCCTCGTAGGTGTTGAAGTCGCAGTAGCCGCACCGGTGAGCGCAGAACGGGATGTGGACGTAGACGCCGAAGCCCGGATCGGCGACCCAGCCGTCGATGCGCGTCAGAGCCGGAGCAAGACTCATGACTTCGTTCCCGCGTCGGAGTCGACGCGCAAGGCTTCGATGAACGCACCCTGCGGGATCTCGACGGAGCCGATGTTCTTCATGCGCTTCTTCCCCTCTTTCTGCTTCTCGAGGAGCTTGCGCTTGCGCGTGATGTCTCCGCCGTAGCACTTGGCGATGACGTCCTTGCGCTTCGCTTTGACGGTCTCTCGCGCGATGACCCGAGAACCGATCGCGGCCTGGATGGGAACGTCGAACATCTGGCGCGGGATCAGTTTCCGAAGGCGCTCGGTCATCGTCTTTCCGTAGTCGTAGGCCTTGTCTCGATGCACGATCGTCGAGAATGCATCGACAGGCTGGTTGTTGAGCAGCACGTCCACCCTCACGAGGTTGGACTCGTTCATGCCGACGGGCTCGTAATCGAGCGACGCGTAACCCTTGGTACGGCTCTTCAGCTGATCGAAGAAGTCGAAGATGATCTCGCCGAGAGGGATGTGATAGCGGATCTCGACCCTCTCAGGAGACAGATAGTGCATCTCCTTCAACTCGCCGCGCCGCTCTTGGCAGAGTTGCATCACGGTACCGACGTAATCCGACGGTGTAACGATCATCACCGAGACATACGGCTCGTAGATCTCTTGGATCTGTCCCGGGTCCGGCATGTCGGTCGGATTGCGAATGACCTTGACCTTGCCGTCGGTCATGAGGATCTCGTAACCGACGGAAGGGGCGGTCGCGATCAGCTCAAGGTCGAACTCGCGCTCAAGGCGCTCCCGAACTATCTCCATGTGCAACAGCCCTAGGAATCCGCAACGGAATCCGAAACCGAGGGCCGTCGACGATTCCGGCTCGTACACGAGGGCCGCGTCGTTCAGCTTCAATTTCTCAAGCGCGTCGCGCAGGAGTGGGAAGTCATCGCCTTCGACCGGGTAGATCCCGGCGAACACCATCGGCTTGGGCTCCCGGTAGCCGGGCAGCGGTCGTTCGGCCGGGTGCTTCTTGGACGTGATCGTGTCTCCAACCTTTGCGATGCTTACCTCTTTGATGCCGGCGATGAGATAGCCAACCTCACCGGTATCGAGACGATCGACGGGCCTCGCGTTTGGCGACATGACTCCGATCTCGTCCGCTTCGGCGTCGTACTCCGCGACCATGAACCTGATCGGTTCGCGCGTACTGAGAGAGCCATCGATGACGCGCAAGTACTGGATCACGCCACGGTACGAGTCGTACATCGAGTCGAACACGAGAGCGCGCAGAGGTGCGTTTGGGTCGCCATTCGGCGGAGGCACCTTCGCAACGATCGCCTCGAGGAGCTCGGGTACTCCATCGCCCGTCTTAGCCGAGATCCTGAAAACGTCTGAGGGATCGCTGCCGATAAGGGCAGAGAGCTCCTCGGCGTATTTGTCCGGCTGCGCCGCAGGAAGGTCGATCTTGTTGAGCACGGGGATGATCTCCAGCCCCGCGTCGACCGCTAGATAGAGGTTCGTCAGCGTCTGGGCTTCGATCCCCTGCGCCGCATCCACGAGGAGGAGCACTCCGTCGCAAGCGGCCAGTGACCGGGAGACCTCGTAACCGAAGTCGACGTGTCCCGGAGTGTCGATCAGGTTGACCTCGTACGTCTCGCCGTTGCTCGCCTTGTATTCCATCCGAACGGCAGCGGCCTTGATCGTGATGCCCCGTTCCCGCTCGAGGTCCATCCGGTCGAGGAACTGCTCGGTCATGTCCCGGTCGGACACGGTGTGGGTGAGCTGCAGCAGCCGGTCCGAGAGCGTGGACTTGCCGTGGTCGATGTGGGCGATGACCGCGATAGCCCGCTGATGTGCTTGCTCCATGGAGGCAGGATATAGAGGCCTTCTGCTATTCTTGCGCACCGAATCCCCAGGTCAGGAGCTTTATTCAGTCATGGCGAACATCAAGAGTCAGATCAAGCGGAACCGCCAGAACGAGGTTGCCCACGAGCGCAACAAGAGCACCCGTTCGGCCCTCAAGACCCAGATCAAGAAGTTCAGCAAAGACAGCACCGAGGAGGGCTACAAGGCAGCCGCTCGGGCGCTCGACAAGGCCGCCTCGAAGGGCGTCATCCACAAGAACACTGCTGCTCGCAAGAAGTCCCGCCTCGCGAAGAAGCTGAGCAGCTAGGCCTCTCCCGTAACGATCTTCACCACGGCGCGCTCGAGCGCGACCTGAGGCGAGGGGAACTCCCCCTTCATGTCGATGTCGGCATCCGCCATCAGTCCCATCGCCCTGACGAGCTCTTCCTCCCGGTAGGAGCGCGACTGCTTGGCCATCTTCTCGGCTCGCCATTCCGGCATGCCCAGGGCCTCTCCGACCGCTCTCGAGCCGTGATCAGCGAGGCGACGAACGCGTAGTAGCCGGCGGAGATGGGCGACGAGCGTTCCGAACACGGCAAGCGGCTCGTCCCCCTGATCCAGTAGTCGACGCAGAGCCGTCATCGCATCGCTAAGGCGACGTTCGCCTACCGCGTCGGTAAACGCGAAGGACCGCTCGTCGGCCAGCCTCGGGAACATCCGTCGCACGTCCGTCTGGGAGATGGATGCCCCCTCCCCTTTGGACGTGGAGAGTTGAGCTAGCGCGGAGTCGAGATCCCGAAGTTCCGTTCCAACAGAGTCGATGAGGGCCCAGCCCCCGCGATCGTCGAGCTTGAGCTTGCGATCGCGAGCCCGTTCCCGCAGCCATCCGACGAGCCGGCGGCCCTTGGGGGCTTCGAGCGAGACGAGCGCGCCGATCTTCTTCGCGGTCGCATCCAGCTTCGTCTTGCCCGACGCGAGGAGGACAAGGATCGTGTCGGGGTTGGGCGACTCGAGGTAAGCCGACAACGATTCGATCTGGTCTTTCTTGAGATCCTGCGCGTCGCGGACGACAACGAGACGCCGGTCGCCGAAAAGCGAAGCGGTCCCCACAGCTTCGAGAAGCTCGGGGGTCGAGGCCGTCGCGTCGAGAACGATCTCCGAAAGTTCCTCGGTCTTTTCCTCGGAGCGGACACGATCGAGAGTTTCGTCGGCCAGGAACGCCTCGCCCGTCAGGACGTAGATGGGATGGCTCAACTCACGCCTCTTGAAGGCTCATCTTGTAGAGCACTTCCCCGTCGGTAACTAGCGAGACGCTTTCCGCGCCCTCGTCCAGTAGGGCCGACCATTCCGCGCCCATCCAGGCCTCGGCCTCTTCTTTCGAAGCGAACGCGTCGGTTTGTCGAAGATCAGCTCCAGCTTCGTCGTGGAGGATCCACAGGAACTCGCTCATGACTCGGACAGTACCGGCTGGCGAAGCGTCACCCAGGCCGCTGCTATGACGGCGGTCGTGACCAGAACGGTCACAGGCCACGGCATCGGAAGCACTGCGTGGTCCCATCCCGCAGCACGATGCGCCACCCAAAGGATCCAGCGGGCGAAAGGTGCAGCCAGCGCGGCCAGCAGGCGGCCGCCCGCCGGCCAGGCGAGACCGAGGACCGCCGACATCAACGACAGGATCGTGGCTGGAGCGACGGCTGGGATCGCGAGGAGGTTGGCGAGCGGAGCGACCACAGAGATCTCTCCGAAAGAAGCGGCCAGGATCGGCGCCACGGCTATCTGTGCGGCAAGGGTCGCCGCCGCGATCGCCGCCACCGGACCGGGCAAGAACTCAAGGCGGCGGGAGATGGGGGCCATGAACAGGATCAATCCGGCAGTTGCCGCGAGCGAGAGGTGGAGTCCAAGCGCCCAGACGATTCCCGGGCGGAGTCCGACTATCGCGATCACTGCGAGTCCAAGAACGTTCAACGGGCGTGCCCGGTAACCAAAAAGCAGTGTCGCTAAAGCGATGCCTCCCATCGCAGCAGCTCTTAGGACCGAGGGGTCCGGGCCGACGACGAGCACGAAAAGAGCCAGGCCTGCTGCGGCCGCCCCGATCCGAAGCCTCAGAGACGCGGCGGCGACCAGCAACATCACTGCCGCTAGAACTATCGCGACGTTGCTTCCAGAGACGGCGACGATGTGAGACAGGCCCGACCGGCGGAACTCCTCGATGATGCGTCCATCGAGCTCGCTCGTGTCGCCGATCGCCAAGCCCCGAAGAAGTGCGGCTTCGTCCCCATCCGTCGCGGAAGTCGATTCGATAAGCGACTCACGGATCGTTCGCGCCATCGCCTGCCAGCCGGTCGGCGGTCGACTCGTGCGGACGGTGAGGTCGTACAAGCGCGCACGGACGCCCATGTGTGTAAGGACCCTGTCGAGCGACTCCGGGCCTAGCGGAAGAAAGAGCGCGTTGCCGGTGAACGTCATCCCCGGGTCCCCGGGTGACTCACGAACGATGGCGACGCCCGGACCGGCGATGGATCGATCGCACGAGATGGACTCGATCCCGATCAAGGTCCCCAGTCCCCCGGCGTCCTCCAGAACCTTTGCATCGAAGGTGCAACGAGGCACCTTGGCCGCCGAACGCTGCAGCTCGGTTCCTTCGGTCGCGTGCAAACCGGCGTCGAAGGAACCGAGAGCGAATGCACCGATCACGAGACCGATCGCCGCGAGACCGGTTCGTCGACGCAGGCCCTGCAAACTGATGCCGGCACCACAAAGTGCCGCGATCAAGGGGATCGGCAACCCAGCCCCGAAGGCACAGCCGAACGACAGTGCCGCTGCGGCGAGCCAGATGCGTGCGGTCGGGCCCAAGGAGCCGACCGGTTTAAAGAGAGAAGTAGGGGCGGATCGATTCGAGCGTCGACGGACCGATGCCATCAACTTCGAGCAGTTGCTCGATCGATTGGAAACCGCCGAGTTGCTCGCGCTCCGCGATGATCGCGAGCGCGGTGACGGGCCCGATCCCTGGAACGGACTCGAGAGCGGTCTGATCTGCAGAATTGAGCGAGACCGCGGCGGAGGACGAGGCCGAGGTTCCGTCGGGGGTGGTGGGAATTGCTTCGCCGAACCGTGGAACTTCGACTTTCGAACCGTCTATCAGGAGCGCGGCGAGGTTGATCGCATCGACGTCTCCGGCCCGGAGCGGTCCGCCCGCAGTCTCGATCGCATCGGCCACTCGAGCTCCGACCGGGAATTCGTAGAGACCGGGGCGCCTAACGGCCCCCGCCACATGGACGAAGACCGTCGACCCCGCCGGGGCGGGCGGGGAACCGGGCGATGCGGAAGCGGGCGATTCGGCCGGCGGAGCGATGCGAGCGGCGGAGGGTCGACCCCAGACGAGAAGGCCGATGCAAACGGTCGCGCCGACGATCGCCATCACCATCCACGAATCACGACGTCTCGCGGTCAGCGAGTGGATGCGAGAGCGCCAGCCTGTGTCGATGATGATTTCGTCCACCTGGCGAGTCGACCTCAGCTCGGCAGTCGTGGCTGTGGCGCCCGGCACTCACGCCCCTTACTCTGCGCCCGTTCGGACCACCAAAGGAGGGCCCATGCTCAAGGAATTCAAGACGTTCGTGCTCAGGGGGAACGTCGTCGACCTCGCCGTCGCGGTCGTTATCGGTGCGGCCTTCGGCGCAGTCGTCACGTCGCTCGTGACGAACGTCCTGACCCCGATAGTCGCGATCCCCGGCAACGCCGATTTCTCGAACCTCGAGATAGGTCTCCCCGGCGATGGTGCGATCCTCTACGGCGAGTTCCTGAACTCCCTTATCTCGTTCTTGCTGATAGCCATAGCGGTCTTCTTGTTCGTTATCAAACCGATGAACATGCTGGCCGCTCGACGCAAGACGGAACCCGACGTCGAGAGCACTACCAGACCCTGTCCCGAGTGCCTCAGCAACATCCCGGTCGCCGCCAAGCGTTGCGCTTTCTGCACCGCTGCGGTCGGACAGCTCTCCTGAGGCAGTAGCTTGCGCATGATGGGCATCGACATCCGCAACGTCACGCAGGAGGAACTGCCCCAGATGGGGGTGGTCCTGACTAGCGCGTTCGGGAACCCTCTTCACCCGGATCAGTTCAATCGGTTCGGTAAGAACCTGGATATCAAGCGGACGTTCTGCTGCTTCGACGGCGACGACATGGTCGGAACTTCGGGGAACTTCACTCTGACGATGACCGTGCCCGGCGGTGAGGTCGGATGCGCCGGTGTAACGATGGTCAGCGTCAAGCCGAGCCATACGCGGCGAGGGTTGATGCGATCGATGATGCGTGCCTTGATCGATGATGCTCACGACCGCGGTGAGCCTCTGGCCGCGCTATGGGCCTCCGAAGAGAGCATCTACCAGCGCTTCGGTTTCGGCCTCGGGGCGAACGAAGGCCACATGGATGTCGAACGCGACAGATTCCGTTTCCTCGAGGACGACGGCCCGGTGGGCAACACGAGAATCATTCAGATGGAGGAAGCGGAGAAGGTGGTCCCATCGATCTACGAGAAGCTCCGGCCACACGTTCCCGGGATGCTCGCTCGCGACGAGAACTGGTGGAAATGGCACACCCTGGCCGACTGGTCGAGGGCCCAGGGGGGCAAGGACCACCTCACCTGCGCAGTGCTCAGCATCGAAGGCACCGACGAGGCCTACGTGCTCTACAGGGTGTACCCCGAATGGACCCACGGCGGCACGTCGAACATGTGGCTCAAGGTCGAAGAGCTCGTGGCTGCGACCCCGCTGGCCGCCCGAGAGATGTGGCGCTTCGTCTTCGGCGTCGATCTGGTCGAACGCGTGCGCGGCTCGTTTCTGCCATCGGACTCCCCTCTCACCTTGATGACGTCGGAGCCTCGTCGACTCGCTTTGGCTTCGACCGAGAGTCTGTGGATCCGGTTGGTCGACGTTGCTGCCGCGCTCTCGTCACGTTCTCTTCGTGGCGAGGCCGAAGTCGTTATCGAAGTCGAGGACGGTTTCTGCGAATGGAACTCAGGTCGCTACCGGGTGAGTTCCTCGGGGGCCGAGCCAACCGAGGCGGAGGCCGACTTGCGCCTGAACGTCAATGCACTGGGCGCCGTGTACCTCGGCGAGTTCACCTTCAACCAGCTGGCCCGCGCCATGCGAGTCGAAGAGGTGAGCGCGGGAGCACTCGACCGGGCCGATTCGCTGTTCTGGACCTCGCGCGCCCCGTGGTGCCCGGAGAATTTCTAGGCGACCAGCGAGACCATCCTCGGGAGTTTCGTGATCACACGGCTGGGTTCTCCGCCGTTAAGGGCGGCCTTCACTTTGTCGGAGCCGAGTGCGAGCTTCACCGCATCGTCTTCGGAGATGTCGGGCGAGACATCGATCGTGTCTCTAACTTTGCCGTTGACCTGAACGACCATCGTTACCTTTTCCTCAGTCGCGAGTGCTGGGTCGTAGGTGGGCCACGGCTCGAAATGGATCGAGCTCTCGTGGCCCAGCCTCGTCCACTGCTCCTCCGTGATGTAAGGAGCCATCGGAGCGAGGAGCTTCAATAGCGCGTCGATGAGGTCTCGGAGGACATCGCCGTGCGAGCCACCGTCGGCCTTGTACTTGTAGGCCGCGTTGACGAGCTCCATCAGACGCGCGATCGCCGTGTTGAACGAGAAACTCTCGTAGTCGTCGGTGACCACCTTGATGGTTCGATGGATCTGCTTCCGGAGAGCTTCCTCAGCCGGGCCCTCGGCTCCCGTGCCGTCGGCGTCTCGGCTTTCCTCGCATAGACGCCAGACGCGTTGCACCCAAGGGTGGGTAACTCGCCCGATCGCGGTGACGCCTTCCTCGGGCCAGTCGTAGGGAGCTTCGGGGGGGCCGGAGAACAACATGAACAGTCGCAATGCGTCGGAGCCGTAGAGCTCGAACGCCTCCTGCGGCTCGACGATGTTGCCGCGGGACTTGGACATCCGCTTGCCGCCCATCGTGATGATTCCCTGGTTGAGCAGATGAGGGAACGGCTCGGGGTCCTTGGCCATGCCCATATCCACGAGCACCTTCTGGAAGAAGCGCGCGTAGATGAGGTGCAGGACCGCATGCTCGATGCCACCCGAGTATTGATCGATCGGCATCCAAGCTGCCGACTTCTTCACATCGAACGGAACCTCGTCGTTGAAAGGATCGGTGTAGCGGTGGTAGTACCAAGCCGAGTCGACGAACGTGTCCATGGTGTCGGGTTCGCGCCGCGCCGGCTTCCCGCACTTCGGGCACGGGACGTTCACCCACTCTTCCGCTGCGGCTAGAGGGCTCAGCCCTTCCTTGGGAGTGAAGTCAACGCCTTCCGGCAGCACGACGGGAAGTTGGTCGTCGGGGACCGCGACCTCACCACAGTCATCGCAGAAGATGATGGGAATGGGCGTGCCCCAGTAGCGCTGACGGCTGATCAACCAGTCGCGGATGCGGAAGTTCTTAGCGTGGCGACCCAGGCCCTTGGACTCGAGCCACTCGGTCACCTTCTTGACGGACTCCGTCGAAGGCGTTCCGTCGAAGCCATCGCTGTTGACCATCACGCCGTCGTGCGCATGGGCCTCGGTCATCTTGTCGGGGTCGAGGTCCGCGCCGGCCGGAGCGATGACCACTCGGATCGGAAGCTCGTACTTACGAGCGAACTCGAAGTCGCGTTGATCGTGGGCCGGCACCGCCATGATCGCCCCGGTGCCGTAATCCATCAGGACGTAATCGGCCGCCCAGACGGGGATCTGCTCGCCGTTGACCGGGTTTGTCGCGTACTTGCCGAGGAAGATGCCTTTCTTGTCGCGGTCGGTCGAGGTGCGATCGATCTCCGTCAGCTTCGCGACCTCATCTCGGAGTTTCTGGAGTTGGGTTTCGTACTCGGTCCCGGCGACGATCTGGTCGGCCAGAGGATGTTCGGGGGCGACCACGAAGAACGTTGCTCCCCACAGCGTGTCCGGGCGAGTCGTGTAGACGGTCACGGGGTCGTCGACGCCTTCGATGACGAACTCGACCTCGGCCCCGAACGATCTGCCGATCCAGTTGCGCTGCAGCATCTTCAGATGCTCGGTCCAGCCTGTGTTGAGCTCGAGGTCGTCGACCAAACGGTCGGCATAGTCCGTGATCTTGAAGAACCACTGTGCGAGATTGCGCTTGACGACCGGCGTGCCGCATCGCTCGCACTTGCCGGCGACGACTTGCTCGTTCGCGAGCACGGTCTTGTCCTTGGGGCACCAGTTAACGGGCGCCTCTTTCTTGTAGGCGAGGCCGCGCTCGTAGAAGCGCAGGAAGAACCACTGGTTCCACTTGTAGTACTCGGGATCGCAGGTTCGGATCACTCGCTCCCAGTCGAACGAGCAGCCGAGCCGCTTGGCGGAGTTGTAGAGCTTCTCGATGTTGGCGTAGGTCCACTCTTTGGGATCGATGCCCCGCTTGATGGCCGCGTTCTCCGCGGGGAGCCCGAAGGCGTCGAACCCGATCGGGCTCAGGACCTCGCGCCCTTTCATCCTGTTGTAGCGGGCTATCGAGTCGTGGATCGAGAAGATCTCGACGTGGCCCATGTGCATGTCGCCGGAGGGGTACGGGTACATCGTGAGGGCGTACATCTTCTTGGCGGGGTCTGGGATGTCGGGTGCCGACCAGTAACGCCCGGAGACCCAGACGTCGGTCCAGCGGTCTTCGACGGCGCGATGGTCGTAACGCTCGGGAGCTTCCTGTTCCACGCCTGAACCCTACGAGGTCGGGCAGGAGCCGAAGGGAGAGCTTCGATACTCCGGCAACTCTTCGATCTTGAACACCGACACGACCTGCTTTTCGACCTCGTCCTGAATCAGCTCGGAGCCTTCGAAACGGAGGAAGACTCGCTGTACCTCGTAGCGTTCACCGCTTCCCCCGGCGGGCGTCGCGGCCGAGATGACGATCCGGCCGTCGGCGGCGCAGTCCGAAGCCTCCATGTGACCGACGCTTCCGCCGTAGGGAAAGAGGTCGGCGATATCGCCGAACGCGCCGACGGGTTCCACGCTGACTCGGGCGAGCGCCCCATCGTGGAGCGTGAACATCGCGATGAACTGAGTGGAGGCCCCGGCAAGGACCTGCGCGACTATCTCCGATCCCGGTTGGTCGTCGGCTTGAACGAGGGCTCGGAGCTGCGGCTCGAACCCGGCCATCGATCCGTCGGGGTCGGTGGGGGCGACGAACGTCCCGCTTGACGTTTCGACCACGATGAAGCTGCGACATCCCGGCTCGCCCGAGGGGTCGAGCGCGACGCTCACCTCGTCGTCGGTTCCGTCTCCGTCGACGTCGCCGGTCAAGCGTCCCTGGGTTTGGCCGCTCAAGAGGGCTGGATCCGAGGCGTCGCACGTCGCTTCCAGCGTTTGGCTCGCGGACGGGGTTGGCGATCCGGATGGCGTCTCGGTCACGACCGCCGGCGACGGCTCGAGGGGTTGGGGGCCGGGGTCGCTCGAACAGGCAGCGGTAACGATAACCGTGAGCAGCGCAATCGACGCAGCCATCCGCCGGTGTCTCATCAACCAATCGTAGGTGCGGGGAACCTCTGAGGTCTTGTTACCCGTCATAGGGGCAAGCGGACGATCCAGGAGGTTCCAATGAAAGCTCGACGATTCTTGATGGGGTTTGCGGTTCTAGCGGTTGTGTCGGCTTTGGTCGGCGCGTGCTCGGGGGCCGACAACCTGGCCCTCCCTCAGAGCGAGGCCGACACCTCAGGCAGTACCGGGGATGGTGGCACTGCGGCTCACCGCGCGTCGAGTGACTCTTTGAAGGGCCTGTCGGGCGAGATCCCCGCGGGAGACGTGCCGGTTCCGATCGGTGCTCCCGCGCTCGAGAGTTCAACCAGCAACCTTTCGTCTTCGGTCTCCCTTCCCGGCATCGGCCAGTCGGTGATCAAGACCGCAGATCTCTCGGTGGAAGTTCCGGATGGCGAATTCAAGGATTCAGTTCGAGACGCAGTGTCGGTCGCGGAGCGTTACGGAGGCTTCGTCGTGACTACAGATGTCTCGGACCGCGAGAGGGGGCGTGGCTCCGTCGTCTTGCGCATCCCCGCCGAGTCTTTCGAGTCGGCGCTCGCTGATCTGCACGACCTCGGTGACCTCCAGAGCGAGAACATCTCCGGCGTCGACGTCTCTCAAGAGTTCGTCGACCTCGAAGCCCGTCTGCGGAACCTCGAATCCCAGGAGCGCGTTCTGCGGAGACTGATGAACGACGCGGTCTCCGTTTCCGACACGCTAAAGGTCCAGAGCGAACTGCAGCGGGTGCAGTTGGACATCGAGCAGATCAAAGGCCGCCTGAACTACCTCGGCGACCTAACCGACCTTGGCACGATCACGGTCGGGATCGCAGAGATCAGTGCGGTTCCCACGAAAGCGGGGGTCATTCAAAAGGCTTGGAAGCGCGCACTCGCGGTCGCCACCGGCGTTCTCACCTCAGTGATCGTCGGAGCCGGATTCGTTATCCCGATGGCCATCATGTTGGCGATAGTTCTGCTACTGGTCGTGAAGGTGCGGCCGCGCTTCGCCGGACTACCGAAGGCCTGATCGTGTGAAGCTATAAAACGTGGTGGTGGACCCGGTCGGAATCGAACCGACGACCTCCTGACTGCCAGTCAGACGCTCTACCAATTGAGCTACGGGCCCGAAGTCGGCAGTGTAAAGGTTCGTCCTCGCCGACGGTCCGGCCGATTTGTCACACCCGATCTCTAGTCTCCAGCCCATGTTGCCTTCGGAGATTGGAGAGCGAGCAGAGGCGGCAATCCTGGCCGCCCTAGCCGGGGCCGGCAAACGGATGTTGATCCCGTTCGGACCACGCCGCTACGACCTCGCTTACGAGGAAGCCAACCGGCTGGTAAAGGTGCAGAGCAAGAGTGGTCGGGTTCGCGACGGCGCGCTGGCCTTTTCGTACCCATAGTGTCGGGCGCTCCTCGCTCTTGGATTACCGCGAGGACGTGGACTTTTTCGGCGTGTACTGCCACGACCGAGCCGAGGTGTATCTGGTCCCTGTGGGAGACGTGCCCACAAGAGGTGCCCATCTGCGCCTCGAGCCCGCTCGAAACGGACAAGCATCAGGGATCAGATGGGCGGCTCCCTACCTCCTGTCCAGGGATTCTCAGGTCGTCGAATCGCATCCTTTGATCAGGCCGTCCGAAGCGCCTTCCACCCCCGAACTGCCGGGTCTCGACTCGTTGTATTGACAGATATCGATATAGGGCCTAGCCTGCATCGATAAACGTCGATACAGGAGATGGGCTATGGCCATGGAACTTCCGATCGCTTGCTGCGCCCCCGTTTCGGCTTCGAACCTTTCGAACGATGAGGCCGCCGCCACCGCCAAGCTCTTCAAGGCTCTCTCGGACCCCCACCGCGTGCGGATCGTGAATCAGCTCGTGACTGCCGCGGACTCGGTGTGCGTGTGCGAATTGAACGAAGGGCTCGGGATCTCGCAGCCCACCGTGAGCTTTCACCTCAAGAAGCTGCTCGACGCGGGGATCGTCGAGCGCGAGCAGCGCGGGACGTGGGCCTACTACTCGCTCAATAGCAATGCGATGCAGACGTTGTCCAACGTGATGAAGATGGAGGTAGTCGTATGACCGAGATCAGAGAAGAGGTTCGCGAGCGTTACGCCGAGGCGGCACGCTCGGTCGAGTCGGGGCAGGCCGCGGAGTGCTGTGACTCCAGTTGCTGCGGGGGCTCAGCCGTCGAAGCCGTCGATGCACCGGTGTTCGGTTCCAAGCTATACAACGAGATCGAGCGCGGGGATCTCCCCCAAGAAGCCGTTCTAGCGAGCCTCGGCTGTGGCAATCCGACAGCGGTCGCGGACCTTCGCGCGGGAGAGACGGTCCTCGACCTCGGCTCCGGCGGGGGCATCGACGTCCTGCTGTCGGCGAAGCGCGTGGGGCCGGAGGGCAAGGCTTACGGACTCGACATGACCGACGAGATGCTCGAGCTCGCGCGCAGCAATCAAACCAAAGCCGGCGTTACCAACGTCGAGTTCCTCAAGGGCTACATCGAGGAGGTCCCACTCCCCGACTCCACCGTCGACGTCGTCATCTCCAACTGCGTGATCAACCTCTCTGCCGACAAGCAGAAAGTGTTCGACGAGATGGCCCGAGTCTTGCGGCCCGGTGGTCGCGTCGGAGTCAGCGATGTCGTCTCGTCGGATGCATTGACGCCAGCCGAACGGGCCGAGCGCGGAAGTTACGTCGGCTGCATCGCCGGGGCTTTGTCCTTCTCCGAGTACGAGACCGGGTTGCGCAAGGCCGGGTTCATCGACGTATCGATCTCCCCCACTCACGCCGTCGCCGAAGGGATGTTCAGCGCGATCGTGAAAGCATCGCGGCCAAGTGTCTGACGACCCGTACGTGCTATTCGTTTGCGTACACAACGCAGGGCGTTCGCGCATGGCCGAGGCGCTCTTCGAACAGGCGTCTGAGGGTCGCTACTTGGCCCGCAGCGCCGGAACCATCCCGGCCGACCACCCTCATCCCGAGGTGGTAGCTGCGATGGCCGAGCTCGGCCTCGAGCTGACGGACCGGCCCGGAACGCTTTTAACAGCCGAGCTGGCCGACAGCGCGGAGCGCGTGGTCGGCATGGGGTGCAATGTCGAGGAGGCGTGTCCGGCTCTCAGGGTCCCTCTGGAAGATTGGCAACTCGAGGATCCGAAAGGACAGTCTCCGGAAGTGGTGCGTGCGATCAGGGACGACATCGCGTCCCGCGTCGCCGAGCTGATCAAAGAGCTCGACGCGCGCTAGGTCGCGCTCGGTCCACTACCTCCACTACCGCCGTTGCCTCCGGGCGCTCCCCCGCCGCCGCGGCCGCGTCGCCTCCGGCGCCGTTTGCGACCGGGAGCCTTCTCCCTCTGAGGATCGTCCGGTCCGCGCAGCATCGGCGCCGCCGGAGCCTTCTCACGCTTAGGTCCATCCGTGGACGAAGGAGGTGGCGGCGCTCCAGGCGAAGGTGATCCTTCCTGGCTGACCGGTTCGGATCGCGCTTCTCGTTCCTCCGCGACTTTCACAGTGATCCTGTATTCCTGCGGATATTGAGGGACGCCCCATACGGACTGGAGTTCACCGATCACGTCTTCGAGGATGGCTCCATCCGGCGGAAGCGTGAGGGTCTCGGGCCGTTCCTTGGGCAAGGCGCGAACGAGATCTTCGGACAAGAGCGGCGACTTCGAGCGCTCACCGCCTGAGCGGCCCCTACGCCGACGACGTGATTTGCGCGCCTTATCGCGGTCGCGTTGGTCGCCCGAGCTTTGCTGCCCTTGCGGGTTGGATCTTTCTGTTGGTTGCTGTCGGGGGCTTTGTTCGCCAGACGTACTCCGTCTGCGTCTACGTCGCCTCCGCCGCGGCTGGCTCATCGTTTTCCTCCATTACCCGAGTCGCACGGTTCAGCCGTTCCTCGAAGGGAAGCACCTGAGCGTCGGACCACAACCTCTCGAGGTCGTAGTAGTCACGCTCGTCCTCGTGGAATACGTGAACCACGAAGTCGACGTAATCGAGGAGCACCCATCTGCCCTCTCGCTCGCCTTCCCTGCGGAATGGCTTCTCGCCGATCTCGGTCAGTTGTTTCTGGACCTCATCGGCGATCGTGCGGACCTGCCGTTCGTTTTTGGCACTGCATATAAGGAAATGATCGGTGATGACGAGCTGCTTGGACACGTCGAGGATGACGATGCGTTCGGCCTTCTTGTCGGACGCCGCCTCAGCAGCTTTGAGAACTAGATCGGTGCCTGCAGTCATACGCTGGGCTCAATGAGCCCTTATGTAGTCCTTTCCTACGACAATGGTTAGGTCAACGATACCTTGCGATTGTTGCGATACCTGAACTTCTCCCACCCCTAGGAGCTCCTTAGTACGCTCTGCCAGGGCCAACCCCGCCTCCGAAGTGTCGTAGGTAACGATCAGTGTTTTCTGATAGTTCAAACGTTGGGCGTTGCCCGAAAGAATGATCCTGAATCCTTGCCCGACGAGCCGCTCGGCCACTTCCTTTCCCAGCCCCGGCACGCCGTTGCCGTTGAGAAGCTGAACCCGAACCTGCTCGGCCGTGGTGCCTCTCGAGCCCACAACCTCGGTCAGGAAGGTCGAGATCTCGTCGGCATCCGTTCCATACAACTCGCTATCGCCGGCCGAGGCCGGCGTCACCGGCAATGTGGTGATAGCCACGCTGTCGGATGGAAACGCGGCGAGCGCCGCAAAGAATCGAGCGTGTTGTTCCGCGGAAGCGTCGGACTCCGACAAGGCAGCCCCCGCAGTCTTCACTGCCGCAGCGAGATCCTCGGGGTCGTCGATCTCCCTCAGCAATGCGTCCCAGAACGCGAGCTGACGAGAGCCGAGGCCAACGTCACTTTCGTCCTCTCCTCTGAGGTAAAGCAGTTTGACCAGGTAGGCGGAGTTGAGTTCCTGCAAGCCGCTGGTCATGACCACTCGCGACTGCTCTTTCCCTAGAGACACCCGGACCTCTTGGGGAACGTTCACCGAGAGCGGTCCGGTCGCATCAAAGAGAACACGAGCGTCGTTGTCCGACAGCTCGGCATATCGATCTATCGGGATGCCGAGGAGGTTTTCCACGCTGATGAGCAGGAGAGGTACCCCACCGGAACGGTAAGCGTCGCTAAGTGCCTGAAGACCGCGTCCCGGAACCTCGGCCGCGGTGTGCGCGGGGATGTAGACGATCGAACCCTTTTCCATCTCGGGGTCGACGGTTATGAGGCTCAGCCACAGGGCGTCGGATGGTTCTCCTCGCGATGTCTCCTTCGTACCGAACAACAGCGTCGTTATCGGCTTGTCCGGCTCGGCGACCCCTCCTCCCACGACTTTGGCCGGCTTCCGGTCGTCGTCGGCTGCCTTCTTGACCCCGGCCCCCACGAGCACTGCAGTCACTATCAGCGCCAGAGAAACGAGGACGGTTCCACCCAATTGGATCGCGCGTTGCCGGCGACGCCGCTTCCTGAGCGCGGCTTTGCGCGGTCCCTCCGGGAGTTCGTCGAATCCCTCGAGATCCTCGGGATCATCGTCGAAGGTTCCCTCGTCGGGGAGGAGCTCATCGCCTTCGAATTCGAGCACTTCCGGCTCGTCAATCCGCGCGGGAGGAGGTGCGGGGACGATGACTGGGGGCGGCCCGGGGTTCGGCTCGATCCCAACGACCGGCTCGATCCCAACGACCGGCTCGATCTCAACGACCGGCTCGATCACCTCGGTCCCGGCATCAACAAGCTCGCTGAGCTCGGATGAGGCTTCCACCGCGTCGACCTCCGGAGCGAGATGGCGACCCGTGTAACTCGGAGAGCCCTCAGTCCACCTTGGGGCCGGCGGTTCACGTACTTCGGAGACCGCCGCGGGCTCGGCATTGTGGCGCGGGTGGTACTGATCCGTCTCGTCCAAAGGAACGGTTTCGACAGCGTCGATCTGAGCCACCTCGTCTTGAGCAAGGCTCTCGTCGGCGGTCGACATCCCTACGTGCGCTGCAGCGACGCGACGGATCGCTTCGTCGGCGACGCTGGATGCTTGCGCTTTCAGATGAGGGTGCTCAACGCGGTTCTCAACCGCCCGCCTCTCTAGCTCTGCGAGTTCCTCGTCAGACAGATCCGACTGAGGAGGCGGGGGTTGCTTCCAGATGTCGCGAGGATGGCTCATCTCTCGTCCGTCCCGACATAGAGACCGTGCTCCTGAATGTAGCGCGCCACGGTGGGAGGAACCATGAAATCGATCGGACGGCCCGCGCGCACTCGAGCGCGGAGGTCGCTCGCGGAGATGTCGATGCCCGGCATCTCCATCAGGTGCACTTTCGGCCACGAAGGATCGTTGGGCAACGCGTCGAGGTTGTATCCGGGGCGCGTGACCGCGATCATCTCCGCTTCCTCCGCCAGCTCCTCGACCTTCCTCCAGGTGCCTACCTTCGCGACGGCGTCGGCTCCGGCGATGAAGAACAGGGTCACCTCGGGTCCGTGGAAACGACGAAGCTCCCGCATCGTGTCGGCCGTATACGTCGCGCCCTTCCGATCAAGCTCCATCCTCGAAACTGCGAAGCGGGGATGCATCGCAGCGGCGAGCGAAGTCATCATGAAGCGATCCTCGGCGTCCGAATAATTCGACTTCTGCCACGGTTGCCCCGTCGGAACGAAGATGACGCGGTCGAGCTCGAACGCGTGGAGAGCCTCTGTCGCGGCGATCAGATGACCCAGATGTATGGGATCAAATGTGCCGCCCATGACGCCGATCCGGCGGATCGGCGTCGTACTTGCATCCATAACTCTTTAGCTAACCCGATAAGAGGGCCCTAACAGCGTGTTTGGGCCTCAGGATCTGAGCTGCCCCTCCCCCCAGACGACATATTTCGTGGTTGTCAGCTCTTTGAGGCCCATCGGGCCCCTAGCGTGCAGCTTCTGGGTCGAGATCCCGATCTCGGCCCCGTAGCCGAATTCGCTCCCGTCGGAGAACCGAGTGGAGGTGTTGATGAAGATCGAGCCGGAGTCCACCTCGGCGGCGAACCGGCGAACGGCGGTCACGTCCTGAGCGACTATCGCCTCGGCATTAGAAGTACCCCACTTGTTGACATGGTCGATGGCATCGTCGAGCGAGTCCACCACGCGGACCGCGATCTTGAGGTCGAGGTACTCCGTCGCCCAATCCTCATCGGTTGCTTCCAACGCAGAGGGCCAGACCTGCCGGACGCGCTCGTCACCGCGCACCTCGACACCCTCCTCGGCTAGCGCGTCGAGTGCGGCCGGTAGCCACTTTTCGGCCAGCTCGGCATGAACCAGCAAAGTTTCCGCAGCGTTGCAAACGCTGGGGCGTTGGGCTTTCGCGTTCACGACTATCGCCGTGGCCATATCGGGATCGGCGGAGGCGTCGACATAGACATGGCAGTTGCCATCACCGTCAATGATGAAAGGAACGGTCGCGTTCTCCTCGATGCTTTGGATAAGAGCTTTCCCGCCGCGAGGCACGAGGAGATCGACGTAGCCTTTCGCTCGCATCAGATCCTGGGCCGACTCGCGACTCGCATCACCAACGAGCTGGATCGCTCCGCGCGGGACCCCCGCTTTCAACGCGGCCTCAGTTAGGACCTCGACGACCGCTACGTTCGAGGACATCGCGATCGACGAACCTCTCAGAACGCAAGCGTTGCCGCTCTTCAGACACAGTGCAGCGACGTCCGCCGTCACGTTAGGCCGGGCCTCATAGATCACTGCAACCACCCCAAGAGGTACCCGCACGCGTTCTATCAGGAGTCCGTTCGGTCGCTTCCAGCCTTCGACAACCTCTCCTATCGGGTCGGGCTGGGCGGCCACCGCCCTGAGCCCTTCCGCCATGCCGGCGATGCGCTTGTCGGTCAGCGTGAGTCTGTCGATCAGGGTGTTGGAAGTTCCGTCCGCCCGAGCACGTTCGACATCTTGAGCGTTCGCCGCCTGCAACTTCGTCGAATTGTCTTCGAGCGCGTCCGCCATCGCGTGGAGGGCTTGGTTCTTTATCTCGGTCGAAAGCTGAGCGACGGCCGGCGCCGTTTCGGCAGCTAGCTTGCAGACATCAGTTGTCGTCGTCATCTCTGTCGTCCTCGAGGATCACGAGCTGATCTCGATGTATGACCTCTCGTCCGGCCAATTCGATCGAAGGGCGTCCTTGCGCTTCCTTCAGCTCTTGAGAGTCATAGCGTACCAACCCTCTTGCGAAAGGCCCCCCTTTGGGCACAGCGACATCCACCGTGTCACCGGACGCGAAACGGCCAAGAACGTCGACAACGCCCACCGGCAGAAGGCTTCGCTTGTCTTTGACGATCGCGCGACGGGCGCCGTCATCGACCACGACGGTGCCCTTGGGAGGTTGAGCGAAGGCGATCCATAGACGATGCGCCGACGCCCGATGTGGGTGCGGATGGAAATAGGTCCCCACGACTTCCCCGGCCGCGGCCTTAGACAGAACGTCGGGTTCGGCCGCGGATGCGACCACCACGGCGACTCCACTGAAGGTAGCCACCCATGCCGCGGTGATCTTCGACGCCATCCCGCCGCTCCCGAGCTCAGAGCCTCGGCCCCCAGCCGACTTCTCGAGTTCGGGAGTGATGCGATCGACCTCATCTAGCACCGGCGCATCCGGGTCCTTCCTCGGATCGCGCGCGTGCAGTCCCTTAGCGTCCGTTAGGAGAACAAGAAGCTTGGCCCGTGACAGGTTCGCGACGAGAGCCGCCAAACGATCGTTGTCCCCGAACCGGATCTCGTCCACCGCGATCGTGTCGTTCTCGTTCACTACAGGGATCGCTCCGAGGGCGAGCAAGCGGTCGAGCGTGTTGCGCGCGTTTAGGTATTGCTGGCGATGCATGAAGTCATAGCGCGTGAGGAGTATCTGCGCAGCGACGAGGCCGCGTTCGCCGAGTAGGCGCGAGTAATGGGAGAGCAATCTGCCTTGACCCACCGCTGCCGCCGCCTGGAGAGACGGGATATCCGTAGGGCGCACGTCCAAGCCCAGCGACGGAAGGCCCGCGGCGATCGCGCCCGATGACACGAGGATGACCTCGACGCCTTGCTCGCGCGCCCCTGCGATCTGGTCACAGAGGGATGCGAGACGTGTCTCCTCGGGCTCCCCGTCCGGGCCGATGAGTGACGAGGTTCCGACTTTGACCACGAGCCTGTCGCCCGCAGTAACGACAGACCTAGGCACCTGCCTTCTCCTCGGCCGGCTCGAACTCGAAAGTCGTGTCCGCGATCGCCACGTCGTCGCCGGTTCGAGCGCCCGCTGCCCAGAGCGCTCGTTCGACTCCCATGGTGATGAGCCTTTTCTGCAGGCGCCTCACAGCTTCATCGTTGTTGAAGTCCGTCATGCCGACGGCCCGTTCGGGGGCCCGGCCCGTCACGCGCCATGTCGATCCTTCGCGGGTGACCTTCACGGAGTCGGGTCTCGTGATGTGACGCACGTAACCCGCTCTCTCAGGTTGAGCAGCTCTGACATGAGTGACGAGCTCGCCCAATCGCCTGACCACTTCTTCGACGCCTTCCCCCGTCACCGACGAGAGAAGGATCGCTTCCGGCACCTCGGCGAGCACGGCATCGACTGCATCCCTGCCGGCATCGACCTTGCTCGCAACGACGATCGAGGGCCGGGTCGCAAGCTCTGGCTCGAAGGCATGGAGTTCGGCCCGCAAGGCGGCGAGATCGTCCACTGGGTCACGGTCGAATGCGGTGGTGTCGATGAGGTACACCATCACGGCAGCGCGACTGACGTGACGAAGGAACTTGATACCGAGTCCTTTTCCCTCGTGAGCGCCGGGGATGAGGCCCGGGATGTCCGCGACGACGAAGGAGTTTTCGCCGGACTTCACGACTCCGAGATTCGGTTCGAGCGTGGTGAATGGATAGTCCGCGATCTTCGGTTTTGCCGCAGAGATACGTGAGATCAAAGTCGACTTGCCCGCGTTCGGGAATCCCACGAGACCGACGTCCGCAAGAAGTCGAAGCTCGAGTTTCAGCAAGCCTTCCTCGCCGGGCTCACCTTTCTCGGCGAATGTCGGAGCACGTCGAGTGGCTGAGGCGAATCGCGCGTTGCCTCGTCCGCCGCGGCCCCCCTGCGCAGCAACCAACTCGTCACCTGGGTTTGCGAGATCCGCGATCAGCGTGCCGTCCTCGTCGTAGACAACGGTCCCTGCAGGGACGAGGACTATCCGGTCCTTGCCTCGTGCACCATGACGGCGGGACCCCTCTCCGTGGCCCCCGCGATCCGCCCTCACATGTGGATGGTCACGAAGCTCCAAGAGCGTTCCCATCCCGAAGTCCGCCCGAAGGATCACGCTGCCGCCCGCCCCTCCGTCACCCCCATCGGGGCCGCCTTTCGGCTTGAAGGGTTCGCGATGGAAGGCGGACGCGCCGTTACCACCCGCTCCAGCGGCTACATGGATCTTGGCTTCGTCTACGAATGCCACGTGTCCACCATAAGTAAAGGCCCCCGGAGGGGCCTAGTGATCCGGGTCAGGAGACGGTTATTCGGCTGGCGAATCAGGGCCCACGATGCTGACGACCTTCCGGCCGCGCATGCGATGGAACTTGACCTCGCCGGGGATCTTTGCGAACAACGTGTCGTCGCCGCCTTTACCGACGTTAAGGCCGGGATGAACCCGCGTCCCTCGCTGGCGAATGATGATCGTGCCGGCCGTAACTTGCTGACCGCCGAAGGCCTTGAACCCGAGCCGCTGAGAGGCCGAGTCACGACCGTTCCGGGATGACGATGCGCCTTTCTTATGTGCCATCGAGCTACTCCTGTTCGGACTTCGTGTCTGTCTTGGCGGCGTCTGAGTCGTCGGCCTTCTTCGACCGGCCCGAGGTGAGCTTGATATCGGATATCTGCAAGCTCGTGTACTTCTGACGATGCCCCGTGTGGCGCCGGTAGCCCGTCTTGTTCCGGTACTTATAGACCTCGACCTTTGGGCCTTTCTCCTCGCCCAGAACCTTGCCAACCACTCGGGCGTCGGCGAGCTCCTTGCGGCTGGTGCGGGCCTTGCCCTTGTCATCAACGATCAAAAGGGGCACGAACTCGACGTTGTCGGAGTCGCCCTTGACCTTCTCGACCGATATGACGTCGCCCTTGGCGACCTTGTGCTGCTTCCCGCCCGCGCGGATGACTGCGTACATCAACTCTCCTAACGAGGATCGTGGCCCCCGAGTGAGGGCCGGCAGAGAATATCAGACCCCATCTGACCTGGGAAAACGGGTCTAGTCGATGTCGTGGATCAGGATGCCTCTCCCTTCGCAGGTGGGGCAGGGGTCGGAGAACGCTTCAACTATTCCGGCCGAGACGTTCTTGCGGGTCATCTGGACCAGGCCCAGAGCAGACATGTCGAAGACCTGGGTTCGGGTCCGGTCCTTCTCGAGCTCGTTGCGGAAGACCCGCATCAGCTCGTCTCGGTTCTCGGCTATCTCCATATCTATGAAGTCCACGACGATGATGCCGCCGATGTCTCGGAGCCGGAGTTGGCGGGTCACCTCGACGGCGGCCTCTTTGTTCGTTTTGAAGACTGTCTCCTCGAGGTTCGACTTGCCGACGAACTTGCCGGTGTTCACGTCGATGACCGTCATAGCTTCGGTTCTGTCGATGACTATGTGGCCCCCCGACGGAAGCCAAACGCGTCGGTCGAGCGACTTTCGGATCTGCTCGGAGACGCGGAACTCCTCGAAGATAGGCAGCTCACCGTCGTAGAGCTCAAGGCGATGATCGAGATCCGGAGTCGTTGTACGGATGTATTCACGCAGCGTGTGTTCGAGCGTTCTGTCATCGACTATGCAGCGAGCAACATCGCGGTTGAAAAGGTCGCGGATAACTCGCAGCTCGAGTTCGGGCTCTTTGTAGACGAGGGCCGGGGCCTTCGATTTGGATGAGTTGTCCTGGATCTCGTTCCAGATCTCGAGGAGACGCTCTAGGTCGCGCTCTAGATCGGGGGCCGCGGCCCCCTCGGCCGCCGTGCGCACGATAAGACCGTGCTCCTGCGGGCGGATCGCCTGAGCGATGTCCCGCAACCTGACGCGCTCGGACTCGGACAGACGTCGAGAGACGCCGAGACTGCTGGCGCCCGGAACCAAGACGAGATGGCGTCCTGCCAGAGAGATGAGAGCTGTGAGTCGCGCTCCCTTGGCCCGCATCGGATCCTTGGTGACTTGAACGAGGATCGCCTGCCCACTCTTGAGAACGGTCTCGATGCGCGGGACCTCGTCGCCTTCATCGCCGGCGATGCCTACCTCGCCTGCATAGAGGACGCCGTTGCGGTCCTCGCCGATGTCGACGAACGAAGCCTCCATGCCCGGCAGAACGTTCTGCACGCGCCCTAGATAGACATTGCCCACGAGTGACTCGTCCTCGACCCGGGTGACGTAATGCTCGACGATCTCGTCGTGCTCGAGAACCGCCATCCGCGGTCCCTTTGGATCGGCGTGAACGAGCATGACGCGCTCGACCGAGGGCCGAGCGGAGCGGGGCTTGCGTCTTTGGGGCCGCCGACGACGACGCTTCCGATCGGCGCTCCCCGATCGGTCGGCCTTCTCTTCATCACCGACCGGAGCCGATGGCGCCGCAGTGGCCTTAGCCGGTGGTGGTGGAGGAGGCGGAGGGGTGCCACTAGCGATGCGAAGCACATCCTCGGCCTTCTCTCTGGGGCGGTGAACTGGGTCACTCATGTCTTACAAAAACCTCCGCATGTGGATGTTGAGCAGCAGTCCGACCGCGATGAAGTTGGTCACCAAGCTCGAACCGCCATAACTGATGAAAGGGAGCGGGACGCCCGTGATGGGCATGATGCCCATCGTCATCCCCACGTTGACGAAAACCTGGAACGCCCAAAGAGCGGCGATGCCTGCCGCAACGATCGTCCCGAATAGATCGCGCGACATCATCGAGATGCGCATTGCACGCCAGATGAGGAACGCGAAGAGAGCGATCAGGGTTGCCGAGCCCATGAATCCGAGTTGCTCTCCGACCGCCGTGAAGACGAAGTCGGTGTGTTGTTCGGGCACGAAATCGAGGGCCGTCTGGCTGTACCGGCTCTCGAGGCCCTTCCCCCGGAAACCGCCGGACGCGATGGCGATCTCGGATTGGCGAAGGTTGTAACACTCTTCTTGCACGTTGCAAGTTGGATCCATGAAGGCTTCGAGCCGACGGAGCTGGTAGTCGTGAAGGATGTCGGCCTTCACCGCCCCAGTTATCGCGACTATCGCGATCAAGGCCAGGGCAAGGAAGTGGCGAAGCCTGGCTCCGCCGACTAGCAGCAGAGCGCCCAGGAGGACGACCATGACCATCATGGTTCCGAGGTCCGGTTCCAAGAAGATCAAGAGGCTCGGAATCGCGACCACTCCGACCGTAATCGCGACGTCGAGCGCGGATGGTTCGCCCTTTCGCTCGGCGAGGAACGCTGCGACCGCGACTATGACGGCGATCTTCGTGAGCTCCGACGGCTGGATCTGAACGAAACCGACGACTATCCAACGCCGCGCGCCCTTCACGACGGTTCCCAGAGGGCTCAGCACAACGCCGAGCCCGACGACGGCCATGCCGTATACGACGGGCGCGAATCCTCTGAGGTGTCTGTAATCGAAGGTGGCGACAACGATCAGTACGACAAGGCCCCCCACCAGAAACGCGATCTGGCGCTTCAGATAGAGCTGAGGATCGAGCCCCGCTTCGACTTGGCGGTGAACGGTCGCCGAGAAAACCATGACCGCGCCGTAGGCGCCGAGGAGGAACGTGACCAGCAGAAGAGTCGGATCGATGTGACGGATCGGCGCCTTTCTGGCCATGCGCGCGGTTATCGGCTCGCCGCCGATGCGGTCGACCGCCTCTCCGAGCATCGCTCCCGGGTAGCTGCGCATCAGCCCGACGCGTCCTGGCCGACATGGATGTCGGTCTCCTCGTCGATCCCGAAAATGCCCTCATAGATCTGTCGTGCGACCGGAGCGGCTATCTCTCCTCCGTGGCCATATGTCTTCTCGATGTAAACCGCGATGACGTATTCGGGGGCATCCGCCGGCGCGTAGGACAAGAACCATGCATCGTTATCCGGGGTAGTCCCGATCTGCGCGGTTCCCGTCTTGCCGGCGATCGGGAAGCGATCGAGCGGGAATCCAGCGAACGCGGAGCGGGCGGTTCCGTCGGGGGCCGCGATGACGTCCTGAAGACCTTGCTCGATCACACCGAACTCCGTTGCATCCAGCGGGAGCTTTGCGTTGAGATGCGGTTCGATCTCCCTCGTAACGGTCATGTTCCCCTCGCCGTCATCTCGAACGATCTGCTCCGCGAGGTGTGGACGAAGGACCTGACCGCCATTTACAAGGGCGGCGTAACTGTCGGCCATCTGAAGCGGCGTGACGACAAGGTCTCCCTGTCCAATCGCCATGTTGACCGAGTAACCCGGAAGCCATTGATCGCTGAGGCATTCAGTCTGAGTGCAGAACTCTTTCAGCCACGCCTCGTCGGGAACTCGGCCGTCGGCCTCGCCCGGCAGATCGATGCCGGTTTGGTGGTCGAAGCCGGCGGTGCGAAGGTACTTCTGGAATCGCTCGGTCCCGTCCCCTCCTGCGCTCGACGGTGGTCCGAACGCGGCCTCCATCCGCCAGCCGAGTTCGTAATAGAACGTGTCGCACGAGATCTCGAGGCTCTTGGCGAAGTCGATGAACCCGAATGGGATCGACGTCCAGTTGTTGAACGTCGTTGCGCCGATCGGCTTGTCCGGTGGATAGATGGCTGAGCCGGGGCAGTTCAACCGGTCATATGGACCGATGATGTCGTTGGCAAGAGCGGCTCCGGCAGTCGCTACCTTGAAGGTCGATCCCGGCGACCGTTCTCCCTGGATAGCACGGTTGAACAACCTGTCATCGTCGGGGTTGTTGGGCGTCTTCGCGCCAAGTGAGTCGTACTCCTTCTGCGTGAGTCCATTCGTGAGGATCTTGGGGTTGTAGGTCGGCCAGCTCGCCATGGCTCGAATCGCTCCGTCTCTCGGATCCATCACCACGACTGCTCCGCCGACGGCGCCGCCGGTCTCGACGCCCGAGCGCAACGCGGCCTCAGCCAGTGCTTGGATCCTCGAATCCAAAGTCAGCACGAGATCCTGGCCCGTCGACTCCAGCGTCTTGACATCGGAATCGATCACATCTCCCGACGCATTCACCACTACCTTCTCTACCGACGGTTGCCCACGGAGCCATCGGTCGTAGGTGTACTCCAAACCGGTCTTGCCAACGATGTCGCCGGCCGCGTACACGGGCTTGGCACCTTTGAAGTGATCGGATTTCAGATCGCCCTCGGATATCTCGCCGACGTAACCGAGCATGTGAGCGGCGAGCTCCCCCTGTGGATACGTGCGGACGGGGACCGTGTCGATGCCGACGCCGGGGAAGTCCTCGCCGTTCTCCTTGATCATGTAGCGCGCGTCCTCGGGTATGTCGTTCGCAACCGCCACGGGCTTGTAAGGAGAAACCGTGATGTCGTGCAACCTGACGCGCAGGTCGGTGATCGGGATGTCCAATAGATCGCTCAGGCTCCGGAGTACCTGGGTGCGTTTGCTCGGGCTATCCAGGATCTGCTTGTCGACAGTGACCGCATATGAGGTCTCGTTGTCGACGAGGATGACGCCGTTGCTGTCCAAGATCCGTCCTCTAGGCGGCTCGGAGTGCAGCAACCGAACCCGGTTCTCCTTTGCGAGATCGCGATAGTCGTCGGCCGCCAGGACCTGCAGATACCAAAGTCTCGAGAACAACCCGACGAACATCGCGACCAACAAGATCCCGAAGATCGCAAGGCGCAGAAGCGTCCGGTCCAGGCCTCCAGTGGGCGACTGACGTTGCGCGCTCACCAACGGTAGACCCTCTCCGGTCGGAACTTGTCGGCAACTCGCCTCACGAGCGGATATGCGAACGGTGTCAGCAGGGTGTTGTAGAGGACGACCAGCCCGGCCACCTTCGCGGTGAACGTCAGGCTCACCCACTGCTGACCGAGCATGATGGCCAGAAGGGCGTAGCTCGCCTCAGCCACGGCAGACGCGAACGCCACCGCGAAGACCGGCATCCAGACCGATTCGTTTGGAGCGAATTGGCGAAGATTGCCGACGGCATAGCCGATGAGCGTGTAGACGAGGGCCGTCAAACCGACGATCGATTGAGGCAGGAGGAGATCCTGGAGGAGCCCTCCAAAGAAGCCGGCAGTCACCCCAACCCTGGGCCCGTCGGTGTAGGCGAGGCTAACCACGACCACCAGGATCAGCTGAGGGATCACCCCCAGCAGCGTCAGACGGGCAAGGACGGTCGACTGAACGGCCACCGCGACCAGAACCATGGCTCCGACGGCGAAGACCCGTCCGAAGCCGATGTCCGAGAGGATCCCCGGGGCTTTCGATGGCCCTGCCGTCAATGCCACCTCACTTCACCTTCTCGGTAGTCACTCGCGCCTGGCGCTCGATGATGACTTGGACGAAGTCGAGGGCCGTGAAATCCACCCAGGGATCGACCTCGATCGTCTGTTGAGATGCGGCTTCCTCGCCGGTCACGCTGACGATCTGGCCCACCGGAATGTTCGACGGAAATATCCCGTCGTCATATCCAGCCGTAACGACCTGATCGTTCACTTCGACATCCGCATCTGTGTCGATGAACTCAAGCGACAAGGCATGCTGTGCGCCGTTGCCGCAAACTCCCCCCGTGAATCCCGTGCCGACCACGCGCGATTTCGCACAAGCTTGCGGATCGATCAAAAGAAGAACGGTCGCCGTATGCGCATAGACGTCGGTCGTCTTACCGACAAGTCCATTCGGATCGATCACCGGCATGTCGTCGGTGATCCCATCGGCGCTTCCCCGATCGATCGTGACGGCCCACTTGTAGTTGGCCGGCGCATTGCTGATGACCGTTGCCGTGACGCGCTCGAGAGTTGGGTAAGCCTCGTCGAGGTCGAGCAAGTCCCGAAGCCGCGCGTTCTCGTTGAGCAATGACTTGGCTTCGGTGATCTCGGATTGGAGGCTCTCGACCGATGCTTGAAGCTCGTGGTTCTCGCTTCGCAGACTCGACAGCTCAGAAACGGAGGAGAAGAAATTCCCAACCGGCCGGAACACGGCGGTTAGACCCCGCTGGATCGGGGTGACGATCGCGCTCGAAATCTCCTTCGCCCGCTCGAGGGGGCCGTTGTCCCCCTGGCGGAAGTCGAGCGTGATGACAACTATTGAAAGGGCGACAAAGGCCAGCAGCAGCAGCCGACCGCGCCCGGCGCGGCGATACATCCGTACAAAACCTCATTCCGCTAGGCGGAAAACTTGGGGCGGCTGCCCGATTCACAAGCCCGCATAAAGGGCGCCACCAGCGGCAACACCTTAACCGCGAAGAGTGATTAAGCCCCGCTCAAGGGTTCTGACCTGCGTAAACGCGGGCTATGTCAATGACGAGTGGAAGAGATCAACACTCTCTTAAGAGCCTCGAATTCCTCGAGGCATTTGCCCGATCCGATGGCAACCGCGATCAGTGGGTCTTCGGCGATGTGGATGGGCATGCCGGTCTCGTGCTTGAGGCGCTCGTCCAAGCCTTTCAGCAGAGCACCTCCGCCCGCCAGAACGATGCCCTTGTCCATGATGTCCGCGGCAAGTTCCGGTGGCGTTTTGTCCAGAGTGTTCTTCACCGCGTCGACGATCGCATTGACGGGCTCTTCGATCGCGCGGCGGATCTCTTCGGCTGAGACGACGATGGTTTTCGGAAGTCCGGTGACGAGATCGCGGCCGCGGATCTCGGCCTGGGGCTCCTCCGGCATCGGGAACGCGGAAGCGATCTGCATCTTGATCTCCTCCGCGGTGCGCTCGCCGAGCATCAACGAGTACTCCTTTTTGATGTAGTTGATGATCGACTCGTCGAGCTCGTCTCCACCGATTCGGATCGACTGCGACGTGACGATGCCTCCCAGTGAAACGACTGCGACCTCGGTCGTTCCACCACCGATGTCGACGATCATGTTTCCCGTCGGTTCGTGCACGGGGAGTCCTGCGCCGATCGCGGCTGCCATTGGCTCTTCGATGATGAACGCGCTACGCGCGCCTGCAGAGATCGTTGCTTCCTCGACCGCGCGCTGCTCAACCCCGGTGATACCCGAAGGAACGCAAACAACCACGCGCGGCTTCGCGAGGAAGGTGCGCTTGTGCACTTTCTGGATGAAGTAACGAAGCATCTTCTCGGTCACGTCGAAATCTGCGATGACGCCGTCCTTGAGGGGTCGGATCGCAACGATGTGGGCCGGCGTGCGCCCGATCATCCGTTTGGCTTCGGATCCAACCGCCAGGATGGCGCCCGTCTTGGTGTTGATGGCGACGACAGAGGGCTCGTTAAGAACGATCCCCCGGCCACGGACGTAGACCAGCGTGTTGGCGGTACCGAGGTCGACGGCCATGTCCCGACCGATGAACTGGAACATGTTGTCCATTGAGAGACTCCTGAGCAATTTTGTTGTCTGTTGTGATGCCAACTCTAGCCGAAGGCACCGAGTGGCTTCCAGCCAAACTAGCGCACCTGTACTTCGTCCCGTCAATCCGCTGCGCTTGAGACCTAACCGAAGAAGAGGTTGATCTCTCTCTCGGCGGATTCGGGGGAATCCGAGCCGTGGACGATGTTCTCGCTGATCACAGATGCGAAATCACCGCGAATCGAACCTGGGACGGCGTCGATCGGATTGGTTGCGCCCATGATCTGACGCATCCCCGCGACCGCATCGGCCCCTTCGATCACCATGGCAACCACCGGCCCGGACGTGATGAAGGCGACCAGTTCGCCGAAGAAGGGCCGCTCAACGTGCTCGGCGTAGTGCTTCTTGGCCAGACTCTCGTCGATCGTGAAGAGCTTCATCTCGACGACGGAGTAGCCCTTGGCCTCTATCCGTCGAACGACCTCTCCGATGAGGTGGCGCTTCACGCCGTCGGGCTTGACCATGATGAATGTCTGCTGGGTGTCTGGCATCGGTTACCTCCTGAAGGTGTCAGCGGGGCACGGTAGCAGTAGATCCGCCCACCAGATGAGGTCTGGCTTCTCCCACCACATAGTGGGAGCCCGTGACGCAGACGAGATCGGTCGCTTCTGCAGTCGTCAGAGCTCGATCGACCGCGCCGGGAACGTCCTGTACCACCTCCGCTGAAAGCCCGAGTTCGACGGATGCAGCGAGAAGTTCTTCCGCAGGAGCAGATCGTGCGAAGCGAGGTTCGGTGAGAACGAGGGCGCTTGGGATCCGCGCCATCTCGGCGAGCATCCCCTTGTAATCCTTGTCTTTCAAGATCCCGACAACGAACACGACGCGCCCGAAAGCGAACGCCTCGGCGAGGCTCGTCACGAGAGCGGACATCCCATCAGGGTTGTGCGCTACATCGAGGACAACGGGAACCCGTTTGCCTGGAACTGTTTCGATGCGACCCGACACCTTGACCGTTGCGAGGCCGGCCGCGATCACTTCTTCGTCGAGGCTCACCGACGGCATGAAGGACGTGACCGCTTCGATCGCCACCGCGGCATTCACTCCCTGATGGGCGCCATGTAACGGAAGGAATAGGTGCTTGTACGAGATGCCTCCGCTCGCCGCTACAGAGATGTAGCGCCCCCCAAGAGCGAGTTCGTTCAGCGTGAGCGTGAAATCCTTGTCCAGCACTCGGAGAGTTGCACCCTTGGCCTCGGCCTTCTCGCGGAATATCTCGACGATCGCGGGGTCGCGCTCCCCCGTCACTACGAAGGCGTCCTGTTTGATGATCCCGGCCTTTTCGCGGGCGATCGTGGCTCGATCCTGGCCCAGCAGCTGAACGTGATCGAGGCCGATATTCGTGATCACCGCGACCGGAGCTTGAATCACATTGGTGGCGTCCCACTCGCCTCCCAGGCCCACCTCGACGACGCTCACATCGACGTTCTCGGAGGCCCAGAGAAAGAACATGGCGGTCAGGATCTCGAAATAGCTGAGTTGCTCCCCCAGCCGTTCCTCCACCACCTGTACGAACGGCATCAGATGGTCGAAGACCTCGCCAAAAGCTTCTTCAGAGATGGGCGTGCCGTTCAGAGCGATGCGTTCGCGCACGGATTCGAGGTGAGGCGACGTATACGTCCCCACTCGTAGTCCGGTCGCAGCAAGCAACGACGTCGCTATCCGCGACGTCGTTGTCTTGCCGTTCGTTCCCGTGACGTGGATGGCGTTTATCTGGTCCTGAGGATTGTTTAGAGCCTCACAGACCGCTTCGACGCGGTGCAAGGTTGGCGCCATCGACTTCATGGCATCGATACCTAAAGAGTCGAGATAAGCCTCGGCTTCCTTGAAGCTCACTCTTGTGACTCTGCAAGCTGCACTTCGATGAGGAAATCATCCTCGTTCTGGCCCTTGTCTTCCGCTTTCAGCTCGAGGTTCTTGATGTTGCCTGCAGCGATCAGATCCGCCGACACCGATCGCACGAACTCGAGCCGATCCGGGGCGTTGCAGTAGACGGTGAGCCGTTCCACCGGCCACTTGATGGAGACCTTCGCTTCGGACTTAGCTCGACGAACTTCAGTCAGAACTTCAACGACGTTATGGAACGTCGCGTTGGCGTTCTCGGACTCTGGAAGTTCGTCCGGCTTCGGCCATGAGGCCCTGTGGATGGAGGAAGGCTCATCTGCACCGGCGTTCCAAACCTCCTCCGCCACGAAGGGAACGATCGGTGCGAAGAGCCTCAACACCACGTCGAGCGCGGTTCGCAGCGTGCCGAGAGCAGACGGGTCGCCGGCGTAGGCGCGGGACTTGCTGAGTTCGAGATAGTTGTCGGTCAGGTCCGACCAGAACCATGTCTCGACGCGCTCGAGCGCGATCGAGTGGGTCCACGACTCCCAGGCATCTGTTGCCTCTTGCACGACATGTCGAAGCCTGGACAGAAGAGCCAAGTCGAGAGGATGAGTTGGAGGACCCCCCTCGCCTTCGTAACCCTGGATCAAACGCGCCGCGTTTCTGATCTTCGTGACGAGCCGCTTGCCCTCCTTGAAGACGTTCGGGTCCGCGGCCGCGTCGAGACCGAGGCGTCCACTCGCCGACCAGTATCGCACCGCGTCGGCGCCATACTCGTCGAGGACGTCGGTAGGAAGAACGACGTTCCCCTTCGACTTCGACATCTTCTTGCGATCCGGGTCGAGAACGAACCCGGAGATGGCAGCGTGATGCCAAGGGATCGACCCGTCTTCGAGATAGCTGCGCGTGATGGTCACGAATGCCCACGTTCGGATGATGTCGTGCGCCTGTGGCCGGAGATCGGTCGGATAGACCTTGAGGTGACGCTCCATCTCATCGGGCCAGCCGGACGGGATGCGCGGGGTCAAAGCGGAGGTCGCCCACGTGTCGAAGACATCCGGGTCTCCCGTAAACCCTCCGGGTTTGCCACGTTGGTCTTCGGTGAAGCCTTCAGGGGCATCGCTCGACGGATCTATGGGCAGGTCTGCCTTCTTCGGAACGAGCACTTTGTCGTAGACGATGTTGCCTTCGGAGTCGATCTCGTACCAGACGGGGATCGGGACGCCGAAATAGCGCTGACGGCTCACGCACCAGTCTTGGTTCAGACCCTCGACCCAGTCGACGTAGCGCTTCAGGAACATCGCGGGATGCCACTCGACCTTGCGGCCCTGCTCGATGAGTTCCTTTTTCTTGTCCATCACCGGGATGAACCATTGGCGGCTGACGACGAACTCGAGGGGTCTGTCGCCCTTCTCGAAGAACTTCACCGGCCTGCGGATGTGCTCGGGCTCGCCCACGGTGGCGCCGTCCGCTTCGAGCAACTCGACGACGCTCTTCCGAGCTTGATTGATGCTCGATCCAACCAGCTTGTCGTAGTGCGCTTGGGCCGAACCCGGATCGTTCGACTCCCACGGCCCTTCGCCCCACTCGGCGGAAAGGATCCGGCCGTCACGGCCGATGACCTCACGGGCGGGCACGCCGAGCTGGCGCCACCATTCAACGTCGGTCGCGTCGCCGAACGTGCAAACCATGAGGATTCCGGTGCCCTTGTCGGGCTCGGCTTTCTCGTCCGCGATTATCGGGACGGGAGCCTTGAACAGCGGAGTGATCGCTTTCTTCCCGAACAGGTCCTTGTAGCGCTCGTCGTCGGGATGAGCAACGACTGCGATGCAGGCGGGAAGTAGCTCGGGCCGAGTCGTCGCGATCACAAGGTCGCCTCCGCCTTCGACCTCGAACCGGATCTTGTGGAACATCCCGTCCTTGTCGCGGTCTTCGACCTCGGCCTGAGCGACCGCCGATTGGAAATCGACATCCCACATCGTGGGGGCCTCACGGTGGTCGGCCTGTCCCTTGTCTAGAAGATTGAGGAACGAGAGCTGGCTTACGTAGCGCGAACGCTCGTCGATCGTTGCATACATCTGGTTCCAGTCACACGAAAGCCCGATCCGCTGAAAGAGCTCGAGGAACTTCTGCTCGTCCTCCTGCACGACGATGTCGCATAGCTCGATGAAGTTCTTGCGGGAGATCGGGATGACGTCGCCCTCGCGGCCGAACTCGACCTTGAGGTCGGGGTCGTACGGAAGCCGTGGGTCGCACCGAACTCCGAAGACGTTCTGCACCCTGCGTTCCGTCGGAAGGCCGTTGTCGTCCCAACCCATCGGGTAGTAGATGTTCAGGCCCTGCATCCGCTTGTAGCGCACGATGAGATCGGTGTGGGTGAAGCTGAAGACGTGCCCGATGTGGAGCGATCCACTGACGGTGGGCGGTGGCGTGTCGACGACGAAGGTCTCGTCGCGCCCTCGGGAGGAGTCGTATAGATAGGTGCCGTCCTCGAGCCAGAACGCGCGCCAGCGCTCCTCCATCTCGTGCAGGTCCTGGCTCTTCTTGCTCACTTCACTCCGATCACTAGGCGCCGGTAAACGGTATCCCCATCGACACGGGAACCACCCACGATGTGAGTCAGCACCTCGAGGTTAGGCGCGACGTCCTTCTCGAAAGTCTGGTCTTGATCCGCTCCTGCTGCTCGAATCACCTCCAGGATCTTCTGTGGTGCAAGGTAGAAGCCCGTTGCGAATCCGTCGCCCAGATCGGCCCGCGCCGCGCGGAACTCCTCCGACTCGCCCAGCTGGTTAACCCCCAACCAACGGTCGGCGGGCGGAGGGGCGATGCCGACGATCACGCGATCTGGATCGCTCGTTTCGGAGATCGCGTACAAAGGAAAAGGGAAACCCGGGATACGCAACAGGAATCCATCGTTTCCCTCTGGCAGGAATCGCACCGGAGCCCCTCTGATCTTCAACACTCCGCCGATCTTGCGCAGAGCCCTCAACGAGGCGTCGGGATCAGTCGACTCGATGATCGCCCCCCCATTCACGGGGCCGGGACCTCCCAGAACGAAGAACCCCACATCCCCGATCCAATCCAGGAGATCGGCATCGAGATCAAGCCCCGTCTCCTGCCTGAACACTTCTCGCAACGCGCCGAACCCGAGTACCCCGAAGTCGCCGGCCGCGAACCCGTTCGCGGCCGTGCGGATGACTTCACCGAAGTCGTCGACGCCGGCCGCGCCCCAAGAACCCTTCGGAACCTCCTCTAGGAGTCCTCGATGAGGATCCGGGGAACCACCGTGTCCCTCCAGTGCATGCGGCGAGGCCGATTCGAAAATGATCGCGTCCTCGCGCAGATACGCGACCGCCGCTTGAGTCTCGGTTGCGTACGGTCCGAGAGCACTCTCGATCACGTCCGTTACCTGATCGGGAGGAATACCTCCGAAGAGCGGCACGGGATCGAAGTAAGCGAGAGCGATCCGGTCCTGGGGCAACAGGGCTATCGCATCGTTGAATCGCTTGGAATGGGCAAGTGGTGGCGGGGCATCATCGCCGTGCATGCGCTTCCATGGCCCCTGCGCGCTGTTGTTCATCAAGTTTACGAACCCATCCTCGATGAACGCATTAGGACCGTCGATCGTGAATGGATCTGCCTTCGAACCATCGTGGATCGCAGCGCTCTTCTGGACAGCCGCGGCCGCAGCCGCCTCGTCCTTCGTTGCGATCATGAGGGCCCAACCGAAGTCATCCGTGTCGTCGTCCGGGGGCGTAGCCCAGAATGCGATCTCGGTTCCTATCCAAGGCTTGACGTCATCCAAGTACGAAAGATCCAGGTCGTCGAATACATCCTTCAAGAGGTCGTCTAGGGCCTCTCCCGATTCGTCTGGGTTTCCGGCACTTGGGAACCTCGCCAGTAGGTCGCGTAGCGCTTTGCGCTGATTCGTCGAGGGCTTAAGAAACAAGCTCGAGTAGAAGAACGCCTCATCTGGGGTGTGCTCTATCGCGTGGTCGGTCGCCGGAGCTAGATACCGGGCGGCGACGTACACCCCGGCGGTAACAAGTGCGGGGATGACGAACAGAGCGATGAGGGTTCGTTTGCCCAAAGGGGAGCCGGTCCTTCATGTATCGGTGGCCGGGAACCCGGCCGCTGGGAGAGAAGGCTAAGCGGAGCGCTCTTTACGTACGGGCGGTTCGGCTGGCTTTTCCTTGCCCCGCGGTACGAGCGTCGGGTTCACCTTTTCGAGGACTACCTCGCGGGTGATGACGCATTTGCCGACGTCCTCGCGGCTCGGCAGGTCGTACATGACGTTGAGCAGGACCTCCTCGAGGATCGCCCTGAGCCCTCGGGCCCCGGTGCCACGAAGCATCGTTTGCTCGGCAACTGCCTCTAGGGCATCTTCGGTGAAGTCGAGCTGGACGCCGTCGAACTCGAAGAACTTCTGGTACTGCTTGATAAGCGCATTCTTCGGCTCGGTCAGGATCTCGACGAGGGCTTCGTTGTCGAGGTTGTGCACGTGCGTGATGACCGGGAGACGCCCGATGAACTCGGGGATCAAGCCGTAACGAAGTAGGTCCTCCGGAAGAACGTGCTCGAGGATCGTGCCTAGGTCTTTCTCTTCCATCTTGCGCACATCGGCGCCGAAGCCGACGCCCTTACGACCGATCCGATTCTCGATGATGCGCTCGAGGCCGGCGAAAGCACCGCCGCAGATGAACAACACGTTCGTGGTGTCGATCTGGATGAACTCCTGATGAGGGTGCTTGCGGCCCCCCTGAGGCGGAACCGAAGCGGTCGTGCCTTCGAGGATCTTCAGCAGGGCTTGCTGCACACCCTCGCCGGAGACATCGCGGGTGATCGACGGGTTCTCGGACTTGCGAGCGATCTTGTCGACCTCGTCGATGTAGATGATCCCGGTCTCGGCGCGCTTGACGTCGTAGTCCGCGGCCTGGATCAACTTGAGCAAGATGTTCTCGACGTCTTCGCCGACATAGCCCGCTTCCGTCAGCGCCGTGGCGTCGGCGATAGCGAAGGGAACGTTGAGCATGCGAGCAAGCGTCTGCGCGAGCAACGTCTTGCCGCACCCCGTGGGGCCGAGGAGAACGATGTTCGACTTCGCGAGCTCGACGTCACCGTCGGCATGCGCACCAACTTGGATGCGCTTGTAGTGGTTGTAGACCGCGACCGAGAGGACCTTCTTGGCCTGCTCTTGCCCGACGATGTAGTCGTTGAGGAATTCGTAGATCTCGCGTGGCTTGGGGAGGTCTTCGAGCTTCAGTTCTGGGGTTTCGGCGAGCTCTTCCTCGATGATCTCGTTGCAGAGGTCGATGCACTCGTCACAGATGTAGACGCCGGGGCCCGCGATGAGTTTCTTGACCTGCTTCTGCGATTTCCCGCAGAAGGAGCACTTGAGAAGGTCGCCTCCGTCGCCGAACTTCGGCACCTAAGTCCCCCCTACTCCTCGGACTTCTCGGCTGCGGGAGCCTCTTCGGCTTCCCGAGCGATCCGTCCAGGCTCACCCGGCAACAACCGGCCGTCACCAGTGTGTTCTGCCAGCTCACGCCTGCTGATGACATCGTCAACGATACCGTAGGCCTTCGCCTCATCGGCCGTCATGAAGCGGTCCCGATCGATGTCCTTCTCGACCTGATCGTAGGACTGCCCGGTGTGCTCCGAGATGATCTCGGCCATCCGCTTGCGGAGGGAGAGGACCTCACGAGCGTGGATCTCGATGTCGGTCGGGGTGCCGGAGAAGCCGGCCGAGCCCTGGTGGATCATGACCTTTGAGTTCGGGAGCGAGTAGCGCTTGCCCTTCGCCCCACCGAGCAGAAGGATCGCGCCCATCGACATCGCCATGCCCACACAGATCGTCGAGACGTCCGGCTTGATGTACTGCATCGTGTCGTAGATCGCCATGCCTGCGTAGACCATCCCGCCGGGCGAGTTGATGTAGAGGTTGATGTCCTTGTCGGGGTCCTCCGACTCGAGGTGCAAGAGCTGGGCGACGATCAGGTTCGCTACTTGATCGTCGACGGGCGTACCGAGAAAAACGATGCGTTCCTTGAGGAGACGCGAGTAGATGTCGAAAGCGCGCTCGCCGCGACTCGTCTGCTCGACGACCATGGGAACGAGATAGTTGTTGTAGGTGTCTTTGGGGTCCATCTTTGCTATGCCTCCCAACCCTTCAAAGCGACGCCCTCCACTATGAATCATCGGTACCGGTACCAGTGACATTGACGGAACGAACTACGTAATCAAGGGCCTTTCGCCGCAGGATATCGGCCGCTACCGCTGACACCCGGCCCGAATCCACAAGGTTCTGAGCCACCTCTTTCGGGTCCCTCCCCGACTGGGCTGCGGCCAAGGCAATCTCGCGCCCTATCTCCTCCTCGGTGACATCCAGGCTCTCGGTCTGGGCGATCTCTTCGAGCAGTAGTTCGGCGACCACCGACCGTCGGCCCTGATCGCGGATATCGCGCCGGAGCTCGAGTTCGGTCAGCTGCATCTGCCGTCCGTAGTCATCAAGAGTCAAACCCGAGCGCAACAGGTCTTCTTCGAAATGGGCCAGGCGATGTTCGAACTCACCTTCGATGAGCTTCTCGGGCGGTTCCAGATCGGACGCGTCCACGAGCGCCTCGAGAGCTCGCGAGCGCAGCTCTTGCTCGGCCATCGATTCCTTGACGGAGGCGAGCCTGGTGCGGAGGTCGTCTTTCAAGCCATCGAGAGATTCGAACTCGCCGACGGTCTTTGCGAACTCGTCGTCGATGGGGGGCAGTTTCTTCGTCTTGACTTCTTTGACCAGCACGGTGAAGGAGATGTCCTCCATGTGGCTGTGGTCGTGCTCGGCCTCGTCATCGCGGTGGATGTGCACCGGATCGGTGAATTTGAGGATCGACCCTGGGCGAGCCCCTTCGAGCTCGGCATCGAGACTAGGTGGGCCCGTGTGGGACCCAACCTCGTAGAGGAAGTCGGGGGCCGAGGCCCCCTCCACCGGCTGTTCGTTCTGGTAGCCCTTGATATCTACAAGTACGAAGTCACCCCTGCGCGCGTCACGGGTCACGGACTCGAGCTCGGCGAAGCGATCTCGGAGACGTTCGATCTGTTCGTCGACGTCCGCGTCGGTCACCTCGTTCGCCGGCGCCTCCACTTGGAGGCTCGAGAGATCTGGGAGCTGGATGTCGGGACGCACGTCGACCGTCGCCTCGAACACAAGTGGCGCCCCGGGTTCGATCTCCATCACTTCGATGTCGGGCGGCGCGATCGCGATCAGTTCCTCCGAACGCAGAGCTTCGCGGTAGAGGTCGGGCAAGGCATCTCTGATCGCCTCTTCCCGAACGACGTCGGGGCCGACCCGAGCATCGATCAGTTGACGAGGAACCTTGCCCTTACGGAAACCGGGGATCTTGATGTCACTCGCCCACCGCCGGTAGGCCGCATCGATAGCCGGGCCTAGAGCCGCCTCGGGCACTTCAACCCGGAGTTTGACCCTGTCCTTTTCGATGCGCTCGGAGGTCGTTTGCACGCTTTGCTCAGCCACGGACGAATCCTAGCGGGGGGGTACGACGTTTCCGGCTGCCGGAGGGCGACAGATTGGGAGCCACGAACCGCGCTAGGCGGACGAAAGTGGGGATGACGGCTCGTGACTCCCAATCTGGTTCCCGCCTCTGCTTGCATTGCTCAGTCTAGCCATCGAAGGATGCGCATCGTCACCCGGATCCGCAACAGCCCCCATTGTTGCTCGTTGGCTCAACTAATCCTCAAGAGCGCGAAAAGAGTCTTTGTAAGTCGCTTTCACCTTGACTTGATGGCTACGACAGCCGCAAAGACTGACGCCGTAAGTCTCGGGAGTCAAGCCCTTCCGAACAGTTGACGAAGTTGTCTCTTTCGCCACATCGATGGTCCCCGCCGCGGGAGACTTAGCGACCGACGGGGCGTAGCGCAGCTTGGTTAGCGCGCGGCGTTTGGGACGCCGAGGTCGCCGGTTCGAATCCGGCCGCCCCGACCAGTTGGGCCTGACTCGACCGGTAACGAAGTGAGGGGCCCCGTTGGAGGCCCCTCACTTCTTTCACTGACTCCCAGCTAGTTGACTATTCGTTTTCGCTTTCGGTCGGGCGGCGGCGACGGGCCACCAGGATCCCGCCCGTTCCGATCAGTCCGAGGCCCGCGGCGATCCAAGGGGCGACGGGAGCTCCGGTGAACGGAAGTTCAGCCTGACCACGCTGCTGACGAGTTCCAAGAACCGAGGCTGGTTGCACCGCTGCCGGGAACTTGATGGTCGGCCGGTTGAAGCGAACGCCTAGAACCTCGTCTCCGGGGGGCTCTTCATCCGGCTGCTGCGCCGGTGGGTTGTTGTCCGGAGGGTTGTTCGGCGGTGGGTTGCCCCCATTGGTGTTCGGCGGGGGGTTGTTCGGTGGCGGGTTGTTGGGCGGAGGGTTATTCGGTGGAGGGTTGTTGGTCGGTGGGTTGTTAGGCGGCGGGTTCGTGTGCGGGGGCTTTGGAGCATGGCCGCTGCCGTCGTCGTTGCTGTTGTTGCCGTGCGTGTCGGGCGTCTTCGGGGGCTTTGGAGCGTGGCCGCCACTCGCGTCGTCGTTGCTGTTGTTGCCCTGGGTGTTCTGGCCCGGGCTGACTCCCCCGCTGGCGGCATCGTTGCTGTTGTTGGCGGCGGTGTTCGCGTCCTTCACGTCTCCGTCGTCGTGGTTGTCGTCGGCGTTGTCATCCTCATGGTCATCGCCATGATCATCTTTGTAGTCGCCGTGGTCATCGCCGCCATGGTCGTCGCCATGGTCGTCGTCTCCACCATCGCCGTGGTCGTCGTCTCCATGATGATCGCCATCGTCGTCGTCTCCATCGTCTTGCGTGGATCGGACGATCTTCTCTGCAGCCCGCGCTGGGCGGACCGCCGTGACGGTCAAGCAAAGGAACGCGATCAGGCCAACGAACAGAACGGACATCCAGAAACGCGTACGCGTATCCGAGTCGTCGGCAGGTGCCGCGAGCGCGACCCCGAGAGAGAATCTCTCGTTCATAGCAGTGCCCTCCCCAGTCTCAGCAGTCTCTCAGCCCCCTCGGGCCCTGCATTGATGATTCTTCTACTGAGCTTGCGCCGAAGGCGGGCACCTCTAAATACGCAAAGCTACGTATCAAGGACTCACGATTTAGGTTCACTCTTGCTGGGCGACGTCTAAGGCAGAGGCTAAGCTTGGGCGTCTGCGGGTGTAGCTCAATGGTAGAGCCCGAGGTTTCCAACCTCGCAACGAGGGTTCGATTCCCTTCACCCGCTCCAAGGCAACTGCGGCTGCACTGCAAACTTTGAGCGCAGTGAAAGTTGCGGTCGAATAGCCTGGCCGGGTGAACGAATCGGTCCGCAATGTCGTCGAACGCAACTCCCAGCGGTACATCGGGTGGCTTACCGAGGCTTGCTCGGTCCCCTCGATGGCTCTTCAGCCCGATGCCCTCGAGACGATGGCCGAATGGGTTGATAACAAGCTCGCCGAAGTGGGGGCCGAGACGCGTCGGCTCACCTATGAAGGTGCCCCCGACGCGCTGCTCGGTCACATGGGCACCGGCGATCGCACCGTCCTGATCTACGACCACTACGACGTGCAGCCCGTCGATCCGATCGATCTCTGGCGGTCGCAGCCCTTCAGTCCCGAGATCCGCGACGGAGTCTTCTATGCCCGCGGGGCTGCAGATAACAAAGGAGACCTTGTCGCGCGGCTCGCCGCGCTGGAGGTTTACAAAGAGGTCCACGGCGAGCTCCCCGTCAACGTCAAGTTCCTGATCGAAGGCGAAGAGGAAACGGGATCCAAGTCATTCGAGGAGATCATCACTCGTTACGGCAAGGATCTCGCGGCCGACGGATGCATCTGGGAAGGAACCGGCATCGACCACGCCGGTCGACCTGAACTCGTCTTCGGCGCGAAAGGTCTGGCCTACGTCGAGCTCGTTCATCGCGGCCTCGCGGAGGATCAGCATTCGTCGCTGGCGGTGGTGGCTCCGAGTCCTGTTTGGCACCTCGTCGAGGCTCTGGCAACTCTAAGGAGCCCCGATGGTCGCGTGTTGATCGACGGTTTCTACGACGATGCGGTCGCTCCGACCGAGGCGGATCTCGAGATGCTCGATCGCGTGCCCTTCGAGGAGGAGGCCGAGCGAAAACGCCTTGGCGTCGATGAGTTCGTCGCGGGCGCGACCGGCAAGGAGCTTTTGCGGCGGTACTTCTTCGAGCCGACCTGCAACATCGCCGGCATCGTCGCCGGGTTCACCGTTCCGGGCGCATCCAAGACGGTCCTGCCGAAGGAAGCGATGGCGAAGCTCGACTTCCGACTCGTGCCCGATCAGGTGCCCGACGACATCGTCGACAAACTCCGCAAGCACCTCGACTCACACGGCTTCGGCGACATACAGATCAACAGGTTCTCGAACGAGCACCCGGTCCGGTCCTCGATGGACTCTTTGATAGCGCGGGCTGCAGTTGAAGCGACTTCCGTATTCGACGCCGAGCCCTCGCTTCAACCGATGATGATCGGCACTGGTCCGATGTTCCCGATCGCCGCGACACTCGGCATCCCGACTGTCTCCCCCGCCGGTGTTTGCAGACCCGATTCCAACATCCACGCACCGAACGAAAACGTCCGGATAGACGACTTCCTCAAGATCATCGAATACACCGTCGCGTGGCTAGCTTCGTTTGGAAAACTCGACGCATGAGCGACGTTCAGCCGCTAGAGACACCTTTCGAAGAAGAGGTCGACGAGCAACAGACCGAATCCTGGAATTTCGAACAAGGCGACGAGATAGTTCCCGGCCGCCATGCGCTCACGAAGCTCGGGGGCGGCACCGCTTATGAGGCATATCTCGCGTGGGACGAAACGCTCATGTACCTCGTGGTCGCCAAGATCGTCCGGCCCCACCTCGTCAAAGAGGAATGGGCGGAAAGGAGTCTCGCTCGAGAAGCAGGAGCGATCGGCCGGCTTCAACATCCGATGCTTGTCCGTGGATTCGGGGCCGTGCTCGCCGGAGAGCGGCCTCACATCGTCATGGAGCACCTCGAGGGACCACACCTAGCCCGGCTTATCCGTCGCCACGGCCCTCTGCCGCTCGAGCAATTCATCCCGCTCGCGATCAACCTCTGCTCTGTCACGCACTATCTGGGAACGGAGAAGATGGTTCACCTCGACATCAAGCCCCGCAACATCGTCGTAGGAATCCCCCCGAAGTTGATCGACCTTTCGGTTGCGCGTTCGTTCAGCCAGGCGACACGCATCACCGGCCACGTCGGCACCGACCTCTATATGGCCCCAGAGCAATGCGAACCGAACAAGCGCCACGAGATCGGGCCGTGGTCGGATGTCTACGGGTTGGGGGCAACTCTCTATGAGGCGGTCTCCGGCCAGCCTGCATTCACTCGACCAGACGACTACAACAAGGACGACCTCTACGAGCGGTTCCCACAGATCATCCAGGAGCCCTACGAACTCGATCCGAAGCGAGTGCCGAGCGTCATCGGAGAGATGCTGCTCCAGTCCATGCTTCACGAGCCTTCGGAGAGGCCCACACCTCTCGAGATGGCGGAGCGGCTCGAGCCTCTCCTTGCGGCGTTGCCTCGAAAGCACCGCCTCGGCAAGCTGCGTCCGCGACTTACTTAACGAACCCTCCAGGTCTGGGCACGCGAAGAGGGGGCCGGTTTCCCGGCCCCCTCGAACTCTTAGATCGCTATCTGTTTACTGCTCGACCTGCGTGCGACGCTTCTTGGAAGCGAAGTAGCCGCCCGCTCCGATCATGCCGGCCGCCGAGAGGACGAACCCAAGCAGGTTCGCTCCGGTGAACGGAAGGACCCCGGCTTCGGGAGCAGCCTGAGCTGCAGCCGCAACCTGAGGAGCCACTCCACCAGCGTTGCCTCGGTTGAAGCGCTCGCCGAGAACCTCGTCGGGCGCAACATCCGGGCCGTTGTCCTGGCCACCGGGAAGAACGACGTCCGGGGTTCCACCGTTGCCGCCGTTGTCTCCGCCACCAGCGTTGCCGCCGACTCCGGTGATCACGCCGCCGACGTTGTCGCCGCCGCCGTTGTCGCCGTTGTCGCCGCCAGCCTGGTCACCACTGCCGGCGTCGTTGCTGTTGTTGCCTGCCGTGTTGTTGTTGCCGGTCTGAACGCCACCAACCTGGTCACCGCTGCCGGCGCCGTTGCTGTTGTTGCCTGCGGTGTTGCCCCCACCTGCGTTGTTGCCGCCGGTGGTGTTGCCGCCACCTGCAGTGGTTCCTGCACCGGTGCCGACCGAGCCCTGGCTGAAGTTCGTGTCTTTAACTGCGGAATGGTCCTTGCCCTGGTCGGCGCCACCACTAGCAGCGTCGTTGCTGTTGTTACCAGCAGTGTTGTTGTCGTGGCCACCGCCCTGGCTCGCAGCGTCACCGCTGTGGTTGCCGGCTGTGTTGCCACCGTTGTCGGCCGCGTTGCTGGCCGCGTCGTTGCTGTTGTTGCCGGCGGTGTTCTTGTCGCCGCCCTGGCTCGCAGCGTCGCCACTGTGGTTGCCGGCGGTGTTCTTGTCGGCAGCGTTGCTGGCCGCGTCGTTGCTGTTGTTGCCGGCGGTGTTCTTGTCGCCGCCCTGGCTCGCAGCGTCACCACTGTGGTTGCCGGCCGTGTTGCCACCGTTGTCGGCAGCGTTGCTGGCCGCGTCGTTGCTGTTGTTGCCGGCCGTGTTCTTGTCGCCCGCGTTGCTCGCGGCGTCGCCGCTGTGGTTGCCGGCAGTGTTGTTGTCGCCGCCATCGGCGTGGGCATCGCCGGACTTGGCGTCGTCGCCGTCGTGGCCGTCGTCGCCGCCGTCACCGTGGCCGTCGTCGCCGTGGTGATCGCCGTCGTTGTCGTCGCCCTCGTTCTGGGTCGAACGAACAGCCTTCTCGGCTGCACGCGCGGGACGAGCGGCAGTCACCGCAAGCAGTGTGAACGCCATCAAGGCGATGAGGATCAACGAGGTCAAGATGCTCGACCTGGTGTCCTCGGCAACTTCTCCTTGAGCCATCGTGAGGCCCAACTGGTATTTCTTAGACATTTTCGAGCTCCTTTCGCCCGTTACGCATCACCGGTCCCGACTTTCTGCATCCATGCCACTACTCTTCGTGGTCAGGTGCCTCAGTCCTTCCCTCGCTCCAAAGAAACGAAACTTTTTTATTCTGATTTCGCCCGAAAAAGTGGGAAAGTTCCCCCCTTGGAGGGGGGCCCGAAGCCCCCTTAATCAGCGAAGGAGAAAGCCCGGGCCGAGCTCGTCGCCGGGCTCCAGGAGGAACGAGTGCTCGCCCGTCCGGTGAGCGCTCCCCTCGACCTCCGTGATCACCGCCGGCAGGGCTCCCACCGCCGCATCGCCCGTGACGCGGCCTCTAAAGACGGTGTCGATGATGCTGTGATGGACCAGTTCGGAGCCACGCGGCAGGGGGCCGGAATGATCGAGGAGCGCCAGGCGAGCCGACGTTCCACTTCCGCACGGGGAACGATCAACCTCGCCGTCGGCGAAGACAGTGACGTTGCGTTGGACGAGAGGCGGGCCCTCATCGATGGTCTCGTGAAATATCACGCCGTAGACGTCGCGGAGCTCCGGCTCGATCGGGTTGATCACCTCGTGTTCGGATTCGATAGTTCGCTTGATCTCGCGGCCTAGTGAGATGAATCTGGTGAGGTTGTCGGGCGTGACCGTCAGGCCCAGAGATGTGGCATCAACCGAGGCGTAGAAGGCTCCGCCGTAAGCGATGTCCGCCGAAACAGAGCCGCCGGTTGTCTCCACTGATACGCCTGTCGCGAATACGAACGACGGCACGTTGCGGAACCGGACCGAAACAACGTCGCCTTCCCTGACCGTTGCGAACGTCTCCAGACGGCCCGAAGGTGCGTCGACCATCACTCTTGTCTCTGGGCCCGACGCCTGGATCCGGCCGGACTCGATCGCCCACGTAACTAGAGCGATGGTTCCGTGCCCGCAGGCCGTTGAATAGCCCGCGTTATGGAAGAACAAGACGCCGAGATCGCCATCCTCGTCGACCGGATCGACCACGAAACACCCGTACATGTCTGCGTGACCACGCGGCTCGAAGACGAGGAGCTTCCTGATGTGGTCGAGATGCTCCGCCGCGTACCTACGTTTGTCGAGGATCGTGGCCCCGGGGATCCCACCGACGTCCTCGACGACGATGCGAAAAGGCTCTCCCGCCGTGTGGTAGTCGACGGTTCGGATGCGCGACTCGTGCACTACGCCTTTGCTTCTTCTTCCTGAAAGCGTTTCAACTGGGCAGCAGCTTGACCTCGGACCTGGCCTTGAACGATCGGCGTCCAGCCAAGTAGCAAACCGACGGGACCCAGGGCCCTCCTCGTCCAACTGTAGAGATCGAAGTCGTCTTTATGTCTCACGATTTTGCCGTCACGGAACGAGAACGCGGCGTCGATCTTGTTGTGCACCCTTCGTCCTGTCTTGGGGAATGCGTAGATCGCTTCCCAGTGAGCGGACCCGCTCGTGTCGTCGGCTTCGACATCGCGGAACGTCAGATCTATGTCGTTTCCACTTGTGCAGAACATCCGCCACATCGCGCGAGCCTCTTCGGCGTCGAGGTTCCGGAATACGGGGTCGCTGAACGTTGCGTCGTCCGAGTAAGAGCGAGCCATGGTGGCGTGATCGCCTTTGGCGAACGCCGAATAGAACTCCGAGATCAGGTCCGCATTGGCATTCACATCGAGGAAGTTATCCCAACGCACCCTAGGTTTTTACTGAAAGACCAAGTGACCGGTAGCGCTCCAGGGGTCCGACCGAAGTAGCCAGGGAATCGCTGAGGAGGACTTCACTCGAAGACCACATCCTCGACACCCTTGATCCTTGCGAGGACGAGCTTGGGATCGTTGCGGTCGACTTTGTTCTGGAACATCAGGAAGAGGACAACGGCGAGCATCAGAGCCAAGGGGAAAGCAAATGCTTTCACTGCCTTGGCCAGAACCTCCATCGAAAGATTCCAGCCTTTGTGCATCCCGGTGAAGGCTGCGTCCCGAGCATTCTTCACTGCGTCACCGACGGTCTGGGTGAACGCCGAGCTGGACTCGAACACGACCGGGGGGGTCTTTGCAGATCCCGTGATGAAGAGGCTCTGAACGTGGAGTGGGGCATCATGGGTGCCACCAGCGAGCCGACCGGCGTTTCCATCCATGTCACGAAGCACGGAGTCGCGTGCCGGCAGATCCGATCCCCCAACCAGCGGGGTGTAAGACTCGCCGGAGGTCAGATCCGCACCGGATGCAACTGCCTGATCTGCACCCGACACGTCGTTGGAAGTGTTGTCGTTGGTGGCGTCGGATCCGCTCGTCTGTGACCCACCGTCGGACGTGGTGCCGGCATCGCCTTTGAAACCACCATCGGTCGGCGAGCCGCCGTTTCCAGACGGGGGAGGTGCAACGCCGCCGGCGTCCGAGGACTCATCATCGGCCGAAGTCTGGGCGTCGGTCTCGGTGCCATCTGAGGTGGCGGCGTCGCTGTCGGTCGTTCCTGGGTCGACATCGGTTGCCTCTTCGGTGTCGGTGGCCGCATCCGAGGTGTCGGTCGTGTCAGTGTCGGTTTCGGTGCCAGTCGTTTCAGTGTCGGTGACTCCAGCATCCGTCGTTCCGGTGCTTGCGTCGGTGGCCTCGGAAGCGGAGGTGCCGGTGTCGGTGACTCCAGCATCGGTCGTTGTTGCTTCGGTGCCGATGCCTGCGTCGGTCGACCCGGTGTCCGTCGTGCCGGTGTCCGTGGTGCCCGCGCCCGTGGTTCCGGTGGTACTGCCGGCCTGGTCGCCGTCCTTGTTATGGCCGGGGGCATTCTCGCTGTTGCCGGGACCGCCGACGTCATGACCGTTGCCGCCGCCATTGCCATTGCCGTTGCCGATGCCGTTCCCATTCCCGTTGCTCCCGTTGTTGTTCCCGTTGCCTCCACCCGGAGGAGCGGCGTTGGCGATCGTGGCGGGTGCGACGGCTGCAAATAGATAGAGAGAGATGACGATTGCTGCGGCGCAACGGCGAAGGACCCTTTGGCCGTAAGCGGCGAAGGGATCGAGGGGGGCTATCGATGAGGAGCCCCAGCTCGGGGACCTCGTTGCGTTCCGTGAGTACATTCCGCATCCACTCCTTCGGCGACCCGGCTACCTCGGTGAGGCCCTTGGCTTTGCGTCCCGGCCTTGCGACCGGTTTGCCCTTTCGAGAGTTCCTTGCACTATTTGATTCGACGGAATGATTGGGCAGGCGCATACGGAGTACTGCTTAGATTGGGCGGGTCTGGGCCCCAGAACGCCCTTTTTTGAGACTCAGACCGCCCAGAGAGTCACCAAAGCTAGGCAGCCAGCGGCTGGGTCGGAACTTGACTGAAGCTGTCGAACAGCCTCTCTAACTCCAGTGGAGCCACGGGCTTGGCGAAGAGATATCCCTGGCCGAGTTCACAGTCGAGGTCCCGCAGATAGTCGAGTTGGTCCTCTCGCTCGATGCCTTCAGCCACGGTCCTCAGGCCCAAAGTCTTGGCCAAGTTCACTAGAGCATGCGACACCTTCGACCGCGGTCCATCTCCAATGGCCGAGACGAATGAGCGATCGATCTTGATTATTTCGATAGGGAACGTCAGAAGATGGGTCAACGACGAGTAGCCGGTTCCAAAATCATCGAGCGCAAGCTTCACACCCAGATCCGCGAGCCTCCTCAACTCAGACGCAGCGGTCTCCGTATCGCGCACCAAAGCGGTCTCGGTGATCTCCAGAACCAAATCCTTCGGACGCAACCCTGAAGCGGATAGGGCCTCGACCACATCTTCAGCCAATCCCGGGTGCTGCAATTGCCTCGCAGAGAGGTTCACGCATGCGAAGAGGTCAACCGCGGCTGGGTGGGTAACCTGCCATGCGCGCACTTGGCGACAGGTCTCGTCGAGCACCCACCGATCGATGCGCAGGATATGGCCGCTCTTCTCTGCTTCATCGAGAAACTCTGAGGGGGGAAGCACTCCTCGCTTGGGATGGTCCCATCTCACCAAGGCCTCGACACCTTCGATCGCATTGGTCTGAAGATTCACGACCGGCTGATAGTGGACGAGGAACTCATCTCGATCTACGGCAACCCCCAACTCGTGCCGCAATGACGCCGTTTCCAGTACATCCGCGTCCAGACCGGGCCGGAAGACTTGCCACTGACCCGGGCCTGAAGACTTGGCCGCATACATGGCCGCATCGGCTTGACGTAGCAGCTGATCGAGCATCTCGCCGTTCTGCCGGGTCGCGACTCCGATGCTGAAAGCGATCGGCACTTCGGCCGCTGCGATGGCCCAACTCGTGGCAAAGATGCGGCTAAGACGCTCAGCCGCATGAGTAGCTCCGTCCATATCCGCTTCTTCCAACAAGACTGCGAACTCGTCACCACCCAGGCGAGCGGCTGTATCGACCGTACGCAACGACGCTTGCAAGCGCTCGGCCACGTCCACAAGCAGCTCATCACCGGCCTCGTGTCCCATGGTGTCATTGACCGCTTTGAATCCGTCCAGATCGAGATAGAGGACCGAGAACGGCGTGCCCGTGCGATTGGAGCGCGCGATCGCATGCTCCATGCGCTCCATGAAGAGACGCCTGTTTGGAAGTCCCGTTAGCGGGTCGTGCAGCGCTTGATCCTGCAGGGCCCTCCTGCTCTCCTGAAGTTTGTCGGCCATGCCGTTGAAAGCCCGGCTGACGCGTGCAAGCTCGTCGTCACCCGTCACGGTGATGCGATGGGATAGTTCGTCGGACCCGAAAGCCGACGCCGCGGTCTCCAAGGAAGAAAGTGGGCTCGCGATCGAGCGGCGCACCCTCCGGGCG
>JAXDJH010000027.1:0-8176 GCA_034663635.1 Actinomycetota bacterium | reverse complement strand
ACATCGGTTCGTAGATCGATCAGGCCTTTCTCTGAGGACTTCAATGGGTTGCGGAGCATCCACGCGACGAGACTGATGGCGATCCCGTTGAGCATGATCGTCGTGACGACTTCGTGCGCGCCGGTCTTCACTTTCAGGATCGCGGGGATCGCGGCGAAAGCCATTGACCCGAGCATGGCTCCGATGATCACCAACGGGACGAGCAAAACCCGGGGGAAAGAGTCGAGGCTGAGGGCCACCGCGGCCCCCGTTGCCATTCCGACGATGTATTGGCCCTCTACACCGATGTTGAACAGTCCGGCTTTGAAGGCAACCGCGACAGCAAGACCCGCAAAGATCAGTGGCGTCGCGTAGGAAAGGACGCGCGCTATGTCGGATGGTTCGGAGGTCGAGAAGACCCAAACCGTACGGAACACGTCGAGCGGGTTCTCGTGGTAGCCGAGGATCAGGATGCTGCCAACTAACCCCGCGAACGCGAATGCACTCCCCAAAGCGAGACCCTGGCCGATGAGGAAGTCGAGCCATCTCGGGCGAGGTTTCGGCGCGGCTTCGGCCCTCGTGACCATCAGCTCGCCTTCGCCTTCTTGCCCGTCATGGCAAGTCCGAGTTGCTCAGGAGTCGCATCCGGCGTGAACTCGCCTGTCAACTGGCCCTCGTAGATCGTGACGATGCGATCTGACAGCGCGTAGATCTCGTCGAGTTCTGCAGAGATCAATAGCACAGCTCGACCAGCCGCTTTCTGATCCAGGATCTGCTTCCAGACGAACTCGATCGCGCCGACGTCGAGTCCTCGCGTCGGCTGATGAGCGATCAGCAACAAGGGATCGTCTTCCAACTCGCGAGCGAGGATGAGCTTCTGCTGGTTACCTCCGGACAGCGTGGCGGCTTGCACCGCGATCGAGCGCGCTCGCACGTCGAACTCCTTGATCAGGCGCGTCGCCAGTTCTTTGATCTTGCGGATGAGAAGAACTCCAAACCGCGTCGAGTACTGCGGCCGAGTCTGTCGACCGAGCGCCGTGTTTTCCCACAAGGTCATGTCGAGGACGAGGCCCCTGCCGTGTCTATCCTCGGGGACGTAGGCGACCCCGGCCTCGCGCCGCTCAGCACAGCTCAGACTGGTCACGTCTTTCCCGCCGACCGAGACCGAGCCCGAATCGGGTTTGTGGAGGCCCATCACGACCTCAGCGAGCTCGAGTTGTCCGTTGCCCTCGACCCCGGCCACACCCAGGATCTCGCCTCCATGCACGGCGAGACCAACTTCGTTCAAGGTGGTGTCGAGAGAGATGCTTTCGATCTCGAGTATCGGTTCGCCCATCTCGATCGCGGGCTTGTCGAGGCGGAATAGGACCGGCCGCCCGACCATCATCTCGGCGAGCTTCTGCTTCGTGGTTTCCGCAGGGGTCGTCTCGCCCACCACTTTGCCGCGGCGCAAGACGGTGATCCGGTCCGCGATCCCTAGGACCTCATCAAGCTTGTGGCTGATGAATACGATCGTCTTGCCCGCTGCTTTGAGATTCTTCAACTGCACAAAAAGCTCGCGCGTCTCATTTGGAGTTAGGACGGCTGTTGGCTCGTCGAGGATAAGCACGTCGACGCCGCGGTAGAGGGCTTTCAGGATCTCCACCCGTTGTTCCTGTCCGACAGAGAGGGTATCCACGAGAGCCTTCGGATTGATCGCGAAGCCGTACTCGCGCGCCAGCTCATCGACTTTCTTCTCAGACTTATCGAGGTCGAGCACCGCGCCACCCTCGGAGCCGAGGATGATGTTTTCAGTCACCGTGAAGCGATCAACGAGGACAAAATGCTGGTGAACCATCCCGATGCCCAGTGCGAGCGCTTGACGAGGTGAAGTGATCTTGACCTGCTCACCCTTCACCGAGATCGTTCCATCATCGGCGCTGTACATGCCGTAGAGGACCCGCATCAAAGTCGACTTACCGGCTCCGTTCTCGCCGATCAGCGCGTGGATCTCGCCTGTCTGGAGCTCGAGGTCGACGTCGTCGTTCGCGACGACTCCCGGAAAGACTTTCCGTATCCCCTGTAGAACGATGAGCGGGGCGCCGGAGCGCCCCGCCTCATCTGAACCCGGTGTCGAACTCATGTGTGTGAGTGGTGAGCCACCCTAGTTAGCAGCTTCCCTTTGGCTCCTCGGGAACGGTGATTTCGCCGTCGATGATCTGCTGCTTGTAGTCGTCCAACGTCGACTGGATGTCGGCAGACAAGAGGTCGTCGTTGTCGTTGAACTCGTTGATCGCGTAGTCGACGCCGCCTTCGGCCATGCCGAACACTTGGAATCCGGTCTGGAAGCTGTCCTCCGCTTCTTGCTGGATCGCATCGTGAACGGCAGTGTCGACTCGTTTCAGCATGGACGTGAGGATCACTGCCTGCTGCTCGGGAGAAGCGGTTAGCGACTGGTCGGAGTCGACTCCGATCGCCAGCTTGTCCGCCTCGACCGCGGCCTTGAACAGACCTGCGCCCGATGCGCCCGAGGCGTGATAGATCACGTCGGCCCCGTCGTCGTACATCGCCGACGACAGCGCCTCGCCCTTTGTCGGGTCGTTGAAAGCGGCGGTCGAGTCGCCGATGTATTCCCTGAGGATCTTGATATCCGGGTTCACCGCGCAAGCTCCGGCCTCGTAGCCGGCCTCGAATTTCTCGATGAGTCCTGTGCCACTTTGTCCGCCAAGGAAGCCGATCGTGCCGGCCTCGGACTTCGACGCTGCCGCCGCTCCGACGAGGTAAGAGCCTTCTTGTTCCTTGAAGCCCAGGTTCGTCACGTTGGGCGCGTCGCCCGCGAAACCGTCGATAACCGCGAAGTCCGTGTCGGGGTAGTCCGCTGCGATCTTGTCGATCCCGGGAGAGAACGCGAAACCGACCGCGATGATGAGGTCGAAACCCTGGTCTGCAAGGTTGACGACGTTGTCGTCACGGTTCGACCCGCTCGCGTTCGGCTCGAGGAAATCGGTGTTCTCTTCGGCGACGATCCCTTCTTCGATCGCTGCTTCAAGACCCCGGTTGGCGGCGTCGTTGAACGATTGGTCACCGAGGCCACCGATGTCGTAGGCGACGCCTACCCTGATGTCGCTGGTTGCCGCGCCCCCGTCGCTGCTGCTGTCACCACTGGGGGGATTGTTATTCGTGTCATCTTTGCTTCCGCCACAGGCCGCGAAAATCAGCGTGAGCGCCAATATCAGCCCGATGAATGCGGATTGACGTTTGTGCAAGATCTTGACCTCCTTCTTGAGCCGTCCGAGCCGAGCATATAGAGGCGTCGGCCACGGGGATAGTGTCTTTCGTCGTGAAGATCTACACGAAGAAAGGCGACGACGGCACGACCGGATTGCTTTATGGCGGCCGCGTCAGAAAAGACGATTCCAGGACCGATGTCTACGGGACACTGGATGAAACTGTCTCCGCGTTGGGGATCGCGCGGGCCGGCGGTTTGACCGCGAAGGTGGAAGAGATCGTCGTGCGCGTGCAGCGCGAGATGTTCGTCGTAGGCGCGCAGCTGGCGACTTCGGCGGACAATCAGAGCAAGCTCGAAGAGGGTGTTTCCAAGCTCGCGCCGGGGATGACAGAGCAAGCCGAAGCCGATATCGACCGACTCCTTGAGGAACATCCGCTTCGTCCCGAATTCGTGCTTCCGGGTTCCACCATGGGTTCGGCCGGGCTGGATCTCGCGCGATCGACGATCCGACGGGCCGAGAGGCTCGCGGTGTCGATGGCAGCCGAAGGCTTGGTACCCGATGAAGAGGTCCTTCGTTACCTGAATCGAGTGTCCGACCTCCTTTTTGCGCTCGCACGCTTCGAGGAAGCCGAGCGAGGGATGCAAGCCGAGCCGTCTAGAGACCGTTGAAGCCATTCATCTATTGCCCTGCGTGCGCCGCTCGTCTGAGTGAGCCAGGCCACGAAGGAAAGCTCACCTGCCCTTCGTGCGAACGCACTTGGTATCGGAATTCCGCACCCACGGCCGGAGCCGCCATCGTCCGAGAGGGTCAGGTGCTGGTTTCGATGCGCGGCACGGAGCCGATGAAGGGAAAGTTCGATGTCCCCGGCGGTTTCTTGCTCGCCGGCGAGGACCCGATCGATGGGCTTAGACGCGAGGTGCGCGAAGAGACCGGCTTGGAGATCGAAGTCTCGATGGACGATTGTCTCCAGATCGTTCCGCATACCTACGGGGACGAAGACGATTTCGTCTTATCGATCGGCTTCAAAGCGCGTCTCGTCTCCGGAGAACCCAAGCCCGACGACGATGTCGCCGAGCTCCGGTGGGTAACAGAGGAAGAGATCGACGACTTGGACTTCGCGTGGGACCACGACCGAGACCTCTTTCGAAAGGCGTTGCAACTCGAGAAAGGCAAAGGCGATGGATGAGAGGGATACAGCGCGCTTGTTGGGATTGGCACGGCTCGTTCTGGGGGCCGGGTTGTACCTAGCTCCGCGCCAAGTGACGCGGATGTGGACGGGTTCTGAGGATGCTGACTTCCCGGTGGATCTCGTAGCGCGCGGGATGGGCGCTCGGGACATAGCGCTGGGAGTGGGAACGCTCATCGCGTTGGAGAGCGGCGCCAACCCGAGAGGCTGGCTCGAGGCGGGCGCGCTTGCAGACGCCGGCGATGCGATCGGGACCCTTGCGGCCTGGGGTGATCTTCCGGGCCTTCGGCGCCTACTGCTGCTGGCTTCCGAGGTTGGGGCGGCCTTGCTGGGAGCACAGCTAGCGGCAGCGCTGGACGACTAGAAGAGAGCTCCGAAGAGGATCACCGGCAGCCACGTAATGAAAAGGACGCCCGCAATCCAGGCGCAGACAAGGATCACTCTGCTCCCGCGAGCTCCCTTGCGATGAACGGCGATCGCCGATCCGATCGCGGCGCCAACCAGCAAGGCCATTGGAAATGATCTAAGGAAGAGCTCGATGGGCCCTGCTTCCCCCCGGAGCCAAAGGGATGGCCACACACCAAACACAAGGGCCGAGAGACTGAGGGCCCAAGCCCACACCGGCGTTGCGATTCTTCCGATCATTCTTTCCACCCCTCCCTTCTTACTCTTTCGCTCTTGAAATCCTGCTTTCATGGGTAGTCGCTACTCTTCCGGCCATGGATTTCCGCTTCTCCGAGGATCAGCTGGCCTTCGCCAAGTCGGTCAGGGACTTCGCGGCTCGCGTGGTCGAGCCCGGCGCCCACGAACGGGACGTCGAAAGCCGTTTCGATCGGGCCGTGTGGGATGCGCTGGGCGAGTTCGGCATCCTGGGACTTCCGATCCCAGAGACCTATGGCGGGTCAGGCGCCGACATCGTCACCACCTGCCTGGCGCTCGAAGCTCTCGCCGAGGGTGGGCACGATGCCGGGCTCGGACTTTCGGTCGGCGCCCACATCACCATCGGCACCGTCCCGATCTGGCTCCACGGAACCGAGGACCAGAAGCGGCGGTACCTCCCCGACCTCTGCTCGGGCAAAGCTATAGGCGCGATGGCCATCACCGAGCCTGAGGCCGGCTCGGATGCAGCGGCGATAAAGACCCGGGCCGTGCGCGATGGCGAGGACTGGGTGATCAACGGCTCCAAGATCTTCATCACCAACGGCTCGATCGCCGACACGGTGATCGTTATCGCCGTGACCGATCCCGAGGCAGGATCCGGCCAAGGCGTCAGCGCGTTCATCGTCGAGACCGACACCCCTGGGTTCTCGGTCGGGCGTGACCTCGACAAGATGGGAACTCGCTCATCTCCATTGTCCTTGCTTCATTTCGACGATTGTCGAGTTCCTGCTGATGCGCTGCTCGGCGACGAGGGGGCCGCGCTATGGCAGGTCGCGTTCGAATGTTTCGACTGGGAACGATGCGTGATGATCGCGTCATCGGTTGGCGGGATGAAGTCGACGCTTGATGCCGCCATCGAGTACGCCAAAGAGCGCGTTGCATTCGGCAAACCGATAGCCAAGCACCAGGCCGTGGCTCACAAGATCGCCGACATGAAAGCTTGGTACGACGCGGCCAAGCTGGTGTTGTACCGGGCCGCGTGGATGAAGCAAGAGGGGCTCCCGCATCAGGTCGAAGCCAGCGTGGCCAAGCTCCTGGTGGCGGAGGCCGCGATGCGCAACGCGATCGAAGGGACGCAGATCTTCGGAGGTTATGGCTATATCAAGGAGTACCCGGTCGAGCGCTCCATGCGCGACGCGAAGTTGATCTCGATAGGTGGAGGCACGAGCGAGATCCAGAAGATGATCATCGCCCGGCACCTCTTCGGAGAGTCATAGTTCGCGCCGTGAGATTCCGATCCAGGAGCGCTATCGCGTTCGGCCTTGTTCTGTTGGCGGCTCTGACCGTTCACCCGCGCATCCGATCCGCTGAAGCTCGATCGGACTCGAGACCGAACATCCTCATCATCCTGACCGACGATCAGCGTGCTCGGGGCACCTACGAGATGATGCCGAAAACGATGCAGTTGTTCCGCGACGGTGGCACGTGGTTCACGAACGGATTCGCGACCACGCCGCTTTGTTGTCCCTCGCGGGCGTCGCTCTTCACCGGTAGGTATGCCCACAACCACGGCGTGACCACTACAGCAACGGTCGGCGAGCTGGATGAGTCGACGACGGTGCAAGCGAGTCTGCATTCGGCTGGATACGCGACGGCGATGGTCGGCAAGTACCGAACCGGAGGCCCGATCGTCAACTTCGATAGATGGGCGACCATGTGGCCGAAGCACGAGTACGTGGGATCGCGCTTCAATGTCCAGGGCCGCACGCACCGGGTGATGGAGTACTCGACCGATTTCATCGGCGAGCAGGCGGTCGATTATCTGGATCTGCTCGCCGATCAGCCGGATCCTTGGTACATGGTGGTGTCCGTTTACGCCCCTCATTCGCCGGCCCTCCCGGCCTCTCGCGATCGAGGCGCGCCGATCGAATCCTGGGATCGAGATCCGGCCGTGCAAGAGAGCGATCTGTCCGACAAACCGTCCGCCGTTCAAAAGGTGGCTGCCCGCATCGGCGATCAGAGAAAGCTGACCGAACGGATGCGCGCGCGCCAGTTGCGTTCGCTCGTTGCCGTCGACGACGTTGTCGATCGCATCTACGACCGGCTCGGCGAGCTCGATGAGGACGGCAACACGCTCGCGTTCTTCATGTCCGACAACGGCTACATGTGGCACGAACACGGGCTCCGGAAGAAGGGTTGGCCTTACGACGACTCGGTCCGTGTCCCGATGTTCATGAGGTGGCCCGGACATGTTGCGCAAGGTCTTGTCGATGACGAGCTCGCGGCGAACATCGATATCGCGCCCACGATCTACGACGCGGTCGGGATATCTCCGCCGGTTGAACCGGATGGGATCAGTCTGTTCGACCCCGCCCGTCGCGACGAGCTCGTGCTCGAGTACTGGGAGCCGCGAGCGAGCCGCACCTGGTCCGCCCTCCGAGGGCTCGACTACCTCTACACGGAGTGGGCCAATGGCGAGAAGGAGTACTACGACCTGACTCGGGATCCTTGGCAGCTCGAGAATCTCTACTCGGACGGCGGAACCTTGCCGGGACCGGGTCTCGCCGAGCTCTCTCGTCGATTGCAGGATGGGCTCGGTTGCGAGGGGTCGGCCTGCCCCTGATCGCCCTGGACTAAGTACGCTTCAGGTCATGGCGCGCTGGCCCTTTTCCGAAGAGCACGAACAACTCCGCAAGACGATCCGAGATTTCGTGGAGTCAGAGCTCGCTCCCCGCGCCAACGAATGGGAAGAAGCGAAGGACTTTCCCGATTGGGTCTTCAGTCGGATGGGTGAAGTGGGGTTGTTGGGTCTGACCTACCCCGAGGAATACGGGGGCGGCGGCGGGGACTACCTCTGCAACATCGTGCTGGCCGAGGAGATGACTCGTTGCAACTCCGGCGGCGTAGCCATGGCCGTGGCGGTTCAGACCGACATGGCGGTTCCCCCCGTCTACAAGTTCGGGACCGAGGAGCAGAAAGAGCGCTATCTGCGGCCGGCTATCCGCGGGGAAAAGATCTTCTGCTTGGGGATAACCGAACCGAACGCCGGCTCGGACGTCGCGGGGATCGAGACGACGGCCAAGAAGGTCGACGGTGGCTGGATCGTCAACGGACGAAAGATCTTCATCACCAATGGCCGTAGAGCCCACGCGATGTGTCTGGTGGCCAAGACCGATCGAGACGCGTCACATCAGGGGATCTC
>JAXDJH010000028.1:0-18767 GCA_034663635.1 Actinomycetota bacterium | reverse complement strand
GTTAAGGAAAACGGGGATGGCGATCGCCGCAAGGATCGCGATGATCAGGATGACCACGAGGAGCTCGATAAGGGTGAAACCACCCTCACGCTCTTCGCGTGCTGCGTGGAACTTTTGGAACATCCGGTTCCTCCTCCCTTTCTGTCCCTACAAGCCGAACCCAGGGACAATCTAACGACAGTGAGCCTGCGACACAATGGCCTGCATCGAAACGGCCCAGATGGTCCGCCCTGGTGCAGGTAGCCCGGCTGACCCCCTACGGGGCCCCGTGGCTTTGCGTCCCCACCTTCCGGCGGGTTTGCCTTTGACTGCGCTTTCGGCTTGCACCTCCTTCATCGACGCCTTCGCCAAAACCCTTTAGTACGCAGTCCCGGCAGGCCTTACTTGATGAGGTCGAAGATCTTGAACATAGGCATGTACAAGGCGATGATCATCGATCCCACGATCCCCCCAAGGATCGCGATCATGATCGGCTCGATCAGCGAGGTCAAGGATTCGGTGGTCGATTCGACCTCCTGGTCGAAGAAGTCGGAAACTTTGTCCAGCATCGAGTCGAGCGCGCCGGTGTCTTCGCCGACCGAGATCATCTGGACCACCATCGGTGGGAACACCTCGTGTCTCGCAAGCGGCGCTGCCATCGTCTCACCGCTCCTGACGCTGTCCTTGACTTCCAAGGTCGCTCGAGTGAGTACTTCGTTTCCCGTCGTCTCCGCCACGATGTCCAGCGCCTGAAGCACGGGAACGCCGGATCTCAGAAGCAGAGCAAGGGTCCGCGTGAACCGGGACAACGCCACTTTTGAGAAGAGGTCTCCGAAGATTGGGATCTTCAACTTCAGCTTGTCGGCGCGGAAACGGAAGTTGTCGCTCGACAGCCGCAGGCGCTTGTAGGAGATGAAACCCGCTATCGAGCCGATGATGCCCAGAGGGACGATGAACTTGGCCGCCTTGCTGATCTTGAGGAGGATCAGCGTGGGCAAAGGCAACGTTCCGCCCAAGCCTTCGAACATGTTTGCGAAAGTCGGGACGACGAACAGCAACATGACGGTCACGAGCAGGCCGGCGATGCCGGCAACGACGACCGGGTAGGTCATGGCCGCCTTAACCTTCTGGCGAAGCTTGTAATCCGCTTCATAGTTGTCGGCGACGCGCGCCAAGACGGTATCGAGCTGACCACCCGTCTCGCCCGCTCTGACCATCGACACGAACAAGGTGCTGAACACCTTGGGATGCTTCGACATCGAGCCCGAGAGGCTCGAGCCGCGCTCTACATCGTCGCGGACTTCGGCGATCGTCTTTGCCAGCTTGCCGTTCTCAGTTTGCTCGGAAAGGATGTTCAGCGTTCGCAAAAGCGACAGTCCCGAGTTGATCATCACCGAGAACTGGCGCGAGAAAACCGCCAGGTCCTTCAGCTTCACCTTCTCGGGGAAGATGGAGATCTCCATCTTCATCCCGGCACCGGCCTCTTTGGTGATCTGGACCGGGATCAGCCCTTGGGAACGCAGACGTGAAGCGACGGCAGCCTCGCCGTCGGCGTCCATCTTTCCCTGGATCACCCGGCCCTCCTTCGTGCGGACCCGGTATGCGTAAGAGTCAGCCATCGCCTACCCCCTTCCCGTCAATCGATTGAACTCTTCAACGTGATGGCAACGCTCCAGCGCCATCTCATACGTGATCTTGCCCTTCTTCACGAGCTCGGCCAGGTTCTGATCCATCACCTGCATCCCGAACTTTCCACCAGCCTGCATGGACGTGTAGATCTGGTGCGTCTTACCTTCCCGGATGAGGTTTCTCACCGCCGGTGTCGCTAGGAGCAATTCCGCAGCAACCACGCGACCCTTACCGTCAGAGGTAGGGAGAAGTTGCTGCGACACGATCCCGGCCAAAGTACCGGCGAGCTGCACCCGGATCTGTTCCTGCTGATGCGGCGGGAAAACGTCGATGATCCTGTCGACCGACTGGGGTGCGTCCTGCGTGTGCAGGGTCGCGAACACGAGGTGACCGGTTTCAGCGGCGCTCAGGGCCATCGAAATCGTCTCGAGGTCACGAAGCTCGCCGACAAGGATCACGTCGGGGTCTTGACGCAGGACATGCTTCAACGCCGACGAGAAGCTGTGGGTGTCCGTGCCGACCTCGCGCTGGTTGACCACCGACTTCTTATGGCGATGAAGAAACTCGATGGGATCCTCGACGGTCATGATGTGCTCGCGCCGAGACGAGTTAACGATATCGATTAGGCCGGCAAGGGTCGTCGACTTTCCGGAACCGGTGACGCCCGTGACCAACACCATTCCGCGGCGCATGCGCGCGAACTCCTTGACGGCGACGGGAAGGCCCAACGCGTCCAGGTCTTTGATCTCGAACGGGATAAGCCGCATGACCGAGCCCATCGCGTCACGCTGTTGGAAAACGTTGACCCTGAAGCGCGCCTTACCGGGTAGCGAATAAGAGATGTCGAGCTCTAGCTTCTCCTCGAAGATCTCTCGCTGCTTCTGAGTGAGCATGGAGTAGAGCATCGCTTGCAGATCTTGAGGGAACAGCTTGCGATACCCGGCGATAGGTGCAAGCTCCCCGTGGACGCGAATCATGGGCGGGAGGCCAGACGTCAAGTGAAGGTCGGATCCGCTCCCGTCGATGACAGCTTCGAGGAACTCCGCAAGGTTCGGCTCTTTCTCGACGTCCTCGGCTACTTCCTCGACCCTTGCCGCCGCGGGGGCGGCTTCCGTCATCGGGAAATCGTCGGGTCCGAAGGAAGCGGTTCCCGGAGGGGGTGGCTGAGTATCTGCTTCCAGACTGCCGAAACCGGGCGTTTGTTGCGGGGGCGCCTGTTGCGGCGGTGCCTGAGAAACCTCGGGAACCTGGGGCTCTTGATCCCGACCGGTGTACGTCATAAAAACTCGCCTCCCTGCCTCGCCGTCGCTCGACGAGGTCCCTAGACCACGACCCTGAGGATCTCCTCTATCGATGTAAGTCCTTGACGAACCTTCTCCATCCCGTCGTCTCTCAGCATGCTCATGCCTTGTGACCGAGCCATCCTGACGATGTCTTCCGAGGATGCCCGCTCAACGACAAGACGCTCGATCTCTTCGGTGACGGCCATCACTTCATGGATGGCCATCCGTCCTTTGTATCCCGTCCGCCCGCACGACGTGCAGCCGACCGGCCGGTAGAGCTTCGGAAGTTCCTCGCCGGGATCGAAGGGGAACCTCGCCTGCTTGAGCTCTTCTTCGGTCGGAGCGTAAGGCTCTTTGCATCGCTCACATAGTTTTCGAGCCAGGCGTTGAGCCAACACCGAGTCGACCGCAGACGCAACGAGGAACGGCTCGATGCCCATCTCGGTCAAGCGGGTCGCCGCCGAAGGCGCGTCGTTGGTGTGGAGCGTCGAGAGGACAAGGTGACCCGTTAGCGCCGCTTCGATGGCGATCTGAGCCGTCTCGCGGTCTCTGATCTCACCGATGAGGACGATGTCGGGGTCGGCACGAAGGATCGACCTCAGCGCCGACGCGAACGTCAGTCCTGCCTTGGGGTTGACCTGTACCTGGTTGATCCCAGGCAGCCGGTACTCAACCGGGTCCTCGACGGTGATCACGTTGACGTGGGGCTGGTTGAGGATGTTCAGGGTCGCGTAAAGGGTGGTCGACTTTCCGGAGCCCGTAGGTCCGGTCACGAGGATCATCCCGTACGGCTTCTTGTAGGACTCCTGGAATCGCCTGAAGTTGTCGGGCTGGAAACCCAGGTCCTGGAGCTGAAGCAAAACGCTCGACTTGTCGAGTAGACGCATGACGATCTTCTCGCCGTAGACCGTGGGAAGCGTTGCCACGCGGATGTCGATGGACTTGTTCTGCACCTTGAGACCGATACGACCGTCCTGGGGGATCCGCCGCTCGGCGATGTTGATGTCGGCCATGATCTTGAGTCGACTCGTCATGCCGGCCTGCACCGATTTGGGCGGGCTCATGACCTCGTGAAGCACGCCATCGATGCGGTACCGAACCTTGAGTCCCTTCTCCTGAGGTTCGATGTGGATGTCCGAGGCACGGTCGTTGACTGCCTGGGTGATGAGAAGGTTCACGAGCTTGATGATCGGCGCATCCTCAGCCGAAGCACTCCCCTCGTCATCGAGCTCGGCCGAATCGGACACGATGTCCGCCGCGGCCTCCTCTGCCAACGATTCGGCAGCCGTGTCGAGTCTGTAGTGACGGTTGATCGCAGCGACTACATCCGCTTTCGTCGCAACCACGGTCCGTACATCTCGCTTGGCCATGGCCCTGATGTCGTCGACGGCAACTACGTTTGCAGGGTCGGCCATGGCGAGCACAAGACGTCCGTCCTCGTCGAAGTGGACCGGGATGCAGTTGTGCCGGCGTGCGGTCGCCTCGGGGACCAAAGCCATCGCCGACGCGTCGATCTGAGCTTCCGTAAGGTCGATGAATTCGAGACCCAGCTGCTCGGCCAGGATCGACACGAGCCCAGCCTCGGTTACGAAGCCCATCTCGATGACGATGCGGCCGAGGGAACGCCCTCGCTGAGACGCCTGATGGCGCGCCATCTCGAGCTGTTCTTCGGTGATCAGGCCTCTGGCAAGCAGGAGCTCGCCGAGTTGGCCACCCGGCCTCGCTTGACTCACGCTCGCGCCTCCATCAGCGGGAGGTTTTACCTTGGTTCGCCCCATAGAGAGATTTATCGGCCTCCTGAAGGCAGACTAAAGGGGCGGGGCGAGTAATCACAACCCTTTACAGAAGTTACGTAGAGGGGGCAGCTGCCCCCTAACTCGCGGGTGGATCGCGCCTTATCAGGTTGTCCGCGAGGTAGCGCGCTCGCTCGGCCACTTCAGGGTCGGCCGGGACGTCTTCGACCGACCCGTCCTGAAGGACGAGGATCACCCGTCCAGGTTCGGTGTGCTCAAGGGCCTCGATGCCGCTCAGGGGCACAAGGCCGGGCTCGACCTCCGCGGGTGCGAGTTCCGTTGGTGGGGCCTCCGCCGGGGCGGTCTCCGCGGGGGTGACCACTGCAGCAGGAGCGGTATCCACGGCTGCAGGAGCGCCCCACGGCTCTTTCACGGGGGGAACGCGAGCAGCCCAGTCGCCGTTGGAAGGCGGTGGAGGCGGCGTCGATACAGAGCCATCCGGGGCCGATTTGGCCGCCACGAGTTTCTGGACTATCGATGGTTCGGCGGGGGCCGCGACCAGGGGCTCGGGCTCCGGAGTCAGCACGCTCGGGGCGACCGGTTCCGAGGCTCTGGCTGCGGGCGCTACCCGCTCCGGCGGCGCGCTCCGGGACGGCTCGGCCCGTTCTGGTGGAGCGCCCCACGGCGTGGACGGCTCCGGCGCGATCACGGGGCGTTTGATCGCTCGTTCGCCTCCGATGATCTTCTGGATGAGGGACGGGTCGGGCGCAGGACCCGGCTGATCCCGCTCGAGGTCTCGGCGGTCCCCCGTCCGTCGCTCCTGGGCTCGGCGATCGCCCGCACGGCGATCGCTTGCTCTCCGGTCGGTCGCTCTGCGGTCGTCTGACCTCCGTTGTGACTCCGCAGCGACCGGCCGGGTCACAAAAGGCGCGGCCGGCGGGGCGGGGGCAGGGGGGACCAGGACCACAGGCGCGACCGGCGCGATGGCCTGCGGAGTGAGTTGGACAGGTGCGATGGACTCGGGGGCCGGGCTCGGTTGAGGCGGAGGCGCCGCCGAAACGGTGGGCGCGGTACGCCATTCGATCGTGGGACCCCTCGAGCGACGGCGGAAGATCCGCCGGAACAGGCGTCCGATCATTTCTCCCCTTAGCCGGCCACCGCGGAAGACTGCTCGAGCCTACCGAGCACCCCCATGAGTATGTGGAGCATGAGGGCCTTCACGTCTTCCCTTACGCGGGGGTCGCAGGAGATCACTTCGACCGTCTCGGGCACCTCAAGCGTCTGGCGTACCCGCGAATAAACCTCTTCGGGCGTCTCGGAGACCTCATCTAGGTGGGAGACCCCGATCACGTACGGGACGTCGGCGTACTTACGGAACTGGTCGAGTATGTGAGAAGCCTCTTCGACCGAACGTTGATCGGCCGCGTTCACGAGACAGATGAAGCCGATCATGCCCTCGGACAAGATCTCCCACATCACTTCGAATCTGCGCTGGCCGGGAGTTCCGAAGAGGAACAAAGAAAGGTCCTCCGCGAAAGTGATGCGGCCGAAATCCATAGCTACGGTCGTTCGTTGTTTGACCGACTTCGTTTCGTCGGTCACGTCGCGCTCGGTTCCCACGATGGCGACTTCACTGATCGTCTTGATCAGAGTCGTCTTCCCCGCGGCGAATGGCCCGGTGATGACGATCTTCAGAGGTCGCGAAACCTTGCCTGAGGTGGCTCGCTTCCTCCGAACCATCTTGGCCCGCGTCGTCATGATTGAGTGGTCCCTTCGAGGTTCGTTTTACAGACCTTTGACGCCGTCGATCAGGCGAGAGATCAACCCGCGGGTGACTTGATCGTCATCCTCGACCCGCTTACGACCATCGGCATCGTCCGAGTCACCCGGCGATTCCCCACCATCCCCGAACGCGCGAGGTGCTTCCCTCTTGCTTCCAGAGTCTTCGCCCTCGCTGAACAGTCCGGCGAGTTCACGAACCGCAGCGATGCGATCCACCTGAGGGGCTTCACCCGAGGGCTCGGAGCTGACCGGGATGTCCGGAGCACCCGGCTCGTTCGCGGAAACCGGTTCCGGGAACGGGGGCGCTTCGGCTTCTCGGGGAGCGGGCTCCTCAACGGCGGGCGCAAGCCCCATCTCGGCAGCGAGCTCCGCTTCCGTCGGCATCTCGTCGACTTCCGGTACTTGTGAGATCAGATCGCCGGGGGCCGGAGCGTCGAACTGCTCGACCGGCACCTCAGGCTCTTGCTGTGCGGCCTGCTCGGGCTCGGCCTGGGCGACCGGCTCGGGCTCGGCCTCGGCCTCTGGAACCGGCTCCGGCTCGGGAAAGGCCTGGCCCCCTGTCTCTTCGGCTTCGACCGCATCGGCCGGGGTTTCGACCTGTGCTTCGGCCTGGGGCTCGTCCTCTTCGACTTCCTCCTCGACCTCTTCGTACTGGCTCTCGTGTCCTGGAACCTCGATCAGTCCGGCGGAGACGAGGCCGTAGAGCGTTTTCATCGCCGCGAAATCGTCCATCTCCATCGCATCGGCGATCTCGCTCACCGAGCGCTGACCGTTGACGAGAACGAGGATGCGCCATTCCTCCGGCTGGATGTTGATCTCGACGGCTCCCTGTGGCGGATTGGCGGCCATCGCGAGGATGGTCTCCGTCGAAGGGATCTTGCGCTGGATGACTTCCAGCTCGTCGAGGCGCCTGGACGCCTCCATGATGAGGTTCTCTACCGAAACGAATATCGGGACCTCGGGCTCGATCTCGACGCCCGGCTCCCACAGGAACTCGCCCAGCTCCCAGCGCAGAAGGTCGAATGCTGCATCCTCGATCTGAGCTCGCAGGGCAGCCTGGATGTCTCCCTCATTGACGAGGCCATCGTCTAAAAGGATCTGTCCGATACGTGTCTTCGTGTCGGCGTTCTTGTCGAGCGCCTTGCGCAACTGGCTCTCGGTGATCTTCTTCATCGAAACGAGCTTCTGGCCCAGTGGCTCTCTCGAAAGGCTGGACTCGGCGAAGTAAACCTCGCCGTCTCTGAAGTAAACCTTGCCTTGGCCCGCGGAACGCTCGACGGCCAGCGAGCCCGTCTTCTTGGACAACGACATCAACCGGAAGATGTCCGGCAGCGTGAAGTCGTCGAGTGTTCCCTTGAGCATGCTTGGCCTCCCCTAATGCCTCGTTGAGGTCCCGGCCTACTGCCAGCTCGGCAGCGAGGACTCGGTCTCGGCGGCTGGCGTGGGCTCCGGAGTGCGCACGGGACCCGCCGGTGCAGCTTGATCGTCCTGATAGCCGGAGACGGCCGGCTCGCCTTCGTAAGCGGTCACTACCTGAGCTTCCTCAGTGTTGTGCTCGTGATCGTGGCTGGGAGACGGCTCGTCCATGACTTTCTGGACCTGCTGCGCGGCCTTCCGCATCTCGAAGAGAACCAGACCCACTTTGGTGTCCCTGGAAGTCACGGCGACGAGGACGGCGTCGTGTCCGGCCGACATGAGAACCACGTATCCGTTGTCTCCTTCGACGAATACCTGGGCCAGCTCGCCCTTGCCGAGTCCATCCGCGGCGCGCTCACCGAGGGTCAGCAACGCAGCGCTCATAGCTGCGAGCCTGTCTTCTTCCACGTACGGTGGTAGTGCAGACGCCATGGGAAGCCCGTCCGCGCTCACGATCGCCGCCGCCTCGACATCGGGTGAAACGGCAAGAAAATCGTCGAGCGCTGCGGCGAGCAGGTCGGCCTTCGTCATTGGGGTCCTCCTCATAGATCCGTTGGGTTACTAAGCCTGCCCCTGTGTAGACATTTTCGGCAACCCCGTTAGCCGAGTTGAGCCGGTTGTCCGAGTTTCTGGAATGGACTAGCGGCGGCCGAGTGCGTGGAGAGCCGCCGCGGACATCGCCTCCAGAGGTGGATCCTGCCCCGTCCATATCTTCAGGGAGGCGGCGGCCTGCCTCACCAGCATCCCCACCCCGCTCCAGGCCTCGGCCCCCGCCGCCCGGGCCCGCTCGACGACGGGCGTGCTCGGGGGGTCGTAAACGAGATCGACGATCGCCTGATCGGCCCGAAACTCGACCTCGGGCAGAACGTCCTCCCCTCCCATCCCCAACGGCGTCGCGTTGACTATCAGTTTGAAAGGCTCGGCATCTGATCGGCTCGATGGCCACGCCGCGGTCTTAACGCCGGCAAACATCTCCGCGATCGTCGACGCTTTCTCCGGATCCCGAGCCGTGACGACGATCTCCTTCGCCCCGAGAGTCTCCAACGCCTTCACCACTGCGCGGGCTGCGCCGCCGGCCCCCAACACCAAGGAAGTCCCTTCAGTTACGTCGATACCCGCGTCACCGGCGACGAACTCGGCGAATCCATCGACGTCGGTGTTGTGTCCGATGAATTCGTCACCCACCCTTTGGATCGTGTTGACGGCGCCGATCGTCCGAGCATCTCCCGATAGCGCGTCGAGGTACTCCACTATCGATTCCTTGTGAGGCATCGTGACGTTGGCTCCGACAGCGCCGAGAGCGCGCAAACCTTCCACCGCTTCGCGCAGTGACTCGGGAGGAACGGGGAACGCCAGGTAGACCCAATCCAAACCCAGTCGCCTTAGCGCGACATTCTGGATCGCGGGAGAGAGTGTGTGTTCGAGTGGCCATCCGAGAACACCCAGGAACGAAGCGGATCGTCGCATCAACAATCCAAAGCTTGATAAGCGCGCTTGTCGGCGAGGAAGTCGTTGTATTCGACGCTGAAGGCATGATGCCCATCGCAATCGGCGAGAACGTAATAGAGCCAGTCCCCGTCCGCGGGTGCAACGGCCGCCTCGAGCGAGGCTTTGCCGGGAGCGCCGATCGGAGTCGGTGGCAGACCGGCAACGATGCGAGTGTTGTACGGGGAATCGATCTCGAGGTCGGGCCCCGACAATTCGGTTTTGTGTTCGCCAAGCGCGTAGAGGATGGTCGCGTCGATGCCCAAAGCGATCCCCTGGTCCAAGCGGTTGTAGATAACGCGCGCGATCTTGTCTCGATCCTCCGGGATGCTCGCTTCCCCTTCGATCATCGAGGCGATGATGATCGCTTCGTAAGGGGTCACTCCTAGCGATCCCGCCTTTTCTTCCAATCCGATCTCGGCCGCTTGGTCCTCCATCTCGCGAACGAGGCGTTCGGCGACCGTGACCTCGTCGTCGCGGTCGATGATCTGGTAGGTGGAGGGGAACAACAACCCCTCCAGAGTGTCGATACCCTTCGGCCTGAGACCCGACTCGATCTCTCCCGAAGTAACGAGGTCCAAGAACTTCTGCCCGGACAGGTCGGTCTTGTCGTCCAATCGGTCGGCGAAATCCGTCAGCCAGGACCCCTCGGGGAAGGTAACGGTGACGAACTCGTCGGACATCGGACCTTCGCCCGTCAGCGCATCGAGCGCGTCGCGGGCGGTCAGACCGGTGTGGATCTGATAGCGCCCTGCCTGGACGTCTTCGACGCCTCCACCGAAGATCGTTGCGAGCTTGAATCCGAAGGACGACTTGATGACGCCTTTGGATTCGAGGATTTTCCCGATGGTTTCTGTACCCGCGCCCTTCGGGATGACGATCTCGACTACGGGGCCCGGATCGCTCGATCCGTAAAAGCCCACCGATTTCAGATAGACGTATCCCGCACCGGCCGGAACCGCGATGAGAAGAGCGACGGTGGCGAGGAACGCGACGATCTTGCCGCGCCGGGTCAGGCTCATCGCTCAGTATCCAGATAGTTCTGCAACATCACCTGAGCGGCGACCGCATCCTTCAATGCGGCGCGCGCCTTGCGCCCCGCTCCAGACGCCCGGAGCCCGGCTTCCGCAACCACCGTGCTTAGGCGCTCGTCGAACTCACGAACTTCGACAGACAGCGATTCTCGCAAGGCCTCGACGAAAGGTTTCAGATCCTCCACCGCTCGCTCGGGGCGGCCGGATAAAGCGATCGGGCGACCCACCACAACCAGCTCGACCTCCATCGACCGGACGACTTCGACTATCCGCTCCAGTGGATCTATCTCGCGCGAGTCGATCACCTCGAGCGGACGAGCGAACCTTGTTTCGGTATCGGCCACTGCAAGCCCGACGCGTCGGGTGCCCGGGTCGATCCCCAGGATCATCCTGTGAGTGCGGAACGAGCCAACCGGGCCGAGGCTTCGAGCGCCTCATCGATCCGGTCCGCGTTCGGTCCGCCCGAGATCGCCAGGTCGGGTTTCCCGCCACCGCCGCCACCGAGCAGCGACGAGCCGGGCGCAAGCACATCCTTCGCCGAGATGCCGCGTTCGACGAGGTCCTTCGTGACCGCCACGACAAGATTGGCCTTGCCCTCTCCCGCCCGGCCGAGAACGACAACCCCACTGTCAAGTTTCGATCTGAGAGCCTGGGCAAGCGAGCGAAGACCATCGACATCCAGGTCGCGTCGAGCAACCACTAGGCGCGCGCCGCCGACGTCGACTGCGTTCTCTAGCAGCGTTACGGCTTCCCGCTCGGCGTCCTTGCGTTCGATCTCACCGATGCGGCGCTCCATATCCCGGTGTGTCTCGAGGAGCTTTTCGAGTCGTTCATAAGCTTCATCCGGAGTGCTCTTAAGTGCTCCGGCGATCTTCTCCAGAGCGGCCGCTCGCCGCTCGAGATGGCCCAACCCGTCTCGACCCACCAGCGCCTCTACTCGTCTCAGGTTCGCCCCGACCGACCCCTCCGCGGTGATAACCGAGACGCCGATCCGACTCGTGTGAGGCACGTGGGTTCCCCCGCAGAGCTCCTTTGAGTATTCGCCTACTTCGACGACCCTGACGAAGTCGCCGTACTTCTCACCGAAGATCGCCATCGCTCCGATCGAGCGCGCGTATTCGTAGCTCGTTTCATAGGCGCGAACCCCATCATCGGAGAAGACTCTGTGTTGCAACTCGCTCGAGATATCCGCGACCTGATCGTCATTCAGAGCTTCGAAGTGATTGAAGTCGAAACGCAGGCGGCCGGGCTCCACCAGCGACCCCGCCTGCTTGGCGTGTTCGCCGAGCCTGTCTCTCAGGATCCAATGAACGATATGGGTAGCGGTGTGCGCTTTCTGGCTGCCCTCGCGCCAGTCCGGATCGACCGCGCCTTCCACCTCGTCTCCCACGCGTATCTCGCCGGCATTCACCGTGACACGATGACCCGTCAGGCCCGGCAGGATCCTGTGCGTATCGATGACCTCCGCAGAGCCCGACGCGCTTTGGATCAAACCGCGGTCCCCCACCTGCCCTCCGCCCTCCGCGTAGAAGACGGTGCGATCGAGAACGATCTCGGCGGTATCTCCTTCCCCAGCCACTACCGCGGCGAGGCCGCCTTTCAAGATCGCAATGACGCGAGCCGAGGTCGCGAGATGCTCGTAGCCCAGGAACTCGGTCCCGCCATGCTCGGCGAGGATCGGCTCTGCGACGTCGGTCACCGACGAATCGATGTCCGTCGTGCGCGCAGCACGGGCTCGTTCACGCTGCTCCGACATGAGGCTTTCGAATTCGGCCGCGTCGACATCGAGTCCGGCTTCGGACGCGATCTCCATCGTGATGTCGATCGGAAAACCGAAAGTGTCGTGAAGTTTGAACGCCACAGACCCGGGGAGGGCCTTGCCACCGCCGCTCCGTGTCGCACCGATCTCTTGATCGAGCAAGGTCAAACCTTGCCGCAACGTTGCGCTGAATCGTTCTTCTTCCCAAGTCGCAACCTCGACGAGGAAATCCCGACGCTCCAAGAGCTCCGGATACGCCTTTCCCATCAGGTCGACGGTTTGATCGACGAGATGCACGAGCGTCGGGGATTCACGCCCGAGCAGGCGCGCTTGACGGACGGCGCGTCGCATGATCCTTCGGAGAACGTAACCCCGGCCCTCGTTCGATGGGAGCACGCCGTCGGCGATGAGGAACGATAAGGAACGACCGTGGTCGGCCATGATCCTCAGCCCACGGTCCACGCGAGGGTCCGAGCCGTAGCTCTTCTCGACTAGCTCCGCGGCGCGAGCGACCATCCCGCCGAGGGTGTCGGTCTCGTAGATAGAGGCGGCCCCCTGCAGAACCATCGCAAGCCTTTCCACGCCCGCGCCCGTGTCGATGTTCTTCCTCGGCAATTCTTCGACCGGTTCGATCGCCGCGTTGCACTGGTTCTGCATGAAGACGAGGTTCCAGATCTCGAGATATCGATCCTCGTTGCCTGCGGGACCTTGATCGGATGACGCGCCGAACGCCTCCCCCAGGTCCACGAAGATCTCCGAACACGGACCGCAGGGCCCGGCGACGCCCATCGACCAGAAGTTGTCCTTCCGTCCTCGGTCGATGACGCGCTCGGGTCGAACCCCTACCTCGTCTTGCCAGATGTCTCGGGCTTCTTGATCGGTCTCGAAGACGGTGACCCAGAGCCGGTCTGGATCAAGTCCGTAGCCCTCGGTCACGAGTTCCCAGGCCCACGCGGCTGCCGCCGACTTGTAGTAGTCGCCGAACGAGAAGTTTCCGAGCATCTCGAAGAAAGTCAGGTGTCTGGACGTTTTGCCAACCTCGTCGATGTCGGTCGTCCGAAAGCACTTCTGGACGGTGATCGCTCTCGCCGACGGCGGGCTCTGCTCCCCCAGGAAATATGGCTTGAACTGATTCATCCCTGCATTCGTCAGCAGGAGCGTTGGATCGTTGGGGACGAGCGACGACGATGGCAGCCGCTGATGACCGCGCTCCTCGAAGTAGGCGAGGAATCGCTCTCGTATCTCGTTCGAATCCATGGGTGGGAGAGGCTACAGGGGGGTTAGAGCGACTACGAGCGAACGCCGAAGCGATCCCGCTCCAGGCGCTCGTTCACCCGGTCCAGCATGCTGCCGGTGACTGCGCTCGGCGAGAACCTGGATCTCAAGCCACCCAACAGCCGCTCGAGCTGAAGCGCGACGATGACGCCCACCACTATCCAGAGGAATGTTTTGATCATGAGCCCGACCTTAACCGGACCCGGCGCCCGTCGCTCTTGCTAACAGGCGTCCGCATCGGTGACCACGGGGCTCCCGATGTTGCTGCTGTAAGTAGCGACGTACCAGGGGTCGGGAGGCGAACCGTTGAGGTTCGGGTGCGTCGCCGTGACGCAGTAGATGAGCCCGCTGACGGCGACGGTGATCTGGACGTCTTGGGCCTTCTTGTACCCATTGGCGGACAGAAGCTGGTAGGCCGCGTTGTTGGCGACCGAGTCGGCCCCGTCGATCCCGGTGAAGTCGCCCCCCGTTTCGATCGAGTAAGACTCGATCGCGGTCGCGGCGTTCTTGAGCGCGGACTGAGACTGAGCGACGTAGCTCTTCTTACGCTGATTGAGGAAGATCGGGATCGCTATCGCAGCGAGGATAGCGATGATCAGGATGACGACGAGCAACTCGATCAGGGTGAAACCCCGGTCGGTCCGATCTCTGTTCCCCAGCTTTTTCATGCTCATCTTTTCGACCGCATGCCTTCCTTCCTTGAGGAAAGTACTAGTTACTTCGGAGGAATAAAAGGCCCACTCACTCTTTATGTGACTCCTTCTTGATCCTTTCCAGCCGGGCCGAGAGATCTCTTTCTACGCCTTCGACCGCCTTGAAGAACCCCGGTTGAGCCAGCTCATCGGGAAGATATCTCTGGTCGGCCCATCCGCCCGATTCGTGCGGGTATTCGTATCCCTTCCCCGCTCCTATGGAACGAGAGGCCTGCGCGTGGGAGTCGCGGAGATGTTTCGGCACAGGTAACGGCCCGGAGGCCTTCACCTCCGCTTCGGCGCGCCAGATGGCAAGTGCGCTCGCATTCGATTTCGGGGCCAGCGCTAGATAAACGGTCGCCTGAGCCAGATTCAGTTTCGCCTCCGGCAGTCCCACGAACTCCAGAGCGTGGTGAGCAGCGACGGCGACCTGGAGAGCGACGGGGTCTGCATTACCGACATCCTCACTTGCGAAGATCACCATCCTTCTCGCGATGAAGCGTGGGTCCTCGCCGGAGTCGAGCATCCTCGCCATCCAGTAGACGGCTGCGTCGGGGTCCGAGCCCCTCATCGACTTGATGAACGCCGAGATCGTGTCGTAGTGCCAGTCCCCCGCCTTGTCGTAGGGAAGAGCCCGTCGTTGAAGGGCTTCTTCGGCGATCCGGAGGTCGATGCGACCGGATCCGGTTGCCATGGTCGCGGCGGCTTCCAAGGCGTTGAATCCGGCTCTGGCGTCACCGCCCACTCCGCGCGCGATATGGGTCAACGCGTCTTCATCGACCTCTAGATCGAGCCGGCCAAGACCCTTCTCCTCGTCGGTTAGGGCACGCTTGAGCAAGCCCACGATCTCTTCGTCGGTCAGCGATTCCAACCGGAACAGAAGACTGCGCGACATGAGCGGCGAGTTGATCTCGAAAGATGGGTTCTCGGTTGTGGCTCCTACGAGCACGATCCAGCCGTTCTCCACCGCGGGCAGCAGCGCGTCTTGCTGAGACTTGTTGAACCGGTGGATCTCATCGAGGAAAAGGACGGTGCGACGACCTAGTTGCCCAAGGCGTTCCTTTGCGGCCTCGATCGCCTTCCGCACGTCCGCGACCCCGGCAGAAACGGCCGACATCGGTTCGAAGTGCGCGTCGGCCGAATTCGCGACCACATGAGCGAGCGTCGTCTTCCCCGAACCAGCCGGCCCCCATAGGACTATCGAGGAAACATCGCCGCTCGCGACCAAGGCTCGAAGGGCTCGACCCTCGCCGAGAAGATGCTGTTGCCCGGCGATCTCATCGAGGGTCTTCGGTCGCATGCGCGCGGCAAGCGGCGCGTATTCGGCAAAACGTTCCTCTAACGAATGATCGAAGAGGTCCACCGCCCTCTCCCTACTGCTCCGGCGGAGGTGCGGTTGACTTCAAGTAAAGAGCTGCGAGCTGATCCTCGTCGACGCGCGTCGGTGCCCCGGTCAGGGGATCGAAGGCGGTCTGAGTCTTGGGGAATGCGATCACTTCCCTGATGTTCGTCTCGCCGGCTGCAAGTGCAACGATCCTGTCGATGCCTGGAGCGATGCCTCCATGAGGTGGCGGGCCGTAACGGAACGCGTTGAGGAGGAACCCGAACTTCTCCTGGGCCTCGTCGGGGCCGATCCCAAGCGCGGCGAATACTCGCTCTTGCAGCCGACGGTCGTGGATACGGATACTCCCACTCGCGAGCTCCCAGCCGTTGAGAGTGATGTCGTAAGACTTCGAGATCACCTTGGCGGGATCGGTCTCGAGGTATTGCAGCGTTTCGTCGGTGACCCCCGTGAACGGATGATGGATGGGGTTCCACCTGCTCTCCGCCTCGTCGTACTCGAACCAAGGAAAGTCGACGATCCATGCGAATCGCCACGCATCCGGGTCGGTGAGGTCGAGTTGCGGAATGAGCCCGAACCTCTCGGCCAAGCGATTCCTAAGGCCACCGAGGACTTTGTAGACGACGCTCGTCTTCGAGTCGGCGACGATCAGGATCAGGTCCCCTTCGGCCGCGCCAGTCTTCTTGACCAGGTCGGAGCGCTCCTCATCCGAGAAGAACTTGTCCAGCGGCGAACGGAGTCCCTCGCTTGTGACCGCGACCCACACCAACCCACCCGCGCCGAGCGTCTTTGCCTCCTCGACGATGGAATCCAAGTCCTTCCGGCCGAGGTCGCCTTTGCCCGGCACCGCGATCGCGCGGACCGAACCACCGGAATCCAGGACCGACCGGAACACCTTCACCTCGGTCGCGGCGAAGACGTCGGACAGATCCGACAGTTCGAGTCCGAAACGAAGGTCCGGCTTGTCCACTCCGAAGCGATCCATCGATTCCTGATACGGGAGGCGAACGAAGGGTTCGAGTTCGACGCCCATCGCCTCGCGCCAGACCTGGATGAACATCCTCTCGGTTACGTCCAGCACGTCCTCGACATCCACGAAGGACATCTCGAGATCGAGCTGGGTGAACTCAGGTTGGCGATCGGCGCGCAGGTCCTCATCTCGGAAGCAACGAACGATCTGGTAGTAGCGATCCAACCCCGACACCATGAAGAGTTGCTTGAAGAGTTGTGGTGACTGTGGAAGCGCGTAGAAAGCCCCGGCGTGAACGCGGGAAGGAACCAGGTAGTCGCGCGCGCCCTCCGGCGTCGACCGGGTCAACATGGGCGTTTCGATCTCGATGAAGCCCTCCGAGTCGAAGAAGCGTCTTATCCCGCCGACGATCTTGTGGCGCAGCTTTAGGTTGTGTTGCAACCGTTCCCGGCGAAGGTCGAGATAGCGATATTTCAGCCGCAAAAGCTCGTCGACATCCTGGTGTTCGTCGATCTGGAAGGGCGGCGTCTCGCTGGGAGAGAGGACCTCGAGTCGCATGGCCGCGACTTCGATCTCGCCGGTCGCCAGCCGGTCGTTGACGGTCCCCTCCTTACGGGCGCGGACCTCCCCGATTACTCGGATGCAGAACTCATTGCGAAGTTCCTGCGCTGCGTCGTGCGCGCTCGCGTCGGTATCCGGATTGAAGACCACTTGGATCAGGCCGGTCGTGTCTCGGAGATCTATGAAGGTGACACCGCCGTGATCGCGGCGTGTATGCACCCATCCGCACAACGTCACCTCATCGCCGATGTTGTCGGCCCTCAACACCCCGCATGTGTGCGAACGCATCACTTCTTCGATACCGCCCTTTCCAGGTCATCGAGTGGAACCTCGCGTTGGTCCCCCGTATCCAGATCCTTAAGCGACGCCACACCCGAAGCGAGCTCGGATGCTCCGATGATCAGGGCATATCGAGCCCCCGAGCGCGACGCGTCTTTCATCTGACCCTTCATGCTCCGGCCGACGAGATCTAGGTCGGTCCCGATCCCTGCGCGGCGCAGCCTGGTGGCCAACGAGAACGCGCCGGACCTCGCCTCGGGTCCTATCGAAACTACGTAAACGCGCACCGCGCCTTTAGCTACCGGAGCCTCGCGGGCCAGCATGATGCGATCGATCCCGGGCGCAATGCCGATAGATGGCAGAGGCGGCCCTCCGAGCGCCTCGGACAGCCCGTCGTAGCGTCCACCACCCCCAACGGAATCCTGGGACCCCAGACCCGTCGAGACCCATTCGAAAGCCGTTCTCGTGTAGTAGTCCAACCCTCTGACCAATCGGGGGTCGAGATCGAAGTCCACGCCCACCTCTTTAAGAAGGCCTTGAACCGCTTCGAAGTGCTCGCGGCATGCGGGACAGAGCCGGTCCACCAAGAGCGGTGCCTCTTTCATCACCTCGATGGTCTGCGGCTCCTTCGAATCGAAAGTGCGCAGCGGGTTCGTCGTGATGCGCTCACGATCCTCGGGGGCAAGGTCGGACTCGTGAGCCTCGAGGAATTCGACCAAGACCTTCATGTAGCCGAGCCGGCAAGAGGTATCGACATGGCCGATCGAATTGAGCTTGAGTCGGGCGTCTACTCCGGCCGCGGCGAAGAACCTCTGCCCCACTTCGATCGCTTCCGCGTCCACTAAGGGATCGTCCGATCCGATCGCTTCAAGGCCGACCTGGAAGAACTGGCGGTACCGCCCTTTCTGTGGTCGCTCTTGACGGAACATCGGCCCGGCGTAGGCGACCTTCACCGGAAGAGGACCCTTGTGTAGCCCGTGCTCGAGGACCGCTCGCATCACGGGGGCGGTTCCCTCCGGCCGGAGGGTTAGCGAGCGGTCGCCTCGGTCCGTGAACGTGTACATCTGCTTGTTGACCACCTCGCTTGCCTCACCGACCCCGCGCTGGAACACCTCGGTGTGCTCGAAGATGGGCGTTTCGATCGGCGCGTAGCCGGCCTCCGCGAACGTCTGCAGGGCCAGGCCAACGACCTCCAGCCAAGCCCAAGACTCGGGAGGGAGGATGTCGCGCGTGCCTCTGGGCGCGCGAAGGCCGCCGGGTTCCTCGGTCATGCGGGGCATCCTACGGGCGCGTGAGTGCGGTCAAAAAGGAGCAGATAGCCGGTGTGGTTGGATACGGCAAACTCTCCCTGATACGGCCGATGGAGGTGCGATGCGGGAGCCCGTTTCGGTAGATAGGAACGAACTCGAGGCGATCACGAAGCGCCTGCGCAGGCACATCGTGGAATCCACCACGGAGGCCGGGTCCGGTCATCCCTCCAGCTCGCTATCGATGGTCGAGATCATCACCGTTCTGTATTTCGGCGGGGTACTGCGATACGACCCGGCC
>JAXDJH010000023.1:0-286784 GCA_034663635.1 Actinomycetota bacterium | reverse complement strand
TGGCTGTGGCCACAACCTGCCCTTTGTGGTGGTCCACTTCGAACACCAGGAAAGTAGAGCCGGCCCCGTAGCCGACCCCATCCACGGTGAGGGGCTGCCGAAGCTCTACCAGGTCACCGACGTCGAACGATTCTCTCGGGGCGTCCTCCACGACTGAATGGTCTCACGCCTCGGAATATCTGGCGGCCCCGGTCGGTTCCTTGAAACCACAGCCTGTTGGGCTGGTCGATCAGGGAGAGACGAATGACTCAGACGCCCCTCGAACTCGTCCGCACCGACGTATCCCTCACCGAGACCGATCACGTCCGAGGTGATGTCGCGGCCCCCATCACGCTTCTCGTCTACGGGGAGTTCGAGTGCCCTGACTGCGGACGGGCCTTCCACACGATCCAAGAGATCCTCGACGAGATGCCCGGCGAGGTGCGGTTCGCCTTTCGGCACTTCGCTCGTGACGACGTCCACCCGTTCTCGGTGCGTTCGGCCGAGGCCGCCGAGGCGGCGGGGGCCCAGGGCCACTTCTGGGAGATGCACGACTTCCTCTTCACCCACCAGCACTCGCTCGAATACAGCGATCTTCTAGTCCACGCCGCGAAGCTGGGACTCGATGTCGAGCGTTTCCAGCGCGAGCTGACCGGCCGCGTCCACAGGGACAAGGTGGAGGCCGATCTCGCGTCGGGAGTATCCAACGGAGTGACCTCGACCCCCACCTTCTTCATCAACGGAACGAGATACCAGGGTTCCAACAATAGAGACGAGCTGAAAGACGCGCTCCGCGCTTAGTTGGAGATTCGGAACGTAGCCGTCGACACTCGATTCGAGAAGTTCAGGTAGAGGGTGCCTCCGGCATTCTCGAACTCGCCGGTTCCTCCGGTGATCGAGGCCACGAACTTTTCTCCGTGCGCCCTCTGCACGCCCTGGGCGGAGATCATCCCTCGGCCCCTGATCTTGGCCGTCCCAACGCACTGGTCCCTCTTCGGCTCGGCGGCCGTCCTGGTGCAGACGAACTCGAATGCGCCGGCCGCGTCGCCGCCCTTGTCGAGGACGAACTCGCCGGCCTCGTAATCGCCTGCGCTCTTCGAGCCCGAGCTGTCGGCGTCGACCTCGTAGAACTCGGCGTTCTGGAAGTGGATGTTGTACTTGAGCGTCTCCGCGGCGGCGCCCGCTGGGAGAGAGAGCAACAGACTTCCCGAAACAAGAGCCACGGCCAACAGCCCGGCGGTCGTGAACTTGCCCTTGCGAGACATATTCATGGAGCCCCTCCTTTTACGTAGGTACGTGCCCGACGCGGGGAACGTACCTGACTTCGAGGAGCCCTATGACGTCTTAAAGGGTTGGGTTCGTTCCTATCGACGCGCCGTCGGAGTTCGTCTCGCCGTAGGTGTCGGTAATCGCTCCCGGCCACACCGACGCGACATCGCCTTCACTCAGAGCTGTCGCTGCGTAGAAGCGGCCATCCTCGCCTCTCGTCGCGGTAATCAGCTCGAATGAGCCGTCGGTTCTGATCACCGTGACGATCGCTTGCACGATCTCGGCCTCTCCTCGGACCCAGGAACGGAAGCTGCACGTGTCGCACCAGCTGATGATGTCCGCCGGTACGAGCTCGCCTCGATCCGCCTCGTTTCGCATGTGCTGCTTGACGTAGGGGAAGGCCGCGTTGTCGTCGATCACGGGATAGGTGCCGCCGGCCGAGAAGGAGACGGAGCCATCCGGCTCGACTCGAAGGTCGTCCACCGTCAGGCCGTTCCACGCGCCCACGTGGAAGGGCTCGGAGGTCAGCTCGTATTCGGTGTCGGTGAGGTCCTTACGGATCAAACCTTCGACGACGAAGCGGTAGTCGCCAACCGGCGTGCTGCCGATGCCGGCGGGATATGCGTCGAACGCCTCGAAGTTGGCGGTCCAGATCCATTCCTGGTTGCCGGCGTAGGTCTGGGCCATGCCGTTGGCGCCCTTCGGGAACTGCAACTTGGTCTGGATCTCGCCGGACTGATCGGCGTATGCCACCCACTCGCCGGTCGCCGGGTCGAGACGCTCGACCTTCACCGTCGGGTTGTCGACTGCGTTCGATCCACCTCTCCACGAGAACGTCGTCGAGTCGAAGCGGTTGATGTCCCTCGGCTGATCGGTCGCAGCGGCGGGACCCTTGTCGTTCGGTAGACCGGCTGTCCACGCTTCGTACGCCGCGAACGAAGCCGCGCCGAGCGCGGTCGTCCAGGCGACCTGGCGTGCTTCGTCGGCCGCAGCCCGCGCCAGATCCTGCGGCTCCAGGTTGTAGACGCGGTCTGTGCTCCCGCTGTTCAACTCGGCGGCCAGACCCATCAGCACGGTGTTCATGTAGTCGGCGGTGTGAGGGCCGTAGGAAGTGAGCGCCTTGCGGTAGTGGTCGTAGGCCATGTATTCGCGGTAGCTGACCGTGTAGCCGTTGTAATCGCCCGCGTGCCCGACGCCAATGGGCATCTTGTAACCCTCGGCCGCCGACAGCTCGGTGTGGGTGAAGTTGCCCCAGATCGCTTCGGGATCCGCGGGCTCGCTGTTGGCCGCGGCCACGTTCTCCGGGTCGTTCCATCCGGCCGCGTCGTTGTAGATCTGAGCCTTCATCCTCGTCATCGCGTCATCCGAGAAATTGAGCGGCCCGTTGAACGTCGCGGTCGGCGCGGTGAAGTGATCCGAGCCATCGGGCGTGTCGTCGGCTTTGCGCTGGCAGGTCCACGACGTGTCCGCGTTCTGCTGGCAGTCGAGACGCTTCGTCCAGTCGTAGCCGAGCCACTGGTCTCCCTGAGTTTCGTTCGTCCGGCTCTCCAGGTTCTTGATCAGATCGACCTGGGCCTCACACGCGCAAGACATGAGGATCACCTCGCCCAACTTGAAGGCCTGAAGGTGGAGACGGAGGTTCTCTTCGACGCCGGTGAATCCGGGGGCGTCGTAATGGTCCGGGACGGGGATCCCGTGGGCCTCGAGGTTCTCCTTGATCATCGTGAGCTGGCTTCCGAACGGGTGGTCCGGCGGGTACTGGTCGGCGATGTTGCCGCCGCGGTCGCAGTCGGGCAGGCCGGTGACCGGACCGCCGGTATCGCCCGCGAGAGTCGGGTCGGTACGGCAGTTCGACACGCTCGGGTAGGGGTGTGAGAGGGGGCCGGGCACCCATGCGTTTCCGGCCGCCACGTCGAAGTCATCGTCGAACGGGACGAGTGCGTTTCCGGCACCGATCTCGTTGTAGGCCCGGATCACATCTCGGGAGAGAAGGAACGCGCCGCGCTCCACCTGTGCGTGACCTGCGTCGTCCCACTGACGGGGAACGCCGGCCGGCCAGTCGGGGTGATACGGACGAGTGGGCCCGGACTCCGAGCTACCGACGTCTCCCTGACCAAAGACGAGGGGAGCGCCTGTCTCTCGTTCGACGAATCGCTCGAGCGGCGCCAGGAACTCGGCCGTGATGAGGTTGTCGGCCTTTAGGCCCTCCGGGTGCATGCCCCAGTTAATGAGCGTTGCGATCGGCTTGGGATTGTTGGGATCTGTCATGTCGTCGAAGCGGATCACCGGCAGGCCGAAGTCACCGAAGTCGAGCGGGTAGCCGACCGGCGTGCCGTCGTCCGCGATCCCTCGACGGGCGACCATGCCCTTGTAGAGGTAGTGGTTGACCTCGGTGGCCCCCATGCGAGCCGGAACCAGGTTGTCCTCGGCCATCTCGATCGCGGCCGCCATTTGCCGGGCTTGGTACTCGAACGCTCGGATGTCAAAAAGATCCTGGAACAGCCATACGCCCCACGACGTCGTCGTGTACATCGGAGAGAAGTGGTTATGGGATGCCATGTGCATGATCTCGTCGTAGGAGATGTCCGAGCCATCGAGGGCGAGGATCTGGCCCGCCCGGCGCAGCAGGGCGTCCATGGCGAGGTAGTTGTCGGATTTCACGAACGCGACCTGATCGCCCTCGCCGTCCTCGACGACGATCGCCCGGAACGAAAGTCGGGATTCAACGCCGTAGCTGTTCTTCTGGACGGTCGAGTGGTTGTGGGGGTCGATCTCGCTCTGGTCGAGAAGACCCTGGCCCACGTCCGGACTTGGCTTCTCCGCGTACTGCCCGCCGCCCGCCCCGACATGCCAGGTGTTGTCGGCGATGCCGAAGCCGGCCTTGATCGTGCCGCCAAGGTCGACGCCTTTGGGCGCGGCGGTCGCAGGAAGGGTCGGCATGACGAACGCGCCGGCGATGAGGGCCGCGCCGAGCGCAGCCCCGAGTAGACGTCGATACATAAGAGAGCCTCCGCGAGTTATTCGAGTGGTTCTTAGCGGGGTTCTCCCGGGGCCGGGTCGGCCCTTTGTGCAGGTGCACAGGAGCCCGAACGCTTCTTTTCTTGTGAATCAGGGCTCAGCCCTGGTTTTTGAGAAAAGAAGCGGCTACTCGAGTTCTTTGCGGCCGGCCGAGAGACGGTGGGCCCTCAGGGCCAGGAGGAGGCGCAGCTTGTCCTCGGGATCCCGGAGCGACCAGCCGGTCAGCTTCTCTATCTGCTTTAGGCGGTAGGTCACGGTGTGGGGGTGGGCGAAGAGCGTCTCGCCGGCCACCTTCACGCTTCCGTCGGCAGCGAAGAACGCCTCGAGCGTCTTCACGAGCTCGCCCTTGCGGCGGCCGTCGTATTCGATGAGGGGGCCGAGCATCTGGTCCACGAACCGGTCGACCAGTCCGGGCTCGAGCCGGAGGAAGTGATAGAGCAGCAGATCGTCGAAGCGATAAACAGAGCCCCCGATGTCCAGGGCCATCCCGATCTCGAGAGCCTCTCTCGCCTCGAGGTAGGCCCGGCGGATCCCTTCGAGTCCCGGCCCCGGCCCCCCGACCCCGAACTCCCAGCCTCCGCCCAACTCGGCGAGGAGCTTCTCGGGCACGACCGAGGCATCCCCGGCCGGGTCCATGGGGAGGAGGGCGATCGTCATCTCCCCCTTCTGGAGAACGATCGGGTCGGCGTTGGGGAAGTTCGAGGCCCGGCCGGCCCCAACGGCCACGGCCGTCTCCCGGCCGGCATCCCCTTTGGGTCCACAGCCCACGAGGGCGAGATATCCGAGGGTCAGGTCGTAGCCGAAAGCGTGGGCCCGGCGGAGCACGTCCTCCGGCGTGGCCTCGGTTCCGTAGAGGAGATCGGCGAGGAACTCGCGCCGCGCGCCCTCTTGCTCGCGCACGATCGAACGTTGTGCGCGTGCATAAGCCTCGGCGACCGTCGTGGAGATCTCGTCGGTGTACGCGAGCACCGACTCGGCGAGCTTGATCGCAGCATCGAGCGCGTGAGACGACGACTCGGCCTTGCATTCCTCGGCGAGGACGTCCCAACACACGCGAGAGACGGTTCTGTAAGCGTGGAGGACGTCATCGAGCGGGATACCGGCTTCGGCCCTGCGTGCTCCGGCCCGTTCGATGAGCAAGAGCTCATCGCGCTTGAGATCGCGGCCCTCGCTCAGAACTCGAGACAGTGCTGCAACGTTTTCTCGGACGGACCGCCGGACGTCGTCGCGCAGCGGCTCGCCCGCTCGCTGATAAGCGGGCACCGTCTCCCAGATGGCGGTGAGACAGCGATCGACCACCTCGTCGAGCCGCGCGAGGAACCGCTCGACGATCGAGGTAACCGTTCGCTCGATCACATCACTCCTCCGTGGCCGTGATCCTCTGGAGCATCCTGCCTAAAGCCTCCCGAGCCACCTCCGCGGCCTCCACAGTTGTCTCATCGGCTCCCTCGACAACGTCGAGAGGATCGAGAACGGCAACGACGGCTCCCTCGGGAACCTCCTGGATGACGACGTTGCAGGGGAGGTGTACGCCGGCCCGCAGGTCGTGGTCGATCTGGCGCTGCGATACGGCGGAGTTCCAGATACCCATGATCAGGTACTGGCGCGAATCGCCCATTTCGTCACCCAACAGGCCACCGACGTGCATCTCCGAAAGGATCGAGAAGCCCTCGCCCTTCATCGCCATGCGAGCACGGATGACGGCTTCGTCGTACCCTTCCGGCACGTTCACTGTGTATCCGTATTCACTCTGCTGGGGATCAGACACGAGCCTTACGGTAACGCCTCGATGAGCCTCATCGCCGTCCCCAACGTGTCGGAGGGCCGAGACGCGGGTTTCATCGTTCGCTGCCACGAGGCGCTGGTTGAAGCGGGAGCCCGGGTCCTCGACGTCCACGCCGACACGACTCACAACCGCAGCGTCTACACGATCTCCTCGGATGCACCTCGCCTCGCCAATTCGCTCGCGGCCCTCGCCGAGGTCGCCGCATCGATCGATCTCACGGTCCAAGAGGGAGTGCATCCGCGTCTCGGCGGACTCGACGTCTGTCCGATCGTCCCGTTAAAGGAAGACATGACCGACGTCGTCGAGATGGCGCGCTGGGCCGGTGGCGCGATCCACAACAAGACGGGACTCCCCATCTACTTCTATGGCGAGGCCGCAAGACGGGCCGAAACCGTCGAGTTGCCGGCCCTCCGAAACGGAGGCCTGGAACGGCTTATGAGGCGGGCCCGGACCGAGCTTCCGCCCGATCTTGGGGGCCGGGAGATCGACCCTCGAAAGGGTGTTGTGTGCGTCGGAGCGCGCGGCCCCCTGATCGCTTTCAACGTCTGGCTCAAAGCGCCCAAGCAGATGGCTATCTCAATCGCGAACACGGTGCGAGCTCCGAACGTGCGATCTCTCGGCTTCGAGATCGATGCCGACATCAGTCAGGTGTCTATGAATCTCACGGATCCGGCGAAGGTCGGGATCGACACTGCCTTCGGACAAGTAGCTCGAGTCGCCGAAAGGATGGGGGCCGCCGTCGTGGCGACCGAGATCGTCGGGTTGGTCGAGGAGCGATTCCTTCCGGCCCCGGACGCGAGAGCGGCCCGGCTATTGCTTCAACCGAGCCGCTCCTTAGAATCCGCTTTGGCTTAAGCGGAGGTCCCCGCTACTACTTTCTGCGGGTGGTCTTCCGCCTGGCTGTGCTCTTGCGCGCCGTTGACTTCCTGCGCGCGGGTGCCTTACGAGCGGTGGCCTTCTTGCGGCCGGTCGCCTTCTTGCGAGCGGGGCTCTTACGAGCTGTGCTCTTCTTGCGGCCGGTCGACTTCTTGCGAGCTGGGCTCTTACGAGCTGTGCTCTTCTTGCGGGTGGTCTTCTTGCGGGCCGGGCTCTTACGAGCCGTAGCCTTCTTGCGTGCCGGGCTCTTGCGAGCGGTGCTCTTACGACGAGCGGTGCTCTTCTTACGCGCCGGGCTCTTACGAGCGGTCGACTTCTTGCGACCAGTCGTCTTCTTCCTTGCAGTCGACTTACGCGCTGTCGACTTCCTACGAGCAGGCGCTTTGCGCGCGGTGCTCTTCTTGCGTGCGGTGCTCTTGCGCGCAGTCGACTTGCGAGCGGTCGACTTACGAGCTGCCGTCTTGCGCCGCCCGGTCGTCTTCTTTGCTGCCAAAATCACGCACCTCCATTCCCCACTAACCAACGAGACCTTTGTGGTCTCTCTTCCCCTCTCGACAACGCGACTCTGCGTGTCGTCGAGACCAACACATGCACGAACGCGCGTCACAAACGCGCATTCTTGGTAATTAGAGGCTATTGATTCGCATTGTGCAAGCTTTTAAGCAAGTTATTGGAAGTGTGCAATGGGTATGAAAACGTGTTGAGAACTTGTTTATTGCGCTGTTTATGACACCGCGCGTAGCGTGCGACGCGCGCGATCTTTGCGCAAGCGACGACGTTCGCGTTCCGACGTTCCACCCCAGATGCCGAACTGTTCTTTGTTGTTGAGCGCGTACTCGAGACACTGCATCTTCACGTCGCACTGCGAACAAACAGAGCGCGCGGCCTTCGACGAACCACCGCGCTCTGGAAAAAAGATCTCGGGATCGACTTCGTGGCAACGAGCGTTCGTCTGCCATTCGACGGGTTGCAGAAGCTTGGTCGTGATCCGTTGCATTCCCCCGGCCTTCCTCTAAGGACTTCCCCATCCCCCGGCATTCCCGGCGTCATCGCTCGGGTTGGCCGAATCACATTCTTGTAATTTAAGCCATGTGATTATGGGCGCGCAACCCCGCTGACCTGCATGTTTGTAAAGGCGCGAAGAGTTACAGGTGTTTTTACGCGGCGTTGGAGTGACTGGTGGCAAGTTCCACGACGGCCGTCACGAGGTCGTCGACCTCGATCGGTTTCACCTTGATCGAATGGGCGCCGGCTTGGCGCGCAAGCCATTCGTCGTTGCTTCGTTCGAGGAGCATGAGGACCGGGACGTCGCGGAGCCGGGTGGTCTGGATCATCTCCCGGCATAGGGAGAAGCCTCCGGCGCTTCCGGTCTGGATGTCGACGACGACCACATCCGGGACCACGGTCTCAAGGATCTTCTGAGCTTGCCTTGCATCGCCCGCGAGCTCGATCCTGACGTTCTCTGAGAACGCCAGAGTGGCCTCTTGAGTCAGGTGAGGGTCGTCCGAGACGACTAGGACGACGCCCGAAAAGTCCGTTTCATTCATCTGGAAGAAATTTCTAGTTAAACGGCTTTTTGGATGGCTTCGTGGGCCCGGACCTCTTCCGAGAGCCTCGCGAGCAAAGTCTCGATATCGATGTCGAAACCGGTCTCCATGGCCTGCAATTTGCCGAGAGCCTTCACGAACGCGTCCGCCGCGACCTCCGCGTGGGCAACGGTTTCGACCAGGATCGTGGAGTAATGGCGCGCGAATCTTGCGCCGCAGAACGGGCAGCGACCCGGCGCATCGGACTCAGGTCCGATCTGAGTAAGAAGGAACGTTCTCTTACATGTGAGGCAGGTGGCTTCGATCTTCATGGGTTCACCTCTCTTGGGAGTCGTCGTGATGATATGTCCCTGCCCATCGCCAGCGATACGACGAAGGCGATGACAAACGATGGGATCGATGCGCTCAACCATCCGTAGTCCTGGGACAGAGGGTCTCCGAAGACACTGAAGAGATCCATCCACCAATCGACTGGACTCGGACTGATCACGTGGTACACGACGAAGCCGGCGATCCATGGAACGAACGCTCGCAGTCTGAACCCGCCCTCGAACCAGTAGTCGCCGCTCCTCTTGTAGAGCTCTTCGGTTGCGACTCTCCCTCGCCGGATCAGGAAGTGCTCCGCGAGGAAGACTCCAAAGAGAGGAACGAACAGACTCCCAATCAAGAAGAGGAACGATTCGTATAGCTCCATCGTGAGGATCGCGGCGAGGGCGGTTCCGATCGCAGCGATCCCGACGATCAGCGCTTTCTGGGACAGCCGCGGCCAAAGGTTCTGGATGCTGACCGCCCCCGAGTAGATGTTGGCGAACGCCTCGTCGGTCTCGCCGACTAGAAGGCCGACAAGGAAGAGGACTCCTGCGATCGAGCCGCCGCCGACGGTCAGGATCCCGAGGGCGATGCCTTCGGGCGAGGGGGCCGCATCGGCCGTCAAGACGAGCAACGCTCCGAGCGAATAGAGCCACACGTTCGCTAATAGATAGCCCCAGAACGTTCCGAAGAACGCTCCTCTCGGCTTGTTGCCGAACCTCGTGTAGTCGGCGACGAGGGGAAGCCACGAGACCGGCATCGCGATCACGAGATCGAGCGCCCCGCCGAAGCTCGGGAAGATCCCATCGCCCGGCTTGCTGAGGACGGTGCCCAGGTCCCCCGATGTCAGCACGAGGATCGTGACCGCGAGCGAGATCCCGCCGATCACCCAGACGCCGAAGCGCTCGAGCCATTGCTTGGTGACTCCGACCGGCCCCCACAGCGCGAGGCCGGTACAAATGATCGCGGCGAGACCGAGCCAGAGGCCGCGGGACTCGAACCCGAGCTCGCGCCTCGAGACGAAGTTGGCTGCGGACGAGATCGCCCACAACTCGACTGCCGTCCAGCCGACGAGCTGCGCGACGTTGAATACCGTCGGCACCCACGAGCCTCTGATCCCGAGGATCGGCCGGAACAACACCATCGTTGGGACTCCGTGTTGTGCACCGGCACTCGCTCCCGCCGCGAGGAGGGCGACGCCGATGATGGAGCCGACAACTATCGCCGCGAACGCGGGCCAGAAGCCGAGGCCGGGCACGAGCAACGCTCCGGTGACGAGAACGAGGAGCCCGATACCGAGATCGCCCCAGAGGACGCCGATGTCGAGCGCGCTGAGAGTGCGGTGTTCCGGCGGGACGGGTTCGATCCCGAACTCAGGCCGCTCCAAGAGGGTGCTCAAGTGCGTCTCCCTTCGCCGGTACTAACCGGAGCAGGTTCAGGGGTCGCCTTTCGGCCTCTCAGCTCTTGCGAGCTCCCCCGCGCTTACTTCGTCAGTGTATGGCCGCTCGCCACGCCTTCGGCACTGCGGTGGGGGCCAGTTCTGAATTGCCGTCGCTGACGAAGTCGGCTAGGCGTTGAAGGGCAGCTGACACTCCGGCGCCGATCTTTTTGGTGGGCTTCACCGTTGGTTCGAAGTGGATCGCGTTGACTCGCAGCACTCCCTCGGCCCTATCTGTTCGCGAGTCGAGGCGGCCTACTAGCCGGTCGCCGTGGAGGATCGGGAGCGCGTAGTACCCATAGACGCGCTTCGCCTTGGGGACGTAGATCTCGATCCGGTAGTTGAAGTCCCACATGAGCTCCGTGCGTTTCCGATCGGCAATGAGGTTGTCGAAGGGCGACAGGAAGGTCGTGCCGGTGGGCTCGTCAAGTTTGTCGATCAACTTCAGGTCGTCGGCGTGGATGAACCATTTGCCGGGCAGCCCGACCACATTGGCCGGATGGACGAGGCCGTTCTTGATCAAACCCGCAAGGACCTCGGGGAGATCGGGGTACGCGCCGCGCGTGTAGTGCGCCTTGATGTGTTGGGCCGTCGCGACGCCCAGCGCTCTCAAGGAATGCTGGGTCGAGATCTCGACGGCCTTGCGCACCGGCAACGACTCTTTCGGAGCCCAATCGGGCATCCATCGCTCGGTCAGGCTCCATTTGCGTTCGAGTCCATCGCGGCCCGAGATCGTGACCTTGCCCATCACCCAGAGAAAGTCGAGCATCCGAGCCACGTTCTGGCCCGAATTCCACCCTTCGGACATCCACTCCGACACCGAATGATCTCGGAAATCGCGCGCTTTCAGGTCGTCGTTCTTCTTAAGGTCGCGCAGGATCTGGTTGCGAAGACGCTTGTTCTCCTCCATCCATACCTTGATCCTTCGGTCCCATGCGCTCGTTTCGATCCATTGATGCTTCATTCGCCAGCGCTGAAGCGGCAGGTCCTCGGTGAGGACCATCGACGCTGCGTGGGCCCAGTAGGGGAAGAAGAACTTGTCGGTCCACTGAAGCTGTTCGAAGTGCTTGCGGTTGTAGGGGCCAAGGCGGCTCCACAGAACGAGGTTCTGAGTCCGCTCGACCGCGTTGATCGGATCGATCTGGATGACGCGCAACGACCTCGCGACATCCTTGATGCCGGCCTTCGTCGGCTTGATGGTCTCGTGAAGGCGCTGCTTGCGGATGGCGAGCCGGCGCGCCTGCTCGAGGCTCAGCTCAATCAAGTTCGGATGGCTTGATGAACCTGTAGACGAACGGGTCGAAACCCTGCTTGTAGGCGAGGTCGATGATGAACTCGGCGAAGTTCTCGATATGGATCGCGTTGGCGAGGGGCCCGGCGTCGATCGGGTTCAGGCCGACGTCGGCGATGAGCTGAGCGACCGCTGCTTTCGCCTCTGGGTCGTCGCCGCAAAAGACGTGGTCGGGCTTGGTCTTCGCCGAGCGGATCGCGTCGTAGGTCAGGGCGAACAGTGTGTTGAAGGCCTTCACTACGCGGGCTCCGCGTGCGTGGTTGGCGACCAACTCTGCACCCGAGGCATCGAGCAACTCGAAATTGTTCGTTGCGTCCACCACGATCTTGCCGTCGAGATCGCCGGCCGAGGCGATCGCATCGGCAACCACGCCCCACGGCGTAGTGAGGACGACGACGTCCGCCCAGGCCGCGGCTTCGGTAGGTTCGGCCGCGGTCGCGCCGATCTCTTTGGCGGTTGCCTCGAGCTTCGCCTGATCGCGGGCGAACGCGAGCTTCACCTCGTGGCCGGCATCGACCCAGAAGCGGGCTAGCCCGGACCCGACTCTGCCGGGCCCGAACACCGCGATCTTCAGCTAGAGCTCCGCGCGAACGATGTCGACTGCCTTCTTGATGTTGCTGAGCTTCTCCTGAGCCTCTTCGACCGTGCGCGTCTTCAGCCCGCAGTCGGGATCCACGAAGATGTGCTCGGGCGGGATGAACTTGAGGGCCTTGCGGATCCCCTCGGCCATCTCCTCGACAGGCTCGATCGTGTGGGTGTGCACGTCCGAGATGCCGAGCCCGATGTGCTTCGTGAACGGGTCCGCCGAGAACTCATCGAGGAGCGAGTACTCGGAGTTCGCGAACTCGAGATCGATCTGGTCGACGGGGATGTCGAGCATCTTCGGATAAGCGCGATGGAAGTCGCCGTAGCAGATGTGCGTGATCGTGTGAGCGCTTAGAGGCTCGGTCACGATGTTCATCGCCTCGATCACCAGGTCGAGCTCGTCCATGCGCGTAGAGGCTGCCGGCTCGTCGATCTGGATGTACTTGGCTCCAGCCTTCTCGAGATCGAGGGCCTCGTCGCGGATCACTTTGGCGAGGTCCAGGACGAAGTCGCGGCGCGTGTCGTAGTACTCGTTGAAGCTCCAGTCGCAGATCGTGTACGGGCCGGTGAGCATCCCTTTGACCGGCGCGTCGGTGAGACCCTGAGCGAACTTCCACCAGTCGACGGTCACGGGATGGTCGCGTCCGATCGGGCCGGTCGCTATCGGCTTGCGGTAATAACGGTTGCCGTAAGAACGCACGAGGCCGCCAATCTCGAGGCCGGGAAGCTCCTCAGCGAAGTAGGCGACCATGTCGCCGCGGTACTGCTCGCCGTCGACAACGACGTCAGTGTCGATCGAGTTCTGAAACTCGATCCACTCGCGCGTCGCCTTCTCCTCGAGTTGGGTTAGGTCTTCCCGGGAGATCTCCTTGCGCGCGAACTGCGAGCGCGCCTTGGTCAGGTACTCCGGCTTCGGGAAGCTGCCGACCGAGGTCGTCCAGAGGCCGGGGCCCGGCAGGTCCACCTTGCTCATCACTCACCCACCTTCTTCGCCGCTTCAGCGAGTCGTTGCAGTTTGGCTTGGGCTTTCTCGCGGGGAAGGAACTCGAGTCCCGAACTTGGGGCCACCGAAAGGCGCTCGGCCCCCACTTGTTCTGCGAGTTGCTGGATCGTCGTTGCGAGCTTGTCCACGTCCTCGAGTTTCGTGTTTCTCGCGTCGACGACTCCGACCTGGACGGTCCGATCCTGCGGGACCTGTCCGATCAGGTTCGCGTTCTCGGGGCCGGACACGAGATCGAAGCCGAACCCATCGACCGGAAGATCGAAGAGTTCGGTGCCGAGCCGCTTCGCGTCTCCGAAGTAGGTAGCGAGGATCGTGGGGGTGTTCTTGATCTCGGAGGTGATCCGTTGGATGGCTGTCTTCGCGAGAGCGAGGTCCTCGGGTGCGTCGAGCAAGGCCGGCTCGTCGATCTGGATGACATCGGCTCCGGCGGCCTCGAGCTCGAACGCTTCCTGCGCTAGAACCTCGGCGATCGCGATGACGAAGCTCTGGTGATCTCCGTAATGCTCGTCGACCGAGAGCCGCGCGAACGTAACGGGGCCGGGGATGACGGCTTTGACCTTGCGGTCGGTGGCCGACTTGGCGAATTTCAGTGCGTCGACGGAGGCGGGACCGCCCCAGCCGATAGCGCTCGTTGCAACGGGCCGGCGGTAATAGACGTTGTTGTCGAACCAGCGGAGGAGCCCGCCGATCTCGAAGCCGTTCCACTGCCGGGCGAACGGCGTGAGGATGTCGTCCCAGCGCGCGTGGCCGTCGGTGACGATGTCTATGCCCGCTTGCTCTTGCTCGCCGATGATCTGGCGGGCGAGATCGTTCTGGGCCGCGTGGAGATCGGTGACTGTGACGTCGCCCTTCTCGAGCGCGTGAAGCGTCTTGCGGACCGTGAAGGTCTCGCCCTCAGCCGGCGGCTTGGGGTACGAGCCGATGACGGTGGTGGTGATGCTCAAATCTCCTCCTCCTTGTTCCTGCAACTCCCGCAACGAAAAAAGCCTTCCGCCCGGACGAGGGGGAAGGCTTGCGAGGAAGCTTTCCGCTCATCCGTCCGGGGTTCGCACCCTGCTGACCTCTGCATCGAGGTCGTCGGTTGCGGCGGGATCAACGGGCCGGTCCCTCCCCCGCTCTTGATGAGCGAGCCAACTATAGAGCCTGGGCTCCAAGGGTCCGGCTCATTTTCTCGGGTCATTTAGTGGCGCATATCGCCACCTGACGCGCTCAGAACGCGAAAGAGGCCCCCGGAGGGGCCTCGATGCCTTGTGGTGGTGAAGTTAGAACTGGGCGCTGTCGCCGCAGGCGCAGGTGCCCTTTGCGTTCGGGTTGTTGATCGTGAAGCCGGACTGCTCGAGCGTGTCGAGGTAGTCGATCTCGGCCCCACGGAGGTACGGGCTCGACATCTTGTCCATGCGGATCTCGACGCCGCTGACCGTCTCGACCACATCGTCGTCGAGCTTGCGGTCATCGAAGTAAAGGGCGTAACGAAGGCCTGCACAGCCACCGGGCTGTACGGCTACTCGCAGTGCGTACTCCTTGCCCTCGTGCTCTTCGGGGGCCGCGGAGATCTCACGGGCCAGCAGGTCGCGAACCTTGTCGGCCGCGCTGGCAGTGATACCGATGGTCTCGGTTCCGGTGGTCTGCTCGGTCATCGCCATCTGGTGGTCCTCCTTGAGAAAAGCTCGGCGCCCGTAAGGAGATCATCGGACGCCTCTGCAGTCTAGTTGAACGTCAGTGAACGACTCGCCATTCCAGGCCCAGGAGCAGGATGGCCAGGATCACGATCCCGGCCAGGATATTGCGGGTCACAGAGGGCAACGGGGTCTCGGAGACGAGCGGCCAGATCACGAGCAACACGAGCCCGCCCGCCCCCATGAGCGTCGAGGCCAGGATCGCTACGTGAAGGACCTGGTGGCCGAGCCCGTGGCTCACGGCGCCTCAGTGAGAGGTCGTCGAGGCGAAGTTGAAGGCCGAGACCCGCACCGCCGGAGCGACCGTGGAGCCGAAGGAGCCGTAGTCGGGGGCGAACGCTCGGGGCTCGCTGCCGATCGCCTCGATGGCGGCCAGACAATCCAGAACGCTCTGGGCGAATCGGAAGTTGTGGACGGCGCCGGCGAGCTCGCCGTTGCGGACGGCGAACGTGCCGTCGCGGGTCATGCCGGTAAGGAGGGTGGCCGGGCGGTCGAGGACGTTCACGTAATGGAACCGTGTCACGAGGAAGCCGCTCTCGATCCCTGCTATGAGCTCCTCCGTCGACGACTCGCCGGGAGCGAGGACGACGTTGGACGCGTAGGGGCCGAACTCGCTCGAGCCGGAGGCGTGCCCCGTCGACTTCGTTTTGAGCTTGGCCGCGGTCTTCAGATCGGTGACGGGACGCTTCGCGATGCCCGACTCGATGACATCGACCTTTTGCTTGGGAACTCCTTCGAGGTCGAAGCCGAGCCCAACCGAAAGTGGGTTCCTGACGTCGTCGGAGATCGTGACCATCGACGCAGCGACCGCCTGGTCGAGCTTGCTGGAGAGGAAGCTCTCGCCTTCGATCATCGACTTGGCCCCGAAGCCCATGTAGGAGAGGAAGTCGACGAGCATCGCCATCGCGGCGGGCTCGAGCACTACTTGATAGGAACCGGGCTCGACGTCACCTGTTGCGTGCGGCGCGGTGGCCTTGGTCTGGGCGGTTCGGGCTATCGACTCTGGGTCGACCTGCGCGGCCGCGTGAGACGAAGACTCGCCCCAGCCAGTTCCGTCGCCGGAGTCGGCTAGGCACGTCGTCACGCAGCGCGTGTATGCGTCGTGGCAATCGACGCCGCGGGAGTTCACTACCGAGAACGAATGGGCGCTCGTCTCGTAGACGCCCGCCGCGCTGCAGCCTTTCGTCGCCCCGAGGATGGTGCGGACTGCTTCGGCCCGCTTGTCCGGCCCCGAGTTCGCGGTGGCCTCGTCCCAGCGGTAGACGGGTTTCGGCTTGCCGACTTCTTTCGGGTCGGCGACGCCGGGGAACTCATCGTCGGGCCGCGAGGCGCGGGCCGCCAACAGCGCCGTCTCTGCAGCCTTCCGAACGTGATCTGCATCGAGTTGGTTCGTTGTCGAGGTCGCCACACGCTTGTCGGTCGTCACTCGGACGTACACACGGACTTCGTTACGTAGCGTGTTCTGGATGATTTCGGAGTTCGCGTAGCGGGTGAGTCCAGTGTTGGATCCGGCGACGACTACTTCGACGTCGTCCGCGCCGGGGAGGTCGAGGACCGGTCCTGCAGCCTTGCGCGCGTCGTCTGGGTCGAGGGGGCCGTGGAGTTTCACTGTGCGGTCCCCGTTTGGACGTTGCGGAAGCGGGCGGGCGACGTCCCGTGGCCCACACGCATCGTCTGGCCGGGCTGACCCTTGCCGCAGTTGGGAGTGCCGCGGACGAGCCACTCCTCCGGCCCCGCTATCGCATCGCAAGAATTCCAGAACACGGGCGTGATGCCCGTGTAGCGGGGGTCCTTGAGCATGCGGCCCAACTTCCCGTTCTTTATCTCCCATGCGATCTCGCAACCGAACTGGAAGTTCTTTCGCTTGTCGTCGATCGACCACGACTTGTTGGTCGACATGAAGATGCCGTCGTCGACGTCGGCCAGTAGATCCTCGAGCGAGCCCTCGCCGGGCAAAAGGCTTACGTTCGCCATCCTGATGAGCGGGAAGTTCTCCCACCCCTCGGCCCTCATCGTTCCGTTCGAACGGTCCGCGCCCATCGCGGCCGCGGTTTCGCGCGATGACTGCATGCCCACGAGGATCCCGTCCCGGATGAGGTCGACGCGCTGAGCCTCGACACCTTCGTCGTCGTAAGCGAACGAGCCGAGGCCGCCGGAGATCGTTCCGTCCGAAGTGATGTTGACGATCTCCGATCCGTACTGGAGCTTGCCGAGATCGGGGATGCCGACGAACGAAGTGCCGGCGAACGCGGCCTCCATCCCGAGGACTCGGTCGAGCTCGGTCGGATGCCCAACCGATTCGTGAACCTGCAACATCACCTGGTGACCGTCTAGCACGAGAGTTGTCTCTGTGGATGGGCACTCGGGAGCGCTGAGAAGTGCGACCGCTTCCTCGGCGACGCGTTGCGCGTTGGCACCGAGATCCATCTCCTCGACGAGCTCCCAACCGGCGGAGGCGAAGTGCCCGCGGAAAGAGCCCGGATAGCTCCGGATCTGGACCTCGTCGTCTGACACCGCCATGGCTTCGATGCCCGCGCCGGTCTGCAGGATGGTTTGGGTGATCTTCGACCCTTCGCTCGAGACGAAATGGATCTTCTGTCTGAGGAGGTCCAGGGTGCCGCGCCCGATGCGAACGCCTTCGACACGTTCCATCTGCTCGGTCGCGCCGGCGAACAACGCGATCTTGTCCTCGAGCGACACGGCGAACGGGTCCTTGGCCATCGGCGAATGCCATTCGTCGACGTGGACGGGCTCGGGGACTAGTTCGATTGGTTTTGAGATCGCCGTCGCGCTGGCCTTCGCGATGGCGACGGCCTCGCGGGCGACCCGTTGAGCCTCCTCGGCGTCCAGGCGAGCCGATGCCGCGAATCCCCAGGCTCCGTCGACGAGGACGCGAACGCCGAAGCCGAGCGAATCGGAGGTGTCGAGCGCCTCGACCTGGGGGCCGCGGACCGAAAGCGCCTCGCTCTGGGTCTCGACGGCTCGGACGTCCGCGTAGCTCGCTCCCGAGGAGGTCGCGACGTCGAGAGCATCAGCCAGGAGCTCGTTCATCCGAGGACCCTAATTCCTCGAAATTCTCCAGAGGGACCGGGCCTAGCCCGGCTGGGCTGGAATATTTGCGGGGGGTTAGGCCAGGTTCGCGGAGCGTGGATACGCGATCGCTGGGTCCGTGACGATGTTGACCACGGTCGGTTCGCCGGATTCGAAGGCCCGCTTGAGCGCCGGGGCGATCTCGGTGGGATCAGTGACGAACTCGCCGCGGCCCCCGAACGCCTCCATCATCTTGTCGTAGCGGAGGCCCGGCTGCAGGTCGGCCGCCACGTCGTAGCCGTAGAGGCCCTGCATCGGGTGCTTCTCGAGTCCCCAGATGCCGTTGTTTCCGACGACGCAAACGACAGGCATCTTGTGACGAACTAGCGATTCGAGCTCGGCGGCCGAGAAACCGAGCGCTCCGTCTCCGTAGAGCAGCACGACTTGTCGATCGGGGTGAGCGAGCCTCGCGGCCATCGCGTAACCCGGGCCGATGCCCAGACAGCCGAAGGGGCCGGGGTCGAGCCAGCAACCGGGCTCGTAACTCGGAACCTCGCGGCCCGCATACGAGACGAAGTCCCCGCCATCGCCGATGACAACAGCATTGCGATCGAGAAGAGGAACGAGTTCGCCGTAGATACGCATCGGATGGATCGGGTTGGAGTCGCTGTGAAGCTCGGCTTGCGCGGAGTCGCGTTTGTCGTCTTCGATCTTGCGAAGCGTCTCGACCCAAGCCTTCGTGTCGGGCGCCTTCTCGATCGCTTCCGAGATCGCGTCGAGCGTCAGGTTGAGCGGCGCGCCGACGCTTGCATCGAGTTCGACGTGTCGTGCGATCGTCGAAGCACTCGAATCGAGGTGCACGACTTTGGCTCCCGTGGCGAAGTTCTGCCCGAAGCCGAGCCGGAAATCGATCGGGGTGCCCGCGATGATCACGAGGTCGGCCTCGCGGAACGCTTTAGATCGCGCACGCGCGAACGCAAGCCGGTGATCCGCCGGCACGCACCCACGACCTTGGCCGTTGACGAAGACCGGTATCTCGGCCGACTCGACCAGGCGGGTCAGCTCCTTCTCGCCTCCATCGAGCCACACGTTCGAGCCGGCAAGGATCACCGGTCGCTGGGAACTCTCGATCAAACGGGCGATCTCGCCGATCGACTCGTCGTCGGGCTGGACGAAGGCCGGGCTCGGGATCGCGGGGATCTCGAACTCCGCGCTATTGAACAGAACGTCGAGAGGGAAGTCGATGAAACGGGGGCCGCGCGGCGGAGTCAGTGCCTCGATCGCGGCTCGGATCACGTCGTTGGGGACCTCGGCTGTGTTGACGCTCGTGCGCGCAGGCGCAAGCGGCTCGACGAATGGGACGTGGTCGATCTCTTGGAGCGAGCCCTGGCCCCAGCGGAACATCGGGGCCCGGCCACCGAGCGCCAGCACGGGGGCCGAATTGAACTTCGCTTGGGCGAGCGGGCTGATGACGTTCGTGACGCCGGGTCCTGCGGTCACGACCGCTACTCCGAGCTTCCGCGTCAGCCGGGCCGTGCCCTCCGCACCGAAGCCTGCGTTCTGCTCATGTCGACAGTCGACGATCCGGATGCCGTCCTGCTTGCAGCCGTCGAAGATCGGAAAGATGTGGCCGCCCGACAACGTAAAGATGTGATCGACCCCGAGCGCCTTGAGCGCCCCCGAAACCGCCAATCCCCCATGCCGAGCCTCAGCCATAAGACGGCGACATTACTTCCATCTACCTATGAGCACCTGTGGGGTGCTTGTCGGTAGTTCTTACGGAAGATGTCACAGGCCGACGTCATGATCGCCCTCCATGAAGCCCGACGACGCCTGCGATCGAATAGCAGCAGACCAACACTGGGCCATATCCAGGGACCAGGCGCTGAACGTCGGCATGACCGCCCGGATGATCGGTAGTCGGCTCAAGGTCGGGTCATGGCGACTGGAGTTGCCGAACACCTACGTCGTTAACAACGCCCCTTCAAGTTGGATGCAGCGCCTCTTCGCCGCGTGGCTTTGGGCGGGTTTGGATTCGGTGATCTCCCATCGTGCGGCCGGGGCCCTGTGGTGCCTAGACGGATGCCCGAGCGATTTCGTGGAGGTCGCAACAAGACGCAATCTCCGATCGACGTCGGTGCTGGTTCACTCCGCTCATGAAGGCCCGAGACTCAGACGCAAGGGCCTTCCCGTTCCTTCGGTCGAATGGACCGTGGCCCAATTGGCCTCCGTCCTGGCGGCCGACAGGCTTGATCAAGTCGTCGATGACGCCCTCCGAAAGAATCTGACCACGCTTGAACGACTGCGCCGCCCGCTTCTTCGAAGTGGGCGGGCCAAAGACGGGGCTGCCAAGTTGCACAGCATCCTGAACGAACGCGGGACTTTCGAGGAGGGCCTGGAGAGCCGTCTCGAAACCGAATTCATGAAGTTCGTGCTTCGCTCTGGACTCCCGATTCCAATGGCCCAAGTCAGGATCGTCGACCAAGGGCGGAGTCTGGCCAGGGTGGATTTCCTCTACCCGGATGTAGGGCTTGCGATCGAAGTGGACGGCTATGAATTCCATTCGGGGAAGGTCCCATGGCAACGCGACATGTGGCGCGGCAACGAGCTGACCACTCGGGGCTTGCGAACGCTGAGGTTCAGTCGATCGGATCTTCGCCGGCGTCCGCAGGAAGTAGCCAGACAGATCGTTGCTGCCTACGAGCTTAAGGACGCGCTCTGAGCACTGTGGGGGTGCTCATTCGTAGTTTGGGTTAGTCGCCGTCGGAGACTCGGCGGGTGCCGTGGGTTTCGCCGGTCGAGGCGGTTTCGGAGGACGAGCGGCGGATCACGTTGTCATCTTCCGGGTCTAGGTCGACGGCTTCGTTCGTGCGCGCTTCGGATTCCTCGAGCATCCGGCGGGCCGAGCGACGGGCGGCCTCCATGTTGTCGGCCGCGGAGCCGTTCTCGTCGCCGCCGCGCAGGAGCTTCATCGCGAGCTTCTCGACCTTCTCGGCGAAGGCCGGATTGTCGATGTGAGGTGCGTCGTCCGCGTTATCTGCCATCAGTCAACCCTCCAGGTGTCGCCGGAGCCTAGGAGACGAGTCAAATCGCCGGGGCCCTGAGACTCCGAAGCCCGGCGCAGCTGCATCTCCATCCCGTCACCGTAGACGGGACGCTGCACGTCGCGGAAGACGCCGAGAGGAGTAGGACCGGTCGGCCCATCCGCGATCCGAGTAAGAGCGAATGCGAGCGAAGGATTGTCGCGATGCTCGTCGTGAACGAGCAGCTTGTCCTCGCCGACGTCCGCGACCTTCACGATCTCGCAACGGCCATCCGGCCGCATGATCACGCCGTTCTCGTCGTTGGTGCCGAACTTGATGGGCTTGCCGTGCTCTAGATAGACACGGTTGTGCGACTTGCCCTCCTTGCCGGTGAGGGCGATGAATGCTCCGTCGTTGAAGATGTTGCAGTTCTGGTAGATCTCGATGAAAGAAGAGCCGCGGTGCGCCGCCGCGCGGCGGACCATCTCCGGCAGATGCTTGCGGTCAACGTCGATCGTGCGAGCGACGAAGGAAGCCTCGGCCCCCAGCGCGATCGACAGCGGGTTGAAGGGGTGCTCCAGCGAGCCGAACGGAGTCGACTTCGTGACCTTCCCAGCCTCCGACGTCGGCGAGTACTGACCCTTGGTCAAACCGTAGATCTGGTTGTTGAACATCAGGATCGTGAGGTTCACGTTGCGTCGCAGCGCGTGGATCAGATGGTTTCCACCGATCGAGAGACCGTCGCCGTCGCCGGTCACGACCCAGACCGATAGATCGGGCCGCGCCGTGGCGATACCGGTGGCGATCGCTGGAGCGCGACCGTGGATGCCGTGAACGCCGTAGGTGTTCATGTAATACGGGAAACGACTCGAGCAGCCGATGCCGGAGACCCAAACCATCTTCTCTTTGGGGATCCCGAGCTCGGGCATCACGCTCTGAACGGCAGCCAGGATCGCGTAGTCGCCACAACCCGGGCACCAACGGATCTCCTGATCGGAGACGAAGTCCTCACGCGTCATCGTGTCGACGCCGCCCGCGGCCTCCGTTACGCCGCGGTCCCTGTCGTTCAATCCGTTGCCGTTGCCCATCTCTGTCATCGGTCCATGATCTCCAGGATCTCGTCTTCGAGGTCGCCGGCCTTGAACGGAAGGCCGCGCATCTTGTTGATCGACACGGTGTCGATCAGGAATTCGGCACGGATCAGTCTCGACAACTGACCCATGTTGATCTCGGGGACGATCACCTTGTCGAAGCGACGAAGCACTTCCTCGGTGTTCTTGGGGAACGGGTTGAGGTGCTTCAGATGAGCGCGAGCGATCTTGCGACCACGCGTTCGGATCCGTCGCACCGCCGCGCCGATCGCGCCGTAGGTGCCACCCCATCCGAGGATGATCGTGTCGGCGCCCTCGTCGGAGTCGTACTCCAGAGGCTCGATGTCTTCCTCGATCGCCTTGATCTTGGCCGCACGGAGCAGCGTCATCAGGTGATGGTTGTCGGGGTCGTAAGAGATATTGCCGGTGCCGTCGGCCTTCTCCAGGCCGCCCACCCTGTGCTCGAGCCCGGCCGTCCCGGGGATCGCCCACGGCCGCGCCAGCGTCTGCTCATCACGCAGGAAGGGCCAGAAGTCCTCGCCGGCGTTGGGCTGTGAAGCGAAAGTCGTCGAGATGTCGGGCAGCTTGTCGACCGTCGGGATCCGCCACGGCTCGGCCGAGTTAGCGAGATACCCGTCGGTCAGAAGCATCACCGGCGTCATGAACTTGACCGCGATCCGAGTCGCCTCGATCGCGGCCCAGAAGCAAGAGGTAGGCGAGTAAGCGGCGACGATCGGCATCGGCGATTCGCCGTGACGCCCGTACATCGCCAGCATGAGGTCCGACTGCTCGGTCTTGGTAGGCAAACCGGTCGACGGCCCGCCACGCTGGACATCGACGATGATCATCGGGAGCTCTAGGGAGATGGCCAGCCCCAAAGTTTCGGATTTCAGGTCGATGCCCGGGCCCGAGGTCGTCGTGACTCCCATGTGACCGGCGAACGCGGCCCCCAGAGCCATCCCGGCGGCGGCGATCTCGTCTTCCGCTTGGACGGTACGGACGCCGAAGTTCTTGTGGCGAGAGAGCTCGTGAAGGATGTCGGAGGCCGGCGTGATCGGGTACGAGGCCAGGAACAAGGGCAACTTCGACTGCACGCTCGCCGCGATGAGGCCGTAAGCCAGCGCCTCGTTGCCGGTGATCCGCCTGTAGTGCCCCGGCGCAAGAGTCGCGGGGCGAACCTCGTAGGCGACGAGTTCGGCGGTCTCGCCGAACGCGTGACCGGCCTTCAGCGCCGCGATGTTCGATTGCGCGAGGTGAGGCTTCTTTGCGAACTTCTTCTCGAGCCACCCGACGGTCGGCTCGATGGGCCGCGAATACATCCACGACAGAACGCCGAGCGCGAACATGTTCTTGGCGCGCTCCGCCTCCTTCTTGTTGACCCCCGTTTCCTTGACGGCTTCGAGAGTCATCTTCGTCATCTGGATCTTGTAGACCTGGAAGCCGTCGATCGATCCGTCCTCGAGCGGGTTGCGGAGGTAGCCGACCTTCTCGAGGTTGCGGTCGTCGAACGAGTCGGTGTTGACGATCAAGAGACCGCCGGGCACGAGATCCTTTAGGTGAGCCTTGAGGGCGGCGGGGTTCATCGCAACGAGAACGCTCGGCTGGTCGCCCGGAGTGAGGATGTCGTAGTCGGCAAAGTGGATCTGGAAGGCGGAGACTCCTGCAAGCGTTCCGGCCGGGGCCCGGATCTCGGCGGGATAGTCGGGAAGCGTCGCAAGATCGTTGCCGAACAGGGCGCTCACGCTCGTGAATCGATCGCCCGTTAGCTGCATCCCGTCGCCGGAGTCGCCAGCGAAGCGGATGACTACCCGCTCGAGCTCTCGGCGCTCGGTCCCCGCCTCAGGCGCGGCTTGCGCGCACATACATCCCCTCTTTGGATCGGTGGTCCGTAAGGACGGTCATGATACGCCCGCGGGGAGCCGCGCCTCCCGGAAATATCCAGTCCGAGCTAGATCGGGAAGACCTTCACGTTTAGAACGTCCTTGATGAGAACGTCCACCTTTGCCCCTCGCTTCGTGACGATCGAGATCCTCTCGCCCACGGACATGACGACTCCGATGGCCTCCGAGAAAGGATGGTCCGGGTCTCCGCGCAGGACGTAGCGCATGGAGACTTTGCGCCCGAGGAGGGCTTGCCACTCCTCAGGGGTTACCGGCGGTTCGGTTATTCGCCGCGTTCCTCGGCCGGCGCGAACGGGCTTTCCATGGCTCCTCCCGATGCTTCCGGGTGCTCCACGAACCAGGAGACGTTGAGCGCGGTGAAGCTGGTCCATTCCGCGGGGACGTTGTCGGCCGGGAAGATCGCGTCGACGGGGCACGCCGGGAGACAGGCGTCACAGTCGACGCATTCCTCCGGATGGATGTACAGCTGCTCTTCGCCTTCGTAGATGCAGTCGACCGGGCACTCGTCGACGCACGCTCGGTCCTTCACGCCGATGCAAGGCTCAGCGATGACGTACGTCATGGATCTCATTCCCTCCTGGGCACTGGGTTTCTTTGCCGCCGAGATGATACCCACTCAATCGGGTGCTACCCAGCATCCCTTGTTCCCTTGTGCCGGGACTCCTAGCGCGGAAGGTTCAGAAAGACCGAAGTCGCGTCATCGCAGATCGAGCGCCTGATCTGAATGGCCCCCAGGGCCTTGCCACGGCGGAAGTAGATCTCGGCCTCGAAACCTTCGTTGTCCCGCCCCACGATCTTGAAGCCTTCGTCTTTCAGAATCCCCATGAATCGCTTGTAGCCGTCGTTAACGGACAGAGGCATATAGAGGTGGGCACCGATGAGGCCCCCTCCCGAACTCGTCTCGATGAAGACACTTCCGTCCACCACGAAAGCCGAATCGACGATCGAAGGGTCCGCCGTTGCCGAGGGTTCCGGGAATCCGCAGGCACTCGGACTCGCCTCAGGGGGCGCGTCCGATCCCCCGCCACAAGCGGATGTCATGGCGAGCGCGACGAGCAATGACAACGCGATCCTCTTCACGAACGGAAGTGCGCATCCTTCGCGGTGGACAGGAACTTGTAAGCGCCCGAGCGACGTGCGACCTTCGTCGTGAAATTCGGCGAGATCGCGTGGAAGACGTCCACAACTTTTGCGAGCCCTCTCGCGACGATGATCTCCGCGATGTCTTCCTCGATCGCTTTGACCGTCGCATCGGCGACCTGCTGGGGCGAAACGGGACGAGACGCTGCCGGTGGCTTCCTTCCACCGCTCCAATCCGCGAACATGCCGGATTCAGCGACGAAGCCTGGGCAAACGACCGAAACTCCGACGCCTTTCGGCTTGAGCTCCTCTCGCAACGACCACGAGAATCCGACGAGAGCATGCTTGCTCGACGAGTAGATCGTGTTGAAAGGCACCGCCGTCTTGCCTGCAACCGAAGCGATGTTCACAACGTGTCCCCGGCCGCGTTCGACCATCTGTGGGACCACCAGGCGCGTCAGCCACTCGGGCGAGACGACATTGACGCGGATGATCCTCTCGATCGTGTCGAGGTCGTAGTTCACGAAGTCCGAGTACTTCTCGATGCCGGCGTTGTTAACGAGGATGTCGATCGGCCCGATCTCGGCATTGGTTCGATCCACGAGATTCTGCAGAGCGTCGCGATCCGACACGTCGGTGGGAATGCCGATGGCCCTGACTCCCATCGACTGGATGCGGGCCGTTACCGACTGAAGCTCATCCTCGGAGCGCGCCGCGAGCGCGAGCCTGCAACCTTTTCGAGCGAGCGTCTCGGCGATGTAGACGCCCAAGCCACGGGACGCACCGGTGACCACTGCCGTCGAACCGTGAAACTCCATAGTTCCTCCCTAGCTCGAAAGTCCCGCGACCCGTTGCGCGGTGCGACGTGCGAAAGCCATGATCGTCATCTGCGGATTCACTCCAACGCATGATGGGAAGACGCTCGCGTCGGCCACCCACAGACCAGCCACTTCGTGATGATGCCCGAAAGGATCGACCACGGAAGTCGAAGGGTCGGCTCCCATCCGTGCCGTCCCCATCGGGTGAAAGGCGGTGAGCCGAAGGTGCTCGGGTCTGATCCGTCGGTCCTTCAGCTGATCGAGGTCCTCTCGAGCGCTGATGGCATCGATGCCGGGCAGCCCCGGATAGACCCTTTCAGCGCCAGCCGCGAGCATGATCTCGGCCGCCACCGAGATGCCGATCCCCATCCGGTGCGCATCCAACTCGTTCATCCGGTAACTGGCGACCGCTTCCCCTCGCACGTTCCGCACCCGGCCCGCAGACGTGTCGGAGACGTAGAAGCCGAGCGTCGCGAGCTTCCGGAAGGACCCGAGCTCCTCCATGGCAGCGGCCCCGATGCCCGGAACGGATCCCGCACCGATGCCGGGCACCGTCGTCGTCGCCTCGAACATCAATTCGTGACTGTCGAATAACGCATCGATGTAATAGCTCTGGAGAGTGCCCTTCCAGTTGACGATGTCGTCTCCGAAGAAACCGCCGACGCCGGTCGCGGGGTGGATGCGAAGGTTGTGGCCGGTCTGGCGGGAACGATCCGGGATATCGGATGAGCCAAGCAGCACGGGAGTGTGGATCGCGCCCGCGCTAACGATCACGTTGAGCGCCTTCACCAGGAGCGACCCGGCGGGCTTGCTGTTCCTGTCGAGGAGCGTTGCGTGCACCCCGGTTGCGCGGCCCCCATCTACATCGATGCGATCGACCCTGCAGCGCGCAAATACACGCGCCCCGGCCTTGACGGCGCGAGGCAGATACGAGACGTGCATCGCCTGTTTCGCGTTGGTCGGGCAACCAAACGCGCACTGCCCGCAGCCGTGGCAATCCTTGATGTTTCGCAGCAACGGCCCGCCGGACAGCCCCAGCGCGGTCGCTCCTCGATGCGCGACCATCCCATTGGGCCCGAGCAGCTCCCACGGAACGGGCCGGACGTTGAGGAACTCCTCGATCGGGTCGTAGTGCTCCGCGAGTTCATCCGACGATGCTCCTGAAACGCCGAACTCACTTGCCCACTGACGCAGCACGCGCTCCGGCGCGCGGAAACAGGTGCCGGAGTTGACGACGGTCGTTCCCCCGACGACCTTGCCGAGCGGAAGTGGGATCGGCGGGCGGCCAAGCACCTGCGTCATTCCGTCGTCACGACAGAAACGCTGGAAGCGATCGAACGGCGCGCCCTTCAGATCGGCTTCGTCGACGCGGTCGCCCTCCTCCAAGACCAAGACGTTGGCTCCGGCTTCCGCTAGCGTCGCCGCGACCACCGCTCCGCCCGCGCCCGAACCGATCACCACGACATCGACTACTTCCAGCGAACCATCCGGCACGTCGGGCCACGCGTGAGTAACGAGGGTGTTGCTGTCCGTCTCGCGCGCCCCCAGGCCACGCTCGAAGGCTGCTATCGGGATCGTCTTCTGCGCGACGGCGGGGCCCAGGCGGCTGTAGTCCCTCGGCTCCGGAGGAGGCTCGGACGGTTGCGGTTCGCCGGCGATGGGACGAGCCGCGCCGTGAACCTCGTCGTCGCGCCGGCATCTGTAGTCGTAGCCGAGCTCGTCCTCGATATCGGGGGCCGAGGCCCATTCGATGAACAGCAACTGCTTGAGAGCCGAGGTGATGAGCCGTCTCCAGGCGACCCGCGATCTGTAGGACTGCTCGACCCAGCTTCGGCGATCATCGGGTGACAGTGAACTGAATCTCCTCATGTGACGGGATGCCAGCGGCGCCGTCTCCCAGGCTCGGATCAGCCAAGAGATGCGCTTCACCTGGGCCCCATCCCATGACGCGCTTCGACTCTGGAGACGCCGAGCAACGTCGACCGCCTCGGCCCCCGGCAATCCGCTGCCTTCGGGCAACAGGATCGACGCGAGCGCGCTCAAGGTCTTCAGGTCGCGGTCGTCGAGTCCCCTCATTGCTGGAACCTCTGCTTCCCGAATGCGAGCCGAAGGGTCACGAGGCCGTCACATGGACCCTCTCTCATCACATAAGCGCCGGCGACCTTGGTGCCTTTTCGGAAATAGATCTCGGCTTCGAACCCCTCGTTGTCGGCCGAGAGTGTCTCGTATCCGTTGTCGATAAGACTGCGGGCGACGGGCGGATAGATCTCGATGATCGACTTCGTCGTGATCACGTTCGCGTGGAGGAATGCGCCGTCGTCTTTGACTTTGGTGATCGTGCCGAACGTGTCGAGCGGGAAATCGGGCGGAACTTGCGAGACGTCGGGGGCCGCGCCCGGCGTGGCGCATGGCTTCGCCGTGGGACCGTCCGGTACGCCGGAGCTGCATCCGAGAAAGAACAGCGATAGGGCCACCGCGACGCCAACGGTTCTAGTCAATTCAACGACCAGACGACTACCGCGGCGACAAGCACGAGTGCTCCCAAGATGGACGCGAGGACGAGGGCGAGGATATTGACCCCCGGATCCTCGGGGATCCGAATGGGCGGTGCCACCGTGTCGGTGGATGCGGCTACGAACGTAAAGACATAAGAACTCCGCGCCTGGCCCGTGGGGTCGGGCGATCCGACATACGCATCGACATCCGGCAGTCGCGCAGCCTCGGCCATCGCCCGAACCAGAGTGTCGAACATCTTTCTGGGTCCGACGCGGCGTTGAGCTTCACTCGGATCCGGTGGACTTGGATCCACGCGCAACACGACATCGGGCCATGTGCTACTCCAATCCTCGACTTCGATGTTGACATCGGCTTCAAGGTTCGAGCCCGACAGCACTCCTTCCGCCATCGCCTTGCCCTCTACATCGATCGTGTAAGCAAGCGGAGCGGCAACGAGCTCGGTCTTGTTTTCGACGGGCGACACCGCAGTGACGGCACGAGGGATGCCGTCGGCTCCGGGCTGGGGGCGATCCCCAAATGCGAGAACCGCATGAAGTGAACCGAGGGCAGGAACGAGTTCATCAGGGGATCCGATCGCCGAAGGCAGGCTGATCGGGCGGGCCGTCGTGTTCGTAAGTTTGATGTCGAGCATCAAATCTCCCGAGTCACCGGTCTCGATCGGGTTTCCGTCGACCGTCGCATCGAGAGTTGCGTCGATAGGCAGTCTGTCGCTCTCCTCCGAGGGGTCCAAAGTAAGTCGAGCCGCCAGATGCTCCTCGCCGTTGGAGAACCCTTGCCACACGACGGACTTGCTGCGAAGACCGGGCTGACCGGTAGAGCCTGCAAGTGGTTGAACATCTCGAACGGGACCGGGGATCTTGAAGAAGTAGTCGCCGACTCCTTCGATGTCCAGCGATTGGACCGCGATCACAGAGCTCGGCGTGCCATCCGGCTCGAGCGCGACGAGGATCTTCTCTTCATCCGTGACTGGGCCGGGCAACACACGTTCCGGCCCCCGGCCCCCACGCAGAAGCTGCTCGGCTCTGATGCGCGCGCGGATCGTGTCCTGAGCGCTCGGCAACCGGACCCGCTCATTGGGCCAAGCGGCGCTCGCTAGTGCCATGAGGATCAGAACAGAGCCCAGGGCCGCACCAACGCGGTTCACGCAGGGAATGTTCACACGGACTAGAGTTCCGCCTCTATCCGACTGGGGAGGGTCCGTGAAGAGATTCTTGGCGCTTCTGTTCGTGCTCGGACTTGTCATGACCGCGTGCGGATCGGACGACCCGGGCGATGGCGGCGACACCTCTGCCGAGTCATGTGACGACCCTTCACCTGCTGCCGAGCTGGCCGACGTCCCCGAGGGTTTCCCTCAGCCCGACGGAACTACTTACACCGGTGGAGACCAAGCGGGCCCCTCGTTCATCGCCCAGGGCTACTTCGACGGCAACCTCCAGACCGCCTTCGACGACTATCACGCTGCCTTCGAAGACGCGGGCTACGACATCACAAAGGACGAGATCGAGGAGCACGATGCAGAGGTCTTCTTCGCAGGAGAGGGCACCACGGGGCAGGTCAACCTGTACGCCGACCTCGACTGCTCTACGAACACGAAGCTTCGCGTCACGATCCGACCCGACTGATCGAAGTCTCTTCATCATCGCCGCCATCCGCACTGGGGAGGTAGCTCCGTGGGGCTGACGGTCCAGGTACTGATCACCGGCCTCTCATTGGGCGCGGTCTACGCGCTGTTCGCCATCTCGATCGCTTTGATCTACAGGCTTACCGGCGTTGTGCACTTGGCCTTGGGCGAGCTTGCTGGAGTTTGCGCGTTCGCAACGCTTTGGATCTCGTATGGGCCTGGTGCGGCGGCCGCCAGTGAGGAGCGACTTCCATTCCTGCTCGGAGCCGTTCTTGCGCTGGCAGGCACCGTTGCTTTGGGCGCGGCCCTCTTCATCGTCGCGATCAGACCTTTCATCAGGCGATCCTTTTCGCTCGGCTGGATCGGAGGGATCGTTGCGGCCGCGGTGACCCTCCGGGGCTTGATCGGATTCTTCTTTTCCGGAGCGTCGTACACGCTTCCCGACCCACTCCCCCTTAAGAACCTCGGGACCGACGGGCTCATCGTTCTTTCGAACGGAGCGACGTTTCAGGCGCGCGTCATCGTGGTCGGACTGATCGCTCTCGCCCTGGCGCTCGCCGCGGACCGCGTTCTGAGCCATTCGCGTTGGGGTGCTGCCCTGCGTGCCATATCCGAAGACACGGTGGCGGCCGCTCTGAGCGGAGTTCCGATCGAGAGGAGCCTCGTTCTTGCGTTCGCGGGGGCCGCGGCACTGGCAGGCGCGGCAGCCCTCCTAGCGCTCCCCGGCAGTGCGATGACGATCAACACCGGGACACTGCTCGGGCTCAAGGGACTGGTTGCTGCAGTGGCGGCTGGTTTCGGACGACCTCGAAAAGTTCTCGCTATCGCGCTCGGACTGGGCCTCCTCGAGACGGCGATATCGGTTTTGGATCTCGGCCCCCTTGAGCTGGGCCCCGCCTACCGAGACGTGATCCCGATCGCACTCGTCATCTTGTTCATGGCGTTTCGTCCACAGCGCACGGTCCTTCAGGAGAGCGCGTGACGGCCAGCACGACTAGCGCATCGATCCCGCGCAGGGTAAACGAGGGCCTTCGGGCATCGAGAGCGGAGTTCGCGCGCGCGTGGCAGCCCCGTCACACCTTGATCACCGCGTTGATCCTTCTTGCTGCGGTCGTCCCGGCCCTCGTCGAGGACTCTCTTCCGATCCGAGCCATCGCTTCGGTTCTTTTCTACGCGCTCGCAGCAGTTGGACTCAATACGGTCATGGGACTCGGAAACATGGCTTCGATCGGTCACGGAGCGTTCGTCGCAATCGGGGCCTTGACGTCTGCGCTCCTTGCCTCGAGAACGTCGATGCCTCTGTCTCTGATCATCTTGGTCGCCACGTCGGCGACCGCCCTTGCTGCGTATGTAGTCGGGCACGGCGCGGTCCGGCTGCGCGCGGTACAGCTCGCCGTTTCGAGTTGGTTGGGGGCATGGCTCGTGGCTCTCTTCTTGTCGGGCTTTCCGCAGACGTCGGGAGGCGCTGCCGGGATCCCCGTGCCTCAGGCAGGAATCGGCGAGGGATTGGGGCTGTCCTTGCGCGCGACTCCCCTGGTGCACTACGAGATCGCGCTGGTCCTGCTCATTCTGGGTTGCGTCGCTTTCCGTTCCCTGCAGATCGGACCCGTTGGACTCACGTTGGCGACGATCAAACAGAACCCTCGCGAAGCGGCCACGATCGGCACTCTCCGAGACGACCTACGACTCGGAGTGTTCGTGTTCGGAGCGACCCTTGCCGGACTTGCGGGCGCTTTCATCGTTCAGCTGAATGGCATCTTCGATCAAAGCGCGTACGGAGTTCTGTTGTCCGTGTCGTTGTTCATCGCCGTCTTGTTGGGGGGCCCCGGGCGAGTCGCTGCACCCTTGATCGGAGCGGTTGTCATCGCGTTGCTCCCCCTTCCCGGGCAACCCATCGAGCCGCTCATCACCATCGCAAGGAGCGGCGAGCTTCTCCCGGGTGCGTTATTGCTGACCGTTGTCGCGCTCCGCGCGCTTCGGGAGGTCGGCCCGCCAACAGCCCATGCCGAGCGGGTCACGGAGGCCGCGCCGGGTCCGGGTTACGTGAAGTCCCCGCCGCTGGGTGCCACCGACATCACGAAGACCTTCGGTGGTGTCGTTGCGCTGGATCAGGTCGCTCTCGAAGCCGAGGGTGGCGTCATCCACGGACTGATCGGCCCTAACGGCTCGGGGAAATCAACCCTACTTACAGTCATCTCGGGCCACGCTTTCCCCGATACCGGAAACGTCAGCTACGACGGCGATGACATCACGTCGTTGCCGGCCCTCGACCGCCTGCGACTCGGCATCTCGAGAAGTCCCCAGTCGACCGAGTTGTTCCCCGAACTCGACGCGCTCGACCACATGATCGCGGCGAGGTTGGTGCACCGGCAGTACGCGGGGTTCTTCCGAAGCCTCTTCCGCACGCCTCTCGCTCGGTTGGAAGAGAGAGTGGCACGGGCTCAGGCCATGCGGTCTTTGAGGGAATTCGGCCTCGAGAGCTACGCCAAGACGCCGGCCGCGTCGATGCCGGCCGGAGCCCGTCGTACGCTGATGATCGCGATCGCCGCGGCCGGCAAACGCGTCGTACTTCTCGATGAACCCTCTGCTGGGATGAGTGCCGAGGAAACGCGCCGGGTCGCTGAGATCCTCATACGACTGAAAGAAAGAGGAACAGCGCTGGTGGTTGTGGAGCACAACTTGAGGCTGCTTGGTCGGATCGCCGACGTGGTAACGGTTCTCGATGGGGGCCGGGTCATCGCGCACGGCTCCCCCGCTCACATCTTCGAGCATCCAGAGGTACAGCGCGCGTACCTCGGGCGGAACACACAGGGCCATCAGCCGTGAGGACGTTTGTCCTGCTCGGCGCGGTAATGGCTCTCGTCATGGGGGCCGCGTGCGCCGACGAGGAGCCCGCCGGCCCGAAGACCGAACTTCTGATCGCGATCGATGCGCCGTTCACGGGTCAGCCATATGTCGGCAAGACCATCGAGCAAGGCGTCCAGTTGGCCGTCGATCAGATCAATGCTGAGGGGGGCATCCAGACCCAGGACGCGACGTTCACACTTGCCGTCAAGACTTACGACAACGCACTGTCACCTCAAAGAGCGCTCGAGAACGTTCGTCACGCGATCGATGACGGCGCTGTCGCGGTAGTCGCTGAAGGAACCGGCGCGGACGCTTTCTGGGAAGTCGCAGCGCGATCAGATGTCCCGATCGGGATCGTTTACCAGGGCGGCGTCGGCCTGGTGGATCTGGAGAACCGCCCGAACGTGTTTCGCGTCGCTCCGACCGACCATGGAGTTGCGTTCCGGCTCGCGGAGTATCTGGTTCCCAAGGGCTTGAAGATCGCTTTCCTCCATGACGACACCGGCTACGGCAAACAAGGAAAGCTCGCGTTCGACGATCCATTCGGTTACACGCCGGAAGCGGTCGCCGAGGACATCGAGGTCCCCTCGGACGCCACCGACTACGCACCGCAGGTGTTGAAGGCAAAGCGATCGGACGCGACGGCTCTGCTCGTTTGGGGGGCGGCTTCGACGATCGCCAAGGTCGTGAGGGCGACGCGAAGCAGCGGCTGGGACGTTCCGATCTACACGCCCCCGTCAGGCGGAGACCCGTTGGTCCGACAGCAACTCGCCGACCACCCCGAGTGGGTGGACGGGCTGACGTTCGCGTCGGGCCGCATGACCGCTGAGGTCGGGCCCGGCCCCTTCACCACGTTCCAGAAGGCATACGAGGGAAAATTCGGGAGAGACGACGTGGGCGTCAAGACGAGTTCGGGTGCTGAGGTCTACCAACCGCCCGAGTATGGGATGTATCCGTACGATTTCATCAACGTGTTGGCCGCTGCAATCGAGGCGGCGGGGAGCGGGGAGCGCGGCGACATCCTTGCCGCGCTCGAGCAGGTGGCGATCAAGGGAGCCAACGGTGACGAACGAGGGTTCAACGAGAAGAACCATGAGGGCGTCGTCGACGACGACGTCTACTTCGCGGTGTTCAACGACATGACCTTCGCTCCGGTCAAGGACGACCCGCTGTCCGCATCCCTCGACGTCATCGAACAGACTGACTGATCTCGATGGGCACGCGTGTCCCGGCTCTGCTGACAGCGTTGGCTCTCGTTTCGCTTCCCGCCTGCTCGTCGAAGGCTGAATCGCCGCCCAGCTCGAGTCCCTCTCCGACGCAATCGTCGAAGGCGATCGAGGGTGGGCCGGACTGCAAGCTCCCATCGAAGAAACCGATGCCTGCATGGGTGCCCGACGACGTTCCGCTTCCGCCCGGCACGTACTTCTATCGCGCGCTGCCGGACAAGAAAGGGCTCAACCGCGGTCGCTTCGTGCTTCGTATCGACACGACCGAATTCGGTGAGTTCGTAAAGACGCGGTGGGTCCAAGAGGGGATCTCACTCGGTCGGCAGGACTCCGAACCCGGCGAGGTGGAGGCTCTGTTTCGAACGAGCAGCGGATTCGGCATCTTCAAGGCGAACGATGTCATCTGCGATCCGCCTTATGCGACGCTGCTACTCATCTCCGGGAAGTGAGTCGCGCTCCGCGAGGTAACGCCTGAAGCCTCTCAGCGAAACCTCCACCGCCCATCGCTGCGCGTAAAGAAGCAGGGGCCGCGCCAGCCGGATGACCGCTTTGATCGCTGGATTCGATACTTCGACTTTCCATTCGGTCGTTACGTCGCTGCCCAAAGGCGATTCGTCGAAGCGCAGCGACCCCGTGCCGTGAAGATCTCCGCTTACGTCCCCTCTGAGGTAACGGCCGTCTACCGATTCCACGACGTCTACGGTCACTCGCATCCGATAAGGGATCGGAGGGTCGATGGTGAACGTCAGGGCCGAGCCGAGCTCCAACGCCTCGCCCTCGAGATGGATGTCCTTGATCCACGGCCACCACGTCTTGAATAGATCGACGCGGCTGAGCGCGTCCCAAAGGTCGTCGGGCGACACGTCGTCGAAGTCGAACTCGCCGGAATATGAGACGTCGTACTTGGAAGCCACGGGCCGAACCTACGCGCCGCGTGTAGGTTTGGCGACATGGCGGGCGGGCCTCGGGTTGTCCATGTCGCGTTGGCGACGGTTCTATTCCTTGGGATGGTTCCTGGGTCGGCCGCGGCCCCCGGCGTTCGCGACGCCAAGATCAAGATCGGCGTGCATCTGCCCCTGACGGGGGCATCCCCGGTCGCCTCGAGCACCGCTCCAAAAGGCGCACGGCTCCTCTGGAAATGGCTTCGTCTCAAGAACCATCCCGTGCACGGCCGACATGGGCGCGTGCTCGTTCGCAACGACAACTTCAATCCGTCTCAAGCCGTGGCGGTCTGCAAGGAGATGGTGGAGGAGAAACACGTCTTCATGCTCACCGGGATGCCCTCTCACTCGGGCAACGTTGATCAGATGACGGCATGCGCGAGATACGCCCGGAGTGTTGGTGTTCCATATGTCTCGATCGGTACGACGGAAATGCCCTTGAAGGCCCTCCGAACGTATTTCGCAGTCACCGTCACGATGCCGGACCAAAGTTCATTGCTCGCCGACTACCTGACCGAGGGCCGTTCTCGTCGCAATGACAAGAACGGCATCCTTTGGTTCAACAGCCCTGCGTACAAGGAAACGCACACCTCAATCGCGCGCGCCTTCAATCGGAGGGAGACTCCCTTCGACTACGACCGCTCGATCCCAAATCAATCGGGTTCGGCGGAGGCGCAACAAGCCGTTCAGGAGATGAAGCTCGCAGAGATTGACAACGTCGTCGTTCTGGTAACTCCCATATTCTTCCTCCAACTGCTGAGCGCGGCGAACTCCAATGACTACCACCCACTTTGGACAGGGCCCGGTCTGACGATGACATCGACGGATGACGTCGCACGGGTCGGATGCGGAGACGCGAACTTGAAAGCGCGATTCCTCTCGCCTCTCCCAGCTACTGCCGACCGCGCAGCATTCGACCCGGCCTATGACAAGGCGGTCAGGAAGATCTATCCGGAGGAACATCCAACGGATGCCTTTCTCTGGCAGGGTTGGGCCACCTCGAAGGTTCTTCGATCGATGTTGGACCGAGCGGGGCGCGATCTGACTCGTAAGGGGTTCGTGCGCAAGGTCGAGCGAGCGCGCGGCATCCGCACCGGGATCCTTCCCCCCATCGGATTCAGTCCCGACGACCATTTCGGGGGCCGCGGGACTTACCTGCTCAAGGCGGATTGCCAAACTGACGCGTGGAAGACGATCGAGAAGATCACGCGTCGGTAGTCGGTGGCCTAGTGGCTAAGCGCTGAGGCGTTCGGCGGCGCTGCGGTACTGCTTGCCTGCGTGATAGCTCGAGCGGACGAGGGGGCCGGATTCGACCCACGCGAAGTTCAATTCGTTCTCTCCGAACGCTTTGTAGCGAGCGAACTCGTCGGGATGCACCCAACGATCGACCGGCAGATGCCACGAGACACTCGGCTGCAGGTACTGACCGATCGTTAGTACGTCACAACCCGTTGCCTTGAGGTCGCGCATCGCTTCGTAGACCTCTTCCTCCCGCTCCCCCATGCCCACGATCAGGTTCGACTTCGTCACTTGGTCGGCTCGGAGCTCCTTCGCCCAACTCAGGAGCTGGAGACTGGCCTCGTAGCCGAAGCCGGGCCGGATGCTCGGATGGATCCGCCGAACCGTCTCGAGGTTATGTGCGAGGACGTCGGGATTCGCGGCGATCACCCGGGCGAGTGAGTCACGAGGGTGCTCCTTGCGGCCCTTGAAGTCGGGGATGAGCACCTCGATGCCGCAATCGGGCATCTCGTTGCGGATCGCTGTGACAGTCGCCGCCCAATGGCCGGAGGCGCCGTCGTCGAGGTCGTCCCTCGCGACGCCCGTCACCACCGCGAACTTGAGGCCCATCAGGCGAACGGCTTCGGCGATCTTGGCCGGCTCCTCGGCGTCGAGCGGTTGTGGCTTCGCCGTCATCACGTCGCAGAACGAACACCGGCGCGTGCAGAGGTCGCCGCACAGCAGGAACGTCGCCTCGCGCGCTTCCCAGCACTCGTAGATGTTCGGACAGGCGGCCTCTTCACACACGGTATGGAGGCCGCGCTCCCGCATGATGTTGCGAAGCTCGGTGAAGTTCTCGCCCGTCTTGACGCGAACCTTCAGCCACTCGGGCCGTCGTTCGGGCCGAGGCGCGCCAACCCCGGGCGCCTCGCCCATCTTCACCCCGCGGCGAAGGTCGCGTTCGACCTGGTCGCGCGTCCTGATCGTCGGCTGGATGACCTGCGACATCGCGCTCCTAGAACTCCGCCAGTTTGCGCATCTCGTGCTCGAGCGTGTCGGGGTTCGGCAGGAACCAGTGCTCGAGAGTCGGCGCGTAAGGCATGGCCGGAACGTGTGGGCCACCGATCCTGCGGATCGGCGCGTCGAGCTCGAACAGGGCATGCTCTGCGATCTGCGCCGCGACCTCGGCCCCCAGACCCAGGAACTTGTTGTCCTCGTAGACGATCATCGCTTTGTTCGTCTTGCCGATCGACTCGAGGATCGTGTCCGTGTCGAGCGGGAACAAGCTTCGGAGGTCGATGATCTCGGCCTCGATGCCGTCTTTCGAGAGTCGCTCGGCAGCTTCGACGCAGTAGTGATGCATCAAGCCGTAGGAGATGACGGTGAGGTCCGTTCCCTCGCGCCGCACTTTCGCTTTGCCGAACTCCGTCGTGTAGCGCTCGTCTGGCACCTCGCCCTTGATCAGGCGGTAGGTCTTCTTGTGCTCGAGGAAGACCACCGGGTCTGGATCGTCGAGGGCCTGGATCAACATGCCCTTGCAGTCCTCCGGCGTCGACGGTGCGACGACCTTGAGCCCGGGCACGTGCGCGTAGAACGCTTCGACCGATTGCGAGTGGTACAGGGCACCGTGAACTCCGCCGCCCCATGGCGTGCGGATCACGAGCGGAACGGTGAAGTCGCCGTTGCTCCGATAGCGGATGCGAGCGGCCTCCTGGATGATCTGGTTGAAGCCCGGGAAGCTGAAGTCGGCGAACTGCATCTCTGCAACCGGCTTCATGCCGTCGAGCGCGAGTCCGATCGAAACTCCGGCGATCAGGTTCTCGTCGAGCGGCGTGTCGACCACGCGCTCTTCGCCGAACTCGTCCTGGAAACCCATCGTGACGCGGAACACGCCGCCGCGAGCTCCAACGTCCTCGCCGAGCACGACGATGCGATCGTCGCTCTTCATCTCGTCCCAGAGAGTGTCGTGGATCGCCTGCACTACGTTCTTTTCGGTCATCGCCCTGCCTCCGCTGCCCACTTGCGATCGGCGTAGACGTCGTCCAAACCCGTCGAGGGGTCGGGGAAGTCGGATGCCTCCGCGTCCTTCGCGCCCTGCTCTACCTCGGCCTTCGCCTCGGCGCGGATCTCCTCCATCTTCGCGTCGTCGACGATCCCGTTCTCCTTGAGATACGTCTCGAAACGAGGGATCGGGTCCTTTGCCTTCCACTCGGCGACCTCGTCGCGCGAGCGATATGTGCGATCGTCGTCGTCGGACGTGTGCGCGTAGTGCCGGTAGGTACGGAGCTCTATCAACGACGGGCCCTCGCCCGCACGGGCGCGGTCAACCGCGTCCTTCGCGAGCCTGTATGACTCGAGAACGTCGTTGCCGTCGCCTTCATGACCCGGCATGTCGTAACCGGCTGCTCGCTTGTAGACCTTGCCGGCGACCTGCTTGGACTCGTGAACGCTGATCGCGTACTGGTTGTTCTCGCAGATCAACACGAGCGGAAGCTTGTGGATGCCCGAGAAGTTCATGGCGCCGTGCCAGTCGCCCTCGGAGGTGCCACCCTCGCCGAACCATGTTCCAACGACAGCGTCGGAGCGCTTCAGCTTCTTGGCGAATGCGATGCCCGCAGCGTGCAGGCACTGCGTCGCGATCGGCGACGAGCCCGTGATGATGTTGCGGCTCTTGGATCCCCAGTGCGCCGGCATCTGACGTCCGCCCGAAGAGGGGTCGTCCTTCTTGCCGAAGAGCCCGAGGAAGACGTCCTTCGGCGTGAACCCGGCAACGAGGGCTAGCGCGAGGTCTCGGTAGTAAGGGCAGAACACGTCCTTGCCCTTCTCGAAGGCCCATCCGGTGCCGACCTGCGCGGCCTCGTGCCCGGAAACAGGAACCACGAACGGGGCCTTCCCCTGACGGTTCAGGGCCCACTGCCGCTCGTCGCAGTAGCGAGCTAGAAGCATGAATCGATACATGCCGAGCAGGTCTTCCTCTTTCAGACCTAACTCGGTATGTCTGTCCTTGGGTTTAGCCATCCGCCCGTCTCCTCCTTGAGACTCGTGTGACTCAGTTACTAGATAGAACGCCGGCATCGAACACGCCGGAAAGCGTCAGTTCTCTTGGATTCGCCCAGCGCAGATCGCGCTTGAAGATCTCAGCAAGATGGTTCGCCGCGAGCGTTCCGACATCCTTCACGGCGGGGGCCCGGCCGGTCTCGGCCTGCAGCGATGTCACCCACCGGTCCTGGATCCCACAAGGCACGATCCCGCTGAACATCGCCAGATCGGTGCTGACGTTGAAAGCGAAGCCGTGCATCGTGATGCCACGGGTGATCTTCACGCCGATCGCGCCGATCTTGTTGTTGCCGACCCAGACTCCCGTGTGTTCGTCGTCGCGATGGGCCTCGACCCCGAGATCGGCTGCGGTACGGATGACTACCTCTTCGAGTGCTCTCAGGTAATTGACGACGTCGTACCGCTCGCCAAGGGCCAGGATCGGGTAGCCGACCAGCTGGCCGGGGCCGTGGTACGTCGCGCGGCCCCCACGGTCCACGTTGTAGAGACCGATCCCGCGCTCTGCGCGCTCGGTCTCGCTGTATACGACGTCGCTTTCGTCTGCGCGGCGGCCGAGCGTGTAGGTGTCCGGATGCTCGAGCAACATGAGCGAGTCAGGACGTTCGCCTTCGAGCCGCGCTAGATACAGCTCGCGCTGCCACGCCCAAGCTGCCGGGTAGTCCACCCGGCCGAGCCACGACGCGACGAGCTTCGGATCCATCGCCATCTCCTAGAGAAACTGTCCGAGGTCTGTAGAGAAGTCTGTCGTCTCGATGCGTTCGCGGAGCCGCGCGAGGAACTTCGCAGCTTCGGCGCCGTCGATAGTGCGGTGGTCCCACGACATCGTGAGGAAGCCCATCGAGCGGATCGCGATCGACTCTTCCTCGGTCACATGAACGCGCTTCTGGATCGCTTCGAAACCGAGGATGCCCGTGGTCCCTCTCGGGATGATGGGAACCGAGATGATCGACCCGAACGGGCCGGGGTTTGTGATCGTGAACGTTCCGCCCACAAGATCATCGGGACTGAGCTTCTTAGTGCGAGCCTTCTCGGCCAGCTCTTTGACGGCTCGGGCGAGACCGACGAGGTTGAGTTCGTCTGCGTTCTTGATGACAGGAACGATAAGCCCGCCGCCATCGAGAGCCACGGCTATCCCGAGGTTCACGTAATGCTTGACGCGGTTCGCCTGATTCTCTTCGTCGAAGGACGAGTTGACTTCGGGCATCTCGAGAAGCGTGTCGCAGACGGCTTTGCAGAGGAACGGCATGAACGTTAGCGAGAAGCCTTCGCGCTCCTTGAACCGGCCCTTCGCGCGACCCCTCAGGTTCGCGACGTTCGTCCAGTCCGCCTCGACCGCGTTCCACGCACGGGCCGATTCGCGAGATGCCGCAACCATGTGCTCGGCGGTGCGGCGCCGGATGTTGCTCCACGGAACGAGTTCTTCGCGGCCACCGCCGGATCCAGCTGCTGCCGGGGCGCGGTCTTGTTTTGCGGGGGCGCGTTCGGCCTCGCGCTGTGGCGCAGGTTCGGCGGATGCTGCGGGCCGCGCGGCCGGATGCGCTTTGCGTTCCTCGACATAACGGAGAACGTCCTGCTTGCGGATGCGCCCACCGGTGCCGGTGCCCTCGACGTCTTTCAGATCGACCTTGTTGTCGTCGGCGAGGCGGCGAACGAGCGGCGAGATGATCCCGCGCTTTGACGTGTCCCCCGGTCTGCCCGTTTCGCCCGGTTCGGGAGCGTTCGCCGCCGCTGGTTCCTCGTCCGAGGACTCTTGCTTCGGGGCCTCTTCTTTTTCTTCTTTGGATTCGGCCTTCGGCTGTTCCTCGGGCTCGCCCTGGGACTGCTCCTGTTCGGCTTGCGGAGCTTCCGGTTCCTGGCCGGGCTCTTCGGCCTCCTCTTCTTTAGCTTCGGCTTTCGGTTCCTCTTTGGTCTCGGCTTTCGCTTCGGTCTTTTCCTCGCCGCCACCGGAGTCGCCGGCCGCTTCGCCGTCCTCGCCGATGATCGCGAGGGCGGTGCCGACCTTCACCGTTTCGCCTTCCGGGACGAGGATCTTCTGCAGCGTTCCGGACGCGGATGAGGGGACCTCGGAGTCGACCTTGTCGGTCGAGATCTCGACGAGAAGCTCGTCGGCTTCGACCTGATCGCCTTCTTGTTTGAGCCACTTCGTGATGGTGCCTTCGACGACGGTCTCGCCGAGCTGCGGCATCTTGATCTCTGTGCCCATGTGGTCGAACCCTCCCCTTTGAGACTGGGCTTCAGCGTTAAGAAAAGAGGTCCCTAGGGTACCCGCTCGGCCCGCCTGGGTCGGGGGCGGCGACGCGCTAGGAGGGGCGGTCTTTCAGGCGGTACACGAAGCGGAGGCCGGACCAGATCTCGTCGATGGCGCAGGACTTGTTGTCCACGAGTCCCCCGTCGAGGCCGATCGCCTGCGCGTTCTCGAACTTGAGATCGGTAGTCACGCCCGAGGCCTTCTTCGGATACGCGAACCAGAGTCCCCCGTCGTAGTTCAGCGCCTTCTTCGCAGCCGGGAATCTCTTTTTCAGGTCTGCCACGCTCGTGGCAAACAGAACGATGACGTCTTTGCGGCCCGCGGCCCGCGTCGTGATCGTCACGTCGTCGGGCATCGGATGCATCAGTTCGGCGAAGTCATCCGGCGCGTTCAGGTACGCGACCGAATGGCCCTCTTTGATGCCGAGCTTCTTAGGAAGAGGAGTGCCGGAATATCCAGTGGTCTCTCTCTTCTTCATCCGCAAATTCTCCAGGGAAACCGGGCTGAGCGCTGCTGGGCTGGAGAATTTGGGCATTAGCCGGGCAGGGATCTGCCCTAGAGGGACCCGCTCTGCTCCATCAGTTGCTGGAAGTCGATCGTCTTGCCTTCAGGCGGGATCTTCACGCGCACGTCTACCCCGAAGTCCCACAGGCTCATCGTGAGGTCGACATCCATCCTCCCTGCGTTGGGGATGTTCATCGTGTACTGCGAGGTCATCTTTCGCATCAGCCCCGAGTCGTCCAACCAGACATCGACGGGCATGTCGCTCTCGAGCATCGATTCGAGCAATTCGATTGACTGCCGCGCCGCCTCACGAACCTCTTCGGGCGCATTCTCAGCGGCGCGCTCCAGATCAAGGGTCGCGTGATAGTGAGTTGTCATCACATCGCCGACCATTTCTCTGCCGATCTCACGCACGTCGTCAGAGGCCCCGCGCATGTACTGGAGGAACTGCGTCGGATCGGTCCCACCGCCCAATTGGGTCAGAGCCTCGAAATCGAACCCGCTCTCGTTACCCAACGCTTGCATGTCGAGCCTGACCCAATCAACGCCCGGAGGCAGCAGCTCCTCCAGGTAGGGCGCTTTCATGTACGCGACCAAGCCTTCGTTCAGCATCGTCATAACGGTAGGACCGATCAGCGGAAGTTCCATTCGCATCTGCATTTTTCCGCGCTTGTTCTCGAAGTCCATCACGCCCGTAGTGTTCGCCTCGGTAACAGGGAGACTTTCGCCGGCCATCGACATAGACATCGCCATGCGCGCGCTTCCGGCCCCCTCGACCTTGTCGGCCGCCGACTGAAGCGCGTCGAGAGCCGACTCTGTTTCCGCGGGGGAACCACACGCGGACACAAACAACGCGATCGAAATTCCGACCAGCAGCTTTCTCATCCCGCTTACATCGTGGCGCGGGCGAGTGCTGAATGCAAATCCCCGCCCATTCCCAATGGGGCCTAGTGGGACGCGACGAACTCCTCGTCGTCGCCGCTCGTCAACGGCTCGGGTCGAGACATCATCCCGGCGGGGTCGCGCGGGCCGGGCTCACGAGGCTCGCGGTCGCCAGATGGGTCGCCGGGATCGAACGGAGGGTCTGCGGGAATTATTCGGTGCCCGGTCACTCGATCCCAAACGAGCACCAAGGCCCATCCGAAGAGGGCTCCACACAAGTACCCGATCGCGTAGTCGAAGGCGCCCGTAGCCTGGAATGCAGCTCCTGCCGCGAGACAAAGGACGGCCAGACGGGCCCAACCTGCGAGAAACAAACGGTGGTAGCGAAGCCCCGCGTTCTTTATCGGCGAGTACCAGCGGCGAGGAAGATCACGGAACGACATCCCGCCTTCGGCCCAATGGGCATCCTCCTTCGCCCTGCGGTAGTAACCCAAAGGAGCGTTGCGGGAACCTAGGCCATAAGTCTTTCGGCGCACGCTCTCATCCTCGCGCCGATCCTGCGAAATTCTCCAGAGAAACCGGGCTGAGCGCTGCTGGGCTGGAGAATTTGGGGATTAGCCGTGGAGGGGTTTGCCTGCCAGCTCCAGGAACGTCTCGCCTATCGCTTCCGACAGCGTCGGGTGCGGGTGCATCAGGTCGGCGAGCTCGTTCGGGTAGGCCTCCCACGACGTCGCGAGTTGAGCTTCGGTGATCAGGTCGGAGGCCCGGGGGCCGACGATGTGCACGCCGACAACGGCTCCGCCCTTCTCCGCGATCGTCTTCACGAATCCCTGTCCCCCGCCGAGCATCAGAGCGCGAGCGTTGGCCGAGAACGGATAGCGCTTCGTCTCGACCTCCATGCCCATCTCTTTGGCCTTTGCCTCGGTGAGGCCGACGGCCGCGACTTCAGGCTGGCAGTAGATGACATGCGGGACATTGCGATAGTTGACGGGCGTCGGGTTCTGGCCCGCAATGGTCTCGGCGACCTTCTGGCCTTCCTCGAACGCGACGTGTGCGAGCTGAGGGTGCGGCGAATCGGATTCTGTGACGAAGATCGCATCGCCGATCGCGTAGACGCCCTCGACGCTCGTGCGGAAGCTGGCATCGACGGAAATGTAGCCACGGTCGGTCTTGACCCCGACCTCTCCGAGGCCGATGCCGTCGGTGTTCGGAGCACGGCCGATCGCGACGAACATGCGATCCGCAGAAAGTGTCTCTTTCTTGCCGTCCTTTTCGATCTCGACGTCGACTCCGGAGTCGTTCGTCTTCGCCGCAGTTACCGACACGCCGAGGTGGAACTTGATGCCGCGTCTCTGGAGGAGCTTGTGGAGTCCCTCGGAGATGTCGTCGTCTTCTGCCGGAGCGATCTTCGGCAGCATCTCAACGACGGTGACCTCGGCGCCGAACGAGCGGTAGCAGCTCGCGAACTCGAGGCCGATGTAGTTGCCGCCGACGACGATCACGGATGACGGGATGTCCTGCGCCACGAGTCCGTGGTTCGAGTTGTGCACGCGGTCGCCATCCGACTGGATGAACGGGAGCTCGCGCGGGTACGCGCCCGGGGCGACGACGATGCCCTTGTTGGCCTTGAGCGAACGCTCGCCTTCTTTGGTCTTGACCGAGATCGTCCTCGCGTCGACGAGGCGGCCCTCGCCCTCGACGAGTTCGATCTTCTTGCGCGACACGAGGCCCGAAAGGCCCTTGTACATGCGGCCCACAACGGAGTCCTTGAAGTTGAGAACCTTGCCCCAATCGACCTGAGGTTCCTGGACGATCACTCCGAAATCACCGGCGTCCTTGATCTCGTCGAGGAGGTCGGCCGCGTGCAGCAGCGCCTTCGTCGGGATGCAGCCACGGTGCAAACACGTGCCGCCGACTTTGTCCTTCTCGACCATCGCGACCGTCATCCCGAGACCAACCGCGCGGAAAGCGCATGCGTATCCGGCATTCCCGCCGCCGAGGATGACGAGATCGAAGGAGTCCGATCCCTCTGCCACTGTTACCTCCTATGTGTGTTCGTGAACCCTCCGACGATACACTCGGCTTACGAACCACCAGCCTTCTGCGCTGAGGAGGTACACAGGTTGAAGGGCGATCGCGTCGAGGTCGTCGTCGACGTAGGTGACGGCACCAAGACCTACGACATCGTGGCCACTAAGGCCGGCCGTCGCGTCGAGATCACAAGTGCCAGAGGAACCTTCGAGGTCTCGGAGGTGACCCGCACCGGCGTCATCGTTCGCAGCGGCCGCTTCATGGCCGCGAGAGTCATCGCGATGATCGAACACCCCGCCGAGGACGAAGCGCCGAAGCGAGCTTCGAAGAAGAGCCGGGCCCAGTCGAGCCTTCTCTAACCCAAGAACCCCCCGTTCTTTTCTTGTTTCAGCGCGCCATGCGCGCTCTTTCAAGAAAAGAACGAGAGGGGGTTAGGTGGGGGCGCCGCAGTGTTTGCAGTAGGGGGCGTTCGGCGAGATCAGGCCTCCGCACTCGGAACACGTTCCCGGAGTGATGCCTCCGGCCCGGAATCGAGCCGAAGCCGCGACCGAGAGCGCTCCGACGGCGACGAGGAACACGAAGATCACCACTGCGGTCGCATCGAATCCGCGTGCGAGACCGATGGCCAAAGAAACACTCAGGCCGAGCACGACGACCGCGACAACGAGCTTTGTCACGCGAGTACCTCGCCCAACCAGTCGAACAGCAAACGCGTCGCGACTTCGTGCCGGCGGAGTTGGTGCGGTGCACCGGACACGATCTCGAGACGCGCGTCCGGCGCGGCCTCCTTCAGACGATACGCATGCTCGACCGGAACGACTTCGTCGACATCCCCGTGCATGATCAAGGTCGGCACGTCGATCTTTCCGATAGAGCGCTCGGTAGTCACAACCTCGTACTCCGCGGCCCATGCCTCCGGATCGGCGATCGACTCCGGCGCCAGCGCCATCCCAGCTTGGAGTTGAACCATCTGAAGCGCGGTCGCAGGATCGCCGGCGAACGAGATCCACGACGCGGGGGCAGCGAGAAGCGCGAGCGCATCGACTTGCGTTCCCCGCGCGACGACTTCCGTGCCGACCGCGCCGCCCGCCGAGGAGCCGACGAACGCGAACGGAAGAGAACGAGCCTCCTCGAGCGAGCGCGCTATCCGAACGAATTCGGTCGCATCGCGGACCCAGCCCTCCATCGAGAAGAAGCCCTCCGACGCGCGCACCGCGCGCATGTCGCCCCACACCGCGAGCCAACCCTCGGCCGCGGCGAGTTGAGCGAAGCCCGGATAGCCGAGATCCCCCGGCTCGGGTGGATTGATCGAAGGCAACCCATGCAGCAGAAGGACGACGCCCCGGGGGTCGCTAGGGATCGCGACTCCGGCATCGAGCTTCGAGCCCTCGACCGTCACGTCAAGCTCGCGCTCGGTGATGCTCATCCCTCGGCCACCACGACCGTTCCCTTCATCCCCGAGGATTCGTGGGGGATGCAAAAGAAGCGGTAGGTGCCCGGCACGTCGAATGTCATCTGGAAAGTGTCGCCCGGTTTCAGCAATCCGTCGGCCACATCGTCCCGAGCCGCCGACTCCGACGAGGCGCCGCCGCTCGCGAAGTACTCGGCCCCCTCGGGGATGGAGTCCTCGAAAGCGGTGACTGTGTGGGACTCGCTCGATTCGTTGGACCACGTCACCGTCTGGCCAGCCTGGATGTGGAGCTGGGCGGGAGCGAATCTCTGGCCCGACTGCATCTCGATCGCCACGCCCCGGTCGCTCGCACACGCGGCGAGAAGGACGGCACCGAAAAACATGACTACGAGAGCTCGGCGCATCGGCGGCTAAGCGGTGAAGAGGCTCGTGGCGTACATGAAGGCCAGGCCAGTGACGATCCCGGCCGCGGCCACCGGCGAAGTCAGCCTCGCCGATCTGGGCATCCCTTTGCTGACCGCCCAGATCACCTCGGCGATGGCGCCTGCTGCGACGCCGAACGCAAGCGTGGCCCATAGCGGCGTGAAGGCGAAGCCACCCGCCCACGCGCCGAACACGGTCGGCAGGCCCGCAACGACACCAAGTCCGAGGAAATGCTTGAGCGGGGGGCGGGTTTGCTCGCGTCCAAGTGGAGCGACGATCGCGAGGCCCTCGGTCGTGTTGTGCAACATGAAACCGAGCACTAGGAACGCACCGAGCGCGGCCTCCCCTGCGGCGAGGGCCGCGCCAACCGCGAGTCCTTCCCCTAGGTTGTGCAAACCGATCCCCGAGGCGATGAAGTACGCGAGCGTCAGCCCAGACATGGTCTTGCTCGATCCCCGCGAGCCCATGTAATCGCCGAGCGCGACGAGAGCCACTACCGCTGCCAGCGCCCCGATGCCGAACAGAGCGGTTCCGTTGAGCACCGACGGGGTTGCGGCCGCCAAGTCGAGACCCTCCGAGACCGTGTCGATAAGGAGGAACGCGAGAAGGCCGATCGTGAACGCAAGGAAGAACGCGAGCCACTTCGCCGAGGCCCGGCGAAGCGCCGGGAACCACAGGAGACCGACGACGATCGGGATCAGCCCGATGTAGACGCCGAGGAGACCGTAGATGGCGAACGTGCTCGCGTCGGGTTCCGGGGTGAGACTCGCGGCCTCGATCTCGTGCTCGATCCGCAACCCCGTGTCGGTGAGGAATGCGATGCGAAGCGGAAGCCCTTCCTCCCACGGATAAGGGATATCGATCGTCGTCTTGCCGAGACGCGCGAGCTTCGTGTCGGTCGCGGTGAAGGGACGGTAGGCGTCGTTGACGAGAACCTGCGCGATGGTCACCGGATCGTTGCCGTCGTTCCGTACCTGCAATTGGATCAGGTCGATCTTCAGGGTTGTGCGTTCGACCGCCAGTGATTCGACGGGAGGGGTGTGTCTTAACTTCCCGATCGGATCCAAGACGAGGAACACGGCGACCAGAACGGCGATGACCGCGACCGGCGCCAGGGCCGAAAGCCAGTTCGGGATGCGTCTCGTCGATGTCGCCGTCGCCATCAGCTCACCTGGAAGGCGCTCATCCAACCGAGCTCGACGAACTCGGACTGATGGGCGTGGAACATGAAGTGGCCCGGCTCCGGATAGGTGAACTCGATCATGTGACGCTCCGCTTGGCCCATCGAGATGATGTCTGTGTATTCGTCCGGCTTGAGTTTCGTCCCCGTCCTGTAGAGGTCGAAGAAGTTCGCGTGGATGTGGATCGAGTTGAGGGGATCGAACTCGGTCACGTTGATCACGTGAGCCCGCTGTAGCTCCCCCGCGTTCAGAGGGATCGGATCGACCGCATAGGCGAAGGCGATCGTGTTGAGCGCGTAGACCTCGTTCTCGTTGTCGAAATTCGTGTCGAACGCGTTCATCACCATGACCATCTCGTTCGCGTGCGGTCGTCCCACTCTGGGATCGACGATGAATGCCCCGTAGAGGCCCCGATGGATGTGCATCGGGAGCGGAGAGGAGTGGCAGTGGTAGAGGTGCGTTCCGAACGGCGACGCGATGAAGTCGTAGACGAAGGTGTCGCCCGGAGCCACCTCACCGGCCCCCGGAACACCGTCCATCCCCGCCGGATGTATCCCGTGGAAATGGATCGTGTGCGCGTGCTCGGTCGTGTTGGTGAAATGGATGCGGATGCGATCGCCCTCGGTCGCGCGGATCGTGGGGCCGGGAACGCGCCCGTTGTAGGTCCACGCCGGGAAGAAGATGCCGGGCGCGATCTCGATCTCTTTGTTGACTGCGAGGAACTCGTACTCGCGCACCGTCGTTCCAGTGGAGTCCATCGAGATCGTTCCGCCATCGAAGTCGGTGATGATGTCGTGTGGGTTGAACCCGTTGCGAGCGTGATCGACTTTCCCGACCACTCCATGCATGTGCGCGCCGGTCCCGAACATGCTGCCGCTTTCGTGGCCCGAGTGGCCCGCATGTTCTTGTGCGGTGACGAGATCCTTGGCTCCGAGCACTGCGGCCCCCCCGAGTGCGCCGGCAGCTCCCATGCGCTTGAGGAAGCGTCTCCTGTCTAGAGGACCCATACGGCCTCCGAAAGTTCCTTCGACAGCGCGTGCACCTCATCCGACCTGTTTCGCACTCGCACGTACAACGGCCCCTCGAGGGGGCCGCGCTCGACGACCTCGACGGTCGCGCCGGGCTTGATGCCTACCTGCTCGAGATAACGGAGCACCTCGGACTTCTGATCGGACACGCGTTCGACCTCGACCTCGCCACCGTCGGGCGCGTCCCACAAACGACTCCGTGATCCGACCGGCAGTGACCCGTCTTTGGCTGGGATCGGATGACCATGTGGGTCGGCCTTCGGGTGACCGAGCCGGGCGGAGATCCGCTCCTCCAACTCTTCGGACAGGACGTGCTCGAGAACCTCGGCTTCCTTGTGAACCTCGTCCCAAGGGACCCCGAGAGCCTCCGCTAGGTAGGTCTCGAGAAGGCGGTGGTGGCGGATCATCTCGAGGGCGACCTTCGTTCCCGATTGGGTGAGGGAGGCTCCCGCGTAGGGAACGTGATCGACAAGCCCGAGGGAGCCCAGCTTCTTCAGCATGTTCGTGGCCGAGGCGGCGGTCACCCCGAGGCGGGTGGCCAGTGCGTTCGTCGGAACCGCCTCCGGCTCACCCTCGCTCTCCAGGAGGTAGAGAGCTTTGACATAGTCCTGAACTGCTGCGGTATGCGGTGGCATAAACATAGTTTAGCCATGGCTAAACGAGGCACGCAACCAGGGCTTACGCAGGGCGCCTGGGACTACGCTTGTCGGATGGGGATGGAGAACGGGGCCAGGCGCTCTGAGCGCGCCGCTCTATGGGCTTTGGGGACGACCGCTGCCCTGGCGGCGACGAAGCTGGCACTCGGCCTTGCCATCTCGAGCCTGGCGATCCTGTCCCAGGCGATCGATTCGTTCCTGGACCTCGTCGCCCTGAGCCTCGTCCTGCTCGCCGTTCGGATCGCCGCCAAGCCGGCCGACAGCTCCCACCACTACGGGCATTCGAAGGCCGAGAACCTCGCGGCTTTCGCTCAGACGAACATCCTCATAGTCGTCGTCGCGGGCATCCTGATCGAAGCCGTCCGGCGACTCGTGGCCGGTGGGGAAACCGGGCCAAAGACTCCCTGGTACTCGTTCGCGCTGCTCGTCCTTTCCGTTCTTGTCGACTCGGTCAGGACGTTCTTCCTTATGAGAGCCGCCCGGGCAGAGCGCTCGGACGCGTTACGCGCGGGTGCGCTCAACATCGCCACGGACATCGGGACGGCGGTCGTCGCTATCGCAAGCCTTCTTCTTGTTTCGCGGGGCGTGCACAACGCGGACTCCATCGGCGCGCTCGTGGTCGCCGTTGCCGTCGCAATTGCGGCCTACAGGCTTGGCCGACGCTCGGTCGACGTCTTGATGGACCGAGCGCCGGGCACGAGCACGGAGGCGATCTTGGAAGCCGCGGCACGTGTTCCCGGCGTCGCCGAGACTCGGCGAGTGCGCGTTCGTGGCACGGGAGATCAACTCTTCGCGGATGTAACCGTCGCTGCCGGGCGAACCACTTCTCTCGAACGCGCTCACGAGATCGCGGAGCGGGTCGAAGCGGAGATCGCCCAAGTTGCTCCCGGAGCGGATGTCGTCGTTCACGTTGAACCTGCATCCGAAACGACGGGCCTCGTTGAGAGAGTGCAGGCAGCAGCAAGTCGTGTCGACGGCGTCCATGAAGTGCACAACGTGTTGGTGCACGCGTTCGACGAGGAGGGGCGCAGGAAGCTTCACGTCACTCTTCACGCGAAAGTCAGTCCCAACACCTCCCTCGAGCAGGCTCACGCCCTGTCCGACGCGCTCGAGTTCGAGGTCGATCGAGAGTTGGAAACCGACGCTCGCGTGGACACTCACATCGAGCCTCTGCTTCCAACGTCCGCCGGCAGAGATGTCACGTCCAAGCGGCATGACATCGTCGACTCGGTCAGGGAACTTGCCGTCCTGGAGCCGGACGTTCTCGACTGTCACGAGGTTCTCGTGACCGACGTGAGCGGAGAGCTTTCGATCGTCGCTCACGTTAGGGGGCGCGGGGACCTCCCCCTTGCGCGGATCCACGCAGCTTCAGAGCGCATAGAGAAATCCATCTACTCGGCCCACCCAGAAGTGGCGAGCGTCGTGATCCATTTCGAGCCCGCTTAGTTCTAATCGTTTCGCCAGAGCCACCAGAACCCGAAGCCCACGGCCGCGCCACCGAGGTGGGCCAGCAGGGACACGTCGCTCTGCCCCCCCACCCAGTCCCGCGACGCGAAGAGTTGTGAGAAAACCCAGAAGCCGAGAGCGAGCGACGCCGGCATCGTGACCCAGTTCCCCGACAACAATCGGAAGTACCGAAGACGTGCGTCTGGGAACTTCAGCGCGTAGAACACGATCACGCCGGACAGCGCGCCACTCGCGCCGACGAGCGGAACGTGGGAGTCGCCGAGCAAGCCGTGGGCCGCGGCCCCCACCAAACCCGCAACGAAAAGCATCAACGCGAAGTTGAACCGACCGAGAAACTCCTCGACGTCGTCTCCGAACACGAAAAGGAACCAAAGGTCGCTGGCGAAATGGAAGATCCCCGAGTGCAAGAAGAACCCGGTGATAAGCGTGAGCCCCCCTTTGCGCGCGGGATCGGTTGCGATGAAGCCCCACTCCTGGATCAGTCCAGGTTTCGCGAGCTGAACGAATCCCGCTATCAACATCGCGAGCGCGAGGCCCCACGTCACCAACGGCATTCGAGACACCACGGTCCCCTGTTCCTCGATCGGCAAACCGAGGAGCCCTGGAAGCGCGGAAGCCGAAGGAGCGTCCGAGGCCGGGTAGCGCTTTCGAAAATCGCGCGCGACCTGGCGGGCCTGGAGTCGAGCCGCCACTTCGAGCGCCTCCTGCGGGAGCTCGGGCTCGACGGTCACCGGAAGGAGTGGGGCGGTCTCGAACTCCGCGGGGTCGAACCACACGAACTGACAGCGACGGCAAACGTCGACGAGCGGGTCACGTTCGTTGGACCCCGACGGGACGAGCGTCATCGGCTTCTCGCAGACCGCGCACTTTCGACCCGACCCGGTCGGGAGCTCCGAGGACGCTCCCCAGATGTGGTTCGCGTAACCCTTCTCAACGACCCGACGAAGGAGGCCCATGCCCATCGCTCGGCCCCCACAGGACGGACAGGGCCAGGTAACGCCGTGATCGGACGCCTGTTTTACGAGATCGCTTCCACAGTTAGGACATCGCACAAACGTCAGTGTTGCCGTCTTAGCCCGTGACGTCGACCTCGACGAGGTGGTATCCGGACGCGCCCGATGGATGGGGCGCGGCGGTCTCCTTCGTCTGTGTCACTCCATCGCCGTCTGTGGCCCGGCATCCGACCGTCACGCGGCCCTCTTTCTCCGGAGTCCAGCGGTAGGCCCACAGGCGCCAAGAGACCTCTGAGACCGGGTCTTTCAACTCTGCCTCCGACCACGTTTCGCCGCCGTCGGTGGTGACCTCGACCTTGTCGACGCCTCTAACTCCGGCCCACGCGACGCCGGCGATCCAGGTCTCCTCGCCGGCGGTCGCAGATCCACTCCGGCCGGCGACGTCGATCCTCGATTCGGTCTTGATGATCGCCTTGTCCGACCACCCACGCTGCATCCAGTAGCCCTTGTAGTCGCGATCGACGACTTCGATGGAAGTGATCCACTTGACGTTCTTCATCCCGTAGATGGGCGGCACGCGAACTCGACACGGAAAACCGTGCGACTGCGTCAGCGGTTCGCCGTTCTGCGAGACGGCCAGCAGCACACGGGGGTCCATCGCGATCTCGAGCGGGATCGAATCGGAATACCCATCCGCGGCACGGAAGATCACATCGACCGCTCCATCACGAACGCCGGCTTCCTCGAGAACATCCGCGAGCCGGACACCACCCCACTTCGAGTGGCCGATGAGAGGCCCCCCGACCTCGTTGGAGATGCACGTCAGCACCGAATAGTCCTCGACCACCTCGAACCGCTCTTGCAGCGAGCCGAAGTTCAACTCGAACGGGTTGTCGACCTCGCCCGAGACCGGGAGCGTCCAACCCTCCGCCTCCACGGTCGGAGGAACGAGGTTGATGTCCACGACGTAATGCCGGGCCGGCGAGGTGACCTCGGGAGATAGCCCAGCGATCTTGGGGAAATCTCCTGCAGTTGGGTTTGGCGCGGGATTCTGCGCGGCGACGAGCGCGACGTTGCGGTCGGGGCCGCGCGTCTTGCGTATCAGCCAGCCGACGACTCCGCCCGAAAGCGCGAGAGCGATCGCGCCTCCGAACCCAAGGCGCATCGCCTCTCTCCGTCCGAGATCCGGCTCGACGGGTTCCGCGACGACGTTCGTAAGCAGGCGGGCGACCAGAACGTACGCGCCTCCTGCGACCAGCAGAGCGACGATCACGGGCCCGGCCCCCATCGCCGGTCCAGGCTGTATCGCCGAGGCGATCCCCGCGACGACGACCAGGATCATCGCGGCCCGCTCCGGCCTCACCTCGCGCTCGTTCGCCGTCCAGACCAGGATCAACGACCCGAACACGAGGGCCGCGATGAAGGCCCCGATGGACAGCAGCCTCAGGGCCCAATGCCCGAATGCCTCGATGAAGAAAGTGGCTACGTCACCCGGAGTGCTCCTGATGATGCGCCCGGCGAGGGCCGTAGGAGGGAAGGCGACCGACTCGCTGAGGCTCGATGCGATCCAAAGAACTGCCAAGGAAACTGTGGTTGCGGCGAAACCGGCCCTGCGAACCAGGCTCTTATCCAGCGGGGTGGCCGGCGGCTCGTCCATCAGTCCATTCTCCGCCGGTTCCTCAACTAGGAGGGCGTTACCAGCCTCGGTCTTTCCACTCCTGCAGGTGAGGGCGCTCGGTCCCGATCGTGGTGTCCTTGCCGTGGCCGGGATAAACGTGTGTTTCGTCATCGAGCACGAACAGTTTCGACTCGATCGAATCGATGATCTGAGCGAATTTCTCGGAGTCTTCCCACGTGTTGCCCGGCCCTCCGGGAAACAGCGTGTCGCCGGAGATGAGGTGTTTGCCGAGTAACAGGCAAACACCGCCCGGGGTGTGTCCCGGCGTATGAAGCACCTTCGCGCTGAGGTTGCCGAACGAGATCTCGTCACCGTCGGCGAGCTGCACATCGATCGGTACGGGATAGTCCTCGCCGGGATGCGCGTGGACCGGCACGCCCAACTTCTCCTTCAGTTCCGGAAGGGCCTGAACGTGATCGAAATGACCGTGCGTCTGAACAATCGCGACGATGTTCGCGCCTTCGGCCCCCTTGATGATCTGGTCCGCCTCGAAGCAGCCGTCGATCAGAAGCGCGTCGTGCGTGGCGGGGTCCTCGAGCACGTAGATGTTGTTCTCGTACTCGCCGATCTGGAGCTTGCGGATGATGAGGTCGACGCCCTCGTAGTGATGTCCCACGTCAGCCATCTACCACGACGACGGTCGAACCGGCTTGGAGCTCGGTCCCATCTAGCACCGTGTGTTTCACGATCCCCAGGGCGGTTCCGTTGGCAGCACTCGTCACGCGGCCCACGATCGCCCCTTCGGATTCGAGTTCGGTTCCCGCCGCCACGGAGCCGGTAGCTATCAATCTCACGAGCTTCTTGTTCGGCTTGCCACGGAAGTGGATCTTCGCCATGGCTTCCTGGCCGACGTAACAACCCTTGTCGTACCGAACTGCGACATCGTCGATCCCGACCTCTTGAGGGATCGTCTTGGGGTCCATCTCCATCCCCCATCGGGGACGCGCCGCGGTGATCCGCATCCGCTCCAATCGAGTCTCGTCGACGGGGCGCGATCCGCGATCGTGAAGCGCTTGGTACGCGACCTCGGCCTCCTTCGCGGGAAGCCACAGGTAAGCGGCCTTGCGTCCGATACCGAACTCGGTGGTCGGGTGGAGCACGCCTAACCCGGCGCCGTGATCTACCGCCTCCTCGAGCAGCAGGATCAGCGCGTAGTGGTCGGTGACGTCGGTGACTTCCACGTCGGTCGACAAGACGTACTTCCGGATCGCATCCGGCAATACGTCTCGCTGGCTGCGCTCGAAGTGAGCGAGGATCGAGTCATCGGTCGCCACCGCCTCCAAGTACCCGACCATCCGGCCGGTCGGAGTAAGCAGCGCGGCCTCGCGAGAACCGCCGGGTTCAAGGTTCTCGAAGTCATGCGTGAGGATCTGATGCAGGAACCAGCCCCGTTGAGGCCCCGTGAACCGAAGCTTTCCCCGCTCGGAGCGATCGGCATAGAGGGCCGGGATGACACTTTCGATCATGGAGAAAGCGTAGCCTCGCCGTCGTGAACTTCGATCTGCCTGAAGAACTACAGATGTTCCGCCAAGCGGCCAGGGATTTCGCGCGCCGCGAGATCGCCCCGCTCGTCGACGAGGCGGAAAAGACAGAACGCACCCCCCTCGAGCTGTTCCGAAAGGCGGGCGAGGCCGGGTTCCTCGGCGTTCGCTACCCAGAGGAGCTGGGCGGGTCGGGAGCGACGTGCCTTGCCGAAGCGATCCTCAGGGAGGAGATGGCCTACGTCTGTTCGGGCTTGGCGGCCGCCTTGTCGGTCTCCTCTCATCTAGGGACCTATCCCATCTACGCGTTCGGGACGGACGAGCAGAAACAGAAGTACCTGGTTCCGGTCTTGAAGGGCGAGAAGGTAAGCGCGTTCGGTTTGACCGAGCCGAACGCCGGCTCCGATGTCCGCGGCATCCAAACGAAAGCGGTGCGCGATGGCGGCGGGTGGGTGCTTAGCGGAACGAAGACGTTCATCACGAACGCTCCGATCGCGGACTACTTCATCATCGTCGCGTACACGGACCCGGGCGCCGGGGTCGACGGCATGGGGTTGTTCGTGGTGGACGCGAACCTAGACGGGCTCTCCGTCAATCGCATCGCCAAGACCGGGAACCTCTCGTCGGAGATCGGCGAGGTCGTGCTCACCGATGTGTTCGTTGAGGAGGACGCGTGTCTCGGCGGCGACCGCGGCGCATTCAAGAAAGTCATGAAGACTCTGAACATCGGCCGCGTCGTGGTGTCGGGCGGCGCGCTCGGGGTCGCTAGAGCATCGCTTGACGCAGCGGTCGAGTACGCGAAGGACAGGAGCGCGTTCGGAAGCCCCATCGCGAAGTACCAAGGCGTGTCGTTCCCGCTCGCACGGTGCCGCGCCCTGATCGAGGCGATGCGAGTCACTACCTATCAAGCCGCATGGTTGTGGGACGAGGGCCGGGATCCCGTCGAAGAAACATCGATCGCGAAGTACCTGGCCGGCGAGTCGATCATCGAGATCGCCGACAAGACAGCGAGGGTCTTCGGCGGATACGGATACATGCGCGAGTACCCGATCGAACGATTCGTGAGGGACGCCCGCTACTTCGCGATCGTGGAGGGCACGCAGGAGATCCACCTGCGCGTCTTGGCGAGAGAACTGGGTCTATAGCCTCGCGGCGGTTTGGTGGGACGCGGCACCTTTAGCGCGGGCGGCCCGGAAGAACCTGAGTATCTCGGCCGTCGTTCTCTCCGGAAACTCGATCTGCGGAACGTGACCGCAATCGCTCCACACGTTGACCTTGGCTTGCGGAACCGTCTCTCGCACTTTCTTTGCAAAGCGATGCGTGATCAGGCCGTCGTGGCGGCCGTAGATGAACATCGCGGGAGTCTCCAGCTTGGCCAGTCGAGTCCAGAAGCCCGCGTCGCCGTGCGGTTCGTCCAGGTAGATATTGCGCAGCGATCTCAGGAAAGCGACGCGCGCCCGAGCGTTGCGCCACGTCGCGAGGAAGTCGTCGACCGCGGCCTCGTACCAAGTCTCATGAACGCAATTCGGATCGGCGAAGAGCTGATGCATGCTCGAGAGGACTTGCTTCCGTGGCAGCCCACGGGCGACAACCCCGAGCTCGGGCCGCAGGAATCGCACGAAACGGAGCGCGGGGCGATAGCTGAACGCGGCGGCCGGACAGAGACATGCGATCGCGTTCACCCTCTCCGGATGCCGCATCGCCATCTCCATCGCGATGCGACCACCCATCGAGTTCCCGGCGACGAAGGCGTTCTCGACCTCGAGGGCCTCCAAAAGGGAGAAGGCCTGGCTCGCGAACCAAGGTGCGTCGTAGGGAGCGATCGGCTTGGACGAAGCACCGAAGCCGGGCATGTCGACCGCCATGACTCGGTAGTGACGGGCGAGGGGGCCGACGATGGTCAGCCACGACGCTTTGGTCGCGCCGAGCCCATGGATGAGTAGAAGGGGGGGCGCATCGCGATCCCCTGCGATGAGGGTCGAAATCTGGTTTCGCCTCGCGGTGACCATCTCGAGCGAATATTCGAGAGCCCCGCGCCGGGGGCGGTCGAACGAGGGTTCGAAATGAAGCGACTGTTCGATGCTCCCTCGCACAACGAGCTTCCGTTCGGCGAAGGCCTCGATCCCCGACATCCGGCCCCCATCGATCGCGAGCCAGGTCTCGCGATCGGTCTGGATCTCGGTGTCGGGGACTCCCGTGGCCTTCTCTATCCGGCAGTCATCCCCGGACAAGACGACGTCGCGCACGAGTCGATCGACCTTCACGCGGTAACGGATAGCGGGACCGACACCCCCGCGGTAACGCGACGGCAGTGACTCGATCGAAGCAAGGATCTCTTTCGGCACCGCGTGTAAGCCTAAATCCGAACTGAACCGATGAGAGGCATCTCGATCCAATACCCGGCCACGAGCGCGCAAATCCTCCAGCCCAACCCTGTGGCGCCCAGCTGGTTCGGAAAATTTGGGTGGTTAGAGGCGGGATTGCACCCACGTTCGGAGGTCTTCGTCGCCGACGCGGGAGTAGACGCCGTAGAAACCCGGGAATCCGCAGCCGAGACCGAACGAAACGACACCAACCTGGATCCAGTTCTCGTTGACGTCTTTGACCATCAGGGGTCCGCCCGAGTCTCCCTGGCAGCTGTCCTTGCCGCCGGTCGTCTCGCCCGCGCAAACCATCGACGTTGGATCGAAACCGAAGGTGGGCCCGTACACACGATCGCAATCGGCGTCATCGACCATCGGGACATCGACTTCCTTGAGATCGTCGGAGCCGGGGCCCACGAGGAATATCTCCGCTCCCCAACCGATGACCCGCGCCGGACTGCCGGGCGACCACAGCTCTTTCTCGTTCGCCCCGGCCAACCGAATCGGCGCCGCGTTCGACTTCTTCGCGAGATAGAGGAGCGCGACGTCGTGCGTTCCGTCCTTCGCGTAGCTCTCGTGCACCTCGATCGCTTTCACCGGGATGATGGTGCCGGGCTTGCTCAACTTGTGAGTGCCGAGCATCACTTGCAGCCCCTTGGGATCCTCGCCCTCGGCGCAGTGGGCCGCGGTCAGAACGACCTTCTTCGCCACGAGACTTCCGCCGCAGAAATGATTGCCTCCCTGAACGCTCTGCACGGAGACCATGAATGGGTAGTCGTCGGTGGCGAGCTGGCCTCCGAGGATGGGGGCCGCAGGCGCGGCGGCGGGAAATAGCGCAGCGAAGACGAAGAACAGGATCGCGGCGGTGATGATGCGGCGCATCGACTTCCCCTCGTATGTGGACAAGGCCCTCAATCTGGGGTTCGCCGGGGCTCCGGCGATTCCCTGCCCTTAGGTACGAGTGACTAGGAGTCGAGTATCGAAGCGGCTATCTGCTTGCGTTGCCCGGAGGCGGTGCCTTCGAAAGCGTCGATCCACTCGGCCCGCTTGTAATAGCGATGAAGGATGTGCTCCCAGGTGAAGCCGATTCCGCCGTGCACCTGGATCGACTTCTCGGCCGCGGTCACCGCCGCCTCAGACGCCATCGCCTTCGCCGCTGCCGTCGCAACGGGTGCCTGATCGTCGGATTCCGCGACGCACCATGCAGCCCAGTACGCGAGCGACCGCGCGAGCTCGGTCTCGACGTAGGTGTCCGCCACTTGATGTGAAACGGCTTGATAGACGCCGATCGGTTTATCGAATTGCTTGCGTTCCTTGGCGTGCGTCAACGCGAGGTCTAGCGCGGCCTGCGCTACTCCGACCGCCTCAAGCGCGAGCGCCGCGAGAGCGCGCAACCTGATCCGATCGATGAGCGAGCGGGCCTCGTCGCCCTCGGCGAGCAGCTTCGCGGGAGTTCCCGAAAGCGTGAGCGTGCCGAGCCTGCGCGTCGAGTCGACCGTCGAGCCGACCGAATGCTTCGCATCGTCCCGGTTGACGAGGAACAACGCGGGGCCGTCGGAAGCCGCGGCTACGACGACCACGAGATCGGCCGAACCGATGTCGGGGACGAGGATCTTCTCGCCGGTGAGCGACCACGATCCGTTCGATCCCTCGGCCTTCGTTCCAAGACCCTCGAGGTCGCCGAGACTCCTGGCTCCTCCGGGCTCCGCTACCGCGAGCGTCGCGGCCGCTTCACCTGATATGACCCGGCCCAATGCCTCTTCGTCTTTGACCAGCGCGGGAAGCGCGAGACCCACGGTCGAGAAGAACGGTCCCGGATAGAGCGCCTTGCCGAGTTCTTCGAACAGAACCGCTTCCTCGAGGAATCCGAACCCGGCGCCACCGGACTCTTCGGGCACCGACAGTCCGATCCAACCGAGCTCGGCCATCTCCTTGAACGCCGCGGCGTCGAACGGATCGTCCGACTCGGCGAGCTCGACCACGCGGTCGGGACCGAACTTGGAAGTCATGAAGCTCCGGGCTTGCTCGCGGAGCATCTCCTGCTCCTCGGAGAACGCGAAGTCCATCTATCTGCTCCTCGGGAGGCCGAGTACGCGTTCGGAGATGATGTTGCGCAGCACTTCAGAGGTTCCGGCTTCGATCGTGTTGCCGCGGCTCCGAAGCTGCTGGTACTGCCAGTAGCCGTTCCAGTAGCCGTCCGAACCATCGAGCTGCGCGTGGGGGCCGAGGATCTCCATCGCCAATTTGCCGAGGCGCTGGTTCGACTCGCTCCAGTGGAGTTTCGCGATCGAGCCCTCGGGCCCAGGGATGCCGGTCTTCACGAGCGAAGTCAGAGCCCTGTAGTTCGTGAACTTCAAACCCTGAAGCTCGATCCATTGCTGTGCGAGGCGATCCCGGATCAGGGGATCTTCGGCCGCAACGTGTCCGTTGACCTTTACCTCTTTGGCGAGAGCGATCAGATTCCGCATCGCGACCTCGAGCCGCGCGGTGAGCGCGAAGCCGAGGGTCCCCCGCTCGTGCAGCAACGTCGTCATCGCGACGCGCCAGCCTTCGTTCTCCTCACCCATGACGTTGGCGCGCGGCACCCGAACGTCGTTGAAGAAGATCTCGTTGAACTCGGGGTCGCCGGTTATCTGCCGTAGCGGACGGACCTCGATCCCCGGCGAGTGCATGTCGACCAGGAGGTAGGTGATGCCGTGGTGCTTGGCCGCAGCAGTGTCGGTTCGAACCAACAGGATGCAGTAGTCCGCGATGTGGGCGAACGAGGACCAGACCTTCTGTCCGTTGATGACGTAGTCATCGCCGTCGACCTCGGCCCTCGTCCTCAGGGATCCGAGGTCGGAGCCGGAGCCCGGCTCGGAGAAGCCCTGGCACCAGACCTCCTCGCCGGACAGGATCTTGGCGAGGTGGGCGCTCTTCTGCTCGTCGGTTCCGTGGGCGATGATCGTCGGGCCCGCCATCCCGAGCCCGATGACGCCGATGTGCTCGGGGGTCTCGGCCCTGGCGCTTTCCTCGAGAAAGATCGCCTGGTGGGTGTACGGAGCCCCCGCCCCGCCGAATTCCTTGGGCCAGGTCAGGCCCGAGTAGCCCGCCTCGTGAAGCTTCTTGCTCCATGCCCTCGAGATGTCTTCGTCCATCCGGCCGGGGGCGTGACCGCGCTCGGTCCAGCCCTCGGGCAGGTTCGCCTCGAACCAGGTCCGGAGCTCGGTCCTGAATGCAGCTTCGTCGGGGGTGTCTCTGAAATCCATGAGGAGTGGAACCTTAATCCGTTTCGCTCGTACCCAAGCAGGGGAAGCCCCGGGAGGACAACAACGCTGAAACACGGCGAATACGCAGCGTAGGTCCCCGGAGTAGGCTCGCTTCCCTCGCGCAGGGGTGCGCATCGAGGGTCGACCCGATCTTGGGTCGCTGCAGCAACGGATCAATGGGACCGGTGGGGGATGGATGCCTGAGACTGAGATCAGTATCAAAGGTTTGACTAAGTCATTCGGCGCGCAGACCGTGCTCGAAGACATCACCTGCGACATCCCCAAGGGCAAGATCACCCTGATGCTCGGCCCGTCCGGAACGGGCAAGTCCGTTTTCCTCAAGCATCTCGTTGGGCTCCTGAAGCCCGACCGCGGCGAGATCTGGATCGGCGACAAGAACGTCCCGGCCCTCTCGGAGAAAGAGCTGTACGAGGTCCGCCGCAAATTTGGCGTTCTCTTCCAGGACGGAGCGCTGTTCGGCTCGATGAACATCTACGACAACGTCGCCTTCCCCCTTCGCGAGCACACGAAGAAGAAGGAGTCGGAGGTCAAGCAGATAGTCGAAGAGAAACTCGGCATGGTCGGGCTCAGCGGCGCCGAGAAGAAGCTCCCCGGGGAGATCTCCGGTGGGATGAAGAAGAGGGCGGGTCTCGCTCGCGCTCTCGTGCTCGATCCCGAGATCGTCCTCTTCGACGAGCCGGACTCGGGACTCGATCCGGTTCGAACCGCTTTCCTGAACCTGCTGACGATGGATCTCAACAAGCAGCTCGGCGCCACCTTCATCGTCGTTACGCACGACATCGCTACGGCGAGGCTCGTCGCCGACTTCATCGGGATGCTCTACCGCCGTAATCTCGTGAAGTTCGGGCCCGCGCGAGAGATGTTCACCTCCGAGATCCCCGTCGTCCGGCAGTTCCTGGCCGGCGACACAGAGGGCCCGATCGGCATGTCCGAGGAGAAGGACTCCACGAAGACCGCCGATGCGACCAAAGAGCCCGTCAAGGCCGAGTCGAGTTCCGGAAAGACCTACAAGGAAACAGAAGAGATGGAGATGGATGCCGGTGCGCCCGCCGACGACGACGCGACCGCCGCGCCTCGCAAGAAGAGTCTGTAGGAAGTCGGGGAAGGACGGGAGTGGCGAAGAACCCGGTTAAGAACCTCGTCGTAGAGACGGGGAACATGTTCGCCATCACGCTCGAGGCATTCCGTCTGATGCCGCGGCGCCCGGTGCCATGGCGTGACTTCATCCGGCAGTCGTGGTTCATCGCAAGCGTTTCGATGTTCCCCGCGGTTCTCGTTTCGATCGCGTTCGGAGCGACGATCGCCCTTCAGGTCGGCAACGTCGCACGTCAGTTGGGGGCCGAATCGCAGACCGGTGCCGCGATGGTGCTGGCCGTCGTTCGCGAGGCCGCGCCGATCGTTGCGGCACTGCTGATCTCCGGCGCCGGCGGGTCCGCGATGTGCGCCGACATCGGCAGCCGCAAGATCCGGGACGAGATCTCGGCGATGGAGGTCCTCGCCGTCAACCCGATCAAAGCCCTTGTCGTGCCTCGCATCTGGGCCGCCATCTTTGTGGCGATGCTCCTCGACGGATTCGTCTCGGTTGCGGGGATCGCCGGTGGCTACTTCTTCAACGTGGTTATCCAAGGAGGTACGCCCGGTGCGTATCTCGCGTCCTTCTCGCTACTCGCCCAAACCGCCGACCTGATCGTGGCGATCCTCAAGGCCGGAGTGTTCGGACTTCTCGCCGCGATGGTGGCGTGTTACTTCGGGTTCTACGCGAAGGGTGGGCCCAAGGGCGTGGGGGACGCGGTCAACCGGTCCGTGGTCGTGACGTTCATGCTCATCTTCTTCGTGAACTTCATCCTCACGGCTTTGTATTTCGCGATCGTTCCGCAGAAGTTCGGATAAGGAGCTAGATGGCACAAGCAGGGCGCGTCTCGAGAACGTTCGGCCTCCCGGGCCGGCTGTTGAACGGCCTGATCGATGGCCTCGCGAGCATCGGCGAGCAGCTGACGTTCATGGGCAAGTCGCTCGCCGACACCCTGTTCGCGATCCGCCATGGCGGCGAGATCGCTCGACTCGTGTCCGAGATCACCCTCGGGGCCGGGGCGTTACTCGTGGGAGCCGGGACCGCCGGCGTCATCTTCTTCATGGCCTTCTTCACCGGCACGCAGGTCGGCTTGGAGGGCTTCAAGGGGCTGCAGTTGATCGGGGCCGAGGCGTTCACCGGGTTCGTCTCCGCTTTCGCCAACACTCGGGAGATCACTCCGCTCATCGCCGGGGTGACGCTGGCCGCCCAGGTCGGCGCCGGTTTCACGGCAGAGCTCGGGGCGATGCGCGTGAACGAAGAGATCGACGCTCTCGAGGTCATGGCGGTGCGGCCGGTCCCCTACCTCGTGTCCACCAGGATCATCGCGGCCCTCATCGCGATCGTCCCGCTTTACTTGATCTCCCTATTCGCCTCCTACATCGCCACCGAACTGGTCGTGACGAAGCTCCTCGGGTTGTCGGGAGGGACCTATCAGCATTACTTCAGTCTTTTCTTACCGGCGACTGACGTTCTGTATTCATTGATCAAAGCAGTGATCTTTGCGATAGCAGTTGCATTGATCCATTGCTATTACGGGTTCAACGCGTCTGGAGGACCGGCGGGCGTCGGGGTCGCCGTGGGCAAGGCGATCCGAGCCTCCATCGTCGCTGTGAACCTTCTGAACCTCATGCTCTCGGCATTCATGTGGGGGGTGACGGACACCGTCCGCATAGCCGGCTAACCACCGGAGGTATCAAAGATCGCAAGGCTGCGGCACGCACTTATAGGTCTCCTAGCCATCGCCCTCGTGGCGGGCTTAGTCGCGCTCACCGGACTAACACTGACCGGTGCAGTTGGTGCTGCAACGACAAGCGCGTACGCGGACTTCGGGGTCTGCGGTCAAGGCATCCGGCCCGGAGGAGATGTCAAAGAGCGAGGCGTGCTCGTTGGGCGCATCGGCAAGATCGAGCGTGTCGACGGAGCGTGCCGGATCCAGCTCGAACTGAAGCCGGATTCGACCGACCAGATCCCGGCGAACGTGGGGGCCCAGATCCGCGCGAAGACGATCTTCGGCGAGAAATGGGTCGAGCTGCTCTATCCCGACGAGCCCGACGACCAGACGATCGCGGCCGGCGACATCATCCCGACGGACCGCACCATCGATCCGCTCGAGGTCGAGACGATCCTCAATGTCGCGCTCCCCCTGCTCGACGCGATCGATCCCGAGCACCTCGCAGGAGCGCTCGAAGCTCTCGCTTCCGGCTTCGTCGGTCACGAGGACGCGGCGATCAAAGGGATCGAGAAGGGCATCGAGGCTTTGCGGCCGCTCAACGACAACAAGGATCTGGTGGCGTCCGGCATCGACCAGCTTGCGAGCTCGTCGGAGGTTCTAGCTCGGGTCGACGACGATCTTCTTCGTGCGTTGGGGAACCTCGACGACCTGAACCGCTGGACCACCGACAACCAGGAGCTCATCAAGACGAACCTGGCAAAGGGCCCGGCCCTGCTGGACGAGCTGACCGATCTGTTCGAGGCTCGCTTCGTCGACATCAGCAAGATCGTCGACCGCGGCGCGACCGTGATCGGGGTGCTGGCCGCTCGTCAGGGCGATCTCGACCATCTCTTGAACTCTCTTCCGAAGTTCAACTCGCTGTGGCTTCGGAACCTCAACGCCGTATGCCGTTACCGCCAGGCGACCGATGAGCCCGGAAAGGCGGTCGGCGACGTCGTTCCGGGACGCTGCTGGCGAGTGCACAACCTGATCTCGGACACGCGCGGCCCCTACCCCCCGGGTGAGGAGCCCCGCCCCAACCACACGAACGACGGCAGTCGCGAGAAGGGCCCGATCAGTCTGAGCGAGTTGCTCCTGATGCCGGTTTCGGGGGGCCGCGGATGAGGTCCACCGGGATCAAGCTCGCGACGTTCACCATCTTCACGATCTTCGTGACCTTCTGGCTGGCCACGGTGATCGGCAAGCTGACGCCGTTCGCGAGCACGTACGAAGTGAAGGCCGTCTTCACCGACGCGACCGGTGTGCTCAAGGGAGACCCCGTGAAGATCGCGGGCGTCCGCGTTGGAAAGGTCACCGGCTTCGAGGTCGACGAAGGCGAGGCGATCCTCACTTTCGAGATCAACGGCGAAGTCGACCTGCCCCAGAACTCGATGGCCGAGATCAGATTCCTCAACCTCCTGGGCCAGCGCGTCGTGAACATCCTGGAACCCAAATCACCGGACGAGGTTGCGCTGGAGGACGGCGACACGATCCCCGTCGAGAACACGCGCCCCGCTCTCGATCTTTCGGTGGTCTTCAACAACCTGCGTCCGCTGATCCAGTCGACGAATCCCGAGGACATCAACACCGTCGCTCGAACCGTGCTCGACGTGTTCAAGGGCCACGAGAAAGACCTGTCTGGGATCCTCGGCAACATCGGCGAACTCGCTACAACTCTGTCCGATCGTGACCAGAGGCTCGCGCGACTCGTCGGAGACCTCGATCAGGTCACGAAGATCTTGAACAACCAGTCTGACGACATCTCGGTCAGCCTCGATGAGTTCACGCAATTCATGGAATCGCTGGCCGACATGACCCCGCTCATCGAAACGACGGTGGATCAGCTGAACGAAGCGTCGCAGAAGTTCGGTGGCGTTGTTACGCGTAACCAGTTCAACTTGAATCAGGAGCTCGACGACCTCGCCACGCTGCTCAACATCGTCGAATCAAACCTCGGCCCGCTCGATCGCATCGCCAAGAACCTGAAAGAGGTTCTGCTCGCTACCGCTCGCACCCAGGGCTACGGCAAGTGGTGGAACCTCTACGTCGTCAACCTCTGCCCCGAGGTCGGAGCGTTCGGCGTTCCGGAGCTCCCGAACTCATTGGATTGTGAGCGATGAGCATCAAGAACTTCCGCGAGCGCTCGCCTCTCATCGTCGGGATCATCTCGATCATGGCGATCATGGCGGGGACCACCTTCGCCTTCTTCATCGACAAGATCCCCTCGGTCAAGCAGGCCTACGACGTCACCGCCGACTTCAAGGATGCAGCGGGCCTCCAGGTCGAGAACCAGGTCCGGGTAGCAGGCATCAAGGTCGGGGTCGTCTCGGACATCCAGCTCCAGCAGGACCACGTTGAGGTCACGATGGAGATCGACAACGGCATCGAGATACCCAACGACGCGTTCGCCGAGATCAAACTCGCGACGATCCTCGGAACGAAGTTCGTCGACATCGAGGCCAAGGGTGGCGCTCCCTTCCTCGTACAAGGGGACAACATCCCGGTCGACAAGACCTCGATCCCCTACGAGATCTATCAGGCCGCGAACCAAGGAACCAACCTCGTCGAAGATCTCGATGGGCCGGCTCTCAACGACATGCTCGTCGAGTTGACGAAGCTGACGAAGATCGCGCAGGACGACGTCGGATCCGCGCTCGAGGGGTTGAACAGTCTCGGTCACGGGCTGAACGAGAAAGACGACGAGCTCCGGTCGCTGCTAACGGGGGCCGACGATCTGACGAAGCTCCTGTCCAACAAGGGCGATGAGATCGTTCGCTTGATCGACTCCTCGAACGAGGTGCTCGCGTCGTTGGCCCGCAAGCGTGAGTCGATCCAGTCGCTCCTCGTGGCCACGAAGCAGATGGCGGGAACGGTGACCGCGGTGCTCCGGGATAACCGGACGAACCTCGACACGATCCTCACCGACCTTCACGACGCACTCGTCGTGCTCGACCGCAACGTGGAGCACCTGGACGTTGCGCTCAAGTACGCGGGCGACTCGTCTCGTTACTTCGGCTCGATCTTCACTCAAGGCCGCTGGGGCGACATCTACAGCTGCGCCCTCGTGCTCTCTCAATCCTGCGAGAACGACGAATGAAAGCGCTAATGAAGCCTCTGTCGCTCATCATCGGCCTCGCTCTGATAGCGGGAGCGAGCGTGCTCACCTACACCGCGACGAAGTCGGACGGCACCTATGAGGTCACCGCGTACTTCGAGAAGACGATCGGACTGTTCGCCAACTCCGACGTCGACATCCTCGGGGTCCCCGTGGGCAAGGTCCGGTCCGTGACTCCAGAAGGCACAAAGGTCCGGGTCGTCATGTCCATCGACTCCCAGTACAAAGTGCCTGCCGATGCGATCGCGCAGATCGTGCCGATCTCCGTCATCGCCGACCGTTACGTGCAGCTCGCTCCCGTCTACGAAAGCGGCCCGACGTTGGCCGACGGCGCGGAGATCCCCGTCGAAAACACCTACATCCCGGCGGAGCTCGACGACGTCTTCAAGCAGTTGAAGAAGCTGCTGGATGCGATCGAACCGGGCAAGCCCGGCGAGCCCGGCGCTCTCGGGGATCTGATCGTCCAGTTGAACGAGACGCTCAAGGATCGAGAGGACCAGCTGAAGGGCACGCTGATCAGCGGAGCCAAGTTGACCGGGACGCTGGCCGACGCGAAGGGTGACATCGGGGGGTTGCTCGTCAACCTCGAGGATCTGTTCACACAGCTCGCATCACGGTCCGGGGCATTCGGCCAGCTGAACGCGAACTTCGCAACGATCATGACCGCGCTGGCGGAGTCACGCGACGACGTCACCGGAACGCTCGCGAATCTCGGAACGATGACGGAACAGGTCGCCGATCTGCTGAAAGCGCATGGGGACAGGCTCGGCAAGGACCTGCGGCTTGCGGTTCACATCACCTCCGCGATTCTCCAGAACCGCGCATCCGTGGAGGAGTCGCTGTCCTGGTTGCCTGTGGTGGGACTGGGGGCCGCGAACGCGTACCACGGTGGCAAGTACAAGGACGTCGACGTTCGCGACAACTCGAATGCGAAGCTCGAATGCGAGATCCTCAAGCCGCTCCCGCCAAGCCCCGCCAAAGATGCATTGAAGGAACAGTGCAAGGGCGTGACCGGCGAGCCGGGTAACCCCCCGGGCAAGGACCGGTCGACGTCGAAGCCGGACAAGGTCTTGCCCGTGCCGACATCCCCCGTCGAGGCCCTTCAGTTCAATCTCAACTGCGACAAGGGCGTCCGGCGCGTGAAGAAGCAACTCCGCAGGGTCGAGGGCGTCGGGCTCCCCGATGAAGTCATGAACGAGGTGGTCGATCCGCTGTCGAAGCAGTTGAAGAAGCTCAAGCGCAAGTGCCGCGAGATCGGACAACAGATCGAGGATGAGGGCCTCCTCGACGGGCTTACCGGCGTTGGCGACGTGCCGAACGTCGGCGACGGTGTCGGCCTCGGTGGGTTGACCGGCAGCGCCGCCGGAAGTGCAGTCGCGGTCGACGACTCCCCGTCCGCATGGGATCGGTTCGGCGACTGGGCGGGCGGGTTCTTCGGATTCCTGGGGGTGGGCGGATGAGGTCTCCGCTGAAGATCGCCGCCGCCCTACTCGCCACGATGATGCTGTCGGCCTCGTGCGCGGCCCTCGGCTTCGCGTCGAAGTGCGACGGAACGCAGATCATCGGCATCTTCGAGCAGGTCGGGGACCTCGTCGAGAACGCGAACGTTCAGTCCTCGGATGTGGTGATCGGCACCATCCAACAGATCGAACTCGATGGTTGGAATGCCCGCGTCACGATGTGCGTCGAGCCCAGCGAGCAGGTTCCTGAAGACACGAAGCTCGTTGTTAGGACGACCAGTCTGTTGGGCGAGAAATTCGTCGACATCCAGCCTCAGACGTCGGGTCCTCCTTACCTTGGGGACGGCGACGTTCTCGACACGGATCAAACTTCGAAAGCCACCGAGCTCGAGGAGATCTTTGCGAAGCTCGCCGGCGTGCTGGGCACCGGAAACCTGGAGCAGATCAACCGCTTCACGACGGCTCAGGCTCGCATCCTGCGCGACCACTCCGACGAATTGAAGGAGATCCTCGCCGACCTCCACGAGTTCACCGACGTCCTGGTCGATCGGAAAGACGAGATCGCCGCCGGCGTTGACAACCTCGACAGCGTTGCTCAAACGATCCTGGGCGAGGACTCCGTGCTGCGGAGTTTCCTCTCGTCGTTCGCCGATTCCTCGAAGGTTCTCAACGACCAGAAGGACGAGCTCGAGACGCTCCTAGTGTCTCTCGACAAGTTCACCAACGTCAGCGTGCGTTTGCTCGACCAGACGGAGAACGGTCTAGACGAGCAATTCAACGATCTGCGACCTGTCCTTCGGACGCTCGTCGCCAACAGCGAGAATCTCAAGGACGCGTTGCAGACGCTCGCCACGTTCTCGCAATGGTTCCCTGAGACGATGCCAGGCGACTACCTGCAACTCGACGTCTGCCAGTCCGCCCCGGACAACTTCGAGCAGGGAACGACGTGCGACCAGGCGATCGGTAACGACGATCCGGACGCGAGGTCGACGTCGACCTCGCAGGACACCGGTGCGCTGGAGTACATCCTGCGTCAGCCGCTTAGGGGCCGATCTTGAAGATCCCCGAGAGGACTCGCGTGAAGATCAACCTGATCGGGTTCGTCGTGATCTCCATGGGTCTCGTCTACCTGATGGCGACCCAGGTCTTGTCGGTACTTCAAGCTCGTTACTCGGTCTACGCGTTGTTCCCCGATGCCGGTGGCGTCTTCACGAACCAGGAGGTCACTTACCGCGGCATCACAGTGGGACAGGTTGGGACGATGGAAGTGGTGCCCGAGGGAGTGAAGATCGAGCTGCTCATCTTGAAGGACTTCGATGAGATCCCCGCCGACGAAGTCGAGGCCCGCGTGATGTTCAAGAGTGCGGTGGGCGAGCAATTCGTCGACCTGCTTCCCGCGAGTGACGACGCCCCATATCTGGCCGACGGGGACGTTATCCCGCTGGATCAGACGGCGATCCCCGTGAGCACACAAGAACTCTTGAGCACGTTGGAGGCCGTGCTGCGTGGCGTGCCTCCCGATGCCTTGAAAGGTGCGGTCGACGCGCTCGGTATCGGGCTCACGGGCCGGGGGCCGGACCTCGCCACGATCATCGAGTCATCGGCAGATCTCGCCCAGCTGTTCGCCGATCGTTCATCCGAGGTCCAAGGCGTCCTCAAGCAAGGCACGAAGGTGGGCGAAGCCTTCGTGAACTCGAGCGACGATTTCGAACGCGCCATCCGTGAACTCGTAACCGTCAGCCAGACCCTGTCGGATAACCGCGACAACCTCACGCGGCTGTTGAACGGGACGAACTCGGCCTCGGATGAGGTCGTCTCACTGTTGCGGAACTACAAAGGCAACGTGAACAAGTTCCTCCACCAGTTCGCCGAAGTGAACGAGCTGCAAGCCCAGCACGCGGATGACCTAACCGCGCTGTTCGTGAATCTTCCCGACGCGCTGGACAACATCTCGCATGCATTCGAGCCCGATACGGGTCTCGTTCGGTTCGGTCTCATCCAGGACAACAACAACCCCGGTTGCAGCTACGGCACCGAGCGGCGTCGCCCATCGGATCGGGAGCCTCAGAGCCCACCAGAAAACGCTCAATGCGGAAGCTCTGCTCAGGATGCCCGATCGACATCATCGAGCGGGACCGATTCCGCGAACACCACGATCCTCGGCGTGCCTACGGAAGGCACGGGCAGCGCATCGATGCCGTCCCGGATGGCCGAGTGGTCCTGGACCCTCTTCTACCTGAACGGCATCTAAGCCGTCCCGCACTCCTAGTATGTGTCGATGAACGAAGCTGCTCTGCCTGCCGACGCGACCGCAGAAGATGTCGAGCGTCCCAAGCGCCGTCTGCTCGTCCCTTTGCTCACCGCGGGTCTGGTCCTCGCCCTCGCGCTCGCAGGAGTGTTCGCAATGTTGTGGCAGCGAGACCGCGAGACAACTACGGACGAGGTCGGTGCGTTCCTGGCCAACCGGATCGACGACGTCGAAGACGTTTCTCAGCAGGTCGTCACGCTTCTCATCAACTACGACTCGACGAACCTCCAGGAGCAATCGGCGAAAGTGCTGCCGCTCGCGACGGGAAGTTTCCGTGAGCAGTACGAACAATTGCTGGGGCAAGGCCTTGGCGACGCGCTTGAGAAAGCAACCGCTTCTTCGCGGGGTCAGATCCTCGAGGGTCCCGACGTGACGTTCAAGTCGCCCTCCGAAGCGGTCGCGATCCTTCGGACGACGCAGACGACGCAGTCCAACGAGAACCCAGGGGGCCGGACCTTCGTCTACGTGATGAAGCTGACCCTCGTCGACACGACTTCAGGTGGCTGGAAAGCCGACCGCGTGGAGATCCTTAGCCAGCAGGCGAGCTAGCCGCTTCCTTAAAGGTCTCCAAGATCGCGGCTCCGTTCTCGATCATCCGCTCGAAGCTCGGGCCGTACCAGGGTGGCGACAGAAGGAGTCGGTCGGCCAATCCCTCGTAGCGATCGAGTTTGTCCTTGACATCGTTTGCCGTTCCGGCGATACCGATCTCGTCGCAAAGATCGTCGTCGATCAACTCGATCATCCTGTCGCGGTCCTTCGCCTGGAACGCGTCCCGCAAGTCGGGAACGATCGACTCCTTGCCATGCATAGCGAGGATCGGGGTGTAAGTGCGCGTCGTTGAATAGAACGCGATCTGGAGCTTGACCTCGCGACGGGCCGCATCGATGTCGTCCGAGATCGAGATCATGGGGGCCGCCGTGAGGTTGCACTCCTCGGCCTTGCGGCCCGCCTTCTCGGCGCCGGCGGCTATCGCAGGCTTCACGACCTCGCTGAGGTAACGAGGCGACGCCAGCGGATGTGCGAGCAACCCGTCGGCGACCTCGCCACAGACCTTGCACATGGTCTCGTTCACCGCCGCGAAGTAGATGGGCACGTCGCGGCGGTGAGGCTGCGGTTTGCCGTGGAAGGTCGGCATCGTGACGTTGTAGAAGCGGCCCTCGAACGTGACGTCTTCTCCCCTGTTGGCCGCCCACACGGTGCGAAGGACCTGGGCGTACTCCTTGAGCTTGGGGGCCGGGTGCTCGAACTTGACCGAGAACCGGTTCTCGTTGACGCGCTTGACCTGGGAGCCGAGGCCGAGGATGAAACGGCCGCCGGACAACTCATCCAGGTCCCAAGCCGTCATCGCCGTGATGGTCGGCGACCTGGGGAACGCGAGGGCGATCGCCGTGCCCACGTTGATGCTCTCGGTCGCCATGATTCCGGCGGCGGCGCCGATGAAGGCTGTATGGCTCGTCTCGGCCGCCCAGCACGACTCGAAGCCGGCGTCCTCTATGCCTTTGGCCATCGATCCGACCGTGTTCAGGGGGCCGCCGAAGCCGATCCCGTAGTCCATCTATCCCTCCGGAGCTTGGTCTGGGTCCGGGACTATAGTGCCTCGCCGACGGCGCCTCCCGGCCGGGGTAAGGTGCGCGGCGATTGGTGCAGGAAGCGTCATTAGGAGGGTGTGTGCCGGAGCTTCTGGAAGACGAAGAGATCCAACAAAGGCTCGACGAGCTGGGTGATTGGGAGCGCGAAGGCGACGAGATCACCAAGGTTTTCGAGTGGGATGACTTCGCGGGCGCCATCAAGTTCACCAACGACGTTGCGAAGTTGGCCGACCGCTACGACCACCATCCCGACATCGACATCCGCTACAACAAGGTCAGGCTGACTCTTTCGACGCACTCGGAGGGTGGGCTCACCTCGATCGACTTCGACCTCGCCAACGAGATCGAACAAACCATCACCTAACCCGTTCCTTAGGAGACGGGCGGCATCTCCGCTTCGTCCCTCAGCCACGGCGGCAACGAGAACGTCACGTCTTCGGTAGTGATCTCGCGCGTTTCGACCTGTCCGTAGCCCATCTCGCTCAGGCGCTTCAGGAGTCGATCGACGAGAACCTCGGGCGCGCTCGCGCCGGAGCTCACGCCGACCGTTTCGGCTCCGTCGAGCCAGGTGGGATCCAAGTGAGTTTCGTCGGGTACGAGGTGGGCTGGGGTGCCGAGGCTCCTCGCGACTTCGACGAGCCGGTTGGAGTTGCTCGAGTTGAACGCACCAACGATCAGCACGACGTCGCACTCCGGGGCGATCGCCTTCACGGCGACCTGCCGGTTCTGGGTCGCGTAACAGATGTCATCGCTGCGGGGGCCGCTGATGTCGGAGAATCGTCCCCGGAGGGCCTCGACGACGTTCAAAGTGTCGTCGACCGAAAGCGTCGTCTGTGTGAGATACGCGATCGGCTCGTTGGAATCGATACCGAGCTCGTCGATCTGCTCGGGCCTCTCGATGACCATCGTCGAGTCCGGCGCTTCGCCGGCGGTCCCCTCGATCTCCTCGTGGCCCTCGTGACCGACGAGGACGATCCGGCGGCCGTCTCGCACGAAGCGCTTGGCCTCGAGGTGCACCTTCGTAACGAGGGGGCAGGTCGCGTCGATCACGCGGAGGTTGCGCGCGTCGGCGTTGCGTCTGACCTCGGGCGAGACACCGTGAGCCGAAAACACGCAGGTGGCTCCCTCGGGGATCTCCTGTTCCGACTCGACGAAGATCGCACCGCGCTTCTGGAGCTCCTCCACGACGTGACGGTTGTGGACTATCTCCTTGCGCACGTACACGGGGGCCCCGACCGTGTCGAGCGCCCTCTCAACGATCTGCACGGCCCGATCGACGCCAGCGCAATACCCCCGAGGAGCAGCCAAAACAACCTTTTTTCTCATCGCAACCATGGTACGCGTGCGGGACCCTCCCAAATTCTCCAGCCCAGCCCGGCTGAGCCCCGCTGATTCGGAATATTTCGCAAGGTTTTTGTGACGACGATCACTGCAGCATCGACGTCATCGAGATTTCCTCGTGGGATGGAGCGACTGCACGAGGTCGAAGCGCGGTACGGAGCACTTGCCGTGGCGCAAAGCGGGTTCGTTTCTAGGGCGCAACTTCTGGACTCAGGCCTCAGCGAGAGCGCGATCGATGAGCGGTGCAAGTGGGGAGAGCTCGTCCCTCACTATCCCGGCGTCTTTCGGCTGGCGATAATCCCGACAAGCCAGCTGGGCGACGTCTGGGCGGCTCAGCTTTGGGCACCAGACGATGCGTTCTTCTCGCACCAAACAGGAGCGTGGATCTGGGGATTGGATGGCGCCGAACCGAACCCTGTTGAGATTTGCGTCTACGACGGGAACCGGGTAAACGGCATTCGAAGTCATCGACTCATGCCTACAGATCGACCCGCCATTTCGCCCAAGAACGGAATGCTCGTGGCGTCGATCGATCGGTGCCTCCTTGACCTCGGCGCCTCTGTGCCCCCATGGATACAGGGTCGGGCCCTAGACGATGCACTAAGAAAAAAGCTGACGACGCTCCCGGGTCTTCGCAACTATCTCGACACCATCGCCGCACGGGGGCGGAACGGGACAGTGGCGATGCGGAAGATGCTCGACGTCCGTGACGGTCGAGAGGGCTTGGTCGAGAGCAGGATGGAAACGAAGATGCTTCGCATCTTGAGGAGCATCAAGTTTTCGAACGTGGTCCCGCAGCATGAGGTCCGAACCCCTCAAGGCGCGTATCGTCTCGACTTCGCATTCCCCGACCTGAAGATCGGCATCGAATGTCACAGCATCCGGTGGCATATGGGGGACGAAGCATTCAAGAAAGACGTCGCTAGAGATCGACATCTGTCCCTGCTCGGCTGGGTGATCCTCTACTTCTGTTGGGATGACATCGTGCTCGCTCCGGAACGCGTGCGATTCGAAACCGAGACCGCGTTGCGAAATGCGCTAAATCTTCCGGCGTGACTGGGCTGGGCCCCCCTTTTTCGGAGAATTTGGGGGGGTGCGGTAGAGGTCGGGGAGGGCGGCTTCTTGGCTGCTCGGGCAGAGGGGCTCTATGGGGCATTCGGCGCAGCGTGGTTTCTTCGCGTCGCAGATCGTGCGGCCGTGGAGGATGAATAGGTCCGTCACTATGCGCCAGTCCTTGCGGGGGGTGATCTCCATGAGACGCTGCTCGATCTTCACCGCCTCTTTGGAGTTCTTCACGTTCACGAGGCCGAGGCGGACGGCAACTCGGCCCACATGCGTGTCGACGGCGATCCCCGCATCTGGGTCTTTGCGCATCGCCTCCGGATAGCAGTTCGCCTGCACGATGTTGGCCGTCTTGCGAGCGACGCCGGGCAGAGTGATCAGCTCGGCGATCGTCTTTGGCACCTCACCGCCGTACTCGTCGAGGAGCTTCTGAGCCATCCCCCGCAGGGACCGAGTCTTCTGGCGGAAGAATCCCGTCGACTGGATGTCGCGCTGGAGTTCCTCCTCGGGCACGGCGAGGTAGTCCTCCGGCTTCTGGTACTTGGCGAAGAGGTCCTTCGTTACGAGATTCACCCGGGCGTCGGTCGATTGGGCCGAGAGGATCGTGGCGACCACGCATTCGAGGGGGTTCGTGAAATCGAGGGCCACTTTCGCCTCGGGATGGGCCTTCTTGAGCCGCCTGAGGATGTGGGGCATGCGCTCCTCGGCCGGAGCGAAGCGGTCGGGTGGCACGGCCGCAGATTAGCGGCTAGGATTCCCAAACGACCGTTTGTTTGTGACCTGAGGACCCCGAGGAGACCTATGGCGCTGGCCGAGAGAGCGAGAACCGCCCGCAGGGCCGAGCTCGTGTCCGCCGCGGCCCGGCTCTTTTCCGAGCGCGGCTATCACGGAACGTCCATGCAGCACCTCGGCGACGCGCTCGGCTTGCAGCGCGGCTCTCTCTACGCGCACATCGGTTCGAAGCAGGACCTGCTCTTCGATGTCGTCGAGGAGGGAGCCGACAGGTTCCTCGATCGTGGAGCGCAAGCCGAAAGTCTGGACGGCACGGCGGCAGACAGATTGCGTGCCCTCCTGGTCGGTCACGTCGAAACTGCCACGCAGCATCTCGACGCATCGACGGTTTTCCTCAACGAGTGGCGCTACCTCGAGCCCGAACCGCGCAGCGCGATCCAGGCCAAGCGCGACCGCTACGAGTCGATGGTGCGCTCGATCGTCGAAGACGGCATCGCTACGGGCGAGTTCCGACCCGATGCCGACGTGCGCTTCGCGGCCACCTTGATCCTCTCGGCCGGGAACTGGGTGTACGCCTGGTACAGAGAGGGTGGCGAGCTGACGCCAACCGAGATCGGAAACAGGTTCGCAGAGTTGATAACGAAAGGACTCGAGGCATGACGTACGAGGAGAAACTCGCGAAGTTCAACGAGTATGTGGACGCTGGAGGCAAGGTTGAGACCGACGACTGGATGCCCGACGACTACCGCATGGGGGTTCTAAAGTTCGTCGAGATGCACGCGAACTCCGAGATCATGGGCGCGATCCCCGAGCGCGAGCAGATCCCCCACGCGCCGAGCCTCAAGCGGAAGATGTCCCTCACCGCCAAGGTGCAGGACGAGGTCGGGCATGCGCAATTGCTCTACCGCATCGCCGAAGACCTCGGCAAGAGCCGCGACGCGATGTTCTCGGACCTCGTGAACGGGAAGTCCAAGTTCCATAACGTCTTCCACTACCCCACCAAGCACTGGGGCGACGTGGCGATCATCGGCTGGCTGATCGACGGAGCGGCCCTCGTGACGCAAGCCGCCTTGCTCGACTCGAGTTACGCGCCGTACTCGCGCGTCCTCAAGCGGATCTGTTCGGAAGAGCAGCTCCACCTCCGCCACGGCGAGGACATCACGCTCGAGCTCGCCTCCGGCACTGAAGCCCAACGCGAGATGTTTCAGGAAGCCCTGAACCGATGGTGGTTGGCGATCATCCACTTCTTCGGCCCCCGTTCCAACGTCGCCAAAGACCTCCTTCTCCGCTGGAAGGTCAAGACCAGAACGAACGAGGATCTCCGTCAAGAGTTCCTCGACCGCTACGTGCCGAAGATCCTCGAGCTCGGCTTCACGATCCCAACTCCGGTTCCGTATCAAGAGGGCGAGCACTGGCTCATCAGAGATGAAGACATCGATTGGGCTCCGCTCGAAGCGATCAAGCGCAACGAAGGGCCGGAGACCGCGCGCCGGCTCGGCCTACGCAAGTCCATCTATGACACTCACCGCTGGGTGCGCGAGGCTCTCGCCGAACCCGCCGTGCACGTGGCGTAGGCGCTCTCATGGAAACCTTTGAGGTCTTCAGACGCACGGGGCACAAGGAGCCGTTCGTACACGCCGGCACCGTGACCGCATCCGATCCCGACATGGCGCTGATGACGGCCAAGGAGTGCTTCTTGCGCAGGCGCGAGGGCGAGCACCTGTGGGTGGTCCGGCGTTCCGACATCCACTCGTTCGCCGACGAGAGCATCCTCGAGATCGCCGCCGACAAGTCGTACAGGTTCGCCGAGGCCTATCGCGATGTGGTGCAGAAACGAGAGCGTGCTCGGGCTCGAGCGAAGGAACTCGCGTGAGCGACGCCCTGGTTTCGGTATTAACGGCGCTCGCCGACGACGAGCTGGTGCTCGGCCACCGCCACTCGGAGTGGACCGGCTTCGCTCCCCACATCGAAGAAGATGTCGCGTTCTCGTCGATAGCCCAAGACGAGATCGGCCACGCGGGCGCTTACTACTCGCTGCTCGCTGAGATCCAAGGAGTCGACGCGGATTCGCTGGCTCTCGGACGCGGCAAGTCGATGTATCGCCATGCGATCCTCTGCGAAAGGTCCAACGGCGACTGGGCCTACACCCTCGCCCGTCACTGGCTTTACGACCACGCAGACGAGATCCGCCTCGAGTCCCTCGAGGACTCATCTCATCCGGGCCTCGTTTCCCTAGCGCGAAAGATCAGGCGAGAGGAGCGATATCACCTGCTCCATGCGGACGCGTGGATCACGCGTGTTGCTCACGGACCGATCGAGGGCAGGCGGAAGTTGGTCGACGTGGTCGCAGGAGCGTTCGTGGAAGCGTCCGGCTTGTTCGAGCCATTCGAGCTCGAAGACCCGGCGGTAAAGGAGGGCATCCTTCCCGTCCCATCTCCCGAACTGCAGCAGCGGTTCGAGACAAAGATGATCAAAGCCTTCGATGAACTCGGTTTCCCAACAGAAGCCCCGGCTCATGCAGAAGACAGAGCAGAGTTCGTTGCTTCCTCATCTGGAGATCTGATCGCCGGGGAAGGCAACGGTGAAAGGACGGCCCCCGTCCAAGCGGGTCTGGGCGGGCGAAGAGGGCATCACACCGAGGAGTTCGACGGACTCTGGGACGACATGACGATCACCTACAGAAACAATCCAGGGGCAACGTGGTGAGCGACACCACCACGCTCGAAGTCGAGATCTGGAACGCTCTTGCCGGCGTTCCCGACCCGGAGATCCCTGCCGTTTCCGTTGTCGATATGGGGATGGTCGGCTCGGTCGACGTCGAGGGATCGACCGCACGCATAGTCATGCTTCCGACTTTCACCGGCTGCCCGGCTATCGATGTGATCCTTAAAGACGTGAGGGCCGCCGTTGGAATGGTCCCCGCGATCGACAGCGTGACGGTGAGCACGTCGTTCGATCCGCCATGGACCACCGAGCGCATCACCGAGGAGGGCCGCGTGAAGCTCAAAGAGTTCGGCCTCGCTCCTCCGACCGGTCAAGGACCTGTTCTGATCACACAGATCGGCCTTCCGGAAGTCTCGATCTGCCCGTTCTGCGGAAGCCGCAACACCCACAACGAGAATCCATTCGGCCCGACCCCGTGCAGAGCGTTGTATTACTGCGACGACTGCCGCAATCCCTTCGAGCAGTTCAAACCGGTCTAGACGGAGGTCTCGATCCGGGGCCTCAGGGTGCGTAGGAACGCCTCGACGATCCTGGGATCGAACTGCCTGCCGGAGGACTCGTTCAGCCTGCGCGTCGCCTCTTCGATGGGCAGCGCTTTCCGGTACGGACGGTCGGTCGTCATCGCGTCGAACGCGTCGACCACGAGGATGATTCGGGACTCGATCGGGATCTCATCGCCCTTGCACTTATCCGGATAACCGCTTCCGTCGAAGTGCTCGTGACAATGACGAACGATCGGGCGCACATCCGCGAGCCTGTCGATGGGCGCGAGGATGCGCTCCCCGAGTTCGGGGTGCGTCTTGATGATCAGCCACTCCTCGTCGTCGAGGGGGCCGGGCTTCGCCAGGATCTTGGACGGGATCCCGATCTTGCCGATGTCGTGGAAGAGGGCGCCGAGCTCGAGACGCTTGAGGTCCCGGCCCGTGATCCCAAGCTCGTTGCCGACGTCCAAGGCCATGTCCGTGATGGATCGAGCGTGTGTCGACGTGTATTCGTCTTTGGCCTCGAGGGCGTTCGCGAGCGCCTCGACGGTTTCGAAGAAAGTGCGCTCGAGACTCTCGAAGCTGACCGCGTTCGTGATCGCCAGTTTCGCTTGCATCCCGATCCCAGCGAGCAGATTCATCTTGCGCTCCGAGAACTCGTAGTCACCGAGGGCTGGAGCGACCGCAGCGATGAACCCAAGGCGGCCGTCGAGGTGGATCGGCGCGACCGCAAGCAACGTGTTTCGAGCGAGGTTGTCGAGGCCCGGGACGTCCGGTAGAGCTTCGGGACGAGTGACGAACGGTTCGTTGCCGTTCAGGAAGTCCCCCGCGTCCTCTACTGGGATCCGCAAAGCTGCGATCAAGGATCTGGCCGGGTCCGCATAGCCCCACTGAGCTTCGGGGACGAGCTCGCCGGTTACGAACTCTTGCAGCCAGACAGAGGTCTGAGGTGACCCGAGCAACTTGGCAGAAAGATCGACGACCTTCCTGAGCACGCCGTCCAAGCCCTCGACGATCGCCAGCTCGCGACTGAATTCGAGCAAAGCATTCGAAAGCTCGGCACTCTCTTTCTGTTCCTTGTAGAGACTCGCCTTTTGCATGGCCGATGAGGCCTGGTAGGAGATGCCGGCGAGGAGGCGCAACTTGTCGTCGGTGAAGAACTCTTCGCCCCCGCTGAAGCGTGCGGTGATCCAACCCTTCACACCATGCGCCGCCTGGAGAGGTGCGATCGCGTTCGTGCGTAATTCGGCCCCCGGGGGCGGATGGAAGAAGTTCTTCTGCGCTTCGGCCGAAAGCGTGAACGGCTCGTTTCGTTCATCGAGGAGCGACTCGCCGTCCTTGTGGCCCACTCGATGTCTGATGATCGGCTCCGAACTTGCGTCTCCCACGTAGCCCTGGTGGGCCGCGCAACGGAACTCGCCGGTTCGTTCGTCTTGAAGCCAGAGCGAGGTCTGCTCGACTCCGATCAACGAGGCGGTGGTCCTCACGGTCTCGTTGCAGATGGAGTGAACGGAGGCCGCCTTGGACGTCGTGTCGGCGAACCGCAGAAGAGCCTTCGCGTTCTCAGCTTCATGTCGCTGCGCCTCGTACAGCCGGGCGTTCTCCAGGGCGACCGAAGCATGGCCCGCGAGGACTTCCAGCAGTCGAACGTCGTCCTCGTCGAACTGGTTGACCCCCAGCTTCGAGATGATCACGACGCCGATGACCCGAGCCCCGTACGAAAGCGGAACGGCGATTATCGATTCCTCGATCTCGGCCGTGCCCGGCACCTGGACGGCGTATTCGCAATCGAGTGCATTGGGGATCAGGAGAGAACGGCCCGTTTGGGCGGCCGTTCCCGTGATGCCCTCCCCGAAGCGCGTGATCAGAACCTCGGGCGTCTCGCCCTCATACGCGGCGAACTCACCCCTGAAAGCGATAGGAGTGAGGAAATCCTCCTCGGCCAGATAGACCCGGCACGAGTGGTAATCGATGAGGGTTCTGAGCTCGTTGGAGATCGTCGCGCCGATCTGCTTGACGTCGTTTAGACGATTGAGCTTCCCGGCGAGGCTCTGAAGCATCTTCAGATGAGCTATCGAGCGGACGTCGCGCCGAGCGGTCGGTGCATCGGGTCGCTCCGTCGTGTCGTCGTCGAAGACAACGATCCGGTTCTTGCCGCGAGCCTTCGCCGTCATCATGGCGGCTTCTGCGCACGCGACGAGCTCCCTTGGGTTCATCGCGTGTTCGGGCCCCTGGGCGATACCCACCGAGATGGTCACTTCGCCGATGGGTTCGAACTCGCTTTCCTCCACGCGGTTGGCGAAGCGCGTGGCAAGACCAAGGGCATCGCCCGCGTCGCACGAAGGAAGGATGACCGCGAACTCCTCACCGCCGATCCTGCAAGGAAGATCGGAGGCGCGAACCGTCTCGCGGAGTAGGTCGGCCAGCACAAGCAGGATCTGATCACCGGTCGAGTGACCATGAACATCGTTGATCTTCTTGAAGTCATCGATGTCGAACATCAGTAGCGCGACCGAGTCGTGAGAGCGACTCGCTCTCGTCAGCTCCGCGCGGAGACGCTCGTGGAAGTGCCTGTGGTTGTAAAGAGAAGTCAGACTGTCGCTCTGAGCCTGATGCTCGAGAACGGTGCGTATCTGCGCGTTGTCGAGGGCCAGAGCCGCGGCTCCGGCAAACAACTTCGCGACCTCGAACTCCTCCTCGGTGAATGCGGCGTCTTCACCGATCCGGTAGATGTTCAGCACGCCCTTGACGACTTCCCGCGCCACGAGCGGCACCACGATCATCGATTCGGGGTCGAGCGGAGTGCCCGGCACCACGACCACCCGAGGATCGAGATGAGCGTCGTTGACGAGGATCGGTTCGCGATTCTCCGCCGCCCACCCGGTGAGCCCTACGCCGAACCTGGTTCGGCTCTTCATGATCTCTTCAGCCCATTCATCGCGAGCGAGTACTGGGATCAATAGGCGTTGCGCGTCATCCGCTTGGTAGATCGTGAGCGTGTCGTAGGGGATCAGATCGGCAAGCGTGTCGGCGATCCGGTCGAGAAGCGTGTCGAGGGTCTGGTCGGACAAGACATCGCTGAAGACATCAGCGAGACGTCTATAGGACTCGAGGCGCGCTTCCAATACCGCCGCGCCCGCGTCGTTTTTGACCACCGGGTCGGTGACCCGCACTAGCCCTCCAATTTGAGACCTCTGCCCTGCTTAGTTCTCTAATCGGCCTGTTGAATAGGGCTCTTTAAGGGGCTGGAAGGCAGCCTAGTCCTCTAATACTGGCCATAGGCCTTCTTGATGTTGAACTCGTAGATGATCCGCTTCTCGGCGGCCATCGCGGCCCGGTACTCCTCGAGGTCGTCCGGCTCCCCCGCCAGGGCCCTGTAGAGGCGCAGATTGTCCTCGACGGGGTCGTCCTCCTTGATGGTGACAACGGTTTCGAGGCCGAGCCACGCCTGACCATTCTTCGTATCCCAGACGAAAAGGGTGCTTCGGGGAACCCTCCGGAGGTGCTTCGTTCGGACTCGATCGAGGGTGCCGGAGCTCCACAACTTCCCGTCCAGGAGTCCCACCCCGATCCTCGCCACGTGCGGCGTGCCGTCGGCCTTCAAGGTGGTCATGACGGCGGAATGGTGCTTTTCGAGGAATGCCCTGACCCTGTCGTCCACCCGTGTCCCCCCTCGATAGGTTGCTCGTGATGGGGAGCCTAGGAGAACGATGAAGGTCACGGTGACGCCGGAGGCAGCGGAGGTCCTTCGACGTTCGCTGGAACTCGGAGGAGTAAGCGCCGACGGGGGTGTCCGCCTCCGGCTCGCGCGCGGCCTCGGGGGCGGCTCGAGCGTGCAGGTCGAGCTCGCCGCGGGCCCGCTCGAGGGCGAGCTCGTGATCGAGGCCGAAGGCGTCCGGTTATTCGTGGAGCCGAGCGCGCTCGCCGGCATGACCGATCCGATCGTGGCCCTCGAGGAACCCCACGACCGAATAGTCCTGCGCTCCCACCCCTAGCCAAATTCTCCGAGAATCCAGGGCCAGGCCAGGCTGCCCCGGAGAATTTGGGGTTACTTGAGGTTTATCCAGACCGATTTCGTTTGGGTGTAGGTCTCCATCGAGTGGGCGCCCAGCTCACGTCCGAAGCCCGACTGCTTGTAGCCACCGAACGAGATGGCCGGGTCGACGTTGCCATAAGTGTTCACCCAAACCGTGCCGGCCTTGATCCCCTTCGCGACGCGGTGCGCCTTGCTTAGGTCCGTCGTCCAGACGGCCGCGGCAAGCCCGTAGATGGTGTCGTTCGCGACCCGGATCGCCTCGTCGACATCGTCGACCTGGATGACCGAGGCAACGGGGCCGAAGATCTCTTCCTGAGCGATGCGCATGTCGTTTCGAACGCCGGTGAAGACGGTCGGCTGGATGAAGAAACCATCGCCCAACTCCGTGGCGCGCTCGCCTCCGGTGACGACCTCGGCCCCCTCGGACTTCCCGATCTCGATGTAGCCCGTGACGCGGTCGAACTGCTCCTGGCTCACAACCGGCCCCATCAGAGTGTCTTCAGCGAGAGGATCGCCGAGCTTGAACGTCTGCGTGGCCTCGACCAGGGACTCGACGAACTGATCGTGTACGGACTTCTCCACGAGGATGCGCGTGCCCGCCGTGCACACCTGCCCGGAGTTAAGGAACACGCCCATCATCGATCCGCGGGCCGCGTACTTCATGTTCGCGTCGGAGAAAACGATGTTCGGCGACTTACCGCCAAGTTCGAGCGACACGCGCTTGAGGTTGCCCTCCGACGCGTGAAGGATCTTGCGGCCCACCTCGGTCGAACAGGTGAACGCGATCTTGTCGACGTCCTCGTGTTGCGCAAGCGCCTGTCCCGCTTCCTCGCCGAAACCGGTGACCACATTAAGAACGCCCTCGGGCACGCCCGCTTCGAGCGCGAGTTCCGCTAGACGGATGGCGGTCAACGGCGTTTGCTCGGCCGGCTTGAGAACAATGGTGTTTCCGAACGCGAGGGCCGGGCCCACCTTCCACGTCGCCATGATCAGCGGATAGTTCCAGGGGATGATCCCGCCGCACACCCCGACCGGCTCCCGCAACGTGTAGACGAAGAGGCTGTCATCGGACGGATCGGTCTCGCCGAATACCTTCGTCGGCCACCCCGCGTAGTAACGGAGGACGTCGCCCGCGGCCCACATCTCACCCGAGGCGATCGCTACCGGTTTGCCCGAGTCGAGCGACTCGAGCTGCGCGAGCTCCGTGCCGTTGCGCTTGATGAGCTCGCCGAGCTTGTAGAGGATCTCGGTCCGTTTTCCCGGCCGGAGATTGCGCCAACGCCCATCCTCGTGCGCTTTACGGGCCGCCGCGACCGCCGCATCGACCTCCGCGTGCCCTCCTCGGGGGACTTTCGTCAAGATCTGTCCCGTCGCGGGGTTGATGACGTCGAACGTCTCGCCCGAATCGGCATCGAGGCTCTTGCCCCCGATGATCATCCGCGGGCTCTCGATGAACTTCTGGACCTCGGGAAGCAGCTCGACGGCCATCGCTAGAACCTCCTATTTGTGGAAGATTTGGGGGCCCAGCCTACCCATCGAGGAGGAGCCGCCCATGCCCGACATCACGGGGCTATCTCATCTGACCTTGACCGTGACGGACGTCGACAGAAGCCTCGACTGGTACCAGCAGCTGCTGGGCGTGCAGATGATCTTCGAGGGTGAGGAGCCGGAGAACGCCGTAACGCGGTTCGTCGTCACGATCCATCCGACGAGCGCGCTCATCCTCGGGCTTCGCAAACATCGGTCGACCGCCGACGAACGATTCGACGAGACCAAGGTTGGGATGGATCACGTCGCGTTCCAAGTTGGGAGCCGAGCCGTCATGGACGAGTGGGTCGCACGTCTCGACGAGCTGGGCATCGAGCATTCCGGTGTGAAAGACGCCGCCTACGGGAGCGTCATAACGTTCCGCGACCCGGACAACATCCAGCTGGAGCTCTTCGCGCTGCCGGGTACTTAGAAACCGCGGCGAGAGTTAGCGGGAGATGCCCGAGGCGTAGGTGCCTAGGAGGCGGGTGAAGGTGGCGTGCTCGCTTACCTCCGCCAGCGCTTCGATCATCGCCGGAGCGTCTGCCGGAACCTCGACGTCGACGTAGAACACGTACTCCCAGCGGCGACCGGCTCGGGGGCGAGACTCCAGTTTGCTGAGGCTCAGGTGGCGTTCGGCGAACGCGCCGAGACATCTATATAGAGATCCCGCGACGTGGCCCACGCCGAACACGAGGGAAGACTTGTCCGGGTCGCGCAATGGTTCCGGGTTTCGGGATAGCGCCCCGAAGCGGGTGTAGTTGTCGGGATAGGTCTGGATCCGCTCCGCGAGAGCCTCGAGTCCGTAGAGCTCGCCCGCCCTCTTGGATGCGATCGCCGCAGTGGTCTTGAGCTTCTCGTCGACGATCCGTTTCGCCGACCCAGCCGTGTCGTACTCGGCCCTGATCTTCACGCCCAACGCGGCGAGGAACTCCTCGGATTGCGCGATCGCTTGTGGGTGGGAGATGACCTCGGTCAGATCATCGATGGGGGTGCCGGGCAGGGCCAGCAGGCAGTGGTCGACCTGAACCACCGTCTCGCCGACGAGATGCAGACCGTGCTTTAGGAACAGGTCGTAGGTCTCGTTGATACTGCCTGCCTGCGAGTTGTCCATCGGAACCAAGCCCGCATCGGCGCGGCCGACCTCGACCGACTCGAAGACCTTCCGGATCGAGTTGTACGGCTTCAGCTCGGCATCCGGGAAAAGGGCCATCGCCCCTTCCTCCGAGTACGCGCCGGGCTCGCCTTGATAGGCGACTATCTGGACGGACATGCGAGACAGCCTATGCGCTGACCGTCGCGCGAGCCGTGTCGCGCGCCGCCATGATCCCCATGATCGCGGTCGAACAGAGCGCCTCGAACGAGGCATCGACGACGTTGGCCGACACACATCCCGCGTTCCAGGTGCGGTTCCCGTCGGTTGCCTCGATCAACACGCGCACTTGCGCGCCGGTGCCGTCGGACGCGTCGACCACCGACACCTTGTAGTCCGAGAGCCGTACATTCTCGAGCTCGGGGAAGTGGGGACCAAGACAAGACCTGAGCGCGTTGTCGAGTGCATGCACCGGACCGTTCCCAACCGCGGAGCGGCGAACGCAGTTCGTGCCGATGCGAACCTCGACGATCGCCTGGACGCGGGACGCTCGCTCGTGCATCCGCTCGCTGATCACCTTGTATCCACAAACATCGAACAGAGAATCGTTTTTCACGAGGTCACCGGCTCCTTCTCCAACGCGTCGAGTAGCAGATGCACGGCGCCGACCGCGGCTGAGGGATCGGCGGTGCCCGTTCCAGCGATATCGGGGGCCGAGCCGTGGACCGGCTCGAACAGACCGATGCAGCGGGTTGGACGCGTCTTCGGGTCCGGGTGGAGATTTGCGCTCGCCGCGTGGCCGAGACCTTTGCCGAGGCCGGCGGCGAGATCGGACAACACGTCACCGAAAAGGTTGTCGGTGAGCACTACATCGAAACGATCTGGATCTTTCACGAGGTGGTAAGCGGCGGCGTCGGCATGCTCGTACGCGACCTTGACGTTGGGATGTCGTCCTGCGACATCCGCCACGACCTCGCGCCACAACTCGCCGGAATGAACGAGAACGTTGGTCTTGTGCACCCAAGTGAGCCGGCCCGATCTGCGTTCCGCTAGATCGAATGCGTAATTCGAGCACCGCTCGATCGCGGACCTCGTATTGACGCTCGTCTCGAAGGCGCTGTCGTCGATCCGGCGTCCCACTCCGGCGTAGGCCCCCTCGGTGTTCTCACGCACGAAGACGAGATCCAGCTCGGGGAAAGGACGCAGATTCACGTAGAGATCGAAGACCTTCCTTAACTCCAGCAGGATCCCCCGCTCGAGAACACCGTCGGGAACCCTCGGGTCCCCTATCGCTCCGAACAGGAGCGCGTCGGAGCCACCGATGGTTTCGAGATCCTCGGCCGTGAGCAACTCTCCGGTGGCCAGGTAGCGCTCGGCCCCCGCATCGATGCTGACGGTCTCCACGTCGGCCGGAAGCTCTCTGCGAGCGACCGCGATGACCTCCGGCCCGATCCCGTCCCCGGCGAGAACCGCCACGCGCCTCACGATGCACCCACTCTTTGCCTGACCCAGTCCACAAGACCCCCTGCTCGAACGATGCCGAGAATGAAGTCGGGTAGCGGCTCGGCCTGGAATTCCGATCCCTTAGTCACGTTGCGGACCACACCGGCGGCAACGTCGACCTCGATCTCGTCGCCCGGGTCGGTTGCTGCGACGGCTTCGGGGGACGTCGCGATGGCCAGACCGGTATTGATCGCGTTACGGAAGAAGATGCGAGCGAACGACGTGGCAACCACAGCAGAGACGCCGGCGCCTTTCAACGCGATCGGAGCATGCTCGCGGCTCGACCCACATCCGAAGTTCGCGCCCGCAACGACCACATCTCCCGGTTGCACCGTCTTGGCGAAGCTCGGGTCGAGGTCTTCGAGCGCGTGGGCCGCGAGCTCAGCCGGGTCGCTCGTCATGAGATAGCGAGCGGGGATGATGACGTCGGTATCGACGTTGTCGCCGTAGATCCACGTCTTAGGCAATCAAGACACCCACTTCACCGCGTATCTCGGACGGATGCACGATCTCGCCCGCGACCGCAGTGGCCATGGCCACCGCGGGATTGGCGAGATAGACCTGGGCGGTCGGGTCGCCCATCCGGCCCACGTAGTTGCGATTCGAGGTCGAGACGCAGACCTCTCCGGGGCCCAAGACGCCCATGTGCGCGCCAAGGCACGCTCCACAGGTCGGCGTCGAAACCGTCGCGCCGGCCGCGGCGAACTTATCCAGAAGACCTTCGGCGTTCGCCTGCATCCAGACGCGCTGGGTGGCCGGGATGACCATCAGCCTGACCCCATCCGCTATGCGCTCGTCGCCGAGGACACGAGCAGCGATACGCAGATCCTCGATGCGCGCGTTGGTGCACGACCCGAGGAAGACTTGATCTACGCGCCGGCGTTCTACCTGAGATACCGGGATGGACTTAGACGGCAATGAGGGCCGGGCGATCATCGGCTCCATCGTGTCGACATCGACTTCGAGCACTTCCGCGTAATCCGCGTCGACGTCGGATTCGAAGACGGTGAAATCACGGTCGCGGCCGGTCTCAGCTCGTCGTTCGGACACGTATCGCAGAGTCACGTTGTCGGGCGGGATGATCCCGGACTTCGCTCCGGCCTCGATCGCCATGTTCGTGAGCGTCAAACGCCCGTCCATCGATAGATGCTGGAGCGTGTCGCCGGTGTGTTCCATCGCCATATAGCGCGCGCCGTCGTCGCCGATCGCAGCGATCACCGACAGGATCATGTCCTTGCCCATCACCCAAGGGCCCGGCTTGCCCGAATAGACGATCTTCATCGTCTCTGGAACGCGGAGCCAGATCTCCCCCAGCGCGAGCACGGCGGCGAGGTCCGTCGAACCGACACCCGTCGAGAAACAGCCGAGTGCGCCGTAGGTGCAGGAGTGCGAGTCCGCTCCGATGATGACATCGCCCGGCAACACCAGCGCTTCCTCCGGAAGGAGGATGTGCTCGATCCCGCCGCGTCCGACGTCGAAGAAGTGCTCGATGTCTTGAGCTTGAGCGAAACGACGCATCGACGTCATGAGCTTCGCCGAAGCGATGTCCTTGGCGGGCGCGAAGTGAGATGCGACCAGCGCTACCTTCGATGTGTCCCAGACGCGACCGGCCCCCATCTTTTCGAACGCTCGGATCGCCGGTGGGGCCGTGACGTCGTTCGCCATGGCGAGATCGACCTTGCACGACACGATCTCGCCGGGCCGCACGCTGCGTACCCCAGCGTGCGCGGCGAGGATCTTCTCCGTGATCGTTGCTGCCATCAGCGGTCTGCCTCCACTAAGCCACCGGCTGTCGAGCCGACAATTGGACGAGGCGATTCACCGCTGACAGATAAGCCCGAGCGGACGCTTCCACGACGTCGGTGGAGACTCCCCGACCAGTGGCTCGACGCATCGGCGCCTCTTTGGTCCCATCCCCGGTGGCCAGGACGATCGTCACGTCTCCGAGCGCATCGATGCCGCCCGTGACGCTCGACACGTTGAACGACTCGAGCCGAGCCTCGACTCCGGTCGCGCGTTGGATCGCTCCACACGCTGCATCGATCATCCCGTCGCCGATCGCGGACTCGTCGATAAGGACGTCCCCCTGCATCAGCCGAACGGTCGCGGTCGGCGACAGATGCGTCCCGCCGGCGACCTGGATGGAGATGAGCTCGTACTCGTCTGCCTCGCTTCCGATCTCGTCGACCACGATCGCCTCGAGGTCTGCATCCGTTATCCGGATCTTGCGATCGGCGAGATCCTTGAAGCGATCGAAGGCCCGCTGAGCATCCTCGGGCGCTAGATCGAACCCGAGCTCGTTCAGAGCGTTGACGAACGCGTGACGGCCCGAATGCTTGCCGAGCACGATGCGCGAGCCTTCCAGCCCCACATCGTGAGGATCCATGATCTCGTAGGTCGTCCGCTCGACCATCACGCCGTGCTGATGGATCCCGGCCTCGTGCGCGAACGCGTTCGCGCCGACTATCGCCTTGTTAGGCGGAACCGCATAACCCGTGAGCATCGAAACGAGCCGCGAAGTGCGGGCGATCTCACGCGCGTCCACAGCCGTGTCGACTCCGGTCGCAGCCCGCCTCGTGCGAAGCGCCATCACGACCTCTTCAAGCGAACAGTTGCCCGCCCGCTCTCCGATCCCGTTCACGGCTACTTCCACCTGCCCTGCTCCGGCCTCGATTCCGGCCAACGCGTTCGCAACGGCCAACCCGAGGTCGTCGTGCGTGTGAACGCTCCAGATGACGTCCCGGTCGACCTCTTCGCGCAGGAACCTCAGGAGCGCGCCGAATTCGGCAGGGAGCGCATAGCCGACCGTGTCGGGCAGGTTCAGCGTCGTCGCCCCGGCTCGTGCGGTGGCCTTGTACACCTCGGCAAGAAAATTGGGGTCCGAGCGAGTTGCGTCCTCACACGAGAACTCGACGTCGTCGACGTGCCGGCGAGCGCGCTCAACGCCACGCACCGCGGCATCGAGGACCTCCTCCGGGGTCATCCGGAGTTTCGCCTTCATGTGGATCTCGCTCGTCGCGATGAACGTATGGATCCGGGCGCGCGGAGCGGCGGCGACCGCTTCCGCGGCCCGGTCGATGTCGGTCGGGTCAACTCGCGCGAGCCCCGTGATGATCGGGCCGCGGACACGCTCGGCGATCGCTTTCACGGCTTCCGTCTCGCCGTGAGAGGCGATCGGGAAGCCGGCTTCGATGACGTCGACGCCGAGTTTCGCGAGTTGTTCGGCGATCTCGACCTTCTCTTTGAGATTCAGCGAGATGCCTGGCGACTGCTCGCCATCTCGCAGCGTCGTATCGAAGATCCTGACGTTGCGCCCGGCTACATCGCCGGCTACTTCGCCTGCTACTTCTCCTGCATCCACGACATCATCCCCCTCAGGTTTGCGCCGACCTCCTCGATCCGGTGCTCGGACTGGCGTCGACGCTCTGCGTCGAGCACCGGAGTCCCGGCCCGGTTCTCGAGGACCCACTCACGGGCGAACGCCCCGGAGCGGATGTCGTCGAGGATCGCTCGCATGGAGCGCTCCACGTTCTCGTCGATGACCTTGCGGCCGCGGGTGAGGTCTCCGTACTCCGCGGTGTCCGAGATCGCGTTGCGCATGCCCTGGAACCCACCCTCGTAGAGCAGGTCCACGATCAGCTTTAGTTCGTGCATGCACTCGAAGTACGCGATCTCGGGCTGATAGCCGGCCTCGACCAAGGTCTCGAAGCCGGCCTGGATAAGTCGCGAAGTTCCGCCACAAAGGACGGCCTGCTCCCCGAAGAGATCCGTCTCGGTCTCCTCCGCGAACGTGGTCTCGATGACTCCGGCGCGGGTGCAGCCGAGGCCCTTCGCGTACGCGAGGGCACGGGCCACGGCGCGACCGGTCGCATCCTGGTGCACGGCGAGAAGCGCCGGCGTTCCGCTCCCCTGTTCGTAGGTACGCCGGACCAGCGGACCCGGAGCCTTCGGGGCGATCATTACAACGTCGTTGTCTGCTGGGGGCCGGATCTGGCCGAAATGGATGTTGAAACCGTGGGCGAACAACAGCGCTGCCTTCGGATCCAGGTTCGGTTCGACGGCTTCGGTGTAGCAAGCGGCCTGATGCTGATCGGGAACGAGCATCGCGACCAGCTCGGCGCCCGAGACTGCTTCGTGCACCGAAGCAACGTGCACTCCGTCGGACTCGGCCCGTTTCCAGGTCGGCGAGTCTTTGCGCAGGCCGACCACGACATCGCAGCCGGAGTCCTTCAGGTTCAGCGCATGAGCACGGCCTTGAGAGCCGTAGCCGATAACCGCGACGTGCCCGCCCTTCAGCGCGTCCAGGTTCGCTTCTGAGTCGTAGTGGATCTTCGCTGCCATGTCTGATTCCTCTCTTAGGACGCGCGGGCTGTCGAAACGGGACGAAGAACTGGTGCTTTAAGACCTCGGCCCCCACGAGACAGGGCGACGCGCCCCGTTCGAGCGAGCTCGATGATCCCGTAGGGCTCGAGCAGTTGTTGGAACGCGGAAACCTTGTCGGGCGGACCGGTGATCTCGATGACGAGAGCATCCGAGTCGACATCGATGACCTTGGCCCTGAAGATCTCCACGATCTCGAGAACCTCGGCCCTCTTGCCGGGTCCGACGCCAACCTTGATCAACGCGAGCTCGCGCTCGACCGAGGCATCGTGAGGCAATTCGGCGATCCGCAGGACATCGATCAGCTTGTGCAACTGCTTGGTGATCTGCTCCAGCGGCTTGTCCTCGACCGACACGACGATCGTCATGCGTGAGACCTGAGGGTCCTCCGTCTCGCCGACGGCGAGCGAGTCGATGTTGAAGCCCCGCCGAGCGAACAAGCCAGCGGTGCGCGCGAGCACACCCGGCTTGTTCTGCACGAGAACGGAAAGCGTGTGCGTCGATCTCATGCCGACACCTCGCCCATCTCGCGGTACTCGGTCTCGACCGGCTCGGGCCGCGGGGGGCCCAAGATGATGTCGTCGTTGCTTGCTCCGGCCGGCACCATCGGGAAGCACATCTCGCCCTGATCGACTCGGAAGTCGATGACGCAAGGACGATCGTCGATGCCCATCGCCTTATCGATCACTGCATCCACTTCGTCTGGATGTGTCGCGCGGAGCCCGACGGCTCCATACGCCTCGGCCAACTTCACGTAGTCGGGAACGGGCGGCAGGTGGACCTCCGAGTAGCGCTTGTCGTAGAAGAGCTCCTGCCATTGGCGGACCATGCCGAGGTGCTCGTTGTTGACGATCGCCACCGTGAACGCGATCCCCTCGATCGTCGCGGTGGCAAGTTCCTGAGCCGTCATCTGGAAGCAGCCGTCCCCGTCGATGGCGACGACCTTCTCGGACGGGCGCCCGACCTTCGCGCCGAGAGCTGCCGGAACGGCGAACCCCATGGTGCCGAGACCGCCGGAGGAGACGAACGAGTACGGCTTGTTGCGCCGGATGAACTGGGACGCCCACATCTGGTGCTGGCCGACGCCGGTGACGACGATGCCTTCGCCGCTCATCGCGGAGTTGAAGCGATCGACCACCAGCTGAGGCTTGATCGGTCCGTCTTCGGCCTGGTCGTACTCGAACGGGTGCGCCCTGCTCCACGAGTTGACCGTGGAATGCCAGGCGCTCAGATCCGGACGGCCCAGCTCCGAGACGTCGCGGTGAACCGCTTTATAGAGCTCGGCGATGACCGGCTTCGCATCGCCGACGATGGGAACGTCGACCGCGCGGTTCTTGCCGATCTCGGCGGGATCGATGTCCGCATGGATGATCTTTGCCTCCGGTGCGAACGCGGTGAGCTTCCCCGTAACGCGGTCGTCGAACCGGGCACACAAGCAGATGAGCAGATCCGACTTCTGCATCGCGGTGACGGCGGCATATGCCCCGTGCATCCCCGGCATCCCCAGGCAGAGTGGGTGGTCATCGGGAAACGCGCCCCGAGCCATCAGCGTGGTGACCACGGGCGCTCCGATGGCCTCGGCGAGCCTCATCAATTCCTCCGCGGCGCGCGACTTCACGACGCCCCCGCCGACGTAGAGAACCGGACGTTCCGCCGAGCGGATGAGATCGGCAGCGGCCCGGATCTGCTTCGCATTGGGACGCGTCGTGGGGCGATAACCCGGGAGGTTGATCTCCGTGGGCCAGGCGAAACTGGTTTCGGACTGGAGCACGTCCTTGGGGATGTCGACCAGGACGGGACCGGGGCGACCGGTCGAAGCGATATGGAACGCCTCGGCGATCACCGTTGGGATCTCATCTGGGTCCATGACCTTGTAGCTGTGCTTGGTAATCGGCATCGTGATGCCCGTGATGTCGGCTTCTTGGAATGCGTCGTTCCCGATGACCGGGCGAGACACCTGACCCGTAATCGCGACGAGCGGCACGGAGTCCATGAACGCATCGGCGATCGGTGTCACCAGGTTCGTGGCGCCCGGTCCCGATGTCGCCATGCAGACGCCGGGTCGACCGGTCGCGTGCGCGTAACCCTCAGCGGCATGGCCGGCACCCTGCTCGTGGCGCATGAGGATGTGCCGCACCGTGGAATCGAGGAGCGGGTCGTAAGCGGGAAGGATCGTCCCTCCGGGGATGCCGAAGACAACCTCGCACCCGGCCTCCTCCAGCGAGCGCATCAACGAGCTCGCGCCGTTGGTCGGTTTCACCGGCGCGGCCTCCTTTTCTGGACCCGAACCCTGATCATCTCGTTGCGCCCTTATGAGCCTCGGCCCTCCGGCCGTCGCCTTCTGCCCTGACCTTGTAGGCGTAGGCGGCCAGCTGGTAAGTGGCGCGCTGGAAGGCAGCCGGGGATTCGTCGCGGCGCTCCGACGACATCTCGGCACATTCGACCGGACCGCTCAGGAACGCGTCTTCGGACTCGAAGTAGTTGGCGAACCAGGCCTTCTGCTTCGGGTCGGCCATCTCCAATGCAACCTGGCCCGGTGCCGTCCACTCTGCGGTGCCGACGTAGTCGCCGTTCTCGATCTCGAACTTCATCTCTACCTCCCTCTAGTCGCTGCTATCTGGCTGTTCTGGCTGTCTTGGGATGCGTGGGGGTGGGTCTCCGCCGGTTCCGGGGAAACAAAAAACCCCCCGGTGTCCGGAGGGTTCGCGCACGCCTGCTCGGCCGAAGGCCGTGAGGGCGCGCGCTAGGTAATAAGTACGAGGTGGCTTAGAAAGATCTTCGTCGCTGCGAGGGTCACTGCTCTTGCGCTCCTATCGGACGGACTGTGGCCCCGGCGACGTTGCTGAGGTGTATGGCGACCGAGTAAATCGCACGGGCTCAGAGGTGTCAAGCGAGGTGCTGCGCGTGGCGATCAGGAGCCTTGCCGATAAGCCGCATTAGGGACACTCCGCAGTCGGAGAGCCTCCACTTTCAAGCAGCGGTCCTCGACGTAGTCGAGACCTGCATCTTCCGCGACGCGCCGAGCGGGTCCGCAGACAAGACCCGACTGCAGCCACAGCGCCTTCGCTCCTGCCGCCACCGCCGCCTGCGCGAGGTCCTCGCAGTAGATGGTCCTGCGGAACACGTCGACAACGTCTACGTCTCCGGGGACGTCCGAAAGGTCCGGATACGACTTCAAGCCGAACACCTCGTCGACGTTTGGGTTTACGGGAACGATCTCCAAACCAAGATCCATCAACGCTCTTGCGACGTCGTTGCTTGGGCGGCTCGGATCGGGCGAGAGCCCGACAACCGCGATGCGATGCGCGTAACTCAATATGCGCTCGACGGTGTCTGTGTCCATGTCTCGCGCATACCCTAGGCCCCTCATGGCGAACCCTTACGACATCAAGTCAGACCCTGCGAAGGGGCCCAGCAAAGGACTGACGGTGGGGCCCGATCGGGCTCCCGCTCGGGCGATGCTCAGGGGCATCGGCTACACCGACGAGGACCTTGCACGGCCGATCATCGGCGTCGCCACGACTTGGATCGAGACGATGCCGTGCAACTACAACCAGCGAGAGCTCGCGGCGCAGGTGAAAGCCGGCATCCGGACCGCGGGCGGCACGGCTATGGAGTTCAACACGATCTCTGTGTCGGATGGAGTCTCGATGGGCACCGAAGGGATGCGGGCGAGCCTCGTCTCACGAGAGGTCATCGCCGATTCGATCGAGCTCGTGGCGCGGGGACACCTCTTCGACGGGCTCGTTTGTCTCGTGGGGTGCGACAAGACCATCCCGGCCGCAGTGATGGCGCTCGCGAGGCTGAACATCCCAGGCATCGTTTTTTACAACGGTTCCATCGCGCCGGGCCGCTGGCGAGGTCATGACGTCACGATCCAGGACGTTTTCGAAGCGGTTGGTCAACACGCCGCGGGAAAGCTCAGTGCAGAGGATCTACACGATCTCGAGGGCGTCGCATGTCCCGGCGCCGGCGCATGCGGCGGACAGTTCACCGCCAACACCATGGCGACCGCGATCGACTTCCTCGGTATCTCCCCGGCAGGACTCAGTGGCATACCAGCGACGGAGCCTGGGAAGCGAGCGGCTGCCGAGACCGCAGGCAAACTCGTGATGGATGTGCTGCGTCGGGGCTTGAGACCGTCGGACCTGATCACTCGCGAGTCGCTTGAGAACGCCATCGTCTCGGTCGCCGCGACGGGCGGTTCCACGAACGGCGTGCTGCATCTCCTCGCGATCGCGCGAGAGATGGGGGTGGAACTCACGCTCGAAGATTTCGACCAGATCGCTTCGCGCACTCCGATCGTCGCGGATCTGAAACCCGGCGGGCGCTTCGTCGCCACCGACCTCTACCGAGCGGGCGGGACCCCATTGATCATGCGAGAGCTCGCGAGAGGTAAGCACCTCCACCTCGATTGCCCAACCGTCTCGGGCAAGACGATCGGCGAGATCGCCGAGGGGGCCGAGGCCACAAAGCTCCAAGAGGTCGTAGTGCCGGTCGAGAAGCCTTTGAAGCCCACCGGGGGTCTGGCGATCTTGCGGGGCAACCTCGCTCCCGACGGATGCGTAGTGAAGCTCGCAGGGCACGAACGGCTTTTTCACCGCGGCCCAGCGCGGGTCTTCGACTCCGAGGAAGACTGTTTCGAGGCCGTGAAACGACAAGAGCTGCAGTCGGGCGAGGTGATCGTGATCCGGTACGAAGGCCCGGCGGGCGGCCCCGGGATGCGAGAGATGCTCGCGGTCACTGCCGCGATCGTGGGCGAGGGTCTCGGCGATGCCGTCGCCCTGATCACCGATGGACGCTTCTCGGGCGCTACGCACGGATTGATGGTCGGCCACATCGCGCCTGAAGCGGCGCACGGTGGGCCCCTCGCCGCGGTGCGCGATGGAGATGTGATCGAACTCGACGTCGAGGCTCGCGAACTCCGGCTGGTGGTCGAACAAGAGGAGATCGACAAACGGCTCGCGGACTGGACGCCTCCCCCACCTCGCTACCGGACAGGGGTGTTCGGCAAGTACGCCGCGACGGTCGCCTCGGCTTCAGAAGGCGCGATCACAAGGGCCCAGTTCTAGCCCGACCAGCGGCTCTCCCGCCCAGGCAATAGGGTCACCGCCGTGGCAACCACTGGCACTCTCAATCATCAGTACCGGCTGGCCGCGCGGCCCAAAGGGATGTGCACGCGCGACGACTTCAACTACACGGAGGAGCCGATCGCCGAGATCGGCGACGGCGAGTTCCTCGTGCAGGTTCTATATCTCTCCCTGGATCCGGCGATGCGCGGATGGATGAACGACACACGCTCGTACATCCCGCCCGTGCAGATCGGCGAAGTGATGCGAGCGCTGGGGGCCGCGCGTGTCCTGGAGTCGAAGCACCCGGGTTACGACACGGGCGACTACGTCATCGGGCCGTTCGGAGTGCAGGAATACGCCGCCTCCGATGGCAACACCGTGATCAAGATCGATCCGAACCTGGTCCCCTTGCCCGTCTATCTCGGCACGCTCGGCATGCCGGGGATGACGGCTTACTTCGGGCTCCTCGACGTCGGTCAACCCAAGGAAGAAGACATCGTCGTCGTCTCGGGAGCGGCCGGCGCGGTCGGCATGGTCGTTGGGCAGATCGCCAAGATCAAGGGCTGCAAGGTGATCGGCATCGCCGGCGGCAAAGAGAAATGCGATTGGATCGTCGACGACCTCGGCTTCGATGCTGCGATCGACTACAAGTCGGACGACGTGCGCGCGGCCCTTAAGGAACATTGCCCGAAAGGCATGGACATCTATTTCGACAACGTCGGCGGAGACATCCTCGACGCCGCGCTCGCGCGACTCGCCCGGCATGCACGGATCGTGCTCTGCGGAGCGATCTCTCAGTACAACGCCGACGGGCCGATGAAAGGCCCTTCCAACTACATGTCCCTGTTGGTGAATCGAGCCCGGATGGAGGGGTTCGTGGTTTTCGACTACGCGGATCGCTACATGGCCGCGGCGATGGAGATGGCCGGCTGGATGGCCGAAGGGAAGCTCAAGTCGCGCGAGGACATCGTTGAAGGTCTCGAGACGTTCCCCGAGACTCTCCTGAAGCTCTTCAAGGGCGAGAACATCGGAAAGCTCGTCTTGAAGGTGGCCGAAGGCTAGGACGTCCAGCCCGGCCCTGATGGAGACGCGATAAGCATGGCCAAGAAGAAGGACGCGCGGTCCCCTGCGCTGGACGTTGCCGACAGCCACGATCTGATCCGCGTGCAGGGCGCGCGCGTGAACAACCTCAAAGACATCAGCGTCGAGCTCCCAAAGCGCCGGCTGACGGTATTCACCGGCGTATCGGGCTCGGGCAAGAGCTCGCTGGTGTTCGGCACGATCGCCGCGGAGTCGCAGCGGCTGATCAACGAGACCTACAGCGCCTTCCTTCAGGGCTTCATGCCGACGCTCGCGCGGCCGGAGGTCGACGTCCTTGATGGCCTGACGACGGCGATCATCGTGGATCAGGAGCGGATGGGTTCCAACCCGCGCTCCACCGTAGGTACTGCCACCGACGCAAACGCGATGCTTCGCATCCTTTTCAGCCGGCTGGGGAAGCCACGCATAGGGCCTCCTATCGCCTTCTCTTTCAACGTCCCGACACGGAGGGCGAGCGGGGCGATGAATGTGGAGAAGGGCGAGGGGAAGCGCATCGTTGTGCGCGACGCCGTCTACCACGGCGGCATGTGTCCTCGTTGCGAGGGCATGGGCTCGGTTAACGATTTCGACTTGTCCGCGCTGTACGACGACAGCTTGTCACTGAACGAAGGCGCGATAACGATCCCCGGTTACAGCATGGACGGCTGGTACGGCCGCATCTTCCGCGGTAGCGGGTTCTTCGACCCGGACAAGCCGATCGCCAAGTACACGAAGAAGCAACTGCACGACCTGCTTCATAAGGAGCCGACCAAGATCAAGGTCGACGGGATCAACCTCACGTACGAGGGCCTGATCCCGAAGATCCAGAAGTCGTTCCTGAGCAAGGACGTCGACGCGCTTCAGCCGCACATCCGCGCGTTCGTGGACAAAGCGGTGACGTTCCAGACGTGTCCCGAGTGCGACGGCACCCGCCTCAACGAGGCGGCCCGGTCGTCGAAGATCAAGGGGAAGGACATCGCCGACGTCTGCTCGATGCAGCTCAGCGACCTCGCCGATTGGCTCCGAGGCCTCAAGGAGCCGTCGGTGGCCCCTCTGCTCGCCGGGCTGCAGCACCTACTCGATTCGTTCGCCGAGATCGGGCTCGGCTATCTCTCGCTCGACCGGCCCACCGGCACGCTGTCTGGCGGCGAGGTGCAGCGCACCAAGATGATCCGCCACCTCGGCTCCTCGCTCACCGACGTCACCTACGTCTTCGACGAGCCGACCATCGGGCTGCACCCCCATGACGTCGAGCGGATGAACGACCTGCTGCTGCGATTGCGTGACAAAGGCAACACGGTGCTTGTCGTCGAGCACGAGCCCGACACGATCGCGATCGCCGACCACGTCGTGGACCTCGGCCCCGGCGCCGGTACTGCCGGCGGCGAGGTCGTGTTCGAGGGCACCGTCGAGGGGCTGCGCGCCAGCGACACGATCACGGGTCACCATCTCGACGACCGGGCGGGACTCAAGCCGGAGGTGCGGAAGCCCACCGGCGAGCTCGAGGTCCGCGGCGCCGACACGAACAACCTGCGCAAGGTCGACGTCGACATCCCGCTCGGTGTGCTCGTCGTCCTCACAGGCGTCGCGGGCTCCGGCAAGAGCTCGCTGATCGACGGCTCGGTGGCGGGACGGGACGGGGTGGTGTCGATCGACCAGGCCGGCATCCGCGGCTCGCGCCGCAGCAACCCGGCGACGTACACCGGACTGCTCGAGCCGATCCGCAAGGCGTTCGCGAAGGCCAACGATGTGAAGCCGGCGCTTTTCAGCGCTAACTCCGAGGGCGCGTGCCCCAACTGCAACGGCGCCGGCGTCATCTACACCGATCTCGGCATGATGGCCGGTGTCGCCACCACTTGCGAGGAGTGCGAGGGGAAGCGGTTCCAAGCTTCGGTGCTGAAGTACAAGTTGGGCGGGCGCGACATCACCGAGGTGCTCGCGATGTCGGTAACGGAAGCCGAGAAGTTCTTCGGCGCGGGAAAGGCCCACACGCCGGCCGCGCACTCGATCCTCGAGCGGCTCTCCGATGTCGGCCTCGGTTACCTCACACTCGGTCAACCGCTCACCACGCTGTCCGGCGGCGAACGGCAGCGGCTCAAGCTGGCAACCCACATGGGTGAGAAGGGCGGCGTCTACGTCCTCGATGAGCCGACCACCGGACTCCATCTCGCCGACGTCCAGCAGCTGCTGGGCCTGCTCGACCGGCTCGTCGAGGACGGCAAGTCGGTCATCGTCATCGAGCACCACCTTGCAGTCATGGCCCACGCCGACTGGATCATCGACCTCGGCCCCGGCGCCGGCCACGATGGCGGCCTGATCGTTTTCGAGGGCTCGCCCGCCGACCTCGTCGCCGCCCGTTCCACTCTCACCGGCGAGCACCTCGCGGATTACGTCGGCACCTGACCGAGGCCTTTCGGAACGAGGACCCGTCCTAGTCGACGGCCCGCTTGTAGAACCCTCGGGTCCCAACGAACATGAGCGCTCCAATCGCGACGATCAGCACGCCGACCGAGATCAGGGGCCGGATGTGCGGAACCGAAGGCACGAGGGCGGCCCTCATCCCCTCGCTCACATAAGTCATCGGATTGATCCCGGACAACACCTGGAACCAGCGGATGCTGTCCAACGAAGGCCACGGGTACTGACTCGAGCCGGTGAACAGCAGCGGAGTGAAGACGAGTGAGAACAGGATGTTGATCCGCGCCGGCGTTACGAACGTGCCGAGGACCAAGCCGATGCCCGCGCCAACGAGGGTTCCCAAGACCACTACGAGGAGGAACAGCGGGAAACGGCTCCACGACCATGGGATCGAGCCGAGAACCAAGATGCCGACCGGGATCATGATCAGCGTTGCGGTCAAGGCCCGCAGAGATGCGAACATCACTTTCTCGGCCGCGACGAGACCGGTGGACATCGGAGCGAGAAGACGGTCCTCGATCTCCTTGGTCCACCCGAACTCCGCGACGAGAGGGAACGCGAGCGTCTGCATCCCAGTGACTACCGCGGTCAGCGCCAGAAGACCCGGAAACAGCAGATCCGAATATCCGGGCCGCGTGTAACCGAGGCTGCCGAGGATCTTGCCGAACACGAGCAACAGGAAGAGCGGCTGCAGTATCACCTGCGCGAGAAACACGGGGAGCTCCTTGCCGGTGACGTAAAGATCGCGAGATAGCACCGCGAGGAACGCGCGCCCTTGAGTCGTTCCGACCTCTGTCATCACTTCAGTAGACGCGGTCACCGGAGAGTCCGGCCGGTCAGGTCGATGAAGACGTCTTCGAGGGTTGCGGTGCCTAGTGAAACGTCGGTCAAGGACAGATCCTTCTCATCGAGCAGCGCGGCGACTGGGGCCACCATCGGAGACGCCTCACCTGCGAGGTAAAGGCGCAGAACCGTGAGATCGGGTCCGGCACCGGATTCGGGGGTGGAGGTTTCCAGGGACGCAGGCTGTTCCTCCACGCGCTCTACGCCTCCCAAAGCGGCCAGTGCTGCGACGACCTCGGCAACGGAAACCCCCTGGAGTCCGCGGATCGTGAGTTCCAGCGTGCTTCGTCCTGGGAGTGATCTCACGAGAACGCTGGGCGTGTCGAGCGCGAGGAGTTTGCCGTGGTCCATGATCCCGACGCGGTCGGCAAGCGACTCCGCTTCCTCCATGTCGTGCGTCGTCAGGAACAGTGTCACTCCTCGTTCCTGCAGCTCACGAAGTCGATCCCAGACGAATAAGCGGGCTGCGGGATCGAGACCCGTCGTCGGCTCGTCGAGGAACAAGACCTTGGGATCGTGCATGAGAGCTCTCGCGATCATCACGCGCTGAGCCTGGCCACCAGAGAAGAAATCCGGTTTCGTGTCGGCGCGTTCGAGCAGCCCGAATTGATCCAGAAGCTCGTCCGCTCTGGACGCTCGGGTTCGGGCGGGCATGCCGTGGTAGGCCGCGTGGAAGATCAGATTCCTTCGGATCGAAAGCGCTCGATCGAGGTTGTTCCTCTGGGGAACGACCGCGAGCTGGCTGCGCACGCGGACGGGCTCCCGCACCGCGTCTATCTCGTTGACGAAGGCGGAACCGCTGGTGGGCCGCACGCGGGTCGTCAGGACGCCTACCGTGGTCGTCTTCCCCGCGCCGTTGGGTCCGAGAAGGCCGAAGACCTCCCCATGACCTACCTCGAACGAGATCCCATCGACCGCGTTGACGGGCGACTTCGGGTACCGCTTGACGAGGTCGGAAACGGCAACCGCCGACTCGCTCAGCTTTCGTTCCCTCCGCGGCCCCCAGAGAGCGGGGGAACCAGATCGGGATGAGCCTTGGCGAGCCAGGCCTGTTCTTGCTTCCCAAGTTCGGTTCGGGAAGGCTCGCCGGCCCATAGCTCGCGCGCGATCGCTTGCCAGTTCTGGGTGGCCTCAAGTCGAGCGAGTAGCGAGGCCACGCCGAAACTCATGCGGTTGAACGTGACCATGACGCCGGGGATGCCCACCTTTCGAAGTGTGTTGAAGGCTTTGGAACGGGGATCGAAGCCCGCTGCCGCGATCCCTTGAACGAGCGGCGGATCGATCGTGAACTCGCGATCTTCGAGCACTGGAGCGTTCAGCATCTTCAGGTGTTCCCAGATCGCATCGAGCTCGGGGGTCTTGCGATTGAGGACGCCCATGCCTTCGAGCGCCTCACGGCTCCGCTGCTTGTCGTTGTGGATGAGACCTTGGACGATCTCGAGTAGGAGCGTCAGCGTCCCGGGATCGACGGCCCTAACGAGTCCGAAGTCGAGCATCGCGACGCGCCCGTCATCCAACAAGACGTAGTTGCCGGGATGTGGATCCGCCGAGAAGATCAGGAACCGGTTCAGACTTCCGTAGAAGAAACGGAACAAGATCTCGCCAAGGCGGTTCTTCCGGTCTTGATCCCAGTCGAACGCCGCGGTGAAACGCTCGCCCTCTATGAACTCCTGGGTTATCACCCGGGTCCGGCAGTACTCGGGATAGACCTTCGGTACGACGACGAAGGGGTGGCCCTCGAACAACTCGGCGAACTTCGCTTGGTTGGCGGCCTCTCGCCGGTAGTCGAGCTCTTCGAAGACGCGCTCCTTGACCTCGTTCGCTACATCCTTTGGATCGAGGTTCGGAGCGATAGCTACCGCGATCTTCGTCATCGCCGAGACGTTTTTCATGTCGGCTCGCACGGCCTCGTCGACGCCCGGGTATTGAACCTTGACTGCAACCGTCTCGCCCGTGTGGAGGGTGGCCCTATGGACCTGCCCTATCGAAGCGGCGGCAACGGCTTCGTCTTCGAAGGTTGCGAACACCTCCTCGACGGGACGGCCGAACTCTTCCTTGATCACTGCCTTCGACGCCTCGGGATCCATCGGTGGGGCCGAGTTCTGAAGCATCGTGAGAGCGTCCCGATAGGTCGATAGGTATTCCCCGGGGGCCGCGAATTCGTAGAAGGAGGCTAGCTGTCCAACCTTCATCGCGGCGCCCTTCATCTCGCCGAGCATCTGCACGAGTTGCTGAGCGGTCGCCTGGTGGAATCCGTCGAGAAACTCGCCGGCACGGGCGGGAGCGGCGAAGGCTTTGGCTCGCGTTCCCAAGAAACGAGCGGCCGACTTCCCCGTCTGCCCCGCGAGCTTTGCGCCGCGTTGCGCCCATCCAGTTGGGATCGGGGGTTTGTTTTTCTCCGCCATCGGAGGGCTACTCTAGTTGAGTGAAAGCGGCCCTCATGCTCGTCCTGGTTGCCGCACTCACGACGACGACGGCCGCCGAGTGGAACGACTCACCTCACATCCGCAGCGCTGGGATCACAACTCAGACGGGTGGCGACTTTTCGGGTCGGGATCTGGACCGGTTCTCCAAGCGGCGGGCTATGGCTCATCTCAGAAAACTCGCCGGAGACATCGGCGTGCGCACCCGAACTTCAGCGAACGAGACCGCCGCAGCGCGCTACGCCGCCGCGGAGTTCCGCTCACTCGGATACGACGTGCACGTTCAGAAGTTCTCGGTCGATTCCGGCACATCACGAAACGTTGTCGCGCGCTGGCCGGGCGCCAAGCGATACCCGTTCGTTGTCGGCGGGCACATGGATACGGTTCCCGCGTCTCCCGGCGCCAACGACAACGCTTCCGGAGTTGCCGCGACACTTGAGCTAGCGCGTCTCGTCGCCGGCAAAGAGCAAGCGCGCTGGATCACTTTCGTCGTATTCGGATCCGAGGAGTATGGGAACGACGGCACGCACCATGTTGGGTCGAGGACCTTCGTGAACCGGTTGGGAGCCGACGGCCGCGACAGATTGGCGGGGATGATCTCCGTCGACATGATCTCGGATGGCGGGTTGATCGTCGGAAACTCCGGCATCGCGGGCGACGTGGTCGCGCGGACCCTCTACAACCGGCTGCGAGCAAAGGGTTTCCCCGCGGTTTTCCGGACCTCGTGCGACTGCTCGGACAACGGGCCCTTCGAGCACGGTGGGATCTCCGCCAGCTACGTCTGGAGCGGGGACGATCCGGACTATCACTCTTCGACCGATACGGTGCCCAACCTCGATCCGGCCGACCTGGCCCGCAGCGGTAGGGCGGTCAGGGTCTTCATCAAGGCTTTCGACAAGGCCTATCTGGACCGGATGCGGCAGGGCTGAGACGGTCCACCCGCTCCGACCAGGCCATTCGGGCTAGTCTTGAACTGACCGAGCAACGCTGGCCTGGGAGAGAGCTTGACGGACAATCGGATGACGGAGCCCCTTAAGCCTTACGAACCCGAGCCCGCGCCTTCATACGAGTACGACTATGACTACGACGACAGAGCCCCGCGCCCGAGGGTCCTCTGGGGCCGGGTGGCCGTGCTGGGGGTCGCGCTTCTTCTCGCCTTCCTCGCTGGCAGAGCTTTGGGCGGCGGCGGCAGCGACGACGCCGACAAGGTCAAGACCCTCCAAGGGCAGCTTGCGGACGCACGAGACGAGAACGCATCCCTGCAAGAACAGCTACAGGCGGCCCAGCAACCTCAGGTCGAGGTGACTCCGACTGCCCAGCCCACGGTGCAGGAAACCACCGCGCCGACGGTGGAGGGTGAGGAGTACGTCGTCCAGAAGGGCGACACGTTGCGTTTGATCGCCCAGAAGAAATGTGGCGACCCCGAGGCCGCCGACCTGCTTGCGGAGGTCAACGACATCGCCGACCCGACATTGATCTCGGTAGGTCAGACCATCACGATCCCCGCAGACTGCGGCGCTTAGCTTTCTATTGGGAGATTCAATCTCCTAACGCGTAGAACGCGTCGGTTCCTTTCTTCTTGTACGCGTCCTTGATCTTCTGCGGCAATCCCGTGCAATCGCGTTGCTCGAGGATCAGTCTGCGCGATTTCGGAGAGACGTCCTGCGTGAAGTCGAAAGCGTTCATCAGATTGCCGGCCTGACAGTCCCTGTCGGTCATGCAGGGAAGCCCGTAGATCGTCTCGATGAACTTGAGGACGGACGAAAATTCATAGGTCGTTTTGTCCACGTAACCCTCTTTCGCCCAGGGCGAGATGACCAGGAAAGGCACTCGGGGGCCGAGGCCCATGATGTCGTAGTGCGGGGGCGGCACATGGTCGTAGAAGCCCCCGAAATCGTCCCAGACCAGGAAGATCGCGGTGCTCTTCCAATACTTCGACTGCATGATCCTGTTGACGACATCGACGGTCCAGTTCTCGCCGACACAAACGCTCGGCCCCCCCGGGTGCTCGTTGACCCCCGGTCCCGGCACCACCCACGAAACTCGCTCGAGTTTCTCGTTCTCGATGTCCGGAACGAGGTCCTCCTCCTGAGTTATGTCTCGGCCCCAGTGAGCTGAGTTGTACATGTGGTCGATAGCGAGCATCGCGTTCATCCACGAGCCGTCGTCGGCGTAGTAGTGCCACGAGATCTTCTTGGCATCGAGATGGTCAGGCAACACTTCGAAGTCGAAGCATGCACGCACCCGCTCCCAGTAGTCGCTGATCACATCGACATTGACTTGTTCTTCGGCCGCCATCACGAGTTTCGTCTCGTCGTTGCTCATCTTCACGAATCTGTAAACGGTCTCCCCCGGGTCGGCGCAGTAACCCCCGGGCGCGTTCGTTTCGAGCTTGTTGCCGGTGACGCGGCCTGCTTGCGCCCCGATCGTGTAGAGGTGCTCGGGAAAGGTCGGGCCGTACATCGACGAGAACATGTGATCGCCGAGGACGAAATTCTCGGCATACGCGTAATAGTTGGGGATCCCTTCGCGGGTGAAAGACGTGTATCCGTTCAAGGTTTCGTTGTTGGTGACCTTGTCGAAACCATCCATCCGTCCGCCGTTGATGCCGGTGAGACCGTCGTAGAAGCTGTGCCCGAGGTCCGGCGTGAACACGTCGGCGGCCTCCTCGAGGGGGATCACATCCCCGTTCGACAACTTTCCCGTCTTGGTTCCCTCGGCCCCCGGATACCTCGCGAAGTAGTTGTCGAACGTGCGGTTCTCTTTGACGATGAAGACGACGTGCTTGATCGGGAAGAGCGGATCTTTCCCCTCCACCGGAGCGTTGGGAGTCGGATCGGTCGTGACTTCAGGTCGGCCTGCCTGCAGACCAGTCCTCGTCAGCTTGGGCTCGTCCGTCAACAGAGCGCGTGCCCCGAACGTGCCGCCCAGCAGGACGAGTCCAAGAAAAACGGTCCTCCGTCGCCGCGCGTACATCCGTCTCCGCGCTGCCCTCCTGCGCGCGGCAACATGTCGTCTGCTCGACATCTCGGGTGGCAACGACATCCATAGACCTTTCGAGCGCGGGGCGCTTATGGTCGCACCCGCGCTCGCGCCTGGCTAGCTATTTCGAGCGATGGACCCCAGCGATCGATGAGCCACCGTTCTCCGAAGCAAGCCGCTCGAGCTCCTCGACGGCCGCCCGCGCCTCTTCATCAGACGGTTCGTCTGCTCCATACCTCTCGCGCTCGAACGTTCGAAGAGCTTCTCCGGCCGCCGGGCGTCCTCGACCTCCCGCTCGCCTGATGAGCTCTGCGGCGGTCTCGGGGGGTTTGCGCGGCGATCCCCGAGCCGCCACGGCTTCCTCGAACCGTCGGAAGGCCCGAGTAACGGGGCCGGGAGCGAGGGCCGGAGCCTCGGCGGGGGTTGCGGCCGGCCGGAGCTTCTTGCGCGCAAGCCAAGCGCCGACGCCAAGCGTTGCCACCATCGCAACGGCAAGCGCTCCTTTCAATGCATCGCCCAGCGCCCCCAGATCGCTCAGTTTGTCGGCGATCGCCCCCACCAAGCGGGCAAGAGGGACGTTCGACGCCAGGTCTTCAGCGGCCGGGGGGATACCGAAAGTCGGATCGAATTCGTACCAGCCATAACGAGGGAACCAAGCTTCCACCCAAGTATGCGCATCGGAGTTGTGCACCTCGTAGTACCCGGTGAACGGGTTGTGACTGCCCGGCGTGTATCCGGCAACGAGCCGGGCCGGGATGCCGAGCGACCGCAACATCACCGCGGTCGCCGACGCGAACTGCTCGCAGAAACCGACGTTCGTGTCGAACAAGAAATGGTCGACGGCGTCGCGGCCCTGGGGCGGAACCGGAGAGTTGATCGAATAGAGGTAATTCTCGTCTAGCCAGTTCTCGATCGCCTTGACGCGGTCGTAGTCGTTGGTCGCTCCCGCCGTGATGCGTTGCGCCAGATCGCCGACCCGTTGTGGCACCGAGGCCGGCAGGCTCATGAACTGTTGAACGTTGTCCGGGATGTTCACCGCAGGTTCGAGCGCCCGAAGCTGATCGGGGTTGGCCGCGCCCCTTGTCGACACGACGCTGTAAACCGATCCCGGAGTGAGCGTCGCCGCCGTCCTCAAGCCGCCGAGACTGTCGATGCTCACCGGACCATCGAACCAAACCGTATCGGGCTGGCCCGCAGCGAAAACGACGTTCGGCTGCTCCGCTTCGACGTAGAAGGTTTGCGACACGGTCGCGCGCGGCCCGAGGCTGCGGAGCAGAGGCGGATAGGCATAGGGAGGAGCACTGCCTAAAGGGACCGCCTCGTCCGCTCCGACCGTCGTCCAGCTCGAACCGTCGTAAGAGTCGAACAGGACGCCCTTCCACATCGCGGGGGCCGAGGAGCGAACCCTCATCACCAAGCCATCGTTCAGCTCTCCCCTCACCCGTAGATCGAGGCGGTCGTTGAAACCGTAGAAGGCGTTCCCACTGGCTCGGCTTCCAGCCGCTTGGCCGTCGAAACCCGGGTTAGCGATACCGCCCTCCGTGGGAAAGCCGCCGAACCCTCCGCCCAGTTCGAAGGGAAGAGCGAAGGTTCGGATACCCGACGGCTGCGGGATCACGAGAAACAGAAGGATGCCCGCAGCGGCAGTGGCGGCGAAAGCGCGAGCGAGATCGCCCGTGGCGGGAGGAGGTCCACCGAACCTCCTCGACCTTTTCTTTGGACCGACGGAGGCAACGGCTTCCTCTTCAAGCTCGGAACGATGGATCAGTATCAGCGCAGCGATGGCGAAGATCCCGTAGAAGCCCAGCAGAACCGCGTACGTCATGTTCTGGCTGAGTGAGCCTGCGGCCGCCATCAGCGTTAGCGACGATCCCAGCGAGAAGTTCAAGTCCTTGCGGGCCGGCAGATCGAATCCGTGAAGCACCTGAACCCAGAGGAACAGGTCGGCAAGCGGGAATCGAACCTCGTCGAGGCTCACGATCCCTCGCAGTTGCCCAAAGAATCTGATGAGAGCGAATAGCGCGAAGACCGTGAGGCCGATCTTGATGAACCAGTTGTCCTTCCCGCGGCGAACGTAGGAGATCCAGTAGCCGAACGGCAGCAGGATGAAAAGCACGACCAGCGTTCCCGCGGAGATCGCGCCCTCGACCGCCAACGCCAACGCTCCGGTCATGACCGCCGCCATCACGGTCAGCCGGAGAGGGATCGAGTCCTCGGGTTGCCGCGTCCGGTTCGCGTTCCGGATCATCTCGGTCACCCTTCCAGGCATCTGCGGAGGTCACCTCCTCTCGTAAGCACCTTGAGCGGAGCGCGTCCTGCCCCCACTTCGGTAGGCCGCCCCGACTTGTCGGGGCCTTCAAGCCAGCCGCTCGGTTCCGTCGCGATCACGATCGCTCGAGACCCGGCCGTTTGGATCGCACGCACCGCGTCCGGGATCGACGCCGTGGCATCCCCACGGCCGGTGGAGAGCAAGACGACCGTGCCTCTCCGCCCCATCCCCGTCAGCACCGTCGATGCGAGTTCCTCCAGGTCGGAGTCGCCCGCTTCCGCGCGGGCGAGCCAATCGAGGATCGCGAAGCGATCGGGCTCGGAGATCCGCGCCGGGCTCCCATCGGGCCCGGGCCGCGCCATCTCGACGGGGTGACCCGTGACTATCGCGTAGATGCCTATGGAAGCTGCCGCCGCGATGAGCATCTCGTAAGCGGAATCCGGCGGGGCACCGACGTCATCGCCGGCGATCACCAGCGCGACTCGGCTGGCAACCTCCTCTTCGAACTCTCGAACTATCAGCTTGCCCGCGCGGGCAGTTGATCGCCAGTGAACCGCCCGAGGCGGGTCGCCGGGGCGATACTCGCGAACCCCCAGGTATTGCTCACCCGCGCCGGTCCTCGCCCTCTCGTGCAGCACGTCCGACGGCGATGAAGACGGCTCGAGGATCGGGAAATAGCGCAACTCAACCCAGCGCGGCACGACGGTTATCTCTGTCGGGATGTCGATCGTGCGACTCGACCGCACGAAACCGAACGGGTAGCCGGAGAAGAGATTGAGAGGACCCGACTCGAAGTGGCCGCGCCGGTTCAGCGAGCGCACCAACTCGACGTGTGCGGTTTCCTTGGGCCCGAGCGATTCGATCACGACCTTCGCGGGGTCATAGGCGACGTGGCGATCTTCAAGTCGAAGAAGCGGAGAGTGCCTCGTCCCCGAGTTGTTCACAATCAGCCCAACCCGGATGTCGTCGCCGACGCGAGCCCGCCGAGGCACGGCCCTCGTGATGGTGAGCTTCGAGAGGCTGTGACGAACGAAGAACGATCCAACCACCAGGCCGAGAACGGCGGCCGCGATCACGAACAACCAGCCGGCTTGCGCAGTGGAGGCGGCGAGGAAGAGCAGAGCGGCCACTCCAACAGCGCTTATCGTCCGCTTACCGATCTTGCGCTTCACTGAGGCTGGATGGTGGTCACGGGCACCGGCGTGTTCTGGATCACCTCTTTCACCGCAGCCGTGGTCCTGCCCCGCTCGAACCTCAGGCCGGCTGTCGCCAACACGCGATGCGCGAGCGCCGGCACGGCCAGAGCTTTCACATCGTCGGGCACCACGAAGTCACGTCCGTCGATCAAAGCGCGCGCCTGAGCACATCGAACGAGGATGATCGAAGCGCGCGGGCTTGCGCCGAGTTCGAGATCGGGGTGCTTCCGCGTCGCAGCTGTGATCCTGAGCGCGTAATCGAGCACCTCATCGGAAACGTGAGTCGCACGCACCACCTTCCGGATCGCTGCAACCTCATCCGGATCGAGGACCCCTTCGAGATCGTCGATGGGGTGGGACAGAAGCTGGGCCCTGACGATCTCGCGCTCGGTGTCTTCGCTTGCGTAGCCGAGGTCCATCGAGATAGCGAATCGGTCGAGTTGCCCTTCCGGCAGTGGGTACGTTCCGTGATGCTCGAGCGGGTTCTGCGTCGCCACCACGAAGAGCGGATCGGGAAGAGCGTGCCTGACGCCGTCCACCGTCACTGCGTTCTCGTCCATCGCCTCGAGCAAAGCGGACTGGGTCCGAGGCGTCGTCCTATTGATCTCATCCACTAGAACCACGTTCGCGAAGAGGGGGCCGGGGATGAACTCGAAGCTCGCCCCGGATTGGTTGTAGACGGAGGTGCCGGTGACATCGCTCGGGAGCAGGTCCGGGGTGGCCTGGATCCGCTTGAAGGATCCTCTGATGGAGCGCGCCAGGGCCCGCCCCAGCATCGTCTTCCCGACCCCGGGAACGTCCTCGATCAGCAGGTGTCCACCCGCGAACAGAGCGGTGGCTGCAGCTTGGACCTTCGCTCGCTTTCCCCGTATGACCTTCTCGACGTTGTCGATCAAGTCGCGTGAGGCGCTCGTTGCTGCAGCACGATCCATACGAGAATCATGGCACCTTCTCGAGCCTTACTGGTCCTGACCTGGGGAAACAGGAAGCGTCAGCAGGTCTTGTAAGCGTTTCTCCCGGGCCCTCCGCGACACACGTCGGGGCCGCGGCCCCCACGCATCTCATCGTCGCCGAGGCCGCCGAACAGACGGTCGAGGCCGGATCCACCGGTCAGAAGATCGTCGCCGTCGCCACCTTGGAGGATGTCTTTTCCGCCTCCGCCGCGTAGCGAGAGCCCGGTGACGCCTTGTCCGTTGGATGTTCCGGTCGGGCCCACGGAGTCGTTCCCGCTGCCTCCCTTGATAAGGATGCGCAATCCGGAGGCCCCCGCGGGTGCGTTCACCATTACCGCGTCGTTTCCAGCATCGCCGTTGACGACGATCGTCGCTGCCCCGGCTCCCGGTGCCACCGTGATCGTGATCGTGTCATCGCCATCCCCGCCGTTGACCTGGATGAAGCGTTGAGATGTGGCTCCGAGCGCGACGTCGACCGAGATGTTGTCGCGTCCCTTTCCGGCGAAAACGTTGGACGAGCGACCACCTTCGCTGCTGGGCACGACACCGATCGAGTCGGCTCCACCGCCGGTCTTGATGTCGCAGTCCCCGACGACGATGTCATCGGACCCCTTCGTTCCATCGACCTCGCCTTCATCCGAGCAGGCGCCTGGATAGGGCTCGCCGCCGACGAGGACTGAGGCGTAGTCGTTGTCGAAGTTCTCGTCGTAGTTCGCGCCCATGATCCACGCGCTGTTCCAGATCTCGTACTCGATGGTGCGATTGACGGTGATGTTGATGGTTGCCGTCTCGCCTGCTGCCAGGGTGCCGAGCTCGCAGTCGAGCTGCTGGAACCCGTAGAAGCTCGGTCGGAGGTTCTCCTCGGCCGGCTTTGCAACCCCGCCGCCGGACGAATCGCCTTCATAGGTCGGGTAGTCGGTGTACTGGCAGACGTCGTTTGAGTCGCTCGAGGTCACGGCCCTGAATTCGGTCCCATAGGGGATGTAGTCGGAAACGACGACGTTGTTCGCATCAGAAGGACCGTTGTTGGTCGCTTCGATCACGAAGTCGAAGTCCGAGCCCACCTCCGGGTTCTCGGGCGCCGTCATCTTCACGCCTAGATCGGCGGGGTGCGACTTGTCGGCCTCGATCATCATGTCCGAGTAGTTGTTCTCGTAGTTGGGGTCGTAGTTAGAGCTGGAGACCCAGCTGCTGTTCCAGGTTTCCCACGCGTTGACTCGCGTCACGGTTACCGAGAACGTCGTCGACTCTCCCGCCGGAAGGGCACCGATGTCGCAGTACAACCCGTTGCCCCATCCCGGGTAATAGGACTCTCCACCCTTTACCGCAGCATCGCTCGCAGGACCGCCCGCGAGGGGATAGGGACCGGAGTCGTTGTAAGTGCATCGGTCGGCCGGCGTAGTAGAGACGAACTCGAGGCTCGGTGGAAGATAGTCGGAGACCCAGACGTCCCCTGCTTGTGAGGGCCCGTCATTCGAGAGGGTGACGTTCAGATCGAACGTGTCGCCGACAAGAGGCGTGGTGTCCGGTCCGCTCATCTTCAGAGACAGATCCGACGTCACGGAAGGATCGGCCGGGATCTGGACGAATCCGTAATCGTTCTCGTAGTTCTCGTCGTAGTTGGACGAGATCGCCCAAGCGTTGTTGTAGATCTCCCATGCCGTGGTGCGGGTCACGTTGATCGTGAACGTCGCGGTCGCATTCCGCGCCAGTGGAGCCAACGAGCAGACAACCTCTGAATAGCCACCGTAGGCAGGTCCCTCTGTACCTGGGTCCTGGTATCCGGGGTACTCGTTGATCTCGCAGGTGTCGCCGGCGCGTTCGGCCGTGACCTCGCCGAGATCCATTCCGTCGAAGATGGAATCGACCAATGTCACCGAGTCGGCTGTCGAAGGACCGTTGTTCGTAACCTCTGCCTTGATGGCGAAAGCACCGCCAACGTCAGGCGACTTCGAACTAGTTGTCAGGAGCACGCCGATGTCTGCGGGGTGCGATTTGTCGGCTTCGAGGTAGAGCTCTGTGTAGTTGTCGTTGTAATCGGGGTCGTCCACGTTCGATCCAACCCACCCGGAGTTGTACGACTCACGCGCTCCGATGCGCTTGACCGTCATCGTGATCACAGCTTGGTCGCCGAGCGCCATATCTCCGAGAGAGCAAGCGGCGGCCCCGCCGCCGGAATAAGCCATGCCTTTTCCAGCGGGAGCGGACCCAGAACTGGTCGAGCCATCCGGGCGGGAGGCCTGATCCCGGCTCGCATAAGCCTCGGGGAACGGCTGGTCGACGCCACAGGAGTCGGCCGGGTCCGATGACGTGATCGACTTCAGTTCGAGCTCTTGCGGGAGGTAATTGGAGAAGAAGGCCTCAGGTGCGGTTTCGGGGCCGTCGTTTCTGACGGTCGTGACGAGATCAAAGACGTCGCCCACCAGGGGGGTGGTGGCCGGTTTGACCAGGCTCAGGGATAGGTCGGCTCCGGCTCCGGGACCCGTCTGGGCGCCGGCAGAGGGGACCAAAAGAACAGACGCCAGGAGCGTCGCAAGGACAAACCGCACAGGTCTCACCTTCCTAGCATCGACTATCGAAACGACTATGTGAATAGTCAGACGATGCAGAAGGGGGGCCGGGTTCCCGGCCCCCCTGAGATTGAAGCAATTTGTTACTAGTCCGTCAGCACCCCGTGACCGCTTTGAGTGCATTCACTCGACCGTACCCATAGATCGGGTCTCGTCCAGGGATGCCGAGGTCGTCGGTGTGGCCGACGATGCAATCCACGATGGCGGATGCCGTCAGGCCCTTCGCCGCAAGGAGGGCCGCAACCCCCGCCACATGCGGAGCCGCCATCGACGTCCCGGCGAGAGCCTCGTAACCGGCCTCCGGGGAGCAAACGCTGGCAGGCAGGCTGCGCAGGTAAGTCGAGAAGATGTCCCCGGCGCAGGTCAAGGCGCCCCCACCCGGCGCCACAACGAACTTCTTAGTCATGGTGGGGTCGGAGTTCGAGTAGAAGCTGCGAATGTCGTTGTTATCGGTTGCACCGACGCAGATCACCTGGGGGTGACCCGACGGCTCCGCGCAAAGGGGCGCCGAGTCATTGCCCGCTGCGATCACTACGACAACTCCTTTGGAGACCGCGTAGTCGATCGCCGAGTAAACGGTGTCGAGTGAGCCGATGATCTTCGCAACTTGGTCGACGCCGGACATGATTCCGAGCGACAGGTTGATGACGTCGACGTTCTTGTCCGCTGCGTAGCGGATGCCATCGGCGATGACGTCGGTTGTGCCGGAGCCATCGGCATCGAGGACTCGCACCGGCAGGACCTTCGCTCCGGGCGCGACCCCCGCCACTCCAATTCCGTTACCGGTTTCCGCCGCAATGATCCCCGAGACGTGAGTACCGTGTCCGTTCTGATCCTGCGCTCCGTCGCCGCCATTAGGGTCGACGAAGTCGGCGTCCGAAAAGGTGACGAGGTTCGCATCGAGATCCGGGTGCGTGAGGTCGGCGCCGGTGTCGATGACGGCGACCAGTGCGCCCGTTCCGTTCGTGGTAGCCCAAGCCTGCTCTGCCTGGACCTTAACGAGCCCCCACTGCTTGTTGAAGTACGTGTCGTTCGGCGCAGCCCAGGCCGAACTCATTATTGCCAGTGCCGACAAGATCGCGACCGATGTGGTCGCTAGAAACTTGGTGCGCATAACACCTCCCTGGATAAGCCGACGCGTGTGCGTCATCCCCTCAAGTCAGGCTTGGCTGCCGCCGCACCGAATTCCTGTCTCGATTTTGGGAATATCTGCCCAGTTACGCGGCAACCGAAACGAGCGAAGTCAAGCGCGTTGGCAGCGAGGGCAATAGGTAGTTGCGCGCCCTCCAAGCACGATCTTGCGCATCGCCGTTCCGCATCGCGCGCACGGACGACCGCCCTGTCCATAGGCGGCGAGGAAGGCGGCATTGCGGCCGGATTCGCCGTTGATCATCTGGAAGTCGCGAAATGTTGTGCCTTCACGTTCGATCGACTCCGATAAGACGTCGCGTATCGCGCCGTGAAGTTCAACTGCGCGCGCTCGTCCGACGCGTCTTGATGCCGGATGGATCCGAGCGCGCCAGAGGGCCTCGTCCGCATAGATGTTCCCAACGCCGGCAACGGGACGCTGCGATAGGAGGAACGGCTTCACCTGCGCGGTGGTGCGCGCCAACTCCCTCGCGAAGGCATCCGGGTCGAAGTCCTCGGAGAGCGGCTCGGGACCCATCATCGCCAAGGTTGGGATCGCGTCGTAGACGCCCGCTCGGACGACTGCCACGCGGCCGAAACGGCGTACGTCTCGGAAGGAGAGCACCCGGCCGTCGTCGAGCCAAAGGCGGGCTCGAACGTACGGGTCCTCGAAGTCGAACCTGAATGCCCCCGTCATCCCCAGGTGCATCACGAGCTCCAATCCGCCATCGAGCGGTGAGATCAAGAACTTTCCTCGGCGGCCGACCCGTTCGATCGTTCGGCCTACCGCGCTCTCGACGTCGACGAACTGGCGCGGGATGGCCGCGTGAGGGTCGTACCAGACCTCTTCGATCCTTCGTCCCGACAGTTCCGGGTCGAGCTGTTTGCGCACGCTTTCGACTTCCGGCAACTCGGGCATGGTTCGAACCTATCGGGCGGTCCCATTAGGTTTGGCTCATGTACACGCCTGATGAGCCCCGCAAGCCCGACGTTGGAGGGGAAGGTTTCTTCGCTCTGGACATCCGGGCGGGGCGCGTGATCAAGGTCGAAGATTTCCCCGAAGCCCGGAAGCCTTCTTACAAGCTGACTGTCGACTTCGGCCCCACCGTGGGCGAGCTAACGACGAGCGCGCAGGTAGCCCACTACGAAAAGGCAGAGCTCGAGGGTCGCCTGGTGGTTGCCGCGATCAACCTCGGGGAGAAACGCATCGCGGGCTTCAAGAGTCAGTTCCTTGTGCTCGGAACGTTCGATTCGGACGGTCTCGTCCGGCTCCTACAAGTTGAAGAAGGAGCCGACCCCGGCTCCCCCGTCGCCTAGAATCGAACGCCGAGTGTGCGCACAGCGCGAACCACTGTCCGCCTGCGCACACTCGAGCTGGATGTGGGTTAGGGAACTCGGTCGACTCGCAGGATCGAGCCGCCGTAATCGGCGACGTACATGACTCCGTTCGGATCGAACGTGAGGTCGAGGGGAACCGGCCCGAACAAGAAGACCTCTTGCGATTCGACCTTCGTTCCGGCCTCGTTGAGTTGAACCCTGACCACGTCGTGACCACGCGGAGGTCCGAACAGGCTTCCCCATTCCGCGACGAACAGATCGTTTGAGTAGTCGTCGCCCCAGTTGTCGGTTCTTTGGAACTCAAGACCGTCCGAGGATGTGTGCAGACCGAAGGACGAGACGGGTCGGGGGACCTTGCGCTCGTTGCAGGCGCCGAACTTCTTGATCACGTCGGGATTTGGGCTGTCGTACGGCTTCAGATCGCCCTTCTCCCCGACGTTGTACAGACAACTCGGGTAACCGAAGTCCTCGATCTTGGAATCGTCGATATCGGTCATGAACAGAAGGTCATCGGAGTCCTCTAGGTCCGGGTCCGCGGGGTTCTCGCCGGTGGACCCCTTGCGAGCGTCGTCGATGCCGTTCATCGGCACGAAAGCCTTGGTCGGATCGATGGGAGAGAACGCGACGTCGTAGACGTTGCGCCAACCTTGCGCGATCAGCGATCTGCGCGGGTTGAGATCCGCCGCCGAGACGTTCTTCCAGTTCGGATCGATCCGGATGAGTGAGCCGCCCCAGGGGTCGACCTCGTATTCGCCGCCTTCCAGACCGTCGTCCGTCGCGTTGCCATTCGTCACGTAGAGCATCCCGTCTGGACCGAAGGCCATCCCGTTGGTGTTGTGCCTCCCGTTGGGAAGATCCTTGATCACCACGGTCTTTTTCTCGCCGACGCCATCGCCGTCGAGGTCTTGCACTCGCCACACGCGCCCGTAGCCGCGCAAACCCCATGGTCCCTCGCGCGCAGCTTCCGCGTCGGCCACGTAAACGCTCCCATCCGGGCCGGCGACCACGCCGAGAGGGCCGCGGAACCCATCCGCGAACACCGCGGGTTGACCCCCCACTCCGCCGAGATCATCGATAGCGAGAACGCTGTTGCCGGTGTTGTCGGCGACATAGAGGCGAGTGCCGTCGGAACCTTTCCTGGTGTCTGGGCCGAACGCGAGACTCGACGGTGTGCCGCCGGTCTCGGAGAAAACCGTTACGACGAAGCCCGGTTCGGCGACATAGCCACTCGAACGATGGCTCAGAGGCCGCGCGGAAGCAGGTACGACGACCGTCGAAAGGAGTGCCACGGCCACGAGCGTTCGTTTCGCGCGCATCATGGGCTACCGGACGACCAGGGTGCCTTTCATGTTCGGGTGCACGGTGCAGAAGAACCCGTACTGATCCCCGGACTTGAGGGCTTCGAGGCCTTGAACCTCGGTCGATTCTCCAGCCGTGATCTGTGGGCTCCAGAAGAGCGGGCACTTGCCTTCGAACGCAGTGCACCACTTTTGCTTCTTGGCGGCCTTCTTCGATAGGTAGGCCCCGTCGGCCACGAAGTTGTGAGGAGCGACATCGAAGCTTTGAAAGGTCACGCCTTCGCCTTCGGCGATGACGACGACCGGCGTTGCGAACCCCGCCACGAACCCGCCTGGGCCCGAGATGGCAACCGCTGCTTGAGCGGCCGGAGCAGCGGCCGAGAGCAGACCTATGAGACCGAAGAGAAGCACTATCCGTCGCATATCGGATGATTCGCCCCCTGGGCCCGGACTCCTAGCTACTTGATGTAGAAGCTGCCTCGCATCCATGCGTGGAGCTGGCAGAAATACGAGTAGTAGCCCTTCGCGAGGTCAGTCGTGTCGAGCTGGAAGTACGGCTCGGTGCGGGCATTGATATAGGTCTCCTCCCACATGTAGCCGAGAGCGCCCGAGTGGATCACCCCGTCGTGGAACGGATAGTTCATCGTTGTAGGTCCGTTGCATGGCGCTTTACAGGTCGTGACGCTGTGGCGAACGGACGCCTCTGCGTAGTCCTCGTTGATGAACGTCAACGTGTCGCCTTGTTTGACGACGGGCGGGCCCAACGGTGAACCCTCGTAGCCCAGGTTGCCGGGAAGGTACTGGAACCCGGCGATGTGGACCACGTTCGTCTCGGGTCCGGGCTCCGGCAGGGGGCCGGGAACATCACAACGCGTGCACGTTTCCATCGCGTGATGCTCGGGCCATTTCTGGTTGGGCACGGTCCACGTGATCTCGTCTTGAGTGGCATCCGGTTGGTCGATCAACTCTGCCGTGCAGACCTCGTCGGCAGACGTTTTGTCGCGCGGATCGATGTACATGCCGAAGTAGGACATCGCATCCGGATACGCGTAGTCGGTGGCGTCGTAGACGCCGTTGATCACGAGTCGATCACCTTCACGGACGTGCACCCGCCATCCGGGTTGCGTCAATCCCATCTGATATTCGGCGGAAGGGAAGACACCATTGCGCGTGATGTTCCGGCTCTTGGCCACGGTGATGCCTGGGAACTGGTCGCCGTCACTGTTGGGACAGGGATCGTTCTTACGACCGAGATTGGATAGAACGACTTCCCGCGCGCCGGGATGGGAATGACCCGCCCCGATCACGACGGTGCCGTCCCACGGAACCTCCCAGACCTGGCCGACACCCGGCACCACCTTGGCCGTGGCGATCGGGTTCGCGTAGTTGCTGTGGGGGCCGATCGTCTTCTTGGTGGCGTCCAGTGGGAACACGTACTCGCCGCCGGTGTGCGGAACGTTGAACGTCGTACCGAGCAAGACCGGCGTCAGGTTGTGGAAATCGAGCCCTGCCGCATCTTGGAGCTCGTCGTGCGTCCCATAGACGAATTCGATACGAACTCGTAGGTAGACGGTGAGAGCGTTGGAGGTCTTGTTGTGGAGCATCGAGATGAATCCGAGGTGATCGCCTTTGCTCAACGCGATGCCGTAGCGCATCCCGTCCTTGTAGCGAGGATCAGCCATCGCAGAGGGATTGATGCTCCCTTGCGTGCGCTCTTCGCCCGTCCCGTAGAACCACCGGTGGTAGCCGGGTGCTTCGGGATCCAGCCACGTCCAATGTGCGTGATGGATGTGGATGTCGTGGCTAGAAGCTTCGGTTCCGTCGGCGTAAACAACGGTCGGTACGAATCCGACCGCGAAGCCGTCGGCCCCCACCACCTCGGCGTCGATCCTCGAGAAGTCCGAGCCGGGATGGATCTCGTAGGGGCCGTAATCGAGCTCGAGCCATTTCTTCGTGCCCGGGTCCTGGGGAAGCCAGGCTTCCGCCCGCCCGAGCGGATCGGCGGGATGGATCTTGGAGGTCAGGTTGGCGGTGCGGGCGGGTGCGGGTGTCAGCGGCAGCCCGGCAAGCAGCATCGCGACGGCCACAATCGCCAAGAGGGTCGGTCGGCGCATCGAGTTCCCCTTCCTCCGCAGGCAGAGTCCCGTGTGGGGCACGCCCGAACAAACCGGGCAAAAGCCCACCTACCCAGGGTTTCTCGATTCATGCGGGGTTCCCCTGCCCCCTTCCCCTCTTAGGCCCTGAACCAGCAACCTCGTACCCGCCAGGATCACCACGATGCCGAACAAGCGGCTCAGCTGAGCCGCCTCCAACTCCAAGGCGAGGAGTGCGCCTCCTAGGGCACCGAGCGCGCCCCCCAGTCCCAGGGCCCCGGCCGTCCGGAGGTCGATGAACCCACCCTTTCGATGGACCATCCCTCCCGCGATCGCCGTGGGGATCATCACGAGTAAGGACGTTCCTTCTGCAAGGTGTTGGCTCTGGCCGAGAACGAGCACCATGAAGGGGACCATCAGTAGCCCGCCGCCGACGCCGAACATGGCGGCGAAGATGCCCACCGTGAGCCCGAATCCGATGGTTCCCACGATCTCTAAGAGGCTCATCGGAACACCAGCAGTGCACCGATAGCGATCGTGAGAGCTCCGAATGCGACCTTCAGGCCGCGCTCGGTCGAGCGAGCCATCAACTTTGCCCCGAGCGGCGCCCCGGCGATCCCTCCAAGCGCCAGCAACCCCGCGAGACGGAGATCGATCTCTCCCGCCGTGGCGAAGACCGTCGCCCCCACCGCCGCAAGAGGGACGATCCCGGCAAGCGACGTTGCGTGAGCCGAATGCTGGTCGAAGCCGGCCCACAGGACCAACAGGGGGACCATGACCGTCCCGCCGCCGATCCCGAAAAGCCCGCTCGAGATCCCGGCAAGGAATCCGATGACCAGCACCGGCCTCAAGGAACTAGGTGTGTGCGCCATCGTCTATGAAGTTAAGGCAAAGGGGGCCGAAGCGGACGCCAGGCCATAGACAGCCCCCAAACCCGACAGCATGATTGCCTTGTGACCGACGAACTCGATCCGATCGAGGAAGCGCGACTTCTGGTCGAGTTAAGCCGCGATGTGACAAGCACGCTCGATCTTCAAGAGGTCCTCGAGCGCAGCCTCGGAGCTCTTCGGCAATTGATCAAGTTCGGCGGCGGCGCGATCGCGTTGATCGAAGGAGATCACCTCCGCATCGTCGGAACCGATCCTCCCGCTCCTCCAGAAGTGATGACCCTCAAGCTGCCGCTCAATGAAGGCGTCACGGGAGGCATCGCCAGTTCCGAGCGACCTCTCTACATCGCCGACATCCGTGCAGAGGGCTCCCCTTTCAAGGCGGTCAGCGAGGGTGTTGTCAGCTATTTCGGGTGGCCTCTGATCCTCAATGGGGAAGTGACGGGCGTCGTTCAGATCGATTCGCCGGAGGTCGATGCTTTCCCGCCCGAGGTACAGGCAGCAGCTCTTCGATTCGCTCCGACGATCGCGGCGGCCGTCCAGAACGCGCTTTTGTTCGAGAAGCAACAGGGCGCCATCGAGATGCTCCAATCCGCCGAATTCATCAAGAAGGAATTCATGTCGATCATCTCGCACGAGCTACGCACTCCCCTGGCGGCGATCCTCGGGTTCGCGGAAACGCTAGCGACGAGCGCGGACAGGCTCGACTTCCGGATGATCCAGGAAGCAGCCAGCCGCGTGGTCGCCGCCGGCCACAGGCTCGAGGTGATGATCAACGACCTGCTGGATCTCTCCGATCTCGAGCAGGGCCTTGCGAAGATCAATCCGACGCCGACGAGCGTGTCGAGCATCCTCCGGGATATGGCGATCGATGGGCGGGGGAAGTCGCACGGGATCGTCTTAGACGTGCCCGACGATCTTCCCAATGTTCTCGCCGATCCCGGGCGGCTCTACCAGGCGTTGCAGCACTTGCTGGAGAACGCGAAGCGGTTCTCGTCGGAGGGAAGTGAGATCACGATCTCCGCCAAGCCGGTTTCCGGAGCGGTGGCGATCACCGTCAGAGACGAGGGCCGCGGCATCCCCGAAGACAAGCTGCCGAACGTTTTCCAGCCGTTCTTCCAGGTCGAGGAGTCCCAGACGCGAACGGTGGGCGGGCTTGGCGTAGGGCTCTACATGGTGAAAGGCTTGTGCGCGGCGATGAACGCCGACATCTCAGTCGAGAGCAAGGTGGGTGAAGGAAGCGCCTTCACGATCACCGTCCCGATCGCGGAAAGGGCAGCCGACGTGGACCTAGGAACGACTATGTGCGTGTGGGCTCACCCCGACGATGAGTCCTACCTGACGAGTGGGGTCATGCAGCAAGCGGTGGCCGACGGCCGTCGGGTCGTTTGCGTGACCGCGACGCGAGGCGAGGGCGGATCGCAGGACGCGGAGCGGTGGCCGCCGGAGAAGATGGCCGAGATCAGGGAGATCGAGATCGCGGAGTCGTTGCGGATCCTCGGAGTGAGCGAACATCACTGGCTCGACTACATCGACGGCCATTGTCACGAGGTGGATGACGAAGAGGCGATAGCCAAGATCGTCGCGCTGATCGAGAGCGTGCAGCCCGCATCGGTGTTCACGTTCGGGCCCGACGGGCACACGGGCCATGAGGACCACATCGCGGTGAGTCGCTGGACCACCGAGGCGTTCCGGCGCGCCGCGCCTTCGGGGGCCGGGCTCTATTACGCAACGGTCACGCCGGAATGGGCGGACCAGTGGTGCCCCGTTCTCGAGACCTACAACGTGTTTGCGCCTGGAACGCCCGTGACGACACCGCGCGAAGAACTCGGGGTCGCTTGTCGGTTATCCCCCGAACAGCTCGAAACGAAGATCGAGGCTTTGCGCGCGCAGATCAGTCAGACGCAAGCGTTCTTCGAGATGTTCGGGATGGACATGCTTCGTGCAACGCACGTCGAGGAAAACTTCAAACTCGGAGCACGCCAAGCTTGATCTAACGGCTGCAAGCCGAAGTCCCGATCGAGATCTCGATGACAAGCCCGGCGGTAACGAGAGAGCAGTCGCTGGTTCCATCCGGCCACTCGACGCGAACCCTCGCCGTCTGTACTTTCCCGAGTCCCAGATGCACGCGTCCGGGATCGGACTGGGTGCGGAAGTTGAACATGTCGGTCGTCTCTCGAATGTAGGTGGTGCCCGGCAGCTTGACCGTCACGATGGCTCCGAAGCCAAACGGGTTGGTAAGGGGGCCGCGCAGGACCACGTCCGCCCAAGTTCCCGAGGTCGAGTGGTTCTCGAGCAGTACGTTGCGGCCTTCCCAGTGGAACAGGCCGTTCGTCACGAAGACGTCTTGGAGTCCATCGCCGTTGTAGTCCCCCACCGCGACGGCATCTCCGTTGCCGGTAACGGGGCCGTTGAACGATCCGTGACTGAACACCCTGAAGTCACCGTCGTCGTTCAGCATCAGGAAATCGAGATGGTTCACGTCTTCGGTGGGTTCGTTGCCCGCCGCCCCTTGGACGACGAAGAGATCGAGGTCGCCGTCGTTCTCGACATCCAGCCATGCGGACATGCGTCCCTGGTTCAGCCGAATCCGGCTCGTCGGGTGGAACGCGCCCTTCTCGTTGTGTAAGAGAACAGCGCGGCCCTCGGAGACGAGGTGAAGGTCGGGCCACCCGTCGCCGTCGTAGTCACCCCAAGCTCCGGCATTCCAGTGCTCGCCGCTAAGGACCGGGACCTCGACGTGCTGGAAGTGACCCTCGACGTTTTCGTATGCGAGGGCCGGCAGACCTTCGTGCTGCATGACGATGAGATCGGGGTCGCCGTCTCGGTCCCAGTCGGCCCACGAAGACGAAACGGTCGAGAGCGAGTCCTCGACACCGACTGTGGTCTTGCGGAAGTCGCCGCCCAGGTTCTCGAACATCGCGTTCGGATAGACGTTTCTCGTTTCGTTGCCGACGAAGATGTCTAGGTCGCCATCGGAGTCGTAGTCGATCCAATTGACGGTGCGGCCCCGGCCTTTGGAATTTGTGATGTGGTTCCGGGGGCCGCGGTTGATCAGGTACCCGCCGTCCTTCTGAAGGAATAGCTGGTTCGGCCCTGCGCCGTGTCCCTTGTCCGCGCCCCGAACGCAATAGAGGTCGGGAAGGCCGTCTCCGTTCGCCTCGCCCCACGAACACGCGTGCCGATCGACCATCGGTTTCCTAAGGTCGTCGATGGCAATGGCGTCGTAGGCCTTCGTCGGGCCGTTGTTGTAGAGCTTCGGGAACCCCCAGTGGCGCCCCACGAAAAGATCGGTGTCGCCGTCGATGTCGTAATCGACGAAGCTCGAGCCCCACGTGCGTGAGCTTCCCTCGACTCCCACCGCACGAGTCACTTCCTTGAATGAATACGGAGGTTGGTGCGCTTCTACGCGTCGCGCTCGGTTCGGCGGCGCATCGAGAAAGAGAGCTGCCGCGATCGCAGCGAGGGCCGCAAGTGCGACGAGTCTGAATGTTCGCCTTCCGTTCGCCATCGAAAACAAAGACGAACGACATGCGATTCGCTATGCACGCGAGTTAGAAGTAGTGCCCCCGGTGGGATTCGAACCCACAACTACTCAATTTTAAGTCGAGCTCCTCTGGCCAGTTGGGACACGGGGGCATCTCAAGGATACGAGCCGTCACAGCTCAGAGGAGCATCTCTAATTGCCCCGCCGTAACCCTTCCTATGTTCCTCCCTCGATAGGTGTCGGTTTGTGAATGGCAGTTAGGGCACAGGATCTGCAGATTCTCTAACCGGTTGTCGTCACGAATGCCATTCTTGTGCTCAAGCTCCAGTGCAATGTGCCGCTTGCGCCATCTGGTCAGACCGCATCCTTCGCAGATTGGAAGTTTGAGACCCTCTTCGAACAATCTCTGCTTCAGTTTCGCTGATGTATACGGACGCCCTTGAACCAATACCTCTTCCAGGGGTATCGCGGGAACCATGGGTCGTAGCCCCTTTTCGCCATCCAGCGCCCGTGAAATGCGAAAGATCGGCTCTCCACTCAGCCTGCGCTTGGTGAAATGCCCGATAGTTCGCAGGAGAACGGTCGACATCCAATATCCGAAGCACCGCGGCGATTGATCTGGAACCCTTTACTGCCTCGATGAACGTCTCCTTGTCAACCGAGTTCCAGCGTCGACGAGAGTCGCCCCATTTAAAGTTCAGGTGTGATGTGAAGTGCGAGTAGTCGATGCCAAGCTGGCCGCAGCGCCGCTTGAAGAACTCGTAGTTTCCTCCGCGACCTCTCACCGCCAACTTATGCAAAGCCTCACGGATCGTCTTCGAAGTCGCTACGGCTTCGCGTAGTTGGTCGTCTGTGTATTTGCGCCGTCCCACATCCCGAATGTAGCGAGGGACTGTGACAATTTCGCGAACCCGGCTATTTCAGGCCTTTGATCTCGTAGACGTCTAGGCCTCGGTTCCCGTCGCCTACGAAGGCGCGGCCCCGGTACCACTTTGCATCCCATGTGCTCGTGGACTCGGGCACGTAGTGAGCAACCTCTACGGGAGCATCGGGATCGGAGAAGTCCACAGCCATGACGCCTGCTGAATACCAGGCGGTCACGAGGACATCGCTTTTGATCTTGTCGATGACGTCGAAGTTGTGAGCGGTGCAGATCCCGGAGTCCACCAAGCGCGGCGGGGAGAAGTAACTGTGCTGCACCGGGTTCGCCGGATCGCTCACGTCGTAGAACCAGATCGCTCCGAGCGGACCCGAAGCGGCGCCGTTGCAGGAGGCCGGGCCGCCTTGGAACGACTCGAAGCCGTAGGCCGCGGTCTTGCCATCGTTGGAAACGGCAACCGAGTGCCAGATCGCGTCGGGAACATCACGCATGTTCGCGATGATCGCCGGCTTCAGAGGATCCTTGATGTCCCAGATCTGGCCTTCGGTGAGGCAGGCCATGTAGGCGTAGTGCCCGTAGATGGCACCGTCGTGACAACCGACCGCCGGAGCCACGCTCGGCTGCGACACGACCTTCGCCTTCGCGGGGTTGGTGATGTCGACGACCGAGATGATCCCGTGAGCGCTCGGGCACGCTCCCGAAGTCGAAGCCGGATACGACTGGACGTAGACGAGGTCTTTCTTTCCTGCCTCGAAAGTGATGTTCGTGTGGGAGCCGCAGTCGGTCACGACGAAGTTGACCTCTTTGGGATGAGCTCGATCCGAAATGTCGACCAGGCGGATGCCCTCCTGGTTATCGGTCCCCTTGAGGTTGCAACCCGTCTCCTTAGTGGAAGAGTTACCGGAGGCGGAGTCGATGCTCATCACCGCGGTGTCGCCGACCAGACCGACGTCGTAGCCCGAGCCGACACAGGGCAGGTGACCGACAGCCTTGGGATCGTGCGGGTCGTTCACATCGATGACCCAGAGCCCGGCCTGTTCACTCGAGCCGTTCACGGTCATGACGGCGTAACCGTCCTTGGTGAACTCGAGATCGGTCGCGCCGGCAAGGTCGACGCTTCCGACCATCGACATGTTGTCGGAATGGTCGTCCGCGTCGAAGCGCGCGTTGGCAGGAGCGGCCCCCGCGATCAGCAGAGCTGCGAGTACGGCCGCCAACCTGCGCATGTCTATCGCCTACCCGGTGACCGAGAAGCCGGACGGGTAGTTAGTCGAGTCGTAGAAGACCGTGAATCCGGCCGAGTTGATGAAGTTTCCTCGGATCGCGATCGAGAACGGCTGATCGGTCGCGGGGAGGTTCAATCCAGACAGCGTGTGCTGAACGTGGAACGGCTGAGTTGGGTCAGCAACCGGCGCGAGGAACGGCGCGGTCGCGGTCATCACGCCGTTGTGCCAGTAGTTCACGACGATCGAGACCTCGCTCGCCTGAGCGCCTTCCTCTGCGGCTATCGCCCAGAAATCGAGGTTGATCGAATTGATCGCTCCCGTGACGGTGCCGGAGAAGTTCGGCTCGACGGGGTTGTCGGCTGCAGTGCTCCCGAGCACCGGGACATCGGTCCAGGTGGCGTCGGACGTGCCGGTCGGCGCGGTTGCGTCGAAGGCGCCGGAGGAGTACGCCCAGTCCATCGGACCGATGCGTGTGGGCCCGACGCTGTGGAAATAGTAGCGGGTCGTTTGCGACGGGGGCGGCGGCTGGGTTGCGGTCGGCGTCGGCGTCGGCGTCGGGCTCGGTGTTGCGTTGGGGTCCGGCGGGTTCAAGACGTACTGAACCGCTGCCACTACGTCCACGAGACCGTGTCCCTTTTCGAACGATGAAGTGTTGTCGGTGTTGTAGGGATCGGTGAGTAGACCGTACGCGGAACCGAACTGGAACTTGTATGCGGTGTCCTCGATGATGTTCTCGACCTCGGCGGGCGTGAGCGTCGGATCCACCTGCAGGAGCTGAGCCACGATCCCCGAGATGTGAGGTGCGGCCATCGAGGTTCCGCTGAGCGTCGCGTAGGAGTTCGGAGGACTCGTCATCAGGCCGGTGGCGCAAACCGGGAGTGTTGCCCGGCACGTCGAGATGATCGAGGTGCCCGGCGCCGAGATGTCGGGCCATTGGGTCGGGTCGTTAGCCGCGCCGCGCGATGACGAGGTACTGATCGCGCCGCTGCGCGTTCCGGAATTGCGGTCGTCGTAGTTGGCGACGCAGATGATGCCGGGGGTCGGGTTCACGCACTGACCGCTGGTCGTCGAGGCGCTCCCGTTGCCGGAGTCGTTGCCATTCGCAAAAACGACCACCACTCCATCGGCCACCAACGCGTCTTGAAGCAACCACGTGGCTTTGTGGAACGGAGAGTTCTGCGGATCGTAGTCGGAGTGACCACTGCCCCAGGAGTTGCTGACGACCCTGATCTGCGGCGTCACGAGATCGTGGTTCTCGAGAACCCACGCAAGACCATCGAGGCCGTTCTCTACCGAGATAGTCGTGCCGACGCTGACTCCGTAAAGGGTCGCTCCGGGAGCGGCTCCGTGGTACAGACCATTCGACGCGGCCCCCGTGCCGGCGATGATGCCGGCCACGTGAGTTCCATGACCGCCGAGCGACGGGGTGTCGGTGTCGTCCAACTCGACGGCCTGCTTGGGGCCTCTGCATTCTTTGAACGCGAGTTCGGGGTTGGCACCGGAAGCCGCGAATTGAGGAACGGAACAGATGATCTTGACGTTGCCGCCCATCCTGCTGACGAGGTCGGGGTGGGTACCATCGATCCCGGAGTCGACCTCGGCAACGCCGATGCCCCTGCCGTCGATGATCGTCCCGTCCGGCATCGTCACCGCGCCGTCGAGAACGTCCTGGCCCCGCGTTGCCTTGTGTGATGTGTTGGTGAACAGCTTCATCTTGCGGTTCGCCTCGAGAGCCTCGATCGCCGGGCTCTTCGCGAGCCGCTCGAACTGCGCGGGCGTGGCATAGGCGACGAAGACCTTGATGACGTCGTAGCGGGTGCCGATCGCAGCGCCGGCCGAACGAGCGGCGGCCAACCCATCCGCGATGGTTGCTTCAGGTCGGATGTGGACGAGCGCGCTACGAACGCCAACGCCCTTCACGACGGGACCCTCGACGAACGCTGGTCGTACGGGTCGATTGCGCAGAACCCGTGCGTTCACTGGTGACAGCGCCATTGAACCGGCTGCGATCAGTGAGACGAGAACGGCGATGGGAAGGAAATGAGAACGTCGCAAGGACATCGATGGCCTCCGCAGGCTTGATCCGCTCGAGTCGCCTCCGCGAGGCGCTTGGGGAGGGTTCTCCCCCTTACGCCCCACTTCCTGCCGGCTTGCGGCCCTTGTGTGGAAAAGGGGCTCCGGCCCCCTAGATCAGGGGCCAGGGAAGAGGCCGCTCCGACGTGGGGGCCGGGAAATACCCGTCGCTCAGGAGGCTCCGGACCCGGTCGGCCGTGGCCTCGGCCTCCTCGGGCGAAAGGAGGGAAGCCAAGGTCTCGTAGGTCCGGCCCCCAGGCTCCAGGGCCGGCTGCATCCCTTGGAGACGAGATCGGATGGCGTCGGGAAGCGGCTCCTCGGCGAACTCCCAGATCACGGTGCGGAGCTTCGGCTCCAGGTTGAAAGTGACTCCGTGATCGACGGCCCATAGCTTGCCGTCGCGGCCCTCTAAGACGTGTCCCGCTTTCCGGTCTGCGTTGTTGACCACCGCGTCGAAGGCCGCGAATGCAGCCATGTCATCCCGTCGCTCTTCGACGAGCACGAAGTAGTGGCGTTCGGGGTCGTGTTCGACGAACAGCTGCAGCGAGCCCGAGCCCAGTGGAGCGTCGCCCCGAAGAACCGTCGGAGGCACGATGTTCCAGCCACCCTCATCGGAAGCGACGAACGCGGCCACCTCGCGGGCAGCGAGCGTCCCCGGCGGGAAATCCCAAAGCGGTCGCTCCCCTCTTTGGGGCTTGTACACCGCATGAAGCTTTGTCGACCCCGATCCAACCCGCGCGAGGAACGTGTAATTAGAGGCGTAAGGCAGGAGACCGAGAACCTCGACCTCCCCAGTAGCGAGCAGCTCCAGAGCGTCTGGGCTCTCCACGCGTGTAGCGCTAACCGAGGTTGTGGCCGTTGGACGCCGGGCACTTGTGGCCCTCTGGGTCCATCGGTAGCCCGCACAACTGGCATGTAGGGCGACCTTCTCCGACGATCGCCAGTGTGTGCAAGACGAAAGAGCGAGCCTGATCGCGTCGCAGCGTGATCCGGAGCAGGAACTCTTCGACCTCTGGGAGCTCCTCTTCGACCTCCACGTTCTCATCCACCGGCTGCATCGAGACGACCACCTCGTCGGCTGGTTCGTCATATGCGAGACCGATGGTGCCGACCCGCCATTCCGGCTCGATGGGCACGTCCAACTTGAACGCCGGGTCGCGCTCGGGGAGAGCCGACGCGATCGGATCAGCCTCGTCGACAAGCATCAACAGCTCTTTCATCTTCTCGGCCAGAACCAAGACTTGCTGCTTCTCGATCAGGTACGTCCGGCTCACCTGGCCGCCCTTGGACTGGAGGAAGAACGTGCGTCCTCCCGGTTGCCCGGTGTAGTCGGCCGTGAAGATCTCGGGACGCATCTCTTCGGTCATGACGTCACCGGACGCGGCGTAGGAAGCGCGTTCAACGAGAGGACTTGGGGGCCGAACTGCCCGATGTGAACTACCGAAACGGACGCCGGCCCTATGAAGATCCTTTGGAACAAGTCGATGTGCACTCCTAGATAGTGCGCCACGATCAACTTGATCGTGTCCGCGTGGGAGACACAACAGACGACTCCCTTGGGATGTTCCTCACGTATCCGCTCGACCTCGTTCAGAGCCCTCGACTGAACCTCCCGAAGGGTTTCCCCTTGGGGGAACCGAACGTTGGACGGCCAGCGCTGGATGACGGTCCACAGTTTCGTCTTAGACAGAGCCTTGAGAGATCTACCCGTCCACGCGCCGTAGCGCACCTCGCCGATGCCGGCTCTCTTGATGATCTTGAGCTTGTGATGGGCGGCTATCGCTTGGGCGGTTTCCATAGTGCGGTCGATCGGGCTCGAGTAGATCGCCTTGAACGGAACCTCCGAAAGCATCGAGGCCACGGACTCAGCTTGTCGCTCACCCTCTTCGTTGAGGTGGACGCCCTCCATCCACCCCGTCAGCTTGTGTCCTGTGTGGGCCGTAACCGCGTGGCGAACGAGATAGAAGGTCGTCACAGAGACTTCTCGATCGCCTCGAGAGCGCTGGGGTTCTCGAGCGACGAGAGGTCGCCGAGGTCCTCGCCCAGGACCAATGCCCTGATCGCGCGCCTCAAGATCTTGGCGGAGCGAGTCTTCGGCAATTCCTCGACGAACCGGATCTCCTTCGGCGTGAAAGCCTTGCCGAGCTCGTTGCCGATGACGGCTTTGATCTCGAGCCTCAGCTCCTCCGTCGGATCGACCTCGGGCCTGAGGATGCAGAAGCACCAAACGGTCTCGCCCTTGACCTCGTCCGGCACTCCGATCGCCGCACATTCCATGACGGCGTCGTGCTCGACGGCAGCGGACTCGAATTCCGCGGGACCGATCCGTTTGCCGGCGATATTCAGCGTGTCGTCTGATCGACCGTGCAAGAACCAGTAGCCGTCCTCGTCGATCGACGCCCAGTCCCCGTGCACCCACACGTCGGGCCAGCGGGACCAGTAGGTCTGGAGGTAACGATCTTTGCTCCCCCAGAAACCGCGCGTCTGAGCCGGCCACGGTTTCGTGCAGACGAGTTCTCCGACGACGCCCGGCGGCACCGGTTGGCCCTCCTGATCGAAAACGCTCATCGCCATGCCCAAAGAAGGAGTGCCGAGCGAACAAACCTTTGTCGGGATGACTGGGGCTTGGCCCAAGAAGCATGCGCCGACCTCGGTCCCGCCAGAGAGATTCATGATCGGGCAGCGGTCCCCGCCGACGACCCGGGCGAACCACTTGTATGGCTCCGGATTCCACGGCTCCCCGGTCGATCCCAGTATGCGCAGCTTCGACAGGTCGTGTTTCGTCACTTCTTCTTCGCCCGCGGGCATCAAGGCTCGAACGAGGGTCGGCGAAACTCCGAGGATCGTCACGCCATGTCGTGCGCACATCTCCCAAAGACGGTCGGGGCCGGGGTAGTTGGGCGCACCTTCGTACATGAACACCGCCGCGCCGTTCGCGTGACCGCCGACCATCTCGAGCGGCCCCATGATCCAGCCCATGTCGGTGACCCAGTAAAGGACCTCACCGGGCCGCGCATCGAGCTGATAGCTCACCTCTTGAGCGATCTTGACCAGGAATCCACCGTGAACGTGGACGCTGCCCTTCGGTTTCCCCGTGGTTCCAGACGTGTAGGCGATCATGAACGGCGTCTCAGGATCGAGATGGGGAGATTCCATCTGGTCGGGTTGGTTGCCGAACGCCTCGTCCCACGTGACGTCCTTAGGACCCATCGGGCAGTCGCCGTCTGGGAAGCGACGAAATACAACGACCTTCTCGATGGACGGACTTTCCGCCACGGCTTCGTCGGCCGTCGCCTTCATCGGAACCGCACTTCCGCGCCGGTAGAAGCCGTCGGCCGTCACCAACACTTTCGCCTCGGAATCCTGCAAGCGCGTTGCTATGGCCGGAGCCCCGAAGCCGGAGAAGATCGGTAGGTAGATCGCTCCGATCTTCGCGACCGCGTACGAAGTGACGATGGCCTCCGGGATCATCGGCATGTAGACGCCGACGCGATCCCCGTGCTCTACGCCGAGGGCCTTGAGGCCGTTCGCCGCTTTGTCGACTGCGGCCGACAGCTCGCCGTAGGTGAGCGTTCGCGTGTCTCCGTCCTCGCCTTCCCAGATGAGGGCCGGCGCGTCTCGCATCTCCGACCTGGCATGGCGATCCACGCAGTTGTAAACGAGATTGATCGTCCCCCCCGTGAACCACTTGGGGAACTGCGGACCTTCAGAGACGTCGAGAACCTGCTCGAAAGGATCGAAGAATTCGATCCCCAGGTCGTCTATAGCTTCGGCCCAGAACCATCCGATGTCGTCCTGCGTCTTGGCTACGAGTGAAGGGAAGTCATCGATGCCGTGCTTCCTCATGAATCGCGTGACGTTCGCGCGTTCGATGTAATCGGAGGTCGGCTCCCAGGCGAAATCGGTCATGCGGGCGAGGCTATCAAGCAAGAAAGGGCGGCCCCACCCGGGAGCCGCCCTTTCTTGATGCTTGTCTTTTCCTACTTAACTAATACAGAGCCCCTCATGAAGGGGTGCACCAGGCAGATGTACTTGTAAGGCTTGGTGGATGACTTGGCGAACTTCAGATCGTAAGGAGCGTGTCCCTGAGTCGGGGCCGCGAGGTCCACTCCACGGACACCCGAGTTCTCGAAGTCGGTAGCGCTCTTAAGGACGCCGTCACCTTGCGGGAAGATCCCTCGACCCGTGACGAGGAACTCGAGTTGCGACGGATCGTTGCAGAACGGCGGCGCGGCCATCTCCGGCGGGTTGTTCGGAGCTGAGCCTGCACCGTCCGGATCGCACGATGGAGTGTTGCCGAAGTCATTGGCAACCGCCAACGCCTCAGACTCCGGGAACGTGACCGAATGGATCTCGTACACGAGCTCGGAGAAGTGCCAGCGCACCGTGCTGTTCTTGGCAACCTTCAACTTGTGCGGGTACATGCGGTAGAGCGTGACGTTGTGCGTGTCGTACCCGGCAAATGCATCCTGCACCTTGTGTCCATCGACGGTGTGCGAGCTGGGCTTATTCAGCTTTGCGTCGACCGCCTGCGCGAGCTCGGTGTCTTCGGCGAGGGTCTGAGCGGCAGCACTATCAAGCGAGGATTGCTGCGACGCTGCCGCGGCGTCGGCCACGACCGTGACCTTCATGCGCATGTGTGTGTGGATCAAGCAGACCACCCAGAAGACATCGCCGGGGTCTGCATTGACGGTCATCGTGAAAGCGCCGGGCCCGAATGGCAAGGCACCGGAGTTCACAACGGCGTCGCCGGTGTAATCGCAGGGCGCCTCGGGCACTCCGCAGTCAGACGGCGGGAGAGCCGCGGCGTTGTTCAACTTCGCAGGGTTGTCTGCGTCGTCGACGTTAGGAGCAAGGAACGTGTAAGGCGACCCGAGGTTCGTGGCGTTCTTGTCCACCCAATCCTGGGCGTCCGCGTTGGCGGGCAACGCAGTCGCGGTATGAAAACCGCCCGTGAACGTCAGGGTGTCGCCTTTATGCACGGTTAGGCGGTCGGGTAGGAATCGCATCGATTCGGCCCAACAGTCATCGAACTGACCGGCCCCCGGATTACAGGCGGACCCGCCGATGGGGGCTCCTACCGTGATGCTGTAGTTCGTTGCCGCCTGAGCAACGGTCGCACCGTTGACGAGCAAGGCGCTTGCGAGAGCGACCAAAGCAACCATGGAAGTGACGCGTTTGCGCAACGTGGAACCCCTTTCCGGAACGGCCCAAGATCCCCTGGGCATGGAAGTCCCGTAAGGCTGTCCCGGAAAGCGCGAGCAATCCAGGGCCTTTCCGATATGTCCGATTCTTGGAGCTAGTCGTCAGACAGGAGCTGCAGGACGAGACCGTCGAGGATGTCCTTCTCGGACGTCAGCACTTCGGCCGCGTCGAAGACCTCCATCGTGGCCAAGAGGATCTCGGCGCCGGCGACTATCACGTCGGCCCGGCCCGCTTCCATCCCCGTCACTCTTCGCCGCTGGTCGACAGTCAGCGAATCAAGTCGTCGCGCCATCATTCGGACGTCCCCGTGAGACATGACGGCGTGATGGGTGATGTCGGGGTCGTAGATGAGCGCACCCGCGTTCATCGTCGCGAGCTGCGTCACGGTCCCCGCCACACCGACAAGGCCGAAACCCGGTTCGACAGCGAGTTGATCGCGCGCCCTAACCAACTCCCCCGTGACCTCCGTCCGTAGCGCATGAAGCTCGTCCTCTCCCGGCGGGTCGGTCTTGAGATGCTTCTCGAACATGCGCACACAACCGATGTTGAGCGAGATCGATCGCAGGGGCGCATCGATCCCGTAGATCAACTCGGTGGATCCCCCTCCGATATCCACAACCAGATGCGGCACAGAGGAATCGAGATCCGAAACCGCGCCCAGGAACGTTGCTGCGCCTTCCGCTTCACCACTGAGCATCTCGGGCTCCGAGCCCGTCAGCTTTCGAACCCCGTCGAAGAAGAGATCGCGGTTCTGCGCGTCCCGGACGGCCGAGGTTCCCGTCACTCGCAGCTTCTGAACGCCGAGTTCGCCGCACGTAGCCGCGTAGTCGGCGATAGTGGAAAGGGTCCGCGTCAGGGCTTCCGGCGCGAGGACACCGGTTCGATCGACTCCTTGTCCGAGACGGGTGATAACCATGCGTCGCTCGATCGGCCGGAACCCATCGGCGCGAGCCTCCGCAACGAGCAGCCTCGTCGAGTTAGTCCCGACATCGATAGCCGCGACTCTCATCTGGCTACTACTTCGAAACACGGGCTCGCACAATCTGGATAGTCGACGTCGATCAGTGCAAGAGCCCCTATTGGGTTCACTCCGCTGATGAGCTCGTGCGCGACATGAGCGTGCGCGCATTTGACCCGGTCCGGCCCCCCGCCCGGTGGAGAGCCTGCGTCCGAGATGGCTTCCATCGCGTCGCGACGCGCCGCATAGTCGGCCAACGCGGTCGCGAGGCGCGTCCGCAATGAAGGGTCATTCGACAGGCGGTCTGAGGTTCGCGCAAGCCAGCCGTCTGATTCGAGCGCGCTGACCCGCTTCGCTAGTAGCGGGCAAGTCAGCCAGAACGTTGTCGGGAAAGGCGACCCGTCTTCGAGCCGAGGATGATTGACGATCACCGTTGGGACACCGAGATGGCAGCGCGCGGCGACAGCCCAGCTGCCTCGCAAGGATCTGCCGAGTTGAGCCTCGACCACAACCTCGTCGGCCGCGGAATGGCTCGGGGTGTCTAGCGCTTGCCCTCTTTGTGGCGCTTGAGGTCCACGAGGCGCTCTTGAGACTGACTCATGAAGGTCTTGAGCTTGCGCTCGAATTCGGGATCCCTATCGCCTGAACGACGCGGTCGCTCCTCGTATCCCTCTTGCGCCTGCTTGATGGACAGGTCGATCTTCCCGTCCTCTTTCTGGGCGATGACCTTCACCTTGACGGCGTCACCCTCATGGATGAAGTCGTGGATGTTCTTGACGTAGTTCACGTCGACCTGCGAGATGTGGACCATCCCGCTTTCGCCGGTCTCGAGCTTGATGAATGCGCCGTACTCCGTCACTTTCTCGACGGTGCCCTGGACTACCGCTCCTACCTCAGCCAATGCCTCTCCTCAATTGGGGATATCAACCGCATCGTAAACCCACCTGCGTCGCCACCCGGCGGAACGGCGGGACTCAGCGGACTCCAAGGAAATGGAGCATCCCGTCGAGGAATCCGGTCTGGGGCGGAGGGGGTGCTTCCTTCGGCGTGGCCTTGTCCTCCCCGGCTTTCCTCTCGCCGGGGCCGGGGAGCATCACGACGTAGGGAATCTCGTTGGCTCGAACCAGACCGATCTCGCGCGCGCGCTGTTCCAGGAAGTCGGGATCGCGGAGTCGCGTGATCCTGTCACCTAGGTGTTCGTTCGAGCGCTCCAGCTTTTGGAGATCATGTGACATCCCGGCGATCCGGTCGCGCTGTTCGACCAGCTGGCGCGTTGGCTCGATCGCCATGGCACCGACGAGACCCAGGATCAGGAGGGCCGCAACTATCTGAGGGCCGATGCCCAACTTGGGCAGCCTCACGCGGCGCATTCGACCTCCCGCGCCGCGCAGCGCCAAGGCTTTCATCGATGCATCCATCTCGGGAAAGCCTTCACACCCTGATAGCGGGCCGTGTCCCCAAGCTGCTGCTCGATCCGGAGAAGTTGGTTGTACTTGGCCGTGCGCTCACCGCGCGCCGGTGCTCCCGTCTTCATCTGTCCGGCGTTGGTTGCGACGGCGATGTCCGAGATCGTCGAATCCTCGGTCTCCCCGGAGCGGTGAGAGATGACCGTCGTGTAGGCAGACGTTTGGGCGATGCGCACGCACTCCAAGGTCTCCGAAAGAGTGCCGATCTGATTCAGCTTGACGAGGATCGAGTTGGCAACGCCCTCGTGAATGCCACGCTGCAGGATCTCGGTGTTGGTGACGAAAAGGTCGTCGCCTACGAGCTGAACCTTGCTCCCGAGCCTCTCGGTGAGCGCCTTCCAGCCCTCCCAATCGTTCTCGGCCATCCCGTCTTCGATCGAGACGATCGGATAGCGCTCGGCCCAGTCGACCCAGAAATCCACCATCTCCTCACGGGACAACCGTCGGTCTTCCGACGCGAGCACGTATTCCTGTCCGTCGATGATCTCGGACACCGCGGGGTCGAGAGCGATCGCGATGTCGCCGCCGGGCTCGTATCCGGCCGCGCTTATCGCTTCGATGAGCAGGTCGACGGCTTCTGAATTCGACGAGAGATCGGGAGCGAAACCGCCCTCATCACCGACGCCCGTTGACATCCCGCGCTCATCAAGGATCGTCTTCAGCCGGTGGTAGGTGTTTGATCCCCATTCCATTGCCTCAGCGAACGAGGAGGCTCCGACCGGAGCCAGCATGAACTCCTGGAAATCGACGGAGTTGTCCGCGTGCGCGCCCCCGTTCAACACGTTCAACAGAGGAACGGGCAGGACGTGGGCGTCGGGCCCTCCGAGATAACGGAACAGCGGGAGGTCGAGCTCTTGCGCGGAGGCGTGCGCTATCGCAAGCGACACGCCGAGGATCGCATTCGCCCCCAGGTTCGATTTGTCGTCGGTGCCGTCGAGGTCACACATCAGCTGGTCGAGACCCTGCTGATCTAGCGCGTCCCGGCCGAGCAGGGCCGGGCCGATCGTGTCGTTGACGTTTCCGACGGCCTTGGCGACGCCCTTTCCGCGGTAGCGCTTACCCCCGTCCCTGAGCTCGAGCGCTTCGCCGGCCCCGGTGGAGGCGCCCGACGGGACTATCGCTCGGCCTCGAGCCCCTGAGTCGAGGACGACTTCCCCCTCCACGGTCGGGTTTCCACGGGAGTCCAGGACCTCGCGGGCGAGGACGTGCACAATCTCACTCAATAGACAACTCCTTGCACATGAGCCACAGAGTAGCAGCGGGCCTAGATGGAGTGTCGGAACCTACCGGTGGCGCCTCGCAGCGCTCCCTCGGGATCGATGCCTGCGGAGCGGGCCAGGGCCACCAGCCAGAACAGGGCGTCCCCCAACGACTCCGGGTCGACAGGTCCGCCGAGAGCGTCCGCCAACCGGGTCCGAGCCCCATCCTCATCGGCCGTGAAGCCGACGCCAGCCGCCCGTTTCTGGGTCTTATAGGCGTGCAGGAGGGCCGGCAGACCGGCCGGGATGTCGTCGAAGGGATCGCTCCGGTCCTTTTCCTGCGCCTTGATGGCTTCCCAGTTCCGGACCACCTCTCCGGAGTCCGCCACATCCGTTTCGCCGAAAACGTGAGGGTGACGGTGGATGAGCTTCGCCACTATCGAGTCGGCCACATCCGCGATATCGAATCTGCCGTCGTCCGCCGCGAGCTGCGCGTGGAACGCGACCTGGAGGAGAAGGTCGCCCAGTTCCTCGCGGAGATCATCTTTGAGCGCTCCACGATCGATCGCGTCGAGCACCTCGTAGGTCTCTTCGACGAGATGGACGCGAAGCGATTCGTGTGTCTGCTCGCGATCCCACGGACACCCATCCGCACCCCGGAGTCTCGCCATCACCAGCGCGAGTCGCTCGAGAGAAGCCGCGGCTCGGCGTCCGATGTAAGAGCCGTACGCGGCGGTTAGTTCGTCGGGGGCCGAAGCGGGCCCAATCAATATCTCGGCCCCATCCCGCGCCAGTTCGATCACGCGATGAGAAGACGGATCGCAAACGAAACCCCAGCCATCCGAGTCGGCCCGAGGATCGTCGTCGATGACGCCGGCGGGCACTCCCATACCCGCGAGCCTCTGGATCAACGGGTGGTCGTGCCGCTCGAACAGAACTCGGGAGCAGGCTCGAAGGCGATCCCACTCGTCAAGGGTGAGTCGTCCCGCCTCGTCTGAACTCAGGGGCACGACGAGAAGCGACACTTAGCCTCCCGGCGTCGGGGCCTCGGGGGTCGGCGTGGAGGTCGGCTGCACCGCGCCGGGGATGTCTTTGCTGCTCGCGTTCACGACCAGCAAGGTCTCGAGATCGAACTCGCCATAACGAGGGTTGACCTTCACATCGGCGTCGGCGAATGCATCGTGGAGATAGTCGCTCCACGCCTTGTCGCCTGCGGTCTTCGCAAGCTGTTGTTCGATCTGCGCGCGCACATCCTCCAGCGGTGTGGCTCGCCGGTCGGTCACGCGGATCACGTGAAAGCCGAACTGAGATTGGACGGGATCTGAGATCTCGCCGATCTCGAGCGCATCCGCCGCGTTCTGGAACTCGGGAACGAGATCACCGGGGTTGTAGTAGCCGAGGTCACCAGCGTTGTCGGAATTGGTGTCGTCGGTTGAGTACCTCTTGGCGAGGCGCTCGAACAGATCGTCGATCTCGTTCTTGGGCGCAGCTTGAAGTTGTTGCGCTATCTGTTGGGCCAGCGATTTCTTGGCAACCAGGATGTGTTGCGCTCGGGTCTGCTTGAAGTTCTCGGAGTTCTGGTCGTAGAACGCCTGGATGTCGGCTTCGGCCGGCTGGGCTCCTTCAGTGACCTTCGCACGCAGGGGCTCCTCGAGAAGTTGTTGCGAAACGAGATCCTTGAGCTGGTCGAGTGTGAGGTTCTGTTCCTTCAAAGCCTCGTCGAAGGCGTTCTCGGATTGGAACTCGCCCTTGATCTCTTCGAGACGCTGGTCGACGTTCTCGGACGTCACGACGATCCCGAGCTCCTCGGCTTTCGGCAAGAGCACCGCTCGACGGATCAGCTGGGACAGCGTCTGCTGCTCGACCTGGCGCTTCAGACCCTGGGGGTCCCCTTGCGCAGTTAGCCGTTTGAACACATCCGAGGACACGAATTCGTCCAAGCGCTTATCGACCTCGGTGATCGGGATCTTGTCGCCGTCGACGACGGCCGCGGCGGGCTCGAACAGGTCGCCACAAGCGCCCATCACCAAGCAAACGAGGACGAGCAAGAGGATCTTTTTCACGGCGCAGAGGTTAACTGTTGAAGCAGATCGGTGACCCAGGCGACCACATCGGTCTTGGGCATCAAGCGCTCGGGGATCAACAGCGTCTGGCTTTCTGGTTTGTATGTGGCATCCGGAACGATCCTTCTCAATCGAAATTGCTTGGAATCCTCGAGCTCGATCGGTCGGATCCGCAGGTTGCGGGCGACGGTCGCTACCTCGTCGATGCCGGCAGCGATCATCACATCTCGCAAGCGTGCCACTTCGAATAGCGCTTCCACGGGTGGAGGGAATGGCGCACCGTAACGGTCGGTTAGTTCCTCTCGAACCTCCGTGAGTTCCCCTTCGGTACGCGCTGCGGCGATCCGGCGGTAGGCCTCGAGTCGCAAGTTCTCGTCCGCAACGTAGTCCTTGGGGATGAACGCATTCAGCGGAAGATCGATGCGGACCTCTTCGATCTTCAGCGAACCGTCGGACTCACCCTTCGCCTCCTCGACCGCCGCGGCGACGAGTCTGACGTACAGGTCGAAGCCGATCTCCTCGATGTGGCCGTGCTGCTCATCCCCGAGAAGGTTCCCCGCTCCCCGTATCTCGAGGTCCCGCATCGCGATCCGGAAACCAGAGCCCAGACCGGTGTGCTCGGAGATCGTCTTGAGGCGCTCGTGGGCGTGCTCTGTTAGCGATCGAGTCGGGGGGAAGAAGAGATACGAGTAAGCGCGCTCGTGCGCTCGCCCCACGCGGCCCCTGAGTTGATACATCTGTGCAAGACCCAATAGATCGGCACGCTCGACCAACAGAGTGTTCACCGTGGGGATGTCCAGTCCGGACTCGATGATCGTCGTGCACACGAGGACGTTCGTCTTCGCGTCCCCGAACTCGAGCATCGCCGACTCCAACTGATGTTCGTCCATCTGGCCGTGGGCAACGCTGACGCGTGCATCGGGAACAAGATCTTGGATCGTCCGCGCGGCATGCTGGATCGTCGCAACACGTGGGTGGACGTAAAAAACCTGGCCGTCGCGCAACAGTTCGCGTCTCACTGCCGATGTCACCACTTCTTCGTCGAACTCGCCGACGTAGGTCATGACCGGATGTCGGTCCTCGGGAGGAGTGTCAACGATCGACATATCTCGGATGCCCGACATCGCCATCTCGAGCGTCCGTGGGATCGGGGTCGCCGTCAGCGTCAAGACATCCACGCTCGTCCGCAACGACTTCAGTTTCTCTTTCTGGTCGACGCCGAAGCGCTGCTCTTCATCGATGATCACGAGGCCCAGGTCGCTGAAGGAAACGTCCTTCCCCAGCAACCGGTGAGTCCCCACGACGACGTCGACCTTGCCCGTCGCGAGATCCGCGATCACCTTCTTGGTCTCACTGGCCGACAAGAACCGGGACAACATCTCGACCCGGACCGGGAAACTGCGGAAGCGCTCGACGAACGTCGCGTGATGCTGCTGAGCAAGGATGGTGGTGGGCACAAGGACTGCAACCTGCTTACCCGCCGCTACCGCCTTGAATGCCGCACGGACGGCGATCTCGGTCTTCCCGTAGCCGACGTCGCCGCAGACCAGCCTGTCCATCGGGACATCGCGCTCCATGTCGTCCTTGACCTCGTCGATGGCTCGCAGCTGATCCGGCGTTTCCTCGTAAGGGAACGAGTCTTCAAGCTCGCGTTGCCATGGTGTGTCCGCGGGGAAAGGAAAGCCTTTCGCGCGCAAGCGCTCGGAGTAAAGCTTGACCAGCTCCTGAGCTATCTCACGCGCTTTCCTGCCGACTCGCGCCTTGCTCTTGGCCCATTCGATCGAGCCGAGCCGTGAGATCCTCGGTGTCTCGCCGCCGACGTATTTCGCAACCAGGTCCACCTGGTCGCTGGGAACGTAGAGCTTGTCGCCTTTGGAGTATTCGATGATGAGGTACTCCCGGTGAACGCCGAGCAGATCCCGTTCGACCATCCCCATGAAGCGCCCGATCCCGTGGACGTCGTGAACGACAAGGTCGCCGTCCGCGAGATCAAGGGGGCCGCGTATCTCACGTTTCTTGGCCTGGATGCGTTGGCGGGCCGCGCTCGAGCGGCGTCCGGTGAGATCGGATTCGGCGACAAGCGCCAGCTTCGCGGTTGGAAGCACGAAGCCGCGGTTGAGATCGGCTACGACGATGGCGCCGCCCGCGTCTGAGTGCTTCGCCGGGGCAACTTCTTCCAGAGGGAACGGCAGACCCGCGCTCGCGAAGTTCGCGCGCAAACGCTCCGCGGTGTCGGGAAGCGAAGCGGCTACCACTACTCGGAAGCCCTGACCCACCAAAGTGCGCAGCCGCTCGAGAAGCTGATCCGGTTTCCCGGCAAGCGAAGTCCATGTCTCGGCGGGAACGGATTCGGCGTTCGGATCCTCGAAGGAAGACATGAGCACGATGGGCTCGCTGGTTTCGAGGATTTCGTCGAGCCGCGCGTAATAACGATGCTTCAGTTTCTGTGAACGGGTCCAATCGTCGACCTGCTCGTTGACTTCGTCCGCACGATCGCGCACCTTCTTCGGTTCGACGAGCACGACGGGGCTATCGGGAGGAAAAAGCGAAGTGATCGGCACCATCTCGGTGAGAAGGGGAAGCAAACGTTCGGCCCCCGCCTCGACGATCCCCTCGGCGAGTTGGGCGAGGGACGGATCGCTTTCACTCCTCGAGAGTTCCTCGGCCTTTGCTCGGGTCGCGGCATCGGAACGAAGCTCGCGCACCGGCGCGACATCCACGGCCTCGATGTCGTCGAGGGATCGCTGAGACGCGAGTGCGAACTGTCGTAGCGAAGTGATCTCGTCGCCCCAGAACTCCGCGCGCACCGGACGCTCGCTCGATGGAGCGAAGACATCCAGGATCCCGCCGCGGATCGCGAACTCGCCGCGGCGCTCGACCATGTAGTTGCGCTCGTAGCCCATATCGACCAGTCGCTCGGCGGCCTCTTCCAGCCCGAGCGATGCCCCGCGGTTCAACGAGATCAGATCGAGCTCGTCGGGCTGGCGAGCCACGAGCTGGCTCGCGCCCTGCGCGGTCGTGGCCACTACGAATCGGTCACCTCGAGCGAGCCGTCCCATCACGTGAAGGCGGCGACCCATGGTTTCGATCGACGGAGAGAGCGGCTCGCCGGGCAGGACCTCCCATCCGGGAAAGACCTCGGCCCCCTCGCGCCCGAGGAAGGCATGGACGTCCCGGACCAGGGTCTCGGCCTCCTCCTGCCTCGCGGTGATCGCCAGAAGGGGCCGATCGAGGTGCCGCACGAGGGCCGCAAGCAGGAAAGGACGGACAGGCTCCACCGCGGTGACCGTCGAGCGCGCGCGCAATAGCGCCTGGAGGCGCTCTTCGGGCACGAGATCCAGGAGAGGTTGAAGCGTTGCCACTTGTCCGATCGAGTCTAGGACCCGCTCACGAGGCCTCAAACAAGTTGCCCAGGCAACTAAGGACTTCTGGTGGCGGTATTCGCCACTTGACGCGCTCAGAACGGAGTTTGGGGGGTTAGGGGCGGGTGTTTATCTCGTTCATGGCTTTTTCGGGGCCGGCTTCGAGGATGCGTTCGACGGCGTCGGCCGAGCGCTCGATGAGGTCGGGGAGCTCGTTGCGCTCGGCCGACGAGAACGGGGCCAGGACGTGGTCGGCGGCCTGGCGGGAGCCGGCGGGCCGGCCGACCCCGACCCGAACTCTGGTGAAGTCCTTCGTGCCGAGGTGGTTCGCGATCGACTTGAGCCCGTTGTGCCCGGCGGTGCCCCCACCCATCTTCACGCGCACGTCCCCGAACGGGATGTCGATCTCGTCCTGGACGACGATCACCTGTGCCGGCGCCGACTTGTAGAAACGGCTCAGTTGGCCGAGCGGACGGCCGGACTCGTTCATGTAGCCCGTCGAGCGCGCGAGGACAACTCGTTGACCGCCGAGATCGACTTCGGCGGTCAACGCTCCAGACTTGTGACGCTTGAGCGACGAGCGCGTTCGGTCGAGCAGCTCTTTGACCACCATCGCGCCCATGTTGTGGCGCGTGCGCTCGTAACGGTCCCCCGGATTCCCGAGGCCGAAGACGATCCAGCGTTGCCCGTCCGGCGCATTGCGCCGGAACAAAGACATCTAGCTCTCTTCGCCCTCTGCGGCGGGCGCGGCCTCCGCCGACTCGCCCTCCGCGGGAGCTTCTGCGCCTTCTTCGCCTTCGGCTGCCGCCTCGCCTTCTGCGACCGCTTCCTCTTCGACCGGACCGGCAGCGTCGGCCTCCATGGCGGCCAGCTCCTCCTCGGAGATGGGGGCCGCTATGTGGGCAACGATCGCTTCTGGGTCGTTCTCGATATGGAACTCCTTGCCCGACGCAAGGTCCGCGACGCGCAGCGAATCACCGATGTTCATGTTCGAGATGTCCGCGTCGATCGACTCGGGCACATCGCCGGGAAGGCAACGAACGTGAACGGTGAAGAGTGGATGCTCGAGGACGCCGCCCTCGCGAACACCGGGAGCTTCTCCGACGAGGTGAACCGGAACCTCGACCTCGACCTCGACGGTCAGGTCGACCTTCACGAAGTCGGCGTGCAGCAGCGTTCCTCTCACCGGGTCGCGCTGCAGCTCGCGGGCGAGCGTCGTGATCTTCTCGCCCTCTATCTGGATGCTGAGCAGAACGTTCATGCCCGCGTCGGTATTCAGTGCAGTTAGGAATTCGCGGCGGTCCACCTCGATCGATACGGGGTCCATGCCACGGCCGTAGACAACGGCGGGAACCTTGCCGGCCATCCGGGCCCTGCGTGCGGGGCCCTTGCCGGTGCCCTCGCGCTTACTGACGTTGAGTGTCACCTCAGCCATCGGGAAACCTCCCTACTTCTGTTCAGGTGTGGGTATTCGATTAGGCGCAGGAGTCTACCGGACCGTGCTCAGGCGCCGCGGGGTACCTCAGCCCGCCAGACCCGAGATCAGGATGATCGCGATCGGCACTGCGAACAGGGCGGCCGTGAAGGCGGCGAGCCTCGGCTTGCTCTTCACGATCACACGCTGGAACCGCCAGATCCCCCGGCGGATCTGCGGATAGAAGAAGGTCAGAAGGATCACGCTGAGGATGCTCGTTGCGATGACCTCGGCGAGAACGATCCGAACCGCGGCGGGCGAGTTCAAAGCGAAGGCCGCCAGCATCGTGTCCCCGAGCGTCGTGATGTTCGCCCCCATGACGTAGGGAAGGATGTCCTCGCGTTTGACGTAACCCTTCGCCACGAGCGGCACCAGCACCGTCAACGCGACCGAAACCGACATCGTCACCAGAGCAACGAGGCAGCCGAGGCCGAACATCGGCCACTTGCTGCGCAACCACGCGAGCCGTTTCTCGCTCATCACTTCGGAATCCATCTCGGGCATGACACCGTCGATGAGCTTGAAAGTGATGAGCAACAGACCCAGCCCACCGAGGAACACAAGAAGCGCGGGCCATGTCTCGACGCGGTCGAGGATGCCGCCGTAGACGACATCGATCAGGTCCGAGAACTGCCCACCGAAATGCAGGTTCATCGAATGGAACGGCCCCCACCGAAGGAGCGTGAAGCCGATGACGGCGGCGGGGATGTAGATCATCGCCGTGGTGCACAGGGCCATGACGGCGGTGGAGACGGGCGCCATCCGTTCGCCCTTGCCCGACCGCAACGCGTAGATGACCGCGGTGACCAGGACAACGAACGCGGCCCCCAGCCGCGACCCCGTAAGCATCGTGAATCCCTGGATCTCGCTGAAGTGGTTGAGAGCGTGGGAGGCCTCGCCCGCCGCTACGAGAGTCAGCGCTGTCGCGGCGATGGGAGAACCCGACAGGACGAACAACGCGCCGAGCCAACCGAGGCCCAGCGTCGAACCAGGGTTGCGGACGAGGAAGCCGCCCGGCTGCAGAACGTCGAGACTCTTCGCCCCCGTCTTCATCAACTGAAGCGCGCCGACGAAGAGGAAGAGCGCGCCCAGGAAACGCACGAACCACCACGCGCCGCGGACGACGCGTTCGCTCGTGGAGCGTTCTATCGGGGGCCGCGAGGAGTCATCGACCGAGCCCGTCTGCCGGGTATCGGATTCCATAGTCAGAAGGTTAGGGCTGGTTCTCGCCGTGGAAGAGCTCGGAGACCGATTCCTCTTCGAACACCGCTTTGATCGTCTGGGCGATCGTCGGCGCGATCGAGAGCACGACAAGTTTGTCGAGCTCCTTCTCGCTGGGAATGGGAAGGGTGTTGGTCACGACCACGTGATGGATCGGCGAATTCTTGATCCGATCTGTCGCCGGATCCGACAGAACGGGATGGGTCGCGGCCGCGTACACGTCGGTAGCGCCGGCGGCGACCAACGCCTCCGCTCCGTTAACGAGCGTCCCCGCCGTGTCGATCATGTCGTCGACGATGACGCAGACCTTCCCCTCGACCTCACCCACGACGGCCAGCGTCTTCGACACGTTGGACACATCGCTTTGGCGCTTCTTGTGAAGAAACGCGACCTGTCCGTTCAGATCGTGGAACTCGCTGAGGTGCTGCACCCACTTCTCGGCGAGACGAACGCGTCCAGCGTCGGGAGACACGATCACGAAGTCGTCTTCGAGCTGATGAGCGAAGTAATCGGCCACCAGCGGCAGAGCCGTCAGGTGATCGAACGGAACGTCGAAGAAGCCCTGGATCTGACCGGTGTGCAGGTCGACCGAAAGAACGCGGTCGGCGCCTGCAGCCTCGTAGAAGTCGGCAATCATCTTGGCCGAGATGGGCTCCCTCGAACGCGTCTTCTTGTCCTGCCTGGCGTACGGATAGAACGGAGAGACCGCTGTGATCCGCTTAGCCGATGCACGCTTGAGGGCGTCGATCATGTGGAGCTGCTGCATCAGGTGGTAGTCGACGGGTGCACAGTGGCTCTGGATCACGAATGCGTCACACCCGCGGACGGAATCGTCGAATCTGACGTACTGCTCGGAGTTGGCGTGCTCTCGAAGCTCGACGTCTGAGAGCTTCATCCCCAGGTGGGTAGCCACTTCCTCCGCCAGCGGCCGATTGGCCGTGCCGGAGAAGATCATCAACCGCTTATGAGTGGGCAGTTGCATGCGCTCTCTATTCTCCCTGGTTGGGGTCGTCCTTGTCAGCAACTCGGCCCATCTTGTTGCCCTGACCTTCGATGATCCGAGCAGGCACCCCGACGGCAAGAGCGTCATCTGGGACGTCGCCCTTAACCACCGAGCCGGCCCCGGTGGCCGCCCGTTTCCCGATATGGGCAGGTGCAACGATCATCGTGTCCGAGCCGATGTAAGCGTCGTCGTCGATAACCGTTTTGTGCTTTTCGACACCGTCCCAATTGCACGTGATCGTCCCGGCCCCCACGTTCACCCCTCGACCGATCTCGGCATCTCCGAGGTAGGAGAGATGATTCGCCTTCGAGTCTTCTCCGATGGTCGTGTTCTTCGTCTCGACGAAAGTGCCCGCCCTGGCGCCCTTCTCGATCCTGGTCCCAGGTCTTAAGGAAGCGAAGGGGCCGACGCTTGCATCCTCGCCGACGAACGTCTCGCGCAGTACGGCGAACGAGACGACGGCTCGCGCTGCGATCTCGGAATCGATGGCCCGGACCTGAGGACCAACCTCTGCGCCGGCACCCACCCGAGTGATGCCCTCCAGGAAGGTGAATGGAAAGATCGTGGCGTCGGCCTCGATCTCGACGGACGCGTCGATGTAAGTCGTAGAGGGGTCGACGATCGTGACCCCCTCATCCATCCAATGACGCGCCACACGCTCGCGCATGAGGGCGCCGGCCTCCGCGAGCTGAGCTCTCGAGTTAACGCCCGCGAGCTCCTCTTCAGAAAGAGGATGCCGGACGACGCGCCGCACCAACGGAACGACATCGGTCAGGTAGTACTCGCCTTGAGCGTTTTCCTTGTCGAGCTTGTCGATCACCTTGCGCAGCTCGGCGAGATCGAATGCATACATCCCGGAGTTCACAAGGGTCACAGCGCGCTCGGATTCAGTCGCGTCTCGCTCCTCGACGATCCGATCGACCGACAGGCCGTCGGCTCCGAGGATCACGCGCCCATAACCGTGAGGTGAACCGACTTCCGCGGCCAGCAGGCAAGAGTCCGATGGGTCGTTCTCGCCCGCCGCGACCAGAGCCTGCAGCGATTCGCTCATCACCAAAGGGGTGTCCCCTGGCAGAACGAGGAGCGTCCCCTCCTCTTCTGGGATCGCAGCCAGCGCGACCCGAACGGCATCGCCGGTGCCGAGGGGCGGATCCTGGATGACGTATTCGACCCCCGGGTTGCCGATCGCTGCCTCGATCTCATCTTTTCGATTGGACGCGACGACGATCGTGCGGTCCAAGTCGAGGGGGTCGAGCGCGTCGAGGACATGGGCAAGCAGGGGCTTGCCGGCCACCCGGTGGAGCACTTTCGGGGTCGCCGACTTGAGTCGCTTGCCCTCGCCCGCCGCCAAGACGACGGCCAGGGTCTTGCGGCCTTGCCCCACTCGTTCCTCCTCGACCCGGTGGCTGCCCCGCCTGGACTCGAACCAGAACCTAGGGAACCAAAATCCCTTGGGCTGCCAATTACCCCACGGGGCACCGTGTTTGTGGTTCTCATACTAAAGACCCGAGGGCTGAGTCCCTTCGACGATCTCGACGCATGCCTCGGCCGTCTCGACCACTTCGACCCTGTCGAAGGCATCTTCGATCCGAGCGGCGATGGAGGCTGCCGATGAACGGTCGGCTGCGATGCCGAACACCGTAGGTCCCGAACCGCTCACACCCGAACCGAGCGCACCCGCCTCCACCATCGCCGCCTTCGCGGCCCCCAGCTCCGGTCGCAACACGAGGGCCGCGCGTTCGAGGTCGTTGTACAGAAGCGACGCGACTTCGACCACGTCGCCGGCCCCCAGGGCGTGGATCAACGGAGCACTGTTCGGAGCCACCTCGGGCTTGAGTTCGTCGAAGGCCGCGTAGACGTCTCGCGTCAATAACGGGCGATGAGACATGCCCAGAACGAAAGTCATCCCCTTCAGCATGGGTAGCCGTTGAAGTTCTTCGCCCCGAGACAGCGCCAGCATCGTTCCGCCCGAGATGAAGTACGGCACGTCGCTGCCTACACGCTCGGCAATGTCATGGAGATCCCCCCGCGACATCCCCCAGTCCATCATCTCGTTGAGTCCGAGGATCAGTCCCGCGGCATTCGCGCTCCCACCGCCAAGACCCGAGCCAACCGGGATGCTCTTGAACACGACCGCGCGTGCGCCCTCGACCTCGAGCCCCATGTCACGGAGAACGCCGAACGTTTGGGTCAAGGAGTTCTCGTCGGTTGTAGGGAGCACGGTCCCGTAGTTCGGGCCCGCATCGAATGCAACATCGAGGCCCGGTTCATCCGTTAACTCGACTTCCAGGGAGTCGAACAGAGAGATGCCGTGGAATACGGATTCGAGCTCGTGGTAACCGTCGGTGCGAAGGCTCGCTATCCGAAGGAAGAGGTTGATCTTCGCGTTCGTTCGGAGTCGCAACTTCGGTGGGGCCGTCATGGTCCCGAAGTTAACGCTGGATGCGAAGAAGCTCAGTGAACGAGCAGACGCTCCAGGAGGGGCATCACTTCGCTGATCCTTTCCTTATTCAGGAAAGTGTCGGACCAATCCGGCTTCTCCTCCAACACTGCGGAGAAGGCAACGATCCGGATGCCGGGGCAGATCGTCCTCAGCATCTTCGCGGTGTCCTCGCCATTCATCCGAGGCATGAGGTAGTCGAGGATCACGAGGTTCGGTTGGTGATGCATCGCCAGTGCGACGGCTTCGACTCCGCTCGCGGCTTCGCCGATGACCTCGTAGCCCTCGAGCTCACACATCATCCGCAGAACGTGACGGATCTCCTCGTCGTCGTCGACGATCAGGATGTGGTTCCCCGAGCCCTCTCGTATGGAGTTCAGCGCGGCCCCTGCTTCCGTCCTGTTCATGAGAGATACAGCGTAAGGAAAGCCACACGCCTTGCCTAGGGGGATTCTTGGAGTGACACATTTGTGCGTTTGTGTGCCAGTCATTACTCTTTGCTGACTAGTCGGGCAAGAGTGACGAATCCTTCCAGTGTGAGTTGCTCCGGCCTTACCGACGGGTCGAGGCCCGCCGCATGGATCGTTTCGTCCGCCACGGGGCCCAGCAACGAACCGAGGCTGTTCCGGATCGACTTTCTCCTCTGGCCGAACGCTGCCCGGACGACCGCGAAAAACGCGGCCCCCTCGACGTTCGGAGGCTCGTGGCGAGTCAGCTCGACGAGAACGGAATCGACGTTGGGCACCGGGAAGAAGGCATTTCTTGCGATCCGAGCCACCACGAGAGGCTCCGAGTAGTAGCGGACCAACACGCTTGGGGCTCCATAGACCTTGGACCCCGGGGATGCAGCGAGCCGCTCGCCAACCTCGCGCTGGGCCATGACGGTGAGTCGAGTGATATCCGGCGCAGTCTCCAGAGCTCTCATCACGATGGGAACCGCGACGTTGTAAGGAAGGTTCGCCACAAGCTTGGTGGCCCCGAATGAACCGAGATCCGCCTTCAATGCGTCACCCAGAACGATCTCGACATTCGGCAGATCGGACGTGCCTTCTTGGAGAACGGGTATCAATCTCTCGTCGATCTCGACCGCGATCACTCGCATAGCCGAGCCTGCAAGTCCGCGGGTGAGCGAACCCACTCCGGGCCCTATCTCCAGAACCGTGTCGCCCGGCTCGAGCCGCGCCGTTTCGACGACCTTCCGGATCGTGTTCGGGTCGATAACGAAATTCTGGCCTAACGCTTTGTTCGGCCTGACTCCATGCTTGGCGAGAAGCTCGCCGACGCGGCGCGCCCCAAGCAAGGACGGCTCAGGAGAGGGCAAAGAATTTCCGTGCATTTTCGGATGTGGACGCGGCAAGAACCCGATCGTCGACTCCGCGTGCGCCGGCGACGGCCGCGCCGACCAGGGCAACACGGGCAGGCTCGTTCGGCTTACCTCTCTCGGGCACCGGAGAGAGGTACGGCGAGTCGGTCTCCACGAGGATGCGGTCCGCGGGAACCAATCGCGCGGCGACGCGAAGGTTCTCAGCGCTCTTGAAGGACACGTTCCCCGCGAATGAAACGTACGCATCCAGCTCGAGGGCCGCGCGGAGTTGATCCTCATCGCCCGACCAGCAGTGGAAGACGAAGCGCTGCGGCGCGCCAACCTGCCTCAAGTGCGCGATCGCCTCGTCGATCGAATCACGCGTGTGGATCACGAGAGCCTTGTCATGTTCCTTTGCGAGCTGGATATGCAGATCGAAGGCGCGGTATTGGGCCTCGGGGGTCGCGCTGTCCCGGTAGAAATCGAGCCCGCTTTCGCCGACCGCCACCACGCGATCGGCGGCGACCATCTCCCTCAATTGGCTCTCGACCTCGCTCGAGAGATCCTCGGCGTCGTTGGGATGCAGACCTACCGAAGCGAAGATGCTGTGCTCGATCGCGATCTCGAGCGATCGGCGACTCGATTCAACATCTATCCCGATGGTCGTCATGTCTTCAACGCCGGCCTCTCGAGCTCGCTCGACGAGTTCGGAGACTGAAGCTTGGTCACAGAGATGCAGGTGGCAGTGCGAGTCGAACCACATCGGCTGGGTTAAGACGCTTTCTCTTCCTCGAGCCTCGGGAAGAGCGGATCCCCTAGTTCGATCTTCGTGCCGGGCGCGAGCAGTCCCCACGATCCCTCGTCCGGAAAGATCTTGGTGCTGACGTCGCCCTCCTGCCCCAAGCGATTCCACAGATCACGCGCGGCCCTCGGGATCAACGGAGAGACCATCAGAGCCATCAGGCGTAAAGCATCTGTAAGCGTGTAGAGCACGACCTCGAGTCGTCTCGCCTGGTCCGGATCCTTGGCGAGGGCCCAAGGCGCGACCTCCTCGACGTATGCGTTGCTCTTTCGCACGAAAGACCACACGGCTCGCGACATCAGATGGGGAGAGACCTGGTCGATCGCATGCTCCATGTGGGTCAACGCGTCGTGCTGCGCCTTCCGCAACCGCATCTCGACGTCGGTCAGCTCGTCCTCCGTAGGTCCCTCAGGTGTCACGCCGTCGAGATAACGGTTCATCATCGATGTCACCCTCGAAACGAGGTTCCCGAAGTCGTTGGCGAGGTCTGCGTTGTAGCGCGCCACCATCCCCTCCCACGAGAACTCTCCGTCCTGGCCGAACGAGATGTCGCGCGTGAAGTAATACCGATACCCATCGGACCCGAACGTCCCGATGAGATCGTGCGGTGAGATCCCTGTGAGCGTGCTCTTGCTCATCTTCTCGCCGCCGACCTGAAGGAAACCGTGCGCGTAGACGGTTTTGGGTAGCGGAAGATCCAGCGCCATCAACATCGCGTGCCAGATGACGGTATGGAACCAGAGGATGTCCTTGCCGATCAGATGGATATCCGCGGGCCAGATCCGATCGAACATCTCTTGATCGCGCCCGTATCCGACCGCGGTCGTGTAGTTCTGCAGGGCATCGACCCAGACGTAGATGACGTGTTTCGAATCCCACGGCAGCGGCACACCCCAGTCGAAACTGACGCGAGAGATCGAAAGATCGTCGAGACCCTGTTTCACTTTCCCCAGTACCTCGTTGCGCCTGGCCTCCGGGAGCACCCGGTCGGGCTCCGATTCCCACAGCTCGACCAAACGGTCGGCGTACTTCGAGAGCCGGAAGAAGTAGTTGTCCTCCTTGAGGTGATCGATCTCGAGGGTTGGGTGCAGAGGGCAGTGACCGTTCACCAGTTCGTCTTCCGCCTTGAAGCCTTCGCAGCCCACGCAGTAGAGGCCTTCGTAGGTACCGAGGTAGATCTCGTCGCGGTCGTACAACGCCTGCACGAAATCGCCGACCGGGCCCTCATGGCGCTCCTCGGTGGTGCGAATGAAGTCGTCGTAAGAGATGTCGAGGGCCGCCCAGACCTCTTTCCACCGGGGGACGATCTGATCGGTCCAATCCTTGGGCGAGAGTCCCTTCGCCTGGGCGGTTCGGAGGATCTTCTCCCCGTGCTCGTCCGTGCCGGTCAGGAAATGCACTTTTCGGCCCTGTAGGCGGCGGAAGCGAGCGATCACGTCCGCGGCGACGGCGTTGTAAGCGTGCCCGAGATGAGGCACATCGTTCACGTAGAAGATGGGGGTCGTGATGTAGAAGACCTCGTCACTCACCGGCGCTCCCGAGCCTTGATGACCGAATTGCCCGATTGAATTGACTCAGCAGGGCTAGCGGACTAACCTCGACCCAGTAGTTACCAACTACTACCAGGGGGCAAGGCGCATGAAGTCTACCGGCGTAGTCCGGAAGATAGATGAGCTCGGACGCATCGTTCTCCCCTCGGAGTTGCGGAAGGTTTTCAACATCCGAGAGGGCGATGAGCTTGAGATCTCCGTCGATGGCGAGAAGGTGATCCTCCAGAAGAGGCAGGACCTCTGTACGTTCTGTGGGGCCGAGGAGCCGGCGGTGGCGTTCAAAGGCCGCAGCGTGTGCGAGTCCTGTGCGGGCGAACTCAGCTCACAGGGCAAGATCGAGCTTCGTATTCCCGACGCGGAGACCGTCGGAAGCTAATCACCGGTCATCCAGCAGAGCCTCGAACACGGCCCTGCGCGGCATACCGCTTTCTCGCGCCACTTGCGACAGGGCGTCTTTTCTGTCAACTCCTCCATCCATGAGAGCGCGAGCGCGGCTCGCCAGCTCCGCAGGTTCCACTTCGGCTCGGCCCTGACGGGTCCCCTCGATCACGAGCACTATCTCTCCTCTCGGGGCGAGCTCTCTCGCCGACTTCGCCAGCTCCTCGAGCGTTCCCCTGAGGACTTCCTCGTGCATCTTCGTGAGCTCACGAGCGACCGCCGCAGGTCGGGGGCCGAGGATCTCCGCGAGGTCATCTAGGGTCGCGGCAACACGATGCGGCGCCTCATAAAGGACGAGGGTTCGCTCATCGTCCTTTAGCTCCTCGATACGTCGTCGCCGCTCGGCCGACTTTCGAGGCAGGAACCCCTCGAACACGAATCGGGCCGGCGGCAGACCCGAGATCGCCAGTGCACTTATCGCTGCATTCGGTCCCGGCACCACCGTGACCTCGAATCCCTCCTCGCCGCAGGCCGCCACTAGCCTGTAGCCCGGATCAGAAAGGCCGGGCATACCTGCGTCGGAGACCAGGACCACAGTGGCTCCTTGGCGGATCCGATCGAGCAGCTTGCCGTGCTGCCTGCGCTCGTTCGCATCGTTGTAGACGAGCAGCTCGCGCGGCTGAATGCCGAAATGAGTGAGGAGTTTCCGAGTGCGCCGCGTGTCCTCGCACGCGATGACGTGAGCTTCGGTCAATGTGGAGATAGCGCGCTGGCTCATGTCGCCCAGGTTCCCTATCGGCGTGGCGCACACGACGAGCTTTCCTTTCACCTGGGCCTCCACGGTTCGAACGCGTAGCGCAGGCCGGCGACCAGGAAACCCCGCCAGCTCGTCTCGTCTCCTTCGACCTCATCGCCCGCCAGGAATCGTCGGGCAGAATCGAGCGCCCGAGAGTTGTTCGTGGCGCCTACATGATCAGAAAACGCCACAACGTTCACTTCGCCGGGCCGTCGCCAGTCGCCGTCAAGCCACACCGAATCTGCCAGAGCCCAGATCGCGAGCCTGGAAACACGCTCGCTCCCGACCACCACCGGTTCGAGGTTTGCCGGAGCGGCGGGCGCATCGATGTCGTAGTCGGCCATCCCTAGAGCGTCCAAGAGCCGGCCGAGCCCTCGCGCCATATCGCCGCCTACTGCTCCATCGTCTCGATCACCCGGCGGCGCGGCATCGATGCCGGGGGGGACCGGGGGAGGCCCCGAGATGACGACCGATCGATCGGGCTCTAGCGCGCCGCTCTGGATCACTCTGTCGAGTATGAGCGCCGCTTGGGAGTGACCTAATAGATAGCGCGGGGGCTCGGCGCTTTCGATCTGTCGGGCGACCACTTCCGCAACGTCGTCCAGATCGGCGCGCGTGTCATCGGCTACATAGGGCTCGGCTGCTGCCTTGTAAGAGAGAAGGTCGGTGCGATCGCGACCGAAACCGACGTCGCGTGGGTCGAGCTCTGTCAGAGCGCCCGTCTTGGAGCTCGAGTCAGCACCGCCAAGGAGCAACAGCGAGCCGGCCGCTTCCGCGCGACCCACCGGTGGTCTATCGGCGATCGAGCGGTCATAGACGGTGGCTCCGCCCAGAACAAGGAGGCCCAGAACGGTCGCCAGCGCAGCGACCCCGCCGCCTCCCGGATACGTCTCGGCCCGCATGTGCTCTCGCCAGCCGAGCGCCATAAGCGCGTGCAATGGTCCCGCAAGCGCGATCAGGATCGCCGGCAGGACGAACGACACTCTGCCCAAAACAGAGATCGCAGCGGCAAGGGCCGACAATAAGTACGCGTAAGAGAGAAAGCCGGCGAACTCGGGAAGGCGACCACCTCGTGGCGATCCGGCCCCCGCATCGATCGCCAATGCTCGTCGCATGAACAAGACGGCTGGGATCAAGCCGAACAGCGCCGCAGCCCAAACGAAGGGCGCATAGCGGATCAGCGCGCCCGTAAAGAAGAGGACGGCGGCCGGGAAGAAGAAGACGAGAGCCAGGGCGGCCTCTCGGCCGGCCCGCAACCAGACGGCGGCGAGCGCGCCGTTCCTTCCCTCGGCGAGCCAAAGCGTCGAGGCGATGACCGCCGAGCGGACGAGCGCACTGACTATCAAGGCAGCCAGGAAGAAAGGCCACGCGGGGGCGTGAGCAAGCGCCTGCTTGAGATCGAAGTAATTCGTGATCGGGAAGACCGCCCCAGCCGTAACCGAGGCTCCGGTGCGAGGTAGAGCGCCGAAGAGAACCAGGACGCCGGCCACGAGGCTCTCCAAAGCCATCGGCAGCAGGGCGATCGGGGCGCGCGCTACAACTCTGGTTCCCGCGGCCAGGGTTCGCACGGCGGAAGACTAGTGGAGCCGCGGGCACTCACTATGCTCCCCTGCCGTGAGCGACCTGATCGAAAGCGAGGCTCCCAGCGAGGAGCCGGGGCCGGTATCCACCCCCCCTTCTTGGACCCGGCTCGACACGATCTCGATGTCCCTCATCACGATCGCGGCGGGGCTCCTGCGATTCATCGGTCTCGATATGCCGAAGACCCTCGTCTTCGACGAGGTCTATTACGCGAAGGATGCATGTTGGTACGTGACGTCCTCGTCCCAACTGTGCAACGTCACGACGGAGACGACGCAGGTTCATCCCCCACTGGGCAAATGGTTGATCGCGCTCGGGATCAGGCTTTCCGACTTCAACTCCTACGGCTGGCGCGTCACGTGCGCGGTCGCCGGGACCATCACGATCGTTCTGGTCTACCTTCTCGCCAGACGGTTGTTGCGTTCGACCTTGGGCGCTGCGATCGCGACTGGCCTCCTCGCGATCGACCCACTGCATTTCGTGCAGTCGCGGACTTCGATGTTGGACATCTTCGTGCCTATGTTCGGGATCGCCGCGGTCCTCTTCGTTGTGTACGACCGAGACCAGTTGGTGACTGGGCCCCGCCCCAGTGGCCTTCTGCAACGTCCCTGGCGATTGGCGGCGGGAGCCGCGTGCGGAGCCGCCGTGGCTTCGAAATGGTCGGGGATCTTCTATCTCGTTCTGATAGTCGGCCTGACCATCGCGTGGGAGATCGGAGTGAGGCGACGCGACGGAGAAGGAAACGTGGCGTTGCGCTTTCTTCGGACCGAGGCGCTTTCGATCGTCGTGTGGTTGGTTCTCGTGCCGGTAGTCGTTTACCTATTCACTTACATCGGTCGCCTCGACGGATCGTTCACTTCATTGCCATGGGCAGAAGGTTCTTGGGGCCGTGCGTTATGGGATCGGCACAAATACATGTTGGACTTCCACACGAACCTGACTTCGACGCATGGGTATCAGTCGCCCGCCTGGTCGTGGATCGCGCTGAAGCGTCCCGTCTCGTACTTTTTCGACACCGATGCGAACGGCAACTACAGAGAGGTGATGGCCACAGGCAACCCGTTCGTGTGGTGGTTGTCGGCGGTCGCCCTCATCTACTGTGCGGTCAACTGGGTCCGACGGAGGTCTCTCGCATCGCCCGAAGGCGTGATCCTGGGAGGCTTTCTTATCAACTACCTCCCGTGGATCGCCCTCGGTCTGATCTCGCAACGCTCGGCGGTGTTCATCTTCTATCTGCTTCCGGTCATCCCATTCATGTGTCTTGCGCTTGGCTACGTCGCTACGAAGATCGGCGACACATGGGAAGCAAGGGCCGCGATCGGGGTCTTCGCCGTCACCGCGCTCGGTCTGTTCGGGTTCTATTACCCGTTGCTCACCGGACGTCCTTTGACGGTCAAAGACTGGGATCGCCGGATCTGGATATTCGACAACTGCGACGCGGCCGAACAGAGGCCGACCGAGTCCGAGATCACGTCGGTGGTCGATGGCAAGACCGAGATCAGCACAACTCTGACGACGTCGAGCGACTCCTTACCGCCGCCCGGTTGGTGCTGGATCTAAGAAAGGATGTCGACGAGCTCGACCTCGAAGATCAGGGTCGCGTTCTTAGGGATGACCGGCGGATAGCCGGCTTTTCCGTAGCCGAGATCCGGCGGGACGATCAGTTTCCGCTTGCCACCGACCCGCATCCCGGCGATGCCCTCGTCCCACCCCTGGATGACCTGGCCCGCCCCGATCTGGAACTGGAAGGGCTGGCCCCCGACGCTTGAGTCGAATTCCGTTCCGTCCTCGAGGGTGCCGGTGTAGTGAACTGCGACGGCGTTGCCTCGGCCGGCCTCGTCACCCGAACCACATTCGATCTCTTCGTACTTCAATCCCGAATCGGTCTTCACGGTCCCGGTCTCGCAATCTGCAGGGGCTGGCGCCTCCGCCGTCGGTTGGCCACCCACATCGGTGGTCCCAGAGTCCGGATCGCCACAAGCGACTCCCACCAGAGCCAGCGCGGCCAGCAGCACGATCATCTTTTTAAGCATCGGCGCACCTTAACGTCGTCGGGCATTTATCCCGTTCATGTCGAGGCGGCACGCCGGCAACCTTTTCAGCCCCGCCAACGTCATATCGGCCGAGGGTGATTGCCAGCAACCGGCACCGCACCTAGCCTGACAACAGCAGATGCGGCGCCAGCCGCACTCGTGAAGGAGACACCGTGCCCATCCGTTCCCACGTTCGTCAGGGGTCGCGCGCGCTCGCGGCCCGCTCGTCGCGCAGGAGTCTCGTGCCGATCCTCATCGCAGCCCTGTTCGTCGGCATCCTGCCGGCCCTTCCGGCGCGCGCCGAGGCCGTTTCGCCGCAGCTGCGGATGCGCTCTGGAACCGATCTCGTGAAGGCCTTCAGAGTTAAGGGTCAACCCATCTACGCGGATCTCGGCATCTGGGTTTCGGCCGAGGGTGCGCCCTTCGAGGTCTGGGTCACTCGCCCGGATTACACGCAACCGCTGAAGGTCCAGCAGGTTCTCTACGGGGACACGGGGCTGCGCGAGTACCACGATCTGCCGGCCGACATCATGGATGACTGGAACGGGATCAAAGATTTCATCCAGCTCGACATCAGCAAGGACGGCGACCTCAAGAAGACCAAGATGATGAGCTTCTGCCCGAACTCCTACGACCGTCAGCGCGTCAGCGACAACGGCCCGGACCGACCCAGCTACCCGGATGGCTGCTTCGGCAACCCGTTCACCAAGGGACTCGTTTGGGGGATCGACGACGGCTGGGCGGTTAACCCGGCGAGCTACACCGGCGGAGTGCTTCGACTCCAGGATGGGCTCTACGACGTGAAGATGTCGGTCGCGGAGCGCTACATAGACCTCTTCAACATCGACCCCGCTCTAGCTACTGCATCGATCCAACTCAAGGTGAAGACCGTGCGCGGCTACCCGGGCTGCCCGAAGTGCCCGAGGCCTCCACGCGATCGGCGCGGACACGGCGGACACGCCGGGTGGTCGGCGGCGAGGTCGAGCAGCTCGGGTACGCCGACCATGACCGACCCAGACCCATCGGTCCTTCCGGACTTGATCGCACTTCCCTCGTGGGGGATCACCGTCCAGAACGGCATGAACCACGAGCGCATCAACTTCGGCGCGACCGTGTGGTCGGCCGGCGCTTCGCCGATGGTCGTCGAAGGATTCCGTCGCGAGAACGAGGATGTGATGGACGGGTACCAGTACTTCTATCAAGACGACAAGCCGGTGGGACGTGCCCCGGTCGGCACCTTGGAATACGACCCGCGACGCGGTCACCAGCACTGGCACTTCCTGCAATTCGCCAAGTACTCGCTGCTCGACGAAACGATGACCGAGGTCATTGTGAGCAAGAAGGAAGCGTTCTGCCTCGCGCCTACGGATGCGATCGACTTGACGTTGCCTAACGCCGAATGGGCTCCGGGACTCACGGGCTTGAACACCGCATGCGGAGGGCCGGGCGCGCTTTGGGTCCGAGAGATCCTTCCGCTCGGATGGGGCGACACTTACTTCCAGGGTCTTCCCGGTCAGTCCTTCGAAATCACGGACCTCCCCAACGGCACCTATTACATAAAGACCGAGGCGAACCCGCTCCACTCGTTGTACGAGCAAGACACGTCGAACAACTCCGAGGTTCGTCAGGTCATCATCAAAGGCCGGCCGGGAGCGCGCACCGTCGAGGTCCCGCCGTGGAACGGGATCGACACGGAAGTCGGAATAGGGCGTGGGCGTGAGGGCGGCGGATGTTGCGGATGACGCGCCGGAAGGCCCCTCCTGAGCACTGATCAGCAAGCACAGACGATCCCGGCCTGATCGATGGAACGGATCACGGGCCCGAATTCCTGGATCCTCTTGATACCGGGTGGATCGATGGATTCGAGTTGCTTCCCACTCGCCGCGTCCAGGACGACGATCCGATCGACCAATCCGACGTAGACCCGGGCGCCGTCCACGGCAACCTGTACGCCTTGAACCTTCTGGTCCATCTCCCACGAGGCTCTGACCGTGAGATCCATCGTGTTCACCGCTGCAACGGAATTGCCGCTCGTGAAGAAGACGGTCGAGCCGGAGTCATCGACGGCTGAATGAACGTGGGCCGCGACGACGAAGTCGATCGGCGCCGTCTTGACGACCTCCAATGTCGAGGTATCCACCTCCGCCATCATCCCGGCCGCAGCATTCACTACGTAGAGACGACGGCCGTCCGGGGACACTGAGATCGACGTGGCAGTGTCGGCGTGCTTCGCGAACTCTGGAGGAAGGTCGATGCAGTGAGCCCAGATCTCATCGAGGCTCAGAACGTGGATGAACGCGTAGCGATCGTTGCCCGTCCCAGTTGTGTAAAGCGTGTAGAGCCTGGACCCGTCTGGACTTGCCGTTTGGATCCGCGCGGTTCCGCCCATCGACTCCTGCAGGTCCGCATCGGGCGTGTAAACCGCATGCACTCGTCCTTCTTCGATATCAAGGCGACGTACTTGGTAACGAGTCGGCGCCCGAGCCGGAAGGAACCGGATCACGAACAGGCTCTTACGGTCGGTCGAAAAAGCTTCGGGCTCGTAGTTGCCTTTGAGGAGGATCGACTTCGGCTCGGACAAGCTGCGGCCCGCGATCGTGAGCCTTGTGTGTCGACGTCCCACCGAGAAATGACGCTCCCGGATCGGCGCGAGAGCGACCATGTCAGCCTCCTCGGCGGTGAGCTTGACCATCAGGCGGCCTCCCAGATGCTGCTCCCAAGTGACCTCCCCGGCCGAGGGGTCAACCGCCCATACGCGGGTGCCACGGCGATCGAAGGAGCTTCGGATAACCGTCGTCCAATCCCTCGAAGGGACGGCAGCCGCGTGGAAACTCGGGGCCTCGGCCCCCGCAGCGATGACGGTCAAGCCCCGATTGGATCTGAGAAACAGGATGTCCCGGCCACTCGAACCGGCCTCCTGGAGCTGCCCACACCCCGCTAGGACAAGCATCGAAAGAACCAACAGGGCCGCGAAAGCTTGCTTCGGCATGGGCGTCCTCCCTTTCTCTTCAGGGAGACGCCCCCACCAGCGCTTTAGTTCTCACCCGCTCCCGGAAGGGAAGGAAGAGATGAGGACGCGGTTAGTAAGGAATCGAATGCGGTGGAGGGCCGAGAGGTCGACCGCCGTAGATCACGTCGCCGCGGTCGTCTTGATAGGTCAACCAAGAGATCGCCCCGGTTTGCTCGACTCCGCGCTTCGCATAGTTGCAAACGCCGTCCGGAAACGCCTTATTGAGACGCTTCCACTGATCATCGGTGAAAGTTACGGAGTAATCGTCCTTTCGCAGCGGTTGCAACTGGCACTTGAGCGTGTCATCGGTGATCGGCTCATCCGCGCCGAACCGAGGGGTCCCGTATGAGGCGACGGTCTCATCGCATACCCAAGACGGGATGTCGGTGCCGACGCCGTCCGTGCAGCGATCGGCGAGATCTGTGGGCTTGTCCTCGATGATCTTCTGCGCGAGCGGCACCTCGCGATGGTCCGCGTCGACCCGCGCGAGCCACTTGTCGATCGCGAGAACTGATTCGTCGACGTAGTTGACGTCTCCCAGCAGCGGAACCTGGCCGCGCCACAGAACCTGATTGGCAGCGGTGCCGAAGTTGCGGAGCAACCGCGCTCGCAGCGCGTAGGTGCGGTAGACGTCATGGAAGGCTCCGGGGTCCGGCCCCCTCAGATCGATGATCGCGACCTGGTCGAGGTTGTTAGCTGAATCGACCAGTCCACTCGTGTAGGCGCGGACCAGACCGGGGATGTCGGCACTGCTGCGATCCTTTTGGACCTCCCCATCCATGTCGAGGCCGCCGATGTGGCTGTTGAGATCGACGAACTGACCCGGCGTCAACAGACCTTCTCGCAAACCCTTGAGCCCGTACTGGATACCGACGTTGTCGAACGGCCGGTTGGCGAATCCGTCTTTGGATCGACGACCGACGGCGTTGACCGTGTAGTCCTGGAGGGTGCAACGAACGCCTTTCGGGTTCGTCTTCGGGTCGTAGACATCCTCGGCCGGCACTCCCGGACAGCTGCGGCTCGGATCGCCACCGTTGGGGATGACCGACGTGAACGTCACTGGGTTGCCGATGTTGGGGTGATCGAGGACCGCGCTGATCTCGCTAGGGGTCCACACGGTGCCCGGATCCCACCGGCCGGGATCCTTGAAGTAACGAAGCAGCATGTCGTAGTCGACGTACTGCATGGCGGATGACCACGCGTCGGTGAAGGTGCATTGCGGCGTTACGCCCTGGTACAGACCGGGGTAGGCGTTCGCAACCTGCAGTTGGACCAGCGAACCGCCGGAGCAACCGCTTCCGATCGTCCAACGAACCGTTCCGTAATGGTCGATCGCGTATTCCTTCGTCATGACGAGCGACTCCGCTTGAACGAGGAGATTGCAGTTGTGACCGGAGTTGTCCAAAGCGTTCGACATGACGATGAAACCGGCCCCCAGCATGCCCACCTCTTGAACGTCGGGCGCGCTGCCTGCCAGGTACTCCGTGTTGCAGCTGGCACCATGTGTGATCACGAGTCGGTGATTGAACTGTTTCTGCGGAGCCCAGGCCTCCCACTTCTTCTCGGGTTGATAGAGCGTTGCGATCGCGTACTGGTCTCGGTCGATGTAACCGGTTTCCTGACGAACGATGAAAGGAACCGTCACGCCTTCGGTGGTTGTCGTCTCGGCGACGAAACCAGAAGGCGGTGGACTGTCAGGGTCGTACGGCTGCAAGGTGCCGCCGGTTACGGGCTTGTACAAGTACTCGAAGGTGGGGGGCTCGTTGCACTGTTTGTCCTTCGCAGTGTCCTGACACACCCACGGTTGGATCTGGGGGCCGGCGAATACAGGACCGCCGATGGGATGGTTCGTGATCGTTATCTGCGCCCCACGTCCGTCCGGCAGAGACGCCGCGACTTCGTTGCGCCCGATGTCCAACCCGGAAAGCACTCCTTCGCCTTCGCCATCGGAGTGTTGGCGGAACGCTTCGGTCACGTCCGATCCGTTCACCGAGATGCGAAGGTCCGACGGATTCGCTCCGTCCGGCACGGAGAACTTGACGAGCACATCGTCACCGGAGACGAGATCGGCTCGATTGGAGAGAGGCCTGATCTCGACGACACCGTCTCGTGCGGAAGCGAGCGTGCCGCTTGAAACGACCCCCGCTATCAGCGTTATCACCAAGCTCAGCAAGATGAAGCGGTGCCGTCGACGTGGCATTGCGGCCCCCTATGGGTCGACCCCGGCCTCCCGGCCCTCTACACCTTCATTCGAGCCGGGCGCGGCCGTCTCCTCCTCGGACTCGACCGAGTTGAGCCCCCTGGAGGCGGCCCATTTCCGTCCGAAAGCAGCTTTTCGGCAGGAAATGGCACAAACAGGGTTGAAACATGTGGCACTGGGTATTTGAACGGCCACGGAGAGTTAGTGGTCGTCTTGCGGACCCACACTGGGGAGGAGACCCGAAATGTCGTTGAAGAGGATCGGCTCAGTCGTCAGCCTCACCTTGCTTGCGGTAATGATCGTCGGACCGGCGGCCATGGCCGCAGATGGCTTGGCCGTCTCGACCCCTGTGCCCGTCGATGCCGCGCCGGCGGCAACCCAACCGGTCGCCCCGCCCCAGCAAGTGACCGCCACGAACTCCGCCGAAGAAGAAGCGCAAGAAGCCCATTCGGCCGCGTCGTCGACGGGTTCCGTCGTCAATCTCGACGTCATGGGCGAAGACGCGTTGACCGTCAGTGAGTCATCGAGCAGTGCCGGGTCCTCGGAAAGCGAGGGGTCCTCGTCCGGTTCATCCAGCGCGAAGGCAACGCTCCTCGCGGTGATGGGTCAGGAATTGTGGGGCGCGGAAGCCAACTCCGAGGAAGGCAAGAACGAGCGCACCGGTCTTCTGTTCGATGTGACCGAACAGATCTGCTCGGGCTCGGACGGACAACTTTGCGTCAGCCTTCTCTACGAAGAGCGCACCAGCTCCAAGGAAGACGGCAACTCCGAGAAGAAGTCGGTCGCATCGGTTTGTGCCGGCGGCGATCAACAGACAGCAAGCCACGACTGCAACGGTCCGATCTCTCTGACCGTCGGCTATGCGGGCGCAAGCGCGCACGAGGATGAGAACGGAAGCGAGTCGTCATCCGACACCTCGGTTGTTGATGCCTGTGTCGGATCGGAAGAGCATTCTGCGAGCGACACTTGTGACGGGCCGATCGGGGGCCGGGTCGCCGAATCCCATAGCGACTCCGCCAGCGAGACCGATTCGCCCGATGAGGGCGACGAGTCGGCCGAGTCCGGCGCCGAGAATAGTGGGGCCGAGGTTTGCGTGGGTGGCGAGAGCGCCAAGTCGGGCATCTGCGATGGGGTTGGCGCCCTAATCCTTCACTCCGAGTCCTACAGCTATGCAAACACCCAAGGGAAGTCGCTGAGCGAAGGGCTCGCTCACATCGCTGCCATCGAGGCTCAAGGCGAAGAGCAGTTCTCGCTGTCGCAAGAGGGCACCGTCTCATTGCCGCCGGACTGCCCCACCCAGTCGATCATCTGTCTGTTCCTCAACGGCGTCGGGTCGAATGCCGAAGCCGGCAAGGCCGGCGGCAGCGCCACCGCTGTAGCCGCCCAAGTAGGGAAGGGCATCGTCGGCGACACGCCGATCGTCGATGGGACAGTCGACGACTCGAAGTCGAATGTCGACCTCGGCCAGCCAGACAAGGTCAAGGGCGTTCGTTACAACCACCACAAACACAACACGCCCGGCGGCGCGGTCGGTCCGTTCGTCACCGCCGCTCCCGCTCCTCGAGCCGCGCAGCTGCCGTTCACCGGCGCGGGCGTCGCTAGGTTCCTCCTCTTGGCGCTTGCGCTGATCGGTTGCGGAGCTGCACTGTCCATAAAGCCGGGAGCGACTGTCGAGCACTAACAACAGCTTCAAAGAGATCTTCCGCGACCCCCGGCGAGCAGCGATCGCCGGGGGTGCGGTCGTTCTCGGAGTCCTTATAGTCGTAGCGATAATCGTGTCGCTTCGCGATCCGCGGACGGAGCCCGAACGAGAAAGGCCCACCGCGTCGGCCTCCCCAGTGATCACACCCGTCGTTCAGACGAAAGACTTCGTCAACGAACGAGGCGGCTACGGCTTCTCTTATCCGGAAGGGTGGAAGGTCGAGGCGGATGGGCCGAGGACCAACTTGGTGGGGCCTGGGCATGAGGCCGTGATGTCCATGGGGCCGATCCCCGCCGAGTCGCTCGACGATGCATCACGCGATCTCGTCGCGTCCATCAATCAGGGTTACGGAAACGTGAAGGTCCGGGGCGGCGACGACAGCGCCGTCGGTGAGCTTCCTGCCAACGCGATCGCGGGGACTGCGACCAACGATCAAGGAGCCAAGATCAGGTTTCTGGTAATCGCGATCGAGGATGAAGGCCGCTTCTACGCGATCAACATCTTCACGACCGAGTCATCCGACCCCGCCACGGTGCTTCCCCCGGCCCAAGCGATCGTTTCGTCCTTCAAGCCCCTGTAGGCGAGAGCCGGGAGGGAATGGCTGTTCCCCCGGCGAAGACTCAATCAGGTCGAGCTTTTTTCGACCGGTCGAAGGCGGCGACCAATGGGAGGACGAAAATGCTTAGAGCCTTAAAGACATCGATCGCGGTTCTGCTTTCTGTCGGGCTGCTCACGTCCGGAGCTTCTGCGCTCGAGCTCGATAGCTCGGAGAGCTGCCAGGCAATCAATCCGGCCCAGCCCAAATGCACGCTCACGATCACCTCGGAGTCCACGAGCGGAACGGTCACCGGCGCGGTCGGGCAGGGTGACTGGATCGTCGTCGTCAAACGTGGCAAGGAGAAGCTGACGATCAAACCGACGAGCACCGATCCCGAACCCGTCTCTTTCGACTACGTGGTCGGTGACAAGGTGACGGCGACCGTCAAGAGCGCCGGAGGCTGGGTAGTAGCCGGCCACGACTGACCGCTCTCCATCAGCACGAGGCGCCGGGAGTTGCCCATACGGCAACTTTCTGCGACACGTGGGGCACGGTCGTTGGTTCTGTCGTCTCAGTCCGGCTCGATCCCCCAGTCCGGTCCAGCATGATCGTAGGAGCCGGTCGTCACTTGGCGTCTGCGACTCCCGTCTGGACGGCAGACGAAGATTTGAATGATCGCGCCGGAATCGAAGCTGATCCAGCGGCCATCCGGTGACCATGAAGGCCTCGCTTCATCTCCGTTTCTCGGAGAGATCGCGCGATCACGAGAGCCGTCGGCGCGTCCCACACGTAGGTGCGATGGACCGTAACTCGGGGCTCGTCGGATCCAGACGATGCGAGCGCCGTCCGGAGACCAGTCCGGCGAGTAGTCCCATCTATTTGTAAGCCGGTGAAAATCGGTGCCGTCAGATCTGATCGCGTACAAACCCCGCCACGAGTGTGCTGGGTCTCTGGCATAAGCGATCACATTCGCGACCGACCATGCGGGGTCGAAACCGCCATCGGTTGTTAGTCGCCGGATTCGCTTGTCCCTCAGGCGGAGTATCCGAAGACCAGCATCGGGGCCGGCGTTGCGGCGGTTGTAGTGCACGAACACGAGGCGGGTTCCGTCGGGCGACCAGTCGGCGGACCCATTGTGTCCTTTGGAAGTCACCTTGTGGATATGAGTCCCGTCACGCCGCATGATGCAGACCTGGTCAGCGCAACCAAACGCGATCCTCGAACCATCAGGCGACCATTTGACCGGCCCCCACGCGTTCTTATCGTGGTCGCGAGTCAAGTTGCGGTGATGAGTGCCATCCGAATCAATCCGGCAGATGTCATGGTCGTTCCGCCCAAAACACGAATAGACGATCGGTCCGTTTGCCTGGGGGACAGCGACGGTTGACGATGGAGATAGGGCAGTCGCATGGGACGAAGAAGAGACCGGTAGCGCGTACCGCCTTGTCATCTCATTCGGGTTGGCTGAGAGCCACACCAAGATGACGAGCAACGTCATGGTCCGAAGCGGCTTGCGCATCCCCCGTTCGCGTGAGCCAAAAGGGATTACCTGTCGCAGGCGATCTCCACGTCTACACCCGTTTGTCATGTTGAGTTTTTGTTGAGGTCGAGTCTGACGGAGGGCGCTCACTAGTCTTCCGGTCGAGATTGTTCAGTACCGATTTCTCTGATTCAGCGACTGTCCGTCGCGCTTTCTCGATCTTCCGGGTGAGCTTTTCGTTTTGTTTCTGTTCCCATTCATCGATGCGTTCCCGAGCGGAGTCGACCTTGGGCGAGAACGGAGCCGCGCGGTCCAGTCCCTCACGCCCTCGGTTGGCTCGGCGTGTGACCTTTGCCCGGCCGGTCCTCTCCGCCTCATCGACCTTGGCGAGCCCTTTCGCGATCTCGTTGTGTGCTCGAGCGCGCAGCTTCTCGTGGGCTGCCTGCTTCGTCATCCCGAGCGCTGTGCCGATGTCACTCCACGACCATCGCCCTTCGGTTGCGACCTGTGCCGCCTCCTTCGCGCGAGCGCTGGCTATCTCACCAAGCCGCCTCGTCGCTATCAGCGCCTCAATGGGCTCGCCGGCCCGAATGCTGTCTACGAGGTAGGCATCGACGGCCTCGATCCTGGCGATCCCCTCCGGGGTCAGTTCCTGGTCCCGCTCGTTATCGGCCATGCCGTCAAGCTATCCTGACGGTAGCCTTCCTGTCAAGGTTTCCTGACGCACGGAATCGAGGGGGACTGGCCCTCTCCTACCCTTGCGAAGCGTGCGGCTCGCGTTCTCGGCGACCGAACGCCATGCCGTGCAGGTTTTGGTGGACCAGAGGAGATTCGAACTCCTGACCTCCCGTGTTTGTTGAGGGCGGCGGTCAGGATCCAAAAGAGCGCTGGCGATAGATGCCGTTCCGCAGGTTCTTCGTCCAGAAGAATCCGATATCTATCGGGATTAACCCGCAGCAGCCAATTGACGAATCTTCTTCTTGGGACGAGTGCGCACCAGGTCGTGATTTGACTGGAGGTTCAACCAGAGCTCCGGACTCGTTCCAAGCGCACTCGCAAGCAGCCACGCCGTCTCGGGTGTGACCCCCCGCTTGCCGCGGATGAGCTCGTTGATTCGCTGAACAGGGACACCAAGGTGGTCTGCCAGTGCCACTTGCGTTATGCCAAGAGGCTTAAGGAAGTCCTCGAGGAGGATCTCTCCGGGATGAGTGGGGATTCGGTTGTTCGGCAGCATCTCTACTCCTTAGTGGTAGTCCTCGATCTCGACGTCATGGGCATCTCCGCTCTTCCACCGGAACACGATCCTCCATTGGTCGTTGATCCGGATGCTGTGCTTACCTCGTAGGTCTCCCTTCAGAGGTTCTAGTCGATTCCCGGGCGGCACTCTCAAGTCCCCTAGATCGTGAGCTGCATTGACAAGGTCGAGCTTGCGCACCGCTGCGGACCGGACATCCGCCGGAATCTGCCTTATGGCCTTCCCGCTCTCACCATGAAACAGTGCCTCCGTCGCCTTGTCCGCGAATGAAACGATCAATCAGAACCATTCCTCACTCCGACATTATACATGCTTACACGGATACCATGCAAGACGAATCTGACTGCAAGCAGCCAATTCAGAGCGAGACGCCGATTCACATGCGGCCGATGATTGCGTGTGGTGGAGCCTTGCCCCTAACGTTCCGAACAAGGAAGTCGCATCGCCAAGGAGGTATCCAATGGGGCAGATAGAGCTGAAAAAGGCGGCGGATCGCACTGCGCCGCCCGGGGGACAGACACCGGGCATGACTCGTGAGCAGGCGTTCGCGTCCCAGGGCCTGTGGGCCGGAGTGGCGCGAACCGAGCCGGAGATGATTTCAGGATGGCATCACCACGGTGACCACGAGACCTATTTCTACGTAGCCGCAGGCAGAGCGGTCTTGGAGTTCGGTCCAGGGGGCAGTGACAAGGTCGACGCAGGACCCGGTGATTTCGTCCATGTGCCCCCTCGCACAGTCCACCGCGAGAGCAACCCCACCGGCGAAACGTCTGTGCTCATCGCATTCCGATCGGGCACTGGAGAAGCGGTGGTGAACGTAGAGGGTCCTGACTCCTGATCGGCAGCGTCCGAGGAACCACACCCCACACTCGGGTGAGCTCATGTTGCGGATTTGTTGAGGGCGTTGAGACTGTGCTTTTCTCCCGAGGAAAACACGCTTCTGACCTGGGCTTTTGTGGACCAGAGGAGATTCGAACTCCTGACCTCACCCGTGCGAGGCGGGCTTAGAAGGCGGAGCCGCTCTACCAACGGGGTTGTGGACCAGAGGAGATTCGAACTCCTGACCTCACCCGTGCGAGGGGTGCGCTCTACCAACTGAGCTACTGGCCCGCGGAACGGCACATGCTAACCGCCGCTGCCGCGGCCCCCTAAGGCGGCGGGTACTGCCCTATCCCCGTGTCGGGGGCCGAATCGTGGGCCACTGCAGACTCGGCCTCCGTCCGATCTCCATCGAGAGAAGTCGCGAGCGTCCAGTTGAAGCTCGTCGGCAATCCAGAGATCGCGGCCTGCTCGAGCCTTATCGAGATCGTGTTGCCGGCAACCGTCAGCTTTCCGGGCAGCGTGTTGTCGCTCGTGCTCGCGCCGTAGTTCGTCCGCTGATTGAGGATCGCCGCACTCGCATCATCGTCCACGCTCGCCGACACGATCCAAGTGGTCGCACCGCCCTCGATCACTTCCCAGCGCCAGTCGAGGCCGCTTCCTTCGATCTTTTCGGGGATCGGAGCGCTCATCGTCGCCTCGAAGATGAGGCCGGTTCCGTCGGCCACGATGTCTGCACTCACGACGTCCGCGAGGGTTGGGTTGTCTGGAGGGTTGTCCGTCCCATCCACCGTCACATCGTCTTTCGCGTCAGCGGGATCGAAGCCGCCACTCGGAGCGCCACCCGTGACGAGCAGAACCACGATGAAAGCCAAGGCGAGCCCGACCACGACGAACACGACAAGCAATTGCTTCTGATTCACTCCGCTGGTCGCTCCATGCGAGCTTCGAGTGACTCACGCAGCGCGCTCTGGATGCTGGAGGTCGTGAAGTCGCCACGCGTTCGTTCGATGATCGACCGTGCGACGTCCGTTAGTCGCCGCAGACCCTGCGTGATTCCGTCTGGATAGTCCATCGAAACCAAGACGTAGTAGATATCGTCCATCGATCCCAGAAGCTCCTCGCATCGTGCGAGCTGTCCTTGTCGCATCAGATCGAGGATGTGACGGCGAAGCTCACCTATCGCTTCGGCCATGCCCTTGGCATAAGAGGCCGTCGAGATCTCGAGATCCTGGATCGACGGCATCGCGGCCCCCGTAACAAGAGCGAACGTGATGGTTCCTTCCGCGTACTCCTTCTGAGCGTCCGCGACGAAGCCGGCATGAAGGACCTCGGGATAAGGAGCGAGTGCCGACTGAGCAGCTCGCAGATGAGAACGCGCCTCATCGAGAAGCTTCTTGGCGTTGTCCATCTCGTAGCGATGGAGGGCTCGGATCGCGTTGCCACAGGAACGGATCGCCGCCCTGCTCTCGGATAGGCCGATCTCGCGCGCTTCGTTCATCGCGTCGAAGCGTTCGCGCAGGGCATCGGCCACCTGATCGAGTTCCACCCGAGGAACCCTAACCAGCCGCAGAGGAGTTAGCGGGAACGCTCTCCGCTTGCAGACATGAGCCAGCGCTCTCTGGGCTCGGCAACCGAATGGCGCACGGGACGCAAGGGCCGGACCTTCTCGGTGCGTTCGTCGGCTCGGCGCTTGGTTTCGAACAGGATCGCCACGTAGAAGAGAAGGCATCCGTCGGCGAGCAGATGGACCTCCAGCATGTCGCCACCCCTGAGGAGGGCAAGGAACGCGGTCGATACGGATGCCAACACGAGGCTGCCCAGGACGGACCTGCGGAATGCAAGAGATCGAGCTTTCGCAGTCCGGGGATCGGCGGGTCTAGGCACCAAGACATAACGTCCATCGTTGGATCTCGGGGGCCGCTTCGGCTGCTGGGTAGGGGCGATCATCCGCATCGCTTGCCTGAAGTTCTTAGCGGCAGGAAGAGGGGTCCGCCGCCACGCCCGAAAGATGGCGGGCAAAGGAAACGCAAGCCATAGCCCAGCAAGCAGGGCCAGGAATAAAAAGGTCAAGAGCTCTTCCCCAAGCTCTAGGCGCCGTTACGAGAGTCACGGTACCCCCGGCCGGTGCCGCTCTCAGGGATTTCGCTGGTGCGCGTATGGGCCCGCGGAAGGTATACGTAGCACCCTCGAATACCGACCCGAAAGGGAATTCATGACGATCCAGGTCCTGCCGGTCGACGGGAACGCGACCGAGGTCAGTTGCGACGCGCTCGTCGTCGGAGCGTTCGCGGATGGAGAAGGCTTCACGCTCGGAGATACCGCCAGCGCGATCGATCAACAACTCGACGGATACCTCAGCGAATATCTGCAGGAGGCCAACTTCAAGGCCAAGCCCGGCCAAGTCGCGATCCTTCCGACGATGAAGAAGACGACGGCTAAGGCGATCGCGGTCGTGGGGGTGGGGTCGCACGACGATCTTGACGATCGAGCGATCCGCAGGGCAGGAGGCGCAGCCGCGCGTCGGCTCAGCGAGCGCACCGAGATCGCAAGCGCGCTGCACGAGCTGAGCGACCATGCGGCCGCTCCGGCCGCCGAGGGTTTCATCCTCGGCTCCTACCGCTATTGGGAGCTCAAGAGCGACCCCGCGCCATCGAAACTCGAACGCGTATTGATGCCCGGAGCGCCAGCATCAGACGTCGAGCGGGGCGTCGCTTTCGGCGAAGCGATCTCGTTCGCCCGCGATCTCGTCAACGAACCGGCCTCGACGCTCACTCCAGACGTGCTTGCAAACAAGGCCCGGGAAGCCGCCAACGCGAACGGCTTCGAGTGCGAGGTCCTGGACGAAACCGAACTGGCCGCGCAGAACTTCGGAGGAGTCATCGGTGTTGCGAAGGGCTCCGACATCCCGCCGAGGTTCATCAAGCTCCGCTACGGCCCTTCGGGAGCGAAGGGAAAGGTCGCTCTGGTCGGGAAGGGAGTGACGTTCGACTCCGGCGGACTGTCCCTCAAGGACGCCAAGAGCATGGAGACGATGAAGACCGACATGGCCGGAGCGGCCGCGGTGATCGCAACGGTGATCGTCGCGGCTCGCCTCAAGCTCGCCATCGAGATCCTCGCCTTCGTGCCCGCGGTCGAGAACCTGCCGAGCGGAAAGTCGATCAAGCCCGGCGACGTGATCCATCACTACAACAAGAAAACGGTCGAGGTTCTCAATACCGACGCAGAGGGCCGGTTGATCCTCGCCGACGGACTTGCCTTTGCATCGGAGGCTAAGCCGGACGCGATCATCGACGCCGCAACACTCACGGGCTCGATCATGGTCGCACTTGGACGCGACATCTCCGGCCTCTTCGTCAACGACGACACGCTCGCCGAAGAACTCGAGAACGCGGCGAAGGCCGCGGGAGAAGACGTCTGGCGGATGCCGCTCTATGACGACTACAAGAACGAGCTCGAGTCGGAGGTCGCCGACCTGAAGAACGTCGGCAGTCGATGGGGCGGCGCGATCATCGCGGCGCTCTTCCTCCAGAACTTCGTTGCAAAGGGGATCCCTTGGGCGCACTTCGACATCGCGGGGGCCGCGCGCGCAGAAGGTGACACGGACGCGGGCCCGAAGGGCGGCACGGGGATCGTCACGAGGACTCTCGTGAACTGGCTGGAAGGACGGGCACGTTGACGTTCGACGATTCCGGCACGACCGGCACATCCGCCGATGTCGTAGAGCTCCCCGGCGCACAGACAGCGGCTCCGGAACCAACGCCCAGCCCTCCGGGTCGCGCCCACGGCGTGGCGATCGGCGGAATGGCCCTTTGCGCCCTGGTGGGCATCGCTGCGTTCTTCGCCTTCGCCACGATCGGGTGGTCCGAAGGCCCTCGCCGCGTCGTTGTCGGGGTCTTCCTTTTCTCGATCCTGGGATTCGTGACGTGCGCGTCTGCGGCGGTGTTCACTGCAGCGCGCGAATCGAGGCTCGTTCGGCCCCACTCCTGAAATTCCAGCCCTAGACTCGGCATCGATGGAGATCGAGGGACATCCAACCCAAGACATAGTCGACGAGCTAGCGCGCCGTGGAGCCCAACAGCTTCCCGGCGCAAGCTCCGGCCCCAACGTCGACTCGCTGCGCTTCTTGAACGAGGTAGGTGAGCGCGGCGGGTTCTGGCTCTTCCTTCCCGCCGAGGCCTTCATGACCGGCGTCGACGACCCGATCGCCTAAGGGAGTGGGGGTCGGACCGGAGGAATACAGGCGAGCGCTCAGGCGCTTCGCGACGGGCGTAACCATCGTCACCGTCCACTCGGACGATGGGCCACACGGGATGACCGCGTCGTCGTTCGCCGCTGTCTCGCTCGAGCCGCCATTGATCCTCGTTTCGTTGGAGAAGAGCTCGCGCACCCGGGCTCTGATCCTGGAGGGCGGGACCTTCGCCGTGAACATCCTCGGCGTTGGCCAGGAATCGATCTCGCGAGAATTCGCTACTCGCGGGGACAAGTCATTCGAGAACATCCCGCATGAGCTTGGAGTGACGCGGGCCCCCATCCTGGCTGGATCCTTTGCGTGGATCGAATGCACGACGAAGGAGTGGATCGACGCCGGCGATCACGACGTCGTGATCGCAGAGGTGATCGCCTGCGATGTCGGGGAGGGAGAGCCGCTCGTCTACTACGACCGCGACTATCGGACGATCAAAGATCTCTGAAGGAAAGCGTCTCGCCCTCGACAACAACCCAGCCGGCTCCATCGGCAAGCTCACAGATCGTGTGCGTTCCCGATACACGACGCGTCACTCGGCGCGGCCCTATGCCTCGGTAAATCTTGAGAACGCGACCGTCGCGGTCGCAGAACAGGATGTCGAGCGAAATGCGCATCCCGAACGTGTGCACTCTCTTCGCGTGAAGAAGCAACGCTTCCCCATCGTCAAGGCCGTCCCGCCCTATCAGTCCTTTCATGCGCTCGAACGGACCACGTGCCCGGCGCGCCCTTGTTGCAACAGAGCGACCGGTGGGTATGTGGACGACGGATGTGAACACTGGAGTAGGTTGCCGCCGACAAGCGAACAAGCCGTGACCGACGTCACCATGGGAGGTAGAGACAGGTGCAGAAGTGGGAATACGCGACGGTTCCTCTGATCTCGCACGCCCTTCAGGAGATCCTGAATCAGTGGGGCGAAGAGGGTTGGGAGCTGGTGCAGGTAGTGGAAGGTCAAGCCGGAACGGTCGGGTTCATGAAGCGCCCGAAGTCGGGTCTTAACGCCTGATCAGCGGTTCCAATCGCCGGACTTACCACCGGACTTTTGAAGCAAACGCACGTCTGTCACCTCGGCAGATCGATCGATCCCTTTGACCATGTCGTAGATCGTGAGGCCAGCGACGGCGACCGCCGTCAGCGCCTCCATCTCAACTCCCGTGCGATCCGCGGTCCTGACCCGCGCAGTGATTGAGATGCCGGCGGGATCGGGAGCGACTTCAACATCCACCGCACCGAGCGCTATCGGATGGCAAAGTGGGATCAACTCTGACGTCTTCTTCGCCGCCATGATTCCGGCGATGCGCGCGACCTCGAGGGCGTCGCCCTTCGGAAGGGAGCCGCTCATCACGATCTCACGGGTCTCGTCGGTCATCTTCACCAGGCACGAGGCAGTCGCCGACCGATCGGTCACCGACTTTGCAGTGATGTCGACCATTCGAGCGGCCGCCTCGGGGTGGATCTCCTTCATCGACCAAGCCGCTCGCGCAACCAGCTCTCGAACTCCTCCGCCAGATCGTCTCGCCCAAGCGCGAGCTCGACGGTGGCCTTCAAGTAAGCGAGCTTCTTTCCGACATCCAGGATCGGGCCGTCGTGCACATAGGCATAGACCCCTTCCTCTTGTGCAAGCAGACGGATCGCATCGGTCAGCTGGATCTCGCCGCCTACACCGGCCGATGTCTTCTCGATCGCATCGAAGATCGACGGGTTGAAGAGGTACCGCCCGCGCGCCGCGAGATTCGAAGGAGCGTCCTCGGGCTTCGGCTTCTCGATCATGTCGCGGATCTTCACGTAGCCATCTCGAACGTCGCCTTCCGGCTCCACGATGCCGTAGCCGGAGATCTCGCTGGGCTCGACCTCTTGCACGGCGAGGACACTTGCGCCGGTCTTGTCATGGATCTCGCTCATCCTGGAGATCAGCTCCGCTTCGGATCCACGAGGTTCAGGAACTATCTCGTCGCCGACCATCACGACGAACGGCTGGTCGCCGATGTGTGCGCGCGCGAGAAGAACCGCGTGACCGAAACCCAAGGGCTCCTTCTGGCGAACGAAATGGAAATCGGCAAGCTCTGCGATCTTGCGGACCTCTTCGAGCTCTTCCTTCTTTCCCGTTCGTTCGAGATGAGCCTCCAGCTCGAGCGAGCGATCGAAGTGATCCTCGAGGGTGACCTTTCCTCTGCTCGTCACGATGAGGATGTCTTCGATCCCTGCGCGTACGGCCTCCTCGACGACGTACTGGATCCCGGGCTTATCGACGACGGGGATCATCTCTTTCGGCTGCGACTTCGTCGCGGGCAGGAAGCGCGTGCCGAGTCCGGCCGCCGGGATAACGGCTTTCTTAACCATCTGGAGAGCCTATGGGCTAGCCGGCGGCGTGCAGGTTGGGGGGGCCGTGTTGAACCTGATCGCGCCCGAGTTGCTTCGCTCTGTAGAGGGCCTGATCGGCGGTCTCGACGAGCGCTTTGAACGAGTCGCCATGCTCCGGGTACGAGGAAACGCCGATCGAGACGGTGATGTTGATCAGTTCTTCGTCCATGCTGCCAAAGGGCTCGCCCCGGATCGCGTCCCTGATCTTCTCTGCGGTGGTCATCGCGCCTTGAACATCTGTTTCTGAGAGGACACAGATGAATTCCTCTCCGCCGTAGCGGGCAAAGGTGTCGACTTCACGTAGCACCCGCGTCACTCGCGTCGAAAACTCGATGAGGATCGCGTCGCCTCGTTGGTGGCCGAAGCGGTCGTTCACCAACTTGAAGTTGTCGAGGTCGAGCATCAGCATCGAGAACGGGCGATCGAATCGGATGGCGGTCGCTAGAACCTGCCGGAACTGCATCTGGAAGTAGCGTCGGTTCCAGACGCCGGTCAGTCCGTCGGTCAGCGAGAGTCGCTGGGCCTCCTCGTGGAGACGCACGTTCTCCAACGCCACGCCGCCTTGTTCGGCGAGGAACGTGACCGTGCCCAAGTCCTCCTCATGGAACGGGTGCTCCACATCGCGCCGGTACGCGGTGATCACGCCCATCATCCGGTCCTGGCTGTAAAGCGGAACCGCCAACGCGACGGGGAGGTTCGGTTCGTGTCGTGCGAAGTTCGGCCCGCCACCCGCGGACGGAAGCGATAGCGAAGTCGCACGCTCGGCCACGAACCCGACGATGCCTTCACCGACCTTGATGCGCGACCCGTCCGTCTCGGTTCGGTGGGCGAATCCCGGGTACAGCTCCTCGCGAGTAGGAGTGAAGAGCCAGAGGATCGCGGCATCCGCTTGGACCGCGTCGGCGGCAGTCTTCAGGATCGAATCGAGCATCTGATTCATGTCGTGTGTCGAGCGCAAGGTCTCGCCGACCCGGCGGATAGCGCGCTGCATCTGGTCGCGGGAGGACCGAAGGTCCTTGATCGTGTGACTCAACTTCTCTGACATGTCGTTGAAAGCCGCCCCAAGCTCGCCGACCTCGTCGCGCGATCGAACCGGGATCGTGTGCCCGTATCTGCCCTCCGAGATCGCCTTCGCTCCCTCGGCAAGTTCCTGCAGCGGTTGCGTAACTAGTCGCGCCAGGAAATAAGCGAGTCCCAGGGTCCCGAGTAAGGCCAGAAGAAGAAGCACGAACATCGAAGTGAGGATCTGCCTGGACAATGCGTTGATGGGCCCGGCAGGGGTCGAAGCGACGATCCCAACGTCACGACCCAACGATCTCGCAGCGGCCTTGGATGCCTCATCGAGATCCACGTCGAAGGGGTCTCGATAGTCGACATCGATCGAGATCGGCTGACCCAGCGGGACCGTCGAAGCCACCACCCTGCCGCCAACGACCACCGACAGGTCAACGTCCGAGCGCGATGCCGCCAAAAGAATGTCGTTATCGAGCCAGAAGCCGCCGATCACTTCTCCCTGCGTTCCGCTGTCAGCTACCTGAACGGGGATCTCGGGTGTGCGCGCGAAGCCGGCGCCGGTTCCGGGCTGCGAGCGCACGATCTCGACCGGTGCAGGTTCCTCGAACCCTTGCAGGAAGGAGCCCTGGCGGACGGCGGAGGCGATCACTTGTCCGTCTTCGTTGAGAGCTATCAGGAAATCGAGGTCTTCCGTCTCTTGAATCTTGTCCTCGAGACGAAGCGTCAAGCGAGGCCCGTCTTCCTGAGCGATCAGGGGGCCGAACTGCCTCTCGCTTTCCATCGTGGTGCGTACGCGACGATCGAGGGCTTGGCTCTCGCGCTCGTAGAGCGCGGTCGTGGCGTCCAGAGCAGGATCGAGTGACAGAACCGCCCGGCGTGAAGCCTCACCCACGATGACGCCTTGAAGGATGATCCCCGCGGCGAGCAGCGTGACCGCAACGATCACGACGAAATAGAGCGTGAGTCGCCTCTGAAGCGACATCGTCACTACCGAGCTCCTTTCGTCTCCGTCGGACGGGGTTCATGCCCACCAGGGCAGAGAAAAGCCCTTTGTCCTATTTTCGGAGATCGTCGCTTCCGACTTTACTAGCGGCCCCGCCCGGCAGGCCGGGTTCTTCCCGGCACCTGGACAGGTATTCCCGGGTGAGAAGATGCCCCATATGCCGATCTATGAGTACGCCTGCACGGCCTGTGGGGAACGACTGGAGGCCAAGCAGAGCTTCGACGACCCGCCTCTAGAGGAATGCCCCGTCTGCGGCGGCAAGCTCCGAAAGCTCTATTCGCCCGTCGGCATCGTCTTCAAAGGGTCGGGGTTCTACTCCACCGACGCCAAGAAAGGCTCGAGTTCGTCCAAATCCTCCGACGGGTCGTCCAAGACTTCGAAGAGCTCGTCCTCGTCCGAGAAATCCTCAGATTCCTCTTCTTCATCCTCGTCTTCGTCCTCTTCGTCCTCTTCGTCCTCCTCGTCGTCGGAGTCGTCCTCGTCGGAGTCGAAGCCAACTTCATCCAAAACGGAGAACAAGTCATGAGCCAAGCGGATATCGGCATCTTCGGCGGGTCGGGTTTCTACTCGTTGCTCGATGACATGGAGGAAGTCGTCGTCGAGACGCCTTACGGCGAGCCTTCGGCCCCCTTCACGATCGGAGCGATCGAAGGCAAGCGCGTCGCATTTCTTCCGCGCCACGGTGCTAAGCACACCCTTCCGCCACACATGATCAATTACCGCGCGAACCTCTGGGCGATGAAAGAGCTCGGGGTCAAGAGGATCATCGGGCCGTGCGCCGCGGGGTCGTTGAAGAAAGAGGTGCCTCCGGGCGCTTTCGTCGTATGCGATCAACTCGTCGATCGCACGACCGCGCGCAAAGACACGTTCTACGACGGCCCTGTGACGACGCACGTTTCGTTCGCAGATCCATACTGCCCGGAACTGAGGGAGATTGCGATCAAAACCGGCCGCGACGCGGGCATCGATATCCACGAGCGCGGAACCGTCGTAACGATCCAGGGGCCGCGCTTCTCGACTCGATCGGAGTCGAAGTGGTTCCAGAACGAAGGGTGGGAGGTCATCAACATGACCCAGTACCCGGAGGCGTACCTCGCTCGCGAGCTAGAGATCTGCTACGTGAACATCTCTCTGATCACGGACTACGACTTCGGACTAGAAGACGCGCCCCCCGTAACCCACGAAGAAGTTCTACGCGTCTTCACCGAAAACAACGACAAACTAAAAGACCTGCTGCTATCCCTAGTGCCTCGGATCCCCGAGGCACGAACCTGCATCTGCAGCACCGCCCTAGAAGGCGCGAGCTAACCCAGTCTCGAACGCGGAACGGCCCCCCGAGAGGTGAGGGAGGGGGCCGTTTCGCCTCGTCAGTGCGCTACGAGATCTGTTACTTCGTGATCGTGATCGGAGTCTTGAACTCGGTGATGGTCGGGGACTCGGTGCTCGAGAGGAAACCGCCGAACACGTAGGTGCCGGGCTTCTTCGGGTTCGTCAGGATCGAAACCTCGCCGGCTTTTGCGGCGATCGTTCCGTCGAACACGAGCGGCGGGCAGGTCTGGTCGTTGGCAGGGATGTCCCCATCCAGCTTCCAACCCTTCTTGATGCTGCCGGTGAGCTCGAGTGGGATGGTGGTGACGGGCTTGAGGTCGACGACCCAAACGGCGATGACGCCACGATCGGCCTGCTCGTCGGTGCGGTCCAGCTCGAGGATCTGGCGGTCGGGGATCGTGGCGGACGGCGCCAGCGGGATCTGACCCGCCGCGTCGTTGCGGCATGCAGGGCCGGCGGCGATCGTCAGGTCGGCCGTGCCGAGCACGGTTCCGGTCGCGATGGCCTCGTCGGTCGGGAGGTTGAAGCCCTTGGGGATCGTCAGGGTGACGTGCCCGAGCTCTTCCTCGTCTGCGTCCTGAGCGACCTTGATGCTGATGGAAGGGTTCGCGAGAACCTTCGTGTCGGACAACTTGAACTCGAGGGTGGGCGAGTACTCGGCCAGAGCTGCGGCCGCGGTCAGCGCCACCATCAGTGCGGCCGAGATTGCGACCAGCGCCTTCCTCATAGTGGACCTCCAATAGAGCGGTTGGACGTTTCTTCGTGCTCGGTTGGTTCGCCTCGATCAGCCCAATTCCTTCCTGGTCTTATGCTCCCGGGCCGTGCCCCTCCTCCATGCCTTAGTCCTGGGCGCCGTTCAGGGCCTGACCGAGTTCATCCCGATCTCGTCCTCGGGGCATCTCGTGCTGGTCCCCGAGGCCCTCGGCTGGAAGCAGCCGGGCCTGACCTTCGACGTGATGCTGCACGGGGCGTCGCTCGTGGCCCTTCTGATCTATTTCTCCGGCGACCTGATCGACCTCACCAGAGGATTCGTCAAGGGAGACCGGGATATGCGGCGCATCGTGGCCATGCTGGTCATCGGAACCATCCCAGCCGGGCTCGCGGGCATCCTCTTCGCCGATTATTTCGAAGAGCAGTTCACCCACGCCTCCGCCACCGCGATCCAACTCATCATCACCGCAGTGATCCTGGTCGCGGCCGAACAAGCGCTCAGGTATCACGAGCGGAGGTCGGCCGACAGAGGTACCGACCTTAGGCAGATGGAAGACCTGAGGGTTCCCGACTCGATAGTTATCGGAATCGCCCAAGCCATCGCGATCCTGCCGGGCATCTCGCGCTCGGGGTCCACGATCGGAGCGGGCCTCGCCCTTGGGGTCGAGCGCGAGGACGCGGCGCGCTTCGCGTTCCTTCTGGCCATTCCCGCACTGGTTGGGGCAACGATCGTGAAGCTGCCTGACATGGGGGCAGGATCGTTGGGCTTCGGCTCCGCCGCCGTGGGGTTCCTGGCGTCGTTGGTGACGTCCTATGCCGCGATCTGGGGATTGATCCGTTACCTAAAGGCGAACACGCTCTACCCATTCGCGGCCTACTGCGTGATCGCAGGCCTGGTCTTCCTGGCGATCACTTAGAGGCCTGCGACCGTCATTTCTGCAACCAGTGTCGTTGCGCCTCCCACTGAACCGCCGAAGGGCAGCCACCTGATGTCGTTCGCCACCGCGACTATGCCTCGCAAGATGTCGAGCATCGGAGCGGCGATCGTTACTTCCTTGACCGCTTGAACGGGCACTCCGTTCTCGAGCAACCGGCCCGTAGCGCCCACCGAGAAATCTCCTGTCACCGGATTCGCTCCGGAGTGAACGCCGTGAAAGTCCTGAACCAGCAAGGCACGGCCGGCGCGCGTGAGCAGCTCTTCCATCGACTCGCCGGTTGATACGAAGGTGATGTTCGAGGGGGCCGGGCCCGGCGGTGTTTTGAATCCGGAGCGCGATGCATTTCCGGTAGAAGCCGTCCCGTCGCGCCGTGCGCTCGGCGTGTCGTAAAGGAGCGAGGTCAAGATCCCGTTCTTGATCACTTCGGTGCGGCGCGTCGGAAGTCCCTCACCGTCCCAAGGAGCCGCGCCGGGAGCGCCGGCGACTCGACCATCGTCGACGAGATCCAGTCCCGCCGCCGCGACGGACTCGCCCAACTTGCCTGCGAAAAGGGAACGGCCTTTCTGAACGGCCTCGCCGGTCAGGACTCCACCGAGTACGCCGAGGAATTGACCCGCCGTGTATGGCTCGAACACGATCGGCATGCGCGCGCTTGGGATCTTCTTGGCGCCGAGGATCCCTAAGGCCCGTTCCGCCGCTCGGCGCGCAACGTCTTCGGGGTCGAGGCTCGATAGACCCCGAGCGAGATCGAACTCGAACCCGACCTCGGTGTCATCGCCGTCCTCGGCTATCGCCACGGTCCAACACCACGCATCGCTCCTCGTGTACCCGCCGGCGATCCCGGTTGAGGTCGAGATCGCGACCTCGGTGGTCACGTCGGAGAAACCCGCCTCCTCGACAGTCCGGATCCGTGGATCGAATCCCCGTGTCGCTTTTTCCAGGGCGATCGCGAAGTCGACCTTCGTTTCCGGGCCGAGATCGGCCTGAGCCGGCTCCCACAATCCCGGGAGGTCGTCCGGGCCCTCTTCGGGATCGGGCAGAACCATCGCCGGATCCTCGGTCGTGAATGTCGCGTTGTCTCGGGCTCGTTTAACGGCGACGGTGATTCCCTCATCGCTTAGATCGGTGGTGAAGGAGAACCCGACACGGCCATCCCGGATGATCCTGATTCCAGCTCCGCGCGGCTCTGCGGAAGACAACGAATCGACGGCTCCTTCGAAGGCCTTCACCTCGAACTCGCGTTGATGGGTGACGAAAGCCTCTATCTGCTCGTCGCCCTCCCCGCGCTCGACGATGGAGCCGGCGAGGACCAAGAGGTCTTTGCTCATGCCTCGGTCCCTCCCACGGTCATCCGTCCCAAGAGCACCGTGGGCATCCCGTTCGTCACCGGCGCGTGTTGTCCGTCCTTGCCGCACACTCCCCACCAGACGTCGAAGTCCGCGGCAACGGCATCGATCACGGAGAGCACCTGCGGTCCATTGCCGATGAGGTTCGCTCCCCGTAAGCCGTGGGTTATCTCGCCGTTCTCGATCATGTAAGCCTCGGACATCCCGAATACGAAGTTGCCGGTCGCCGGGTTGACTTCGCCTCCGGCGAACGACGCCACGTATACGCCGCGTTCGACCGAACGGAGGATCTCGGCCGCGTCGTCCGGGCCGGGAAGAAGATAGGTATTGGTCATCCGAACGATCGGAAGGTGCGCGTAGGACTGACGCCTTCCGTTTCCGGTACGTGGACCATCCAGCTTGGACGCGGAGCGGACATCGTTCATGTTCCCGACCAAGACGCCCTTCTCGAAAAGCACGGTTCTCTGGGACGGCGTTCCTTCATCGTCGATCCCGAACGAGCCCCATTCGCCTTCGACAGAACCGTCGTCGACGATCGTGACGCTGTCGGAACCGAAGCGCTCGCCGCGACGATTCGCGTAGACGCTCGCGTTCTTGGCCATTGTGTCGCCCTCGAGTCCGTGACCGCAGGCTTCGTGTATCAACACGCCGCCGGAGCCGGGCGCGAGCACGACGGGGAACTCGCCGGCAGGCGACGGCTTCGCATCGAGCTGCTTGACCGCCTTCGATCCGGCTTTGGCTCCCAACTCAGCGGCGGGACGCTCCTCGAGTAACTCGAAACCTCCCGAGTGGCCCGGGGCCTCGAACCCAGTTGCGATGCGACCGTCGCGCGCTGCGACCGCCTGAACGGCGAATCGAACCCTCGTCCGATCGTCTCGGGCTATCCATCCCTCGGAGGAAGCGACGGTGATGCGCTGTCGGATATCCATATAAGAGGACACGACCTGACGGATCTCGGCCCCCACCGCTCGTGCGGCCTCGTCGGCAGCCCTCAAAGCTTCGGCCTTGTCCCCTGCTCCGACATCCTCCGGAGGGATCCTCACGACATTGCGCAGTTGGGAACGGACTTCACGAAGGTCGGTGACCACCACTTCGCCGGTTCCCGAGAGACCCGCCCGGGCCGCACGCGCTGCCTCGAGCAGGGACTCCTCATCGGTGAGGTTCGTGTGCGCGTAGGAAGCGAGGTCTCCGGACAGGATCCGGATGCCTGCTCCGGCGTCGAGCCCGGACATCACGTCTTCGATCCGCGAATCCTCGAGCTTCAGCGCTGTCGATACCTTGTCTTCGACGTAGATCTCGGCGAGATCGCCTCCGCCGCGAAGGGCCTCCGCCAAGACCCTCCTAAGAACGGCTTCATCGAGCATCGAGGCAGGATAAGCCGCCCTCGAGATACCGCTCCCACGCCGCCGACTAGCGGTGTAGTAACTCGTGCGCTTGTGCCTATGCGCGCCTCCGTTGTAATCTTTTTGTTCGAAGCACTTTCCCCGCCGGACACGCCTCAAGGAGTGTCACCTGAGCACGTTTCCGCATGGCTACACACCGGAGCAGGCCGAACGGCTTCAGCGCATCCATGAGCGGCTCATCGAAGCCCGCCGGGAGCTCGATGCCCTGATCGGCGACGCTTACCTACGCCCCAGGGCGTCGATAGTCCCCGTCCATTTCCTGGACCTGGCCTCAGCCGTCGAGAAGCTCCGGTGGGCAGAGAAGGAATGGCGGGAGCTCGAGAAGGAGATCGCCGAAGGCCGGGGGGAAGCGATGGGCCAGGGCGACGAGATCAGGAATGACTCGGTCGAGCTGGTCGAGGCCTCCAACTAGCTCTCTCGATCCAGCCAGGCGCCCCGAGGGGCGCTTTTTTCATTTCCGGCCTTTGCCTAGCTCGACTCGGCTTTCTTCGCGAGAGGCCAGGCCCGGAGCCCACGCGGGAGCTTGGGCCACAAGAACTTCGAAGTCGATCCGCCGAGGGCGAGAACCGCGGAACGCGGCCTGCTGAGTTTCAGGCCGTAACCGTCGCGGATCGCTTTCGGTAGCAACCCCGCTTCGACCACCGCCGTACTGCGGGCGATCCTCAAAGGAACGAACGCGACCGGTTTCAAGATGGCCGCGGCGAGTTCGCGCGCGAGCGGAGTCACGACGACTTCACCGGAGGCGATCATCTCGTTCATCCACTCCCTCATGTCCTCGATCGTCGGTGGAAGCTCCGCGGACGGGATGCCGAACAACTCGCCGACCACCTTCGTCTCTTCGTAGTAGCGAGCGCGGTCACGGTCGGTCAGCGTCGCAACACACGCTTCGAAGACCCGCAAGGACGAGTCCACCAGCGTCGCGTGAACCCACAACATGAGGTGTGTGTCGAGGGCCGAGTAGCTTCGCCCGTCGGCGGCGACCCCGTTCACATGCTCGTGGATCCGATTCACCGACTCCACCGTTTGTCGCGCGGTCTCTACGTCGCCGAAGACGATCGAAAGCATCGAGTCAAGCGTGCGGCGCAGTCGTTTCACGGCATCAGCCGGAAAGTCGGAATGGTCTCCGACACCGGCCGCCACCAAAGGATGCGCGAGTTGCAACAACAGCGCAGAGCGGCCCCCGAGAAGCAACACCGACTCGCGATTGATGCGCCACATCATCGAGTCGGGGCCGAACAACCACTCACCCATCAGCTCATCCTTCCCCAACCTCACCGTTCTTTTCCTCATTCCGAGACCTCAGGTCTCGCAGCGTGGAAAAGAATGAGGGGAACGGGTTAGCGGGGGGGCATCCTCAGGGCGCCGTCTAGGCGGATGACCTCGCCGTTCAGCATCGGGTTCTCGGCGATGTGACGAGCGAGAGCTCCGAACTCCTCCGGCCTGCCGAGTCGATGCGGGTGTGGGATGCCCTCGGCGAGCTTCTGACGTGCTTCCTCAGGCAGACCGGCGAGCATCGGGGTGTCGAATGTTCCCGGGGCGATGGTCATGCAACGGATCTGCTTGCTGGAGAGGTCGCGCGCGATGGGAAGCGTCATGCCGACAACACCGCCCTTGGAGGCCGAGTAAGCGGCTTGGCCGATCTGTCCGTCGAACGCAGCGATCGAGGCCGTGTTGATGATGACGCCGCGCTCCTCGCCGTCGGGCTCTTGCTTCGCCATCTGGGCCGCGACGAGCCGGATCACGTTGAAAGTGCCGATGAGGTTCACGCGGATCACGAACTCGAACCGGTCGAGGTCGTTCGCCGAGCCGTCCCGAGTGAGCACTCTGCCGGGGAAGCCAACGCCCGCACAGTTGACCGCGATGTGCAGCCCGCCGAACTCGCTTGCCGCTAAGTCGACGGCGGCCTGCACCTCGGTCTCGTTCGTGACGTCGGCAGGAGAGAAGCGGACCTTGTCGCCGAGCTCCTTGGCCACTACCTCTCCATCGGACGAAGGCAGATCGACGATCACCACGGAGGCGCCGGCCTCGAGAAGTGCCTTGACCGTTGCAAGACCGAGGCCCGAGGCCCCACCGGTTACGAGTGCGGCTTTACCTGAAACGTTCACGAGTGCTCCTCATCGAGTCGGGATGTGGAGCGATGCTACCTAGACGGCCTCATCTTCCCGGATGACTTCCCCGGTCGCCAGCACCAAGCCGTCGGCGGTTCGAGTCTCAACTCGACCGTCCGAGAACTGCTCGTGATAGAGCGAGGCGTAGGCGCCATCGCGCGAAAGCAGTTCGACATGTGAGCCCCTCTCGATGATCCTGCCGCGATCCAGATAAAGGATCACGTCCGCAGCGAGGATCGTCGAGAGTCGGTGCGCGATCGCGAGCGTCGTCCGGCCGCTCATCAACGGCGTCAAGGCTTCTTGCACCAAACGTTCCGAGTGCGTGTCGAGGGCCGAGGTCGCTTCGTCGAGGATCAGGAGGCGAGGGTCTTTCAGGATCACGCGCGCTATAGCGAGGCGTTGCTTCTCGCCGCCCGACATCTTGTAACCGCGCTCCCCCACGATCGTGTCGAGACCCTCGGGCATCTCCTTGATCCGGTCGTAGATATGAGCCGCCTTGGCAGCTGCGAGGATCTGCTCGTCGGTCGCAGCCGGGTCGCCATAGCGGAGGTTCTCCCGAACGGACGCATTGAACAGGTACGTCTCCTGCGTCACCATCCCGATGATCTCTCCGAGCGATTGAAGTTGGATGTCGCGCACGTCGGTGCCGTCAATCTTGATAGCGCCACGTTCGACGTCGTAGAGCCGAGGTAACAGGTACGTGAGAGTCGTCTTTCCGGCCCCCGAAGGCCCGACAAGCGCGACGAGTTGCCCGGGCTCGATCGTGAAGTCGACACCACCGATCGTCCAGAGACGGTCCTCTTCGTCGCGGTTCACCCCGGTGCGGTCGTAGCGGAACCAAACATCGTCCAGACGAACCTCTCCTACAACTTCATCCGGATCGAGCTCGATCGCCCCATCGCGGTCCACGATGTCGTGCTCCAGATCGAGGTATTCGAAGATTCGGTCGAACAGCGCCAGCGACGACTGGATCTCGACGTTGACGTTGAGCAACTGACCCATCGGGAAGAACAATCTGCTCTGCAGAGTGGTGAACGCTGCAATCGTCGAAACGAGCTCGGCCGACGAAGTCTGGAGTCGTCCCGTCAGCAACAGGTAACCGCCCGTCAGATAGACGAGAGCCGGCGTGATCGAGAAGAAGATCTGAACGAGCGAGAAGAAGCCACGTCCGACCATCGTGCGCTTGATCTCGAGGTCGGAGAGGCGTCGGTTCTCCTTGCGGAACTTGTCTATCTCGAACGATTGCCGGCCGAACGCTTTGCTGAGCAGGATCCCCGAGACGGACAAGGTTTCTTGCATATGCGCGGTCAGATCCGCCAGCGATTCCTGGGTCTTGCCCGACACCTCGCGTCGAACCTTGCCGACACGGCGGCTGAGGACCAGGAAGACCGGGAGGACGGCAAGAGAGAGGACCGTCAATTGCCACGACAAGATGAACATGACGATGAGCGTCGAGATGACCGTCGCGACGTTGGCGAGGATGCTCGAAGCCGTATCGGTAAGAACGCCTTGAACGCCGCTGACGTCGTTGGAAAGCCGGGACTGGATCTCGCCCGTTCGGGTCGACGTGAAAAAGCGCAGGGGCATGTGTTGCAGGTGGGCATAGAGAGCGTTGCGAAGATCCTGCATGACGTTCTGGCCGACGACGTTGTTGACGTACGTCTGCCAGAGACCGAGGAGCCCCGTGATGATGGGCGTCACGATCATGATCACGACGATCAGATAGATGTCGTGAAGGCGCTCGTCGTTGGGCCCACCAGATAGCAGGGCCTTGTAGGCGAACTTGATCATCAGCGGGTTGATCAGGCCGAGGCCGGCGATGATGATGATCAGGACCCCGACGAACGTCACCTTCCGTCTGTAGGGCTTGAAGGTGGCCGCGATGCGCCGGAACGTCCCCGGTCGAGCGGGGCGTTCGGGCTTGTCGTTGGGTATCAGGCGGTGCGGTGGTGGCGTGGTTTTCCCCCTTGAGCGTTCCTGAAAGGTCTAACGCCTGTGAAGGCGACCCCCTTCCCATCCTCCCCCCTGTGTGGTTGGAATCTAAGACCATGGATTTCGCCCTGCCCGACGGCTACGACATCGCCCCGATGACCGACTCCAGTGACCTGAAGGTCGCTGGGGAGCTCGTGATCGCCTGCGACATCGAAGTCAGCGGTTACAGCGAGTTCACGGTGGACGACATGCGCTCTCTCGCCCGCCTTCCCCGAGTGGACCTGACGAAGGACTCCTGGATCGTGCGGGCCGGAGGAGAAGCCGTGGCCGCGACTCTTCTCTGGGACTCCGAGCCCAACCTCGTTTTCAAGTCATTCGGCGTCGTGCGAGTGGACCATCAGGGGCTCGGGCTCGGCAACCTGCTCATGGAAAGGGTTGAAGCTCGAGCGCGCGAGAGGGCCGAGGAAGGCGCTGTGCTGAGGACGTTCATCGACATCAACGAGCCACAAGCCGCCCGGCTCGCGGAGATACGCGGTTTCCACTTTGTGCGTCGTAGCTGGTCGATGCTCGTCGAGTTCGACGAACTTCCCGCGGGACCCGTGATCCCGGAGGGGATCACCATCCGAGCCGGAGGGAACATCGATCGTGACCTACCGCTCGTGCATGCGCTCGTCACGGAGACCTTCGCGGGACACTGGGGTTTCAGTCCACGCACCTTCGACGAGTTCGCCGGCTTGTTCCGAGACCGGGAGGACACCGACCCGACGATGTGGTTCTTCGCACATGAGGACAACGAGCCGGTGGCCGTGCTGGTAGGTCAGCTCGCTGGAGACACCGGTTGGGTCGCCGATCTTGGAGTTCGCAAGGCGTGGCGCAAGCGCGGTCTGGGAGAAGCGCTGCTGCGAACCGCGTTCCAGATGTTCTACGAGCGCGGCTTCAGGAAGGTCGGTCTCGGAGTGGACACCGGGAACGAGACGGGGGCCGTCCGGCTCTACGAACGAGTGGGGATGAAGCCCGAACGAGGCGACGACGAATACGAGAAGGCGCTGACTTAGCGGACGCGCACCGCGACGATGACTCCGTCGCGTTGCGGGATGATCGTCGAGCGAAAGTCCGGGTCCTCGAAGATCGCTTGGTTGGTGAGGTGGATCGCGCGTGTCGTGTCATCCATCTCGGCTTGGGCAACGCGGCCACTCCACAGCATGTTGTCGCAGATGTAGAGGCCGCCGACGCGCACTCGCTTCTTCCCCCGCTGCCATGCGTCCGGATACGCGTCCTTGTCGATGTCGCAGTAAACGATGTCGAAGTCGCCCTCCGTCGCGTCGAAAGCCGAGAACGCGTCGCTAACGTGGTACTGGATGGGATCAAGGAGGCCCGCCCGGCCGAGGAAGTCGAGCGCCTTGACCTCGTTGTCGGGATCCATGTCGGTGAGGTGGATCTCCCCTTCCGGCCCCGTCGCGCGACTGAACCAGTAAGCGGAGTAGCCATATCCCGAGCCCATCTCGAAGATGCGCTTCGCGCCCACCGATCGAGCGAGGACCTCGAGCGCTTCGCCGCAGAGACGCCCGATGATCGGGAATTTCTTCTCCTTCGCGAGCTCTTCCATCTCGATAAGCACCGGCTCGTCGTCGACCGCGGCGAGGCGATTCATGTATTCGGCGACTTCCGGTGTGATGAAGTTCATCGGCCTATGACACCACGAGTTCGTGCAACGCGTCGAAAAGGGCTGGGTTCGCCGCTACAACGCCGCCTTTGATAGTCGGGATCGGCGGCGGGATGTCCTGAACGCGGCCCCCAGCCTCTTGCACGAGCAGAACGCCGGCGGCGCGGTCCCACTCCTCGAGATGAGCTTCGTAGAAGCCGTCGTAGCGTCCACACGCGACCGTGGCGAGATCCGATGCCGCCGAGCCCGCGCGACGAAGATCTCGAACTCGAGGGAGCACCCGCTGTGCGACCTTCGCCTGGGCCGCTCTCGCTTCCGATTGGTACGCGAAGCCCGTTCCGACCAGAGCTTTGCTGATGTCGGTCTCCTGGCTCACGTGGATCTCTTCGGAATTGAGGCGAGCACCCTCGCCGAGCTCCGCAGTGAACATCTCATCGCGATTGGGATCGAACACCACCCCGACGAACGTGCCGCGTTCATCGCGCGCCGCGATACTCACCGCCCAGACCGGGATCCGATAGAGGAAGTTCACGGTCCCGTCGAGAGGATCGACCACCCATTCGACGCCGCTCGAGCCGGACCGGCCGCCGCCCTCCTCACCGACCACGCCGTCGTTGGGCCGTCGTTGGGCAAGCAGGGCCAGGATGAGCTCCTCCGAAGCCCGGTCCGCGTCGCTGACCGGGTCCGTTGGGCTCGTCTTCGTATCTACACCGCGGGCCGGTCCGACGAACTTCTCGAGTAACAGAGATCCGGCGCGCCGGGCGGCTTCGGTAGCGATGTCGAGGAATTCACTCACGGCCGACCATCCTAAGGAAGCGTTCAACTGTTGTGGTCATCTGTTCAGAGCGATGCGCGCACCGCAGCACTACCCTTTGGCTTATGGGTGCACTTCCAGGACCGGTCGAAGAGCTTCTGAACGTCGCCCTCGTCAGCGAGCTCACGGTCATAGACGATAAGGGCAGGCCGGTTACTTATCCGTTGATCCCTCTGTACGACGGCGAGAAGATCTACATGACGTCGAGCGTGCTGTTCGCTCGCAAGCTCGAACACATCAAGCGCAACCCACGAGTGTCGGTGACCATCTCCGATCCGGTGGGGGCTCCCATCGAGCCGTTCCGTCGAGCGACGATCCAAGGTGACGCACGGATAGTCGAGGACGACATCCACTCCGGTTGGGAGGGCAGGATCCTCGACATGTGGGCTGCTAAGGAGCCGATCATCCGAGACCTTCTGAAGAAGCGCTTCGCCATGCCCCTGTTCTGGGAGCGCTCCGTTATCGAGATAGTGCCTCGACGCGTTCTCCTGTGGGCCGGCGGCGACACGAACGTGCAGCCCGAGGTCTTCGATACAGCGGCGGTGGCCTGATGGCGAAGTCAACCGTTCACGACGTGTTCGAAGACATCGCGCCTTACTCGCACGCCGTACTTGCCTATGTCGACCCCGACGGATACCCGGTCAGCGTTGCGGCCGAGTTTCATTCCAGGCCCGAGCGCGGAACGATCGAACTGACGACTCCCTCAGTTCCAAGCGCGCCGGTCGAAGGCGCCGAGGTAAACGTCATCTTCAGTCACATCCGTCCCTACCCCGGCGTCGGCTACGACCAGCGGCGTTACGTGAGCGTGTGGGGAACCATCGCCCGTGCCAACGGAACGCTCGAGGTGAAGCCGAGACGGACCCACGGATGGGACGAAGACCGGATGAGCTTCTTCGAGCTGTGCGAACGAAGCGTTCCTTCGGCCCACGAATACATGCGGAAGCTGAGCACCGAGCAGGGTCGCGAGGTCAAGGCCCAGATGTCGCTCGGATGGCTCATCTTTATGGCGACGAGATTGCCTTTCCTTACTGCAACGATCGTGCCGATCCTTCTCGGCGCGTTGGTCGCGCGGGCCGACGGTTACTCGAATTGGGGACTGTTCCTGCTCGCGTTCATAGGCGGCTGCGCGATCCACCTCGGCCTCAACGTCGCGAACGATGTCTCCGACGCGACCAGTGGGGCCGACGGCGCGAACGTCAATCCGACGATGTTCTCGGGCGGATCCCGGATGATCCAATACGGCTTGGTCAGTTTGAAACAGATGCGGAACGTCGCGATCGGTTGCTATGCGGTCGGGATCGGCATCGGGCTGTACCTCGTGGCGACGCGCGGCCTCGAGTTGTTGTGGATCGGGATCGCCGGAGTCTTTCTGTCGATCTTCTACACGGCCCCCCCGTTCAAACTCGTACACAGGGGATTGGGCGAAGTCGCGGTTGCGGCGGGTTTCGGACCGATCATGGTGCTCGGCACTTACTTCGTTATCGCTCAGCGATTCACGTTCGAGGCGTTCTACGCATCGCTTCCGGTCGGCATCCTCATCATGCTCGTGCTCTACGTGAACCAGATCCCCGATCGACCGGCCGACGAGAAGGTTGGGAAGCGCACCGTCGTGGTGCGTTTCGGCAAGGACGGCATCGTCAAGGGTTACGCGTTCTTCGTGGCCCTGGCGTTCGTGCTGATCGCGGCGGGGGCCCTGACCGGCGTCATGCCCGTCTGGACGCTCGTCGCTCTGCCTACGGCCTACCTCGGACTGAAGGTCTACCGGTCGCTCGATTCGAACTACGAGAGCCCGTACGAGCTCATGGCGGGCATGGGGCAGAACATCATGCTTCACCTCTTCTGCGGCCTGGCGCTCTGCGCCGGCTACCTGCTGGACATCATTTTCGGTTGACACTCCGTTAAGAGTGTTATAGGAGTGTAGTAACGCCACAGGGGTTTCGTCCCTGCTCGACTCTTCAGCAGGGAAGGAGAACCCCATGGACCTTCTGTCGCAGCTCCTCAAGCAGACCTTCGATCTTTCGGTGCTATCGATCGCCGCCGCCACCTCGCTCATGTTCGTGGCCGGCACCCGCCTCTCGAGGGTCGCCAGACGAGCCGGGCGAGCGACCAAGCGATGAACCTCGGCTACAGGATCCTCAAGGCAGTCCTAAGTCCTTTGATGCGCGCGTTCTATCGGGTCGAGGTCGAAGGCCTCGACAACCTTCCCGTGGACGGCTCGGCGATCATCGCCGCGAACCATCTGTCCTTCGTGGACTCGCTCTTCATCCCGCTGGTGATCCGGCGCAAGGTCACGTTCCTTGCGAAGAAGGAGTACTTCGACGATCCGCGCAAGGCGTGGTTCTTCAGATCCGCGGGTCAGATCCCGTGCGATCGCTCCGACGGCACCGAGGCGCTAGAGAGCGCGGAAGAGGTGCTTCGCGGGGGAGGGATCGTGGCGATCTTCCCGGAAGGAACCCGGTCGCGCGACGGTCGTCTCCAACGTGGGAGAACGGGCGTGACCCGGCTCGCGCTGGCAACGGAGGCGCCGGTGATCCCGTGCGGACTCATAGGAACCGACAAGGTCATGCCCGTCGGGATGAACCGGCCGCGTGTCAGACGCCGCAAGCGGGTCGTCGTTTCCTTCGGTCATCCGATCGATCTAAGGCGATGGATCGGTTTCGGGAGCGAAGCCGTCGCGACGCGACCTGCGACCGATCATCTGATGCTCAAGATCTCGAGACTGTCACGCCAGACCTACGCCGGCTGGGAGCCGTCGTTTTCGACGATCGATCAGCGAACTTCGGAGGCGCTCGCTTCGACCAGCTCGTAAGCCTTTCGGGCTGCGATGAGCACAGGGTCCCAGACGGGAGCGAACGGCGGCGCGTAGGACAGATCCATGTTCAGCATCTCCGCGACCGTCATCTCGTTCCACAGGGCGACCGCCAGTGCGTCGATCCTTTTTCCGGCGTTCTCTTTGCCGATGATCTGAGCCCCCAGCAACCGTCCCGAACGCTTCTCGACTATCAACTTCGTTTTGATGGGCTGCGTGCCGGGGAAGTAACCGGCTCGAGTCGTCGAGTCGACGGTCACCGTCTCGAAGGCGAAACCCGCATCGAGCGCTTCCTTCTCCTTGAGTCCAGTGCGCGCGACTTCGACGCCGCAGAGCTTGCTGACCGCGGTGCCGAGGACTCCCGGGAAGGTTGCGTATCCGCCGCCGATGTTGATGCCTGCGACACGGCCCTCCTTGTTCGCGTGCGTTCCTAGCGCGATCGCGACCGACCTGCGCGAGACGAGATGGAACTTCTCGGCGCAGTCGCCCGCGGACCACACGCCGTCGGTGTTTGTTTGCATCCTCCGGTCGACGACCACACCACCGCTGGGGCCGATCGCCAGACCGGCGTCGCGCGCGAGTGGCGAGTTCGGTCGGGTGCCGAGGCCGAGCGTGACGATGTCCGCATGAAGGGTTCTCTTGTCCGTGGTTACCGCGGAGACGCGTCCGTTCTCGGTCTCGAACCCCGTCGCCGCCTCCTGCGTGTAGACGTCTACGCCCTCTTCGGTGAGCGCCTCGCGGATCAGAGCGCCCATATCCGGGTCGAGCGTCGACATCGGTTCCGGCCCCCTCTCGACGAGGGAAACCTTTAAGCCGCGCTGGATGAAGGCCTCGGCCATCTCGATCCCGATGTATCCCCCACCGATCACGACGGCGTGCTGAGGCTTCTCGTCTTCGATCCACCGTTCGATGGCGATCCCGTCGTCGAGGATCTGGACGCCGAACACCCCCAAAGAGTCGACCCCCGGGAGGTCGGGTCTGACCGGTTTCCCTCCGGCGGCGTACATGAGGAGATCGAAGCCCTCGGTCGCCTCATCCCCGGTGTCCAGGTGCCTCACGACCACCTTTCCGGCGTCGAGATCGATCGAGACGACCTCGTGGCGCGTCTTGGCCTCGATCTGCTGTTTGGCGAGGAACTCCTCGGGGGTCCTGACGACGAGCCGGTCGATGTCTTCGACCACATCACCGACGAAATAGGGGATGCCGCAGGCTGAATAGGAGACGAAGTTCCCCCGCTCGAAGGCCAGGATCTCCAGGTCGTCGGCCCCCCGTCGGCGCCGGGCCTGGGAAGCGGCGCTCATCCCGGCCGCGTCCGCCCCGATCACGATCAAGCGTGTCGTCACGATGACACCCTAAGCACCTTGCGTCGGCCCCATCTCCCGGTAGATAGTCCTCTCAACAACCGATCGAGCCGGAGACCGACATGGTCAAACGACGCGACCGCTGGGGCGCGGCCCTGTTTGGGGCCCTGTTACTCATCGCGGGCGCGCCCTCGGGCGCCCTTGCCGTGGGCAACTGCTCCTTCTCGAACGGAGTTGTAACCGTGAACGTCACCGGGAGCGGCTCCGTGTTGAGCCGATCGAACGACACGATCGTCCTCGACGGACAGCCGTGCGGGACGGCGACCGTCAACAACACAGACACGGTTCGGATCCTCAAGACCGGATTCGAGGCGGTCGACTTCGTGCTCGACCTGGCACAGCCGTTCGCGCCGGGAGCAAGCGCGGAGGCAGCCGGCACTTCGGAGATCGAGTTCCAGCTCGGACTCGGATTCACGCTTTCGGCCGGCTTTGACAAATTCGAAGTGCGTGGCAGCACGGCCGCAGATAACTACGACTTCGGCGTTGATGGGATCAACTTGAACGGCGACGCCGACTCCGACGTGTCTTGGAATCTGACTCCGGAATTCGGTTCGCCGATCCTCGACCTCCATGTTTACGGGCTGAACGGGGATGACGTCATCTCGGGTCGAGGCGGGGCAGGGACGGGATCGGCTCTCGACTTGCCGCTGAATGCGTTCGGCGGATCTGGCAACGACTCGCTGACGGGCTCCGATTCGTACGACATCCTTGAAGGAGGCCCGGGAGCCGACGCGATCGATGGCGGCGATGTTGGGGCCGAGGCAGGAACGAACATCGCTCAGTACAAAGAATCGACGGCCGGCGTTAACGTGAATCTCACGACCGGCATCGGATCGGGCGGGGATGCACTCGGCGACACGCTGACAAACATCGACACGCTGTTTGGATCGTCGTTCGCCGACACTCTCGTCGGAAATACGAATGGCAACGCGTTCCAAGGGTTCGGGGGAGCCGACCAGATCTCAGGGTTCGACGGCGACGACTTGATCGCATACCTCGACTCTCCTGCGGGCGTGCACGTGGATCTCGCCAGCGCGCAAGCAACGGGAGGCGACGCTCAAGGCGACACGTTCACCGCGATCGAGAACGTCCTTGGGTCGGAATTCGAGGACGTACTTACAGGTAACGCCGGGGCGAACTTCTTGGGCGGTGTCGGTGGGGATGACACCGTAGAAGGCGGGGACGGCGAAGACACGATCGAGGGCGGTCACGGCGAGGATCACGAGTTGGGCGGCGCCGGCGACGATTACTTCTGGGCCGGGTTCGAGTTCGACGACAACGACGTGATCGATGGGGGTGACGGGAAGGACTACATCAACTATCACGGGCGTGGAGTGTCGGTTCGACTGTCGCTCGACGGACAGGCGAACGACGGCGACCCGGACCAGAACGAGAAGGACAACATCACCAACGTCGAGAAGCTCGGCGCCTGCAGCGGTAACGATGTGGTCAAAGGCAGCAAGAGGAACGACATAGTCAAAGCGCGCGAGGGCAACGACAAGGTCACGGGCGGAGCCGGGAACGACTCGATCGACGGCGGCCCCGGCAAAGACGTGATCGACGGGGGGCCCGGCCGCGACGTCTGCTTCGTAACCAAGGGCGACAAGACGTCGGGATGCGAACAGGAAAAACGGGCGCACTAGGTGCCTCGCTTGCGCCGTTCCGCGGGCTCCGTTCTCGCGGCGACGATCCTCCTGGTTTCGCTGTTCGTTTCTTCATCGGCGGCATCGGGCACGTGCGTCCTCAACGGCTCCATGCTCGACGTCACAGGCGTCGACGATGTTTCCGTTGGTCGACTGGGCGACGCATTGGCCGTAGAGGGACAGGCGTGTCCTCAGGCCACGGTCAACAACGTCGACCTCATCGTCTTTCATGACGTGAGCCCCGACGGCGGACTGAACGTCTTCCTCGACTTCACAAACGGACCGCTGGGACCGGGGGCCACGGCCGAGACCGACGGAACGAGCGAGATCGAGGTGAAGCTCGACATCGCTCCCGGCGGAGATGACTACGACAAGATCGTGCTGGTTGGCGGCGAGGAAGCCGATACGTTCACGGTCGGCAACCAAGCGATCGCGTTCAACGACGACGCCGACGCGGATGTCGATGTCGGCGATAACTATTCCGATCTGAGGATCGTTCTCGAGAGTCACGGAGGCGCCGACGAGTTGAGCGCCGCGGGCGGCCGTGGGACCGGAGGGCCGGAGGAGATCGGGATCTCCTTCTTCGGCGGCGACGGGGACGACACGCTTGTAGGTGGGATCGGCGGAGATCGCCTCGAGGGCGAGGGCGGCGCCGACGCGATCGACGGCGGCAACGGCGGCAGCCCTCCCCCCTACACACCGTGGGACGTCATCGGATTCAGCATCTCGACAGCCGGGGTGACCGTCGACCTCCAAGCCGGCACCGCATCTGGCGGCGACGCGGACGGCGATACCTACCTCGGGATCGACAGCGTCTACGGCACGGAGTCCGATGACTCGATGAAGGGCGACGACCGAATCAATGCCTTGCTCGGCGGCGGGGGCGCCGACCAGATCGACGGCCGCGGGGACGACGATTACCTCGAGGGCGGGCTGGGCCCCGACGACATGAACGGCGGCGACGGTTTCGACTCGATCAACTACTACTCCTCTCTCAAACCGCTCGAGATCGATCTCGGAGCGCACACCGCGAGCGGTGGCGACGCCAACGGCGACACGTTCTCGCAAGTCGAGGAGGTGGCGGGCTCGCCTCAGGACGACCACATCGTCGGTGACGACGAGATCAACGAGCTCGGGGGTTACTACGGCAACGACCTGATCGAAGGAGCCGGAGGTAACGACTTCCTCGCCGGAAACGCTGGGAAGGACGAGGCGTTCGGAGGCCCGGGCAACGACGCCTTCGGGATGAGCAGCGACACCGACGGCGCGGACGAGGCGGACGTGGCGGACGGAGGTCCGGGCGACGACTTCGCGGACTACTGGGGACGCACCGCTCCGGTCTCGATGTCGTCCGATGACGGTCCGAACGACGGAGAGCGGGGCGAAGGCGACGAGCTCATCTCGATTGAGGGTTTCGGCGCGTCGGACAGCGCCGACCTCATCAAGGGAGGACGCAACGACGACGAGATGCGCGGCCACGGGGGCGACGACGAGCTAACCGGCGGCGGCGGAGAGGATGAGCTCAGAGGAGATAACGACGACGATGACGTCAACGGTGGTGGCGGTAACGACAAGGTCAAAGGCGGCGACGGCGAAGACAAGCTGAACGGGTCCGGCGGCAACGACGTCATCGACGGCGGTCCCGGTGTAGACGTGATCGACGGTGGCCCGGGTCGCGACGTCTGTTACGTAACCCAGGGCGACGAGACCAAGAACTGCGAGAAACGCGCCCACAAACGCGCGCACTAGCGTCGCGATAACCCACGGCTAGCATGGGGGCCGCGCCCTCGTAGCTCAGGGGATAGAGCACAGGTTTCCTAAACCTGGTGTCGCAGGTTCGAATCCTGCCGGGGGCACGTTAGCGCGTGGTTACTACAACTACCTCGTCCCCGTGGTCCAGCGCGATCATTGATGACTTCTCCGGGTTCAGGACAACCGCTCCATCGGAAGCCGTGCGATAGCCGAGCACCGACTCGGCGAAGTGGTCGCCTGCCGCGACGATCTCTCCAAAGCTGCGCGCGCCGTCGGGCACGAAACGCTTCGCCGGCCTGAGGGCGATGCATGCCCCGCTCGCATTGAACAGCTCCCCGAACACATCCCGGAGCTCGGCGTTCTCGGACAACTGGGCGAGCATCAAGCTTGCGAGCTGATCGCTGACTATGAAGTCGTCCACGCCCGCCACTTGGGCGATCGGGACGTTTCTCTGGTCGAGCACCTCTGCGACCAGGCGCACCTCCGGCGGGTGTCCCTTGGGCCAACGCTGTCTCAGCGCCATGAGCGTCAACAGGGTGCGCGCGTCGGCGTCGCCGATCGGGATCCCTTCGCGGTAGCCGAGCAGGATCCCTTGGTCGTAGATCTCCTCGCCCAACAGGTCGCCCAGCAATTCCGGCCCCCCTTCGAGAGTGACGACATCGACGGTCGAGTTGACGAGGCCGGTGATGGACCGCGCTGGGTCGGGATCCGTCAACGAGGGATCGACGACGATCGTGACGCGAGAGCCTGCGGGCATGAACTCGTCTAGCTCCTGGAGGACGCGCGGCGCTAGGTTGCTCCAGCCCACCAGCAGGATGTGTTGCGCGGGCTCGGGGTCCGGCTCGTCCGTTGCGGAGACATGCGGAACTGTTGCAGGCCTATCGCATACGAATGCAGAATCATCTCCAACGAGAGCGATCACCCGGTCACCCGCCGCGACTATCTGATCGGGCGGCGGGTTCAACAACACGCCTTCTCTGGTCGCGATACCGACGACCGCCGCTTTCTCGAAAGCTTGTCGTGCCTGCGCGTAGGTCGAACCAACGAGCTCGGGGAACTCTCTGAAATACAGCTCGTCGCCGTCGAAATCGAGCAGCTCACGGAACACGAGCGACAGACCGCGCTCACGGCAGGCTTGGGCCGTTACCTCTGCGATCACTCGGTCTGAGTTCACCGTTACGACCGCGCGATCTGTGACGGCCTCAAGCGTGTCGGCCTGCGTCGCCGACTCCATCTCCACGATCACCGGAACATCCCGGATGCCGAGGCCCAGCACAGCGAGGGCAGCCTTGATAGCTCCGGCGTCGCCTTCCTCCCCGCTCATGATCAAGATCGAGCGAGCGTCATGGATCCCAACCATCTCGAGGTCACCTATACGTGACGGATCTCCGCGTCGGCTTACGAGCCGGGTGGTGCGAAGATCGCCGACCGCAGCGCGCGTGGTCTCCTCGATCTCTGTTTTGTCGACATCGGCCAGGATCACGAGCGCGGCTTGTTTCTCGCTCTCGTTCGCGATCACGAGCTCGCCAACGATCGTCGGCACCCGGGGCGACCATCCGAGGATCAAGGTGTGGCCGTGTTCGAGGACCTGGCTGCGGCCGCGCCTTAGCGCGTCGATACGTTGATCCACGGCTGATGAGATGAGCCCGATCAGGCTGCCCGCCACGAATATCCCAGCCAGCGTCACGACGAGGGCGAGAAGTCGAGTCGGCCAACCCTGGTCTCCGGCGAAGCTCCCGGCGTCGATTACCCGAAGCATCATCTGCCAGAAGGATTCGAAGATCCCCAGGTCCTGATCCAGACCACCGAACCCGACCAGGCTGCTGATGACCGTCAGTGCGGCCGCGAGAGCGACTATCGCAAGGGTGAGGAGGCCGAGGTATCCGATGACCACCCACGCGCCCCTGGAGAGAGCGTTGTCCAGGCGGTAGCGGAACCTGGCCCACATCGAATTCGGATGGCGACTCGGAACCATCCCGGCCGGAGTGGGTGAGATCGGCGAACCGGAGTAACGCCGGTTCCGGGCTTTGCCTTGGCCCGGTCTACCGGGCCTCTTGGGTCCGCTCGCCTGCGCCATTCGGAGGACCTTAACGGGCGGGCTAGGCCGGGTCGCGACCCAAGCCGAAATCGAACTGGAGCTCGATCTTAGGAAGCATCAGGAGACCTTTCCGTGATGATCTCTATGGCCGCACTGACGAGGGCGCCCTTCAATAGGAAGGCGGCGGCACCCGCTGCCGCTGCATCTCTCTTGAAGGCATCGTCCTCGTACGCGCTATTCATGACCACTCGGGGCGAGGGCGACAGGGCTTTGATCGCTTTTAGAGCCGTCAGGCCGTCCATGGTCGGCATCCTCACATCGAGAACGACAACGTCCGGGTTCAACTCTCGGCACTTGTCGACGGCCTCCTGACCATCTCCGGCCTCGCCGACGACCTCGAGCCCGCGTCTCTCCAAGACCCTACGCATGACCTTCCGTAGGCTCGGCTCATCATCAACCAGCAATACCCTCACGCAGCCACCCCCTTAAGACCCGGGACCAAAGCGATCACGGATGTTCCATCCCCTGGCACTGACGTCACATTGAATGTCCCTCCGATCATCCGCACCCTCTCGCGCATCGACATCAGCCCGAAGTGATCGTCGGGTACAACGGTGCCTTCCACGTCGAAGCCGACACCGTCGTCGTTCACGGTCAGCCTGATGTCACCCGATCCGGCACTTTCGATCTTCAGATGAACCGATTGGGCGCCCGCGTGCTTTGCCGTGTTCACGAGGGCCTCCTGGGCAACTCGATACAGAACAGTCTCGGTTTCTCTCCCGAGTCGATCGGGTACGACCGATTCAGTAGTCGCGACAACGCCGGTTCGCTTCTCGAACCCATCCGCGAGATCTCGAAGAGCCGCTCCGATGCCTTTCTCGTCGAGCGCAGGAGGACGGAGCGAAGACATCAGCGTCCGCAGACCCTGGACCTGGTCGGCAAGGCCTCCTTGGAAACGGCGAAGGTCACCCAGAGCCACATCCGACTCACCGGTTTCCAGCTCATCTGTCGCTAGCCACAGGTCGTAGCCGAGGACCGTCAGATGTTGGATCGGTCCGTCGTGCAGGTCGGCAGCAAGCTTCGTCCTCTCTTGCTCGGTTGCTTCCTGGATCCGATCGAGGAGCATCACCTTTTCGTGCTGACTGCGCAGCCCCTGTTCATAGATCCGTCCGAGGGATCGACCGCCCATGAGATAGAGAGCGGGAAGGCCGAGAAGGAATCCAAGGAGGACCGCGAGCAGCGCATCTCTCCGGAGATCGCCGATCTGAGCGTCGAGCAACGAAGCATCCCGCTCGATCTCGTACGCGTAGCGTCCGGACGGCGAACCCACTGCAACGATGTACTCGAACACAGTAATGCCGTCGTAATCGTCCGTACCCACAAAGAGCGAACCTGTTCGGATCGTCTCCCTAGCCGGGTCAGAGACAGGCAGTTGCGCGTGGGTCTTGATCGCGGTTCCGTCATTGCTCGCCCCCGCGACGACGACTCCATCGCCATCGATCAGAAGAGCCTCATGAACCCCCGGCTTTGAAGCGAAGGCCGCCAGAGCTTCGAGCACCTCTCCATTAGAGATCTTGGGGCTTTGAGACCTGGCAAGGACCGCCTCCAAGTAGGCGCCCTCGCCTTGATGGATCGCAGCTCCATCAGCCGTGAGACGTTGCTCTATCTCACGGGCCTGCACGAAATAAACGCACAGCGTTACCACCGCGAGTCCGGCCCCGAATGCACCAACCAGACGGATGGCGAACCTCCGTCTCTTGGACGTCGAGTCATCGACGTATTTCGGGGTATCGCTCACGTTTCCTCCGATGCTTGTCTTTAATGCATCGGCGTTGAAAGGGTGGCGCGGGAGTAAATCGGCAGGTGGTTCTCATATGGTCAACACGTCCGATTTAGTTACTTCATGGAGAACAGGGGACTAGTACGGACCTTCCCAAAGAGGTTTGCACTGCTGACGGTTTTGGGCTTCTCTAAGCCGGGCCGCGGCCCACGGCGAAGTAAGTCAGTTCGAGACCCGAGACGCTCACCGTCTGTTTCTCGAAGGCCAGCCCCGAGTCTTTGACTTGCTCGTGGGCGTCGGGAGTAAGCAATACGTCCCCCAGGTTTGCGATGTCCTCGCCGAGCTTCGACGCAAGGTTCACCTCGTTGCCGTAGATGGTCTCGTTCTCCACGTTCAGGATCGCGCCATGTCCGATCCCGATGGACGCGTAAAGCTCTCTGTCGGAGGGAAGGATCACATTGGCCGACTCCAATCGCTTCGTTATCTCTTGACTCGCCGCGATCGCATCCTCAACGTTGTCGAACAAACATGTGACGTTGTCGTGTTCGGTTCTCACGACGATGCCACCGTTCTCCTCAACGACGGGAGTGACGAGGCGTTGCATCTGATTGATGCTGAGGAGGAACTGGATGATGCTTCCCTGCTGTGTCGCGCGAGTGAAGCCGCTCATGTCGAGGATGAAGATGGTTCGCTCCTGCTCGAACGCATCTCGGATGCGACTCGAAACGTCCTCGACGCGTTCGGGATGCTCTCCGAGCTCGTCGAGGAGCTTCATCAGATTCTTTTTGGTATTGAGCTCGGCGAGCGGCTCGTCTGTCACAGGTCTAAGAGGCTTCTGTGGCGTGGCAGGCGTCCCACACAGCAGCGCTGATGTCGGAGAGCGCCACGCTCTTTTCGAGATAGGCGTGCGCTCCGCGGAGCAATGCCTCATTCCGCAGGGGATCGGAGTCGAATCCTGTAAGGATCACGATTTTCGTATCTGGTGATGCCTCGCGGATGCCGGGTAGCGCCTGGAGTCCGTCGAGTACCGGCATGGCGAGGTCAAGTAGAAGGACGTCGGGCTTCTGCTCCGCGCAGACTTCGATGGCTTGCTGGCCGTTACTCGCCTCGCCGACGATCTCGAATTCGGGCCGACCCTCGAGGCTCATCTTGTAGAGGAACCTCAGGTCATCCATGTCATCGGCGATCACGACCCGGCAGACGTCTGGTCCGCTCAAGAGTCCTCACCTTCGAGGGTCGCCGGTTTCTCCCTCAGAAGGGAGCCGGCTCCGCTATCGCCTTCCACGCTCTTCCCCAACAGGTCTCCGACGATCTCTTGTGCGTTACGCAAGGTGTTCTCGATGGCATCGGCCGCTCGCTGATAATCCTCGAGCTCCATGGCGTACTTCGCCACAGCCAGCCCTTGGACGAGGTTGTCGTTGATCTCAAGCGCTTGGTGATGTCGATTTTCTGACTCAGCGAGCGCGCTCTTGTATTCCAACGCCTGGTTCCGCTCGGTTACGTCACGGAAGAGCGCGAGATAAAGGTGTCGGCCCTCGACCTCGATGTTCTTGATGGCCGTCTCGACATCGAGCCGCGTTCCGTCTTTCCGTTCGATCGTTACCTCGTAGTGATCCGGAACGTCCTCTCCGCGGTAGCGGGCTTGTTGGCGATCGAACATCTCTTCCTTCTGCTCTTCGACCACCATGTCCGCGAGATTCATCTCTCGCATCTCTTGTTTGGAATAGCCGGTGATATGCGTTACGGCTTCGTTGACGTAAATGGCGTTCTGAGTGCCCGCTTCGTAGATCGTCACGCCCTCTCCGAGATCGCTGAGAGCGCGAACGAGAGACTCGTACAGAGCCACCCTGTCGATATCCACGTCTTCGAACGGCACTTGGTCCCCCTTGAAAAAGTGGGCGAAGCCTAACCGCCGTTCAAAAAGAATCGGGCGCCGGATACCCTCTGGCCATGGAGCTCGGGATGGTGGGACTCGGTCGAATGGGCGCAAACATGACCACGCGGCTCCTCCGCGGGGAGCATGCGGTCGTCGCTTTCGACCTCAACCCGGAAGCAGTGGCGAAAGTTGCCGACGAAGGTGCGACCGGCGCTTCGTCCCTGAGGGATCTCGTGGACAAGATGGCGACGCCCAGAGCGATCTGGCTGATGCTGCCCGCCGGCGAGATAACCCAGTCCACCATCGATGAGCTCGAAGGTCTCTTGAAGCCGGGGGACACGATCGTGGACGGCGGCAATTCGCGTTACACCGACAGCGTCACCAGGGCGACCCAGCTGTTCAAGCGAGGGATCTCGTTCATCGACGCGGGGGTGTCCGGCGGGATCTGGGGACTCGAAGAGGGGTTCTGTCTGATGGTCGGAGCGGACCCCGAGGAGTTCGCCCGACTCGAGCCGATCTTCAAGACGCTCGCGCCGGAGGACGGCTATGCCCGGGTTGGCCCCCCTGGCGCAGGGCACTTCACGAAGATGGTTCACAACGGGATCGAGTACGGATTGATGCAGGCTTATGGCGAGGGCTTCGAGCTGCTGCGATCGTCTGACTTCGACCTCGACCTCGGTCAGATCGCGGAAGTCTGGCGGCGAGGGAGTGTCGTTCGGTCGTGGTTGCTGGACCTCGCAGCGCGCGCGCTTGCGGCGGATCCCGAACTCTCGGAACTGTCGGATGAGGTCGACGATTCCGGAGAGGGCCGGTGGACCATCGAGACGGCGATCGACAACGCCGTGCCGGTCCCCACGATCGCTCTATCTCTCTTCGCTCGCTTCGCGTCTCGTCAGGACGAGTCGTTCTCCAACAAGTTGATCGCCGCCCTGCGCAAAGAGTTCGGCGGTCACGCGGTCCACCCGCGGGATGAGGCTTGAGCGAGATCTCGACATCCCCCATACGAACCGAGGACGTCGACACCAACGACGTCACGGCTCCGGACCGGCCCTGGATCGTTGTCGTCTGGGACGATCCGATCAACCTCATGACCTACGTCACTTACGTCTTCCAGAAGCTTTTCGGATACGCGCTCCCCAAGGCTCGGCATCTGATGTTGCAGGTCCACAACGAAGGAAAGGCCGTCGTTTCGAGCGGAGCGAGAGAGAAGGCCGAGCTCGACTGCCAGCGACTTCATGCCCACGGTCTGTGGGCAACGATGTCTCAGAGCGACTGATGCCCTCCGTCACGCGAGCCGATGGCGAGATCGAGCTGACACTCGATCAAGAAGAGGTGCACATCCTCACGGGTCTCTTGGATGAGATGGAGATGTTGCTGACGGCCGACATCCCGCGCACCGACGCGGTTCGCTCACGTCTATTCCCACAGGCATATCAGGATCCCGACGAACAAGAGGCGTACGAAGAACTGACCTCTGCCTCCCTCATGACGGCGAAGCTGAATGCCGTGAGGGATCTGCGCCGGCGGCTCGAGATCACTCCCGGCGAACCCGCAGCGATCACTTTGGGTGACGAGGACTCCGGGCCCTTCCTCGCGCTGCTAACCGATCTTCGCTTGGCGATAGGGACCAGACTGGGCATCGACGCGGAGATGATGTCGGCCGAGCCCGATCCCTCGGACCCCAACACTCCGGCCCTCGTCATCCTCGACTGGTTGGGTTGGATCCAGGGATCGATCCTCGAAGAGATGGGTTACTGACACCGACAAAGTGGAGGAAGGAATGCTCAAACCCGGAGACCCGGCCCCCGAGTTCGCGTTGAAAGACGCAGACGGAAAAACGTGGCGCCTTTCGGAGATGAAGGGCCAGAAGATCGTCCTGTACTTCTATCCGGCCGACGACACACCGGGATGCACCCGCGAGTCCTGCGACTTCCGCGATGCTCGGACCGACTTCGACAACGCCGGCTACACGATCCTCGGCGTCAGTCCTCAAGGAGCCGACTCGAAAGCCAAGTTCATCGACAAGTATTCGTTGAACTTCCCGCTGCTGATCGACGACGAACTTGCCGCCACGCGCGCCTACAGCGCCTACAAAGAGCTGGGCGAGTACGAAGGCATCCCTCTCCACGTCAAGCGTTCGACATTCGTGATCGACGAGGACGGAATGATCGTGGACGCGCTCTACGGAGTGACTGCGAAGGGGCACGTCGAAAGCCTGAAAGAGCAGATCGGGGTCTAGTCCCAGAAGGGGCTTCTCGCGTGGGCGGCGAACATCATGCCCATGGGGAAACTGGGGGTGTCCGCGCTTGTCGTCGCGCTTGTGTTGCCTATCGGCATGCTGGAGGCCGGCGCAACGCCCGGTCCGGTCCCCAGGGACGTCCTTAGACCCATATCCGCTTCCCTTCCCAGTGAAGGCATCCGGTCCACCCAGGGATCTGACTCTCCGGCGTCGCTATTCGAACGGCCGAGCGACATCGTCAAGAGATCGGGTGACCCAAGCGACCCGCTCACCTATGCCAGGGCGGAGCGGCGACTCCTAGCCCGCACTTGGGGGCCTGCCGTCGACTGGCGTGCGGCCCTAGCCACAAGCTCATCGGTCGACGGAGAGACTCCCGCCGAGTCACCGGAGGCACCCGACGCCGACGGTCGGGTTCGGATACCGATCACGTCGAGCGATCTCGACGGCGATCTCAACGAAGACGTCGTCTTCTTCGACGTAGGGATCGACGAGAACTCGTTTCCAACTGACATACGGCTCACAGCGCTCGACGGCCGATCGGGCCGGCCCTTGTGGTCCAAGGACTACGGGCTCCCCTACGACCTCTTGGTGTTCTCCCCGCGGGACATCACCGGAGATGAGGCCGACGACCTTCTGGTCGTCGCTATGAACCGATCCTTCGAGAACAACGAAATCGCTTGTCCTGGAACCGTGTGCACCTACGACGATCGGGTCGTCTACCAGTGGGACGTGGGCCTTCTCTCGGGTCCGGATGGATCGGCGGCTTGGGACCGTTCGTTCGACGGCTCCATCCGTTACACCGGAGGCTACGCGCTCCAAGGTTCAGCGATGGTTATCGCGCGACACGACGAGGCCACCAACGCGCTGATCGACATCCGACCGTCCAAAGACATAGACGGCGATGAGCTCGGCGATTTCACTTTGAACCTGTTCGGTTATCGAGGCGAACTCATCAGCAGCCAGCGGGTCTCGAGCGAGGACTTCGACTTTTCTACACATGCAGAAGCGATCAGCGGAGTCACCGGCGACCCTCTGTTCGAACGGACGCTGACGGATAACCCCGGCGCAGCGCTGCTTGTCCCTGCGGGAGAGGCCACGGGCGACGGACGTGCCGACCTTCTCTGGACGGTTCCGACCGAGACCAAGACCCCCACCGTCTGCCCGGTCGCGACCGAATGCACCGAGATTCGGCGGGCTGAGATGTCTGTTGAGTTGATCGATGGCGCGTCGTTTACAAGCAAGTGGGACGTCGACATCAAAGACGCGGGCCTCGTGGCGGTTAACCCCGCGTTGCGCGAACGGGATCTCACCGGGGACCAACTCGCCGATGTGGTCTTGGGTTTGCGCTTCGAGGATGGATCCGAGCAGGCGCTGGCCCTATCGGGAGCCGATGGCACGAGGGCGTGGACTTTCGATTCCATCCTGACCGACCCACCGTCGGCGTTGGGCTCGATCGACGGCGGACCGGGAAGCGATGTCTTGTTCTGGGAGGGCTGGTATCCACAGCCCGACGAAGCACCGGGCGTCGTATTCCGGATCCGATTGCGCCGCGTCGACGGTGCGACCGGCACGGAACTGTTCTCAACGCAGCATGACCTCGTTGAAGAAGCGGACAAGATCCCGACGATCTTCGCCTACCCCGCCGGCGACGGCGATGCCGATGGAGTCTCCGACATCGCGCTGGCCACCTGGCAATACTCAGGTTGGTGGATGTCAGACGGCACGGCCTCGACAGTGCTGGGTATTGAATCGGGTGCAGACGGCCACGAGATCGTTCGGGTCGAGCGCGCGAGGAAGGCGTTGCTGTTCCCCGGCGGCGATTGGGTACCCGGAGGACCGATGGATCTGTTTGAGGGATCGACCTCCTACAACGACCTCGACTTCGAGCTCGCTGCCGTCGAGATGCCAAGCGGCGACGAGCTATGGAGACGCCGGGATGTGCTCTACAGCGCCCTGTTCGGCCCGCTGAGACGCCGGGGTGGCGGCGGAGACGACATCGTCTACGGGCGCACTCAGGTGATCGAGGAAGCGCCGCGTCGTCACTCGCGCATAGACGTCTTGCACGGCATCAATGGCGCCGGATTGTGGGGCTTCGGTCCCGGCTTCTAGAGGTTGTCGCGGAGATAGGCGATGTCGTCCGCGATGCCGGGCCACGGCGTCTCGCAGATAACGACGGGAGTACCTGAGGCCTTCACCATCTCGACTATCGCATCGGGATCGAGCTGTCCCGAACTGAAATTCTCATGACGGTCTGCACCACTGCCGGGCTTGTCGCGCGAGCCATTGGCATGAACCAAGTCGATCCGCCCCGTCGCGTCGAGCACCCTCTTCACCACATCGTTTAGGTCTTCTCCCGCCGCGTGCGCGTGACAGGTGTCGAAACAGAACCCGACCTCGAAGTCGGCCAGCATCTCCCACAACTGTGCGATGGCATCGACATGTCTGGTCATCGCGTTCGTGCCACCTGCCGTGTTCTCGATGAAGATTGGGACCGGGCTGGGTTCTTCCATCTCATCGAAGACTTTCCACCACCGGCGGAAGCCGTGCTCGACGCCATCCTCGGCATGACCTCCGTGAACGATCAGGGCCGTCGCATCGATAGCCGCCGCCGCCTCGATCGTCTGAGCCAGGATCTTGCGTGAGGGGATCCTCACCCGATTGTTGGGCGAGGCCACGTTGATCAGGTAAGGGGCGTGCACGTACACCGGAACCGGCGACGCCTTGAGGACCTCCGCGTCGTCACGAGGAGGCGGTTTCTTCCAGGACTGCGGGGGGCCGACGAAGAGCTGGACGCAATCGGCCCAGACGGACTTCGCCTCCGTCAGTGGGTCGGCGTCTGGGACGTGCGCTCCGATGATCATGAGCCGAAGCTATCGCGCCGGAAAGTGGCTCGGGCCCGGTTGCTTCGATGTGGCCGGGGGTAGATGATGCGGCTCCATGAAACTTCTGAGAGACGTGGCGATCCGGCATCTCCTGACGGTTGACCCCAGCGCGAGCCTGAGCCGGGCCGCAAAAGTGATGACCGAACGCGGTGTGGGCTGTGCCGTCGTCGTGGAGAAGGAGCAGGTCGCAGGGATTGTGACTGAACGTGACATCCTCCGCGCTATCGCCGCCGACAAAGTGATGGACGACACGACGGTCGCCGACGTGATGACGCGCAACGTCATTAGTGGCGCGCCGGGCTGGGACATCATGAAAGCCGCGCAAACGATGACGGAGGGAAAGTTCCGTCACCTGCTCATCATGGAGATGGACGACCCGGTCGGTATCGTCTCGCTGAGGGATCTCCTCGACTCGATGGCCGAGATGGTTCAGGAGGCCGAGGTCTCCTCCGACTGATCGGTCAGCTTCACCAGCAGTTGGGCAGACATCTTCTTCAGGCGCTTCCGGAGGAACCAGGAAAGCACTCGGCCCATCGCTCCCGCCGGTAGATCCGCGATGAGGTGGCGAGTCACGAGGCATCCGTCGTCGGTTTCCTCGACCTCGAACCGCACTCTCATCCTGACGCCGACGATGACGTCTTCGCTGAGGGTCGAATCCGAGACTGCCTCGACGTGACTTCTGCCATCGACCAGGAATCCGAGAAGCTTGGCAGTGCCCGTGACGTCTTCTCCCGCATGGAGCTCTCGTGACCCCTGGGTCGAGAGGATCTCCGACTGCCACTCGGGCCAGCTCTGAGCATCTTTGATCCGGGACATCACCTCGCGCGACGGGGCGGTCGTGTGCACCGAGTTCTCCACGATGAACGTGCGCCTCCCCGATGCCATGGGCCCAGTCTAGGGATGCTCGGTCTGTATCGAGCCCATCCTGGGAGGCGCGGCCAACCGATTGAGTAGCCTCCTGGCCATGCGGCACAGGTTGGCGATAGCGGCGGGCAGCTCGCTCGGGACACTGGCGGCGGCCGAGATCGCACGCGCCGGGGGCAACGCGGTGGATGCCTGTGTGGCCGCAGCGATCATGGGATGGGTATCCGAGCCGTTCTTCACTTCGATCGGTGGTTCGGGTTTCGTCGCGGTGCGAACCCCGGACGACCACGTCGAGATCATCGACGGGAACAACATCATGCCTTTCACGGTCCCCGACGAGCCGGGCCAAGGGATCCGCAGGATCTTCCTCGCCGACTACGCGGATGGGATCCACATGGGGATCGGTGGAGGTTCGGTCGGCGTCCCTGGAGTACTCGCCGCGTTCGCGCTTGCATGGGAGCGGCACGGAAAGATCGAATGGAGCGCGTTGTTCGAAGGTGCCATCAAAGCAGCGCGCGAGGGCTTTCCATTTCCACGCGTCTCCGACTACTACCTGTCCTGCACCTGGGACGTGATCTGGTCGCAATTCGATGAAGCCGGCAAGACATTCTCAGTCGACGGGCGGCCCATGCGAGAGGGCGAGTTGCTGGTGCAGCCGCGCCTGGGCGACGCGCTCGAGATGATCGCGGAGAAGGGCGCGGCCGTCTTCTATGAAGGCGAGCTGGCCGACGAGATCGCGTCCGCGATCGCTCGGGACGGAGGATTCCTGAACACCGACGACCTCGCGCGCTACACGGCCGAGGTGCGAGCACCGGTGTCGACCGTCGCTTTCGGGTGGGAGATCGATTCCAATCCCCCACCGGCCGTCGGCGGAGCCACGTTGATCCACATGCTGGCGTTGCTCGAGCACGCCGAATTGGATGAGCCCCATGCACGATTGAAAGCTGTGGTCGAAGCCCAGAGTGCAGCCATGGGTTACAGACAGGAGCGCTACCAGGATCCCGATGGGATCGCCGCCGCGTTCAAGGACGCTATCGACGGACTTCCCGCCAGGACCCGTGGTTCGGCGGACACGACTCACTCCTCGGCCGCGGACGCAGACGGCTACGCGTGCTCGATCACCGAATCGAATGGATACGGGTCGGGCCTCGTTATCCACGGGATGCTCTTGAACAACACGTTGGGCGAAGAGGAGCTCAATCCGTTGGGCTTCCATCGACTGCCTCCGGGATCGCGTTGCCACTCGAACATGGCGCCGACGATCGCTCGCGGCCCCGACAAGACGGTCGCGATGGGCAGTCCCGGCGCGGATCGGATCGTGGGTGCCATCGCGCAGACGTTCCTCAGATTGGCTCTCGATGGAGCTTCGCTCGCCGAGGCCGTGGCCGGGCCTCGGGCCCACCTAGACGTCAGGCCGGAGGGCGAGAGGCTCTGCTACGAGCCGGGCCTCGATGGAGACAAGGTCGGATACACACCTCGGCCCTACGACGCACCTCACATGTTCTTCGGCGCGGTGCAAGCTGCATCGGTCACGGCCGACGGGGTCGTCGATGCCGCGCATGATGCAAGAAGGTCGGGGGGAACGGCACTAGTCTGAATCGCGTTCACTTCTACAAGGAGGTCTGGGGTGGCGAGACTTTTCTCTTTCAAGCCCACGCTGACGATCAAGGGCCGGAAGTTCAAAGGGCTTCGGGGGTTCTCCGGCAAGCCCTTCCACCCACCGCTCACCGACTTCCCGATCACCTGTTACTTCCTCGCAGCCGTATTCGACGTCATCTCCTACATCGCGTGGCAACAGGACAAGCCTTCGATCGCGCACGACTTCTTCGTCTCGGGAACACACGTGATCATCGCCGGACTTCTGGTCTCCGTCCCGACCGCCCTGACGGGTTTCTGGGATTGGCTGAAGTCGACTCCGAAGCACACGCAGGTTTGGCGCACGGCCAACACACATATGGCGATCATGCTGACGGTGACCGCGATAGTCGTCGTCGATGTGCTGATGAGACTGTCCGGCTGGGACGAAGGCTACGCGGAGTTGGGCGTCACGATCATCTCCGTCGTGGTCGGCTCGCTCGTGAGTCTGGGGGCCGCATTCGGTGGAACGATGGTGTACGAGTACGCGTTCAACGTCGAGCAGGACATCGACTACGCGTACACACCGTCGGAAGAAGACCGGCTCCCCGGACAGAAGGCCGAGTCTTAGAACTGTCTTAGGAGCTAGACGGCGAAGCGGATGTTGAGCACGTCGCCTTCGACGACGACGTAGTCCTTGCCCTCGACCCGTAGAACGCCCTTCTGCTTCGCCGCGTCCCAGGATCCGGCCGAGATGAGGTCGTCGTAACCGACCACCTCGGCTCGGATGAAGCCGCGCTCGAGGTCGGAATGGATCACGCCCGCGGCCTCCGGCGCTTTCGCCCCGCGTCGCACCTCCCAAGCGCGCGTTTCGTCATCGCCGGTTGTTAGGAACGTGATGAGGTCCAGCGCACGGTAGGAAGCCCCCACGACGCGCTCGAGACCGGGCTCTTCGACGCCGAAGCCCGCGAGTAGCTCGCGCGCCTCGTCGGGATCCACGCCCGCGACCTCGGCTTCCAGCGACGCGCTCACGGCGATCGCTCCTTCGGGGAGGCCCTCGGGAAGTTCGCCGCCCTCCTCCACATTCGCGATAACGATCCACGGCTTCAGGGTGAGGGGGCCGTAGCCTCGAAGCAACTTAAGCTCGTCGGAGTCGAACGAACCTTCGATGAGCGGCCGCTCCGCATCGAGCAGCGCGTGCGACTTCTCGAGCACCGCGAGCTCGTCCTGAGACTCGCCCTTCCCTTTCGCCTTCTTGCGCGCTTTCTCGACGCCGCTCTCGATGCTGGCGAGGTCGGCGATGATCAGCTCGGCCTCCAGCGCCGAGAGATCCTTCACGGGATCGGCGTCATCGCCGAAAGCGCGGACGACCATCGCTAGGGCGTCGGTCTGCCGGAACTCGCCTATGCCCTGTGCGGTAAGACCACCGGGCACGTCGACGAAGCGGACCTTCGCTGCGACCACCTTCTTCGAGGCGTGCATGTCTGTGAGGATTCCGATCCGTTCATCGGGCACCTCTACGACGGCCTGGTTCGAGCGCCCTCCGACGGCCCCCGAACGGGTCAGGGCGGTGAACAGAGTCGACTTCCCCGAGTAAGGAAGCCCGACGATCCCAACGTCTTTCATCGAGCGGGACGCTACCCTCCCCGTTCATGGACACGGGACTTGCAGGGTTGGGAGTGCTCATCACCGGGGCCGGTGGTGGGATCGGTGGCGCCGTAGCTCGCGAGTTCGGCGCCGAGGGCGCCAAGGTGGGCGTCCACTACCGCTCGAGCGTCTCCAGGGCCGAGGCCATCGCGGCCGAGGTCGGTGGAGCTGCCCTGAAAGCGGATCTCACGGTGGAGAACGAGGTCGACGCACTGGTTCCGGCAGCGGTCGAGGCCTTGGGCCGGCTTGACGTCCTCGTGGCGAATGCTGGGATGTGGCCGAGTGACGATGAGCCGGTCTGGGAGATGTCGCTTGCGCGCTGGCGAGAGACGCTCGCCGGGAACCTCGACGCGACTTTCCTTACCTGCCGCGCGTTCCTCCGGCACGTAGCGATGACGGGCACGGGCAACATCGTGATCGTCGCGTCGACGGCGGGGATGTTCGGCGAGGCCGGGCATTCGGATTACGCGGCCGCCAAGTCGGCCCTCGCCGGTGGCTTCCTGCTGAGCTTGAAGAACGAGATCACTCGCATCGCGCCGACCGGACGTGTGAACGCAGTATCTCCAGGCTGGACGCTGACGGACATGGCTCGCGATGCGCTCGACGAGCCGGGCGCGCTGGACCGGATCACTCGCACGATGCCGATGCGAAAGGTCGGGACCGCCGAAGACGTCGCCCGAACGATCGTCGCGCTGGCGTCAGATCGGATCTCGGGCCACGTAACCGGCCAGGTCGTAACGGTGGCCGGCGGAATGGAGGGCCGGGTCCTTCACGATTAGTCCTTCTCCTCTGGAGCCCGCGGCTTCGCGTAGCCGCCGATTGCCTCACCCGCCCTCATTGCCAGCCTCTCGTGAAGGATGAGGCCGCGGCCCGTAAGAACCGAGCCTCTGTTCGTTCGTCGGGCGAGGCCGCGCATCTCGAGGTCTTTAAAGGCCGCAGTGACTTCGGACGGCGTGAAATCATCTTCGCCCCACTTGAGAACGCCGTTCGTCAACCATTTCGTCAACATCGTTGTCTGAATCTCGTTGAGTTTGGAGATCTCCTGGTCGGGGTCACCAAGCGGAGAACCACTCAAATCAAGTTCTCCATCGCTGAATGGTTGAACGACAAGGCCATCTAGCGGTTGAAGAGTGGCCACCGGACGCCCGTTCTTGCAGACGATCAATCGCTCGCCCCGCGCGACCCTCTCCAATGTCCGGCCCGGACTTCTGCTTAATTCACGAACCGTCACGATAGCTAAAGCCTTCGGCATCCCCTCAATCTAGCGAGCGCCTATGACAGTTCTCGAGACCGACTCTGAATTTGTCAGACAGTTGTCAGACAGTTGTCTGACAATTTCCGAGTGCATCTTCGACACTCACGTTGCATGCGAGGTTCGAGCTCGGTAGAGACTCCGCAGCTAGAGGATGCGGGCTCCTAGCGCACTTGCCAGAAGTTCCACTGCGAGGTGACCGGTCTCGTCGGCGAGGTCCAGGATCGGATTGACCTCGACCACTTCGATTGACGACAGGACCTGCGCGTCGGCGATCAGCTCCATCGCGAGATGGGCCTCGCGATAGGAGAGCCCTCCTCTGACCGGCGTACCGACGCCCGGAGCGATCTCTGGGTCACATGCGTCGACGTCGAGCGAGAGATGAACGAAGTTGTCGCCGGATGCGACCTGGATCGCTTCGGCCATCACCGCGGGGATGCCGCGCTTGTCGATGTCGGACATCGTGAAGACATGGAGCCCCATCTCGCGGACCAGTTCCTTCTCACCGGGGTCGAGCGAACGAACGCCCACGAGCGCGACACGCTCGGGATCCACCCACGGTGGACCGTCCAGTCCGTCGATCGAGAAACCACAGGCTCCGATCGCCGCTGCGAGGGGCATGCCGTGCACGTTCCCCGAGGGCGACGTGTGCGGACGATTCAAGTCACCATGCGCGTCGACCCACAGGACCCCGCCCGGCCCGAACGCATCGCACATACCGGCGAGGGTTCCCATCGCGATGGAATGGTCCCCGCCGAGGACTATCGGCATCGAGTCGTCGGTCGCGATGTCGGCAACGGCTCTGGCTATCTGGCGACATGAGGCGAGGATGGCCGGGAGGTAACGGGCTTTCTCATCGCTCTCGGATGCGACCTCGGGGATCTCCGCCGCAACGTTGCCTCGATCGAAGACCTCGATGCCGAGTTGAGACAGACGCTCGTCGATGCCCGAGTAACGAAGCGCGCTCGGCCCCATGTCGACGCCACGGCGCGCGGCCCCCAGGTCGAGCGGAGCCCCCAGTATCGACACGCGCTTTACGTGATCCATGCCACGATGCTTGCATGAAGGAGGGTGACTTGCGACCAGTTGCTGTGATCACGGGCGCTTCCAGCGGGATAGGCGCCGCCACTGCCGACCGCCTTGCGGTCGAAGGATTCGATGTGATCCTCGGTGCTCGGCGGAAGGACAAGCTCGAAGAGGTTGCCGAACGAACCGGGGGCCGGGCCCTCGAGCTCGACGTAACCGATCCGGACTCAGTCACACGCTTCGTCGAGCAGCTCGATCGGGTCAACATCCTCGTGAACAACGCGGGGCTGGCCTTAGGCCGCGACACGATCGAAGACCTCGACGAAGACGCGGTGCGGAGGATGTGGGAGACGAACGTCATGGGCGTGCTGCGCATGACTCGCGCCCTGCTTCCCAAGATCGAGGCTTCCGGGAACGGTCACATCGTGAACGTCGGATCCACCGCCGCGATCGAGGTTTATCCGGCAGGCGGTGGCTACACGACCTCGAAGCACGCGTTGCGTGTCATCAGCGGAACACTCCGCCTCGAACTAGTCGGACGACCCATCCGCGTAACCGAGGTCGATCCCGGACTCGTGGAGACGGAATTCTCGATCGTTCGTTTCGAAGGCGATGTCGAAAAGGCCGCCAACGTCTACAAGGGTCTAAAACCGCTCGTAGCCGAAGACATCGCCGACTGCATCGGATGGGCCGTCACACGGCCCGAGCACGTCAACATCGATCAGATAGTCGTCCGACCGCGCGCACAAGCAACATCCATGGTCATCGCGCGCGACGACGATTAGGCGCGCTCGCGCGGCGGGATCTTTAGGGACAGCACAACAGTGACGCCCAACGTGAGGATGATCACTCCGAGCGATATCAAGATCGGGATGTGCACGTGAATGCCCTCGAGCAACATCTTCGTGCCGACGAATCCGAGCACGACCGCGAGTCCGTATTTCAGAAGATGGAAACGATCCATGATGTCGGCGAGGAGGAAATAGAGAGCGCGGAGGCCCAGGATCGCAAACACGTTAGACGTGAGCACGATGAACGGGTCTTTCGTCACCGCGAAGATCGCAGGGATCGAGTCGACCGCGAAGACGATGTCAGTTAGCTCGATGAACAGAAGGACGATGAAGAGCGGGGTCGCAAGGCGCTTGCCGTTCTCGATCGTGAACAGTTTCTGACCGTCGTATCGCGTGGTAGCGGGAAGTCTTTTCTGGACGGCGCGCAGGATCGGGTTCTGCTCGGGGTGGACCTCGCCCGTCCCCCGAGCGATCCGGACCGCGGTGAAGATGAGGAACGCCCCGAAAACGTAGATGATCCACTCGAAGTTGCTGATCAAAGTGACCCCGAGCGCGATGAAGATCCCTCGGAAGACCATCGCACCGAGGATCCCGTAAAAGAGAACCTGGTGCTGGAACGCCAGCGGGACTTGGAAGTAAGTGAAGATCAAAACGAAGACGAACATGTTGTCGACCGAGAGCGAATACTCGATCAAGTAACCGGCGAAGTACTCCGCCGTAGCGTGCGATCCCTTCCAGGCAAAGAGGATGACGCCGAAGGCGATGGCAACACCAACCCATACCGCAACCCAGATCCCCGATTCGCGGGGCGTCGGATCGTGCTCGTGCGCGTGGAAGAACTTCAGGTCGATAAGAAGCATCGCGATCACGAAGGCGAAGAAGCCCGCGTACACGTACCAGGCGACCAAAACTTTCCTCCGTTGTCTGAACCGTCCCGTAGGGTCGGCGACCGGCTGGACCGAACAAGGAGCGCTACCGATCGAGGGCAAGGATAGACGGCTGTCGGAGCAAACAGACGCCCCTTCTTCCACCCAGCGCAACGGCTTGCTTTTCGCCGTTGCGTCGGCGGTCGCGTTTGGGACGGTGTCGATCCTGGCCAAATACGCCTACCAAGCGGGGGCAGATCCACTCAGCCTTCTCGCCGTTCGATTCACGCTCTCGGCTGCACTGATCGCCATTTTCTTGCACGCGACCGGGAGATTCGTTGCGTTCGACCGAAGATCGAAAGTGCGATTGCTCCTTCTCGGAGCTCTCGGTTACGGCGTGGAGGCATCGCTTTTCTTCATCGCGTTGAAGCACACAACTGCGGCGGTTGTTGGTCTGGTCTTCTACAGCTATCCGGTGTGGACGACGATCGTGGCGATAGCAACTAAGTTGGAGAAGTTTCGACTTGCGCTACTTGCCGCGCTCGGCTTCAGCAGCTGCGGGATCGTTCTGATCTTCTCGCTCCCGCAGGGAAACATGACGGGTCCCCTCTTCGCGCTCGGTGCCTCGCTCGTGGTCAGCGTCTACTTCAACGTCACGCAGGTTGTCGTTCGAGATCTCGATCCCTCGACCTCGGCCCTGTGGACGCTCGTCGGCGCCGCCATCGCGCTTGCGATCGCCACCCTCGTGACGGGCCAGGACTTCCCCATAGGTGCCCTGGGCGTCACCACAGCGCTCAGCACCGCCACATCCATTGCGTTCCTGCTGATGTACGCCGCCATCGTCCGGGTCGGCTCCAGCAAGTTCGCCGTGGCCGCCACGTTCGAGCCCGTCACGACGATCATCCTGGCCGCCCTGCTTCTCGATGAGGCGATCACGTGGCGAGTCGCCCTCGGCGCGGCCCTAGTGATCTCGGCCCTGCCGATCCTCGCCTCGACCGCGCAAAAAGACCACCCGCACCCGGCCGCCGACTCTCTCTAGGGCGTCAGGATCTCTTCGATCTCCGTTAGTGACTTCTCGTCTAGCTCGAGGTCGCCGGCTCCTCCGTTGTCGCGCACATGATCCGGGGAGCGAGAACCCACGATCGCGCCGGTGACGCCTTCCTGATGGACGACCCACGCGATCGCGAGTTGCGGTAGCGATACGCCGAGCCGGTCGGCGACTGGACGGAGCTCGTCGACGATGTCGAGTTGCTTGGCGAAGTTGCCGGGCGAGAACAACTCCTCGTAGTAGTCCATCCCGATCTTGCCGCTGCGCCAGTCGCTATCGTCGAACTTCGTGTCGCGATCGAAACGGCCGGTAAGGATCCCAAAGGCAAGGGGGCCGTAGGCGATGATGCCCGTCCCGTTGTTTTTGCAGAACGGAAACAGATCCTCGCGACCCTCGCGATGCAGCATCGAGAAATGCGGCTGCAGTGAGTCGACATGGCGGATCGCCTCACATTTCTCGATAAGGCTCTGCGAGAAGTTCGAGACGCCGATGAATCGAACGAGTCCATCGCTCACGAGCTCGGCCATCGCCTCCCACGTCTCGGCGATGTCGGTCCCGCGGTCCGGCCAGTGCAATTGATAAAGATCGATCACGTCGCGGTTGAGCCGTCGGAGACTGTTCTCGGCCCCCTTGCGAACGCCGGCTGAGTCGAATCCGCTTCCGGCCCCTCGCGGCGCGAGTTTCGTGAATACCAGAACGTCGTCATGCCCCTTCAGCGCCTTACCGACGTACTCCTCCGAACGGCCACTTCCGTAGACCTCTGCAGTGTCGACCCACGTCATCCCGGTCTCTATCCCGGCTCGGATCGCCTCGAGCGTCGTTTCTTCCGGGACGTCGTCTCCCCACGCGCTGCCGCCGGCCTCCCAAGTGCCGAATCCGACGACCGAGATCTCCGGGCCCTGCGAACCTAACTGCCGCTTCTTCATCTATGCCTCCTTGGGCGAGAACGCAGAGCGCCCGCCCTGAGCGTGATCCCAAGACGCGTACCTCTCCGCCTTGATGACTATGCAAACGCGCTTGCGAGATTGGCCCTCGACGGTCTCGATGGCCCCCTGCTCCAAAGGCACTCCGGTGCGCGCCTCGAAATATCGCTCGTACATCTTCTTGCCGATGTCGAACACGACGTCGAAGTCACGTTCTACGCGAGCCGGGCCCCGGACGAGAACTCCCTTGAGGTCCGCATAAGGCGTGCCGTGCTCGACGAGCAACGCCGCCTTCGGGGTCCGCTCGACGTTCAGGGTTTTCTGGCTCTTGCCGTAGACCCAGGTCCAGAGTTCGAGGCCCTCACCTGAAATCTGAGGCAAGTAATAGATGCCGACGGAGTGTGGGTAGCCCTGCCCGTCGATCGTCGAGAGAACGCCGACCAATGGCTCATCGAGCAGCGCGCTGATCTCCTCGGGAGTCATATCTAGCCGGGGACGCGGACTCATGCGAGGAAGATTAGTCGGACCACAAAGTAGGTTCGTAAACATGCCAAGACGTGTCCTAGCCGTAGTTGTCGCCGTCGCATTGGGCGCGGGAGGCGGAGCCTTCTATCTCGCCACGCGTGCGAGCGACGACACGGCGTCTGTCCCCGACCTCGGCCCCCCCGAGGAACGAACCTTCGCGTCGAATGATCCGATCGAACGAGCTTGCGCGTTACCCGAAGAACAGCTTGCGAGGTTGTGGCGGGGCCACCACCCCATCCACTCCGAAGACGTCACGACGGTTCCGCTAGACCCGAACTACTCGGGCGGATTCACCGTGACGAGCCATTCGGGACCGTGGGATTACGTGCAGACGATCCCACTGGTTCTCTACGGCGATCAGATCCCCGCGGCCGGCGCGGTCGAGGACCCCGCGAGCATCACCGACGTCTACGCGACGATCGGTGATCTGACCGGGATCGAGCTCGAGCCTCGAGCCGGAACGCAGCTGACTCATCGCACCCCTGGACCTCCACCTCGTCTCATCGTCACCGTCGTGTGGGACGGCGTCGGTCGCAACGTGCTCGAGCGATGGGACGGGAGATGGCCCAACCTCGCGCGGCTCGAAACCGAAGGGACGTCGTTCGTGAACGCGATGGTGGGCTCATCGCCATCGATCACCCCGGCGACTCACTCGAGCCTCGGCACCGGTGACTTCCCGTACCGCCACGGAGTGACGGCGATCACCTATCGGACGAAAAGCGGAAAGATCCGCGGAGCGTTCGCCGGCAAGAACCCGGCCGACCTGAAACTGACAACCTTCGGGGACCAAGCGGATCTAGCCTTAGACAACGAGCCGCGAGTCGGGATGCTCGCGTGGAAGTCGTGGCATCTCGGGATGTTCGGGCACGGCTCCCAGACCCCAGGCGGAGACAAGGACGAACTCGCGTTGATCGCCGGACTCGACGGTCACCTAACCGGCAACGTAGCCTTCTATGACACGCCGAAACTAAACGTCGGCCCCGAACGCATGAAGTTGCTCGCGGAGGAGTTGGATCGCCGGGATGGCAAGGCCGACGGTGAATGGCGAGGCCACGTCATCCTCGAGGAGCACGACAGCCCTGCTTGGGTTAACTACGAATCCGAATTGCTGATCGACATGCTCGATCGCGGCGGATATGGCGACGACGAAGTCCCGGACTTCTTCATGACGAACTTCAAGATCAGCGACATCGTGGCCCACCAATACGGGATGGACTCCAAGGAAGAGGGCGACGTGCTCGAGGCTCAAGACGCGGCCCTCGGCAAGCTCGTCGACTGGCTCGACGCCGAGGTCGGCGACTACGCGGTGATCGTCACGGCCGACCACGGCAACACGCATCGAGCGGCCCTCACCGGCGCGTGGCCCATAGGACAAGGGGAGTTGAGAGAGGACGTCGACGCCAACTTCGACATGCCGGACGACCTCGATCTCATCGATACGTCGTCTGCCGCGGGCCCGTTCATCGATCGAGACGTCGCGGCCGACCTGGGTGTCACCGCGGACGACATCGCAGAGTTCCTGAACGGCTACACGATCGCCGAGAACAACAACTCGTCGAAGTTGCCCGCCGGGTACGAGGGCCGCGGCGAGGAGAACGTGTTCTCCGCGGTTTTCGCGAGCGACCAGTACGACGAAGTCATGCAATGCGCCTTTGGTTCGGATCGGCCGCCGGAGGGGTTCCGGGCCTAGACCCGGGGGTAGGGTCCATCGCATGACGCTCGGACTTGTGCTCGGAGGCGGCGGTCTTATCGGCATGGGCTACCACGCAGGCGCCCTTGCCGCTCTCGACGACTTCGGCATCGACGTGACCAAGGCAGACCTAATGGTCGGAACGAGCGCGGGGTCGATCATGACTTCGTACCTGCGCAACGGATGGGCCCAGACAGATTTCTTCGAGTACGCCCACGGCCGGCACACCGACGTGACCAAGGACAACCCCGACTCGGGCGAGCAAGTACGAGAGATCTTCACGCCCTTGTACGGCTCGAGGGGCGAGCAGATCAGGCGTGGCGTCGGAGGGTTCTTCGCGCTCGTCGCATCGCGCGGCTACTGGCAACGCTCGCCCGGAAAGGGCCGGATGCCCGCGGGACTGGCGCGCAAGGCTTTCCCATCGGGCATGTATTCGACGGAACAGACCCGGCAGCGCTTCGAGGAAGACCTCCCCCACGAGTGGCCGGAGCGAGACCTCTATATATGCGCCGTCGATCTCTACTCCGGCGAGCGCGTGCCGTTCGGCCACCCCGATGCACCGAAAGCCACTCAACCGGAAGCCGTCCTCGCGTCAACCTCGATCCCAGGCGTGTTCCCGCCGGTGCGCATCGGCGACCGTCAGTACGTCGACGGGGGGGCCGCGAGCGCAACCTCACTCGACCTCGCTACGAAGCACGGCTGTGACTCGATCATTTGCATCGCGCCACTCGGTTACCGGAGCGACGCTCCTTTCCACCTCCGAGATACCGCGATGCTCGGCCCCATGGTCATCCGATCCCTGTTCGCGAGGGCGCTTAGGCGTGAGGTGAACGACGCTCGAGCCAAGGGCATCGACGTGTTCGTGATCCGTCCGTGGTTGACCGACCTGAAAGAGCACGGGACGAACTCGATGCGGGACTTCGATCGCAAGGCCCTGACCGTCAACGCGCGCACGGGTACGCTGCGACTCCTCGAAGAGCACGCCGATCATCCAGCCCTCCAGGCGTGGATGAAACCGACCGAGCGGAAGCGAAGGGGAGGAATCAGCGCTTGAGCGCGGCAACAGACGGGCTGCGTCAGATGGTCGATTTCCTCCACCCGCACACGCTCAAGCGACTCCGCGAAGCCGGAGCCACTAGCCCCAAGTCCCCGATCGCCATCGCCTTGGCGCTGCCGTGGCTGCTAGGACGAGGACCCTCGCTCGGCATCGTCAGCCGGATGAACGCCTTCGTACTCGGCGACAAGCCGGCGATCCACGATCGCAACGGAACCGTGAGCTTCAAAGAGCTGGACGCCCGTTCGAACCAGACGGCGAACGCCCTTCGTCAGCTTGGGATGCGCGGCAGCGACCGCGTCTCGATGCTGCTCCGCAACGGCCGCGAGATCGTCGAGGTCGCGCTGGGCGCGCAGAAATTAGGTCTCGTCGCGGCCCCCCTGAACACCTGGGCGAAGACGAAGGAGTTGAAGGTGACGCTGGAGGAAGCGCACCCAGCGGTCCTCGTCTACGACACCCAACACGCGAAGCAGGTGGCGAGCTGCGACACGCAGGGGATCCAACTCGTGCATGTTGGTGACGATGACGATGCGCTCGAGGGTTCCGTTTCCTACGAGGATCTGATCGGAGAGCAAAGCGCGTCTCCCCCACCGCCGTTCACGCGCGACCGGGGCAGCCCCAGGATCATCATCCACACGTCCGGAACGACGGGGAAACCAAAGGGCGCTCAGCGGAGCCCCGCGGCTGCCGGCATCGGCGCTCTGGCGAACGTGCTCGCCATCGTTCCTTACAAGAGAGAGGACATCATCTTCTGCCCGGCCCCCATGTTCCATTCGTTCGGCCTGGCCACGATGGTGTTCGGCATGGCTTTGGGAACCACCATGGTGTTGCCGGAGAAATTCGACCCCGAGGACTCGCTGCGCATGATCGAAGACTCCGGAGCGACCGCTGCGTCTTTCGTTCCCGTGATGATCAAGCGCATCGTCTCGCTCGACGACGACATCAAGAAGAAATACGACCTGTCGAATCTTCGAGTCGTGCTCGCTAGTGGTTCGGCGATATCGCCCGAACTTCGCAGCGCTGCCATGGATCTGTTCGGCGACGTGCTCTACGACCTCTACGGCTCGACCGAGATCGGCTGGACCGCCATCGCTTCGCCCGAGGCGATGAGGGCGAAACCGAAGACCATCGGGAAACCCGTCCGGGGCATCGAGGTTGCAGTCTTCGACAAAGACGGCAACTGGTGCAAGGCCGGGGATACCGGCGAGCTGTACGTGAAGAGCGACATCTTGTTCGAGGGATACACGTCAGGCGAAAGCAAAGACGTGCGCGAGGGCTACATGTCGATCGGCGACCTCGGGCACTTCGACGACGACGGCTACCTCTATATAGATGGGCGCGCGGACGACATGGTCGTGATCGGTGGCGAAAACGTCTATCCGATCGAAGTCGAAGAGTTGATCGAATCTCTCGACGGCGTCGAAGAGGCCGCGGTGCTCGGGATCGAAGACGAAGAGTTCGGCGAGGTGCTGGCTGCGTTCGTTGTGGGGAGCGCCAGCGAACAGGACATCGCAAACGCGTGCAAGGCCGAGCTCGCCTCCTACAAGGTGCCGCGCCGGATCGAGAAGGTCGACGAGCTCCCGCGCACCTCGACCGGCAAGGTCGTCAAGCGCCGGCTGATCGAGCCCCTCGACGGCGCCGAGCCTCTGGACGACTGAAAACTTTTCAAAGTTTTTTTCGCGATTTTCAGTCCCGGATCGACGAGTGAATCTCACCCCTCGTAGTCGGACTAGTTATCGCCTAGTCCGAAAGGACTAGTCCTCCAAATGTGAATTCGGACAACTCGCCCAAAATGCCTAGTCCCGAAATGGTAAGAATTGGACAATAGCGTCACGTAGTGACATCCCTACGTAGAGTTGCGTAGACCCCCCATAACTAGGTAAATTGCACCACGTTCCAAGGCAAGCGGCACCAAGCAGGAGTCGTTGTGGCTGCGGCGAACAGTCACCACTCAACAGCACAGCGTGGTTGTGGTCGCGCGCGTATCTAAGGAGGTCGGTCGAATGTCGCGTCGGATGGGGACGCTCGTAGCACTGGTAGGGCTTATCGCTGCTTTCGCGGTTCCCGCGGGAGCCGCCACCAAGCCCCACACTGATTTCGCTCTAGCCGGTGAGGCTAGGGCGCTTGAGGTCGCGTTCGGCGACCAAGGCCTGACTCTCGGCCTCGCAGCAGCGAAGGTCGATTCAAGCCCGTCGGCGATCGGCGTCGGTGCCGGCCAGTGTGCCCTTCTGGGCGAGACTGCCGACCCGAGCGACGTGCCGTGCTCGGACGCCAACACCGAGAACTCCCGTTACCCGGGTGACGGTGGCGACGGCGACCCGGTGTGCTCGGGCGCGCTTCCCGCTCCTCTGTCCGACATCCTCACGCTGAAGGTCGCGTGTGGCCAGTCGAACTCCGGCGTTCTCAAGGGCGTTCCGTTCACCAAGAACTCTGCCAAGGTCACCGACCTCGGCGCCAAGCTTCCCGTCGGCGTGCTGCTCCCGCAGCTCGATGGGGTTCAGGCGCAGGTCGACAACCTCGTCGACACGCTCGTTAGCACGCTTCAGCCGGTCCTCGACCAGACCCCTGCGCAGGTTCAGGACGCGGTCGAGCAGGTTCTGCAGATCGTCGACGACGTCAAGGCCACGACCGACGTACTGAAGGTCGAGCTTGGTCCTTCCGTCTCTAACATCACCAACGACGGCAACGTCATGAAGGTCGAGTCCTCGGCCGCCGGCGCCCGCATCGGCATCCTGGGCATCCCCACCGTGGGCACCGACGGCACCACGCTCATCAACACCGGGGACCCGCTGACCAACGGTCTCGTCATCATCGAGGTCGGCCCGTCGCAGGCTTCCGCGGTTGCCAACAGGCTCAACGCCACGTCGACCGCCGCCGCTTCGGCTGCGATCGTCACGGTCAAGGTTCGCGACATCACCAAGCCCGAGCCCACCTACGTTGAGGTCGCAGTTGCTCCCGGCCAGACCGTCACGGTTCTCGAGGGCACGCCCGCCGAGTCCACGATCACGGCTGCCGCTGCAACCACGAAGGAAGACGAGAATGGCGCACAGGCTGCGGCCGACGCGGTTCGTCTCCACCTGCTCAAGGGCGTCAACGGCGGACTGAAGCTCGGTCTGAGCCGCTCCACGGCCGCTGCGACAGTGCAGGCGGTCAAGGCTGAGAGGGTCAACCGACCCGCTCCCAAGGCTCCTCGGGTCCTGCCCCACACGGGCGCCAACGACATGACCCTTCCCGCCATCGGCATCCTGCTTCTCGCCGGCCTGGCGTTCGTGGTCCGTCGTCGGATCCAAGCTTAAGAACCACGCTCAAGAAACACCGACCGCAACACGACAACTGAGTAACAACTACACGTGAGAGGGACGGGTAGGCGATGAAGAAGTTCGAGATGCCGAAGGCGAAGCTTCCGAAGGCCCTGAGCCTGAAGAAGTTCTCCCCCAAGGTTTTGCGCCGAAGCCTCACAGTCTTCGCACTGGTGATGGCTCTCGGAGGAACCGCTCTCATCGCCTACCCGTTCGCTACGAACATGTGGGCCGCTCGGATCCAGAACGGCCTGAAGGGTGACTTCGCTGCGAGCGTCGAGACGTACGGGAAGGTTCCGTTCCACGTCGGAGACCCGCTCACCCGTCTCGAGATCCCCCGACTCGACGTCGACGTGATCGTCGTCGAAGGAACGAGCCTCTCGGCCCTCAGGGCCGGGGCCGGCCACTACCCAGAGACTCCTCTTCCCGGCCAGCACGGCAACGTCGCCATCGCCGGCCACCGCACCACCTACGGCAAGCCTTTCAACAGGATGGACGAACTGGTCCCGGGCGACAAGGTGATCCTCACGACGCCTCTCGGCCGCTACACCTACGAGATCATGCAGCGCCCGTGGGTCGTCGACGACGCCGACTGGTCGCCGGTCGATGAATACCCGGCCCAGGGCGACTTCCTGACTCTCACCTCTTGCCACCCCGAGGGCAGCGCTGCCTACCGGATCGTGGCCAGAGGCAAGCTCATCAAGTCCGACGAAACGATCGCACAAGCGGGAGTGACGTCTTCGTGAAACGCGTTCTCCTTGCTCTTGTCGCATCGGCTGCCGTGATGATCCCGATCGTGCCCGCGCACGCGCAGGCACCCGGCGTGAGCGTCAGCCTCGGCGGGGTCGGCGACGGCCAGATCGTCGACGGGACCATCGGACTGCGCGGCAGCGCATCGGCCAGCACCGGAGTGGACAGCATCGAGCTCTCCATCGACGGCGTCGTCGTTGCGAGCGCCAGGCCTTCCGGCATCCGTACCGACACCGACCTCCCTTACACCTGGGACACCGCCATCTCGACCGCTTCCGGCGCCCTCGCCGCGAACGGTTCGTACACGGTCCGTGTGTCTGCTTCGGCCAACGGCGGCGGCAGCGACTCGGCCACTGCCTCGGTTCGCGTCGACAACCCTGCATCGACCCCCACCGGCGTCGCTACTTCAGCATCGGGTGGCACGGTGACGGTCAGCTGGAACAGCAACCCCGAGCCCGACATCACCGGCTACCGCGTCGAGCGCGACGGAGGTGGCGGCTACTCGAGCGTCGGCGAGGTCAACGGAACCGTGTTCTCGGAGGATGTCTCTCCCGGCAACTACACCTACCGAGTCACTGCCCTGCGCGCCTCTCCTTCGCAGGGACAGCGAGCCTCCGCACCTTCGGGTGGAGCGGCCGTCGCCATCGCGGCCCCGGCTTCCAGCGGCAGCGGAAGCGGCAGCACCGGTGGTGGCTCCGGCGGACACGGGAATGGATCCGGTTCGGGTTCCGGCAACGGTGGCGGCGGGAATGGCATGAACTTCGGATTCGGAAACAGCACCGTCAAAGGCGGCAACTCGGCGAAGGCGCACCTCGGCTTCCGCAGCGACCCGTACTCAGCTCGCGGCCGATCGATCGGTTCGCAGGGACTTCCGTTCAGCGGCGGGTTGTCGCTGGGCTTCCCCGGCGGGCTCGGCGGCTTGCCTCCGATGCCCGTGACCGAGCCCGAGTGGGGCACCTATCAGGAAGAGCTTCCCTACGACCTTCCGTCCGGTGGCGTTCCGCTCTCGGCCGAAGCCCAGAACATCGCAGCGAGGTCATCGTCTTGGACAGTGATCCCGCCCGACGGTTTGCGCTGGGTCGCAGCGGGACTTCTCTTCCTCGTCACCGCCGCCATCTGCCGCTTCGGTGCAGTGAAGCTCTCGGATCTTGCGGCGAACGAAGCACAGCCCCAGGCTTAACCCTCCCAGCCCGCTGGGTAATGTGGCGGCGTGGCTAACTTCCATTACGACGGTTTCAAGATCGCGTTCGAACAGCGCGGGCGGAGGCAGGGAGCGGCCGATCGGCCCATAGTTCTGATCCACGGGCTGTTGCTCCCCCGCAGGCATCACTACCCCCTCGCCGACGCTCTCGCGGCCCGCGGGAACCGGGTCATCCTGATCGACCTCCTCGGACATGGCGAGAGCGACAAGCCCAAGCACTCGCGCTACTACTCGATGGAGCTGTTCGGCCGCCAGGTAGTGGGCCTCCTCGATCACCTCGACATCGGCGAGTCGGTCATCGGGGGGACATCGCTCGGAGCCAACGTCACCCTTGAGGTCGCCAATCACGCTCCGGAACGGTGCAAGGCGTTGTTCATCGAGATGCCGGTCCTGGAGCGCGCGACACCGTTCGCAGGTGGGCTCTTCCTGCCGCTTCTCGTCGCTTACGCGCAGGCCGCGGGGATCATGGAGGCGTTCGGCCGTCTCGTGTCACGGATCCCGAGAGGCCTTTCGCTCTACGGCGATGTCGGCCTCGAGACTCTCGCGCGCGAGCCCATCGCATCCGCGGCCGTCCTGCATGGAATCCTGACGGGGCGGATCGCACCCCACCCCGACGAGCGGGAGAAGATCGAAGTCCCGTCGCTGATCATGGGACACAACCGGGACATGCTTCATCCGTTCTCCGACGCCGAAGCGCTGAGTCGAGAGCTTCGCAACAGCGAACTCGTCCAGGCGAACTCGTTCTTCGAGCTCCGATTCCCACCGAATCGGCTGTCGGATCTGATCAACGACTTCCTCGATGAGGTGTGGGCGTAATCAGTCACAAGCCGGATCCCTGCGCCGTAGTCATTTTCGGAGCGTCGGGCGACCTCGCCAGTCGCAAGCTCTTCCCCGCACTTCACAACCTGCAGCTGGAAGGCCACATCCCGGAGCGGACGGCGATCATCGGAACCTCTCGCACCGAGATGACTCACGACGAGTTCGCCGCCGACGTGCGGTCGGACATCGAGAAGTTCTCGCGGATCAAACCAACAGAGGAAACGTGGGACGCGATAGGTCGCGACATCTTTTATGTCCCCGGCGACGTGAACGATCCGGGCCTGTTCAAGAATCTGAAAGAGCTGCTCGACGAGATCGATGAGCGCAACGGAACGCAAGGCAATCGCGTCTGGTACCTGGCCACTCTCCCCACCTTCTTCGGAACCATCGCCGACGGCATCGGAAAGCATGGCCTGTTGGACACGGGCGGATATCACCGGTTGGTCGTCGAGAAACCATTCGGCGTCGACCTCGAGACGGCGAAGGAACTCAACACGACCATCGCCGCCACGTTTTCCGAGGACCAGGTCTTTCGCATCGATCACTACCTTGGCAAGGAGACGGTGCAGAACCTCTTGGTGTTTCGCTTCGGCAACGCGATCTTCGAACCGATCTGGAACCGGCGCTACGTCGATCACGTTCAGATCACCGTCGCCGAAGACATCGGTGTCGAAGAACGCGGCGCGTTCTACGAAGAGATCGGCGCGCTGCGCGACGTTGCTCAGAACCACCTGATGCAGCTGTTGACGCTCGTCGGCATGGAGCCGCCGGTCGCGTGGGACGCGACGGCGATCCGCGACGAGAAGGTCCAGGTGCTCAGAGCGGTTCGGCGCTGGCCCCCGTCCGACTGCGGTGAGATCGCCGTCCGCGGTCAGTACGAGGGTTACCGCGACGAGCACAACGTCGATCCGAACTCATCCACAGAGACGTTCGTTGCTATGAAGTTGCTGATCGACAACTGGCGGTGGGCGGACGTTCCCTTCTATCTACGAACCGGCAAGAAGCTCGCCTCGAAAGTGACCGAGATCGCGATCCAGTTCAAAGAGGTGCCTCATCTCTTGTTCGCCAAGACCGCGGTCGAGGAGATCGACCCCAACGTGCTCGTCATCCGCATCCAGCCCAACGAGGGGATCTCGTTGACTTTCGGGACGAAGGTTCCCGGTCAAGACATCATGGTTCGCACCGTCGATATGGAGTTCGACTACGAGCAAGACTTCGGATCCGGGACCCCCGAGGCTTACGAGCGGCTGCTTCTCGACTGCATGCTCGGCGACGCGACCTTGTTCCTCCGAGCCGACGAGATCGAACAGGCTTGGGAGATCGTCGATCCGATCCGCGAGCACTGGTCACAAGGTGGGCGCCCGGGCTTCTACAAGCCGGGGACCTGGGGGCCGCGCGCGGCCGACGAGATCCTCAGCCGTGACCGGCGAACCTGGAGGGACCCAAGCTGATGGCTTTTACCTACGAGGTTTTCTCGTCCGAGGACTGGGCTCAGAAGACGGCAGCGGTGATCGCCGATGCCCTGCCCGGGTCCGGCACGATCGTTCTGACCGGTGGCACCACCGCGGAGAAGGTCTATCCGCTTCTGGCCAGGAGCGAAGCACGCTGGGCCGACCTCGATGTCGCGTTCTCCGACGAACGCTGCGTCCATCCGGAGGATCCCGCGAGCAACTACAAGATGGCTCGGGATCTGTTGCTCGATCAAGTGAAGCCCAAGGCGGTTCATCGCATGCGCGGCGAGGACCCGCCCGATCTCGCAGCGGACGAATACCACTCCGAGATGGCCCCGCTGGTGGCCGGAGGATTGGACGTGGTGCTCCTAGGGATGGGGGCCGACGCGCATGTCGGGGCGATGTTTCCCGGGTCGATGGTCCTCGAGGAAACGGATCGCTACTGCAGACCCGTGGATCGCCCCGATGGACTCGGCGGCCTCACTCTCACGCCCCCCGCGCTGCTCGCGGGAAAGCGGATCCTTCTTCTGGTCACGGGTGCCGGTAAGGCAGAAACCGTCGCCCGAGTCATCAACGGAAACGAAACCCCGGCCGCGGCCCCCGCGCGACTACTGGCAGATCACCCATCGGCGACGTTCTTGCTGGACGAGGCTGCCGCTTCGGCTCTCTGAAGATCGACGCTTATTGAGGCGAAGCGGCCCTCACGTCGGCCTTGCGCACGTGGATGAACGGCGTCTTCAGTACGGTCTCGGAGCCACGCATGATCTCGGCGTCGGTGACCGGGATGAAAATCCGCTTGTCTGAGAGGACGGATTCCCAAGCGTCGGAGAAGCGGGCGACCTCCGGAGGCAGGTGGACGACGCCCTTGATGACGTAGGGGTCCATGAGGAGCACCACCGAGACTCGAACGAGCTCTGCAGGAAGCGGAATGCCCCCTCCGGACCACTCGTCGGCCGGTCCCTGAGAACTCATCATCCACATCCTCCCGGTTTCGTGTCTGAGAAACGAGCTTCATTCAACTCGCGAAACTCTTGTTCTGTCACGCCCGGCGGGACCCCGCCCATGGCTATCGATGTGTCGGTATAGGTCTTTACGCCCACCTTCCAGTTGGTGCAATCGCGCGCCTGCTTGTACTTGAAAGTCCCGAACACCAGCCCGCCGAGGAGCACGACGACGATGAGTCCGGCGATGGGCGAGGCCTGCCGTCGCCTCGAAGACTTCCTGACTTTCTGGGGTTTGGCGACCCTCTTCGCGATCTCGGGCTTGGCTTCTTCGACGAAGACGAACTCGCAATAGGGGCATGTCTTCAGCGATGTCCTGACGCGTCTGCCGCATTGCGGGCATTCCCGGGTAGAGACCGTCTTGCCGGCCCGAGGAGGCTGTGAATCCGACTCGAGCCATTGACGGGCCTCCTCGTCCCAAACGAGGTAAGAACCGTCGGGCTGCTCTTGCCAGAGGCGATCTCGCCACCTGATGTAGATCGCGCCCGCTTCGATCTCAGGCGCGGCAGGACCCTTCGTCACCGACTTGGTTGGCTCTGGCGGCTTAGGAGATTCCTTCGGGTCGTCGGGTTCCATCAGGTCGGGCAGGGCGGGTCGTTGGACGATGGGGCCTTCGAGCGCTCACCAACCGAAGCAACCTTCCAGGGACCCGCCGGAAGCAGGAGATGGATCGACACGATGCAATAGGTCTGCGCAGTCGCTGTGATCAACAGCTCAACCTCGGGAGTGGCCCGCAGGCCTTCGTCGTAGATGGCGTCCGAGAGGGTGCAGGGATTGCAGTCGAGCCCTACATAGCTCTCCTCGTTCTCGACGTAATACGACTCTGCGATCAGCTTGGCGTTAGCCAGCACCGACTGGACCTGGGCGATCTCGGCCTTGTCCCGCTGCTTGATGAAAAGAGGGATGGCTAGCGCCGCCAGGATGGCGATGATCAGGAGGACGACGAGAAGCTCGAGGAGGGTGAACCCCCTTTGCCCTCTTCTTAGGCGTCCCCACCGCATGATCACGGCGCCCAATATAGCCACCTTGTCATGCCCTGTGGATGAATCGTTACGGCAGGGAAACGGAGAGGAAACACACCGGAAACACCACTTCCATAGAACCAATCGTGATCGGAAAAGGGGTCTTCCCCATTCACGGGAGGTGGTGATCCGTTGGATACAGGCGATACCGCATGGGTTCTAGCGTCTTCGGCCTTGGTGCTGTTCATGACGCCCGGACTGGCTCTGTTCTACGGAGGGATGGTGAGGGCGAAGAACGTCCTCGGCACTCTCATGCACAGCGTTTTCGCGATGGGGCTGATCTCTGTGCTGTGGGTTCTTATCGGGTACACGCTGGCATTCGGGCCAGATCACGGTGGGCTCATCGGAGGCCTCGACTTCGCCGGTTTCCATAACGTCGGAGCGGCGGCACATCCTGCTGGGCTCGGAGCGACGATCCCACATAGCGCGTTCGCCACGTTCCAGATGATGTTCGCGATCATCACGCCGGCGCTTATCACCGGCGCGTTCGCGGAGCGCATGAAGTTCTCTGGCTACGTCGTGTTCATGTCGGCCTGGCTCGTGCTCGTTTACTCACCCGTCGCGCACTGGGTCTGGCACCCGGAGGGTTGGCTCTTCAAGATGGGAGCGCTCGACTTCGCCGGTGGAACCGTCGTGCACATCAACGCGGGTATCGCTGCGCTGGCCGCGATCATCGTGGTCGGAAAACGCAAGGGTTTCGGCAAGGAAGCCTTCGTTCCTCACAACCTGACGATGACGATGTTGGGAGCGGGGATCCTGTGGTTCGGATGGTTCGGCTTCAACGCCGGAAGCGCTCTCGGAGCCAACGGACTCGCGGCGAGCGCGTTCCTGGCAACGAACCTCGGCGCCGCTGCAGGAGCATGCGGTTGGGCTCTCAACGAGGCGCGCAAGGAACGGAAGGCGACAACATTGGGAGTCGTGTCGGGCGCGGTCGCCGGTCTGGTCGCGATCACTCCACCCGCGGGCTACGTAGGCCCGATGGGCGCGATCGCCATCGGCCTCATCGCCGGCGCCATCTGTTCGTGGGCCGTCAGCCTGAAGTTCCGGTTCGGCTACGACGACTCTCTCGACGTGGTCGGCGTTCACCTCGTTGGCGGCATCGCAGGATCGCTTCTGCTCGGCGTCTTTGCAACGGTCGGCGTCAACGAGTTCGGAGCCGACGGTTTGATCGCCGGAGGAGGCTTCGGGCTTCTCGGGAAGCAATTGGTTGCGGTTATCGCAACGCTCGCGTTCTCGTTCATCGTGACTATGGTCATCGCGAAGGTCGTCGACGCGACGATCGGACTCCGCGTCACCGAGGAAGACGAGATCACAGGACTGGATCTCTCGCAGCACTCGGAGGTTGGTTATTCGCTGTCCGACTCGGGAGGTTCGTTCACGCACAGGGCAGAAGCACCGGCGCATAGTCACGCGCATGCGACCTCAACCGCCACGGCACCCGCGGGAGGTGGCGCATGAAGTTAGTCGTTGCGATCATCAAGCCCTTCAAGCTCGATGACGTGAAGGAAGCGCTCGAGTCTGCGGGCGTTCAGGGAATGACCGTCACGGATGCTCGCGGGTTCGGCCGGCAGAAGGGCCACACGGAGATCTACCGTGGGGCGGAGTATCAGGTGGACTTCGTTCCGAAGACACGGATCGAGATCGCGTGCGACGACGATCAGGTCGACGAAGTGGTCAAGGCGATCGTGACGTCGGCAAAGACCGATTCGATCGGCGACGGGAAGGTTTGGGTAGTCCCGGCCGAGCAAGTCATTCGCATCCGCACCGGTGAGAAAGGCGGGGACGCGATCTGACCGAGTTGACCAAGCTGAGGGCGCCGAAGCAGGTGCGCCTTCAGGATGGAGCACGAGCTGCCAGGGAGCGCGCCGTCGACGTCGACGGCGCGCTCGCGCGCCTAACCGAAGAAGCCCTTGGACCTACGCCTCCGCTTGCAGCAGTCGCCGTGGGTGGATACGGCCGGGGTGAGCTGTCTCCTCACTCCGACATCGACCTTTTGTTTCTCGTCGGTCCGCGCTCGGATGTGAGCAAGGCCACGCTCCGCGGCCTTCTGTATCCACTTTGGGATGCGGGCTTCCAGGTCGGCCACTCGGTACGCACCCCTAAGGAGACGATCGAACGCGGGGCCATAGACCTCGACGCAGCGACATCGTTGCTGAGCGCACGCTTGATCGCGGGCGATGAGCACCTCTTCGATGAATTCCTCGATCGACTCGATCGGTGGATCCGCAAGGACGCTCGCGGTCTGGTGCGGCGGATCGTCGACTCGACGCGGGAACGGCACCGGCGGGTCGATCGCGCTGGATGGGTGCTGGCACCCGACCTGAAAGAGGACATCGGGGGTCTGCGCGACATCCACCGCCTCGAGTGGCTCTCGGCGGTCACCACCCGTGAGCCGCTGCCCGCCGACTTGGTGGTCGCGCGCGAAACGTTCCTCGCGGTTCGCGAGGCACTTCATGCGGAAGTGAAGAGCCACAAGGACACGATCCACATCGATCTTCAACCCGCGGTCGCGAGGCGGATGGGCTTGGAGGGCGATTCCGCCGCCGACCAGCTGATGGCCGAAGTGCACACCGCGGCCCGCACGGTCGAGCATTCCGGGTCGGCGATGGAGGCGCGCCTCGCGCAGTCGGTTCTCGGAGGTCCCCGTCGATCCGGATCGACGAAGCTCCTCGGCGGAGGCGTCCAGATTGTGGACGGGCTGCTGACAACGGTACCGACGCAAGGGCTCGACGAATCGGACCGGGCGGTCGCACTGCTCGAGGCCAAAGCCGCATCCGGCCGCGAGCTCGATCCCCGAGCGATCAGTTGGCTGCGAGAAACGTTCGCGGAGACCGAGCCCGGTCCGTGGAGCGACGCGATGCGGGAATCGTTCCTCGGCCTACTCGGAGGGCCGCATGTCGCGGACGCTCTCGAGCTCGCAGACCACGTCGGCGCGTGGAAAGCGTTGATGCCTGAGTGGCTGCGCGTTCGTGGTCTCGCTCAACACGACCCCTACCACCGCTTCACGGTCGACGGACATCTTTTCGGAGCAGTTGCGTTGATCGCACAGGTCCTGGCGGCTGACAACACTGCGGCTATCGCGGCAAGCGAGGCCGGCGACCTGGCGACGCTGCGGATCGCCACGTTGTTCCACGACATCGGGAAAGGAAGTGGCGAGGATCACTCGATCGCCGGCGAACGCCTTGTCCGCGCGATCTCGTCGCGTATGGGCCTGGCACACGACCAGATCGAAGACATTGCAACGCTGGTGCGGCACCATCTGTTGCTCTCGGACACGGCAACGCGGCGTGACCTCGACGACGGAGCGGTGATCTCCGACGTTGCCGAGAAGGTCGCGACGGGACAACGGCTCAGGCTTCTATACGTACTCTCCGCGGCAGATGGGCGAGCGACCGGTCCTGAAGCGTGGAGTGAATGGAAGGCGGTCTTGGTCCGCGATCTCTATCGCAAGGCGTTGATCGCGCTGGAGACCGGAGAGCTGCCCGCGCGCAGCGACGCTCGAGCGCGCGCCGAAGAGGTCGAGGCATACGAGCCGAGCCTTGCTGGCCGTGCTCTCGACTTGCTGACGACGCTGCCGCCGTCCTATCTCGGTTCCACGTCCGTTCCCGACACGGTCGACGAGCTCCGGTTGCTCTTGCAACCGCCAAAGCCCGGCGAGGTTCGCTATCGGATCGAAGAGGGCGGCGATGGGCTCGAATCGAGCATCACGATCTGCGTGGTGGACAGACCAGGCGCATTGGCGCGGACCGCCGGAGTGTTTTCGCTCCACCGGATCTCGGTCCTACGCGCACAAGCCTTCTCCACAACCACCGGCTTCGCGCTCGAACGATTCATCGTGCGCGCTCCCGAGGGCGGGTCGTGGGACAAGTTCATCGTCGATCTCAAAGCCGCTTACTCCGGCAGGCTCGCCATCGAGGCGCGTCTCGAGAAGAAGGCCGCCGACTACAGACCCAAATCCTCGATCGCGGTCGACGTCCGCATCCTGCAAGAGGAGTCGGAGCACTCAACGGTGATCGAGGTCCGGGCATCGGATGCGATGGGTCTTCTGTTCGCCATCACGGCCGCCCTCACCGATCTCGACCTCGACATCCACGTCGCCAAGATCGACACCCTCGGCGTGCGAGTCGTCGACGTCTTCTACGTGCGCACATCGTGGGGCACCAAGCTCGAGGCCGACCAGGCGGCCGAGGTCGAACGAGCCATCAGACACCGGCTCGAGAGGCTTTTCGGTACTAACTGACTTACTTCTGGCGACTTGTCCACTGGCGGCAGCCATCAATTCGGACGAGAATGACTTTTATGGGCAAATCGGGGATTCCGAAGGTGACGCGAGCCTTCTTGATCGCGCTCAGCATCGTTACATTCGCCGTCATCTTCGCCATCCGGCTCGCGGTGGACGACCCCAGCGAGCCGGTTGCGTTTCTCATGGTCATACCGATCGGGCTACTCGCCGTCGAGCTCGGCCTGAGGGGTGGCCTTGCGGGGGCCGGGGTCGCCTCGGCGCTCGTGGTCGCTTGGGACCTCATCAGCCATCCGGATCTATCGCCTTTCGGCTTCTTTACTCGCTTCTTCGTTTTCCTTGCCTCCGGCGTAACCGTGGGCTTGTTGATCTCCGCTCGGCGGGAGCTTCAAGAGGAATCGTCTCGATGGTTCGATCAGTCTCTCGATCTCAACATCATCGCCAACTTCGAAGGCATGTTCGTGCGCGTGAACCGGGCCTTCGAGCAGACCCTCGGCTACCGTGAGCGCGACCTCACGACGACCCCTTACATCGCCTTCGTTCACCGCGACGACAGAGAGGCGACTCAGGCGATCGCGAATGCTTTGAGCGAAGGCAAGGAGCAGGTCGACTTCGAGAACCGCTACCGGGGCAAGGACGGGTCCTACCACTGGCTGCGATGGAACGCGTCGACCGATCTGGCTCAGAAGCTCATCTACGCGTCGGCGCGAGATGTCACGGAGACAAGGAAACTCGAGGAACAGCTCAAGGAACTAGCCCAGACCGATCCACTCACCGGACTCTTCAATCGCCGGCATTTCGAATCCGAAGCCAAGAGACAGCTCGAGTTCATCCGTCGATACGGTCCGTCGGCCGCTCTCTTCATGTTCGACATCGATCGCTTCAAAGACATCAATGACTCGTTCGGGCACAGCGCGGGTGACGAGGCGCTCGCCAGAGTCGCCGAGATATTGACGACGCGCGCTCGTCAGACCGACATCTGCGCCCGGATCGGAGGGGACGAGTTCGCGATCCTGTTGCCCGGGATGGATCGCTCCGAGGCAGAGGATCTTGCGAACGGGCTGGTGACTGCGATCCGTCGATCGGGGCTCGGCGAAGGCGCGCGGAGGATCACGTCGAGCCTTGGGATCGCCCTCTTTGAGTCTCCTTTCGAGACGGATCTCGCCGGGTTGCTGGCCTCGGCCGACAGGGCGATGTACGTCGCGAAACGTTCCGGTGGCGATGGTTTTTCATTCGACGGACAGCAAACCATCTCGCTGGTCTAGACGGCGCCGCCGGCGATCCGGTTCACGTATCTCCGATCGAGGGCGTTCTCTATCGCCTTGCCTAGCGCGATCAACACGTTCTCCCGGCCCTGCCGCGCGGTCAGGGAGATGTTGAACGTCACGCCGTTCGCGAACTCCCCCACCGGCATCGACAGACATGGGACTCCGGCGAGATTCATGGGTGAGTTGAACGTGGTGTAGGCGAGGTCCGCAGAAGATTTGCCCCCAGGCAACTCGACAGTTCGTTCTTCGATCGTGCACGGGGGCGCCGGCAGCGTCGGCGTCAAGACGACATCGACTTCCGCGAAGGCGTTCTCCCATCCAACGAGAACGCGTCTTCTGATGTTGTGTGCCTCGAGCTCGTCCTGGCCGGTCAGCGCTTGACCGAGTCTCAGGACGTTCAACGTCGCCGGTTCGAAGTCCTCGGGCCGCTCGACTATCTCGGTCGCGAGAAGCCTGGCCGTATGAGGTAGCAGCGACGCCGCGACCGCGTGGACTCCAAGGTTGACGTCTGCGACCTCGATCTCGCGCATCGATCCGACGAGCGGCTGGAGCATCTCGGCCGCCTGCACGAGAAGGGCGGCGACGTCCGGGTGGATGTCACGTGCGAAGAATCCGCTCTCGATGCCGACGCGGAGCTGTGATGGGTCAGCGGCACGAACCTGTTGGTCGGCGAGAGTCTCGTAGAGCAGACGTGCATCCTCCACGGAACGCGCGAGCGGACCTATGTGGTCGATAGGTGGGCCGTCGGTTCCTTCGACGAAGCCGTCGAACGGCACGCGTCCCCAGGTCGGCTTCAGGCCGACGATCCCGCAACATGCGGCGGGAACCCTGATCGACCCGCCGGCGTCGGTGCCGACCGCGATACCAACGATGCCCGCCGCCACCGCAGCCGCCGACCCGCCGCTCGAGCCGCCGGCGACCAGGTCCGTATTCCATGGGTTGCGTATGGGTCCCGTCGCGGTCGTGACCGAGGTCGTGCCGAGTGCCCACTCGTGGAGGTTCGTGTATCCGACGATCACGGCCCCCGCGCTTCGAAGCCGCTTCACCACCTCGGCGGTCCCCGTCATCCAGTCGCCGTGCACCTTCGAGCCCACCGTCGGAGCTCGCCCGGAGTCCACGAACATGTCCTTGAGTCCGACCGGCAGGCCGGCCAGGGGTCCGTCCGTCCGCACGACCTCGGATGCCTCGCCCGCAGCCTCGGACCGGAGTTCGGTGAACGCGTTGTAGCGGGGGCCGAGGTATTCGGCCCTCGTCAGGGCCGAATCGACCGCCTCCGAGGGCGTCAGGTCCCCGGCATCGAAGGCGGCCAGGAGGCTCTGGGCCTCGAGGCCGAAAGGCTCCGTCATCCGGCAATCAAACCGCGACCCGGGGCCAAGCGAGACGAGCGAGTACAACCCGTCCCCGGTGGGTAACACCTCGGCATGCCCAGCAAGACTGACCGCAAGGTCGCGGACCGCTACGTGCTGCTCGACACGCTCGGGCGAGGCGGGATGGGCACGGTATGGCGGGCTGAGGACACGGTTCTGAAGCGGCCCGTCGCGGTCAAAGAGATCCTGCTGCCCGAGGCGCTCTCCGAGGACGACAAGGAAGCTGTCGCCGAGCGCGTTATGCGCGAAGCGCGCACGGCAGCGCGTCTGAACCATGGTGGCGTCGTGACCGTGTTCGACGTCGTGAAAGACGACGGCCACGCGTACATCGTCATGGAGCTCGTGGACGCGCCGACGCTCGACGAGGTTCTCAAGGAGAAAGGCCCGCTGTCGCCCGAGGACACCGCGGCGATCGGGCTCGAGGTTCTGTCTGCGCTAAACGCCGCTCACTCCGAGGGGATCATCCATCGCGATGTGAAGCCCGGAAACGTGATGCTGCTTGGTGGGGGCCGCGCAAAGCTCGCCGACTTCGGCATCGCCGCGCTCAAAGGCGACCCCAAGATCACTGCGACGGGACTGATCCTCGGCTCCCCTTCGTACATGGCGCCGGAGCAGGCGAGCAAGGATGTGACCGGACCGCAGTCCGATCTCTGGAGCCTCGGCGCGACCCTTTATTGCGCGGTCGAGGGCGAGCCGCCGTTCGACAAGGGCCAGGCGATCCCGACGCTCACCGCGGTCGTACATGAGAACCACCGGCCGCCGGAGCGCGCGGGCGCACTTGGGCCCGTTCTCGAAGCGCTCCTCGCGAAGGATCCCGAGGATCGACCCGACGAGGCTGAGCTCCGGTCGATGCTCGAGGGCGTTGTCGCCGGAACCGCCGGCGCGCGGACCGCCATTGTGGCCGCCCCGGATGAACCCACGCAAGCCTTCACAGCTCCTACTTCCGAACCGCGACCGCGGCCTCGCCCGGCCCCCGAGAGCTCCCCGACCGGACGGCGCTCGGGGGTCTGGCTGGTCGCGTTGGGATTGGCGGCTTTGCTGGCGCTCGCCGCGGCCCTGATCCTTCCGAACCTCGGTTCGGATGAGAAAGGCAACAAGAAGAACCGGCGAGGCGCGGCAGCGGCTCCCGACAACGAGGCGTCTCCCTCTGATGCCGGGGCGGTTCCGGTCGAGGCGGCCGCGGGCTGGACCACATACGAGGGCTCGAATGGATTCCAGATCGCCTACCCCGAAGGGTGGGAGGTGGTCGAGGGGTCGGTGGATGCCGATTCCGTCGACTTCAGGGCCCCCGAGGGCGACCGTTATCTGAGGGTCGATTGGACCGACTCGCCGGGCCCCGATGCGGGGGCCGCGTGGGAGAGCTCCTCGGCCAGCTTCGGCTCGTCCCACGACAACTACCAGGAGATCCGCATCGACGAGAGGAGCTTCGCCGGCTCGGACAACGCCGCCGAGTGGGAGGCGACCTGGACCGAGGGCGCAGACCTCCACATGATCAACCTCGGCTTCGTGACTCCGGACGGTGCCTGGGGCTACGCCTTGAACTGGGTGGCCCACGAGGAGGTCTGGGACGAGTCCCTGGACGACTTCGAGGCAGCGAAAGCGACCTTCGTAGCCCCCTAATCCACTGGGTGTCAGCGGGAAGACACCCAGTTGCGTGATTTGACTACTCAAGTAACAGCCACAACCTTCCGAAACTTCTTCTTGTAGCCCCAACGAAAAGGCAAACCCGTCGCAAGGCGGGGGCGCAAAGCCAGGGGCCCCTTGGGAGAGGGGTCGCCCAGCTACCGAACTGGGAGGTTCGTAGTGTCCGCGTTCAAGCGGTTCTCCGCAATACTCGCAGCGAGCTTGATGCTCGCAACCCTTCTTCCGGCACCGGCCGCTTCGGCTCTGTGCTACTCGAACAACAACAAGGAGAAGGAGTTCACGCGCTTGATGAACAACGCGCGGCATAACAACGACAAGGGCACCCTGATCTTGGATCCGGAGCTTTCAAAGGCCGCCAAGAAGCACACGACGGAGATGGTCAACCGCAACACCCTGTATCACACGGAATCCGGCGACCTCCGTCACCGAGTGACGAACTGGTCCACCCTCGGCGAGAACGTGGGTGTCGGCTCGACGGTCGACTCGCTCCACACCGCCTTCATGAATTCACCGGCCCACAAAGAAAACATCTTGTTCACGTCATTCAAGTACGTGGGCGTAGGAACCAAAGAAGCAAACGGTCGTCTATGGGTGACCGTGATCTTCGAAGCCTCGGCCAACCCTGGGAGCCCGCTCTGTTAGAGGGCGCGATAACAAGCGCAACGACAAGCAACGCCTAAGTCCCACCCGCCCCTGTCTCCCAGCAGGGTCAACCGGAAGGCCCCGACTCCCAGCGGGGCCTTTCGCTTTAGGGGTCGACTATGAAGAAGATCTCGGGGCTCGAGGCTCGGGCGTGATCGGTGTCGCCTTGGAACCAGGCGAGTGAACGGTAGGTGCCGGCGTAGGGCTTGGGCAGGACGAACTCGTAGCGATAAGCACTCGCCTCGTTGAGTCCCAGCGTCTGGGTCGTCAGCAGCGTGTAACTGCCGTCCGCCTCGACCCGCGCGACCCTTAGAACGATCTCGCCGCCAACGTGAGCCGGCGAGACGTCACCCGATAGAGCAACGGCCGATGTCCCTGCCGGGAAATGACTGATGCCGTACGCGTCGAACGTTCCGTTCTCCGGCGCAAGCGTCACGACCGGCTGAACCTTGACCGAGACCGCTTCGCTAGACGCGCCCCACGTCGTCTCGTCGCCGTCGTAGACCGCGACGACGGCGACGTTGCGTTGCGGCGTGAGGCTCAGCACGAACGATCCGTCGGGAGCGGTGGTCGTCTTGGGCCCGGCCCTCCACTCCATCCCGGCCGGTTTGATGTACGAGTAGATCGATCGTCGCCCTAGGCCAATGCCGGATTCATCGAGCAAGGTGCCGGTGAACGTCGCGTATTCGCCATAGTTGATCCTGTCGGCCATCGTCTGAAGGGTCAGGGAGCTAGTCGTTTTGCCGTTGCCGACGACCGCAGCGACGTCGGCCCGGATCGAAGGCAACGCCGCGTAGACATAGTTGCCGGGACACTCCGTGTCGCCCGCGTCGCGATGGCCCGCGATGTAGGGGAGCCGCTTGGTCAGACTCGTTTGGGGATTGCGGTAGCGGTGCTCCGCCTGAGGCTTCAGGCCGTGGCGATCCACCTCCCACGCGAGGAGCTCGGCCAGCGAGCGGCGCATCGCCGGCGACGGTTTCACGAGCGAGTAATTGCCCATGAGACTCACGCCCGCGCTGCCCGAGTTGTAACTCTCGACGTGAGCTCCGGCCACCACCTCACCGGCCCGGTTCTCCGAGTCGTGCTTCTCGAACGGCGCGTACGAGCGGGCCCAGCGACCTTCGAAGATCGTCCCGTCCGGAGCGATCACGAAGTTGTAGCCGATGTCGCACCAGCCGCGTCGCTCGGTGTGGAACCAGTAGACGGAACGCATGGTCGCCTTCGGATGCGTATCGAAGTTAGACCCTGCGGTGTGATGAACGAAGAGCTGTTGCAATGGGAAGAACTGGCGCTCGCAACCACCGGAAGTGCTCTTCAGAGATTCGTCCGCGCCCCACTCAGCGCGAGTGACGATGTGCGGCTCCCCCGCTGCCGCTTCTGCGATCGAATCAACTGCGATGGATTCGCGGGGGCCGTGGAGCGAGTCGATGTAATCGAGCGTGACGTTAGAGACCCTGTGGCGAAGGGTCTCGACCGGCTTCCACTCGAGGCCTTTGCTTCCGTCCACGGACAAGACCGCGCTGTAGTGCTCGTCGCCGGCCTCCATGTCGTGTGCCTCGGTAGCTCGCCGCCAGCGCGACGTATCCCCGTCGGCGCCGATCGTGCGATAGCGGATCCCGGTGCCTTCGACGCCTGCCCACGAGAACCCGATGTGGGTGGCCGGCAACTCGAACAGGACTCGCCGGGACGCCTCGCTCCATCCGGCGGGCCCGCCCACGGGATCGCCGAACGTGACGGTGCGAGCCCGAGTGACGGGGACCGAGATCGTGTGGGCCGGAGCGATCACGGCAGGAACGAGCACGGCCGCGAGGACCGCGACCGCCACGAACGCCCGAAGAAGCACCCTGCTCGCCCGCATCAGAACCACTCACGCTAGTGCAGACGGCATCAGGAGTTAACCCCCCTATTACGTCCTTTATGGGTAGTCGATATAGGTGAGCAAGCCCCAAAGCACGACTTAGACCTTGGCTGCGCTCCTATAGGAGTGCTATAAGTCGGGCATGAAGCGAGAGGGAGGCGGAGGCGCCGAGCAAGTCACCCTGAAGATCCCGCGGCCCCTGTACGACCAGCTGAAGCAGGTGATCGGCGGGTCCGGGTTCCACTCGGTCACGGAGTTCGCCGTATACGTCCTGAGAGACCTCGTATCCCACCACCGCAGGGGTGAAGGGGCTCCGGGCATCCCTCCGGCCGCCCGCCCTGCGGAAGCTTCAGAGGCCCCCGGCACGGAACCGCTCTCGCCCGAGGAGATCGAAGCGATCCGCAAGCGGCTGGAGTCCTTGGGCTACCTCTAAAAACCGGGGCATCCAGGACATTCCAGATATGCTCCCCGACTTCATGGGGGAGCAAGCACAAACGCACATCGTCGAGCTTCGTCGCGTCACGAAGAGCTTCGGGTCAAACGTTGTCCTGAAAGACATCGACCTGGCCATCGGGCGTGGCGAGGCGGTGGTCGTTGCGGGGCCCTCGGGGTCGGGCAAATCCACGATGCTCCGCTGCATCAACGCACTCGAGACGATCGACTCGGGCGATGTGGTGTTCGAGGGCCGCTCGATCCCCGAGGCCGGCAAGGACGTCCACAACATCCGGGCCGAGATGGGGATGGTCTTCCAGTCGTTCAACCTCTTCCCTCACAAGACGGTCCGCCAGAACATCACCATCGGGCCGGTCGAGGTCAAGCACGTCTCCGATGACGAAGCGAACGAGAGGGCGACGAAGCTCCTCGAACGCGTCGGGATCCCGGAGAAGGCCGATCAGTTTCCGGCCGACCTGTCCGGCGGTCAGCAGCAACGCGTCGCGATCGCCCGGGCCCTCGCGATGGAGCCGAAGCTGATGCTCTTCGACGAGCCGACCTCCGCGCTCGACCCCGAGATGATCCGAGAGGTCCTCGACGTTATGCGCGATCTAGCGCGCGAGGGCATGACGATGATCGTCGTCACCCACGAGATGGGATTCGCGCGCGAGGTGTGCGACCGCGTCGTGTTCATCGACGAGGGCGTCATCGTCGAAGAGGCGCCGCCCGAGGAGTTCTTCTCGAACGCGAAGAGCCAGCGGGCCCGAGATTTCGTAGACAAGGTTCTGCATCACTAGATGTAGGTGAAAGGAACGCGGGCAGGCCACTCACAACCGAGAGTGGTCGGAAAGGAGAAACATGAGGAAGTTCGAGAACTGGAGATGGCTGGTTGCATGCCTCGCTCTGATCGCGATGTTGGGTGCAGCTTGCGGTAGCGACGACAAGAAGACAGACGGTGGCACGGATTCAGGCGGCGACGCAGCAGCGATGCACGACATCCCAGCCGGCTCGACCATGGCGAAGATCCAGGAAAAGGGCGAGATCGTTATCGGCGTCAAGTTCGACGTACCTCCCTTCGGCTTCGTGAAGCCGGGCGAGAAGGAGCCCCAGGGCTTCGACGTCGAGATCGGCAAGATCATCGCCGACCACCTGGATGTAGAGCCGAAGTTCATCGAGGCGATCTCCGACAACCGCATCCCGTTCCTCAAGGACGGCACGGTTGACGTGATCCTGTCGACGATGACGATCACCACCGACCGTGACGCCGAGGTCGATTTTGCGGGGCCGTACTTCATCGCCCACCAGCGCATCCTGGTCCCCAAAGGCTCGGATATCGCCGGACTCGAGGACCTCGGCGGCAAGCAGGTCTGCACCGTCACCGGCTCGACCGGTGAGGCGACGCTCAAGGCCAAGGCCAAGGACGCGAAGCGCCGCACGGTCGACGCTTACTCCGAGTGCCTCGAGCTGCTCCAGAACGGAGCGGTCGACGCGGAGATCTCCGACGACGTGATCCTCACCGGTCAGGTCATCCAGGACGATTCGCTGGAGCTCGTCGGCGAGCCGATCACGACCGAGCCTTACGGCATCGGGCTTCCGGACGGGGAGACCGACATGCAGGACTTCGTGAACGAGGTTCTCGACAGCATCTACGCCGACGGAACCTGGGACGACCTCTACCAGGAGTGGGTCGGGCAGTACACGGGGGCCGAGGCGGACGATCCGCAGCGTGTGAGCTTGGAGGACGCTTTCAAGCTCTTCCCGTGCGTCGAGTTCTGCAAGAAGTAGAGGCAAACAACTAACCGATGAGCGAACTCTGGGGGGTGCTGACGCGGCACTTCCCGGAGTTCGCCTCGGGGTTCTTCGTCACTTGCAAGTTCGTGGTCTTGGCTTTCGGGATCGCGATGGTGCTCGGTCTTCTCGTAGCGGCTCTTCGGGTTTCGCCCCCTAGATTTCTGAAGATCATCGGCGCGATCTACGTCGAGACGTTCCGTAACGTCCCTCTCCTGATCCTTCTATTCATCATGTATGCGGGCGTTAGGCGCGCCGGCATCCCGATCACGCCGCTTATCTCGGGGGTCCTTGCGCTCGGCATCTACACCTCGGCCTACGTCGCCGAGTCGATCCGCTCGGGCGTCTTCGCAGTCGGCAGGGGGCAGGTCGACGCGGCCCTGTCCTTGGGCTTCACCTATCCCCAGACGTTACGGAAGATCGTGCTGCCCCAAGCGGTTCGCACGGTCATCCCGCCGCTCGGCAACCTGATGATCGCGATGATCAAGAACTCGGCGGTGATCGGCGTCGCGCTCGGACTGGCGGATGATCTCCTGAAGCAGGCGCGCCTTATCAACTCCGAGACTTTTCAGACCCACGAGGTCTTCTTCTGGGCCGGCGTCGGTTATCTGATGCTCACGATCCCAGCCACGTTCCTGGTTCGTTACCTCGAGCAAAGGCTGGCGATCCGGCGATGACCTATCTATTCGACCCGAGCAATTGGAAGTGGCTCTTCGAGGGAGCGAACGTCAAGTTCCTGTTGCAGGGCTTCATGGTCAATGTCGAGATCGCGCTCATCGCGATGGCGTTCTCGCTCGTCGTTGGGTTGTTCTTAGCCCTTGCCAAGATCTCGAAGAAACGTTGGTTGAGCATCCCCGCCGGATTGTGGATCGACGTTTGGCGCAACCTGCCGTTGATCTTCATCATCTTCTATCTCTTCCTCGGGATGCCCTCCGGCTTGAAGGACGCGTGGCAGAACGCGGTTCCCGGCTTCTTCCCCGACGCGTTCGATAACCCCGCGATCGCTGCTGCGATCGTGGGACTGACGCTCTACAACTCCGCGGTGATCGCCGAGATCATGAGAGCCGGCATCCAATCGCTCGAGCGCGGACAGGGCGAGGCCGCGATATCGCTCGGTATGACCTACGGACAAGCGATGCGCTTGATCATCCTTCCGCAAGGACTACGCAGGATGGTGCCGGCGACCGTTTCTCAGCTGATCACACTGACGAAGGACACGTCGCTCGTCAGCATCATCTCGATCCAGGAAGCGATCAGACACAGCCGGATCGTCGTGAACACGTCGGGGAATCCATTCACCGGCAGCGGAGTGGACGCACCACTCTTGCACGTGTTCGTTTTCACCGGCCTGCTGTTCATCGCGTTCAACCTCACCCTCTCGCGCATCTCGCGTCGGCTCGAGATCAGAGAGCGACGCCGCACCGGAACGACTATCGAGCGGGTCACCGGCCTCGAGGACCAGGTCGCGGCCGAGGCTGACGTCGCCTAGTCTCTCGGCCATGCCTCGCAGGATCCTCGTCTGTCTTTTCGCGCTCGTTGCGCTCGCCGCGTGTATCCCGGCGGAACCGAACGACGATCTCAAGCGAACCTTCGATCCCGAGGAAACCGTGATGGGCGAGATCCAACAGCGCGGCCGGTTGATAGTGGGCATCGACCCCGCTGCCCACCCTTTCACTTACTGCTTGGACCCCATCCCCGCCGGATGCGAGTGGAGTGGGTTCACGGTTGATCTCGCTCGAGAGGTCGCCGATTCGCTCGGCGTCGACATCAAGTTCGTGACCGGCGGAGCGACCGAGTTGCTAGGCATGCCGGAAGTGGGGGGAGCCGATATCTCGTTCCCGTTCGTGCCGGTGACCGGACGGCTCGTGGAACCGCGCGACCTCGCATTCACCGACCCCTACTACGTCGCCCACGAACGACTCCTGGTCAGGCCGGACAGCGAGATCCAACAGGCTATCGACATCACCACCGAGCGCGTCTGTGAATCGGTGAATCCCGGGACGGGCGTGCCCATAGAGGAAATCAACACCACCCTCACGCCGGTCAGCGCGAGCATCGAAGAGTGCGCCGGCATGTTCGCCGACGGCCGGGTCGACGTGGTGGTCGGCCCCGACGTGCTGCTGGCGGGCATCGTCGAACTCGCCGGCGGCGTGATCGTCGGCGATCAGCTCAATACCGAGGGCTACTCCGCTGTCCTCGAAACCGGCGCATCGGCCTGGATCGACTACGTCAATCAGGTGCTCGAAGAAGCGCAGCAAGAAGGTCGCTGGACCGAGTACTTCAAGCGGTGGATCGAGCCGGGCCTGGGCGAGTCACTCGACCCGCCCGGCATGAGTCTCGAGGAAGCGGCCGCGCTCTATCCCACGGACGAGAGTTAGGGCGTCGAGTAGATATTCCCCGGGTTGCGCCGCGACTCGAACAACTGCTGAACGTAAAGACGGCGGCCGCGCCATTCCGTCCCGATCCCGATGAAGCGCCACTGCCCCAGGATGTTCGCGCGGTGCGAACTCGAGCGCATGAACGAATGAATGATCCGCTTGCACGCGCCGCCGCGGCCCGTGTTCTGACCGAGGCTCACCCAGTGCGTAACTCGCTGGCCCACCGAGTAGTCGTGCCACACGCCGCCCTGCGATGCCATGTTGTTCGCGTGCATCCGTGCGACGAAGCCCAGCTGCTTGTCCCAGTTGAGGGCGTGACGACCGTTGTTCCTGCGGATCGCGTTGATCTTCCCCATGAGGCAACGCTCGGATCGCTTGAAGTAAAAGCCACCGCCGCCGCCTGCAAGGGAATGAGCTTTGCCGATGCCGGGTAGCGCACCAACGAGAAGTACCGCCATTACCGATGAAATCAACAACGCCACCCTGAACTTGTGGGCAGACGTCGCGCGCGCATTTACATGCATGCCGAAGTCTCCTTCAGTTCGACCAAATGTGAATCCCGCGAGGAAGTCGGTGTATTACGTACCAACCCATTGTGGCCGTGTCAAACAGTTGAAGCGAAGTACCACTGTGCGCGTTCAACTACATTCATTAAGCTAGATAAATAACCAGCACCTGGAAATCAGGATTAGTACGTATAAATGTGAATCAGAAAGGAGCCGACAGATAATGGCTAAAGATTCCAGCTTTGATGTTGTTTCAGAGATCGATGTTCAAGAAGTGCGTAATGCGGTCGATCAAGCCTCAAGAGAGATCAGCCAGCGATTCGACTTCAAGAACACCGGTTCAAGCATCGATTTCACAACCGACAAAGAGCCGACTATCACCATCAAATCGAACACCGATCAAAAAGTGAAAGACGTCGTGAAGGTGCTCGAGGAGAAGCTCGTCAAACGCAAGATCGCGCTGAAGGCGCTCCAGCGGGGAAACATCGAGCCCGCCGCGGGTGGAACGGCTCGCCAGGTCATCACGATCACTCAAGGCATCTCGACCGAAAAAGCGCGAGAGATCGTGAAATTCATAAAAGACATGAAGTCGAAAGCTCAGGTCGCGGTGCAGGGCGACCAGGTACGCGTCTCGGCGAAATCAAGGGACACGCTGCAGGATGTGATCGCGGCCCTCAAGGAGCACGATTTCGGTTTGCCGCTTCAGTACACGAACTACCGCTAGACCCACCAAAAGGGGCAGGCCCTCCGCACATGTGCGTATGGACCCCGCGGGCAGGCGGCTGTCTGCTGTAACCAAACGGCTCAAGGGGGAGGGGTATCTATGGCGCGCACGCCGCTGGCCACCAAAGTTGGGGACGCCGCCTTGCTCGCTCAGTTCGCGACCGAGCACGACCTGACCGTCGCACAAGCCCTCGACGCCGCAGTTTCCAGACGGGAGATGTTGCGTCGTGCTGCGATCTTCGGGGCCGGCGCAGCAGTCGCCTCGACGCTTGGTGGGTTTCCGAAAGCAAGGGCCGCGGGTTCCCCGCGTATCGCCGTTGTCGGTGCAGGACTTGCGGGTCTCACCGCTGCGTACCGATTGAAACAAGCCGGCTATTCACCAACCGTCTACGAAGCAGCCGATCGAGTCGGCGGCCGCTGCTGGACGATCCGCGGCGCGTTCGCTCAGAACCAGATAGCGGAGCACGGCGGAGAGCTCATCGACCAGGGCCACGTGCACATCCGACAACTGGCCAACGAACTCGGCCTGACGCTCGAAAACCTCCTGTCCGCTCAGCCCAATGGAAGCGAAGACCTGCTCTACTTCGACGGAGCCCCATATAGCTTCTTGAACGCGACCAATGACCTGAAGGACATCTGGCAACAGATCCATTCGGATGTGTCATCTGCGAGTTACCCCACCCTCTACAGCCTCTCCACTCAGCGTGGAAGAGAGCTAGATCAGATGTCGATCCTCGATTGGATCAACCGCTACGTTCCCGCGAGCAAGCGCGGCTACGACGTCGGCCCGGGAATCAGATCCAAACTCGGACAATTCCTCGATGTCGCATACAACATCGAGTACGGAGCGGAAACGAACGTCCAAAGTTCGCTGAACATGCTTTACCTCATCGGCTACGCCGGACAAGGCAATCTTCGGCTCTTCGGGAAATCGAACGAGAAGTACCACGTGGTTGGAGGCAACGATCAGATCCCCACGCGCCTGGCAGCATCGTTGGGGAGCTCTGTCGCATTGGGCAAGGAGCTGACAGCGGTCGCGCTGAACTCGGACGGGACGTACAAGCTCACTTTCCGGGGCAACAAGACTCCAGTCACCGCCGATCGAGTTGTCCTGGCTCTGCCGTTCTCGATGCTCCGTTCGATCGATTACAGCAAAGCCGGCTTCGGCTCGCTGAAGGACACCGCCATCCGGGAACAGGGCATGGGGACGAACTCGAAGCTCCACGTTCAGTTCTCAGACCGTTACTGGTACCAGCTCAACAACAACGGCAACAGCTACGCCGACACCGGCTACCAGATCACTTGGGAGGTGACTCGCGCTCAGCCCGGGACGGCCGGGATCCTCGTCGACTACACGGGTGGCAACGTCGGATCGAGTTTCGGAAGCGGAACGCCGGATGGCAGGGCAAGACAGTTCCTGGCGCAGCTCGAACCCGTCATGCCGGGGATAACGAGCCACTACAACGGGAAGGCGACGGTCGATCACTGGCCTTCCTATCCATGGACGAAGGGTTCGTATTCGTATTGGAAAGTCGGCCAGTACACGAAGTTCTCGGGCGTCGAGCGGGAGCAGCGCGGCAAGGTCCACTTCTGCGGCGAGCACACCTCGATCGACTTCCAGGGTTATCTCAACGGTGCGGTCGAGACGGGCCAAAGAGCGGCCGACGAGGTGCTCGCGGATTACAAAGCGAGAAACACCCCCTAGCCCCTGTCACGTGGAGCAAGGGTCAATCCGTTCAGAGCTACTTCGGCGATGGCTTCGACCAATGGGAAGACCGACTTCTCCTCGAAGCGGATGTGCTTCTCGAGGACATCGGCGATCCGCCTCAGGCTCCAGGCGGTGGGTGCGCCCTGGTCGAGCATGCCTCTCAGATCGTGCACCAGCGCGTGGATCTGAAGGTGTTCGATCATCACCTGCGCCAAGAGCGGCTCGGAGTCGACATAGGTGACAGCAAGAGGAAAGACCATCTCCTCCTCTTCGCGGAAGTGGGTCAGCAAGTCGGTGTCGTAAAACGCAAGGAAGTTCTTCGCGGCGATGGTTCGGTCCTCGTTCTCTCCGTCGGCCGCCAGTACGAGTTTGCGAGCCTGAGCCAGAGCGTGGTGATGGTCGTGGGTCAGCGGGATCAGCGTCTCGTGCCTCTTGGTCATCTCTTCTTCCTTTCGATCAGCGGGCGGTTATTGGACGACTACTGCGGTCACCATTCCGAACATGCCTTGCGGGCCTTCGACGTGAGTCAACACGTGGCAGTGGAACGCCCATGCTCCGACCCTGGTGCCTTCCACTAGAACGTCGTAACGCTCGCCGGGGGCCACCAGCACGGTGTCTGCCAGATATGGATGCTCGAGAAGGTGGCCGTCCTTGGCGATCACCTTCTGCACCAATCCGTGCAGATGCATCGGGTGGATCTGGATCCCTTCGTTCATGTAGCGGATCCTCAAGGTCTCGCCTTGGTTCATGACGATCGGCGCAGTGGCGGGAAAGCTCTTCGCGTTGAGCGTGAAGCCGAGCGGACCGTCGTTGAGAACGAGCGTCGTGTCGACATCGACAACAGGGTCGTTGGGGTCGTCGATGATGAACGCTCCGAGCAACCCCGACGGCACCTGCTTCGCCGCATTGAAATGCGAGTGATACATGTTCGAGCCTGAATTCTTCAGCGTGAACTCGTAGGTGAACGAGTCGCCGGGCAGTACGGCGTCTTGCGTTAGCGCCGGGACGCCGTCCATCGCGTTGGGGACCGTGAGCCCGTGGAAGTGCATGATCGTCGGCTCTGCCAAGTCGTTGTGAAGGACGATCCGGACGCGGTCTCCTACCTGCGCGTGGATCTGGGGGCCGGGGATCTGGCCGTTGTAGGCCATCGCGTCGACGACCTTGCCGGGCTCGACTTCCCAGCGGATCTCGTCGGCGGTCAGTTCGAACACCTTCACGCCGTCGACGATCTTGGGCTGCATCTCCTGCCCGCCGACGCCCTTCGTCTTGGCCGGAAAACTCGCGGTGACCGCGGCGTCGTGCTTCATCATCTGCTTGGCCGACATGTTCGACATGCTCGACATGTCGTGGCCCGAGGCGGAGTTGGTTCCACCCTTCGCTCCGCCGACCGCCAGCACGCCGCTCATGCCGGCGTCGGCGTGTCCGCTGACCTGGCAGATGAAGTCGTAGTTGCCCGCGTCGAGGGCACCTACGTTGAGGACGTCGGATTCACCCGCGGGGATCATCTCGGTTGAACCGATGCCCGTCAGGGAGAAGTTGTGCTCGGTCGCGCCGGCGTTGTGCACTCTGATCTCCAGCGGGACGCCTGCCGGCGCCGCGAGTTTCGCCGGCTTGATGTAGAGGTCTCCCAGCTCGACCTCGATCACTTCGCTGTTACCGGCGGACGCGGCAGTGCCGCCGCCTCCAACTATCGGCTTCGAATCCAACATCGCGGTGGCGATCACGCCGGTGCCGAACGCGACAACGACGCAGAATCCGGCGATCGCCCCGAAGAAAGAGAGTTTGGTTTTGTCTGTCATTGAAATAGCTCCTCGTTGATGGATATCGAGGAACATCGAACCCCGGCGGGTGGGTCGCCCGGCAGGGCCGGATGGCCCGTTCCGAGGGTGACGGTCGGCCCGGGAGGCCCGGATCTAGGTCGCGAAAGCGAACTGAAGGACGAGCATCACGGCGGCGCTGGCGACGATCGTCGGGTACATCACGATCGGTTTCGTGGTCTCTGCCGACTCTGGAACGAGTTGCGTTGCCACCATCAAGAACATCGCGCCGGCGGCGAACCCCAGTCCCGCCGGAAGAAGGCCGTCGAAAACTCGGACGGCGAGGAAAGCAGGCACCGCCATGAGCGGCTGAGGGAGGCTCGAGAACACGCTCCAGCCGGCCGCCCTCAGTGGTGAGACGCCCGCGGGCACCATCGTGAGGCTGATCGCCAGGCCCTCGGGGATGTTGTGCACCGCGATGGCGATGGCGATGAGAAGGCCGAAGGCCGGCTCGTCGACGAAGGACACGCCAACCGCAACGCCTTCGGTGAACGAGTGGATCGTCATCACGACCATGATCAGCAGGATCCGTTTGGCCCCGGCCCCCCTGAGCCGCCCAAGGTGTACGTCCTCTCGTCCAGCCAGAGCGAGGCGAGTGATCTGGATGAAGGCTGCTCCGGCGATCACACCCAGGGCCGTGGCACCGATGCTCTTGAGGGAGCCTTCGTAGACCAAACCGATGCTTGCCCCGATCATGAAGCCGCCGGCCAGGGCGCTCGAAACGCCCACCCATGAGCGACCCATCCGGGGCACGAAGTAGATCGGGAGGGCTCCAAGGCCCGTGGCTAAAGAGGTTCCCAACGAGATCAGAAGAACTTCGACGACGGTCGCGGCTTACTCCTCGGTGTGGTGGTGTTCCTCTGCACGGACGCGCGCGATGTAAGAGGCGGCCTCCGCTCGTCTGGTGACCTCCAGCTTCTGAAGGATCGTCGATACGTAGTTCTTCACGGTCTTGTCGGATAGATGTATCCGTTCTGCGATCTCTTTGTTCGTCATTCCCTCGCCGACCAGATCAAGGATGCGTTCCTCTTGTGGTGACAACCGAGAGAGCTTCGGGTCTTTCTCGTCGAACTTCGAGTTGCGAAGGCGATCGAGAACCCGCTTGGTCACTCCCGGGTCGAGCAACGATCCGCCGGCCCCCACCGTCCTGATCGCATCGACTAGATCGCTGCCTCGGATCTGCTTCAGCACGAAACCCGCGGCCCCGGCCATGATCGAGTTGAACAGAGCCTCATCGTCGGAATACGACGTGAGCATGATCACCTGGATGTCGGAGTTGATGTCGCGGATCTCCCTGCATGCCACTACGCCTCCCCCATCGGGCATGCGCACGTCCATTACCACTACCTGAGGCTCGTGGATCTTCGCCATATCGACCGCGCTCTTGCCGGAATCGGCTTCGGCGACGATCTCTATGTCGCCCTCCGACTCGAGGAGAGCGCGCAATCCCTGCCGGACCACCTCGTGATCGTCGACGAGCATGACGCGCAGCTTGTCGGTCATCCGTTCTCGCCCTCAGTCGGCACGACGAGAGCGTGGCGCGTGCCGCGCGGCTCTCGAGACTCGATGATGAGGGAGCCACCCAAGGAACGCGCGCGCTCTTCAAGGTTCGTCAGACCGTGCCCTCTGCTGACTTCCGACGGCTCGAAGCCCACTCCGTCATCGACGATCTGCAGGATGAAGTCCGGTCCGTCGGCGAGGCACGAGATCTCGACATGCGAAGCCTGGGCGTGCCGGGCGATGTTGGAGAGGATCTCTCTCACGATCTGGACCACGTGACCCGTCGCATCGGGCTCAAGCATCTCAACCGCGCCCTCGACGAGCGCCAGGTTGACGGTCGCCAGGGTGTTGACCTCGTGGTCCTTCGCCAGCTCCTCGATCGTTGCGGTGAGGCCCCGTTCTTCAACATCTCTCGGTTGGAGTTCGAAGATGTAGCTGCGCACGTCTCTCACGACATCGTCGAGCTGGGCTATCGAACCGTCGATCCGCTCCTTGGCCATCTCGGGATCGTGGCTCATGACGCTGAGCGAGCTCTGGAGCGCGAGCCCGACCGAATAGATCGCCTGGATCACACCATCGTGCAGCTCCTTCGAGATCCGCTCACGTTCCTCGAGAACCGCGAGAGCCTCGCCACGCTCGCGGAGCTCGTCGAGCAATCGCGCGTTCTCGACCGCGACGCCCGCCTGCGATGCAAGCGTCAAAGCGATCCGTTCATCGTCCTTGCTGAACTCGGAGGCGCCCTGCTTCTCGGTGAGATAGAGGCGGCCGAACACGTGGCCCCTGACGATTATGGGCACGCCCAGAAACGAGTGCATCGGCGGGTGGTGCGGAGGGAATCCAGATGATCTCGGATGGTCGGTGATCTCTTGCAGCCTCAGCGGACGGCCCTCTTCGATCAACGCCCCCAGCACGCCTACACCTTGGGGTAGGTCGCCGATCTGGGCGGCCGTAGCCTCGTCGATCCCGGCGTAGACGAATCGAGAAAGAGTCCCGTCGTCGGAGATCACCCCGACCGCGCCGTAGCGCGCGCCGACGACCTCCCGGGCGATCTCCGCGATGCGATGAAGGAGCCCGTCGATATCGGGCTCGGAAGCCAGGCTCATACCGGCTTCGACCAAAGCGGCCATCTGCCTGACCAGCGGAGGTTGCATCGCTGTGAATGCTATGCCGTGAGAGTGCTAGGCCGTAAGAGCCTCAGCCGGATGGTCCACCGCGATGGCGCGGATTATGTCCGCTCTCCCGATCACTCCGATCACATAGTTCTCATCGTCCACGACCGGTACTCGCCTAACTCCGTGTCGATCCAGCAAGGCCGCGGCATGGGGGATGGAATCGCCCGGATGGGAAACGAAAACGCGCTTAGTCATGAGCTCTCCAACCGTTTTGTCGAGCACACTCTCCGCTCCTTGCTGAAGCGACCCAGACACGGCTCCATCAGCGATGTCGGTTTCCGTGATGATCCCTACGAGCCTCCCTCCCTCGGTCACCGGTGCACCACTGATCCTGTTGTGCAAGAGCTTGTGAGCCACGTAGCGAAGCCGGTCACTGGGACGGAAGGTCACAACCAGATGGGTCATGACGTCGTTGACTGTAAGACGCTTGATCATCTGAACGCCCCATGCCCTTCGAGTTGGTTGGAAAACGGCGAGGGCCTGGATGCTGCATCGAACGAGCTTCCGATGACGACCATTGGAAGGGTGGTGACCATAGGCGGTGCATGTGATCCACACATCGCGTCGAGCACGTCTCCCCTGGTGACAAGCCCCACGAGCCGGCCATCAGCGAGCACCGGCACTCGGTTGATCTCGAATTTCATCATCAACGCCGCGATCTCTGAAAGCGTCGCGTCGGGCCGCGTCGTTATCGGAGGGGTCGACATCACTTGCCCAGCGCGGCGCTGGTCCCTCGGCAGATCCGTGACGGTCTCTTCAGACTTCTTCCCATGTCCCCGCCTGACCGCGAGGCGGACGAGCGGGCCGCCCAAGACGTGAGCGAGATCGCGCTCCGACACGACTCCGACGAGCTTGTTCGTCTCGTCGACCACCGGCATCCCCGAGATAGAGCGTTCGGCCAATGCTTCGGCGATCTCTTCGAGATACGCGCTCTCCCGACACGCGACGGCCGGAGCGTTCATCACGTCCGCGGCCGTGGTTGTGGCCGGAAACTGATGATGTTGTGCTTCAAGGTCGGGGATCAGGTCGCGTAGCGAGATGATCCGGTGGTCGCCGTCCTGTTCAACGATCAAGTGTCGAACCCGCGCCGACTCCATCCGTTCCAGAGCGGCCTCCGGCGTGATCGGGCCATCGACCGTGACCGGCATGTCGTTGGCGACTTCACCGATCTTCACTGTCTCGGCGTCGCCCCGGCGCGCGACGAAACCTGCGAGGTCTCGCTCGGTGTAGATACCGGAGAACTGTCGATCAGCGTCGAGCACACCCAACGCACCGATGCCGCAAGTGACCATCAGATCGGCGGCATCCCTGACGGTGGCGCTGGCTCGGATCGAGATGAGCGGACGAGTTTCGACGGTGTTGGTTTCCATGACAGCCCTCTCTTTGTTCGATTGTGTGTGTGTCTGTACAGAGTGAGCTGAGGGGGCCGAGCTCGATAGGGCTGTTCGGCCCGTTCGGGATGGGACACCCAGGGGACGTCCGGCAGACCGATTAGGGGCCGTTCGGCCCTAGGGGCGGCCCCCTGGAAAGCGGATGCTCATCCCAACGAGAAGCCACTTCAACCAAGGAGGACAAAGTGGCACACACATTCGAGGGAGCAGAATCCGCTCTGGCGTCCCGCGCCACTACAGAAGGAGCGGTAGCAGCACGGAAGTTGAGTCGCAGCATGGTCGACAAGCTCGTCAGCTGGTCGGGCATCGTTGTTGCAGTCGCCCTGATCGCCTTGGGCGCAGCCGCCATCTACGGCGGTTCGTTCGCGCAGAGCAACGTGAGGGACCGTCTGGCCCCCCAGAACATCTCCTTCCCGCCGGCCTCAGCGATGACGCCGGAAGAGAAGGCTGAAGGCCTCACCCAGTTCGCAGGGCAGAAGGTCGACACAGGCACCGAGGCTGAGGCATTCAGTCGCTACATCGGTGGCCACCTGCTCGCCATCAACGACGGCAAGTCGTACTCGGAGACCTCTTCGGAGTCCCGTGCATACGCAGCAGAAGTCGGCGAGAGCCCGACCGAAGCTCAGGCCGCCACGATGGCTGAAAACTCAGGCAAGACCGACACCCTGTTCAAGGGCGAGACTCTTCGCTCGATCCTGCTGAACGCTTACGGCTGGTGGACAGTCGGCACGATCACCTTCTTCGCCGGCATCGGCATGGTGATCGCCGGAGCGGTTCTGGCGCTACTCGCAGGGCTCGGGTTCTGGCACTCACGCAAGACGAGCTAGCCACTCGGCAGTACCTAGGAGGAGCGGTCGACGAGACCGCTCCTTCTTCGCGTGCGGTTTTAGTCGATCAGTTTCAGGCCGAGGAGGTCCTCGAGCTCCGCGATCGATTGGGCTGGGTCGCGGTGCAGCACCGTCGTCATCCCGGCCTCCTGCGCGGCCTTCAGGTGGCCCGGATGGTCGTCGACGAAGATCGAAGCTTCGGCCGGGACGCCCAGTTTCTCGGAGGTCATGGCGAAGATCGCCGGATCGGGTTTGCGGAGCCCAACCTCGCCCGAGATGACGACGACGTCGCAGATCTCGTCGAGAAGCTCGCGTGGATATCCCCCGGTCCCCCACGAGTTCGACAGCAGCGCGGTTTTCAATCCGGCGGCCCGAGCTCGCCGTACCGCCTCGACCATGTCGTCTTCGAGGTGGAGGCCGCTCAACATCCTCGTCACGATGCCGTCGGCCGGGATGTCTTTGCCGGTTTCCTCCTTCAGACGCTCGGCGAACGCCGCTCCAAACTCGCTCTCGGGGATCTGGCCCGTTTCGAACTGAAACACGAGTTCGTCGTTTGCACCGGCGTACGCGCCAAGAGCGATGCGCACGAGCACGTCCAGCTCGATCTCGTTCGCGGCCGCGAAAGATACGAACGCGTCTTGGAGCGGAGTCGTCAGCACTCCTCCGAAATCGACTATGAGGGCTTCATATCTCATGCCTTTGCAACCTCCAGCGCTCGCCGAGCGAGATCCGGCACGCCGGTCTTCAGGTGAGCGAAGAACGGATCGTCGGTCATCCCCGCGAGGTGGCGAGCGTAGGAACCCTCGAGCAGGATCGCGAGCTTCCAGACCGCAAGCACGACGTACCACTCCAGGTTCTCGACGTCGCGGCCCGTCGCAGTCGCATAGCGCTCGATCAGGTCTGCCCTCGTCGAGAAACCAGGCTGAGTCGTGACACGGGTCGTGCGCGAGAAAACATCGTCATCGGAGACGTCGCCGGGCTCGAGCCAGAACGACACCATCCAACCGAGGTCGGCGAGCGGGTCGCCGAGAGTCGACATCTCCCAATCGAGGATCGAGATGAGCCGGATCGGAGGAGTTTCATCGAACATGACGTTGTCCAATTTGTAATCGCCGTGCACGAGTGTCGTCGGAGGCGAAGTCGGGAGATTCGTGTGCAGCCATTCGCCGACCCGCTCTAGGTCCGGCAGAGGGCGCGTGAACGGCAGGGTGAGCTCCATCTGGCCCTTCCACCGTCTCAGCTGGCGCTCGAGGTACCCGGTGGGCTTCCCGAACGTGTCGAGCCCGTACTGAGCCGGATCGACCGCATGAAGTTCCACCAGAGCGTCGACGAGCTCGTCGCCGATCTTCTTGCGATGCTCCTCGGTGAAACTCTCGGGGAGTTCGTCTCTGATGACGACGCCGTGGATCCGCTCCATCAGATAGAACGGCGCGCCGATCACGGACTCGTCCTCGCAGAGCAGAAGAGACTGAGGGACCCGCACCGGCGAATCCTTCAAGCCGGAGAGCACGCGGTACTCGCGCGCCACGTCGTGGGCCGAAGGAAGAAAGGCTCCGAGAGGCGGCCGGCGCAGGATCATCTCCTGTTGGTGGCCCCGAGACACGATGAACGTTTCGTTCGAGTGCCCCGCCTTGTGCCGCTGGACTACGAGTTCCGCGTCCCCACTGAGGTGTTCGTTGACGTAGGCGGCGAGGGCCTCTTCATCAACCAGCTCTGGGAGTTGATCTGTCATCGGTTCGTCCTTAGTACGCTGCGGGCGATGTTCCGGGCGTCTCGACCGCGGCTGACACTACTAACTGGCGTCGTTACGTTGGCACTCGTTTCGTGTGCCCCCGACGCCGCCAGCCAGCAGGGCCAGGACATCTCCGACCTCTACGGGATCTTCATGACGTTCGCGGCGGTGATCTTCGTCGTGACGGCCGGACTGATCGGGTGGAGCCTCATCCGCTTTCGGGAGAGGCCGGGCGATGACGAACTACCTCCGCAGTTCCACTCGAACCTGAAGCTAGAGGTCCTCTGGTTCGCGATCCCACAGATCATCGTGATCGTGCTGTTCGTGTTGTCGACGGTCACCCTTGGGGATGTGAACGAGCAGAAGACAGATGTCGAGGTCGTGACGGTCACGGGCTACCAGTGGGGCTGGAGCTTCGACTACGCGAACGGAACCAAGGTCGTCGGCACGCCGGACGAACCCGCCGACGCCGTGATCCCAACCGGCGACGTCGCTTTCATCATCCGATCGACCGACGTCGTTCACTCCTTCTACGTGCCTCGTTTCCTGATCAAGCGGGATGCTGTGCCGGGACGAGAGACCCGCATCGACGTCCACGTCGACGAACCCGGCGACTATTCGGGCGCCTGTGCCGAGTTCTGCGGCTTGTTGCACGACCGGATGCTGTTCTCCATCACCGCGGTGACCCCAGAGGAGTTTCAGGCATGGCTGAACAAGTAGCCCCGCGGGGGCTGGTCGCGTGGCTCACGACCGTCGATCACAAGAGGATCGGGATCCTCTACTGCGTGACCGCGTTCGGATTTTTCCTGCTGTCGGGCTTCTTGTCGCTGTTGATGCGGGCCGAGCTCGCGCGGCCCGGCCTCCAGATAATGGGCAACGCCACTTACAACCAGCTCTTCACGATGCACGGCACAGGGATGATGTTCTTCTTCGCGACGCCGCTCGTGGCCGGACTCGCCAACTACTTCGTCCCGCTCCACATCGGCGCGCCCGACGTCGCTTATCCGCGCATGAACGCGCTCACCTACTGGTTGTTCCTTCTCGGTGGGATCATCGCTTTCTCGGGCTTCCTGACTTCGAACGGAGCGGCCCCCTTCGGCTGGACCGGCTACGCGCCGCTGTCAGACTCGACGTTCGCGCCGGGGGCCGGGCCGGATCTGTGGATCATCGGACTCACGCTGGCCGGTGCGTCGAGCATCCTCGGTGGCGTCAACCTCATGGCCACCATCTTCGGCATGAGAGCGCCGGGCATGACGATGTTCCGGCTGCCTATCTTCGTGTGGAACATGATCGTCACGTTCGCGCTGATCCTGTTCAGCTTCCCGATCCTCACCGCGGCGATGGCGGCCCTGTTCATCGATCGCAACTTCGGAGGGAGCTTCTTCAACCCCGCCAACGGTGGCGACCCGATCCTCTATCAGCACCTTTTCTGGTTCTTCGGGCATCCGGAGGTCTACATCGTCGTGTTGCCGTTCTTCGGCATCATCACGGAGATCCTTCCCGTCTTCTCCCGCAAGCCTCTGTTCGGGTATCGCGGGTTCGTGTTCGCGACATTGTTGATCGGCGCTTACAGCTTCTCGGTGTGGGCCCACCACATGTTCACGACGGGAGCCGTCGACAACCCCTTCTTCAGCGCGACGTCGATGCTGATCGCGGTGCCCACCGGCATCAAGTTCTTCAACTGGATCGCGACCATGTGGCGCGGCAAGATCCGCTTCCGAACGCCGATGCTGTTCGCAGCCGGCTTCCTATTCATGTTCCTGATGGGCGGCATCACGGGGGTCCTCGTCGCGTCGCCGCCGATCGACTATGCGGTGCACGACACGTACTTCGTCGTCGCCCACTTCCACTACACGCTGTTCGGCGGGAGCGTCTTCGCCGCGTTCGCCGGTTTCTATTACTGGATCCCGAAGATGTCGGGCCGGATGATGAACGAGCGGCTCGGCAAGCTCCATTTCTGGCTGATGCTCATCGGCTTCAACCTGACCTTCTTCCCGATGCATCAATTGGGATTGAACGGGATGCCGCGGCGCGTGGCCGACTACCCGGAGCGTTTCGCGGGCCTCAACACTCTCGCGACGATCGGATCGGGCATCTTGGCTCTCTCGATCATCGTGTTCATCGTGAACTTCTTCGTCTCCATGAAACGCGGCCCCGAAGCCGGAGACGATCCGTGGGAGGGAAACACTTTGGAATGGGCAACGTCCTCTCCACCGCCGCACCACAACTTCACCGAGCTCCCACCGATCAAGAGCGAACGTCCAGTGTTCGATGCGCGGCACGGCGGAAAGATCTGATGGCCGAGGAGGTCCGGTTCTTCCTTCGCACCGCCATCTACACGGTTCTGATCGCGGTCATCTATTGGTTCGTGTCCTACGAGGAAGCGGGCACTGTGTTGTTCGGGTTCGTTGCCGCAAGCGCCCTGATCTTCATCGTCGTCACTCTGCGGCTGGTCCCTCGGGCCCGAGCTAAGAGCCTGTCGCCCAAGGCTCTCGTCGGGTTCTACGACCGGCCCGAGGACGAAGCCCACGGCCCCCTCGAGGTCGATGAAGACGCTTTCCCTGTGGCGAGCGGCTGGCCGATCCTTGCCGCCGTGGCGGCGGCCCTGGCGGGCCTCGGAGCGATCTTCGGCGCATGGCTGTGGGTGCCGGGCCTGGCCCTGGGCCTCTCAACCCTCGTGGGCTGGACGACCGAGGCGTAGGGGTCTTTTACAAAGGGCCGAAATTAGTGGCGCGAGTGGCGCAGATCTGCACCACTTGCGCCACTCAAATCGGGGTCCGCTGAAGAGATCTACATGAAGGGTCCGGCTCAGGGCAGTTCGTCGAAGCCGCCTTTTTTGTTGCGGCCCAGGCGGATCTTCGGTTGGCGGCGGAAGGGCGTGAAGTCGGAGTCCTGCAGCTCGGTGCACATCCGATAGGTCACGAGGCCCCCGAGGGCCGGGACCAAGAAGATCGCCAATCGGAGGACATTGGTCACCGCCTCGACCTGGACGCCGAACGTGATCGCGAGCACGTCGTTGCCTCCGGCGAGCGTGAGGATCAAGAAGAACAAGAAGGTCGACATCCCCAGGGCCGTCCGCCACGCGACGTCGCGCGGCCGGTCCAAGAGGTGGTGGACCTCACGATCCTTCGTGATGCGCTGCTCGATGAACGGCCACAGCGCCATCGATGTGAACGCGAGGCCGGGCATCACGACTCCGGGAAAGAAAGGTCCCGGCACGAGCAACCCGAAGATCTTGAAGTCCGCGGGTGGGAACAGACGAAGTGCGCCCTCGAGCCAGCCGATGTACCAGTCGGGCTGGGCGGGGCCGCTCACGCGGGCCGCGTCGAACGGCCCGTAGTGCCACACCGGGTTGATCTGAACGAGCCCGCCCATCAACGCGAGTACGCCCGCGGTCAGAAGCATCAAACCCGTTGACTTGAAAACCTGCGTCGGCCAGAACGGTCTGCCCACCACGTTGTTTTCAGTCGCTTTCGGGCCGGCGAACTGCGTGTGCTTCTGGCGCCACAGGATGGCGAGATGCGCGCTTATGGCGCCGATGATCAGCCCGGGAAGCAACATGACGTGGAGTACGAACAACCGCGAGATGATGCCCTCGGTTGGGAACTCACCGCCGAACGCGAGGAACGCGAGATAGGGCCCGACGAACGGCACCGATATCAACACCGAGTACGCGATCCGAAGTCCGGTGCCCGACAGCAGATCGTCGGGAAGCGAATAGCCCGTGAAACCCATCCCAAGGCCGAGCAACAACAGGCCGACGCCGAGCATCCAGTTGACTTCGCGCGGTTTGCGGAACGCGCCGGTGAAGAAGATGCGCATCGCGTGGACGACGATGGACGCCATGAACACGAGCGCGGCCCAGTGATGGATCTGCCGCATGACGAGGCCGGCCCGCACCTCGAAGCTGATCCGTAGCACCGACTCGTACGCGGCCGACACCTCTTGTCCGTGAAGAGGCGTGTACGGCCCGTCGTAGATGACCGGTTGTGCATCGGGCCGGTAGAACAATGTGAGGAACACTCCGGTCATCAGCAGGATGAGGAAGCAGAACAGCGCGATCTCCCCGAGTAGGAACGACCAGTGATCGGGGAAGACCTTCTTGAGGCTCCGGCGCGCCCACGTGGCGACGCCCAATCTCTCGTCGAGCCACTTGAGCGGTTTCACAGAGACCTGCTCAGCCATCGGAATCCAAGTTCCAGAAGCCCGGGCCGACCGGCTCGGAGAAATCGCCGGTCGCGACGAGATAGCCCTCCGAGTCGATCTCTATCGGCAGTTGCGGAAGTGGGCGATCGGCGGGCCCGAACGTCGGCTCGGCCCCCCTGAGCACGTCGAACGTCGACTGGTGGCAGGGACAGAGCAACTCGTGGGACTCGGCTCGGTAGAGACCGACCGGACAACCCGCGTGGGTGCAGATCTTTGAGTAACCGACGACGCCCTCGGGGGCCCAGGCGACGCGATCCGAAGGAAGCTCGAGCAGGTTGGGATCGACGCGCAATATCAAGGTCTGTGCGTCGGCCGCATCGACCTGTCCCTCGGGGAAGACCGTCTGGACGGTGCCGGGCGCGATGTCGGTGACCTTCAACGGGTTGCCGTCGGTGTCGACGAGCCTCGCACCCGGCGTCCACGCCGTCTTGAAGAGACTCTCGCCCGGTCGGGGGCCGAGCGACAACGCGGGGATCGCCAGCGCGGCGGCCAACGCGCCACCCGCGCCCGCCAACAGCTTCCACAACATCGCGCGGCGAGTGAGCGGCTCGGCGTCGAGCTCGACGTCGCCACCTTCGACATCGTCGGGATGCTCCCGCTCCTCGGTGACCGGTTCGGTGTGCAACGTCGCCGCCCACAAGACGAAGCCGATCCCGAGTCCCGACAGCGCGACTCCGAGGAACGTTCCCTCGAGCTGCGCGTCGCCCTCGAAGACGTATACGGCGATAAGCCCGAACGACGCGAGCATCGACACGGTGAAGAAGAACGCGATCAACCGATCCGTCTTCATCCCTCACCCTTTCCGAGCACTTTCGAGCCGATGAGCCAGCACGCCACGGTCAGCGAACCGATGCCGACGAGCCACGCGACGAACCCTTCGGGCACGGGACCGATCCCACCGATGTCCGCGCCGCCGGGGGCATCCTCCGTTTGCAGGTAACGCACGTACGCCACGACCGCGTTGCGCTCGGCTTCGTCGAACGAGAACTTAGGCATCTCGCCCGGCCCGATGATCGTGGCCTCCGCGACATCGAGCGGCAGCGCGAGGTGAAGGCTCGGTGCAAGAGCGCCGGCCCCCGCAGCCCCCCCGTTGGCGGTGGCTCCGTGACACGCCGCGCAGTTCTCCGTGTAGATCTCCTGGCCGTCGGACAGGACGACCCCCGAAAGGTCGACCTCCGGGATCGGCTCGCCGGCGCTGTCGGAGGGCCCGGGCGCTAAGGACGCGACGTAAGCGACGATCAGGTCGATCTCGTCATTCGAGAAGGCGGGAGGCTTGCGAACCGTCTGGGCATCCGGATCGTGGAGAGGCATGCGCCCCGTCCGAAGCTCGAAATCGGCGGCCGCCGCTCCGGAGTTCTGAAGCGAGGGCCCATACTCGGTTCCCCGGCCATCGATGCCGTGGCAGGAGGCGCAGGACTCCTCGAAGAGGTCCTGCCCCGAAGGCTCGGACTCCTGTGAGACGGCTGCAGGAGCAGCTAGAAGCACTACGAGAAGCGCGAGCCCGAACACACGCGCCGGCGTCATCGCGGTCGAGACTAACTGCGCTCCCAGGGGTCCGAAAACTCCGGTACGTTACGATCCGGCGCAGATTTTGTTCAGGGACGAACGAACAGGGGGACGGATTGGGCGACGAGGTCAGGGCTTACATCCTGATACAGACAGCTGTGAACGCGATGCAGGTCGCAGGCGCCATCCGCCAGATCGAGGGCGTGGAGTCCGCCGACGATGTCTCCGGCCCCTACGACGTGATCGTCAGGGCTTCGGCGGCCGACATGGACAGCCTCGGGAAGCTCGTGGTCGCCCGGATCCAATCGGTCGAGGGGATCACCCGCACGTTGACCTGCCCGATCGTCCTGCTCTAGTCGACGATCTTCAGCAGTCCCCTATAAGCGAATAGCCCGAGCACCGCGGCCATCCCCGCCAGCGACACGAAACCCGGCCACGTCGTCGCCCAGGTAACTCCTGCAGGCAGCGAGACCTGTCGCGCCATCTGCAGGACGTTCGTTATCGGATTGAAGCGTGCGACCTGGTGGATCCAACCGGTCAGCAGCTGGATCGGCATCTGCGCGGTCGACAAGAAGAACACAGTGAATAGCCCCATCTGCATGAGCGGCGCGATCTGCTGAGTCTTCGCGCGGAACGCGAGGCCGAGACCCCAGCATCCGGCGATGAACGAGATCGACATCGCGCAAATCACAAGCATCCCGAGACCGGGGAATCCGCCGTTGAAGTTAGCTCCGCCGATAACAGCGACGATCAGAAGGATCGTCAGGGGGATCATCCCGCGGATCACCGACGCGAGGAGAGGGCCGAGCATCAACGAGATCCTGGGGGCCGGGCTTCCGATAAGACGATCGTAGAAACCATTGTCGAGGTCGCGCGCTATCGCCATCGCCGTCGTCACGCCCGCGAACGCGCAACCCTGAAGCGTCGTCATCGGAAAGACCCAGTCGATCATCTTGTCGGCAGGGAACCCAGGCAGCTGAGTCAATCCCGCGAACGCGCCCGAGAACGACACGACGAGGAAGATCGGCATGATCAACGACGGAACGAACGTAGAGGGCATGCGAGGGATGAGCTTGACGCTCCGCTCCGCGAGCCCGATCGTGATGTCACGCGTCGCCGACATTCTCTACACCTTCTCCGCGAGCCGAGCGCGCAGCGCGAAGCTCGAAGCGACCACGCCGCCGACGAGGATCGCGCCCGCGATCGAGATGCCGGTGAGCCACTGACTCGTGTCCCACCCGTAGATGACCTGGTGCCTCGCGGCCTCGATCATGTGCGAGAGGGGATTGAGGGTCGCCACGGACTTGAACCAGCCGTGCATGAGCGAGCGTGGGAAGAACGCGCTGGACAGAAACAGGAACACGAAGATCAAGGGGAAGCTTCCTTGCACGGCCTCGGTCGATCCGGTCCGCAATGCGATCGCGACCGAGATCGCGCCGACGCCCGCCGCGATCGTGGCTCCGATGAGTGCGACACCGACCATCCCGAGCAGACCTCCCGCGACGTTGAGTCCGAACAACGATGCGACTCCAAAGAAGATGAAAGCCTGGACGAACCCGAGCACGAATGAACCGGCGAGCCGACCGACAAGGATCGATGAACGACTAACCGGAGTCGCGATCAAACGGTCGAAGAACCCACCCTCGATGTCCTTGGCCATGTCGGACCCGGCGGCGATCGAGCCGAACAATGCCCCCTGGATGATCGTCGAGCTGATCATGAACTGCAGGAACGAGTCGACGGGAGGGAACCCCGGTAGCTCGATGGCTCGGGCGAGCGCGGACGAGTTGAGTGCGAGGAACAACAGCGGGAACGTGAGCGACGGGATGATCGCGATCGGCTGCCGGACGATGTTCATGATCGAGCGGCGGCTGAGGGCCGCGTAGTGCTCGAGCACGATGGCCGTCATGAGATCGTGCTCATGAAACCTGGATGCTCGGGCCGGCGTCCGTCGCGTCCTCGGCCCCCTCGAGCCGCCGTCCCGTCGCCTTATGGAAGACGTCGTCGAGGGTCGGGTTGTGGAGCTCGAGAGATTCAACCTGGATGTTCGCCTCGTCCAGCCCGCGGATAACGGTCGCCACCTGCGAGGCCCCACCCTTGAGTCGGACCGCGACCGAGCCGGGAGGCGTATCGACGGGATCGCCGTATTTCATCAGCAGAGCCTCGGCCGCTACTTCGTCGGTGCCTTCGGGAAGCGAGATCTGAAGCGTCGGCTCGCCGATCGCGGCCTTCAATTGCGCGGGCGTGCCTTCGGCGACTATCGATCCGTTGTCGATGATCGCGATCCGCCCCGCGAGGCGATCGGCCTCCTCCATGTATTGAGTGGTCAAGAAAACGGTGGTCCCCTCGCTGTTGAGGTTGCGAACCTCCTCCCAGATCGCCTGGCGACTGTTCGGGTCGAGCCCGGTGGTGGGCTCGTCGAGGAACAGGACCTCGGGCGTGTGGATCAACGCGAGCGCAAGGTCGAGGCGCCGGCGCATCCCCCCGGAGTAGGTGCCGACCCGGCGATCGCCCGCCGCCGTCAGTCCGACGCGATCGAGGAGCTCGACCCCTTTACCGTCGGCCTGAGAACGCGGGATGCCGTGGAGCACTGCTTGGAGTCGGATCAACTCGCGGCCCGTCATCAACGGATCGATCGCAGCATCTTGCAACGCGACCCCGATGGAGCGACGGACCGCGTCCGCTTCTTTCACTACGTCGTAACCGGCAACCGATGCGCGGCCGCCACTCGGAAGAAGAAGGGTCGTGAGCATCCGGACGGTGGTGGACTTGCCCGCGCCGTTGGGGCCGAGGAAACCGAAGATCTCGCCGCGACTTATCTGGAGGTCGATCCCGCGCACCGCTTCGACGTCCTTGAAACGACGCTGGAGGTTCTCCGCGACAACTGGATATGCACCCTTTTCGGTCATTGTTCTCCTAACGCACCGTCACAAAAGAACCACGTCAAGTGTTTGAACATTCCGACCCCGGGAATGAATCCCTTACAACTTACGCCGCTCACCGAGAGAGGGGGCACGAGATGGGAATTGTTTGGACAGTCCTCGCAGTCATCGGACTGATCGTCGTCCTCCAGGCGATCTTCTAAACCGATCTTCAGACACAGCGATCAAGCCCCGGCCCATCCCCGGGGCTTTTTCGCGCCCCATGTAAGGGTTCAGTCATGGCGCGTATACCCGTTCGCTGGAAGCTCGCCGGCTTGGTTCGCCGGTTCATGCCCGATGTTCGTGGGCGGGACCGCATCCTCTCGTTACTGACGCGCGACATCCCTCCGCCCAGCGGACTGACCACAGGCCAGTTTGGCCCCGGCCTTCGATACGAGTTCGACCTAACAACCGACACCGAACTTCCGAACCTCTTCTTCCTGCAGTACGAGAAGCCGTCCCTCGCCCCGATCCTCGAAGCCACTCTGCGACCGGGCGATCGGATGTACGACATAGGCGCGAACATCGGCATCTACTCTCTGTGGGGGTCGAGGCTCGTCGGTGAGGGGGGCCGCGTCTTCAGCTTCGAGCCGGTTCCCAACACCAGGGCGATGCTCGAACGACTCATCGATCAGAACGGGTGCTCCAACATCGTCGTGATCCCGAACGCGGTCGGGGCCGCGGCCGGGCAGATCCGGCTGCAGGTCCTCCCCGGGATATCCGGCCTGAGTTCCGCCACACGTCCACTTGAGGGTGCAACCGACATCGAAGTCGAGTCGATATCGATAGACGACTTCATTCGAGACAACCCGTCGCCCACCGTGGTCAAGATCGATGTGGAAGGTTTCGAGCTCGAGGTGCTTCGAGGCATGCAGGCGACCATCGAGGAGCACAGGCCGTTGGTGATCAGCGAGATGATCCCGACCGAAGGATCGTCCGAGCGCCCGGTGAAGGAGCTCCTGGATATCGCTGGCGAGCACGGATACGAGGTGTTCAATCTCGATCGACGAGGGCTGACGAACCTGACAACCGAGCTCACCCCGACGACCAACGTCTTGCTCGCGCATCCGGAGCAACACGAGGACGAACTCCGGCGACTCTCGGCCCTCAAGTACCGTCGCAACCAGACGCTCTGAGAGGACGGCGCGTGAATTTGGTTGATGGGATCCCGGTCTTCGGGGAGCACGACGACAAGACGGTCGGACAGATCCGGCGGACCGCCGAGCACGCGTCGGTGGTGGGGGCTGCGCTGATGGCCGACGGGCACCTCGGCTACGCCATGCCCATCGGTGGGGTCGTCGCCTACGACGGTGCGGTCTCCCCGAATGGGGTCGGCTTCGATATCTCGTGCGGGAACAAGGCGGTCCTGACCGACCTGACCGCGGATCAGGTCCGGTCCGACATCCCCCGGATCATGGATCGCGTCTTCTCCGAGGTCTCGTTCGGCATCGGATCCAAGAGCGAGGGCGCACGCGACCACGCACTGTTCGATGACCCGCGCTGGGACGCCCTGCCGTGGGCCGACACAGGTAAGAAAGCGGCGGTGCTGCGGGACAAGTTCCGGTCGCAACTCGGCTCCGTCGGATCGGGCAATCACTACGTCGACATCTTCGAAGACGAACAGGGCCGCGTGTGGGTCGGCGTTCATTTCGGCAGCCGCGGCCTCGGCCACACGATCTGCACCTCGTTCATGAATCTCGCGAAGGGGATGAAGTGGGACGACCGTCCGCGCGGCGAGTCGATGGAAGAGGCGCCGACCGTCATCCAACTGAACACCGCTCTGGGCGATGACTACTGGGCCTCCATGGAGTTGGCCGGCGAGTTTGCATATGCCGGGCGGGACTTCGTGTGCGAACAAGTTGCGACCGGGATCCTCGGCGGAAACATCACCGACGAGATCCACAACCATCACAACTACGCGTGGAAAGAGACTCACAACGGCCAAGACGTCGTAGTCGTGAGGAAAGGTGCGACGCCCGCCTTCCCCGGCCAGAGGGGATTCGTCGGCGGGAGCATGGGCGACGACGCGGTGATCGTCGAGGGGGCCGAGGGAGCGTCCGAACAAGCAGCGTCGCTCTTCTCGACCGTTCACGGCGCGGGGCGAGTGATGAGCCGCACCCAGGCCGCCGGCAAGGTTAAGTGGCGGCGCGGCCCCGATGGGAAGAAACGGCCCGAACGCGTCCAAGAGGGCCGGATCTCTCAAGCGGACATGCGGGCCTGGGTCGACCGCAAGGGCGTCGAGCTACGCGGCGCCGGCACCGACGAAGCTCCCCAGGCCTACCGCCGTCTGGACGATGTCCTGCGCGAGCACGGTGACACGATCAAGGTGCTGCACCGCCTCCGTCCGATGGGCGTGGCGATGGCGGGGGCCGACGTGTTCGACCCCTACAAGGACTAACCCATACCCCTTGCGCCGCTGAAGCGCAGATGCGACGGTCAGACGTGCGCTTTAGCAGCAAGGCCCTCGTTGCGTTCGCGTCTATCGCTCTGCTCGCACCCCTATTGACGGCGCCGGCCACCCTCGCGGCCGGTGAAAGCTACGTCCGGGTCAATCAGGTCGGTTATCTCTTCGACGGTCCTAAGACCGCGATGTTGATGAGTTCCGAGGCGCCCGTCGCGACGACGTTCCAGGTCGTCACCGATGCAGGTGTTACGGCTTTCACCGGTCCGCTGGATGCGCCGCAGCCCGAGTGGAGCGCTGCCTACTCCTACGTCTACGAGCTTGACTTCGCATCGCTTCAGGTCCCCGGGACTTATCGCGTCGCGGTTGGCGACACGACGTCGTCGGCGTTCAAGATCGGCGGGGCGGAACTCTTCGCCCCTCTGCTGACCGACTCGATCGCGTTCTATCGCGCCCAGAGAGACGGACCCGATGTCGACGAGTCGTTACTCGATCGCAAGCCCTCTCACCTCGACGACGCGAGCGCGTCCGTGTACAAGTCACCGATCTACAGCGGCGGTGTGCTGCAGGGAGGCTTGAAGAAGATCGGCGGTCCCATCGACGCATCCGGAGGCTGGGCCGACGCGGGCGACTACGGGAAGTTCGTGATGACGACGAGCTACGTCCAGGCCCTGCTCCTCATCGCGCTGCGCGACGGAGCGGGGGCCGCGCAATCAGACCTCGATGCGGAAGCGCGCTTCGGCCTCGAGTGGCTCGAGAAGATGTGGTCGCACGACGACGAGGTCCTCTACTACCAGGTGGGTCTCGCCGAAGGAAACGACAAGATCCGCGGGGATCACGACTTCTGGCGGCTCCCCGAAGACGACGACGATCTCAACGTGGGCCCGGGCGACGCCGCCTACTTCGTGAAGTACCGGCCCGTGTTCCGTGCGAACGCGCCGGGCTCGAAGATCAGCCCGAACCTCGCGGGTCGCATGGCCGCGGTGTTCGCTCTCTGCGCCCAGGTCTACCGGACTTCCGATCCGGCCATGGCAGGCGAGTGTTTGGAGGATGCCCAAACGCTCTTCGCACGCGCAAAGACGCGCAACGTCGGGAAGCTGATCACGATCGCTCCTTACAGCGGCTACCCCGAGACCGAATGGCGCGACGACCTCGAGTTCGCCGCGACCGAGATCGCACTAGCGATGGAGGGCCAGCCCTCGGCCGAGGGCTATCTCGACAAGGCACTGAAGTGGGGCCACGCGTACCTCGACAAAGAGAGCGGCGACAGCCTCAACGTCTACGACGTCGGAGGCGTGGCCCATCCGGAGCTCGTCGCGGCCCTCACTACGTTCGGCCGCCCTGCCAGCGCGGCGGAGCCCTTCCTGAACGAGCTGGTTGGGAAACTCGAGGCTTCCGAGAAACGGGCCGCTAAGGATCCGTTCGCGCTCGGCACCTATTACTTCGGCTACGACCAGGTGCCCCGAGCGTTGGGCGTCGCGGTCGAGGCGATGCTCTACGACTCGGTTACCGGAACGACGAGGTTCGAGGAGCTCGCCTGGGATCAGATCGACTGGGCGCTCGGAGCCAACCCCTGGGGGACGAGCTTCGTCGTGGGGGCCGGCACGACGTTCCCCCACTGCATCCATCATCAGATAGCGAACCTGAACGGTGCGCTCGATGGCTCCGGGCCGCTCCTGCGGGGAGCGACGGCCCCGGGCCCCAACCTCACGTCGCAGTTCAAAGGCCTCGGCACGTCGGAGGAGATGCGGCGCTGCCCGGTCGGCGGAGGCGATGAGTTCAAGCAGTTCTCCGGACGTGGCATCCGTTACTTGGACAACGTGAAATCGTGGCCGACGGTGGAGCCTGCGATCGACTACACGATCACCACCACGCTCGTGCTCGACATGCTGGCGAACGACTCTTAGGAAAGGCAGTCATGACCGAGGAAGAGACCTTCGACTTCAGCGACCTGAGCGCGCTCTACATCAACTGCACTCTGAAGAGATCGCCCGAGCCGTCACACACCCAGCTGTTGATGGACAAGTCGATCGACATCATGAAAGACCAGGGCGTGAGCGTCGAGAACCTGCGCGCCATCGATCTCGATCTCGCGATCGGCGTGTGGCCCGACATGACCGAACACGGATGGAACACCGACGAGTGGCCGTCTGTCTTCGCCAAGGTCCTCGCAGCCGACATCTTGGTGATCGGCTCGCCGATCTGGCTCGGCGAGAAGTCGTCGGTGTGCACGCATCTGATCGAGCGGCTCTACGGGAACTCGAGTCTTCTCAACGACAAAGGCCAGTACGCCTACTACGGCCGCACCGGCGGCAGCATCATCACGGGCAACGAAGACGGCATCAAGCACTGCTCGATGAGCATCCTCTACGCGCTGCAACACCTCGGCTACTCGATCCCTCCGCAAGCCGACGCGGGTTGGATCGGCGAGGCGGGTCCCGGCCCGTCTTACGGTGACGAGGGCATCGGGCTCGACAACGACTTCACGAATCGCAACACGACGTTCATGACCTTCAACCTGTTGCACATGGCGCGCATGCTGAAAGACCGCGGCGGATTCCCGGCCCACGGCAACCAGCGATCCGAATGGGATGCGGGATGCCGGTGGGAGAACGACAACCCCGAACACCGCTGACCTAGGGAGCCTTCCGGAAAACCTGCGTGACCATGACGCCGTAAGGGCCTTCGAACACGCCGATCCCGACCTCGTCGAAGGCCGGCCTCAGGATGTTCGCGCGGTGATCGGGCGAGGCCATCAGGCCCTCGTGCGCGTCGGCCAAGCTCTGAGCGATCGCGAGGTTCTCCCCCGCCGCTTCATACGCGATGTCGGCAGCACGCATGCGCTCGAACGGATCGTGATCGTCGCCGTCGACGTGACTGAAGTAGCCATTGACGTACATGTCCTTCGATTGCGCGAGCGCGACCTCCGCGCAGCTCTCGCACCACTCGAGCGGAGGAAGATCGTGTGCGGCCCTCTCCTTGTTGATCAACCCCATTAGCGTGCGGCCCCCATCGGGCAACACTTTGATGTCCTCGGTTCCGCTGAACTCGACCCTGTCGGACGGAACCCGCACGCGCAGTTCCGTCTGCTGGCGCACCCACAGCGTGAGCGCACGCATCGCGTTGGTCCGGTTGATCGCGGAGTCGTAGAACGACGTGAACGGCGAGTCCGGATCGGCGAGAACGGTGCCGATAGTGGATTCCTGAACCCCCTGCGCGTAGCCGGGCGAGTCGGGATAGGAGGCCGAGATCGCCAGCACCGCGTAGAGGAACAGGGCCGACACGGTGATAGCGCGGAAGACCGCGAGGACGATCCCTCCCGCCCGATCCAGAGCGCGCGGCCCCGATATCTGGATCCCCTTCGTCGTCCTGATGCCCCAGATGGCGAACGCGACCTCGATAGCCGCGATCAGAACTATCAGCGCGATCAGCCGGGCGAAGTTGATCCCCAGTCCCGACACGCCGTGCACTGCGCTCCCGAGCGGTCCGGCGAGAAACGGCGCCACGAACAACCCGATAAGGATCCCCGCCAACCCGAACGCCTCGCGCGCCGAGCCGTGCAGATAGCCGCGCACGATCGCGAACACGATGATGCCGACGACCGCAAGGTCGACGATCAGGCCGCGATCCACTAGCGGCGGAACGTGGGGGCCGTCAGGACCTCGTTCAAGGAGCCGGAGCGGAAACCGTCGGGGTCGATGGTGACGCGCTTGTAACCGAGCTCGATGAGGCCCTCGACGAGCTTGCGCTCGAGCTCGAACGCCCGCCCGACCTCCGATCGTTCGACTTCAACTCGGGCGAGGTCGCCGTGATCGCGCACTCGCAGGACTTCGAAACCGTGCGATCTGACGTAGGCCTCGGCCCTCTCGACCCTGCGCAGTCCGGCCGGCGTGACCCGAACCCCATAGGCGAAGCGCGACGCCAGGCACGGAGACGCTGGTTTGTCCGCGGTCGGCAGTCCCGCCTCGGCCGACAGAGCACGCACGTCGGCTTTCGACAGACCGGCCTCCACGAGCGGAGCCACCGAGCCTCGCTCGCCCGCGGCCCTCAGCCCCGGCCTGTGATCGCCGAGATCGTCGGTGTTGGTCCCGAGACAGACCTCGGCCCCCATGTCCGCAGCGATGGGTTCCAGCGCGTCGAACAGCTCGGTCTTGCACCAGTAGCAGCGGTCGGAGTCGTTGCGGGCGTACTCCTCCCGGCCGACCTCGTGGGTCCCGACGGTTCGATGGGCGAAGCCGAACCGGGCGGCGATCCCAAGGGCATCATCGAGTTCGATCCGCGCCAGCGAAGGCGAAACCGCGGTCACCGCGAGGGCGCGGTCGCCAAGGACATCGTGGGCCTGGACCGCGAGATAGGTCGAGTCCACCCCACCGGAGTAAGCGATGACGACGGAGCCGAGCTCGGCCAAACGGTCGCGGAGCCGCTCGTTGCGTCCGGCCAGCGATAGGTCCACGGTGGGGTCCACGTCCTCATCTTCTCGCGGAAGCGCGGTTCCCACGGGTGTAGCGCTGGGGAAAGTTGGATAATCCACTTCACGATGGATGCTTGGTCTCTTCCCCTGCAGATTCTGGCGATCCGTAACGGCAAGGTCGAGCGGTTCCTCGAAGACCCCATGCTGACGATCGCCGCCGTCTTGTTGATCGTCGTCTCGGTCGGCTACGTCGTGGTGACCCGGATGATCGTGAGGCGCTACCGGAGGGCCTACATCAGAAGCCGCAGGGAACGAGCGAGGCTCGCGGCCCAAGGGATCCCCCAGTCGTCCGGCCCCCGCATCGACGTAGTTCGCCCGCCCCGAGACATCTGGTCCTTACCGCCCTAACTATTCGATGTAGCCGCCGGGGGCGGTCTACTCGATGTAGCCGAGCTCCTTCAGGTGGGCCGCGACGGCCGCGGCCTCGGCATCGGAATAAGCCCCCGAGGCATCCCGCTGGGCCGCCTCGGCCCCCACTCGAACAGAGGTCGGTTCGACGAGGACCTCGGGCCGCGCGACGCCGTCGAGCCCGGCCGGGACCTCTTGATCCAACAGCGCGAGGGCCAGAGGGCAGACGTCGTAAAGCGACAGCTCGTCGCTGCGGCCCGCGGCGATGTGAGGGCCTGCCCCCACGAAGATCCCTAGCGGCCGGTGGTCTGAAGACCACGGCTCGTCCACTCCCGACAACGGAGCCGGCGGGATGACGACCTCTTCGGTCTCGGCCCGCGTGGGAGCGACCCGGAACCCAGCCGACCACGAATCGAGGATCAGGTCCGGCGCGAGGTCGATCGCGTCGCCCGAATAGACATCGCCGCGCCGATGAGCGGCGGCGAAGACCGGACGGCCCTCGCTATCGCGGATCGAGAGGAAACCTTGCGCCAGCTCGATCAGAAGGGCGGCCGCTTCGGACTCCTTGACGATTCCGTTGGGCTCCCGACCCTCGAGGTTCAGCCAGAGATCCGAGTGAACGCCGAAGAAAGCCTTCGTCTGGTCCCAGTCGAACGGAGCCAGCTCGCCGGCGAGCTTCGCGCCCATCGCCTTTCGGGCGAGGCCCGGGGCGAGACGGCGACCGAGTTTGCGGATCGAAGGCGGAAGAGACCACGCGGCCTTCGCGACGCGGGAGCCTGGTGCGTCGCCGTAGGTCGCGTAGCCGTTGCGCGACAGCCAAGTCCCGACGTTCACATCGCCGAGGAGCGGACCCGCGCCGTGATCGCTGACAACGAGAACATCGGCATCGGGAAACGCCTCGATCACCGCACCGGTGGCGCGATCCATCGCCTCGTGCACGTCGTCGATCGCGCCCGCCAACTCGTGATCCGAATCGCGGAACTGCCAGAAGAAATGTTGGGCCCGGTCGACGTGAGGCCAGACCGCCGCAACGCAGTCGGCCCCCGTTTCCTTCGCGGCCCACACCAGCGCCTCCGCCTGCGTAGCCAATCCCCGCACGAGGTCGTCGCGGAACTGAACGAGCGAACCGTGCGGTGCGCGATCCAACAGATCGTCGAGTGACCAGCGTCGAGCGATCTCATCTTGCAGGGAAGCCGGTTCGCAGAAACGCGACCCCGGCGGCGCGCCGTAACCCGCGACCATCGCTCCGTCGACCTTCGACGGTGGAAACGACATCGGCACGTTCCAGACGAGATGCCGCACGCCCTCGGTCAACTCCCACAAGGCCGCGGCTCGTCTATCGCGCGCGGAGAAGTAACGACATGCATACGCGCCGGGGGCTCGATACCAGGAGCCGAAGATCCCGTGCGCGCCGGGATTGCGTCCCGTGAACGCGGACGTCCACGCGCAGTCCGTCATCGGCGGCCAGGTAGAGCGGAGCGGGGCACGCCGTCCGCGTTCGATCAGACCGGCAAGATTCGGCAATCGCCCGGCAACGAGAAGCGGATCGACGACGTCGAACGTCGCGGAGTCCCACCCGAGGACGATGACGCGCGGCGCCATCGCTCAGCCGGTGGGTGTGGGGGTCGGAGTGGACGTGATCGACGGTGTGATCGTCGGCGTGATCGTCGGGACCGGCGTTGTCGGGATCGGTGAAGGCGAGAACAATGGGTTGGGCTCCTGCACGCCTCCCTTATTGGGCGCGACATCGATACACACGGTCGTGCAATCGCGTCCCGTATAGAGGGTCCGTGCCTGCCAGTAATAGAACGCCCTCTGCTTCGGAATGTTCAACCGGCGGAGAGCGATGCGAACCGCGACGCTGCGTCCGTTGCGCTTCCACGATTCGACGAATCCGATGCGAACGTCGTCCTTGCGGGCCCGGTCGCGCCATAGCGTGGCGGAAAGCTGCGTGCCCTTCGACCTGACGACAACGTAGTAGTCGTAGCGACGCGACCCGAACGTGTCGAGGTTGACGATGACGTAACCGTGATCCCACATCCGCTCGACGCGCCAGTCCCTGAAGTTCACGATCGTCCAGCGAGGCTTCTCGTTGCCGAGCTTCTCGACCCGCTTGATGTCGAGTGGACCTTTCGTGTCGTTGCCGTCAGAGGTGTTGGAGGGAGCCGCGCTGGCTCCAAGAACGACGATGGAAGCGACGAGTGCAGTCATCAGAGCGATGGCGAGACAGGCTTTTGCTGCGACGTTTGACCCCTCGAGTTTCACCCCGAGAACCGTACCCGTCCGGACGGGCGGAGGTGTCAGCAAACTTCTTCTGGCGTCCACACCTCAACGCCGCTATCGTCAGGTCGGGCAATCAGTTCAATCGGAGGCGGCGTCTTGACGCGCGGTGAAAAGTCTGGGGATAGACCGTGCGTCGTGATCGTCGACGACGTCGGGCTTCTTCGAGACCTGATCGCCCAGATGCTAAGAACCGATGGGCGCTTCGATGTCGCCGGCGAGGCGGCCGATGGAGTTCAGGCGGTCGATCTCGTGCGCAAGCTTCAGCCGGACGTGGTCATCCTCGATCTCATGATGCCGGTCAAGTCGGGGGCTCAAGCAGTCAGTGAGATTCGGAAATGCTCGCCGGCCACCCGCATCCTCGTCTTTTCGGGCCTAGCGGGCGAGAAGATCGACGGAGCATCCGACGCCGACGGGTTCCTCAGGAAGGGCTCGAGCGTGGCCGAGATCCTTGCGGAGGTCGAGCGTCTCGCCCACATGAAGCGGCCTAGCGACGCTCCCTAGCCTCTCGGCGATCAGCAGCAACTCAGAGCCACTTCGCTCGGGCCCACTCGATCGTTCGAGCGAGACCGTCCTGAAGCGAGACCTGCGGCTCCCATCCGAGGAGCTCCTTGGCGAGCGAGATGTCGGGGCACCGGACTTCGGGGTCGTCGACGGGCCGCTCCACGAACACGGTGTCCACGTCGACCCCTGCGATCGTGGCGATCGACTTGGCGAGGTGCAGGATCGTGACCTCCTCGGGGTTGCCGAGGTTGAGCGGGCCGGTGTGGTCCACGCCGAGGAAACGGAAGATCCCCTCGACCAGATCGTCGACGTAACCGAGCGAGCGGGTCTGGCTTCCATCGCCATGCACCGTTAACGCTTCGCCGCGCAGCGATTGATCGATGAACGTCGGAACGGCTCGTCCGTCCTTGCGCCGCATCCGGGGGCCGAACGTGTTGAAGATCCGGATGATCCGGACATCTATGCCATGAGCGCGGTGATACGCCATCGTCATCGCCTCGGCGTATCGCTTGGCCTCGTCGTAGACGCCGCGCGGACCAACCGGGTTCACGTTGCCCCAGTAGGACTCCGGCTGCGGATGAACCAAGGGATCGCCGTAGGTCTCAGACGTCGACGAGAGGTAGAACGAGGCTCCCTTCGCTTTCGCGAGACCAAGAGAGTGCAGAGTTCCCAGTGCGCCGACCTTGAGCGTGTGGATCGGGTGCTCGAGATAATCGATCGGCGACGCCGGAGAGGCGAAGTGCATCACCCAATCGACATGACCTTCGACCTCTATGTAATTGGTTACATCGAACTCCTGAAGCTGGAAGTTCTCGTGGGTCTGCGCGTCGGCGAGATTGTCGGGATTCCCGGTCAACAACGAATCGAGACCGAGGACCTCCCACCCCTCGCGCAACAGCCGATCGGCTAGATGCGAACCCAAGAATCCGGCCGCGCCGGTAAGGACTGCTCTAGGCATCGATCAAGCGATCGACGGACGGCCCATCGGGTGGTACGTGAACCCCTCGCGAGCCATGTCCTCTGGTTCGAAGACGTTGCGGCCATCGACGACCACGGGGTAGGCCATCTCCGCCTTGAGGCGAGATAGGTCCAGTGAAGTGATCTCGTCCCATTCGGTACACACGACGATGCAATGCGCGCCGCTGCTCGCCGAGTAGGGATCGTCCGCGATTTCGAGGTCGGGAATCTCGTTCTTCGCATTGGGCCCGGCCTGGGGGTCGTAACCGATCACATCGGCGCCCTCAGCCAGAAGACGCTTTGCCAGGTTCAGCGCCGGCGAGAATCGCGTGTCGTCGGTGTCGGGCTTGAAGGCCAGCCCCAACAACACGATCCGCTTCCCTTCTAGGTTCCACAATGCCTCGGTGATCTTGGCCATCGCCGCATCGATCGCGTGAGCGTTGATCTTCTCGACCTCCGCAAGCAGCGGGAACTCGTAACCCAACCTTGCGGACAGTCGTTCGAAAGCGGGGATGTCCTTAGGCAGACAGAAGCCGCCATACCCAAGCCCCGCATTCAAGAAGGCCGGTCCGATGCGCGCATCGGCCCCCATGACGCGCACGACGTCTTTCACGTCGGCGCCGGCGAGCTCGCACAGACGAGCGAGGGCGTTCGCATAAGAGATCTTCATCGCGAGAAACGCGTTGCAGGCGTGCTTCGCTATCTCTGCAGTTGCGATCGAAGTCTCGATCAAAGGAACGCCTTTGTCGGTCAACGGCGCGTAGAGCCTTCTGAGCACCTCGAAAGCGGTCTCATTCTCGGCCCCCAAGAGGATGCGATCGGGTTCGAGTGAGTCGGCGACCGCCTTCCCCTCACGCAGGAATTCAGGGTTGGATGCGATCTGCATCATTGGAGCGAGGTCCGGACGCTCTCGGGTGATCGTCCGTTGGACCAGCGTCGCCGTGCCCGCGGGAACCGTCGACTTTTCGACGATGACAACAGGACCCGTTGCATTGCGAGCGATATCTCGCGCCGCGCCCTCCACGGCCACGAGGTTGGCTTCGCCCCCGGCCCGCGGGGGCGTGCCCACGCAGATGAAAGCGACCTCGATGCCGGGGATGGCCTCCGCCGGATCCACCGTGAACTTCAGACGTCCAGACGCGGTTTCGGCAACAACTAGCTCTTCGAGTCCAGGTTCGAAATAAGGCATGCGTCCGGCCTGAAGCCCAGAGATCTTCTCGGTGTCCAGATCGGTTGCACAAACCTCGTGGCCGAGGTTCGCCAAGGTGGCGCTGGTCACAAGACCAACGTGACCCGTCCCGATGACTGCAACCTTCATGGTCCGACCTTCCCCGTGAACGCGGATAACTTGTTCGCTCCGGCATCGTAGAGGAGGAAACCCAGGTGAATGGCTGGTGGGCGGCGTCGTACGTCGTTCTATGGGCCCTCGTGATCGCCCTTGCCGCGGTGGTCGTAGCGCTCGCTCGCCAGATCGGCACGCTGCATCTGCGCCTCGGCCCCACAGGAGCTCTCGAGATGGACGCCGAAGGTCCCGAGCTGGGAAGCAGGGCGATCGAGATCGAGACCAAGGACACGAAAGGCCGAGCCGTCGTCATCGGCAAGGGCGGCGAGGACCAGCTCCTGTTGTTCGTTTCGCCGACCTGCCACGTGTGCGAACGGGTCTTGCCGTCGCTTCCCGCGGTCGCTAGAGCCGGTCGCCTCGTGCCCTACGTCATCACCGACATCGACGTAGAGGAGACGGCACTCCAGTTCAAACACAAGCGGGTGGAGGCACCGATAGTTCCGGGCGTCGCGATCGCGCAGGCTTACGAGATCCCCGGTACTCCTTACATAGTTGCGATCGACTCGCGCGGGATCGTGCAGGCAAAGGGGACGGTTAACAACCTTGAGCAGGTCGAGGGGCTGATCGACACGTTCGATCGCAGGGTCGGAACTCAGAGGCAAGCGGGCTGATGTTCAACGCAGTAACGGAGCACGCCTCGGTCGCGCTCGCCGAGCGCACGAGCCGCAGATCGTTCATCGGGCGATTGGGCATGGGCGTCGTCGCGCTGGTAGGCGGGCCATTTGTCGCGGCCGCGCTTCGCCCCGAAACGGCGCAGGCGTATCACATCTGCGGACACACCTACACGACGAACTCGTGTCCTCATCCGTATGCGCCCCTGTCGCGCGTGGACAAATACGGGTATCCACTCCACCCGAAGTACGGCTACCCGGTCGACGACAACGGCGACCTCTACGAATCGCGCACACAAACGCGACGACGGATGTGCGAAGAGGTAGTGAAGGAGCAGTACCGGGACTGGGGCGTGCGCCAGCCGGGCCAGGGAGGCGGATGGTCCCGCTGTTGCGAGGGCCGGATCCGGCGCATCTACGACTGTTGCGCCTACACGCAGCGTCGGATCAACGGTGATGGAGCCGTCACCGGCTACTGCTACAGCGGCAAGCGAGTGTTCTGCATCGGGTACCGCGACCTCAACACAAGGTGCTAACGGGACCCGTCGTAGTCGCGCTCGTCATAGCGTCGATAGTCGCGGGCATCTCCACGCTGTTTTCTCCCTGAGGCCTCTCGATGGTGGAAACCATCTCCCCCGTCGTGCACGGGGGGCGTACGAAGACCTACTGGGCATCGCTACTCCTTCATGTCATTGCGACGACCGCAACCGCCGCTGCCTTCGGCGTGATGCTGGGTCTGATCGGCGAGATACTCAGAGCACCCGACACTCCGGCTCTATGGATTCTGATCGGCGTCGCAACGCTCTACGCCGCCCGCGAGCTCTTCGCCCTGCCGATCCCCGTTCCTCAACTAAAGCGCCAAGTCCCGGACTGGTGGCGGACCTTTTACTCGCGTCCGGTGGCGGCTCTCCTCTACGGGGTGGGTCTGGGCGTGGGCTATTTCACCTATCTCACCTACGGCACCTTCGCCGTGGTCACTATCGGTGCCATCGCTTCGGGTGACCCTGCAACCGGCGCGCTGATCGTCGGGCCATTCGGATTGGCTCGATCGCTGGCACTCGTGGGGACCGGACGGGATGAAGCGGATCGCGCCGGAGCCCTTCTCGACAAGCTCGATTCCCTTGCAACGTCCAGAAGGCCGCGCCTGGTCAACAGCCTCGTGCTGTTATGCGTCGCGGTGGCCGCTGCTACAGCGTTGTAACCGCGACGTTCGGTCGGCACCGTTTGCAGGCTCGGAGTCCCGATTCTTCGGCAGCGGCCGGAGAGTCGAAGAATCGAACGTTCTTGGCAAACGGGGTACGGGCCGAACAGCTCGGCTTGCAATAGATCCCTGTCGTCAAAACGCCCGTATAGATCGTTCCGTCGAGAGAATCATCGCGATCCAATACGGCTTGGTATGCCTTGTCGAAATCGATATCAGCCATTACTGCCTCCTCCTTGGTCGTTCGTGTAACCGGAGGAAAAGGCTCCTCTGTGAGTAAGCGGGTCAAGCCTTTTACGTATGTCATTGGGAAGAGGACCTACGTAGCCTAAATAGGACGAATGCGACACATCTTAGGGGGCAAGCTTTGAGCAAGGTAGGGGCAGCGATTCGCGCCCGTCGAGCACCGAGATCCACTTCCGCGCTGGCTGTGGGTCTGGTCACCGCAACCCTCCTCACTCTGGTAGCCGGCCCCGCTTCCGCCGCGCCAGCGCGCCCAGATCCGATCATCCTCGAGCAGCCGAACGGCGCACAGATCCAGGCCGGGATCACCGGAGACGAGTGGTCGAACACGATCGAGAACAAAGCCGGCTACACCCTCGTTCTTAACAAGAAGACCGACACCTGGGAGTACGCCGAGGAGAACGCGAAGGGCAAGTTGAAGCCGAGCGGACTCGTCGTTAAAGAGGACAGTCCCGCCGGACTCGAGAAGCATCTCAGCGAGGACCCCTCCTCCCCCCTTGTCGTCCAGGCCCCGTCGGGCGCACCCGTGCCGGCCGAAGAGGAAATCGCCGGCGCGCCCAGTCACCTTGGCATCCAACCGACGCTCGTGATTCTCGTTGACTTCAATGACCTCGCCGGAACGACCACAATCGGTGACTGGCAATCGCGTTTCTTCGGGGCAACCAACAGTGTCACCGACTATTACAACCAGGTGTCCTACGGCAAGACCACCTTCGGTCCCGCAAACGAAACTTCAGGGACGCCCAATGACGGAATCGTCGGTTGGCTACGCCTCCCCCACAACCACCCCAACCCTCAGGGCTCCGGCGACGCGAGACCGACTGCCCTAGAAGCGATCCAAGCGGCCGACCCGATGGTGAACTTCGCGGCTTACGACACCAACCCAGCGGACGGGTTCGTTTCGCGCAAGGAGCTCCACCTCGTAGTGATCACAGCTGGCTACGAAACGAGCTTCGGGGGCACTAACAACTCGTGCGGTTCGTCGGTCTGGGGCCACAACGGGGGTCTTGCAGCCGTCAACCAGTTCGATGGAAAGTACATGGGAACAGGCCTTGCGCCGCCTTACGAAGAGGTTTCAAGCGGCTACTCCATGTTCGGCGAACTTCACTGTTCCGGTCCGATCGGAGGCCCTCCCACCTACCCGGCGCACCTCGCGACACTCGGGATCATCGTTCACGAGCTTGGGCACGACTTGAACTGGCCAGACCTCTACGACACCGACGGCTCGTCGAACGGCATCGGCGAGTGGAGTGTCATGGGTGGGGGTTCCTGGACGGCGGCTGGTGGGGCACCAGGATCCATGCCCATTCATCCGGATGCGTTTTCGAAGGCTTACCAGGGTTGGGTGACGCCGGACCAGATGCTCGGCAACCTGCTGGGGATCTCGCTTACATCGGTCGAGTCGTCGGGTCGCGTCCTTCAGCTCGGGGATAACCCGAACGGCATCGACTGGAAGTTCCGGATGACGGGGGGTTCGGGAACCGGCCAGTACTTCCTTGTAGAGAATCGCCAGAAGACCGGTTACGACGCGGCACTTCCGGGCTGCGGATACCTCGTGTATCACATCGACGAAACGCGGCCCACTACAGGTGCAGCAAACGCGACCGACGCGCAACGTCTCGTCGACGTCGAAGAAGCGGACGGCCTCAATAATCTCGACTCCAATGGCATCAACCGAGGGGACGCGGGCGATCCCTTCCCGGGGAGTACGAACAAGACCAGCTTCAGTGCGGCTACTAGCCCAAACTCGAACTACTACGGCGGCGGCGCCAGCGGCATTAGTCTCAGCAACATCGCTGGCCCATGCGCGGCGACCATGTCATCAGACATCAGCACTCCGGCCACGGCACAATTCACGCTTCAAACGATGAAGGCCGGCGTCGGGACGGGAACGATCGCAAGCGACATTGCCGGCGTGAGCTGTGGTGCCGATTGCTTCCAGAACTACACGAGCGGCACGTCGGTTGTCCTTACGGCCACGCCCGATGATGGTCACTTCTTCATGGGTTGGAGCGGGGGGTCGTGCTCTGGCGTAACGCCGACCTGCACCCTGAACATGAGCCAGGCTCGATCCGTCACCGCAACGTTCGGTAACTCGACGTCCACGCCGTGCACCAAGAGCGGCAACGCGCTGTTCGTTAATCCACTGACCGGGCAGACGGTGACGATCACCCGCTCAGGCTCGAATTTGAGCGTCAGCGGAGGAACGATCGTCGACACAACGTGTGGTGGAGCAACGATCAACAACGTCGCAACGATCTCGGTGACCGGGAACTCCGGGGTCCAGACGATCAATGTCGACGGCGCCAACGGAGCTTTCGGTCCCGGTGACCTCAGCCTAGACACCAACGACATCAACTTCCTGATCGATGCACGAGGAGCGGCCGACACACTCAATGTGACCGGGACTACGGGCACCGACTCCATGGCACTTGGGGCCAGCGGGATGAACCTGAACGGCGCTGCCGACTCCGACGTCGACGCGACTCTGACCTCGATCGAGTCGATTGCAGTTTCGAGCGGAAATGGCGACGACACGATCACCGGCGCGGGTGGGTTGGGAACCGGCTCTGCTTTCTCAGCTCCCCTCACCATCACCGGAGGCATCGGTAACGACGGGCTCACCGGCGGCTCGGGTTCAGACACGTTCGTCGGCGGCGATGGAAATGACACCATGGCCGGCGGCGGTGGAACCGACACGGTCACATACGCAGCTTCGGCCGCAGGGGTGTCAGTCGGCGTTTCGACCACGGGTTCCGGCGGAGATGCGACCGGTGACTCTTTGAGCTCGATCGCGAACCTGATCGGATCCGCACAGACAGACACTCTTACCGGGAATGCCTCTGCCAACACGCTTACGGGCGGCGATGGCAACGACACGCTCGTCGGGGGCGGTTCGGCAGACGTCCTTACCGGCGGCATCGGAACCGACACGGTGTCTTATCTCGGGGACACAACCGGAGTGGTCGCAGACCTCGGCGCAAGTGGAACGCTCGGCGATGCCGCGGGCGACACCTATGCAACCGTCGAAAACCTCAGAGGCGGAAGCGGTGCCGACTACCTCTACGGTGATGGCAGCGTCAACACCATCGAGGGTGGCTCGGGCCAAGACGTGCTCGAAGGTAGGGGCGCCGACGACGTATTGAACGGCGAGGGCGGCTACGACATCCTGTCGTTCGCTACAGCCCCGAGCGGCGTAGTGGCGAACCTCGGCAACGGTGTCGTTACGGGTGGAGCGGGCATCGACACGATTTCTAACTTCGAAAGCATCATGGGATCCGAGAGTCCGGACACTCTCACAACCGGGCCGGGCGGCAACCTCCTTCTCGGCCTCGGCGGCGTCGACACAATGAACGGCGGAGCCGGCGGCGACGCGTTCTCGGGCGGGCTTGGCAACGACATCATCGACGGAGGCAGCGGCTCGGATGCCGCGACCTATGGTGGCGCACCAAGCGCCATCGACGCCGACCTCACCCGTGCGACCCCCCAGGTCACCGGCGGAGCCGGATCGGACCAGCTGACTTCGATCGAGAACGTCATGGGGACCTCGTTCGATGACCTGATTGATGGTGACGGCAGCGCGAACGTCCTGCAGGGCGGAGACGGCGCCGACCAGATCACCGGAGCTGGAGGCAACGACCTCATGGGCGGGGACAACGGCGCGGACATCCTGGATGGCGGTGCCGGCGGCGATGTGATCTTCGGCCACGCACAGAACGACACCTTGATCGGGGGTACAGAGATCGACAGACTCGATGGAGGACCAGACACAGACACCTGCGCCGACATAGACCTCGTTACAACTCGTACTGCCTGCGAGCTTTAGTCTCCAGTCCTCTGGGTAGCATCCCAGTACCCAGGCGGGCGAAATTGGAGAGCAAGATGGCTGAAGCGCGCGCGAGCACTGACATGGATAGGCGGACCTTTCTTCGACGGACCGCGGTAGTAGCGACGATGACGCCGTTGATCCTCTCGGTAACTCCGGGGCGGGCCAGCGCACAGGTCTCGGGTTGCATTGTGCCCGGACAGCCGTGTACTCAGGGCGGGATCCCGTGTTGCTCCCCCGCGACCTGCACGCAGGTGAGCCCGGGCGTGTTCATCTGCGTGATTTAGGGCCCGCGTCGGGATAGGCGCACCCAACCGACCAGACCGCCGAGGGCGCGCCTGAAGACACGGCCCGCATTGACCAGATAGGCGGCAACCAAGCCGGCCGGACCCCTCCGGGCCAGGGGCATGCGCCATCGCAACTCGATTGGAGTTGGAGCGAGACGATCCCGAATGAACTGCGCTTTCGCTTCGAGCCCCCTCGTCTGTTTGAAACGATCGAATGAGATGACGTCGTAGCGGCCTCCTCCAGCCAGTGCCGCGACCTCAAACCGGGTGTAGGTCGAAGGCAGATCGAGCCTGTTCGCCAGTTGCACTCCAGCTGAGACCATCCGCAGTCCCGCGGCGAACGCCTCGGTCGCATCGAGTTCGGCCGCCAAGCGGACGGCCTCGACCCAGACGGTGTCCTCAACCGATTCGACCGCGCCACCTAGGAGCCTGAGCGACCTGAACCCCTGCACACCGTTCTGAAGAGCGTGGAGCGCGATGTGGACGCAGCGCGCGGGCACCGACAAAGTCGGGATCAGGGCGCCGGCCACCTCCACCTCGGCCCGATCGCGACTCAGCACGGCCCACAGATCCGCATCCGACACGCCCACGCCGGGGATCGTTCGGTGGACGTCGACCACGGCCCCGTCCGACCTCTCCCAGTGCTCGTCGTGAGCACCCGGCCTCGTCGCGCCCGGCAGCAGCTCGAAACCGAGAGCGGTCAGAACGATCTCGGCCGAAGAACGCTCAGGGGGGCCGACCAGGATGTCGGTATCGGAGTAGTAATCAGGTCCTCCCGGAGGCATCCAAGGGGCCGTGGAGGGCCCTTTAAGGAGAAGGGCCGAGACCGAACGGGCCCCTAGGGCTCCGAAGACCTGAACCGTCGCGGCATCGACGGCCAATCGGCTCGCGATCGTATGGATCCTTGGAGTGATCTGAGGACTCGATACATCCACCGTTTTCCGACCCTCCCGGACTCGCCGCCCCATCTCCACCCCTGGTGCTCCTGGATGACTAGTCACCGCGTCCGTTTTCGGGGCTGTTTCACCATCTCATGACCCCTCACCATGTCCGTTTTGCCCCAGGTCAAATCCGGACACAACCACCGAAATCTTGTCCGGATTAGGCATCTAGTCCGAGGCTGGGGAGGGCGATACATAACTACAGGCACAAAGGCAAACCCGTCGAGAGGCGGGGACGCAAAGCCACGGGGCCAAGGGGGCCAGCCGGGCTACAGAGCAAAGGGAGAGAGACATGCAGGGACGGATCAAGAAGTTCGCAGCAGTTCTGGGGATGACAGTCGCACTGGGAAGCATCGTTGCAGCTCCGGCAGCCTCGGCCGCCACCGCACCGAAGATCGCCTACATCGGCAACACCGACCAAGCGTGGGCCGGCAGCTTCTTCAACGTCGCACGGCAAGCCGGCTACCAGGTCACCGCGCTGCAGCTGAGTCGAGTCGCCAGCTCGAGCTTCTCCAGCTACGACCTCGTCGTCGTTGGTGATGACACCGCTTCGGACTGCTGGGCAGGATGGGGCACCGATGCAGCCGTGACCGCCATCGAGAACTCCGGAACGCCGGTCCTCGGAATCGGCCAAGGAGGATCCTGCTTCTTCGACCAGACCGCTCCGGCCCTCGGTTGGATGAACTCGATGTACACCAGCAGCGACTCGGCCAACCTAGAGAACGGCGGCGTCACCAAGCTCTTCAACACGGCGAGCTCCGCTCTGGCCGCTTACAACCCGGCCCCCGAGAACATCACCTGCACCGCAGACATGGTCGGTGACTCCCTGTACCACATGGTTCTCGACCAGACCACGGCCGGACACCACGACACGCTCTGGGGCTTCCGCTCCAACCCCAACAACATGACCGCAGCAGGCAAGGCGCTCTTCCTGAACACGATCTCGAAGGCGCTCGTCGGCTAAGAAAGCCTCCCAGCAAAAAGGCCCCGGGAAACCGGGGCCTTTTGCTTTGTCCATCTCTCAGTGTTTAGAGCGGTACCGACGGCTCAGCGGTCGGCGCTTGGCCGGACGAGAGTGGTCGCTCTTGATCGTCCCTTCGCCGTAATAGGCATCCGGCCGGTAGCCCGTGTAGTAGTAGGGCTGGTAGTAGTACGAAGGCGCCGATAGATCGATCGAGTTCAGGACCGACCCAAGGATCTGGCACCCGACCCGCTCCAGTTGCTCTCGGGCGTGGATAGCAGGCGAGCGCTTCGTGGTGACCGCGTTCAAAATCAGAATGGCTCCGCCGACGTGGGACGCGACGATCACTGCATCAGCCACGGGGAGCACGGGCGGCGAGTCGACGAGAACCAGGTCGTATTCCGACTCGAGCCTGGCGAGAAGTTGCGGAAGGCGAACCGAGGTCAGCAACTCAGCAGGGTTCTTAGGGATGCGACCGCTCGTGACGATGTCGACGTTCGGGACTTTGGTCCGCTGGACGATCGGCATGTTCTCGTCAGCTTCCCCCTGTAGCCAGTTGGAAAGCCCGACGTTCACCTCCGCTCCGAAGTAGCCCTCGAGGGTCGGCCTTCGGAGGTCGGCCGAGACGATGCAGATCCGTCGACCCGCCGTCGCCATCGCGGCAGCGAGGTTGGAGGTCGTGACGGTCTTGCCTTCATGCGCAGAAGGGCTCGTCATGAGCACGCTTGAGATCCCCTGTTGCGTAACGATGAACTCGAGGTTGGTGCGCATATTCCGGTACGACTCCGATGCGGCCCCGGCGGGGTCTTCCACGAGGGCGAGGTAATTGTCCTTTCGGCCCTTCGGCACGGGGAACTTGCTGACATTGGCCAGTACGGGAGCTTCGATCGCGCGCTCAACCTCGTCGCGGCTCCGAAAGCGATCGTCGAGGTGCTCGCGGAGGAACGCGATGCTGATGCCGAGGAACAGGCCGAGGAAAGCTCCAAGAACCCCGTTGGTCGTGTGGTTCGGCGAAACGGGGGCGCCGGGGACGGCTGCCTCCTCGAGGACCTCACCACCGCTGATCTGCAAGGTCGACGCCTGCGCTTCGTCGAGTCGCTGTTGGAGCACTCCGAGACGCGCGCTTAGGACACTCCGCTCGGTCTCGAGAGGGGCTATCGAGGCCTCGTCGTTTGCATTCCGCGCAGCTTCGATCCGACCGGAGACGTCCTCCAGATCCACGCGCACGTCTTCCATACGGGACGTGACCGACGATGTCGTCCTCCGAACTCCCGACAGCGCCCGGTCCTCACGGAACTTGATGTAGCTATCCATGAACGAGTTGGTCGCCTGAGCGGCGAAGTTTGGATCGGTCGACACGTACGACACGGTGAGGACCTCACTTTGATTCACTTGCGATTCGCGGAAGGGGTCGACACTGAGGTGGCCGATAAGGGAGGTGATGGAGACGTCCGTGGGGAGATCTTCCTGAACGACCTCGGCAACGGCCGAGGATTCGACCACCTGGCTCTCGGTGACGATGTTCGGGAATGGCTGGGACGGCAGCGGCTTGACGAGCAGCCGGCCGGACGCCTGGTATTGGGGGGTCTGCCGGTACGAGAGCCCTAGCGCGACGCCCAAGGTTAGAAGCAGGACGAGGATGATCGTCCACTTGCGTCCCTTTAGAACCCGCAGATATTCGCGGAAATCCAGTTCTTGAGGTAGTACGTCTCTGTCGGCCATGAAAGCGAAGGTCCGTTTCTAGAGGGACTCTTCGATGCTAAACGGCGGGGCGGTTGAGGGTGGTTGGCTTAAGTGCACTTGTCATTGCTTGTGTTGCACG